>CAWCTE010000009.1:0-68106 GCA_963798385.1 uncultured Alphaproteobacteria bacterium | reverse complement strand
AGCTCCGGCGGGATCGGGTCGGGCATTGCCGTCATCGGATACGGAATCCGCGGGTCGACGAGGCCGTAGGCGACGTCGACGAGGAAGTTCACCACGATCAGGAACGCGCCGAAGAAGACCGTGAGGCCCATGACCAGCGTGTAATCGAGGTTCTGCATGGCAATGACGAAGTAGCGGCCGAGGCCGGGGACGGCGAAGATCGTCTCGATCACGAAACTGCCGGTGACACCATGGCGAGGATCGGGCCGAGGATGCTGAGGATCGGGAACATCGCGTTGCGGATTCTGGTGGCGCCAGACGATCTCGGGCGGTCGAAGGCCTTTGGCGCGGGCGGTCTGGATGTAATCGGCGGCGACGACTTCCAGCATCGAGGCGCGCATGTAGCGGGCGACCGTCGCCAGCGTGGCGAGGGAGAGGGCGAAGGCGGGCATGATGGTATGGGCGACGGTCTCGTAGCGTGCGACAGGAAGGATCGGCCATTTGACCGCGAGGACTACTGCAAAAGGCCCCCGACGACGAAGCTCGGGACCGAGATGCCGACGAGGACCAGGGCGATCGTGAGATAGTCGAAGCGCCTGCCGCGGTTCAGCGCGGAAAGGGTGCCAACGAGAGGCCGAAGACGATGGCGAGCGCCATGGCGCGAAGGCCGAGGTCGAAGGAGACCGGGAGGCCGTCCAGATGATGTCGTTGACCGGCGGCCGCGCTGGGTGAGCGAGCAGCCGAAGTCGCCCTGGGCGAGGTTGGACATATAGATCAGGTACTGCTCGAGGAGCGGCTTATCCAGGCCGTAGTGGGCGTGGAGGCGTGCGCGGACCTCGGTGGTGATGCGCGGGCTGGCGAAGGGGTCGCCGGGAACGAGGCGCATCAGAAAGAAGGTGATCGTCGCCAGGACGAAGATCGCGACGAGCGCGATCAGGAGGCGGCGGAGGATGTATGCGAGCATTGGCTGGTTTTCGGACGGCCGGCGGCACGGGGCCGCCGGCTGAGTTTGGTACTCGGGGCGATCACTTCTCGACGTCGGCGTAGACGTAGTTGACGTTGACGCCGAAGACCGAGTAGCGGAAATCCTTCACCCAGGGCTGCACCGCGACGATGCCCTTGTAGTGGATGAAGGGCACCGAGGGACCGATGTCGGCGAACAGCGCCTCGGCCTCGCCCAGGATCTCGGCGCGCTTGACGAGGTCGGTCTCGGCATTGGCCTTGGTCAGCAGCGCATCGTACTCGGCGTTGTTGAACGTCGCGCCCATGTCCTTCGACGACGACACCCAGTAGCCCATGTAGGTGTAGGGGTCGTCGAAGTCTGGGCCCCAGCCGGTGATCGCCATGTCGAAGCCAAGGCCGGGCTCGAGCAACGTTCCAGAAGTCGGGGCCGGTCACCTGCTTGAGCTTGACCTTGAGGCCGATCTGCTGGGTGAGCACCGAGAGCACGTAGGGCGTGACCATTTTCGGGTTCTGCGGGTCCTCGCTGGTCAGGAGGTCGAACTCGGGCAGGTCGGCGACGCTGGCGAAGCCGGTCTCCACCAGCACCTTGTCCATGTATTCCTTGGACTTGGCGAGGTCGGCGGACAGCGGGTGGTACTTGCCGGTGTTTGGGGTGACCTCGCCCCAGGTCTTGCCGGGATAGATGGTGTGGCCCGGCGGGGTCTGGACGGTCGCGGGCATGCCATTGCCACCCATCACCTTGTCGACGAAGGTCTGGCGGTCGAGCGCGTAGGAGATCGCCTTGCGGAAGTTCGGGTTGGAGAGGATCTTCGCCTTGGCGGGGTCGTTCTGGCCGAAGTTGTTGAAGGTGATGCCGCGGTAGCCGCCGCGATTGTAGGTTTGCAGCTTACCCTCGTCGCCGTAGGTCTTGAGCTCCTCGTCGGTCAGCGGCATGGCGACGCCGTAGAGGTCGAGCTCGCCGTTGTCGAACATGTTGCGCTGGGTGTCGGTGTCGGGGAGCACCAGGATGCGCACCTCGTCGAGCTTGATCGCGTCGGCGTTCCAGTAGTCGGGGTTCTTCTTCAGCACGATCTCATTCTCGTGCTCCCAGCTGTCGAGCAAGAACGGGCCGTTGGTGGCGAAGGTGCCGGCGTCCGCGCCATAGGTGTCGCCGTTCTTCTCCACGAGGTCGGCGCGCGAAGGTGCGGCCAGCGCGGAGGAGGCGAGGCCGAGGAAGTAGGGCGCCGGGCCGTTGAGCTTGATGACGAGCGTGTGGTCGTCCGGCGCGCTGACGCCGAGCTCCTCGGGGGACTTGGTCGCCTCGCGCACGGCGGCGCCGTTCTCGATGATGTCGTAGATTTGGCTGAAGCCCGAGCTGACGAAGAGCCGCTGGAAGGCGGAGACAAAGTCGCTGGCGACCACGGGTTTGCCATCGGACCAGTTCGCCTCGCGCAGGTGGAAGGTGTATGTCATGCCGTCAGGCGAGACCTCCCAGCTCTCCGCCGCCGCCGGCTCGAACTCGGAGCCGTGCGAGCGCACGAGCGGGTCGAAGATGGCAATCTGGGCGAACTGGTGGTTGGTAGAGATGTGGACTCGCGGGTCGAGGTTGTCGAGTCCGGTCTCGCCGGGCTGTGCGACGGTCAGGACCTTCTGAGCCATGGCCGGTAGCGCGCCGGCGAAGGCGACAGTGGCGGCCAGCGCAATGGCGGTTGGCCAGTGTCGAAGATGTGTCATGTTTACCCCGCTGCTGGTTTTCTTGTTGGTCATATCAGATAGTAGTCGGCCTGCCGCGGGCAGAGCGTGCGGCAGCCGTCGCGGTCGAAGAGGACGGGCTCCTCGGTTCCTAGCCGGAGGGCAGCCCCGCCCCATTCCGGCACCGGCCCCTCGGTGCCGAGCTCCATCACGAAGGCGCTCATGTATTCGAGCGTGACCTCGCCGCGCGGACCGGTGTCCGCCTGCTCCCAGGGGAGCCCGATCAGCGGCCCGGGCTGGTGCAGGAAGAGGCCGAGGTTGTGGGAGTAGATCTTCGCGCCCGGGATACCCTGGCGGGCCGCGTCGGCGAGCATGTCGCGGAGCATCGTGTTGCCCGAGCGGCCGTGCACGAAGCCGGCGAGGAAGATGTCCTGCAGGCGCAGGTTGTCGGCGAGTCGCGCCTTGATCCCCGCCGGCGCGTCGCTCTCGCCGGGGCGCGGGACGTAGGCGAGGTGCTGGTGGTCGGAGTTGAGGCGAAGGTACTTGATGCCGGTGTCGCAGTGGACGACGTCGCCGGGGCGCACCACCTCGTCCTGCGGCAGGGCAGGGTCGCGGTGGATGCGGAAGTAGGGGCGGAAAGCGACCTCGAGGCCGATGTCGCGCGAGGTCTGCCAGTAGTGCCAGACGAGGTCGTCGATGGTAGTGACGCCAGGGGAGATGGTGCGCGTGCTGAAGCAGTCTTCGATCATCCATCGGCCGATCTCGGTGACGCGCCGGAAGATGACCGCCTCCGAAGGCGTCAGCGTCGATGCCCAGAGTACGCCCGCCTTCTCGGCGGAGACGAGGCGATCCGCATACGGGCCGAGCGCGGCGACGAGGCGGCCGTGAAGCAGGTGCGTGAGCCCGGCCGTGCACCAGGCCGACTCGCCGATGTTGATGCCGATGCGCTCGGGGTCGTGGTTGCGCGCGAGCTCGCCAAGGCTCGCCCACTGCTTCTCTTCGAGCCGACCGGAATACGGGACCTCGTAGAGGTCCTTGGTATCGGCGACGGAGAGGTTGTATCGGCGGATGCGGCCATCCTCGCGGGCGAAGACGAGACCGGAAAGGATCGGCAGCCAGTTGTCGAACGGGATCATCGTTCGGTAGAGCGGATCCGCGTCGTCCTCCTGGCAGAGGATGATCCACATATCGATACCGGCGGCGTCCATGGCCGCCGGGAGGATCGTGTCGAGCCGCTCGCGCACCAGCTCGGTGATGAGGTCGGACTGCGCGCGGAGCGGCAGGATGGCCGGCATGCCTCTGCGCTGCGACAAAGCGCCTCTCCTCGGCGGGACGGATGGCGCAAGCATCGGGCGGTTGCCGGTTGCTGTCAATCCTAAACGTTTATAACGTGCTACCGGCGGGATGGCTCGGGGGGATGATACGATGCGCATGCGAGGGTCGGTGGAGACCCCCTGGTTCGACAGCGTGGCGCTGAAGGGGAACCTGCCCGGCGACCCCACCGAGCGGCGTATCCCGGTCTATTTGCCGCCGGGATACGCGGAATCGGCCCGGCGCTATCCGGTGGTTTACGTGTTGGCCGGGCACGGCAGTTCGGGGATGACCTACCTGAACTCGCCGGCTTGGGGCGAGAGCTTTCCCGAGAAGATGGACCGGCTCATTACCAGTGGCACGATGGCGCCGGTGATCGGGGTTTTCCCCGACTGCTTCACCATCTTTGGCGGAGCGCAGTACATCAACAGCTCGGCGCTCGGACAGTACGAGGATTATCTGGTCGAGGAGATCATTCCATTCGTCGACCGGACCTATCGGACGCTGCCTGAGCGGGCGCACCGGGCGATCAGCGGCAAGAGCAGCGGCGGCTACGGGGCGATGGTGCAGTCTATGCGGCATCCCGAGATATTCGGCGCGGTCGCGAACCACTCGGGGGACATCTACTTCGAGTTCGGTTTGCTGCCGGACGTGGCGAAGCTGCACGCCAATCTGCTAAGGCTCGGGGGTGTCGAGGCCTTCATCACGCAGATCGCGACCTTCAAGCCAAAGACCCACGACCCTTTCTGGTCGGTCCTCGGAATGCTTTGCTACGGCGCGGCTTACGCCCCGAACCCGGAGGCGCCGCGCGGTTTCGACATGCCGATCGACATGGAGACTGGGGCGCTGCGCGAGGACGTCTGGGCGCGCTGGCTGGAATGGGATCCGTTGCGGATGATAGACCAGCCAAAGTACCTTGAGGCCTGGCGGAGCATGGCCTACATCTATATGGATTGTGGGCTATGGGACGAATTGAACTTCCCAGTGGGGACGCGGGTTCTCTCCAAAAAGCTGAAGGCGGCGGGGATCTCACACGACTTCGAGCTGTTCCCCGACGGCCATCCGGACGTGCAGTACCGCAATGACGTGAGCCTGCCGCGCCTGGCACGGGCCATAGGGGCGTGATCATGAAACTTCAAGTTCGGGATCAGTGACCTCCACCTATCAATCTGAGATCGATGATGAGTGGCTCCGAAGCAGGTGGATCCGGAAGACGACACTAAGCCACACGCAAAAACGAACAAAACCAATGACTTACGTCCAAGAGAAGGTTCGCTGCCAGATCGTTTTGGCCAGCCAGCTCCCCGACAGAACCCGTTCTCCGTTTGGTTGCCCGGCCGAAAAATCTCGTTGTTTTCGAAGGTTGTAGAGGTGGGGCTGTTGAGTGCCTACAGGCCAAAGGTCCGAAATTCCGTTCTCTGTAGAGCGCTTCTCTCCAAACCTGTTGACTACCGGCCATCCACTCAACAGGCACTAAGGTGCTAATCCGAAAGATAATTTTCTACGGAATTTCCCGGGAGTGACCTTTCCCCCGGTATCCGGGCCATTGCGAGCTGGAATCTTCCGCCCTTAGATCGACGAAGGAGGAAGACCCAATGAAGCACAAGCGGTTCAGCGACGAGCAGATGATCGGCGTGCTGAAGGAGCACGAGGCCGGCGCAAAGGTGGACGACATCTGCCGCCGGCACGCCATCAGCAGCGCGACCTTCTACACCTGGCGGAAGAAGTACGGCGGCATGGAGGCGAGCGACGCGAAGCGGCTGCGCGAGCTCGAGGTGGAGAACGCCAAGCTGAAGCGCATCGTCGCGGACCAGGTGCTCGACATGTCGGCGATGAAGGAACTGCTCGGAAAACATTGGTGAGCCCATGGCCAAGAGACGAGCCGTGGGCTTTCTGATGGACGCGCTGGGTCTCAGCGAACGGCGGAGCTGCCGGATCGTCGGCCTGTCGCGGTCGGTGCAGCAGTACCGTCCGGCGCCGACGATGCGGTCGTCGGCCGCCTGAAGGAGCTGGCCTCGGAGAACCGCCGCTACGGCTATCTCCGGCTGCACGCGATGCTGCGGCGGGAGGGGCTGGTCGCGAACCGCAAGCGAACCTACCGGCTTTACACCGAGGAGGGCTTGCAGGTGCGGACGAAGAAGCGGCGCAAGCTTCCACGGCGCGACCGGATCGCACCGCAGGTGCCGGAGCGGCCGATGCAGCGCTGGTCGCTAGACTTCGTCAGCGACCAGTTGGCCGACTGCCGCCGCTTCCGGGTGCTGAACATCATCGACGACCACAGCCGGTTATGCCCCGGCCAGATTGTCGACGTCTCGATCTCCGGCGCTCGGGTCGCGCGGCACCTCGACGACCTGGCGCTGCTCCACGGGCTGCCGGAGGAGATCGTCCTCGACAACGGTCCCGAGGGCACGAGCCGCGCCATGTTCGACTGGTCTGAGCGGACCGGCGTCCGCCTCAGGTTCATCGAGCCGGGCAAGCCGGTCCAGAACGCTTTCGTCGAGAGCCTGAACGGCAAGCTGCGCGACGAGTGCCTGAACCTGCACTGGTTCCGCTCGCTGCGCCATGCCCGCGAGGAGATCGAGCGATGGCGCCACCACTACAACACCGAGCGCCCCCATTCGGCGCTCGGCTACCGCACCCCAATGGAGGTCCTCACCAACACCGCCGCAGCAGCGCTTGAGCCTCTTGCGGGCTCCGCGCTGCCGCTCATCGCCCAATCCAAACCGGAGGATTCCAGTTCACCGCGGCCCTAATTGCAGGGAAAGGTCAAAGACCGACCTCGCCTCCTTGAAGTGGGAGTAGGTGTTGGCGCCGGCGATGATCAACTGGCGGGGGTTGGGAACGGGGGCAGCCAGCCGCGTCCCGACCGGAAGCGGATCGAATTCGCCGGCCATCCCGCCAAGCGCCTGCAGATCCTTTCGCCAGTTCGCCTGGTCGAGAAAGTCGCGAAGGTCCACCACGGGGGTCGCCCCATTCAGGGGGGAAAGGCTCTTCTCGAGATCGAACAGCGTCTCGCCGTCCATCAGGGCGCCGCGGATGGCGGTGTCGGCGTAGCTAGTCTCATGGGGTTCTCCTCTGTCTGCGTTCCGAGCCCCGGTCGGGGAAGTTCTGGCGGCGCGCCGGGCGCGCCATGCAAAGAAGAGGGAAAGGCCCACGATCAGCGCTGATCCCGAGGGGAAGACGAGGCTGATGGGGCTGGTGAAGAAGACGTCGAACGATCCCCGAGAAAGCAGCAGGGCCCGTTTGAAGTGGGTTTCGAGCATCGGGCCCAGCACAAGTCCCAGAAGCAGCGGCGCCATCGGGTAGTTGGCCAGCGTCAGCGCATAGCCGACCAGGCCAAAGAACAGGCAGATGCCGATGTCCACGACCGAGTTGTTGATGCTGTAGACCCCAATGCAGATGAAGAAGAGCACCGAGGGGTAGAGGTACCGGCCCGGGATTGCGAGGATCTTCACCCAGAGCCCTATGAACGGGATGTTGAGGATCAGCAGAAGCAGGTTGCCGACCCAGAAGCTCATCAAGAGGCCCCAGAACATGTCCGCCCGCTCGACGAGGATCTGGGGGTCGGGGATGATCCCGTGGATCAGCATGGCGCCTAGGATCACGGCCATCACTGCGTTGCTAGGGATGCCGAGGCTGAGCGTGGGGATGAAGGCGGCCTGCACGGCCGCGTTGTTTGAGGCCTCGGGCGCCGCGATGCCTTCGACCGCGCCGGTACCGAAGCGCTCGGGAGCCCGGGAGATGCGCTTCTCCAGCGCGTAGGACATGAAGGAGGCGATGATCGGTCCGGTGCCGGGCAGAATGCCCAGCAGGCTGCCGAGGACCGAGCCGCGTGCCGTGGGGCCGGCGGAGGCCCATGCCTCTGCCCGCGTCGGCAACATGGAGCGGAAGCTCACCTTCTCGACCGGAGTGTCCTTATTGCGCTTCGCGCCGATGTTGGCGTTCAGGGGATTAAGCGAGAGGTGACGAGTCTCCGACAACAACCATGCGACGCAGCGGGCCGGAAAGCCATTTCCCGGTAAGGTGTAGAAGGCGGACGCAGCGGAGACTTACCACCAACCGAGTCGTCGCACTGGTGCGATAGCACGTCCCTCTTGGTCGTGACGCTTCGCAGTGGCGAACCATAGCCAGTCGCAGCTGGGTGAGCGATTGGGGTACCGTCAGTCTCCGCAACACTGAAATCGATCCTCAGTTTCCCAGGATGCCCGGCAGTCTCAGGCCGTGCTCGCGGGCGCAGTCGAGGGCGATTTCGTAGCCGGCGTCGGCGTGGCGCCAGATCCCCGACGCCGGGTCGTTCCAGAGCACCCGCTCCAGACGTCGCGCCGCGTCCTCGGTGCCATCTGCGACGATGACGACGCCCGCGTGCTGGGAGAAGCCCATGCCGACCCCGCCGCCGTGGTGCAGCGACACCCAGGTCGCGCCGCTTGCGGTATTGACCAGAGCGTTTAGCAGCGGCCAGTCGGACACCGCGTCCGAGCCGTCCTTCATCGCCTCGGTCTCGCGATTGGGCGAGGCGACCGAGCCGCTGTCGAGGTGGTCGCGGCCGATGACGATGGGCGCCTTCAACTCGCCGGAGGCTACCATCTCGTTGAACATGAGGCCTGCCCGATGCCGGTCGCCGAGGCCGATCCAGCAAATTCGTGCCGGAAGGCCCTGGAAGGCGATGCGCTCGCGCGCCATGTCGAGCCAGCGGTGCAGGTGAAGGTTCTCTGGGAACAGCCGCTTCATCGCGGCGTCGGTCCTGTAGATGTCCTCGGGGTCGCCGGACAGGGCGACCCAGCGGAAGGGGCCGATGCCGCGACAGAAGAGCGGACGGATGTAGGCCGGCACGAACCCGGGAAAGGCGAAGGCCTCGGCCAGCCCCTCGTCTAGAGCCATCTGCCGGATGTTGTTGCCGTAGTCGAAGGTCGGCACGCCCGCCTCCCAGCAGGAGACCATGGCGGCGACCTGGGCTTTCATGCTGGCGCGCGCCGCGGCCTCGACGGCTGCGGGATCGGTCTCCTGGCGGGCGCGCCAGTCTCCGACGCTCCATCCTGCGGGGCAATAACCGTGCAGGGGGTCGTGGGCGGAGGTCTGGTCAGTGACAAGGTCGGGACGCGGACCACCGGATCGCATACGCGCGAGGATCTCGGGGAAGATCTCCGCCGCGTTGCCGAGGAGGCCCACGGACTTCGCCTCGCCCTTCGAGGTCCACTCGGCGATCAGCGCCAGCGCCTCGTCGAGGCCGCGGGCCTTGGCGTCAAGGTAACGGGTGCGGATGCGGAAGTCGATGCGGGTCTCGTCGACCTCCACGGCGAGGCAACAGGCGCCCGCCATGACGGCGGCGAGCGGCTGGGCGCCGCCCATTCCGCCCAGGCCGCCGGTCAGGATCCAGCGCCCCTTGAGGTCCCCACCGTAGTGCTGGCGACCAGCTTCGGCGAACGTCTCAAAGGTGCCCTGCACGATGCCCTGGGTGCCGATGTAGATCCACGACCCCGCCGTCATCTGCCCGTACATCATCAGGCCCTTGCGATCGAGCTCGTTAAAATGCGCCCAGGTCGCCCAGTGCGGCACCAGGTTCGAGTTGGCGATCAGCACCCGGGGCGCGTCCCTGTGGGTGCGCACCACCGCCACCGGCCGCCCGGACTGCACCAGCAGCGTCTCGTCCGGCTCGAGGTCCCTGAGCGTGGCGACGATGCGATCGAAGTCGGACCAGGTGCGGGCGGCGCGGCCGATGCCGCCGTAGACGACGAGCTCGTGCGGGTTCTCGGCCACGTCGGGATGGAGGTTGTTCATGAGCATCCGCATCGGCGCTTCGGTCAGCCACGATTTGGCGGTGATCTCGGTCCCGGTGGGCGGGAAGACGTCGCGACTGTTCTTGCGGTCAAGCATGGGGGGACTCCTCGGAGGGGGCGAGCGCGCCCGAACGGGCGAGGCGGTCGGCGGCGGAGAGCGCGTCCTTGAGCACCGCGCGCAGCGGCGCGGCAACCGCGGGGCAGAAAGTCCATGGAGCGGCCTCCGCCGCGAGATAGGCGCGCTGGGCGACCTCCATCTGGACGGCGTGCACGCCCCTGGCGGGCTGGCCGTGGCGCCGGGTGGTCCAGCCACCCTTGAAGCGACCGTTCACCACGTGGTCGAGCCCTGCGGACTCTGCCGCCCGGCACGGCGCTGCGAGCGCTTCGGCCACCGCTGGCGCGCAGGCGCGGCCATCGGCGGTGCCGATGGAAAAGACCGGCAGCGCGCCGGCGAAGAGGAAGGGTATGCGCGAACGGATCGAGTGGCAGTCATAGAGAATGGCGACCCCGTGCAGGGCGCGCGCCCGCTCGACCTCAGCGGCGAGCGCGGCGTGATAGGGGCCGTGCCAGCGTTCCCGCCGCTCGGCGATCTCGTCGGCTCCCGGCGCTTCGCCCTGGCGCCAGATCGGCCGGCCGTCGAAGTCGCTCAAGGGGCAGAGGTCGGTGGTGTTCTGGCCGGGATAGAGCGAGGCGCCGGCAGGATCGCGGTTGGCGTCGATGAGATAGCGGTGAAACGTCGCCGCCACCACCGTCGCCCCGGGCAGCAGTCCCTCGTACAGTCTCGCGATATGCCAGTCGGTATCCGCCAGCGCCTGGCCGGTTGCGTTCAGCCGCGCAAAGACCGCCTCCGGGAGATCGGCGCCCCCGTGCGGCATGCCGAGGACGATCGGCCCGTCGCCCCGCGTGACGGTGAAGCCGCTCATGCCGCGAGCTCCGGCAGCGCCTTGCCGGCGGCGGCCGCCAGCGCTCCGCTTCCGACGAGACGGGCGGCGGCTTCGATGTCTCCGGCGAGATAGCGGTCGTCCTCCAACGGCGCCACCTCTGCTCGGAGGCCGGAGACAACCTGCTGCAACGCGGCGCTTGTGGCGAGCGGCGCGCGGAACGCGATGCCCTGGGCCGCGCAGATCGCTTCGACGCCGAGGATCACGTTGAGGTTCTCGACCATCCGCCCGAGCCGCACCGCGCCGTGTGCCGCCATGCTGACATGGTCTTCCTGGTTCGCCGAGGTCGGCGTGCTGTCGGTGACGCACGGCATGGCGATGTGCTTGTTCTCGCTCATCAGCGCAGCGGTCGTCACTTCGGCGATCATCAACCCCGAGTTCAGCCCGGGCCTCGGGGTAAGGAAGGCCGGCAGGTTGAACGACAGCGCCGGGTCGACCATCAGCGCGATGCGGCGCTGGGCGATTGCTCCGATCTCGGACAGCGCCAGCGCGATCATATCGGCGGCGAAGCCCACCGGTTCGGCGTGGAAGTTGCCCCCCGACACGATCAGACCGGCCTCGACCAACACGAGCGGGTTGTCGGTTGCCGCGTTCGCCTCGATCTCGAGGGTGCGCGCGGCCTGGCGCAGCACATCGATTGCGGCGCCCGTGACCTGCGGTTGACACCGGATGCAGTAGGGGTCCTGGACACGGGCGTCGCCGGTCAGGTGGCTCTCGCGAATCGCCGAGCCGACGAGCAGGCGGCGCATCGCGTCGGCAGCCTCGATCTGACCGGCGTGGCCGCGCAGGGCGTGGATCTCCGGCTGCAGCGGCGCGGTGGACCCCATGATCGCATCCGTGGAGAGCGCGGCGGTGACGAGCGCCGTTGTGGCGGCGGTCCAGCCGTCGAAGAGCCCGGCGAGCGCGAGAGCGGTCGAGAACTGCGTGCCGTTGATGAAGGCGAGGCCTTCCTTCGGCCCGAGCGGGATGGGGGTCAGGCCGACCGCAGCCAGCGCCTCGACGCCGGGCAGCACCCGGCCCGCCACCTCGGCCGTGCCGTGGCCGATCAGCACCGCGGTCATGTGGGCGAGCGGCGCAAGGTCGCCCGAGGCGCCGACCGAGCCCTGTGCGGGGATCGAAGGGGTCACGCCCCGAGCGAGCATGGCCTCGAGGAGCTCGATGAGCTCCCAGCGCACGCCTGAGGCGCCGCGTCCGAGGCTGAGGAGTTTCAGGGCCATGAGGAGCCGCACATGCCGGCGCGAGATCGAGGCTCCAACCCCGCAGCAGTGCGAGAGAATGAGGTTGCGTTGGAGCGTCGCGGTGTCCGCGGGTGGGATGCGCAGGCTTGCAAGCTTTCCGAAGCCCGTGTTGACCCCGTACACCGGCGCATCGCCGGCGGCGGCTGCGGCAATCGCGGCGGCCGCGCGCTCCACCGCCGGGCGGGCGGCGCGGTCGAGGACCGCGGGGCAACCCTCGCGGTAGATGCGGGCGAGGTCCGCAAGTCCGACCTGGCCCGGCACGAGGACGAGCGGCGCGGCGGTCTGGTCGGTCACAGGGTGCCTCCGATAATGCGACGGTGAAGGGGGTTGAAGCCGATGCGGTACGCGAGTTCGGCTGGATGGCTGCAGGACCACACCGCGAGATCGGCGACCTGCCCGGGCGCAAGCGTCCCGCGGTCGTCCAGGCCCAGCGCTCGCGCCGCATGTCGGGTGGCGCCCGAGAGGGCTTCCGCCGGGGTCATGCGGAAGAGCGTGCAGCCCATGTTCATCGCGAGCAGGAGCGAGGCCATCGGCGACGTGCCGGGGTTCATGTCGGTCGCCAGCGCCATTGGAACGCCGTGGGCGCGCAGCAGTTCGATGGGCGGGGCCTGCGTCTCGCGCAGGGCATAGAAAGCGCCTGGCAAGATCACCGCCACCGTACCCGCCGCCGCCATGGCGCGCACACCCGCCTCGTCGAGATATTCAAGGTGGTCGGCGGAGAGCGCATTGAAGCTGGCGGCCAGCGCGGCGCCGCCGATGTTCGAGAGCTGCTCGGCGTGGAGCTTGACCGGCAGGCCGAGCTCCGCCGCGGCGCGGAAGACGCGCTCGATCTCGGCCGGAGTGAACGCGATGCCCTCGCAGAAGCCGTCGACGGCGTCTACCAGCCCTTCCGCATGGGCGGCGATGAGGGCGGGAATACAGACCTCGTCGATATAGTCGCCGGCGCGGCCGCGGTACTCGTCGGGGACTGCGTGGGCGCCGAGGAAGCTGGTGCGCACCATCACCGGCCGCAGGCGACCGATGGTCCTGGCCGCCCGCAGCATCCGGATTTCGGTCTCGCGGTCGAGACCGTAGCCGGACTTGATCTCGATGACCGCCGCACCTTCGGCAATCAGGGCGTCGACGAAGGGCAGCCCCGCGGCAATCAGAGCAGCCTCGTCGGCGGCGCGAGTGGCGCGCACGGTCGAGACGATGCCGCCGCCGGCACGGGCGATCTCCTCATAGTTGGCGCCGAGCAGCCGCATCTCGAACTCCGCTGCGCGATTGCCACCGTGGACGACGTGGGTGTGGCAGTCGACCAGCGCGGGGGTCACCAGCCGTCCGCCAAAGTCCTCTGCCGGCAGTTTGGTCGCCTTGGCCGGCAGCGCGGCGCGTGGTCCGACCCAGTCGATGCGACCATCTTCGATGACGACGGCCGCGTCTTCGATGAGACCGTAGGGATCGGTTTCCTGGCAGAGTGTCGCGGCCCGAAGCGCGGTCAGGACCAGTGAGCGCGACTGCATCGTAAGGCCTTTCGGGAAGATGTTGCCGAATCTTATATATGCTAGTAATAATCTTATGTCTACACATAAGGAGGGCACCTATGATTTTTGCCGAGCTGGCGCTGCTTCCGGGGGGATGGGAGCGGGATGTTCGCGTCACCATCGAGGATGGGCGCATATTCGAGGTCGCTGCCGGGACGGCGCCCATGGCCGGGGACGTGCGGGCGCGGGTGCTGCTGCCGGCGCTCGCGAACCTGCACAGCCACGCCTTTCAGCGAGCGATGGCCGGGATGACGGAATACCGGATCGGTGGAAATGGCAGTTTCTGGACCTGGCGGGAGACAATGTACCGCTTTCTCGAGCGGCTGAAGCCTGAGGACGTCGAGGCTATTGCTGCCTTGGTTTTTTTGGAGATGCAGGAGGCGGGCTTCGCTTCAGTGGCTGAGTTCCACTATGTCCATCACCAGCCGGGCGGGATGCCCTACGACGATCTCGCCGAGATGTCGGCGCGCATCGTCGCGGCCGCCGCCACCACTGGCATCGGGCTCACTCACCTGCCGGTGCTCTACAGCTATGGCGGCGCGCGGGCTCAGCCATTGTCCGGGGGGCAGCTGCGCTTTGGCAACGACGTTGACCGTTTCGCGCGGCTGCAGGAAGGCGCGCGCGCGGCCGTCCGTTCGCTGCCGGCGGATGCTTGCGTCGGCATTGCCCCGCATTCCCTCCGGGCGACCGTGCCGGAAGAACTCGCCCGCGCGCTGACGCTCGCGAATGGGCCGATCCATATCCATGTCGCCGAACAACCACTAGAGGTGGAGGAGATTTCCGCTTGGCTCGGGGCCCGGCCAGTGGAATGGCTTCTCGATAATGCGTCGGTGGGAACGGACTGGTGCGCGATCCACGCCACCCACATGACGATTGCAGAGACGGCGGGGCTTGCCATGTCGGGCGCGGTCGCGGGGCTCTGCCCGATCACCGAAGCGAATCTCGGGGACGGGCCCTTCAACGGTCCTGGCTGGCTCGCCGCCGGCGGGGCCTTTGGCATCGGCTCGGACAGCAACGTGCGAATTTCGCTGGGCGAAGAACTGCGCACCCTCGAATATAGCCAGCGCCTGCGCGACCTCTCACGTAACGTGATGCTTCTGGGTGAGGGGTCAGTCGGCGAAAACCTCTATCTTGGTGCAGCGGCGGGTGGCGCGAAGGCGCTCGGCCGAGCAGCCGGTCAGATCGCTCCGGGGCTCTGGGCTGACTTGGTCGCGATCGACCGCGACCACCCTGCGCTGTGCGGTCTGGCGCCTGCGCGGATCCTCGATGGCCTCGCTTTCGCGGCCCCGGACGACATCGTTACCGATCTCTGGTCCGCGGGGCGCCATCAGGTGCGAGGCGGGCGTCACATCCGTCGCGAGGCCATCCTCGCCGACTGGCGCCGCGTTGTAGCCCAGCTCAGAGACTCGATCTGATCTGCACGACGACGCCCACCGCCCCGGCATGGAGCGCGATGCGTCCAGCGCCATGTGCAAAGCCGCCGGCCGGCATCGGAACACTGTCCGCGCGTATCCTCCCCTCAAGGCAAAGGAACCAGGTCTCGTTCGGTCCGGCCGGTATATCGGCGGGACCGTACACCGGCTCGACCTTCACGGAGACACGGTTCGCGTCAAAGATGACGTTGAGATCGCGGATCGGACCTGCACGGAGCCGCCCCTCGATGGGAGTCTCCCCCGAGAATCGCACCGGCTGAGCCAGGCGCGCCTCAATCACATGCTCCGGGGCGACGAGGTCGATGCCCTCCCCCTCGATGACCGTCAGGATCCGCTCCAAACCCGGGAACTGCGAGAACGACCCGTCCGCTGTCACGTCGGCGACGCTCAGTCGCCAGAGCCAGCCGCCGTCGGCTTCGGCACGGGCCACCTCACGGGTTACGCCACCGCCGTTCTTCCAAGGAGTTGGGACAAGGCTTTCCGGTGGCACCAGCATTTTAGGTTTCTTGATCCATGACTACACATAACCATTATTGGAGCGGCATAAGCTTGACGGCAATCCCCGATAGGATCGTTCCGATGCCCGAACATACCACCTTCCGCAACGTCGCCGCGGAGATCATGCGAAGGATCACCACTGGACCCTGGGGTCCCGGTACGCTTTTGCCAGGAGATGTGGAACTCGCGAAGGAGTTCGGCTGCTCCCGCACCACGATCAATCGCGCGATGCGGGAGATCGCCGACCTCGGCCTGCTGGACCGCCGGCGCAAGTCGGGCACCCGGGTCCGCAATTCCCCGCTGCGCGAGGTGCGCTTCGAGATCCCTCAGATCCGGGCTGAGATCGAGGGTTCCGGCTGCAGCTATCGATATGCTTTGATCGAGCGAACTGCGCTGCCGACGCCGGAGTGGCTGCGTTCGCGCATGGGACTGCCAGTGCTGGCGCCGGCGCCGGCGATCCATGTCGTCTGCGTTCACCACGCCAACGGCGAGCCCTTCCAGCTAGAGGATCGCTGGATAAACGCGTCTGCGCTGCCCGAAGCGATGGAACAGGATTTCATCGCCGTCGGCCCCAACGATTGGCTGGTCGCAACCGTTCCTTTCTCGCAGGTGGAAGCGAGCTTTTTCGCGGCACGGGCCGGAACCTTGGATGCCACCCACCTCGGCACCGAAGTAGGCGACCCGGTTTTCATCGCAGAACGGAACACTTGGTGGCAAGGTGTGCCTATCACGCACGTCCGCCTCAGCTATCGTCCGGGTTACCGTATGACGAGCAGGTACTGACACGATCACCTTGGCCGCGATCGAAGCGACATCGAGGCGCAGCAAGAATCTCTGGCAGGGCTCCTCGCGTGTCATGCTTGACATTGGTCAATCCCAAGGCCGCACTTGCATACTGGCGTGCCATACTTTTGCGCATCTCGCATGCGGTCTCGGAAAAAAACGGCATACCAAGATTGAATCCATTATTGACGGGATGTGGAATACATAGTACGCCTGTAGCCAGCCGTGGAAGCCGGCTGCTGCCTCCCACGCCAAAAAATCCCAATGCCAGTCAAGGATAAGAAGTATGACAGTGACCCAAGCTACCAATGACAACGTCCGACCGAACCGGACGAAGTCCAGGCTCGCCGAGGGGCACACGCTCTACGGTATCGCCATTGAATACGGCAACGTGCAGACGGTAGAGATCGCTGCGGCGGCAGGTTGCGATTTCGTGATCTTTGACCAAGAGCATGAGGCGGTCAATTTGGCCGACACGTTGAACCTCGTGCGGGCAGCCAATATTTCCGGTATCACACCGATCGCGCGGCTGGGCCGGAACTACGGACACTACGTCGATCCGCTGCTAGCGGCGGGCGTGCAGGGTTTCATCCTCTCGCGGATCAGATCGGCCGCCGACATCACGGCCTTGACCGACATGATCTACTACCACCCGCTGGGAAAGCGCACGGCATGGGCGCATGGCCGCACTGCGCAGTTCGGAATCGGCACCGACTTCGACGCATGGTGCGCGCGCTACAACAAGGAACTCCACGTCCACGTCATTATCGAAGAAGAGAAGGCCATCGAGAACATCGACGAAATCCTCGCCCACCCGCTGCTGGACGTGGTCGAGGTCGGGCCCAACGACCTGCGCCTGTCAATGGGCCTTCCCTCGCGCGAGGAGGTCGCAAAGATCGAAGAGGAGACGTTCGCCAAGGCGGTCAAGGCCGGAAAGTATATTCTCGAGGTTCACAACACCAACACGCTGACGCCGCGAGTGTGGAAGGAAATCCGCCCCGGCCACGGCTCGCTGATCGCCGGCGCAGCCAGCACCATCTTGTCCAAGACCATTCTGGCAAACGTTTCCGAAGTGCGCGAGCGGTCCAAGCCGCATGGCTGACCGCCATTCGTTCCGTTCAGATGTCGCGTGGGGCGACATCCAAAGCAACGCCCGGTCCCCGCAAGAAGCCGGCGATGCCAACATAAGGGATAAGGCATGATAAAGACTACATGGCTGGCTTTCGCCATCGCCACGGGCCTGACCAGCGCCGTGGCAGCGGGAACCATCGAAGACATCAAGGCGCGCGGGACGTTCCTCGTCGGCGCCGAGGCCAAGAACCCCCCCGCAGTCTATCGCGTGGACAACGAGATCGTCGGCTATGATGTCGATATCGCGCAGTATACGGCTGACGAGCTTGGGGTGAAGCTGGAGATCGTCGACACCGCATGGTCTGGCATTCTGCCGGCACTCATGGCCGACAAGTTCGATGCCATCTTCTCCAGCATGTCGATCACCAATGCCCGCTTGGAGAAGGTGAACTACAGCAATCCCTACAACACCGGCGCGATGACCTTCCTGGTCTACGCCAACTCCGGCATCAATTCGGCCGCCGACATGTCCGGCAAGACGCTGGGTGTCGCCATCGGCGCCCACTACATTCCCGCGTTCGAGGCCTACAACGTGGAACTTGTGGCAGCGGGGAAAGAGCCAATTAAGCTGCAGACCTATGACTCGCTGTCCGATGTTCTGGCCGATCTGCAGAACAAGCGCGTGGATGCGGCCGTCGAACGAACGGTGACCTTCAATCTGTGGCAGGAGCGGACCAATCAGGATCCGGCCACGTTCCACAACGTCACCGACTTAACGGAAATCATCAAGACATCGAACGTCTATGGCGCGGCCGTGCCAAAGGACAACGAGGAACTGCTGACCTTCATCAATGAAACGATCACCGAGATGCGTGAGAACGGCAAGCTTGAAGAACTGCAGATCAAATGGTTGGGCGCCCCCAAGGACGTGCCGCTGACGATCCCCGACAACATTCCCTGATCGGCCGAGCCGGGAAAAACGGAGCCGGCGTCGGAGACGACGCCGGCTCTGCTCGCCCGGAGACGGCGCAACGATCGGGTCAGACCAAAGCAGGGATTGCACCGATGAGCTACACTTGGGATTGGGGCGTCATGGCCTATGCCGCGCCGATGATGCTGCGCGGCACCTGGGTCACGATCCAGATGTCGATCGCAACGATGGTGTTCGGTACGCTGATCGGCGCAGTCATGGGCCTGACAAGCCTGTTCAAATTCTGGCCGACCCGGGCGCTGGTTGCCGGCTATGTCTACCTGATCCGCGGTATTCCGCTGCTCGTCTTCATCTTTCTGATCTATTTCACACTGCCCGCGCTCGGGGTCTATTTTTCGCCCGTGGTGGCCGGACTGATGGCGCTGTCGCTGTATTCCGGCGCCTTCATGACCGAGATCTTCCGGGCTGGCATCCTTGCCATCGATACAGGTCAGACCGAGGCCGCCAAGGCCATCGGCATGACCGAGCGGATGACGCTGACAACCGTGCTCTTGCCGCAGGCCGTGCGCAACATCGTCCCGCCTGTCACCAACGAACTTATCAAGGTGGTGAAATCGACCTCGCTTCTGTCCACGATCACCATCACCGAGCTGACCCGGTCCGCGCAGTTGGTGGTGGTGGAGAGGTTCACGCCGTTTGAAATCTACACGTTGCTCGCCTGCTACTATCTGGTGCTGATCGGCACCCTGTCCTTTCTTGCGCGGCTTATTGACAGGTGGTTGAAGCAATGAACGCGCCATTTTTTAACTGGGACGTTGTCCACCTTTCCTTCGTGCCGTTGCTTCAAGGCGCCGAGGTGACAATAAAGGTCGCCCTGGTGACAATGCTGTTCGCGACCATCGCGGGCATCATATTGGCCACAGCAAGCCTTTCGCATTTCTTGCCGCTCCGCTGGCTGATCAAGGGGTATGTCCTGATCGTGCGTGGCGTGCCACCTCTGGTGCTGATCCTGCTGATCTATTTCGCGCCGCCCGCCATGGGGATCGAAATTCCGCAGTTCTGGGCGGCGGTCATCGCGCTTGGCGTCAACGCTTCCGCCTACAATACCGAGATCATCCGCGCCGGCATCGAGGCCATCGACCCCGGCCAGGAAGAGGCTGCCCGCGCCATCGGCATGACCTGGACAGGCACGCTGAGCCACGTGCTGCTGCCGCAGGCGTTGCGGAAGACCCTACCGCCCCTGACCAACGAGCTGATTTCGATCATCAAGACGACACCGCTGCTGTCGGTCATTTCCATCCTGGAACTGACCGGGTCGGGACAGGCCATTGTGGCCAATACGTTCGCCCCGCTGGAAGTCTACGTCCTACTGGCATTGTTCTACTTTGTGCTGATCGGCGCTCTGTCGCTATTCATGCGTTATCTGGAGTGGAAATTCGCGGATTAGCGCAACACGAGTCAACCGCCTCTGTCAGACCGACTTGTCACCTCGCATCTGGACTCTTCTAATTACCTGGCCAGCTCAGCCCTTTGATGATTCAATCCGCACCATGCTTTGGGGGATGGAGGGATTGATGGCGGGGCAGCCGGGCTTGTTTGATCTCGATGAGCGGTACGCAGCGCTGTCGAGGACCGGCGATCCGCTCGAGCGGCTGGCGGCAGTGGTGGATTTCGAGATTTTCCGGACCGATCTCGACGCGGCGCTGGCCCGCTCTGACCGTTCGAAGGGCGGCCGGCCGCCGATGGATGCCGTGATGATGTTCAAGGTCCTGGTGCTGCAGGCGCTCTATGGGCTGGCGGACGAGCAGACCGAGTTCCAGATCAGGGACCGTCTGAGCTTCATGCGTTTCCTGCGCCTCGACCTGCATGGGCGGGTTCCGGACGCCCGCACGATCTGGCTGTTCCGCGAGCTGCTGAGCCGAGCCAGGGCGATCGAGGTTCTGTTCAGCCGCTTCGATGCGCATCTTCGCGACCGCGGATACCTCGCCATGGGCGGGCAGATGATCGACGCCTCGATCATCGCGGCGCCCCGGCAGCGCAACACCGACGCGGAGAAGGCGGATCTCAAGGCCGGACGTATCCCGGAAGACTGGGCGGCGAACCCGGCGAAGCTGCGCCAGAAGGACCGCGACGGGCGCTGGACCCTGAAGCGGGGACGGCGCAAGCTCAAGCACGACGGCACGCCGATGATGGAGATCGCCACCCCGGTCTACGGATACAAGAGCCATGTCGGCGTCGACCGCCGTCACCGGTTCATCCGCACCTGGTCGGTGACCGACGCTGCCCGCTACGATGGTCGGGAACTCGCCGGGCTGCTGGACCGGAGCAACACCGGCGCATCGGTCTGGGCCGACACCGCGTACCGATCCGCGAAGAACGAGCGGCGCATCGCCAGGGCGGGGCTGGTCTCGAAAGTCCACTTCCGCAAGCCGCCCGGCAAGCCGATGCCCGAGCCGAAGCAGCGCGCAAATGCTGCCCGATCGCGGGAACGCTCCGGCGTCGAGCATGTCTTCGCCGATCAGAAGCACCGCATGGGGCTGTTCATCCGCTCCATCGGCATCGCCAGAGCGCGCGCCAAAATTGGCCTCGCCAACATCGCCTGCAACATGCGCCGGCTTCTGTTCTGGGAGACGACGGCCGCTAACGGCGTAACGCGAAGGCCCCCGGCCCGCGATCTCGGGACGCCAAACGCACTCGCGAGAGAATGCCCAAGCGCCAGCCGCCGAGTTTCCGTTCAGACCAACCTCGAAAAGGAAGATAGAAGTCTCCATCTGCCTGTGTACAAAGTCCGGCCCGCTGCGCATACTGATTGAGTGTGCTCCGGTGCGGGTGCGAGGCGCGAGCGGTCTGGACTAGCGGCGCCGCGTTCGGATCGGTTGCGAACGGTTGGCAGACGGGTCGGATGTGATGATGAAGAAGAAGGCCGCCGAGAACGATGATCCCAAGGGCACGGGCGCCGGCCTGCGCGCGCAGGCCGCGCACCGTGCGTTGCGCCGGGCGATCCTCGATCAGGCGCTGCCGCCCGGCTCGAAGTTGCCCGAGGACGCCATCGGCGAACGTTTGGGCGTCAGTCGTACGCTCGTCCGCGAAGCCCTGGTTCGCCTGAGCGAGGTCGGCCTCGTGGAGATGGCTCCGAACAAGGGGGCCATCGTGGCGCGGCCGACGCTCGAGGAAGGCTGGAACATCCACGTCACGCGCGTCGCACTGGAACGGCTGGTGGTCGATCTCCTTTCGACCAGGTTGACGCCGGAGCAGGAGCACGAGCTTCTGTCCCATGTGGATGCCGAGGAGGCGGCCGCCCGCCAGCCGCGGGAAGCCGTCTCCGTCCGACTGGCGGGCGAGTTTCACACGCTGCTCGCATCGATGACCAACAACGAGACGCTGGTGCGATTCATCGACGAACTGGTTGCCCGCAACTCGCTGATCCTGTCGATGTACGCTCGGCCCCACTCCGCCGAGTGCGGCGTCGCAGAGCACCGCGAGATCGTGGCGGCGATCAGGCATGGCGACACCGCCAAGGCGTCCACGCTGATGGTGGAGCACCTGAATGGCATCACCAGCCGCGCCCTGCTGCCCAAGGAGGGTAGCGACATTCACGACGTTCTGAAGAGCTACGCCGTCGCGGAAGGGTTGACGCCGTGAGCGGAGCGCTATTTGCCGGAGGTGTCTTCGCGCCTCCGGCAATGTGACAGCTCAGCCGCGCCGAGGCGCCAGCCCTTGGATCGCATCCAGGAAGTGGTCGTTCTCGACAGCGTTTCCGATGCTCACTCGCATGTAGGTGTCAAAGCCGGGTTGCTTCCACGGCTTGACGATTACCCCCTCGGCCAGCAGAAGCTGGCTGGCGGTAGTGGCCTCCGTGCCGACATTGAAGAAGAGGAAGTTCCCTTTTGACCGGGCCACCTTGAAACCCAGCTCGCGCAGGCTTGTGTCCACGCGCGCGCGCTCACTCAGGGCCAGTGCAACCGACTTGCGCAGGTGCGCCTCGTCGTCCAGCGCCACCTGTGCCGCCGCCTGCGCGACCGCGTTTGTGTTGAACGGCGTCCTCGCCCGGTTGAAATAGTCGCACAACGCGGTATCGCCCACGATCGCGTACCCGATCCGCAGACCCGCCAGGCCATAGGCCTTCGAGAAGGTGCGAAGAACCACCCAGTTACCGCTCGGATGGGCCTTCATCATCGGCACCGTGTCGGGATAGTCCGGCCCCTCGGCATATTCCGCATAGGCCTCATCAAGAACCAATAGCGTCTCTCCGGACACCGCCGCCAGCACTGCGCGCATCGCCTCCGGTGCCAACCATGTCCCGACCGGGTTCATCGGATTGGCGAACATGAGCATGCGCGGTGCGGCGGCGGCGGCGGCCAGAAGCGCTGCCTCGTCGATCTCAAGGTCATCGGCCACGGTCACGCGCTTTACCTTGCCGCCCATCAGCACCGTGTAGTCCTCGTGCAGCGGGAAGGACGGGTACAACGTCGCCACCTCGTCCCCTGGCCGGACCACGGCTCGGCAGATGACGGCGATCAGATCCTCCGACCCGTTGCCGAGGATTATCTGCTCCAGAGCAACTCCGTGCAGCGCGGCCAGTCGCTCGCAAAGCGCGCGGCCCTGTGGGTCAGGGTAGAGCCGTGACATTTCGGAAATCCCCGCCATTGCGCCCGGCAGGTTGCCGCTCGCGCCGAGCGGGTTCTCATTGGACCCCAGCTTGGCGATCGTGGTCACGCCATACTTCGCGCGCACCTCGTCCAGGGTCAGGCCGGAATTGTAAGGCGCGATGCGCTTCAATTCCGGACGAACGAGCGCGTCCGAATGCTTCATCTCAGTTCCTCTAGGGATCGCTCAGGTCAATTGTTGAAGTGAGCCAGGAATTGTTGGGTCCGCTCGTGCGCGGGATCGGTAAAGAAAGTCGTGGGCTCGGCCACCTCGACCACCTTGCCATCCTCCATCAGAGCAACTTGGGTCGAAATCTCGCGCGCAAACTTCATCTCGTGGGTGACGATCATCATCGTCATCCCCTGTCGGGCAAGGTCGCGGATCACCTCGAGCACCTCGCCGACCAGCTCGGGGTCAAGCGCCGAGGTTGGCTCGTCGAACAGCATCAGGACCGGGTCCATGGCAATTGCGCGGGCAATGCCTACGCGCTGCTGCTGCCCACCGGAAAGCTGGTGCGGCTTCTTGTGCATGTGGGTCTGCAGCTTTACCCGCGTCAGCTGCACCTCCGCGATCTCGCGCGCCTGCCGCTTGTCAAAACCCAGCACCTTCCGCAGCCCCAGCGCCACGTTGTCCTGCGCCGTCAGATGGGCGAACAGGTTGAACCGCTGGAACACCATCCCGACGCGCCGCCGCTTGACGCAGGTGGCTAGCTTGCTGTCCGGACGGAAAATGCCGTTCCTCGTCTCGCCCGCCATGTCGGTGCCATCGACGCGAATGACGCCCTTCTGGTAGTCTTCGACGCGATTGACGCAGCGCAGCATCGTGGACTTGCCCGATCCGCTCGGCCCGACGATGGTCAGGATCTGGCCGCGGTCGATCGCCAGGGTGACATCGTCAAGGGCTTGGAAGTCGCCGTACCATTTCGACACCCCCGACACGTTCACGAACGGTTCGTCACGCTCCATCGAGCAGCCTCCGCACTGAGAGTCTCACCTTATGCTCCGAGATCGACTTTCAGCCCGATGTTTCTCTGGCGGGCCCTTTTCAGCAGCAGACTTCCGATGGCGAGGTCCTGGATGCCGAGGCCGACGGAGTTGAAGACCGTGATTTCGTCTTCTGACAGCCGGCCCGGGGCCGTTCCGGCGATGACCTGCCCCAGTTCGGTCTTGACCTGGTCGCGGGTAATCGCCCCGTCGGCTATCGCCAGCAAGACGTCCCCTGACTCGTGCAGCGCCGTGCCGACGCTATCGACGACCAAACGCCCGACGGCCATCCCGGCGGAATCGATCTCGCGGTGGTCTGAACGAGGCGGGGCGCCGACCGCGTTGAGGTGCAGGCCGGGCTGAAACCATGCCCCTTTCACCAAAGGTTCGCGCGAGGGAGTGACCGTACAGACGACATCCGATCTTTCGACCACCTCTCGCGGGGATCCCGCGGCTTCTACGACAAGATCAGGGTGCTTGAGGCCGACCCGTTCGACGAAGCGCGCAACCGTGGCCGGATTGCGCGACCAGACCCGAATCCGGTCGATAGGTCGGACAAGGCTGATGGCGCTGACGTGTTCGATCGCGAGATCGCCCGCACCGACTAGGCCCAGCACGTGGCTTTCCGCGCGGGACAAGTGCTTCGTCGCCACAGCGCTCGCCGCGGCGGTTCGGATGCGGGTGGGGATCTGCCCGTGGAAGATCGCTTGGCAGGCCCCGGTCTCTTGTGAAACCAGCAACAGCACCGAGCGCTGGACGGGAAGGCCACGTGCGGCGTTGCCAGGAACGTCAGCAAGAAGCTTGACGGACGCAAGGCGCTGTCGGTCTGCCAACGACGGCATGGTCAGGAAGGTCGCAGTGCTGGATGCTAGCGACAGAGCAGTGGGCGCCGGCTGCGAGGCCGTGCCCTGCGCGACGTCAACATGGGCAGCTTCGATGGCCTCTATCACCTCTGCCATCGTGACAAGGCCGTCGAAATCGGATCGCGACAGTATGATCGTGGTCCGGAAATCGTCGTGTTCCTGTTCCGGCGACCGCATGGTCTTTTGGTCGAATCCCACCGTCGTATCCTTCCTCTGCTTCCCTGCGATACGCAAGGCCCAATACCGATTACGGACTACATTGCATGCGATAACCTGTCAATAATGGATTCAAGAAAATGCGCATATCGCATACGATCCTTGGATATTCATGCCTGACCTGCATATACGACCGTTTGGTTGAAGCGCCTGCCGCAGGCTGTGACAGGCGTTCAATCTGCACCATCAAGCGAATGGCGCGCCCGACAAGCTTGGGCCGGCCGTGCGGTGCGGACTTCGCCTTCGGAAATTTCGTTCACCAAGGGGCACGGCCTAGTCAAAGACACGGCCATCAGAGGAGGAAAACCTTCCTACGGACCACTGCGCTCAAGCGAGAAGATCCGCGCCGCGAGATCAGCCGTTTTGCTCAAGGCGGGATCACACCTGGGGAGGTAAATTGCACCGGCACTCCCGAGTGTTGGATTCCCAGTAGTTGCTTGCTTGTGCGCGTGCGAAATTCCGCAAGCGAAGTACGAGGGTGACAGGGCTTGAATTGGTACAAGCGGCTTCATGTGGAGAGGCGCGCAATAAGGGTCGCGCCCTACGGCCGCCGCACGGCGCGGCTGCAGACCATCGTCCACCATCTCGGCCTGGCGCTCGGTGGCCGTCCCGGCCAGGGGCTCGCCCGGCGTCTGCTGATGCCGGTGAGCAAGGACACGCTGCTACGAACCGTCCGGGCACGGGCGCCGGAGGTGCGGCCGACGTCGCGTGTGATCGGCATCGATGACTGGGCGTGGAAGCGCGGGCACCGCTACGGCAGCATCGTCTGCGACCTGGAGCGGCGCGAGATCGTCGATGTGCTTCCCGACCGCGAAGCCGTCACCGTCGAGGCGTGGCTGACGGATCATCCCGAAGTCGAGATCGTGTCGCGGGACCGCGGCGGCGGCTATGGCCGGGCGGTCGCCCGAGCGGCGCCGGATGTGGTCCAGGTCGCCGATCGCTGGCACCTGATGGAGAACGCCAGCCAGGCATTCCTCGACGTGGTGCGGCGGTCGATGACCCCGATCCGCCGTGCGCTCGGCGCAGGTACCGTGAACCCAGAGCTGCTGACCGCGGCCGAGCGGCTGCAGCACGAAGGCTTCCTGCGCCGCGAGGAGATCAACGCAGCCGTCCGGGCCTTGGCGAAGGACGCCGTGCCGATCAAGAAGATCGTCCGCCGGACCGGCTGCAGCCGGCAGACGGTCCGGCGCATCCTCCGCGGCGAGCGCGACGACGTCTTCCGCGTCCGCGCCAGTTCGCTCGAGCCCTGGCTGGTCCAACTCGACGAAGCCTGGTCCGGCGGATGCCGCAACGGCGCCGAGCTCTGGAGGCGTCTCCGCCTCGCCGGCTTCGGCGGCAGCTTGCGCGTCGTCACCGAATGGGCGACCCGCCGCCGGCGTGCGGAGGCCGTTCAGACTTCCGGCCCCCGGAAATGCCCCTCGGCCCGGAAGATCGCGATGATGCTGACCCAGAAGCACGCCCATCTCACCAAGGAGGACGCGGTGACCGTGGCGATGGTCGAGGCCGACGTCCCCGTTCTCGCCGCCGCCCGGTGCCTCCTCGAGCGGTTCCAGGCGATGAACCCCCTATCGGCTTCGGACCTTTTCGGCGCCGATAGGGGGTCCCGTTTCAGTGCTGGTTGACAGTCAGCGTGGTGGGGCATTCTCGCGGCGGCGTCATGTCATGGCGGCCTCGACCACGCATTTTGGAGCGCGACTCCGGCGCTGCGCCGTGCATCGTTCGCCCGCTACGCGGAATTGGTTCGTCGTCATCCATACGGAACGGTCGGATAGTCGCTTTCGAGGAGCCTGAACACGGCCTCGTTCAGAAGAGCCTCCATGTCCGGATAAAGGCCGAACCCGATCATCTCCCGCGCGCCCTGTTCGAGCAGCGGGTGGAGGATCCCCGCGGCTCGATCGCGCGGGGCCGCCCGAGCGCCGGGCCTCGTCGCCTTGCCCGTGCCGGCGTCCGATGATGCGGCCCGGTCGAAGGGCCCGGACATGACCGACACGGGCTCGGCAACCTCGCGCAGCGGCATGGCCTCGGAGCGCTGTGCCTGCGCGGACGCATCCTCCCGACGCTCCTTTGCGCCGGAGACGTGCCCGGGGCTCGAGATCGAACCAGGAATGGGGACGGTGGGCGGAGAGGGCTGCGCGGCTATCCCCGCAGCGGTCTCGGGCGTCGGCGAGATCGAGGTCGTCGCGTCAATCAGCGTCGCAACCTGCGGGGACGGATTGTCAATCGACTGCAGGAGCTGCGCTCGGACGGGCGTGCCCGGGACGGATGCGTCGATCGCCGGCAACAAGGTCGCCGGCACGTCGGCCATGGGGGCGACCGGCATGGGCGCGGCGATCGGACCATCCTGAACGGGACGACGCCTCTGTCGCTTCCTGCGCGTCGGGGTCACTGCCGGCGCCTGGGGTCCGGCCACGGTCCCGGTTTCCGTCGAGACCGAGGGCGTGTCCGGCCCGGCGCCGGGGCTCGCGGCCCCCAGCGCGGCCGCGGCCCCCGCGAGCCTTGCTTCGAGATCGCGCACCCGAGCCTCGAGGGTGGACACCTGCTCACGGGACGCCTTGAGCTCGGCGGCCAGCGGCGCGAGCGATGCGGCGATCTCCTCCCGGAGGGCGGCACCGAGATCCGCAAGGGGCGCCAGCACGCGCTCGAGCGCCGAGGTTGCAACGCCGGCGACAACGTGGGCGGGCCGGTCTCGGGACGTGTCGGCGCGGGTGGCGATGCTCATGGTCCGATCTCCTGTTCGCCGAGGAAATCGGGTGGCCGGTAGCGGGGTGGTCCGGTCAACGGAGTTGGTTCGCCCGGCCTTCGCGACGACGGGAGCGGTGCGGCAATCATCAGTCTGGCTGGCGCCTCGATGGGCGACCGCCTCGACGTCAGGCGGTCGCTAAACTTCTCTCTTTCTTTCTCCGCGGCGAACTTCGGCCGTGTCGGGGACGGCCAATCTCGTTCGTGAGCCGAACGCAGGCCTCCTTGACGACAGTATCAAGTCAAGGACGCTGCCCGATGTTCCACCACCTGCCCGATCCCGCCCACGACGTCGACCCGAGCGCCGGCCCGCGCCTTTTGGCGGTCCAGTTCGTCGCGACATCCGGCGCGCGCCTCCTGCGGGAGAGCGGACGGATCGGCGGCGAGGCGGGCGCGGCGCTGGCGCATGCCCTGCGGGACATGATCGTAGATGCGACGGTCGACCCTGCGCACTGGCCGCTCGCGGAAACGCTCGCGATGCTCCACCGGCCCGATATGCGACCGGACGCAGATGTCGATCGGCTGATCGCGCGCCTCTCCGACCTCCACCGCAGGATCGACGCGGCCTGATCCGGCTTCCTGCGCCACGGCGCAGGACCTTGACGCCAAACCCGGCTCAAGGAGAGCGCTAATGCAGATCACCGTCGACTACGACGACTACGTGTCCATCCTCGCCTACGTGCGGATGCTCGGCCGTCGGCTCGTCCCTGCCCTCGAGGCAGACCTGCCGGCTCTCCTCGGGCGCAGGACCCCCAGTGGCCTGCGGCGCGTCGCCGACGCCGCCCGTGCCGGGCGGCTGCATTTCGGCTTCGCCAGGCACATGCTGCCGGTGATCGCAGACGCCTGCGCCATCGCCATTGAGGACGGCGCCCGGATCGCCGGCGAATGGGTCGAGGTCGGCTGGTCGGATGGCGAGGTCGACTGGGAATGGCGCGAGACGACCGTCTATACCGACGAGGCGCGCAGCCTGATGCGGCTCCGGACGATGGTCGGCGAGATCATCGACCTGCTCGACCGGATCGACGACCTCGTCGCCGCGCAACGGGACGTGGGGGACCTCATCCGATGATGGGCGCCGGTGCGCGATCCGCGACGATGCATCCCGCACGCCGATGGCACGTCCCGGCTCGAGTTTCGGCGTGCCGGAGGCAATCGCCGACCGGGGCGAACCATCCCTGCGATCGCGCCATGCGCCGCCGGAGGCGGACTGATGTCCGTCCCGACTGAGGACAAACGGGTTCCACCGGCCATGACCATGCGCTTCAAGATCGTTCCACGCGATGTGCCTGCCTCCGCCGTGTCGCGGTTGCTCGGCATCTCCGAGGCGCGTTTCGCCACCTGCCTGGCCGACTTGCTCGCCCGCGGATTTCCGGGGCCGGATGCGACCACCGGGAACTTCGACCTGAAGGCTGTCGAGGCGTGGCAGGACCGCCGCTCCGGATTGAGCGGCGCCATTGTCGCGGGGATGGCCAAGGACGCGGGCGCGGTCGTCTCCGAGCGCCTCGCGGCGATGCGCAATGGGTAAAGTCAAGGTCCCCTACTACAGCGTTCGAAAGGGGGGCCGGGGTTTCTGGCTCTCGACCAAGCGCATGCAGGCCATGGGCTTCCCGTCGTCCGTGCCTTGCGGACCCGACGGGCCTGAAGCATGGAAGATCGCGCAGGAGTGGAACGCCCGCTGGCAGGTGGCGAGAACGGGTCGCGAGCCGGCGCCCAAGCACGTCTGGCCTCGAGGCTCGCTCGGCGAGGCCTTCGATCGTTTTCGCACCACGGAGACCTGGAAGACGGACAAGGCGCACCGGACCCGGGAGGACTGGGAGCGCGGCTGGAGCCACATCGCGCCAATCTTCGGCGACCTCGCGCCGCGCACGGTGACGCTCGAGCATGTCGATGCCTGGTACCATGCGCTGAAGGTCATGAAGTCGGTGTCGGAGGCGCACCGCGCGATGAAGATCTGGCGCGCCCTCTGGAACGTCGCCGCCGCGATGCACTACTGCTCCGCCGACGAGGATCCGAGCTCGGGCATCCGCCGGGAAACGCCGAAGGGCCGATCGGCGACCTGGGAGGAGGGCGAGGTCGTCGGGCTCGTGAAGGCAGCCTGGCGACAGAATTACCAGGGCTTGGCCTGCATCATCGCCGTTGCCTACGACGCCCAGTTGGCGCCGGTCGACTCCCGTTCCCTGCGCCTCCGGGACAGCCGGGACGACGGCGTGAAGCTCTGGTTCGAGGTCGACCGGGCCAAGACCGGGAGAGATGCTCTGGCGACGCTGTCCCGCCGCACACAGGCCCTCATTCGGGCCTACGTGGCGAACCTCCCGAAGAACCTTCTGCCGACCGCGCCGATCTTCATGACTCGCACGGGCGCCGCCTACACCAAGAACAGCCTCGCGAAGGATTTCCGGGACATCCGCAAACTCGTGTTCCCGGAGGACACGCGGCAGTTGCAGGACATGCGCCGCACCGGCGCCGTAGAGGCCCAGTCGGGTGGGGCGGATCTGAGCGTGATCTCGCAGAAGATGGCCAACACGGTCGCATCCTCGGCGCACCTCCAGAAGACCTATCTGCCGGTCAACCAGGCCGCCGTCGAGCTGGCGGACGAGGCCCGGAAGCGGGGCCGGCGGCGCATCCGGGAGAACAAGTCGGGGCCAAAAGTTGAAACTCTCCGTCCCGGAGAGTTGAAACCGGCCGGGGTGATTCCGGCTAAGCCTTTGAAATAATGGCGCGGTTGACGGGGCTCGAACCCGCGACCTCCGGCGTGACAGGCCGGCACTCTAACCGACTGAGCTACAACCGCGCGAGGGTGATGCGTCGGATCACCGGCGCCTTTTAGGGGGAGCGCCGGGGGGCGTCAAGCGGATAGCGCGGTGGGCGCCGGGTCAGAGAAGAAGGTCGCCGGCGTCGACGATGGGATCGTGGCGGAGGGAAACCTGGAAGTCGGCGTGGCCGTCGCCCTCGGTGTCGCCGGAGAGGGTGTGGTTGGCGTAGCGGAGCTGGCCTGCGGTGTACGTGAAGGCGCTTTTTCCAATGAAGACAAAGGCCTGGTGTCCGGGCTCGGTGGTGTTGGCGTCGATGCGCTCGAGGTCGATGAGGTCGAGGTCGTGGGTGAAGTCGCGGATGGTGTCGCGGTTGCCTTTGCCGGCGGGGGAATTGGAGGTCGAGAGGAAGCAGAAGGTGTCGGCGTTCTTGCCGCCGGTGAGCTGGTCGGGACCGGCGTTGCCGATGAGGAGGTCGCTGCCGTCGTCGCCGCGGAGGGTGTCGCTGTCGACGCCGCCGCGGAGGCGGTCGTTGCCGTCGCCGCCGGAGAGGAAGTCGGCGCCCTGGGAGCCGGAGAGGCGGTCGTTGCCGTCCTGGCCGGAGATGTTGTCGCCGCCGCCGTAGCCGAGGAGGCGGTCGTTGCCGGAGGAGCCGACGAGGGTGTCGAAGCCGGCAAAGAGGAGGGCGGTGGCGAGGTCGGGGTCCTGGTAGGTGACCGCGTGGAAGATCGGGCCGGCCGCGGCATACATCATGTCGATGGTGAACTGCGGCTGGTACCCGATATCCTGCGTGTAGCTGGTCAGGGTGCCGGAGACCGGGCCGAGGCCGTAGGGTCCGAGCCAGGGGGCGATGGGATAGACCGGGCCGCCGCCGACGTAGCCGGACCAGGGGTAGCTGAACGCGCCGTCGAAGCGGGCGATGTGGGTGCCGTCGGTGGCGACGATGGTGTCGGCGTTGCTGTCGACGACGATGCCGCGCCAGAGGTCGACGCGCATGTCCGTGGCCTGACTGGCGATGAACGTCGCCATTTCTCAACACCCCCGCTTACTCCACGGGGTAAGGGTACGGCCGGATAGAACGGCTCACAACCGGGTTTCTGTCGGTTAATGTTCGCTTAAGCCGCACGTTATGCGGCGTTGTAAACGTGTGGGTTGAACTGCGCGGCGCATGCGGAGGAGGGGGCCGGTTTGGCGTGGCAAAACAGCGATTTGGATGAGCTGGAAGGCGTCTGGAAACCGGCTGGAAAGTTTCCGTGATGTTTGGCCCGTTAGTTCGTTGATGTCAGGCACGAGGTTGCCAGGTTCGGTCGTTGCGGACGAGGACGTTGGCGAGGATGACGAGCTGGCGCATCACCGCGACGAGCGCGAGCTTGGCGGGCTTGCCCTTGGCGCGGAGGCGGTCGTAGACGACCTTGAGGTCCGGGTTGCAGCGCGCCGCCGAATGGGCCGGCAGGTAGAGCGCCCGGCGGAGGTCGCGCCGGCCGCCGCCGATCTTCGCCCGACCCTTCCATGTCCCGGACTCGCGCGTGAACGGGGCGAGGCCGGTGAGGCTCGCGGCCGTGGCCGCTTCGAGGGTGAGCTCGGGTATTTCCGCGAGGACCGCCGCGGCGGTGACCAGGGAGACCCCGGAATGCTGCAGAGGATCTCGGCCTTGCGCGCCAGGCCCGCGTCCGAGGCGACGAGGTCGGCGATCGCCGCGTCGACCTCGTCGAGCGCGCGCTCGATCTGTCGCAGGCGGGTGGCATGCTGGCGCTTCAGGAGCGCGAGCGTGAGCCGGCCGGCGCGGTTCGTCGCCGCGGTGCGCTCGCGCACCAGCGCGCTGCGGGCGAGCCGGAGCTCGTGGAACTCGGCGAGGACCACCGACCTCGGCTCCTGCGGCGCCGGCTCCAGCATCGCGCCCATGCGGGCGATCAGCCGGGCGTCGCCCCGATTTCCGGTGCCCCATGCTTGTCATGCGAGCCTTGCGCTCGATTTTCCGTTCGGGTCTCGGGAAGGGCGAGGGGCGACCCATCTTTCCATCGGCCCCTTCGGGCCTGCGGCCATGCGGTCCGATCCCTCGCGCCGCCGGAGGGTGGCCAACCTCCGGCAGCGCCCCACCTTGCCGCAAATCGCCCTCAAGGGAACAGACAAGCGCCCATATGAATTGAGACGCGGGTCGGCAGGGTGTCGCCGCGGGTGTAAGTTGGAGGGCCGCCGGCCGTTCGTGGGGACTTCAAGGCGCTGATGTCGGAGACGAGGCGGCCGTCATTGGACGAACTTGGGCAGGAGGAGGCGGGGCAGGGCGAGGATGATGTCGGGCACGAGAATGATGACGAGGAGGACGAGGAGCATCGGCACAAGGAGGATCACCACGTCGCGCAGCGCGTCGATCAGCCGGATCCGACCGATTGCCGCGGCGATCAGGAGGCAGATGCCGTAGGGCGGGGTCACTAGGCCGAAGGCGAGGCTGACGACGCCGATGATCGCGAAGTGGATGGGGTGCATGCCGACGCTCTGGGTCGCGGGAAAGAGCACGGTGCCGAGGATGATGATGGCGGGGATCGCGTCGATGAACATGCCGATCAGGAGGAAGGCCAGCGCCACCATGATGCCGGTCCCGGTCACCCCGAGGCCCATCGCCTCGATCTGGGCGACGAGTGCGGCGGGGATCTTGAAGTAGGCGAGGCACCAGCCGAAGGCCGAGGCGGTGCCGATGCAGAAGAGCGAGATCGCGGCGAAGCGGGCGCTGTCGTAGAAGATGCCCGGGAGCTGGCGGAGACCGACGGAGCGGTAGACCAGGAGCCCCAGCATCAGCGAGTAGACGACGGCGACGACGGAGGCCTCGGTGGGGGTGAAGAAGCCGCCGACGATGCCGCCGACGATGATGAGCGGGGTCATCAGCGCCAGCGAGGCGCTGGCCGCCGCCGCCGTCAGCTCGAGGAAGGTGGAGCGAACGTAGACCGGGTAGCCGCGCCGCTTGGCGAAGATCCAGACGGTGACCATCTGCGAGCCGGCGATGAGGATGCCCGGCACCACGCCGGCGAGGAAGAGGCCGCCGATCGAGACCGACATCAGGCCGCCCCAGACCACCATCAGGATCGAGGGCGGGATGATCACGCCCATGACGCTGGAGCAGGCGGTGATCGCCACGGAGAAGGAGGAGTCGTAGCCCTCCTTCTTCATCTGCGGGATCAGGAGCGAACCGATGCCGGCCGCATCGGCGGTGGAGGAGCCGGAGATGCCGGCGAAGAGCATGGAGACGACGACGTTAACATGGCCGAGCCCGCCGGGCAGGTGCCCGACCAGCGCCGTTGCCAGCCGCACCAGCCGGTCGGTAATGCCGGCGGCATTCATCAGATTCGCGGCGAGGAGGAAGAAGGGCACCGCTAGGAGGACGAAGGCGTTGTAGCTCTTGAACATCTCGCGCAGGAGCAGCACCGGGGTCAGCCGGTCCTCGATGAAGAAGACCGGGACCACCGCGAGGGCCAGAGCGAAGGCCACCGGCACCCTCAGCACGATCAGGACGGCGAAGACCCCGAACAGGATGGCCGCGACTTCACCTGGCCCCAAGGTGCTGTCCCTTCCGGTATCCCGCGATGTCGTCGATGATCTTCTCCAGCGTGAAAAGCGTCCACGTCGCCCCCGCCAGCGGCCAGGCGATGTATATCGAGAGCATCGGCAGGCTGGCGATCTCGGAGCGCTGACGGGAGCCCAGGATGGCGAAGTCCCAGCCGTAGCGCAGGAAGGTCAGCGCCGCGGCCAGTACGGCGACCTGCACGAAGAGCCGCATGGCGAGCTCGATCTTCGGATTGGCGCTGTGCGGCAGCACGTCGACGTCGAAGTGGGTGCCGTCGCGAACCGCGATCATCGAGCCGATCAGGATGATCCAGACGAAGCAGAACCGCGCGATCTCTTCTGTCCAGATGAACCGGGGGATGATGCCACCGTAGCGGCTGAGGATCTGCATTCCGACAGGTATCAGCAGCCCGGCCATCAGCAGGGTCAGCACCACCTTCAGCAAGCGGTAGTAGAGATCAAGCGCCGCCCGCACCGTCAGCCCCCGGTTGGACCGACGGCCGGGGGGCGGGCCAAGCCGACCCGCCGGGTCACGTCGTTACTGGACAGCCTGGATCGCTTCGAGAACCTCGGTGGCACCGAGTTCCTCCGCGTAGGCCTTCTGTACCGGCTGGGCCAGTTCGAGGAGCTTGTCGCGGTCGGTGAACTCGTAGGTCTTCAGCAACCCTGCGTCCTCCATGGCCTGAAGCTTTGCGCTATCCTCGCCCGACTCGGTATCTCGGCCGACCTTGCCGCCGATCTTGCCGGCCTGCAGGATGCATTCCTGCTCCTCCGGGGTGAGACGCTGAAAGGTCGCCTCGGAGAAGGCGATCGGGCGGACGGTGATGGCATGCTTGGTCAGGGAGATGTCGGGACCGACTTCGTAGAACTTCATCTGCTCGATGCCGGCGGCCTCGTTCTCGGCCCCGTCGATCACGCCGGTCTGGATGGCGTTGTAGACCTCATCATATGCGATGACCGTCGGCGCGGCGCTGATGGCCTCGAATATCTGCGTCTGGATCGGCGCGCCCATCACCCGCATGGTGAGTCCCTCGAGCTCGGCCATGTTGGTGATCGGCTTGTTTACGATCAGGTTGCGAGTGCCGCCGCCGGCATAGCCGATGAGGCGCACGTTGGCCTTCTCCAGCACGTCCGCTGCCAAGGGGGCGAGTGCGTCTGCTTCCATGACGGCGTTCCAGTGGTCGATGTCGCGGAAGAGGAAGGGCATGTCCATCAGCGGCGCCATCTGGCTGAAGGTAGACATGTGTGAGGGGCTGACGATGGCGTAGTCCACCGCGATGCCTTGGCTCATGTTCTCGAAGTAGTCCTTCTCCAGCCCCAGCTCGGAATTCAGGTGCAGGTCGAAGGTCAGCGACCCGCCGGAGCAATCCGCGGCCGACTGTTCGAACGCCCGCAGCGCCTTGGTGAATGCATGGTTTTCATCGAACTGAACCGCGCCGACAAGCGTGGTCTGGGCCGTCGCCGACAGAGCCGTCAGCGCGGCAAATGAAACGCCCAAGGCAATAGTTCTGATCATGCGTCTTCCTCCCTGGGACCGGTAAGGTCCCTTTTTGGTTATCGTTGGGGCAACGAACGGTTGCTCGGTGATAGTCGCCGAACCGGCAATTCGAGTCCAGCAAGACATTCCATGATCTCGGCGACGCACCACGCTCAGCCCCCTTTGCGCGCGACGCGGATTGCCGCGAGCACCCGGTGCGGCAGGGCGGGGAGGCGGTCGATTTCGGCGCCGGTGGCGTGGCGGATGGCGGAGAGGATGGCGGGGGCGGTGGGGATGAGGACGTGCTCGCCGAGGCCCTTGGCGCCGAAGGGGCCCTCGGGGTCGGGGACCTCGACGAGGATCGACTCGATCTCGGGGACGTCGCCGGTGGTCGGGATCAGGTAGTCGTGGAGGTTCTCGGTGCGGCCGGGGAGGTATTCCTCCATCAGCGCCATGCCGATGCCCTGGGCGATGCCGCCTTCGATCTGGCCGCGGGCGAGCGTCGGGTTGACGGCGCGGCCGACGTCGTGGGCGGCGGTGATCTTCAGGAGCGTGACGGTGCCGAGGCCGGAGTCGACGGCGAGCTCGGCGATCTGCGCGCCAAAGCCGTAGACGGCGTAGGGGGTGCCCTGGCCGTCGGCGTCGAGGGAGGTGGTCGGCGGGTCGTAGGTGGCCTCGGCGGCGAAGACGTAGCCGTGTGCGTCGCGGGGGAGCTCGGCGAGGTCGATGCTGCGGGCGCCGCCGACGTCGAGGCGGCCGGGGGCGAGGGCGAGGGGCGCGTTCGGACCGGCGTTGGCGTGGCGGAGGATGGCGTCGCGGAGCTTCTTGCCGGCGGCTTGGGCGGCGCGGCCGGAGATGAAGGTCTGGCGGGAGGCGGAGGTCTTGCCGGCGTCCGGCGTCAGCGACGTGTCGGCGCCGAGGAGGGTGATGGCGGAGACCGGCAGGCCGAGGGCGTCGGCAAAGATTTGGGCGATGACGGTGTTCGAGCCCTGGCCGATGTCGACGGCGCCCTGGTGGAGGACGAGCGTGCCGTCGGGGCGGAGGCCGACGCGGATCGTCGAGGGGTTGGGGAGGGCGGTGTTGCCGCAGCCGTACCAGCAGCAGGCGATGCCGACGCCGCGCATGAGCGGGCCGGGCGCGGCGGCGGCCTCGGCGAGGGCGCGCCGCCAGTGGGGGCGGAGGGCGTCGAGGCAGTCGGGGAGGCCGACGGCCTGGAGGGTCTGGCCGGTGGCAGTGGTGTCGCCGGTGCGGAGTGCGTTCAGCGCCCGGAACTCGAGGCGGTCGAGGCCGGTGGCATCGGCAAGGCGGTCCATCAGCGCTTCGCCGGCGACGGTGGCCTGCGGGACGCCAAAGCCGCGGAAGGCGCCGGAGACCGGGTTGTGGGTGTGGATGGCGCGGGCGCGGGCGAGGACGTGCGGCACGCGGTAGGGGCCGGTGGCGTGGACGGGGACGCGGTTGGCGACGGTCGGGCCCCAGCTGGCGTAGGCGCCGGTGTCGAAGACGGCCTCGAGGTCGAGGGCGGTGAGGCGGCCGGTGGCGTCGCAGCCGAGGCGGGCGGCGATGCGCGACGGGTGGCGCTTGGTGCTGGAGGCGAGGGATTCGGCCCGCGTGTAGGTCATGCGGACCGGGCGGTTGGTCTTCAGCGCGGCGAGGCCTAGGAGGGGCTGGAGCGAGAGGTCGAGCTTGCCGCCGAAGCCGCCGCCGACGGCCGAGGGGACGATGCGGACGCGGTCGGGCGGAAGGGCGAGGAGCCGGGCGGTGTCGTCGCGGTCGAGGTAGGGCGACTGGGTGCAGGCGCGGATGACGAGGGTGTCGCCGTCTTCCCATGCGGCGCCGGCCTCGGGCTCGATGTAGGCATGCTCGACGAAGCCGGTGCGGAAGCTGCCCTGGGCGGTGTGGGCGGAGGCGGCGAGGGCGGCGGTGGGGTCGCCGCGGCGGACGCGGCCTTCGATCAGGTGGTTGCCGGGGCGGTCGGGGTGGATGCGGTGGGCGTTGGGGTGCTCGGCGTCGGCGGGGTCGTCGAGCGAGTTGAGCGGCGTCCAGGTGACCGGGAAGCTGTCGAGGGGCGGCGGGGCGCCGTCCTCGAAGGCGACGAGTGCGACGGCCTCGCCGCGGAAGCGGGCGATGCCTGTCGGCGAGCGCCGGCTGGTCGGCGCAGTGGGGGATGACGCCGAAGCGGTTCTCGCCGGGAACGTCGGCGGCGGTGAGGACGCAGACGGTGCCGGGGTGGGCGGCGGTCCAGGCGGCGAGGTCGCCGAAGGCGAAGCGGGCGTGGGGGTGGGGCGAGCGGATGGCCTTGAGGACGAGGCTGTCCGGCTGCCACAGGTCGGCGCCGAAGGCGTCGGTGCCGTCGACCTTGGGGCGGCCGTCGAGGCGGGGGAGGGGCGCGCCGACCGCGGCGCCGGCCTCCGGAGGGGTGGGCGGGGTGCCGCCGGCGTCGAGAACGGCGGCGACGATGCGGGCGTAGCCGGTGCAGCGGCAGAGGACGCCGCCGAGCGCCTCGCGGACGGCGGCCTCGTCGGGGTGCGGGTCGCGGGCGAGGAGCGCGGTCGCGGCCATCAGCATGCCCGGCGTGCAGATGCCGCACTGGGCGGCGCCGTGGCGGAGGAAGGCGGCCTGGAGGGGCGAGGTGCCGCCGAGGCCTTCGACGGTGGTGACGCGGCGGCCGGCGGCGCGGGCGGCCGGCGTCAGGCAGGCGCAGACGGGGGCGCCGTCGAGGAGCACGGTGCAGGCGCCGCAGTCGCCGGCGTCGCAGCCGACCTTGGTGCCGGTGAGGCCGGCGTCCTCGCGCAGGACCTCGGAGAGGCGGCGGGTGGGGGCGGCGTCGAAGGCGACGTCGCCGCCGTTGAGGGCGAAGGCGAGCTGGGGGCGGTGGAGGTTCACGCGTGTGCCCCGGCGAGGTCGCGGAGGGCGCGGCGGAGGAGCTCGGTGGCGGCCTCTACGCGGTAGGCGGCGTCGGCGCGGACGTCGTCGATGGGGCTGAGGGCGGCGGCGACGGCGGCGGGATCGACGCGGTCGGGGAGATCGGCGAGGGGGGCGCCGAGGAGGGTCGCCTCGACGGCGGGCAGGCGGGTGGCGACGGGGCTGCAGGCGCCGACGGCCAGCGCGGCGGCAGTGACGCGGCCGTCCTCGGTGGCGAGGCGGGCGGCGACCATGACGATGGAGATGACGAGGTAGCGGCGGGCGCCGAGCTTCCGGAAGGTGGAGCGGCCGTGGAGGGCGGCAGCGGGGACGTGGACGGCGGTGAGGAGCTCGCCCGCGCGGCGGTCGGTGGTGCGGACGCCGCGGAGGAAGGCAGCGAGCGGCAAGCGACGGGTGCTGGCGGCGGAGGCGAGCTCGGCCTCGGCGTCGAGGGCGAGGAGCGGCGGCACGCCGTCGGCGGCGGGAGAGGCGTTGCAGAGGTTGCCACCGAGGGTGCCGGCGTTCTGGATTCTGGCGGCCGCCGACCTCGGCGGCGGCCAGGCGGAGGGCGTCGAAGGCGGGCGGCAGGGCGGTGTCGCGGATCGCGGACCAGGTGGTGCAGGCGCCGATCCGCAGGCCCTTGGGCGTGCGGGTGACGCCGGTGAGCTCGCGGAGCGCGGTGACGTCGAGAACGCTGCCGGAGAGTTCTGCCGCGGCGGTTGCGGGATAGAGGTCGGTGCCGCCGGCGAGCACCGTGCGCGGCGCCTCGGCGAGAATCGCGAGGGCGGCGGCGAGGGTTTCGGGGCGATCGTAGAACATGCGGTCCGCCGCTGGGGGACGCGGGGAGCGCGGCCCGGACGTTCATTTGTGTGCAAATTAGTTTGCGGGCTTCCCAGCGACCTGTCAACATCGTGGGCGACCCCTGGGGCGCAGGGCGTACCCGGGGGAGCGGCGATGGCGACGACGGACGTGACCTACCTTCTGGATGAGCAGGCCGGTTTCCTCCTCCGGCGGGTCAACCAGCGGCATCTGGCGGTGTTCTCCGGAGTGATTCCGGAGGTGACGACGACGCAGTTCGCGGCCCTTGCCCGGCTAGCGGAAATGGGACCGATGTCGCAGAACCAGCTCGGGCGGGCGACGTCGATGGACGCGGCGACGATCAAGGGCGTCGTCGGGCGGCTGGTGGCCCGGCGGCTGGTGGTGACTGCGCCGAGCGCTGAGGACCGGCGCAGGCTGATCGTGGACCTGACCGCGGAGGGACGGGCGCTGTTCGGGGAGCTCCGCGCCCGCGGGGTCGAGGCGACGGAGCGGACGCTGGCGCCGTTGTCGTCGGCGGAGCGGGCGCGGTTCCTCGAGATGCTCCGGCGATTGATCTGAGGGGCGATGGTGTCCGAGTTAAGGTGCGCGGCACCTCCGGGGCGGTGTGCGGCGCGGGCTGCGACGGGGAGGCGGGCCGGCTCCTACTCGAAATGCGTTGCGGCAACGTCACCACCGGCTCCTTCGGAGAGATCCGAGGACGCTCTTCATCACCACGGCCGTGGCGAAGCACGTGCCGAAGGAGCGGCTAGCGGAAAAGCCTTTTCGCCCCTGGAGGCACCGTTGCGGGGCTGGCGGAGCGGATGTTCCGGACGAGTTGAACGGAGGCGAGAAACGGGCATGCGGGTCATCGTCTATGGGGTCGGCGCGATCGGTGGCGTGGTGGCGGCGGCGCTGGCGCTGTCCGGGCAAGAGGTGGTGGGCATCGCCCGCGGGACGCGGCTCGAGGCGATCCGGTCGGGCGGGCTCCTGATGCGGACGCCGACGGGGAGTGCGCGGGCGCGGTTCGACTGCGTTGACGATCCTGCTCGGCTGGTAGTCCGAGCCGATGACGCGATCCTGCTCACCATGAAGTCCCAGGACACGATCGCGGCGCTCGAGCGACTCCGCGAGGCCGGCGTCGACCGGCAGCCGGTCTTCTGCGTGCAGAACGGGGTGGCGAACGAGCGCTTTGCCCTGCGGCGGTTCCCGAACGTCCACGGGGTGTTGGTGATGATGCCCGCGGGGTTCACCGCGGGCGGGGAGGTCGATGTCTTCTCGACGCCGCGCCTCGGCATCTTCGACCTCGGCCGCTATCCGGGGGGTAGCGACGAGGACGACACAGCGCTGGCCCGCGTGTTCGAAGCGGCCAACGTCGCGGCCTTCGTCACGCCGGATGTGATGGCCGGCAAGTACGGCAAGCTTCTGCTCAACCTACGCAACGTCGTGGAGGCCGCGCTCGGGGTCGGGTCGGAGGACATCGGCCGCTTCGGTCGGCTGCTCCAGGCCGAGGCAGAGGCGGTGCTGACGGCGGCGGGGATCGCTTGGCGCGACGTTGGCGGCAGCGATCCGCGCCGGGAGCGGCTGATGCGGCAGGAACCCATCTCCGGGGTGGCACGCTCGGGCGGATCCTCGACGCAGAGCCTGGCGCGGGGGACGGGGTCGATCGAGACCGATTATCTGAACGGCGAGATCGTGCTGCTCGCGCGGCTGCACGGGGTGGCGGCTCCGGCCAACGCCTGGTTCACGGGGCTCGCGGCGCGCATGGTTCGCGAGCGACTTCGACCCGGGTCCATTCCGGCGGCGGAGATCGAGGCTGGGTTGGCGGCGGTCGGAGCGCCGTCCGCGTGACGGCCGCCTGGCTCGAAGAGGTCGCCAGCGGCGCAATCGAGTCTTGACGGACGCGGCTCCGGCACGCACGATGTAACCAAATGGTTATGCGCCCACGAGGCGCGACCCCCGGGGAGGGAAGAACGCTGATGGCGGTTCGGAAGTTCGGCCTGATCATGCACGGTGTGACCGGGCGCATGGGGTTCAACCAGCATCTGGTCCGCTCGATCTGCGCGATCCGGGCCGAGGGTGGGGTGCCGCTCGCCAACGGCGACCGACTGATGCCGGATCCGATTCTCATTGGTCGAAACAAGGGCAAGGTCGAGGCACTGGCGAAGGCGCACGGGATCGAGCGCTGGGGCGACGATCTCCAGGCGGCGCTGGAAAATCCGGCCGACACGCTGTTCTTCGATGCGGGCACCACGCAGATGCGGGCGAGTCTCATTGGCCGGGCCATCGACGCGGGCAAGCATGTCTATTGCGAGAAGCCGATCTCGGATCGGCTCGACGTGGCGGTGGCGCTGGCGAAGAAGGCGAAGTCCGCGGGGGTGAAGAACGGCGTGGTGCAGGACAAGCTGTTCCTGCCGGGGCTGCGCAAGCTCGCCATGCTCCGCGAAAGCGGGTTCTTCGGGCGGATGCTCTCGGTGCGGGGCGAGTTCGGTTACTGGGTTTTCGAAGGCGACTGGCAGGCGGCGCAGCGGCCGTCGTGGAACTACCGGACCAAGGACGGCGGCGGCATAATCCTAGACATGCTGTGCCATTGGCGGTACGTCCTCGATAACCTGTTCGGTGAGGTGAGGTCGGTAAGTTGCCTCGGCACAACGCATATTCCGAAGCGTGTCGACGAGCAGGGCAAGGATTACGTTGCCGATGCCGACGACGCGGCTTATGCGACGTTCGAGCTGGAGGGCGGGGTGATCGCTCAGATCAACTCCTCCTGGGCGACGCGGGTCAGGCGGGACGACCTGGTCACCTTCCTAGTGGACGGCACGCACGGGTCGGCGATGGCGGGGCTGATGAAATGCTGGACGCAGCACCGGGTGAACACGCCGAAGCCGATCTGGAGCCCGGACACGCCACAGACGATCGACTTCTACGAGACCTGGGACGAGGTGCCGGACAACGAGGCCTACGACAACGGCTTCAAGGTGCAGTGGGAGATGTTCCTGCGCCACATCGTCGAGGATGCGCCCTGGACGTACACGCTGGTCGAGGGCGCCAAGGGGGTACAGCTCGCGGTGCTCGGGCTCGAGAGCTGGAAGGAACGGCGCTGGCTCGACGTGCCGGCGCTGGAGGTCTGAGATGGCGACGCTGGGGCTTCCCACCGCGGACCGAAAGATCGAAGCGTACTCGACCGGCGAGCCGCTGGCCTTCGCGAAGCCGGAGGGGGCGTTCAACCGGGTGGCCTATTCGGCGGCGCACGTGGTTGCCGATCCGCTGGCCGACGTCGATCCCTGGCTGACGCCGGCGATCGACTGGGAGGCGACGATCCGCTACCGGCATTATCTCTGGGACCTCGGGCTTGGGGTGGCGGAGGCGATGGATACCGCGCAGCGGGGGATGGGGCTCGGGTGGCCTGAGGCGCAGGCGCTGATCGCGCGGGGGCTCGAAGCGGCGAAGAGCAGGGACGGCGCGCTTATCGGCTGCGGCGCGGGGACCGACCATCTGGCGCCGGCGCCGGAGGTGAGCGTCGACGACGTGATCCGGGCCTACGAGGAGCAGATCGGTTACGTCGAGGGGCTCGGCGGGCGGATCATCCTGATGGCGAGCCGGGCGCTTGCCGCGGCGGCGACGGGGCCGGACGACTACGTGCGGGTCTACGACAGCATTCTCCGGCAGGTGAGGGAGCCGGTAATCCTCCACTGGCTGGGCGAGATGTTCGACCCGGCGCTCGAGGGCTACTGGGGATCGGGCGATCACTGGGAGGCGATGGACACCTGCCTGGACGTGATCGCTGCCCACGCCGGCAAGATTGACGGGATCAAGGTCTCGCTGTTGTCGAAGGAGAAGGAGATCGCGATGCGGCGGCGGCTGCCGCAGGGCGTCGCGATGTATACCGGCGATGATTTCAACTATGCCGAGCTGATCGCAGGAGACGAGGAGGGCCATTCGGAGGCGCTGCTCGGCATCTTCGACGCGATCGCACCAGCGGCCTCTGCGGCGCTCGGGGCGCTGGCGCGCGGCGGGCAGAACGAGTTCTTCGACATCCTCGAGCCGACGGTGCCGCTGTCCCGGCACATCTTCAAGGCGCCGACCCGGTTCTACAAGACGGGGGTGGTGTTCCTCGCCTACCTCAATGGCCTGCAGGACCATTTCGTCATGGTCGGCGGGCAGGAGAGCGCGCGCTCACTCGTGCATCTCGCCGAGCTCTTCCGGCTCGCCGACAGGGCGCGGGTGCTGCGCGATCCGGAGCTTGCCGCGGCGCGGATGCGCCGCGTCCTGGCTGTACAGGGCATTGCCTGACACGGTCGAAACCAAGGCCGCGTGACCCAAGCGCGGCCGCACCACCAGGGAGGAGACAACATGCGACTGATGGCTCTCGTCGTTGCCGGCGTTCTCGCGAGTGCGGGTCTCGCCTCGGCGCAGGAGTGGAAACCGGACCGGCCGATCACGCTGATCGTGCCATGGGCGGCGGGTGGCTCCACCGACCAGGTGACCCGGGTTGCTGCGGCGGAGATCGAGACGGCGCTCGGGGCGACGGTGGTCGTGGAGAACCAGCCAGGGGCGTCGGGGTCGATCGGCACCAAGAACGCGCTCGAGGCCGACGACGGCGGTATGACGTGGACGGCCGGCGCGGCGCAGGATCTCGGCACCTACAAGGTGACGGGCATGCTCGACACGTCGATCGAGGACTGGCACCTCTATCTCGACGTCGCGAACGTGGCCGTGGTCGGCGTGAATGCCGATGCGCCGTGGAAGGACTTCGGCGAGCTCATCCAGGCGATGAAGGCGGATCCCGGCGCGATCACCGTGGCGACGGCGGGGGTGACCTCCTCGGGGCATACGGCGATGGAGACGATCCGAGCGCTGACCGGGGTCGACTACAAGCACGTCACCTACGATGGCGGCGGGCCGGCGGTGATCGCGACGGTTTCCGGTGAGACCCAGGTGACGACGCAACTCGCGGTCGAGCAGGCGGAGATGATCCGGGCTGGGCGGATCCGGCCGCTGGCGGTGTTGAACGACGCGCCCCTGCAGATCGCCGGCGTCGATCCGATCCCGCCGATCACCGAGTGGGTGAAGGACTTCAAGGCGGCGCCAAACTACTTCGGCATCTTCGTGCCGGGCAACGCCCCGCCCGAGGTCATCGCGACGCTCGACAATGTCTGGAAAGAGAAGATCGCCAATTCCGAGGCACTGAAGTCCTATGCAACCGAACGGGGTGCGGTCTTCGCGCCGTACTACGGCGAGGAAGCGCAGAAGCGGGTGGCGCCGGCGGTGGCGAACAACGCCTGGCTGATGTTCGACGGCGGCAAGGCGACGGTCGATCCTTCGACCGTCGGTATCCCCCGGCCGTAAGCATGGTAAGGGCCGACCTCGTCACCTCGGTGGTGCTGCTGGTGCTGGGCGTCGCGACGATGGTCGAGTCCTGGCGCATGCCGCGGTTCGAGGAGGTCGGCGCCGACGTCTGGGCTTCGCCCGGCGTCGTGCCGGGGTTGCTTGGGGTGGCGCTGACGCTGATGGCGGCGATCCTGTTCCTCCGGTCGGTCGTCGCGCTACGGCGGCCGACGGAGGGACCTGTCGGGCCGGCAGCAGAAGGTGGCTGGGGCCGGGCGGCGCTGGCGGCGGGGCTCTGCATCCTCTATGCCCTCGGTCTCGTCGGGCGGATGCCGTTCTGGCTCGCGACCTTTCTCTTCGTCCTCGCCTTCGTGACGATCTTCGATCTGACGGGCGAGCCGCGGCCGCCGCTGGGCCGGGTGGTAATCGTTGCGGCGCTGGTGGCTGCGGCGAGTGCAATCGCCGTGCCCTATGTCTTCCAGTCGATCTTCCTCGTTCGGCTTCCCTGAGGCGCGCGGGTGCAGGGGCTGCAGTTCTTCCTATCCGCGGTCCTGGAGTTCGCGACCAGCCCAGGGACGCTCTTCAACGTGTTCTGGGCTACGCTGCTCGGGATCACCGTGGGGGCGTTGCCGGGACTGACCGCGACGCTGGGGATCGCGCTCCTGACCACGCTCACCTTCCACATGGAGGCGCAGACGGCGATCCTGGTGCTGATCTGCATGTACGTGGGGTCGATCTATGGCGGGTCGCGGTCGGCGATCCTGCTAAACATCCCCGGGACGCCGGCGAGCGCCGCGACGACGCTCGACGGCTTTCCGCTGGCGCGGTCCGGGCAGGCGGGACGGGCGATGGGGCTCGCGACGTCGGGCTCGTTCCTCGGCAGCCTGATTGGCATGGTGGCGCTGGCGGTGGTGGCGCCGGTGCTGGGCGAGTTCGCGCTGTCGTTCCGGTCGCCGGAATTCTTCTGGCTGGCGCTCTTCGGGGTGCTGATCTCGGGGCAGCTCACAACCACCGGCGACACGCTGAAAGGCTGGATCTCGGGGATGATCGGGCTTCTCGTCGCCATGGTTGGGCAGGAGAGCATCCATGCCTACCAGCGGTTCAGCTATGGGTGGACCGATCTGTCCGGTGGGCTCGCGCTCTTGCCTGCGCTCGTCGGCGCCTTCGGCTTTGCCGAGATCATCGGGGTGATGAAGGCGCGGGCCTACGAGACGGTGCAGGACGCCTCCGACCGGATCCTGCCCCGGATCGCCGAGCTCTGGCGCTACAAGCGGACGATCGCGCGGTCGGGGCTGATCGGGACGCTGATGGGGCTGCTGCCGGGGGTCGGCGAGGACATGGGCGCGTGGATGGCCTATGCCGCGGCGAAGCGGGCAAGCCCGGAGCGTGAGCAGTTCGGCAAGGGCGCGCCAGAGGGGCTGATCGCCTCGGAAACCGGCAACAACGCGGCGGTGCCGGGGGCGATCATTCCGCTCCTGACGCTGGCGGTGCCGGGGTCGGCGCCGGCGGCGGTGCTGCTGGCGGCGATGTTCATCCACGGGATGCGGCCGGGGCCGCTGATCATGGTCGAGGCGCCGCAGTTCGTGTTCCAGGTGGTGGCGATGGTGTTCATGGCGACCGTGGCGATGCTGGTGCTCGGGTTGCTGCTGACGCGGCCGCTGCTGAAGGTGTTGTCGGTGCCGCGGGAGAAGCTGATGCCGATCATCTTCACCCTCTGCACCGTCGGGTCGTTCGCGATCGCCGGGCGGGTCTTCGACATCCAGGTGATGCTGTTCTTCGGGGTCGTGGGGTTCGCGATGCGGGAGATGAACTACCCGATGGCGCCGCTGGTGCTGGGGATCGTGCTCGGGCCGTTGCTCGACGCGTCGTTCCGGCGGGGGATGGTGCTCTTCGACGGGAACTTCCTGGGGTTTCTGGCGGGCCCGATCTCGCTGGTGCTGGCGCTCGGCTGCCTGACGATGGTGCTGGCGTCGATCCCGCCGGTGCGGCGCGGGGTCGGGATGGTGACGGGACGCCTGCTGAGGAGGGGAGAGCGATGACGGGGCTCGAAGGGCTGTCGATCAACCTCGCGACCGTGCGAAAGCAGTGGGACATGGCGGAGGCGGTGGAGGGGTGTCTGCGCAATGGCATCACCGCGATCGCGCCCTGGCGGGACCAGGTGGCGGCGATCGGGCTGGGGCGGGCGGCGAAGCTGGTGCGGGAGAACGGGCTGCGGGTGACCGGGCTCTGCCGGGGCGGGTTTTTTCCGGGGACGACGCCCGAGGAGCGGGCGCGAGCGATCGACGACAACCGGCGGGCGGTGGACGAGGCGGCGGCGCTCGGGGCCGATTGCCTGGTGCTGGTGGTGGGGGGACTGCCGGCGGGGTCGCGCGACATCGGGGCGGCGCGGGCGATGGTGCGGGACGGGATGGCGGAGCTCTTGCCGTATGCGCTGGCGGCGGACGTGCCGTTGGCGATCGAGCCGCTGCATCCGGTCTATGCGGCGGAGCGGGCCTGCGTGAACACGCTGAAGCAGGCGCTGGACATGGCGGACGAGCTCGGCGAGGGCGTGGGGGCGGCGATCGACGTCTATCACGTCTGGTGGGATCCGGAGCTCGAGGCGCAGCTGATGCGGGCCGGGGCGGCGGGGCAGATATTCGCGCACCACATCTGTGATTGGCTGGTACCGACCACCGATCCGCTGAACGACCGGGGGATGATGGGGGACGGGGTGGTGGACCTGAAGCGGATCCGAGGGTGGTTCGAGGCGGCGGGGTTTCACGGGCCGCAGGAGGTGGAGATCTTCTCGGCGGAGAACTGGTGGAAGCGGGACGGCGACGAGGTGCTCGCGACCTGCATCGAGCGGTTCCGGACCGTGTGCTGAAGGCGGGCCGTGGGGACGTCTCAGGGTGTGAACACGGAGGTGTTCACGCGTGAACGCACTGGAAATAAAGGGATTCATCTTCAATAATTTTCGGTTAAAGGCCCGCAACTTGCTTCGGCAGCGGCGCGTTTGGGAGTGACTGCTGGCCGGTATAGTGAGGAGACCCAGCATGGACCAGTTCAACGGCGGCTGCCTGTGCGGCAACGTCCGCATCGCGACGTCGGGGCGGCCGTATCGGGTGGGGATCTGCCACTGTCTCGACTGCCGCAAGCATCACGGGGCGCTGTTTCACGCGTCAGCGGTGTTTCCCCAGGACGCGGTGACGGTCGAAGGTGAAACGCGCGAGTACCAAGGGCGGTTCTTCTGTCCGCGCTGCGGCTCGTCGGTCTTCGGGCGCAGCGGCGACGAAATCGAGGTGAACCTGGGGTCGCTGGATGCCCCGAACCAGCTGACGCCGACCTATGAGCTCTGGACGATCCGACGCGAGTCCTGGTTGCCGCCGTTTCCGCTCGGCAGGCGATACGAGCGCAATCGCGACAACCCGGGCCGCTTCGAGGAATAGGGCGCGGGCGCCCTCAGCCGCCGATATACGGCGTCGGGTCGACGCTGGTGGTGCCGCGGAAGACGTCGAACTGGAGCTCCGGCTTGTCGCGCGGGGCGACGGCCCCGAGCACCTGGCCAGTCTGCACCCGGTCGCCTTCCTTCACCGTGACGTTGGTGAGAGTGGAATAGGTGGTGATGAGGTCGTCCTTGTGGCGCACGAGAACGATGGTCCCGAGGCCGCCGAGCGCTTCGGAGACCAGCGCCACCTCGCCGGAGGCCGCGGCGTGGACCTGGGTGCCGGCCGGGACGTCGAAGCCGACGCCGTTCGGGTTCGACGGGTTGTAGGGGCGCGCCACCGACCCCGAGACCGGGGCCGCCAGCCGGCCGCCCGGCGGGGTGCGCTGGGCACCGAGGTTCGGGGACTCCGGCTCGACGGCGGCGGTGATGTCGGTGGGCAGCGGCGCCGCCGCGCTCGGCGGAGCGGGAACCGGGGTGCCCTGGCCGGGCTGGGTGTCGATGCCGGTCGAGATCCGGTTGGCGTCGCTGACGATCGGGATGAGCAGTTCCTGGTTCTCGCGCACCGCGAGATCCGGGCCGAGTCCGTTCCACGACGCCAGCGCCGTCACCGAGACCCCGTAGAGCCGGGCGATGGAGTAGGCGGTCTCGCCGGCCTCGACGCGGTGGCGCACCGGATCGATCAGGGGATCGGTCTGGCCGTTCTGGAACGGGTTGGCCTGCGGTGCGGCGGCGCCCGGGCCCGCGTCGATGGCGGCGGAAGCCTGCTCCGGCGTCCAGCCGAGCGGCTGGCTGCTGACCGCGCCGCTGTCGAGCCCGCCGGTCGCCCGCGGCACGCTGTCGGGCAGAAGCAGGACCTCACCCGCCCGCAGGATGTAGTCCTGGGGCAGGGCATTGCGTTGCGCCAGCGCCTGCGGGGTGGTGCCGACGCGGTTCGCCAGCGTTTCCATGGTGTCGCCGCCCTGCGCCACCGCCACCTGGTAGGTGGCGTAGGTGATGACGCCGCGGGAGTCCGGCGCGAGGTTGGGCACGGACTGCGCCGTCGGCTCAACGGGGGTGTTGCCGCCGAAGGAGCCGCAGCCGGCAAGGCCGAGCGCCGTCGCCAGGGCCAGAGGGACCGCCAGGCCGCGGTTCCGGCGCTGTTCGCTGGTCTCGCTCATGGATGTCATCCCCCCGATTTCTCCCCGGTCAATCCAATACGTCCTGGGCGACGCCTTCGACAAGGGGAACGAACCGGACCGCGCCGAGATCGGTGTATTCGAGCCCCTTTGCTGTCTTGGCGATGCGGATCAGCGTCTGCACCGCGTTGCTCTGGCCGACCGGTAGCACCATGATGCCGTCGACCCGCAGCTGATCGAGCAGCGGCTGCGGGGGGTCCTCGGCGGCGGCGGTCAGGATGATCCGGTCGAACGGCGCCTGCTCGGGCAGGCCCATCGAGCCGTCGCCATGGACCACGGTGATGTTGTGGAGCCCGAGCCCGAGGAGCAGTTCCTTGGTGCGGCGGGCGAGCCGGCGGTGGCGTTCCACCGTGTAGACCCGCCGGGCCAGCCGCGACAGGATCGCCGCCTGGTAGCCGGAGCCGGTGCCGATCTCGAGCACCTTGCAGCGCTTGGTGACCTCGAGGGCCTGGGTCATCAGCCCGACGACGCTCGGCTGGCTGATGGTCTGGCCGCAGGCGATGGGCAGGGGCGTGTCCTCGAACGAGCGCTCGCGGAAGATGCCTTCGAGGAAGTCGATCCGGGGCGTGGCTTCCATCGCCTTCAGCACGTCGGCGTTCCTCACCCCGTGCTGGCGGAGGGTGAAGACGAACTGCATCTGCTGTTCGGCGGGAAGCATGACCGACCCTCGCCTTAACCGAGCGCCTGCGCAAGCGGCGCGACGAGATCGTGGGCGGTGAGATCGGCGACGAGCGGCGTCACCGTCACGTATCCGTCGTGGCACTCGCGGGAATCCGAGCCCGGCGGCGTGTCGGCGTTGCCGTGGCCGTGGGTGAGCCAGAGGAAGGTGCGCCCGTTCGGGGCGACGTGCGGCAGGACGCCGAAGGTGGGCGTCGCGCGATGGCCCTGGAAGGTGGCGCGGGTGCCGCGGACCTGCGCCGCCGGCAGGGGCGGGAAGTTGATGTTGTAAAAGACGCCGTAGGGCGCCCCGCGCCATGCCGGCGCGTCGAGGAGGCGGCGAAGGACCCCGGCGGCGTGGGCGCGGGAGGCGGCGAAGGGGTCGGTTGTGCTGGCGGTGGCGGGTCCGTGGTACTGCGAGAGCGCCACTGCGCGCATGCCGTGGAGCGCACCTTCCATGGCGCCGCCGACGGTGCCGGAATAGAGCGTGTCCTCGGCGACGTTGTGGCCGCGGTTGACGCCGGAGATGACGAGATCGGGGGCGCCGTCCTTGAGGATTTCGTGGAGCCCGGCGAGGACGCAATCTGCCGGCGAGCCCTCGACGGCGAAGCGGCGCGCGCCGATGCGTTCGAGGCGCATCGGCCGGACGTAGGAGACCGAGTGGGCGACGCCGGACTGCTCGAAGGCGGGGGCGACCACCCAGACCTCTCCGTCCTTGCCGGCGAGCTCGGCGGCGATCTCTTCGGCCACCTCAAGTCCCGGGGCGCTGATGCCGTCGTCGTTGGTGACAAGAATTCGCATGCTGGTTCCCTGCTGCCTCGGGGCCGTTCTAGGCAGAAGGGGCGCCGGCGTCCAGCGACAGGCCGGGCTGGGGTCGCGTCGGATTCAGAAGCGGGCGATGGCACCGATGAAGAAGCGGGTCTGGTGGTTCGGATCGGTGGTGTCGGTGGCGATGCCGGCGGTCTGGCGGGCGATCTCCGGGGTGAGGGTGAGCCAGGGGCGCACGTCGATGCGGGCGCCGATGCCGACGGAGCCCAGCTCCTCCCACTGGTCGCCGTCGCGCTCGGCGGCGCGGTCGTAGGTGCGGCCGTAGTCGCCGAAAGCGTAGAACTGGGTGGCCTGCATGCCGCCGAGGCCCTCGCCGGAGACGTCGCGGCGCAGCTCGAGCCGGCCGCCCCAGCCGCTGTCGCCGGAGGTGTTGCCGGGGGCGAAGCCGCGGCCGATGGTGGAGTTGCCGAGGGAGAAGCGCTCGGAGTTGGGCAGGACGTTGGCGGCGAGCTGTCCGATGGCTTCGGCGTAGACCGACCAGCCGGCGTCGCCGAGGCGCTGGAGGCGGGACAGCGTGAGGCTGGCGGCGGTGAACTGCGGGTCGCCCGCGGCGGGCCCTTCGGCCTCGATGCGGCTGCCGAGGTCGAGCCCCTGGCGGAGGCCGGCGTCGACGAGGGTGACGCCGCCGAAGCGGTCGGCCTTGTCCCAGGTGACCTGCGCGCGAAGCACCGTCAGGCGGTCGGTGCTGTCCGCGTCGCTGCCGGCGAAGCGGGTGACGCTCTCGCTCGACTGCCAGTCGATCCCGAGGCGGCCGAAGAGGTTCTGCGAGCGGGTGCGGATGAAGGGTACCACCAGGCCGGCGCTGAGGTTGCTCTCGTCGGTCGTCACGGTCAGGTCCTGGGAGCCGCTGCGCGCGAGGTCGGGCTCGCCGTGCGAGGTATTGGCCGAGATCTCGAGCCGGCCGCCGTCGAGGAGGGTGCCTTCGAGGGCGGGAAGCGGCAGGTCGAGCAGGGCTTCGCCGTAGGCGAGCGAGGTGGAGTCCGGCGAGAGGGCGAGCAGCCCGTCGATGCGTTCGTTGAGGCCGAGGAGGTTGTAGGCGCTGCCGCCGGCGGTGAGCGTCAACGGGCCGTAGAGCCGCGAGCCGCGGTTGTCGGCGGCGGCGAAGCCGGTGAAGCGGTCCGGCTCGAGCAGGACGTCGAGGTCGGCGGCGCCGAAGGTGACGGGGGAGGGATCGAGCACCGTCTCGACCGAGCCGGCGAAGGTGTCCCGGGAGAGGAGCACGCTGCGCTCCAGGGTGGTCATCCGTAGTGGCCGGTCCGTGGCCACGGGGGCGAAGAGGCGGGCGGCCGCCGCGGCCTGGCCGGGGGTGCCGCCTTCGACGGCGATCCGGTCGATGAAGCCCTCGATCACCAGGATGCGCACGCGACCGTCCTCGATGGTCTGGGCCGGGACCACGGCCTGGGAGAGGACGTAGCCGCGGTCGCGGTAGGCGGCGCCGATGCGGTCGGCGAGGGCGGTGAGGGTGCTGACGGAGACGGGCTGGCCGATGAGCGGGGCCCAGAGCGGCGCGAAGTCGGCCGGGTCGATGGCCGTGGCGCCGTCGATCTCGACCGCCTGCAGGCGGAACGACGGCTCCGCGGCGGGGGCGGGGGCGGGCGGCGATACGGGTGGTGGCGATGCCGGCGGTTCCGACAGGGGGACGGGGGCGGCGACGGTGCCAGGCTCGCTGGGCAGGTAGTCCGACGCGGATTGGGCGTGGGCCAGCGTTGCCGCGCAAACTCCGAGGACGGTCGCGGCGGCTCGGAAGCCGGAGGTCACTGATCGGCCTCGGTCGCGGTGCCCCAATAGTTCTCCCGGATGCGCCGGCGTCCGCAGCCGTCCTCGCCGCGGCCGACGGCGCCGCGGCAGGTTCCGTCGGTGCGCCGCGGGGCGAGGCCGCCTGCGGCCGGAACGAAGCCTTGGGTGTCGGCGGAGCCGGCGGCGGCGACGGGCGCGAGTTCGACGATCTCGCCGAGGGAATAGGTGAGGTCGAAGGGGTTGGCGAGTGCGGGGGGCGCCTCCGCGATCGTGGTCCGGAAGCTGGCGTCGCCGGGGGTGAGCGGCGGCACGCCGCGCCGGAATGCGTAGACGCCGGAGCTCTGGGCCGGGCCGGTATCCGGGGCGACCGGGAGGGCGGGCTGGATGGTGAGGACGCCGGGCGCGTAGGTGATGGCGTAGTTGCCGCTGCCGAGGCCTCCGGGAGTCAGGCGATAGCTTCCGGGGGGGCTTTCGGCCGAGGCGTTCGAGGAGAACCAGAGCGTGCCGTCCAGCGCCGCCGGCCCCTCGCCGAGGACGAAGCCTTCGTAGCGTGCGCTGTAGTCCGGATCGGGTCCGCCAACGCGGCGGGCGGCGTCGAGGGCCGTTATGGTGAGGGGAGCCGGGGCGACGGTCAGGGTGCCCGGGACATAGGTGATGGCGTAGTTGCCGCTGCTGAGTCCGCCGGGCGTCAGGGCGTAGGCGCCGACGGGGCTGGAGGGGGCGGCCGTGGTGCTGACGCGGAGGTCGCCGCCGAGGTCGCCCACGTCTTCGCCGAGAACGAAGCCGGTGTAGCGGGCTCCGTAGACGGGAGCGGCGGCGCCGTAGGTGCGGGAGGCATCGAGGGCGGTGACGGTGAGCGAGGCGGGGTCGACGGCGAGCGTGCCGTTGGCGAGCTTCAGGACGTAGCCTTGGCTGGACGCGGTCGCGACCACGCGGGTGGTGTAGGTGCGCGCCGGGGCGGTCGCCGGGGCGCCGGGGCTGAAGATGTTGGGGCCGCTGGCAAGGGCGGTGGCGAGGCTGTCGCCCGGGCGGAGGCCGCTTGCGGCGAAGCCTGGGGTCGCCGCCTGCCCGTAGGTCTTGTGGAGCGTATCTGCCGTCAGGGTCAGGACCGGGCGCTCGCCCCAGACCAGGCGGTTGCCGGCAAACCCGAGGACCGGGGGCGGGGTGGTGGCGAAGCTGCGGCCGTAGAGGTCGTAGTCGCCGGCAGCGGGGAGGACGCCTTCGGCGCCGTCGAAACGGTCGATGTAGACCAGCCAGCGGCCGTTGGCGGCGGAGACGGCGTCGGGACCCGCGGCCGTCTCGAAGTGGCGCCCGGCGGCCACGACAACGGCGTTGCCGGTGCCGGTTCCGGTGAGACGGGCCGCCGCTTCGAGGCGTACCCTCTCTTGCGAGAGCACGGTGATCCGCTCCGCGGTTATCGGGCCGCCGAGGCTGATGCTGCCGGAGCCGGCGGTCGAGACCGCGAACGGCAGGGCGGAGGTATAGGAAGATGCCGCCGCATTCGGGGTGGCGGCTGCGAGCACGAAGTCGGCGCCTTCGGCGAGGCTGAAGCGCGGCTGCACCGAGGCGGCGATCGCGCCGGAGAGGTGGACGTCGCCGCCGTCGGAGAGGCCGGTTCCGGATTCCACCGCGCCGTCCCAGGTCTGGCGGTCGGCCTCGATCGTCAGGGCGGCGCCTCCGCGGGCGGCGATCCGGGCGTCGGCGTGGCCGGGACTGTTACGGAGGATGAGGTCCTCGGCGCGGAGCGAGAGCGCGCCGCCGGCGCCGGTCACGATCTCGGCGAAGCCGCCGGTTCCGGCGAGGACGTCGATGCGCGGCGCCTCGATGGTGATCGCGCCGGCGCCGGTCTCGGTCCCGACGCGAACCCATTGGCCTTCCGTCGCGCCGCCTTCGATCAGGACGCCGGTGCCGGCGGTGACAGCGAGGGCGCCGGCCAGGGAGTCGATCTGGGTGCCGGTGCCGTGGGTGAACGTGCGCCTGATTGCGACCTGTCCGAGTGGCGCCGTCAGGGAGAGGTCGCCGAATTCGGTGGTCACGGCGATGTCGCCGGCGGAGGGGCGGCCGATCCAGAGATCGCCCGTCCGGGCGGTGAGGGCGACCTCCGCGCTGCCTGTGCCGGTGACGTCGGCGCCGACGGCGAGGTTTCGGCCGGCGGCGGCGATGATGCCGCCGGTCCCGCCAGAGATGGCCGCTTCGATCGAGATGTCGCGGTCCGCCTCGAGGCGGAGGCTGCCGGGTCCGGTCCAGGCGACGGGCCGTTCAACGATGATGTCGCCTTGGCCGGTGGAGGCCGGCTGGGTCGTCGTCACCGTCACGTCGCTGCCGGCGTCGAGGGCGTTCTGCAGGGCGAGATGGCTGATCCGGTAGTAGCCGGGGCCTGGCGGCGGCGCCACCGTGCCCGAGCCGGAGGGGGCGCTGCCGACGTTGCCGATAATGACGTCGCGGGGATCGAGGAGCCAGAAGCCGCCGGTGCCCGCGGAGACCGCCGCGGCGGCGTCGAGGGAGAGGGCGCCGCGGCTCGAGGTTTCGACGAAGCCGCCGCGCGCGCCGCCCGTCGCCGAGATCGTCCCGTCGACCCGGGTCAGTCCGTCGGACCAGACCACGACGGAGCCGCCGCGCCCGCGGACGCCGTCGGCGGCGACCGTGGAACCGGTGGCGAGAGCGACAGTGGCGGCCCGCCGCAACGGGCCCTGTCCCTGGCGGCCGCCGCCGATCCGGACGGTGCCGCCATCGGTTGCACCCTGTGCGGAGATGCGGGCGCCGGTCTCGATCGCCACGGATTTGCCGGTGACGGCGATGGTGCCGCCGGTGCCGGCGGCGTTGGCTTCGAGTGTGCCGGAGACGCGGACCTTGCCGCCGCCCCGGCCGACTAGCTCGATGCTGCCACCTCGGTCGGAGCCCGAACTGGCGCGGATCACGCCGCTGGTGTTGATCGCGGCGTCGAGGGTCCGGGCCGCCTGCCCGGCGGTCAGGATCACCCGGCCGCCACTCGCGTCGATTCGTCCGCTGTTGACGACGCGGCCGGCATCGCCGTCGACGGCGATGCGCAGCATGCCGTCCCCGGTGAGGTCGATGGTGCTGCGGAGGCCGCCTGCCAGGGTCACCGTGCCGCGGTCCGCGACGATGGCGCCGGCGTTCTCGACGTCCCGGCCGACGAGGGCTGCAAGGCCGGCCTCGCCGATGGTGATCTCGCCCTGGTTCACCACCCGCGCCCCGGCGCGGTCGCCGCCGCCGATGGAGAGGGCGCCGTCGGTCTCGAAGCGTCGGGCGTCGACGTCCTGGGAGGTCGCCACCAGGCTGCCGGTGTCGATCCGGGCGGTGCCGGTGAAGAGGATGCCGGCGCCGTTCTGGATGATCACGGTTCCGGGCGCGCTGAGGGCGCCTTCGATGACGCTGGGGCGGGCCGTCACGACGCGGTTGAGCGTGGCCGAGTCCCTGCCGGGCTGGTCGAAGTCGACCCGGTGATCGCGGCCGATGTCGAAGCGGCGCCAATCGATGATTGCCCGCCGCGAGGTCTGGTGGATCGTCGTCCGGCTCTCGGAGCGCGCGATATCGGCGGCGCCGCGTGTCACGATACCACCGCGCGGGCCTTCTGCGCGGGCGCCTTCCGCCAGGAGGAGCGCTACGACCGAAGTGCCGAGAAGGGCGAGGGTGCGCGCTCGTCCCGGCTTGCCGCAGGTGGGGGGCGGTATCGTCACGCGAACCTGCATGTGTGGAGTTTCAACTTATCGTTGTATCGCCGAAACTCGCATAAAGATCAATGTTAATGTTGCGCGATGAAGTCGGCGCAAAGCAGAACGGCTTAACCATTGGGGAATTTCGGGGAGCGGGGTTAGCGCTTCGGCAACTGCCGGTAGACTAGCTTTCGGGGGTGGCGCCGCTTGTGGGGACAGGGTGCCGGGGTGGGGGAAGAGCATGGGGTACCGGCAGGGGGCCGGCCGCGGCGCCGTGGGCGCGCGTCCGGGACGGTGGACTTCGATCGCGGTGGCAATGCTGCTGGTGGCGCTCGGCACCGCGGCGCAGATGCGGGCCGAGGTGCGGCTGCGGCCGCTCGACCACCACGCGGTGGTATTCAATGGCACGACGGTCGGTTCGGCGTTCTCGATTTCCGACGGCGTCGCGGTGACTAATCGGCACGTCGTCGCCGGCGTGCGGCGCGGGGGTGCCGTGGTGCTGGCGGCCTCGGCAAGCGGGGCGAGCGCCGAGGGGCGGCTGATCGCCGTCAGTCCGCGCATGGATCTGGCAGTGCTGGAGATTCCGCCGGGGTTCCTGCCGACGGTTCCCGCCGAGGATGCCCCGGAGCGGGCCGGGCTTTCGGTGACGGCGGCAGGGATCGATGCGGGTGACGGACGGGCGGGGGCGCGGTTCGAGGCGGATGGCACGGTTCTGGACGCGCATACCCGGATCGCCGCTTTTGGGCCTGGCCTGATCGCGCGGATTCCGAAGGCGCGGCCGGGGTTTTCCGGCGGGCCGCTCTTCGATCGGCAGGGTCGGTTCGCAGGCATGGTGACCGCGATCCGGCCGGCGGGCGGGGCGATCGTCGGGGCGGCGGGACGGCGGGACCGGCAGGGCGGACCGGGGGTGGACGCCTTTGCGCTGCGGGCCAAGGAGGTGCGGGCCGAGGTCCGGAGGCTGCTCGGCGCTTCGGGAGGCTGATACTGCCGAGTTTAGAGAGAACTCGCCAGCGGAAGAGGTTTACGCGGTTTTGGTGTGGCTGGAAAGCGGCTGGAAAGTGGCTGGAAAGTGCCCATACGATCTTTACGCGGGCTCAATCGTCAACGTGTAGATTGCGATTTACCTGTGCCTAAAGCGGGGCCCTCGAGAGACGAGGGCTTTTCGCGAGGCGTGGTCCTGTCCTATGGACCCTGTAGGCAGGAGGGTCCGACCATGGGACGGCTGGGAATTGCCTTTCGGGCAGGATGAATCTCGCGGGACGCGAGATCGCGGTCATCGGTGCCGGCATCGGGGGATTGGCGGCGGCGATCGCGCTGGCGCAGCGGCGGGCGCGGGTCTGCGTTCTGGAGCAGGCGCCGGCCCTGACCGAGGTGGGCGCGGGGATCCAGATCGCGCCGAACGGGGTCGCGGTGCTCGAGGCGCTGGGGCTCCGGGATTCCGCCGAGGTCTGCGCCAGCCTGCCGGAGGCGGTCGAGCTTAGGGACTTTCGTGGCGGGCGGCTGGTGGCGCGGGTGCCGCTCGGGCAGGATTGCGTGGCGCGGTATGGCCGGCCCTACTGGCAGTTTCACCGGGCCGACCTGCTCGCGGTCCTCGCGGCCGGCGCGGCGGAGGCGGGGGTGGACCTTCGCCTCGGGTTCCGCGTGGCGGACGTGGACGTCGGCTGCCTCCTTCGTCCGGATCAGGGCGGAGGATGGGGGCGAGCACACGGCCGAGATCGTGAGTCGCGGCCGATGGCCTGCGATCGGACGTGAGGGGCGCGCGGTTTTCCGCGGCGCCGCCGCGATTTACCGGCCATGTCGCCTGGCGTGGGCTGGTTCCGGCCCGAGGACTGCCGGCGGACCTGGTTCGCCCGGCGGCGCGGGTGACCATGGCGCCGGGCCGGCATCTCGTGAGCTATCCGCTGCGGGGCGGAGAGCTGATGAATTTCGTGGCCGTGGAGGAGCGGGACGCCTGGACGGCCGAGGGCTGGATGACGCCGGACGATCCGGACAATCTCCGCCGGGCGTTTTCGGGGTGGGACGGGGCGGCGGGCGAGCTCCTCGCCGCGGTCGAGACCTGCCACCTCTGGGGGCTCTTCGACCACGCGCCGCTGCCGCGCTGGAGCGCGGGGCGGCTGGCGCTGCTCGGCGACGCCTGTCATCCGATGCTGCCATTCCTGGCGCAGGGGGCGACCATGGCGCTCGAGGACGCCTGGGTGCTGGCTGACCAGCTCAATCTCGCGGCGGACCCGGCCGAGGGGCTCACGGCCTACGAGTTGGCGCGACTGCAACGGACGGCGCGCGTGCAGGCCGCGGCAGCGCGGAACGGGCGGATCTATCACCTGCGGCCGGGGATGCGCGACATGGCGCATCTTGGGCTCGGGCTGGTGTCGAGGCTGGCGCCAGGGGTTCTCGCCGGCCGCTTCGACTGGTTGTTCGGGACCGACGTCACCCGCATCGGCCTGCCCTAGAAGCCGGCCCGCAAGCCTGCTACCTAACCGGCGACTGGCGGGGAATGTGGATGCCGATCGATCTGCAACTGGTTTCGTCCTTTCTGCAGGTCGTGATGATCGACCTCGTCCTGGCCGGGGACAACGCCGTGGTGATCGGCATGGCGGCCGCTGGGGTGGCGCCGGAGTTGCGCAGCCGGGCGATCCTGATCGGCATTGGCGCCGCGACGGTCATGCGGATCGGCTTCGCGCTGATCGCGACGCAGCTGCTGGAGCTCACCGGGCTCCTGTTGGCGGGTGGGCTGCTGCTGCTCTGGGTCGCCTGGAAGATGTACAGCGAATTGCGTCCATCGCGACGCAGATTGGCGGAGGGTGCCGAGGGAGCGCCGGGTGCCGATGCCGGCGGGCCTCAGCGAAAGAGCCTGCGGGACGCGGTCGTCCAGATCATCATTGCCGATATCTCGATGTCGCTCGACAACGTGCTGGCGGTGGCGGGCGCGGCGGCGGAGCATCCGCAGGCGTTGGTTTTCGGGTTGATCCTGTCGGTGGCGCTGATGGGAGCGGCGTCGGCGTGGATCGCGAGCCTGCTCAATCGTCACCGCTGGATTGCGTGGGTGGGTCTGCTCATCATCCTCTATGTGGCGCTGAAGATGGTCGTCGAAGGCGCCGGCGAGGTCATGGGACACGCGATGCCGCTTTTCGGGTAGGCGACGGCGCGGCGGTACGCGGCGCCGTCGACCTGGTCAGCGGACGATGCGGCTGTATTTCGCGCCGGCGAGGCTGGCGTCGGCGATGAGGCCGCGCTGGCCGAACACGACCTCGACGATGGGGCGATTGATCTGGGTCGATGTGATGCCGGCAGAGGCGCCGTCGGTCTTGAACACCACCGCAGCGCCGGCCCCGAGCTGCCAGCCGTCGGCGACGCGGAAGTCCTCCAGCGCCTGGGATGTCATGAAGAACAGCGCCTGATTGAACTCGCTGGCGCCGAAGGTCAGACCAATGCCGACCGTCGAGAGCGAGTAGTAGTCGACCTTGGCCGGGCCGATGAGGAGCGCGCCCTCGCCGTAAGCGCCGGAGGCGAAGAACCCGACCTTGCGGATCTTCGGGATGACGAGGATGCCCTGGGCCTGGGCGCCGAGTTCGTTGGTGCCCGGGACGTTCTGGTAGAGTTCGGCGAGCGCCGCATCGACGTTGGCGTCGATGGTCGAGCGGCCGGTGTCGCCGGGGCTGGGCGGTTTCGAGGTGCAGGCCAGGAGGCCGCCGCTGCCGGCTGCTGCGAGGAAACTGCGTCGGGTCCAGGGCGTCATGGACATGATCCTTTGTGCTCGGGTTTCTTTGCCTGTTGACCGATCGGGATGCCGGCTTCAAGCGAATAGTTAACACATCTCGACGCCCTGCGCCAAGATGGCACCAGATGTCGAAGCCGGGAACGTCGAGAACACTGGCGCGTGTGCGCGACACCTCGCCAATTGCGCCGGACGGTGGCGGCGGCTAAACCCGCGCCATGTCCCTGTGGAAGTACGCCAATCCCGCGGAGTTCATGCGCGTTTCGACGCCGGCGCTGCCGGTGCTGTGGGGGCTGACCGGGCTTTGCCTCGGCGGGGGGTTGCTCTGGGGCTTCCTGCTGACGCCGGACGACTACCAGCAGGGGGCGACGGTGAAGATCCTGTTCATCCACGTGCCGGCGGCGCTGATGGCGATCAACGCCTGGCTGATGATGCTGGTGGCGTCGCTGATCTGGTTCATCCGGCGGCACCACGTCTCGGCGCTGGCGGCGCGGGCGGCGGCGCCGGTCGGGGCGGTGATGACGATGATCGCGCTCCTGACCGGGGCGATCTGGGGGGAGCCGATGTGGGGGACTTGGTGGGCCTGGGATCCGCGGCTGACCTCGTTCTTCATCCTGTTCCTGTTCTACCTCGGCTACATCGCGCTCTGGGGGGCGGTGGACGAGCCGGACCGGGCGGCGGATCTCGCCGCGATCGTCTGCCTGGTGGGGTCGGTCTTCGCGCTTCTCTCGCGCTATGCGGTGTTCTTCTGGAGCCAGGGGCTGCACCAGGGACCGTCGCTGTCGCTGGACCGGCGGGAGAACGTGGCGGACGTGTTCTGGTATCCGCTGATCCTGTCGATCGCCGGGTTCGTGCTGCTGTTCGTGAGCCTGGTGGTGATGCGGACCCGGACGGAGATCAGGGTCCGGCGGCTGCGGGCGCTGCTCGAGCTCGAGGCCCGGGCCTGATGCCGGATCTCGACCGCTATGCCGGGACGGTGCTCGGGGCCTATGCGGTGGCGCTGGGGCTCATCGCGCTGATCGTGGCGGTGAGCTGGTGGCGGTCGGTCTGGGTGCGGCGGCGCCTCGGCGAGGTGGAGGCGCGGGTGCGGGGCAAGGACCATGGGTAGGTTGGGGCGCACGCTGCTGATGATGGTGCCGCCGATCCTGTTCCTGATCTTCGCGGCGGTGGCCTGGGTGGGGCTGAACCGGGAGAACCCGGGCGAATTGCCGAGTGCGCTGGTGGGAAAGCCTGCGCCGGAGCTGGGGCGGGTGGTGGCGCTCCGAGGCGACCCGGCGCCGACGGATGCGGACCTGAAGGCGCCGGGGGTGAAGCTGGTGAACTTCTGGGCGAGCTGGTGTGGACCGTGCCGGGCGGAGCATCCGCTGTTGTCATCCTTGACGGCCGAGGGTGTGCCGGTGATCGGGGTGAACTACAAGGATACGCCGAGCAATGCCTTGGGTTTCCTCGAGGACCTCGGCGATCCCTATGTCAAGATCGGGGCGGATGCGAGCGGGAGAACCGGGCTCGACTGGGGAATCTACGGCGTGCCGGAGACCTTTGTGATCGGGCCGGACGGCACGGTGATCGAACGGTTTCCGGGGCCGCTCAGCCCTGACGTGATCGAGGAGCGGATCCGGCCGGCGATTGCGAAGGCTAGCGCAGGTTAGCCCGGAGCGCCGCCGCGGCGGCGAAGGGGGCGAGCGCCAGGATGAAGAGCGTGAGGCCGGCGAGGAGAAGGAAGGCGGGCCAGGGATCGGCGCCGTCGGCGGCTGCCGCGGTGGTGCGGGCACCGAGGATCAGCGTCGGCAGGTAGAGCGGCAGCACCAGGATCGAGAGCAGCAGGCCGCCGCGCCGGATGCCGACGGTGACCGCGGCGCCGATGGCGCCGAGGAAGCTGAGCGCCGGGGTGCCGGTGGCAAGACTGGCGACAAGCCAGGCGTAGGCCGGAGCCGGCAGGTTCAGGGTAAGCGCGAGGACGGGGGCGACGGCGACGAGCGGCATGCCGGTGGTGAGCCAGTGAGCGAGTGCCTTGATGGCGCAGGTCGCCTCGAGGGGGAGCGGCGAGAGGGTAAGGGTGTCGAGGCTGCCGTCCTCGAAGTCGGCCTGGAACAGGCGATCGAGAGAGAGGAGGCAGGCGAGGAGCGCCGCGATCCAGAGGGTGCCGGCGGCGACCTGGGCGAGGCGGCCGGGGTCCGGGCCGATACCGAGCGGCACGAGCAGCACGACGATGAGGAAGAAGGCGAGGCCGAGGCCGGCACCGCCGCCGGAGCGGACGGCGAGCGTGAGCTCGCGGGCGAGGAGCGTCCGACTGGCGGTCATGGCCATCGGCCGGCGAGGAAGGGGTCGGCGGCGTGGGCGCGGCGGGTTTCCGGGGCGAGGGTGAGGTCCCGGGCAGGAGCGACTTCGAGGGGGGCGTGGGTGGCGATGACCGCAAGGCCACCCCCGTCGGCGTGGGCGTGAAGGGCGGCAATAAGCCGGGCGGTGGCCTCGGTGTCGAGGGAGACGGTGGGCTCGTCGAGGAGCCAGATGCGGCGGGGGACGACGAGGAGGCGGGCGAGGCCGAGGCGGCGTTTTTGGCCGGCGGAGCAGAGGTGCGCAGGACGGTCGGCGATCGGGGCGAGGTCGAAGGCGGCGAGGGCGGAGGTGGGGTCGCCTCCGAAGAGGGCGGCCCAGAAGGCGAGGTTCTCGGCGACGGTGAGCTGCGGCTTGATGGCGTCGAGGTGACCGGCATAGGCGAGCGCCTCGCTGCGGGTATCGCGGTCGGCGGGGCGGCCGTCGAGCTCGATGCGGCCGGTGGCGGGGAGGAGGCCGGCGAGGGCGCGCAGGAGGGTGGACTTGCCGGCGCCGTTCGGGCCGCGGAGGACCAGGGTTTCCCCGTCCGCGAGGGTGAAGCCAACGTCGTCGAGGACCAGGCGGCCGCCGCGGGTGCAGGAGAGGTCGGTGACGCTCAGGCCCATGGATCTGCGCATAGCCGATCGGGAGCGGCGGGGGAAGTGGCTGGGGGCCGCAGGAGGGATGTGGTTGATTAGGTTCAGGCTTTGCGGCCGACGTGAGGCACTTGAAATGCGGTTTCGGGGTTCCCAGATCCGGCATGTCCGGTGCCGGGTGCCCGGGTCGGACACATCGATCGAGGGCCTGTCCGCGACGGAAGGCCCGCTGAACTGTGTCGCTTCTTAGAGGATGCAACCCATGCGAACCTTTGATCTTACACCGCTCTATCGTTCCACCGTCGGCTTCGACCGTCTGGCGAATATTCTCGACCAGGTGATGTCTGCCGACGTGTCGCAGAACACCTATCCGCCGTACAACATCGAGAAGACCGGCGACGACGCCTATCGCATCACGCTGGCGGTGGCCGGCTTCAGCGAGGACGAGCTCAGCATCGAGGCCCGCGAGGGTCAGCTGGTGGTGACCGGGCGCAAGGCCGAGGTCGAGGACAAAGGCAACGTCCTGCACCGCGGTATCGCCACGCGCGCCTTCGAGCGCCGGTTCCAGCTCGCCGACCACGTGCGCGCGGTCGAGGCCGGGACCGAGAACGGCCTGCTGCATATCGACCTCGTGCGGGAGGTGCCGGAGGCGCTGAAGCCGCGCAAGATCGAGATCGCCCGCGGTGGCAAGGTTCTGGAGAACCAGGCGGCTGCAGCCTGATTGGCCAGGCGGGTCAGATCGCTAGAGAATTGGATGGCCGCGACGGAAGTCGCGGCCATTGTCGTTTGACGGTGTGGAACGGGCTCAAGGACGAAACTGGTGACCGATGTCAGTGATATGAGCGTCTCGCGGGCAGAGGTGACGACCGCCAAGGCCAGCGGCGATCTGGAGCAGCTCTGCAAGCATTTCGGGCACAAGCTGCCAGGGTGAGCTTCGATCCGGCGCAGGGGCGGATTGAGTTTCAGGGTGGGGTGTGCGATCTCGATGCCACCGTGCCAAGGGGGGCTCGGTCTGCGTGTCAGCGCAGCGGGCACCGCGCAAAGGGAGCGTCTCGAGAGGGTGGTCGCTTGGCACCTCGTGCGGTTCGCCTTTCGCGAGGACCTGGCGGTGGAGTGGCGACCTGCCTGAGCCGGACGCCTGATTGTATCGAAAGCGCAATGATTAATCGCGATTTCTTAGACGTACATCTTATGTACGTCGCATGTACAACGCCTGTATCTGCGATAGCCGCGCGGCCGGAGCGTTGACGGCGCGCGGTCAGGCGCGCTGGTCGCGGGTGACCTCGCGGGGGCGCACGTCGACGGGCGTGCCGGCAGCAGTGTAGGTGCGGAGCTGCGAGCGGGTGGTGCGGATCTGCTCGATCTGCTCGGCGCCGGCGCGGACCCCGGCGAGGCTCGCCAGGATCAGGCGGCTGTTGCGCTCGGCGCGGGCCTTGACCGCAACCAGAAACGCCTCGGGCACGTCGCTCTCAGTCTCGAGGACCTCGGCCACCGCCGCCTCGCGACGCTCGACGAGGGCCTTGAGGCCGCTCAGCGGGCCGTTCAGGATGAGTTTGCGCTCGAGATCGAGCAGGCGCAGGATGCGCGCATAGCGCGCCGAGGTGAGGATGTTGGCGATCATGCGTCGCGCGTCCCTTGCTTGAGGAGTTCGAAGATCTGCTCGGAGAGGCCGATGCCGCCGCGCTCGGCGAGGAGCTTGGCGTATTCGTCGGTGAGAAGGCTGGCGAAGGCCTCCTCGCCGGCGCCGCCGCCGAAGCTCTCGGGCTTGGCGTTGAGGCCGGTGTATTTCAGCATTTCGGAGAGAAAGGCGGCCTCGAAGGCCTGGGCGGCCTTGTGGGCTTCTGCGTCGTCGCTTTGGGCGGCGGGGGCATGGCCCGCCCCGGTGGGGGCTGCGATCGGGGGCATTTCCATCGCCGAGTGTCTCCGCGCAGGTTGCGTCGACCCCGAGCTATGGGCCCCTGCGGTAAACAAATCGTAAGGCTTTGAGGGCCATATCGCCGGTCAACGACCCCATTCGCCCGGAGCAACGATGATCGCCCCCGATCCGGCCCCTCTCGGTCCCCGACCCGCCGCGAGCCCGCGCTCCGAGCCCGCCCGGTCCGCCGAGCGCGAGCCGCGGCAGCGCGACGAGGGTGACTTCGAGACGGTCCTCGCCGGCACGGGCGCGCGCGACGCGGCGCCCGAGGTTGGTCGGAAGAAGCCTGCGGAGGAACCGAAGCCGGGGGCCGAGGCCAAGTCGGCGCCGGCGACGCCCGCTCCGGTCCCGGAGGTGGCGACGCCTTCGGCCGCCGCGATCCCGCTGCCCGTGCCGCCCGCTCCGCTGGCGCCGCCGGTCGCTGCCGGTTCGGCGGACCCGGCGGAGGAGGGCATCGAGAACCTCGGCGCGATCGAGGCCGCGCCGACCGCCGGGCAGACCGTGCCGGTGGAGTCAAAGCCGGTCGCGGCTTCGGTGGTGCCAACGGCGCCTTCGGCACCGGCGGCTTCCAAGGGGACCGTCGCCATCGCGGACGGGACGGTTCCGGCTGCGGCGCCGGATTCAAAGCTGGCGGCCGAGACTGCTGCAGATCTTACCCCGGCGGCACCCGCCGCGGAAGCCAACGTGCAAAGGACAGCGCCCGCCGGAGAGGCCGCAGCGTCTGGGAACAAGGGGCCGGTCCTGCCCTCGGTGGCGCAGGCCATGGCGCCCGAGGCCGACATGCCGGCCGAGGCCGAAGCCGCCCGCGAGGCGTCGGACAAGCGTGCCGAGATCGCCGAGGCACGGGCCTTGGAGCCGCGGCAGGCCGCGCCCCAGACGGCGGGCGTGCCATCGGCGCCAGCGGTGCCGAGCGCCGCGCCGGCATCGGCGGCGGTGGCGGGGTCGCCTGGCCTTGCCTTCTCCCATGACGCGGCGCCGCCGGCTTGGCACCTGAGCCCCGACACCGGTCCGGCGCCGGTGCGAAGCGAAGCGGCGGCGGTGGCGGCGCCCGCGTCGCAGCCGGTGCCGCAGGCGGTGATCGGGCAGCTCGCGGTGGCGATCGGCAGGACGTCGGATCGGCGGGTGGAAATCCGGCTCGATCCCCCGGAACTCGGGCGGGTGCAGATCCATCTGACGCCGCTCGACGGCGGCTTGCAGGCGATGGTGCTCTCGGACCGGCCGGAAACCAACGATCTGCTGCGCCGCCATGCCGAGATGCTGGCGCGGGAACTGAACGCGGCCGGGTACGACAGCGTCAGCCTCGACTTCGCCGCGGGCGGCGAGACGCCGGCGCGCGATGCGCCCCCCGGCATGGACTGGGCGCGGACGGCGATGGCGGCACCCGAGCCGGCGGTCGCCGTGGCGCCGGCCACCGCCCCGCGCCGCGTCGTGACCGGCGGGCTCGACATCCGTCTCTGACCTCGATCGGCCGAAGGAGCCCGACATGGAGATCACCCCAACCACCACCGGCACCGGTGCGGCGAGCAAGAAGGCGGCGACCGAAGATGCCGCGACCGCCACCGCCGGCGATTTCGAGACCTTCCTGACGCTGCTTACCACGCAGCTGCGCAACCAGGATCCGCTGAAGCCGATGGATTCCACCGAGTTCGTGGCGCAGCTCGCGAGCTTCTCGCAGGTCGAGCAGCAGATCCGCGGCAACGAGCGGCTGGATTCCATTCTCGGGGCGCTGTCGGGCGGCAGTGCGGCCGGGCTGGCGCAGTGGATCGGCAAGGAGGTCGAGGTCGCCGCCAAGGCGGACTACAGCGGGGCGCCGATCGAGGTCGGGATCACGCCCGACGAGGAGGCCGACCAGGCGGTGCTGGTGGTCCGCAACGACTTCGACCAGGTGGTGGCGCGGCTGCCGGTGGCGGCGGAAGCGGGGCGGGTGAGCTGGGACGGCACCGACCAGATGGGCACGGCCCTGGCTCATGGCCGCTATGCCTTCAGCCTCGAAAGCTATGAGGGCGAGACACTTCTCGGCACCAGCGACGGGCGGGTCTTCACCACCGTGAGCGAGGTCCGGCTCGAGGACGGCTCGCCGGTGCTGGTGACCGCCGACGGCTCGCAGGTGCCGGTAGACGAGGTGGCGGCGGTCCGCTGAGGCGGCCTCGCGGGGTTCGGAAGCGGGCCCGGCCGGCCGGGTCAACCCGGATCCAGGATATCCTTGGCGGCGTTCAGCATCTCGGCCAGAGCGCTGGAGCCGCCGAGATCCGGATGCACGCGTTTCATTAGGCGGCGGTAAGCGCTGCGCACCTCGCCGGCGCTGGCGCCGGGCGAGAGGCCGAGCACGCGGTAGGCCTCGGCCTCCGTCATCGTCCCGGACGACGGCGCCGGTCCGGGCTCGCGGGGCGTGCCGCGGCGGTCGAGCCAGGCGAGGAGGAGCGCGAGGCTGTCCTCGTCGCCGGCGGCTTCGAACTCGGCGAGCAGCGCCTGGATCTGCGCGGGGGTGAGCTCGGAGAGGCGGGCGCCGCGGAAGGCACCGGCGGTCACCTCGCCGTCCATCTCGCCGGTGTCGTGATCGAGGCTCATGCGTAGGCCGGGGCTTTCGACCTCGGAGTGGCCGCCGGGGCTGGGGACGGCGGCCGCGCCGCGCCAGAGGCCGATGCCGAGGGCGGCGGCCGGCACCGCGAGCGGGAAGAGGCGCATGAGCGCGAGACCGCCGGCGGCGGCCAGCACGATCGCCGCCAGCGCCCTGCGCGGCGGCAGGCGGGTGAGGGTCAGCGCCGCGGCGGCGAGGCCGAGAAGGATCAGCGAGGCCCAGACCGGGGGGGTCATCGTCGCAGGTCAGCGAGGAGCCGGCGCGCGGCGCCCGTGCCGGAGGCCTCGAGCGCGGCGCGCCCCCCGGCGGCCCAGGCGCCGACCGCGGCGAGAAGCGCCCGGAGCTCGCCCGCGGCGCGGATGTCGAAGGGCAGGTAGGCGCCGCCGGTCAGCCGGGCGATCTCGCGGAAGGCGCGGCCGGCCGCGGGATCGGCGCCTTCGTGGAACATGAAGGCGCGTGTGTTGCGCAGCGCGAGCTCGCCGGCCTTTTGGCAGAGGGCGTCGACGTTCTCCTCCATGGCGTCGCCGACGAAGGCCAGCGCCGCGACCGGGGATTTCGCCGCGGCCCGGTTGGCGTGGTCGAGCACCCGGCCGATCTGGGTGAGGCCGCCATGGCAGGCGATGCCGGTCATCAGCCGTTTCAGCCCGGCGGTGTCGGAGACCCATTTCGAGGCCCGGGCCTCGCCATGGCCGCGGTAGTAGACGAGCTGGACCTCAAGCCCGCCGGCGTGGGCGGCGGCGTCGAACATCGCGGCCTGGAGCTGGCAGGCGAGGTCCCAGGTCGGCTGGCGGCTCATGGTGGCGTCGAGCGCGAAGATCAGCCGCCCGCGCCCGGCGTCACCCCGGGGCGCGCGGGTCCGGGCCTCGGCGAGGAAGGCAGCGACGGCGGCGCTCGTCGGGCGCACATCAAGGTCGGATCGCTTGGTCATCCCTGGGCATGATCTGGCGATGGGCGGGGGTTTTGCAAGTCTGCGTCGGGGCGGTGGATTGCGCTGGACGGGTGGAATTGGCTTTGCTATAGGCCGGGCCGGTCCTCGTGGCCGTGCATGGTCCGGCGTAGCTCAGTGGTAGAGCAGTTGACTGTTAATCAATTGGTCGTAGGTTCGAATCCTACCGCCGGAGCCA
>CAWCTE010000008.1:0-141619 GCA_963798385.1 uncultured Alphaproteobacteria bacterium | reverse complement strand
ATCACAAGGGAGAGCCCGAACTATCGGCTTGGATAATAAGGTTTTTCCGCAACCCAAAACAGAACTTTACCGGGACACTGGCAGAACAGTATCAGAACGCACCAGAGCCGCCGGGGCGCGGCGCACCCCGATGGTTCGAAAGCCGGCCAACCCTCCGCGTTGTGGCGATGCACCCAGTTCCGCAGGGTCTGCCGATGCATCCCGCAGGTTTCAGCCGCCGTCTTCCGGCCGCGCCTTCCAGCACCAGCGCAAGCGCCAGCATCCGCCGCGCCGCCGCCGCGTTCCGGCTCTTCGCAGACGCTCCCCCCGGCAGCTCCGTCGCCCTCAAATCTATCCGCGTGATCGCGATCGCCACCTTCTGAGTCCTTGCTCTCAAAGCAGAGAGTCAAAGACCGATCGATTTGGATTCCCTTCCGGAGTCAGGCGCAAGGGATGCTGATATTACACGGTAGCAGAAGCAAGGATGGTGCGGAATCTATCCGGAACATCATCGGAACCTACCATGATCGACAAAGCAGTTGCGGAGCAACCTCCCCTCTGCATCGGTTATTGAGAGCATCTGTCAGAAATGGCCTTTCGCGTTATGAACGGAAATCAGACCAGGTGCCCGAGGAAGCCGACGCGCTCGGCGTCCCACGTGTCGGTGGGATCGAAATAACCTGACCAGGGGACCAGGTGCTCGCGGATGACGTCCTCGTTCAGTTCGATGCCGAGGCCCGGCGCCTCGGGGACAGCGGCGTAGCCGTCGGCGAGGTAGTCGGGCGCGATGCCGGTGACGATGTCGGTCCACCAGGGCACGTCCAGGGCGTGGTGCTCGACCGCCATCAGGCTGGCGAGCGCGGCGCCGAGGTGGAGGTTCGCCATGAACGCCACCGGCGAGCAGCAGGCGTGCAGGGCGGTCGGGATGCCGTGGCGCTCGGCGTGGTCGGCGATCTTCTTGGTCTCGGTCAGGCCGCCGGAGGAGAGCATGTCGGGGTGGATGATGTCGAAGGCGCGGGTCTCGATCGCTTCGCGGAAGCCTTCGAAAAGGTAGAGATCCTCGCCGGCGGCGACTGGGGTCAGGAGGGCGTCGGCGACGCGCTTGTGGCCGGCGATGTCGGTCCAGGGCAGGACGTCCTCGATCCAGGCGAGGTTGAAGGGCTCGATGGCGTGGCCGAGCCGGATCGCCTCGTCGATCGTGACGAAGCCCTCGCCGAAATGGTCGGTGCAGAGGGAGACTTCCGGGCCGACTTCCTCGCGGACGGCGCGGCAGATGTCGCGGACGAGCTCCAGCCCGCGCTCGCTGATCCGGGCGCCGGCGCCGCGGCCGGGGGTGTGGAACTGGCGGTACTGCGGGTACTCGTGGCGGGTGTCGGAGCCGACCATGGCGCCGGGGACCGCCTCGAAGAGGCGCGCCGAGAGGTCGAACTTGATGAAGTCGAGGCCCAGCGCGCGGCGGGACCGGACGACCTCGGCGAAGGCTTCGGGGGTCGGATCGGTCGGGGTCGGGGTGTCGCCGTAGATCCTTATCCTGTCACGGAATTTTCCGCCCAGGAGCTGGTAGCACGGCACCCCGTAGACCTTGCCGACCAGGTCCATCAGCGCGATCTCGACGGCGCAGACGCCGCCGGCTTCGCGGCTCTCGCCGCCGTAGCGCTTGATGCGGCGGAAGAGGTACTCGACGTTCAGGGGGTTCTGCCCGACCAGCAGCGGCTTGAGGCGCAGCGCGGTGTCGGGGTGGGCGCCGTCGCGGACCTCGCCGAGGCCGTGGACGCCCTGGTTGGTGTCGATCCTGAGGATCGGATGGATGCCCTGGGCGCGGATCGTGGCGACGCGGATGTCGGTGATCCTGAGCTGCGAGGGCTCGGAGGCGCGGCGGACGGCGTTCTCGATGGTCGCGGTTGCGGACATCGTTCTCCTCACTCAGCTGGTGCGGGTGACGGGGAAAATCCCGATCTGGAAAGCGTATGGAAAGCGTAAGGCCAGTTCCATACCGCCGGCTAACGCGGGGCGGTCGCCGCGGGCTTGCCAAGGCGGGCCGGAGGTGATCACGTCAGCCGCGGCAGGGAGGAGCCAGACATGCAAATCGCCGGGATCGAACGCCCTTCGAAGGACCTGGTCGCGAGGGTTCGCGAGGTGGGCGCCGCGACGGCGAGCGCGACGCTCGCGCACATGGGGCTGCGCAACTGCTTCATGTCCGGGCCGGTGGCGCGGATGCCCGGCGCGGTGGTCGCGGGGCCTTGCGTGACGCTGCAGATGATGCCGAAGCGGGAGGACCTGTTCGACGAGGGCGAATACGCCGACGTCGAGACGCAGCTGCACCGGCACGTGCTCTACCAGGTCGCGGAAGGCGACATCGTCGTGGTGGACGGCCGGGGCGACATGACCTCCGGCATCTTCGGCGACATGATGATGACCTACTTCAAGGGGCTGAAGGGCGCCGGGGTGGTCATCGACGGCTGCGTGCGGGACTGGGCCAAGGTGCAGATGCTGGGCATCCCGATGTGGCTCAGGGGGGTCACGCCGAACTACCATGCGCAGACGGTGCTGATGCCGCTGGCGGTCAACGTGCCGGTGGCCTGCGGCGGGGTGACGGTGATCCCGGGCGACATCATCGTGGCCGACGACGACGGGGCGGTCTGCGTGCCGGTGGCGCTGGCCGAGGCGATGATCGAGAAGGCGCACAAGGACCACGGCTGGGAAGAGTTCTCGCGCGAGAAGCTGCTCGCCGGAGAATCGCTGAAGCGCTACTACCCGCTGCACAAGGATGCCTGGCCGGAATACGAGGCCTGGCTGGCGGCGCGCAGCGGCAAGGCGTAGCGGCACGGTCCCGGCTCCTACCAGTTCGTCACCGAGCCGTCCCTGCGAACGAGATGGGGCGCCTCCCACGGCCGATAGCTCTGTTTCGCGACCAGCGCCTCGTCGACGTCGACGCCGAGGCCCGGCCGGTCGCTGACGCGGTAGCAGGCGCCCTCGAGGGTCAGCATTCCGGGGAAGAGGTCGGGGTCGTCGAAGCCGTGGTAGAGCTCGCCCGGCGAGGCGCGGGTCTCGAGCCAGGCGAAGTTGGGAACGGCGGCGGCGAAGTGCACGGTGGCGGCGGTGCAGATCGGGCCGAGCGGGTTGTGGGGCATCATGTCGATGTAGTGGGCCTCGGTCCAGCCGGCGACCTTCATCGCCTCGGTCAGGCCGCCGACATTGCAGATGTCGATGCGGTTGAACTGGGTGAGGTCGCGCTCGATGAAGGGCAGGAACTGCCACTTGGAGGAAAACTCCTCGCCGATCGCGAAGGGGACGTCGGTCAGCTTGCGCAGGGCCTCGTAGGCGCCGGGGGTCTCGTCGCGGATGGGTTCCTCGAGGAAGTCCAGCGTGCCGCGCGGCATCTTCTGGCAGTAGCTCGCGGCCTCGGCGACGCTGAGGCGATGGTGGAAGTCGATGCCGAGCGCCACCTCGTCCGGCAGCGCCTCGCGGCACCGCACCGTCCACCGGGCGGTCTCGGCGATGCTCTCGCGCGGCTCCCAGACCTTCTCCGACCTCTGGCCGGCCGGGATCAGGCGGATCGACTGCCAGCCGAGCTCCTTCAGCTCCAGCACCTGCTCGACGACTTCGGCGTCCGCGCATTCGGCGCGCGTGGTCGCGAAGGTCGGGACGAGGTCGCGTTGCTTGCCGCCGAGGAGCTCGTAGACCGGCACGCCGAGCGCCTTGCCCTTGATGTCGTGGAGCGCGATGTCGATCGCCGAGATGGCGGCCTGCAGGACGCGGCCGCCCTCGAAGTACTGGCTGCGGTACATCTCCTGCCAGATGCGGCCGATCTGCATGGCGTCCTGGCCGATGAGGAAGGCGCTGTAGTGCTCGATGGCGGCCGCCACCGCCTTCTCGCGCGACGACAGGCCGCTCTCGCCCCAGCCGTAGACCCCCTGGTCGGTCTCGACCTTGACGATGAGCTGGTTGCGGATGCCGACCCAGACCGGATAGGGCCGGATGGCGGTGATCCTGAGTTTCGGAGCCATGATCAGGCTTGCAAGGCCAGTTCGGTCGCGCCGTCGAAGAGGTGCATGCGCTCCTGATCGAACTCGACCCACACCTCGTCATCGGAGTCGACCTCGAAGGTCGGCGGCAGGCTGATGTTGACGACGGCGCCCGACAGGAACAATTGCACGAAGGTGACGTCGCCGGTGGGCTCGACGGTGTAGACCTTGGCGGGCACGCTTTGGTCGACCTGCGACTTGTGCAGCCGGATCGTCGAGTGGCGCGCGCCGAGCACGACCTTCCGTGACGTCGCGTTCTGCACCTTGCGCGCGTTCTGGTCCGAGAGCGTCAGGGTCCACCCTTCGGCGCCGGTAAGGACGGTTTTGCCGGCGGCTGTGGTGGCTTCCAGCGGGATCAGGCTCATCGCGGGGCTGCCGATGAAGCTGGCGACGAACAGGTTCACCGGATGGGCGAAGACCTGCGCCGGGGTGTCGTACTGCTGCAGGTAGCCGCCGCTCATCACCGCCATCTTGTCGGCCATGGTGACGGCCTCGAGCTGGTCGTGGGTCACGTAGATGATCGTCGCGTCGAAATCCTGGTGGAAGCGCTTGATCTCGGAGCGCATCTGCACGCGCAGCTTGGCGTCGAGGTTCGACAGCGGCTCGTCCATCAGGAAGACGGCCGGGTTGCGGACGAGCGCGCGGCCGAGTGCCACCCGTTGCTGCTGGCCGCCCGAGAGCTCGCGGGGCTTGCGCTCGAGCAGGTGGGCGATGTCGAGCATGCGCGCGGCGTCGCGCACCTTCTCGTCGATCTCGGAGGAGGACATCCGGCGCATCTGCAGCGGGAAGGCGAGGTTCTTGTAGACGGTCTTGTTGGGGTAGAGCGCGTAGTTCTGGAACACCATGGCGATGTCCCGGTCCTTGGGATCGAGGTCGTTGACGATGCGGTCGCCGATCATGATGTCGCCGCTGGTGATCGGGATCAGCCCGGCGACCAGGTTGAGGGTGGTGGTCTTGCCGCACCCCGACGGGCCGACGAGGGCGACGAACTCGCCGTCGTCGACGGTCAGCGAGACGTCGCGCACCGCATGGACCGCGCCGTAGGTCTTGACGAGGTCTTTGAGGATCACGTGGGCCATAAAACCGGAGTCCTAGTGCTTGACCGCGCCTTCGGTGAGCGCGCGTACGAAGAATTTCTGCAGGACGAGGAACAGGACCACCACCGGCACGCTCATCATGAAGCTCGCGGCCATCAGCCCGGGAAAATCGGTGGTGTTCTCCGAGAAGAACCGCTGGACGCCGATCGGCAGGGTCAGCTGGTCGTTCCGCGAGATGAAGGTGTAGGCGTAGATGTACTCGTTCCAGGCCCCGATGAACGAGTAGATCGCCGTGGCGATGATCCCCGGCACCGAGAGCGGCATCACCACCAGCACGAAGGCCTGGAACCGGGTCGCGCCGTCGATGCGCGCCGCCTGCTCGAGCTGGATTGGGATGTTGTCGTAGAAGCCCTTGAGCAGCCAGATGGCGAGCGGCAGGCCGAAGGTCATGTAGGTGAGGACCAGCGAGCCGTGGGTGTTCACGAGGCCGAGGAAGCGCATCAGGATGAAAAGCGGGACGAGGAAGATGACCGCCGGGAACATGTTGCGCAGGAGCACCGAGAAGAACAGGAAGTTCCGCCCCGGGAAGCTGAAGCGCGAGAAGGCGTAGGCGGCCGGCACCGCAACCAGGACCGACAGGATCGTCGTCAGGGTCGAGACGATGAGGCTGTTCCAGAAGAACGTCAGGAAGTCCCGGCCGACGCTGTTCTCGGGATCGAGCAGCCTGCGGTAGCTCGCCAGCGTCGGCTCGCTCGGCCACCACTCGGGCGGAAACGCCATGGCGGCGAAGCTCGACTTGATCGACGTCAGCAGCATCCAGACCATCGGCAGGGCGGTGTAGAGCAGCATGAACACCAGGAAGGCGCGGCCGGCCCAGCGCCAGGTGTCGATCCGCCGCCGGCGGGGCATGGTCCGCGAGCTCATCGCGCGGGTCCCTTTCGATCGCCTTGGGTCAGCGCGCGCACGTAGAAGTAGCCCAGCGTCATCAGGATGGTGAACAGCAGCACGGAATAGGCGGAGGCGATCCCCCAGCGCTGGCGCCCGAAAGCGAGCTCGTAGATGTGGGTGATCCAGATATGGGAGGCGTTCGCGGGGCCGCCGCCGGTCATGATCCAGGGAATGATGAAGGAGTTGAAGTTCGCCACCGCGAGCAGGAGGATCGTGACGGTGGTCACGCCGCGCAGGTGCGGGAAGGTGACGTGCCAGAAGCGTTGCCAGGCCGATGCGCCGTCGACCTGCGCGGCCCGCAGCAGCTGCTCGGGGACGGTTTGCAGCCCCGCCATCATCATGATCATGGCGAAGGGGAACTCGCGCCAGATGTTGACGACGATCAGCGAGGCGAGGACCGTGTTGGTGCTGTCGATGAAGTTCGGCGGGCGGTCGACGATGCCCATCTGCACCAGCACCACCCCGATGATGCCGAAGTCCGAGTGGTAGATCCACTTCCAGATGTAGGACGCGGCGACCGCGCTGATCACCCACGGGACGATGAAGATGCCGCGCAGCAAGCCGCGCCCGAGGAAATCGCGGTGCAGTGCCAGCGCCAGGGCGTAGCCCAGCACGAAGGAGATCAGGGTGGAGGACACCGTCCAGATCACCGTATTGACGGTGACGCGCCAGAACACGTTGCTGGTGAGGATGGCGGTGTAGTTGTCCAGACCGACGAAGGTCTTGTCCCTCAGCTGCAGCCCGGGCGGCGTGTCGAAGAAGGACAGTTCGACCGTGTAGTAGATCGGGTAGGCGATGACGACCAGCATCACCACGATGGCGGGCAGCACGTAGAGGTAGTCGGCCCTGCTGCGCCAGGTCTGCCGGATCAGGTCGGTGCGCTTCGCGCGGGTTTGGCGGGCCGCGGCCGCCTCACCTTTCACCATGCTCATTGCGGGCCGGCCCTTGTCCTGGTGCGGCTTATGGCCGGCAGCCCAAGGCTGCCGGCCGAGGTCGCGACAGGCGCTGCCTAGAGCCCGCCGTCTTTCAATGCCCGGACCTTGGCGGCGGCATCGTCGGCCGCCTCCTCGACGGTCATGGTGCCGGTCAGGGCGTTCTGCATCATGTCCGGGACGATGATGTTCATGATCTCCGGCGCTTCCGGCAGGGCCGGGAACGGGATGCCGTAGGGGAGCATCGAGGTCGTGACGTCGAGGAACTTGATGTCATCCAGGCGTTCCTTCATCCAGACGGTCTTGAAGCCGTTGAGGTTGCCCGGGTTCGAGCCGGCATAGGCCATCTTCAGCGACCATTCCGGGCTGGTCCAGAAGCAGATGATCGCCTTGGCAGCCGGCACGTCAACCTCGCCGCCTTCGACATACTCGGGCTTGAGGATGTGGATGTTGGAGCCGCCGAACACCACGGCGCGCCGGCCGTCGGGACCGGTCGGGATCAGGCCGTAGCGCATGTTGTCGATGACGGTCTGCGCCTTCTCCTTGTCTTCTCCCGTCGCCTTGGCCTGCATGTCGAGCATGACGTTGTAGTCGGACGGGTGCGAGATCATCATGCCGAGCTGGCCGGCGACGAAGAGCGGCTGGTTGTCCGCCTGCTGGTTGGTCAGCGCCGAGACCGGCACCGACTGGTCGCGGACGTACATGTCGTAGGACGCCTGCAGCGCCCGCTTGCTGGCCTCGCTGTCCAGCCGGACCTCCTCGTAGGTCGGGTTCTCGTCGGCCTCGTCGAAGACGCCGCCGCCGTAGGCCCAAAGCTGCGGCATGAAGCGGTAGGGCGTGTTGCCGGCGTTCTTGCGCGCGACGAGGCCGTAGCCGGCGATGCCGAGCTTGTCGTGGATCTGCTTGGAGTAGGCGATGACGTCGTCCCAGGTCGCCGGCGGCGTGTCAGGGTCGAGACCGGCGCGCTCGAAGATGTCGGCGTTCCAGATCAGCGCCATGGTCTCGTTGTTGGTGGGAATGCCGTAGGTCACCCCGTCCCAGGTCACGGCCTTCATCGCGCCGGGCCAGAAGTCCTCGGTCGACCAGCCCACGTCCTCGGGGGCGAGGGGCTCGAGATAGCCCTTTGCCGCGAACTCGGTGCCGCCGAGGATCTGCAGGCGGATCGCCATCGGACCGGCGTTGCCGAGCAGCGCGGTGCGGAACTTGTCGAGCAGGTCGTTGTAGGTCAGCGCCTGCTCTTCGAGCTCGATGTTCGGATAAGTCTCGCGGAATGCCTCGAAGAAATCCGCGTAGTACTCGCGCAGGAGGTCGGGGTCGCCCTCGAACACGCCCTGATACCAGAACGTCAGGCGGCCCTCGTAGTCGAGCGGCGTGACCTTGCTGCACGCTTCGGCCGTGTCAAACTCCTCGGTTCCGGCGATCGAGCGCACATACTCCGGCGACCACTGGCTGAGGTCGACCGGCGGCTCCGCAAGCGCCGGCGCCGCCGTCAGCGCCGCCGTAAGTGCGCAGACCGCCGCACCACGCAAAAAACCGCTCCGACAAGTCAACATTGTCATTGGACTCCTCCCGTTTCGACGTGGCCTGGCCAGCAGGCGCTCGTGCCATGGACCGCAGGGCGCGAAGTCTTCTCGCTCCATTTCCCCCGGATGGTTTCGAGCCTCCCAGAATTGAGATTGCGTGTCAATTCGAAAGGATCGTGTACTATTTGACGGATGTCGCACATGATGTCAGAAAGGATGCGCGTCTGTCGGCAATGGGAGGGCAGCCGGAATTGGGCGAGTCGGACAGCTTCAAGGCAAGGCCGCCCGCCGGTGTCGACCCCATCGGATCCTCCAGCGAAGGCGCCTCCGTCTACCAGCTCATCCGCGAGGACATCATCGAGGGCCGGCTCAAGCCGAACGAGCGCCTCGTCGCGGCCGACCTCGCGCGCCGTCACGGCACCTCCACGAACCCGGTGCGCGAAGCGCTCCAGCTCCTGCGGGGCGAGGGTTTCGTCACGTTCGCCCTGAACCGCGGGGCGCGGGTACGGCCGATCGACCAGGACTTCGTCCGCGACATCTACGAGATCGGCGTGCTGATCGAGCCGGCCCTGACCCGCTGGTTCGTCGGCATGGCAACCGAAGAGGACATCGACGAGCTCGAACTCCTCCAGGACCTGATCGAGGAGAACGACTTCGCCGATCCGCTGCGGCACAGCGAGCTGGACACGGCCTTCCACACGGTCATGTACCGCCGCCACTACAACCGGCACGCAGCCGTCCTCTGGTGGAAGCATCGCGAGGTGCTGCGGGCCGTAAGCCGCCGCTTCAACTTCACCCTCGCACGGCGCGCGGCCGTTCTCCGCGAGCATCGGGAGCTCATCCACCTGACGAAGACCCACGACGCCGACAAGGCGGCCGAAACCATCGCCCGCCACGTCGAAGGATCGGGCCGCCATGTCCTCGAACAGATGCGCGCCCATGACGCCGCCATGGCCGACTGACCCCGCGCGCACCAGCCGTCCCAACAGGAGTACCGACGCATGAAGATCACCGGCGTGACCCCGTGGCTGGTTAAGTCCGGCGGCTCCTACTGGGGCGAGTTCCTGTTCGTCGAGGTGACCACCGACGAGGGCATCAGCGGCTGGGGCGAGGTCACCACCACGACCCGGCTGGCGAACCGGGCGCTGCGCGCGATGCTGCAGCAGATCGGCGCGGCCATCGCCGGCGAGGATCCGGCGCATATCGAGCGGCTGTGGCACAAGCTCTTTCGCAGCTTCACCTACATGGGCAGCCGGGGCGCCGCCGTGGAATGCGTGAGCGCCATCGACATCGCGCTCTGGGACATCCGTGGCAAGGCGCTGGGCCAGCCGATCTACGAGCTGCTCGGCGGCCCGGTCCGCGACGAGATCGCGCTCTACACCCATCCCGACCAGCGCAAGTTCACGTCGCGGGACGGCGTGGTCGCCGAGATTCGGGACATCGTCGCCTCCGGCCACACCGCGCTCAAGTTCGACCCGTTCCCCCAGCAGAGGGGCGGGCGCGAGCAGGACGACGGCTACCTCGACGGCTCGATGACGCGCAAGGACGAGCGCGAGGCGGCCGAGCTGACCGCGCTGATCCGCGAGACGGCGGGGCCGGATATCGAGATCCTGATCGACGCGCACGGCCGCTTCGACGTGCCCACTGCGATCCGGCTCTGCCGCACGCTGGAGGAGGCGGGCCAGATCGACTGGTTCGAGGAGCCGGTGCCGCCGGAGAGCTTCAACGCGCTGAAGCAGGTGCGCGAGAAGGTCAGCGCCGCGATCTCCTGGGGCGAGCGCGGCCACACCAAGTGGGACTTCGTGCCGATCCTGGAGGGGAAGCTCGCCGACTACATCATGCCCGACGTCACCTGGACCGGCGGCATCACCGAGCTGAAGAAGATCTCGGCGCTGTGCGAGGCCTACTACATTCCGGTCTCGCCGCACGACGCGGCCGGTCCGATCAACGTCGTCGCCGGCGCGCAGGTGATGATGACGGTGCCGAACTTCTACAAGCTCGAGACCTCGGAGTGGAACCTGCACAAGTACGACGAGATGATCGACCGGCCGCTCGACAACTCGAACGGCAGCCTGAAGCTGACCGGGCTGCCGGGGCTAGGTGTCGAGATGAACCGCGGCTATCTCGAGGCCAACGTGATCGAGGGCTAGCCCTCACCCTCCCGGAAAGGTCCGCCTGAAGTGAAGATCGTCGACCTGCGCTGCGCCGTCATCGGGCGCCACCCCATCGTCCGCGTCGTGACGGACGAGAACATCCACGGGCTCGGCGAGGTCGAGTTCACCAAGTCCTACCTCAAGCCCTGGGTGCTGCACTTCCGCGAGGCGCTGATCGGCCACGACCCGACGGATGTCGAGCGCTGCATGCTGCAGATTCGCCAGCGCGGCAGCTTCAAGCCCTACGGCGCCGCGGTCAGCGCCATCGAGCATGCGCTCTGGGACATCGCCGGCAAGGCGCTGGGCGTCCCTGCCTACAAGCTCCTCGGCGGCAAGGTGCGCGACCAGGTGCGCTGCTACAACGGCAACCGGCGGAGGAAGCGCACCGGCGACCGGCCGGAGGACTACGCGGCGGACGTGAAGTGGATGATGGAGCAGCCCGAGGGCTTCTTCATGGTGAAGCAGGGGATCACCTTCCATTCGAACATGAAGGACACGGTGCCGGACTTCCACTATGGCGTCGTCCAGACCAAGGCCGGCTACCACGGCGCCATGGACCAGGGTCAGATCAGCGAGCGCGGCATGGCGCATGCCATCGACTGCGTGGCGGCGATGAAGGAGGTGCTCGGCGATAGGGTGAGCCTCGCGCTCGACTGCGGACCCGGCTGGTTCCTGCCCGACGCCATCCGCTTCGCCAATGCGGTGGAGAAGTACAACCTGATGTGGCTCGAGGACATGCTGACCGGCGACTACGTGCCCTGGGTCAACCCGCAGGCCTACCGCGAGCTGACGCGCTCGACGACGGTGCCGATCCACACCGGCGAGCAGATCTACCTGCGCCACAACTTCAAGGAGCTGATCGAGACGCAGGCGGTGCGGATAATCGGCCCCGATCCGGCCGACATCGGCGGGATCGCCGAACTCAAGTGGGTTGCCGAGCACGCCTACATGCATTCGATCATGATGGCGCCGCACGGCACCGCCAACGGCCTGCTGGGCCTCGGCGCGCTGATCAACGTCTGCGCCACCCTTCCGGCCAACTTCATCGCCTTCGAATACCCGACGGCCACCGAGCCCTGGTGGGAGGACATCGTCATCGGCCTGCCGAAGCAGATCGTGCGGAACTCGATGGTCGACCTGCTGCCCGGCCCCGGGCTCGGGCTCGACATCGAACCGGACGGTGCGCGCAAGTATCTCGCGGAGGAAGACGAGGGGTTTTTCGACCGCGTCTAGTGTCCCGATTCAGAAGTTCGCTGCATGGCGTCGCCTTGGAGGGTTCGGAGGCAGAAGCGGTTTATTGCGGCAAGGATATCGTCGGCGGACTTGGTCCAGCGGAAGGGCTTGGGTTCGGCATTGTGGGCGTCGATGTAGGCATGGATGTCGGCTTCGAGGGCTTGGGTCGATCGATGGACGCCGCGGTGGATTTGCTTTTCGGTGAGCAGCGCGAAGAAGCGCTCGACCTGGTTGATCCAAGAGGCCGAGGTCGGGGTGAAGTGGATGTGCCAGCGCGGGCGTTTGGCGAACCAATCGCGGATGAGCTTGGTCTTGTGGGTGCCGGCATTGTCGATGACGAGATGGATGTCGAGGTCGGCCGGCACGTTGCGCTCGACCGTGTCGAGGAAGCGGCGGAACTCCCGGGGCGCGGTGGCGCGGGAAACACTGGCCGATGACCTTTCCGACCTTCACGTCGAGCGCGGCGAACAGCGCGAGCGTGCCATGCCGCTTGTAGTCGTGGGTGCGACGCTCGGCCTGGCCGGGCCGCATGGGCAAGAGCGGCTGGGTGCGGTCCAGCGCCTGGATCTGGCTCTTTTCGTCAACGCAGAGCACCATGGCGCGATCGGGCGGGTCGAGATAGAGCCCGACGATGTCGCGCACCGTCTCCACGAACAGCGGGTCGGCCGAGAGCTTGAAGGTCTCGACCCGGTGCGGCTGCAGCCCGAAGGCCTTCCAGATGCGATGGATGGTCGAGGGCGCATGGCCGACAGTCGCGGCCATGGAGCGCAGGCTCCAGTGTGTGGCTCCCGGCGGCCGCGTCTCAAGCGTCCGCCGGATGGTGTCGGCGATCACGTCGTCGCCGATCCGGCGCGGCGCGCCCGGGCGCGGCTCGTCGTGGAGGCCGAAAGCACAATCTCCGACGCTTTGCCCTTCGCCATTCTGAACTCCTCACAGAGAACCTCAGAATGCAGCGAATTTCCAGATCAGGACACTCGGATCCGAGCGCCGATCGGGATCATGAAGGACTTATGGCGCACCCGACAGGATTCGAACCTGTGACCTCTGCCTTCGGAGGGCAGCGCTCTATCCAGCTGAGCTACGGGTGCCGCACGGGCCTGTATAGGCGAGGGTTTCCCGCTCTGCAATTGTCGAAACGCGGCTCTTTGAATGTCGCTGCGATCGCCGATATAGAGGGGCCTTCCCCGGTTTGGGGAGCTTGACCAGTGAACGAGGACCCCATGGCCGACCACATCGCCGACCGCCAGGACGTGCTCGTGGCGCTCACCGCCGCGGCGCGGGAGCGCATCCTGATCCTCGACGGCGCCATGGGGACGCAGATTCAAGGGCTCGGACTCACGGAGGACGACTTCACGGGACACGGGACCTGTGCGGTCCACGACCACCCGCAGCAGGGCAACAACGACCTCCTGATCCTCACCCAACCGGAGGCGATCGAGGAGATCCACTACCGCTACGCCATCGCGGGCGCCGACATCATCGAGACCAACACCTTCTCCTCGACCGTCATTGCCCAGGCCGACTACGCGATGCAGGAGCGGGTCTATGACCTCAACCGACGCGGCGCCGAGCTGGTTCGCGACGCCTGCCGCCGCGCCGAGGCCGAGGACGGCCGGCGCCGCTTCGTGGCGGGTGCGCTGGGGCCCACCAACCGCACCGCGTCGATCTCCCCGGACGTGAACGATCCCGGCTACCGTGCCGTGACGTTCGACGACCTGAGGGCCGCCTATGGCGGGCAGATCCGCGGGCTGGTGGACGGCGGCGCCGACCTTATCCTTATAGAGACGATCTTCGACACGCTGAACGCCAAAGCGGCGATCTTCGCGGCCGAGGAGGTCTTTGCCGAGACCGGACTGCGCTTGCCGCTGATGATCTCCGGCACCATCACCGACCTCTCGGGCCGCACCCTCTCCGGCCAGACCCCGACCGGGTTCTGGCACTCGGTCCGCCATGCGCGGCCATTTACCGTGGGCCTGAACTGCGCTCTCGGTGCGGAGGCGATGCGCGCGCACCTCTCCGAGATCTCCGAGGTCGCCGACACCTTCACCTGCGCCTATCCCAACGCCGGCCTGCCGAACGCCTTCGGTGCCTACGACGAAAGTCCGGAGTTCATGGCGGCGCAGATCGACGAGTTCGCGCGCGAGGGGCTGATCAACGTCGTCGGCGGCTGCTGCGGCACCACGCCCGAGCATATCCGCGCCATCGCGGAGACGGTGGCGAAGTACCCACCGCGCCAGGTGCCCGAGATCGAGCCGCTGATGCGGCTCTCCGGGCTCGAGCCGTTCACGCTGACGAAGGAAATTCCCTTCGTGAATGTCGGCGAGCGCACCAACGTCACCGGCTCCGCTCGGTTCCGCAAGCTGATCACCGCCGGCGACTACGCGGCGGCGCTGGAGGTGGCGCGCGACCAGGTCGAGAACGGCGCCCAGGTCATCGACGTCAACATGGACGAGGGCCTGATCGACTCCGCGAAGGTTATGACCGCGTACCTTAACCTCGTCGCCGCCGAGCCAGATATCGCCCGCGTGCCGGTGATGATCGACAGCTCGAAATGGGAAGTGATCGAGGCCGGGCTGAAATGCGTCCAGGGCAAGCCGATCGTGAATTCGATCTCGCTCAAGGAGGGCGAGGAGGCGTTCCTGCGCCACGCCCGCCTTTGCCGTGCCTACGGGGCCGCCGTCGTCGTCATGGCCTTCGACGAACAGGGCCAGGCCGACACCGAGGAGCGCAAGGTGGCGATTTGCAGCCGCGCCTACCGGATCCTGACGGAAGAGGCCGGCTTCCCCCCCGAGGATATCGTCTTCGACCCGAACATCTTCGCGGTCGCCACTGGCATCGAGGAGCACAACAACTACGGGGTCGACTTCATTCGGGCGACGCGGCGGATCATCGAGACGTTGCCGCACGTCCATATCTCCGGCGGCGTCTCCAACCTCTCGTTCTCGTTCCGCGGAAACGAGAAGGTGCGCGAGGCGATGCACGCGGTGTTTCTCTATCACGCCATCCAGGCCGGCATGGATATGGGGATCGTCAACGCAGGCCAGCTCGCGGTCTACGACTCGATCGAGCCGGAGCTGCGCGAGGCCTGCGAGGATGTCGTCCTGAACCGGCGCGACGACGCCACCGAGCGGCTGCTGGATCTCGCGGAACGCTTCAAGGGCGCCGGCGGGCGCGAAGCCCGGGAGCGCGATCTCGCGTGGCGCGAATGGCCGGTGGCGAAGCGGCTTGGAGCACGCGCTGGTCAACGGCATTACCGAGTTCATCGACATCGATACCGAGGAGGCCCGCCAGGGGGCCGAACGTCCGCTCCACGTTATCGAAGGTCCGCTGATGGCGGGGATGAACGTGGTGGGCGATCTGTTTGGCTCGGGCAAGATGTTCCTGCCGCAGGTGGTGAAGTCCGCCCGGGTTATGAAGCAGGCGGTCGCCATCCTGTTACCCTACATGGAAGCCGAGAAGCTGGCGAACGGTGGCGGCGGCGGGCGCGAGAGCGCGGGCAAGATCCTGATGGCCACCGTGAAGGGCGACGTCCACGACATCGGCAAGAACATCGTCGGGGTCGTGCTGGCCTGCAACAACTACGAGATCATCGATCTCGGGGTAATGGTGCCCGCGACGAGGATTCTCGAGACCGCGAAGGCCGAGGGCGTCGACATCATCGGTCTCTCGGGGCTGATCACGCCGTCGCTCGAAGAGATGGCCCATGTCGCTGCCGAGATGGAGCGCGACGGTTTCGACATTCCGCTCTTGATCGGCGGTGCCACCACCAGCCGGGTTCATACCGCGGTCAAGATCGATCCCCGCTACGGGCGCGGAAACACGGTCCACGTCAACGATGCCAGCCGCGCGGTGGGCGTGGTCTCGAACCTGCTGTCGCCGGAGGCCAAGGCGCCCTACGTCGCCGGCGTGCGCGAGGAATACCGCAAGCTCGCAGAGGCCCACGAGCGTGCCGAGGCCGAGAAGCAGCGGTTGCCGCTGGCGGCTGCGCGGGCCAACGGGCACAGCATAGACTGGAGCGGCTATACGCCGCCCAGGCCGTCGTTTCTCGGGACGCGGAGCTTCGAGACCTGGGATCTGGGGGATCTCGCGCGCTACATCGACTGGACACCGTTCTTCCAGGCGTGGGAGCTGAAGGGCCGCTACCCGAAGATCCTCGAGGACGAGGCGCAGGGGCCGGCGGCGCGCCAGCTCTTCGCCGACGCGCAGGCGATGCTCGGGCGGATCATCGAGGAGCGCTGGTTCGTGCCGCGCGGGGTGGTCGGCTTCTGGCCGGCCAACGCGGTGGGGGACGATATCCGCCTCTTCGCCGACGACGGCCGTGCGTCGGAACTCGCGACCTTCCACACCCTGCGCCAGCAGCGGACCAAGCGGCTGGGGCAGGTGAACGCGGCGCTGGCGGATTTCGTGGCGCCGCAGGAGAGCGGCAGGGCGGACTATGTCGGGGGCTTCGTCGTCACCGCCGGGATCGAGGAAGTGGCGATCGCGGAGCGGTTCGAGCGCGCCAACGACGACTATTCCTCGATCGTCGTCAAGGCGCTGGCCGACCGCTTCGCCGAGGCCTTCGCCGAGCGGCTGCACGAGCGGGTCCGGCGCGAGTTCTGGGGGTACGCGCCCGAGGAGTCATTTGGCCCGGAGGAGCTCGTCGCCGAGCCCTACGACGGTATCCGCCCGGCGCCGGGATATCCAGCGCAGCCGGATCATACCGAGAAGGCGACGCTGTTCCGGCTGCTCGACGCGGAGGCGGCGACGGGGGTGACGCTGACCGAGAACTTCGCGATGTGGCCGGGTTCGTCGGTCGCGGGGCTCTACCTGTCGCACCCGGAGAGCTATTACTTCGGCGTCGCCAAGGTCGAGCGAGACCAGGTCGAGGACTATGCCCGGCGCAAGGGGATGACGCTGGCGGAAGCCGAGCGCTGGCTGGCACCGGTGCTGAACTACATCCCGGACGGGCGGATGAAGGCGGCTGAATAGGACGTCCGTTCACAGTGTTCAGAATCGGCAAGTGATTGATTTCGTTTCTGTTTCTCGATTTGATTCATTTCTCGTTCGCCGTTGGTAACGAACTCGGCGCCACGTACGCAAGATCTTGCGATTTCCAGGACGATCCGCTCCGAAAATCGCAAGAAGTTGGTTTACTTTTCGAGTCGTTAGAGCACGAGACTTGAAGCGGGCGGGCCGGGCGGCTGGAATTTCTGTATGCGGCGCAGCCTCCTCTGTATGCTGCCGGGAGCGGCGCAAATGAGCCGCCGAACAGGGGGCTGGGATGGATGGTCTGGAGCCTGATGCGGGTCCGGTCAAGACGCGCGAACTGATCGACGGAGTCCTCGATTCCACCCCGTGGAACGACTTCCGGTTCCGCGACGACGATATCGTCGTGGTCTCGCCGCCCAAGGCCGGCACGACCTGGACGCTCGCCCTGCTTGTCCAGCTAATCCACGGGGCGCCGGAGGTTGCCCGCGTCGGCAACATCTGCCGATGGATCGATTTCAGCCTGGACAAGCAAGGGCGGATGGAGGCGGTCGAGGCGCAGACGCACCGCCGCGTGATGAAGTCGCACCTTCCCGCCGATGCGCTGGTGATCTCGCCGCGGGCAAAATACCTCTTTGTCGCGCGCGACGGTCGGGATGTGGCCTGGAGCGAGCACAACCACATGTTCAATTCGATGGACGAGTTCTTCGAGAGCGTCAATGCCGTGCGTCCGGCAGGACTGCCGAGGGTCACGCGTCCCTCGGGGGACGTGCATGCCTACTTTCGCGACTGGCTTGCGGGCACCGCCGGGATGGGAGATTTCTGGGGTCACGTCCGGAGCTGGTGGGCGCTGCGCAACCAGCCGAATGTGTACCTGCTCCACTACCAGAACCTGACGGACGATCTCGCCGGCCGGGCGCGGGATATCGCCGACTATCTCGGCATCGAGGTTGACCCCGAGACCATGGCGCGGGCCGTGACCCACGCGGGCTTCGGGCACATGAAGGCGCGTGCGGACGAGATGTTTCCCGGGCTTCCCACGGTGGGCGGCGCGCAGACCTTCATCAACAAGGGCAGCAACGGCCGCTGGCGCGCGGTACTTAGCCCGCAGGAGGTCGCGGCGTACGAGGCGCGTGCCGTCGCGGAGCTCGGCCCCGACTGCGCCGCCTGGCTTGCGACGGGCAAGCTCTGACAGCTGGGCCAAGGGCCTCGTTCGGGTCTGAGAATCTGGCCCTACAGGTGGGAAAGCGTCCGTCGGAGTCCGGGTCTCCCTCAGCCGAGCTGCGCCCAGTCGATCGCTTCGAGGGCGTAGGGTGCGAAGAGGAAGTCGCGGATCGCGGCGATCCGGTCGTCTCGCCATTCGACCAGAACGAAATGTGCCGGCTTGCCGGCTTCGGTCGTGCGGTCGAAGGCCAGCATGGCCGGGCGGCCCTCGACGGCGCCGAGGGCGAAGCGCCATTTCGTCTCCTCGGCATAGCGGGTGAAGTAGACGTCGACCCTGGCGCGACCGTCGAGCTTGACGCGGTTCACCAGATCGAGCCTGACGTCGTCGGCGAGCATGGCGCGGATCGCGTCGAAGTCGCCGGCTCGGAAGTAATCGACATAGGCGGCCATCTTCTGTCGGTCGGCCGCCGGCATCAGCGGCAGCCGCGTGTCCTCCGGCATTGCGGCGAGCCGGCGCAAGGCCGCCCGGCCGCGCTGCAGTGCCGACTTGGCGGCGGCCGGGGAGCAGTCGGCGATCCCGGCGATCTCGTCCACCGAATGCCCGAGCACGTCCTTGAGGATCACGGCGCAGCGCTGCAGGTCCGGCAGCTGCAGGAAGGTATGGAAGCTGACCGCCAGAAGCTCCGATTGCGGCAGCGCGGCGACCTCCGGGCCATCGTTCAGCGGCACCACCTCGTGCCGGGCCCGGCGGCGCAGGAGATCGAGGCTGGTATTGTGCGCGATGCGGAACAGCCAGGCCCCGGGATTGTCGATCTCCGCGCCGTCCGCCTGGGCGCGCAGCGCCTTCACCAGCGTGTCCTGGACGACGTCCTCGCCGTCCACGGCCGAGCCGGTCATCCGGGCACAGTAGCGGTGCAGGCGCGGCCGCAGGTCCTTGAGGATTTCTTCGAGGTCGCCGGTCATGCCTCCAGCCCCATCGGCACCGGTCGGGTCGCAACCGTCACCGGCCGGCCCATGAGCGAGTCGAAGCTCGCAAGCTCGCGAATCTTCGGGAAGCACGCCAGCATCCTCGGATCGCTGCGCATCGCCGCGACCGCGGCGGGCGTGGCCCACTCGGACCAGATCGCCACGCCCGACCCGTCGCTCGCGGCGATCAGGTGGCTGGCCTTCCAGCCCTCGAGCGTGCTGACCACGGTGTCGATGTTGTGGCGCAGGAGCGCGACCAGCGCCTCCTGCCTTTCGGGCTCGACCTTCAGCAGGTTGATGAGGACAATCGGTTCGTCGGACATGGTGCGTCTCCCTTTCAAAGCGGACATACCAAGGACGAACCGAGGCGATGCAACGGATCGCGGCGTCGAAAAAATTCCGCCCCGGCGCGCCCGCGCTCGCCGTCAGCCGATGTAGACCTCCGCCGCCGGGTAGCGGACCCGGGGGACGGCGCGGGTGGCGAGGAAGAAGCCGAGCGTCAGCGGGCCGACGCGGCCGATGAACATGATCGCCATGATCACCGCCCGTCCGAACGGGTCGAGGGTACCGGTGAAGCCGCGGGAAAGGCCGACGGTGCCGAAGGCGCTGGCCACCTCGAAGGCGATGTCGATGAAGTCGCCTTGGTGGGTGAGGGTCAGCAGGAAGACCCCGGTGAACACTACGAAGACGCTGATCGCCGTCACCGCCATCACCTTCAGCACTTGGTCGAGGGAGATGGCGCGGCCGAAGGCGTGGAGCTCGGTCTCGCGTCGGAAGAACGCAACGGTGGCGATCAGCATCACCATCACCGTCGTCACCTTGATGCCGCCCCCGGTGGAGGTGGGGCCGGCGCCGATGAACATCAGTGCAATGAAAAGCGTGGTGGTACTGTCCTCGAGCGCGCCGATGTCGACGGTGTTGAAGCCCGCGGTGCGGGTGGTCACCCCCTGGAACCAACTCGCCAGCAGCCGGGCGGCGGGCGAGGGCAGGGCGCCGAGCGTCCCGGGGTTGTTCCATTCGAGCACCGCGAAGAACGCCGTGCCCCCGAAGATCAGCGCCGCGGTGCCGATCAGCATCAGCTTGGCGTGGAGCGAGAAGCGGTGCCAGCGCCGGACCCGCACGAGCTCGGTCAGCACACCGTAGCCGAGGCCGCCGATGATGAAGAGCGCCGGCACCGCCAGGTTGACCACCGGATCGGCGGCGTAGGGCTCGAGCCCCGCCGGGAAGGTGGAGAAGCCGGCGTTGTTGAAGGCCGAGACCGCGTGGAAGAGTGCGTGCCAGAGGCCGGGCCAGAAGCCGTAGTCCGGAACGAAGGCGAGCGGCGAGGACCAGCGTCCCGGCCGCCTCGCAGACCAGCACCACCCGCAGGATCACCCCGACGAGCTCGAAGAGTTCGCCGAGGGAGGTCTGGTTGAGATCCTCCTTGAGGTAGGTGGAGTGGGTGAGACCGACGGGCAGGCCGAGGCTGGAGAGCACCAGGACGGCGAAGGTCATGAGGCCAAGGCCGCCGAGCTGGATCAGCACCAGCACCACCGCCTGGCCGAAGAGGGTGAGGTACTCGCCGATGCCGAACACCCCGAGGCCGGTCACCGTCACCGCCGAGACCGAGGTGAAGAGCGCGTCGGCCGCGGGAAAGGGTGTCGACTGCGCGGCGGGGAGCATCAGCGCCAGCGCACCGGCCACCGCCAGGAGGCCGTAGAGGGCCGCGAGGACCACCGGTGGCGGCAGGCCGATGACCCTGCGCGCCAGCCGTCGTCTGAGCGGGACCGCCATGACTGCCGGCGCCCGCGCCTTAGAGCGCGTCGCCGAACCTCCTGAGGTCGGCCTGCCGGCCCAGCACCACGACGCGGTCGTCCTCCTTGAGCGGGAGCGCCTCGTCGGGCGGGTGGAACTCGGTGCCGCGCATCAGGCCGAGGGCGCGGACCTTGTAGGTCTCGGCGAGGTCGAGGCTGGCCAGCGTGCGGCCCTCGAGCTCCTTCGGCATCACCATGCTGACGGCGTGGAAGCCGTTGCCGAGGCTGGCGTAGTCCCAGACCGCCGGGTTCTGCAGCATCTGCGCCACGTGCTGGCCGATCTCCTGCTCCGGCAGGATCACCCGGTCGGCGCCGAGCTTGGTGAGGATGCGGTGGTGGGTCTTGTCGCGGGCCTTGACCCAGAGCGTCTTGCAGCCGATGAGGTGCGCGTTCATCGTGCAGAGGATCGAGCTCTCGACGTCCTCGCCGATGGCGACGACCACCGCGCCGAAGCGGTCGAGGCCGGCCTCGCGCAGCGCCGCCTCGTCGGTGGCGTCGAGGATCTTCGCCTCGGCGACCACGTCGGCCATCCGCGCCACCCGCTTGGCATCCCGGTCGATGCCGAGGACGTAGGCGTCGGCCTTGGCGAGCTCGGTCGCCACGGTGCTGCCGAAGGCGCCGAGGCCGATCACCGCGAAACTGCGCTTGCGCTCTGCCACGTCTCGTTCCCGTGGTTGGCCGGGGCGCCGGCGGGCGCCTCCGGGCTTGGTTCGGTCAGCGCACCCGCATCCCGGCGGCGTCGTCCCAGTGCAGCGGCTTGTCCGATTTCGGCAGCGGCGCGTCCGCGGCGCCGATGGTAACCCCGCCGGGGCCAGTCCGGCGGGCAGATCGCCACGTAGCGGGCGATGCCACCGGTACCGCCTTGAAACTCGGATAGCCCATCGCGACGAGACACCCGGTGGGCGCCACCTGATCGAGATTGGCAACGCCCTCCGCCTGGGCGTAGCCGTTGTGCATGCAGCCAGTACTCGCCTTCGAGCGTGGGGGTAGAATCGGTGTCGAGCGGCTCGTGGCCGTGGAACAGGATGTGCCGCTGTTCGTGCAGGAACTTGAGCGCGTCGAGGCCGACGCCGGGGAAGGGTGCCTGGGTAGAGAGCGACGGGTCCGGCCAGTCCTTGGACCAGCCGGAGCGGACGAAGACCACCGAGCCCTCGGGTATCTGGCCGTGCTCGGCCTCGAAGGCCTCGATGTCGGAGACCTGCAGCGCATAGCCGTAGTCCTTGGCGACCTGATCCTCGATCGAGATCACCACCAGCGGCCGCACGGCGTAGGTCGCGGGCATCTCGTCGATCGCGGGATACTCCGGCGCCCAGTGCGCCGGCGGGTCGAGCTGGGTGCCGAGTTGGTCGGTGGCAAGCATGTAGGTGGTCGCCTCGAAGCCGCTGCCTTCGTAGGTGAAGGTGTCATCCTTCTTGGCGCATAGCCCTCGATGTCGGTGGCCGCCTTGGTCTGGACGAACGTGGAGGGCCCGAACCCGGCCCAGACCGGGATCGTTGGAGTGATGACATGGGTGAGGTCGATGTATTTTGCGCCTTTCAGAGTGTCGTGTAGACACTCCAGAGCCCCGGATCATCCGCCAGCGCCGGCGCCGCCTGGCAGGTGGCGAGCGCGGCGAGTCCGCAGAGCAGTTGACGACGCGACATGATGGCCCCCCTGTTCCCGAAACGGGTCGACGGTATCAGGGTTCGGCCGCGAGGCAATGCCCTCTGCGCTCAGGCCGCCGCCCAGAGCAGGCCGCGGCGCAGGATCGTCGCCATCTCGGGCACGTCGAACTCGGCGGCGACGTGGCCGAGGGCGCTGAAGAAGACGCGGCCGCGGCCGTAGGTGGTCTTCCAGACCTGGGGGACCACGGCGCCGTCGATCCAGGGGGCGTGGGCGCCGGAGAAGGTGGTGGTGGCGAGGACCTCCACCCGGGGGTCGACGTGGAGGTAATACTGCTCCGAGCGGTAGGGGAAGCTGGTGATGCCCTCCATCACCGGGTCGTCGGGGCGGGTCACGTCGACGCGGTAGTCGATGATGTTGCCGGGGTGCGCCACCCACTGGCCGCCGACCATGAACTGGTAGGCGGGCTCCTTGCGGAACGCGTCGGCCATGCCGCCGTGGTAGCCGCCGAGCCCGACGCCGCCTTCGACCGCGGTGAGCAGGTTGGCGAGTTCGGCATTGCCGATCTCCGACATGGTGAGGATCGGGACGATCAGGCTGTACTCGGGGAGCGCCGGGTCGCCGAAGCGGGCGGTCCCGTTGACGGTGGTGACGTCGAAGCCGTCCTCGGCGAGCATAGTGCCCACCCGCGCGGCGCCGGCCTCGGGCTCGTGGCCTTCCCAGCCGCCCCAGGCGATCAAAGCTTTCTTCATGCGGCTTCCTCCAGCGGGCGGGGACATTCGGCGTGGCGTAGCACATGCCGGCGCGCTGCGCGACGTCCGTCCGGCCCTTGACAGGCGCGGCGCGGGGTTCGCAAATGGCCGGGCCAGGTGGTCGCCAAGAGCCACGCGGGCGGTCGTGCCGCCGGGGAGGACTTAACCGAATGCCGGCGGATGCGCGCCTGACGTTCCAGAACGTCGTCAAGACGTTCGGTGGGACCCGCGCCCTGAAGGGCGTCAGCTTCGAGGTCGAGAAGGGCGAGATCGTGGCGCTGCTCGGCGAGAACGGCGCCGGCAAGTCGACGCTGATCAAGATCCTCGGCGGCATCCACAAGGCGGACGGCGGGCGAATCCTGCTCTGCTCGGACGTCTACCACCACGACGCGACGCAGGCCGGGGCGCGGCCGATCTCGTTCATCCACCAGGACCTCGGCCTGGTTGAATGGATGACGGTGGCCGAGAACGTCGCGCTGGCGCAGGGCTACGGTCGGTCGGGGTTTCTCGGGGCGATCGACTGGCGGAGCACGGCAAGGGCGGCGCGGGCGGCGCTGGCCATGGTCGACTGCGACATCGATCCCGACACCCGGGTACAGAGCCTGTCGCGCACCGAGAAGTCGCTAGTGGCGATCGCCCGGGCGCTGGCCACCGAGTGCGACTTCCTGGTGCTGGACGAGCCGACGGCGAGCCTGCCCACCAACGAGGCCGAGCGCCTCTTCGCGGTGATGCGGTCGCTGAAGGCACGCGGCGTTGGGATGATCTACGTTTCGCACCGGCTCGACGAGGTGTTCCGGGTCGCCGACCGGGTGGTGGTGCTGCGCGACGGGATGCTGGTGAGTGACGGGCCGGTGGCCGAGACCGATCCCGAGACCGTGGTGCGACAAATCGTCGGCCGCGCGACCTTCGACGCGTTTTCCAAGGTGGGCGGGGCGGCGCCCGAGGTACGGCTCGAGGTCACCGGGCTCGAGACGGCGAGCGCCGGTCCGGTGGACTTCCGACTGTACCGCCACGAACTCCTTGGTCTCGTCGGGCTGCGCGGTGCCGGGCAGGAAGATGTCGGCCGGGCGCTGTTTGGCGTATTGCCGCATGCCGGGCGCGTGGTCCTCGACGGCCGGGAACTCGACCTTTCCTCGCCCCACGCGGCGCTCGGCCAAGGCGTCGGGCTGATGGCGCGGGACCGCGGCGAAGAAGCCATCGCCGGGCCGCTCAGCGTGCGCGAGAACGTGTTCTTCAACCCCGGCGCCTCCGGGCGCGGGAGCCCTGTCGGTGCTGGCGCCGTGGCGGGAGGCGCGCCACGCCGCCGATCTCGGCGCTGCGGTCAACCTGCGTCCGAACGCGCCGGAGCTCGCCGTCGAGGCGCTAAGCGGCGGCAACCAGCAGAAGGTGGTGGTCGCGCGCTGGCTCGCCACGCGGCGGCGCCTCTTGATCGCCGAGGACCCGACGGCCGGCGTCGACGTCGGCGCCAAGGCCGAGATCTACGGGCTGATCGCCCGGGCGCTGGCGCAGGGACTCGGCGTCATCGTCGTGTCGACGGATTTCGAGGAAGTCGCGCAGATCTGCCACCGCGCCCTGGTGTTCAGCCGCGGTCGGATCGTCGGCGAGCTGTCCGGTGCGGCGCTGACCACCGAGGCGGTGATCACCGCGGCCTCGACCTCCGAAGCAGCCTGAGGGAAGTCCCGCACAATGGTCAATTCGGTGAAGTCGGAGGCGCTGGAGCCGACGCGTGCGGAACTCGCGACCCTCTCCGGCACGGCCCGGATCGGTCGGCTGGTGCCGGTCTACGGGCTGGTGATCCTCACCGTGCTGCTTGCGCTCCTCTTCTCGATCCTGCTGCCGCAGACCTTTCCGACGCTCCTCAACCTGCGCTCGATCGTCGCCGACAAGGCGATCATCGCCATCCTGTCGCTGGCGGTGATGATCCCGATGGTCACCGGCAAGATCGACCTCACCGTCGGCTACGGCATCGTGCTCTGGCACATCCTCGCGATCAGCCTGCAGGTCTGGTACGGCGTTCCCTGGCCGGTGGCGGCCCTGATCGTGCTGCTGCTCGGGGCCTTCGTGGGGTTCCTCAACGGCCTCCTCGTCGAGGTGGCGCAGATCGACAGCTTCATCGCCACCCTCGGCATGGGCACGGTGCTCTATGCCATCGCCATGTGGCACTCGGACGGGCGGCAGATCATCGGCACGCTGCCGGAGGGGTTCTTCAAGATCAACTCGCTGCGGGTCGCCGGGGTGCCGATCACCGGGTTCTACGTGCTGGCGCTGGCGCTCGTCATGTGGTTCGTCCTCGAATACCTGCCGGTCGGGCGCTACCTCTACGCCATCGGCGCCAACACCAAGGCGGCGACGCTGAACGGCATTCCGGTCCGGCGCTACACCATCGGCGCCTTCGTCGCCTCGGGCACGCTGACCGCGGCCGCCGGGGTGATCCTCGCCGCCAAGCTGCGCATCGGCCAGGCGAGCGTCGGGCTCGAGTTCCTGCTGCCGGCGCTGGTCGGGGCGTTCCTCGGCTCGACGACGATCCGCCCGGGGCGGGTCAACGTCTGGGGCACGATCGTCGGCGTCATCATTCTGGCCATCGGCATCTCGGGAATCCAGCAGCTCGGCGGCTCCTTCTGGGTCGAGCCGATGTTCAACGGGCTAACGCTGCTCGTCGCCATCGGCATCGCCGGCTACGCCCAGCGCAAGCGCGTGGCGGCGTCGCGCGCCCCGGACCCGGCGGCGGACAACGAGACTTCGGACTTAAAACAGGGAGGAAGACTGGAATGAAACGCATGGGATTTGCGGCACTCCTGGCGTCGGCGGCGCTCGTCGTCGCCGCCGGCGGCGCCGCCTGGGCGCAGGACGACGCGATGGCCGCGGCCAAGGCGCGCATCGAGAAGGCGACGGCGCGCGCCGGCGCCTGGGAGGGCCCGACGACCGGCCCGAAGGCCGCGACCGGCAAGACGATCATCTACGTCGCCGGCGACCTGCGGAACGGCGGCACCGAGGGCGTGTCGCGCGGCGTGGCGGAAGCGGCCGAGGCCATCGGCTGGGAGCTGCGCGTGCTCGACGGCCACGGCGACATCTCGGCGCGGAGTGCCGCGATGAGCCAGGCGATCGCGCTCAATCCCGCCGGCATCGTCGTCGGCGGCTTCGACGCCATCGAGCAGAACGCCGCGCTCGAGCAGGTGAAGGAGGCCGGCATTCCCTTCGTCGGCTGGCACGCGACGATCGAGCCCGGTCCGGACGAGGCCACGGGGATGTTCGCCAACGTCAACACCCGCATCGCCGACGTGGCGCAGACCGCCGCGGATCTTGCCATCGTCGATTCCGGCGGGACCGCCGGCGTCGTCATCTTCGGCGACTCCAACTACGAGATGGCGATCGGCAAGGCGCGGATGATGGAGAAGGCGATCCAGGACGGCTGCCCCGGCTGCGAGGTGCTGGTGCTCGAGGACTCGCCGATGACGGAGGCGTCGAGCCGGATGCCGCAGCTCACCACTTCGCTCCTGCAGCGCTTCGGCGACAAGTGGACCTACTCGCTGGCGGTGAACGATCTCTACTACGACTTCATGGGTCCGTCGCTGACCAGCGCCGGCAAGGACGGCGGCGACCCGCCGCACAACATCTCGGCCGGCGACGGTTCGGAATCGGCCTTCCAGCGGATTCGCGCCAAGCAGTACCAGATGGCGACGGTGCCCGAGCCGCTGCAGGAGCAGGGCTGGCAGCTCGTCGACGAGCTCAACCGCGCCTTCGCCGGCGAGCCGTGGTCGGGCTACGTCTCGGGCATCCACCTGGTGACCGCCGACAACATCGAGTTCGATGGCGGGCCGAACAACGTCTACGATCCCGACAACGGCTATCGCGACGTCTACAAGAAGATCTGGGGCGTCGAGTAGGCCTCACATCACGGCACGCAGCCCCCGCCTGGGGCTGCGTCGCTTTAGCCTTAGAGGCGGTCGAGCGGCGGGCCTTCGGACAGCGGCGCCGGACGCTCCGGGCGCGTCGTGATCTCGACGAAGCGCCCGCTTTCTGCCGATCGCCCGAAGGCTTCCATCACTTCCAGCACATGTAGCGCAAGGTCGCCGGAGGCCCGGTGCGGCCTGCCCTGGCGGATGGCCGCCGCCATGTCGGCAAGGCCGAGCGAGCGGTAGTTCGCATCGGTCCAGGGCAGGTCGACCGCAACCGGCGTCCACTCGCCGCCCTTGGGAAGCACCGAGACCTCGCCGCCGAACCAGTTCGGATCGGGCACGAGCAGGCTCGCCTCGGTGCCGTAGATCTCGATCGGCAGGTGCCGGTGCCCGGGCACGTCGAAGCTCATGACGACGGAGACGACCGCGCCGGAGACGAACGCGAGGCTGCCGGCGACGTGGGTCGGGACCTCGACGGCGATGGTCTCGCCGGCCCGCGGCGCGCTGGTGATCGTCCGGGTCGGCCGCGGCGCCGGCGCCATGCCGGCGACCCGCGCCACCGGCCCGAGCAGGTTGACGAGGTCGGTGATGTAGTAGGGGCCCATGTCGAGCATCGGGCCGCCGCCGGCCTGGTAGTAGAAGTCCGGGTTCGGGTGCCAGCGCTCGTGGCCGGGGCACATGAAGAACGCCGTGCCGCCCACCGGCGTGCCCAGGCGGCCGTCGTCCAGCAACGCCCGCGCCGCCTGATGCGCGCCGCCGAGGAAGGTGTCCGGCGCGCAGCCGAGCCGCAGCCCGCGCCGCGCCGCCTCCGCCGCCAGCTCCGCCGCCTCGGCGAAGGCGATGCCGAACGGCTTCTCCGAGTAGGCGTGTTTGCCGGCGGCGACGATTTGCCGGCCGACCGCGACATGGGCCCGGGGCACGGTGAGGTTGAGCACGATCTCGATGGCAGGATCGGCGAGGAGCGCGTCCACGCTCACCGCCGGCACGCCGAACTCGGCGCCACGCGCGGTTGCCGCCGCCGGGTCGCGATCGGCCAGCGCGCGGATGTCGAGCACCGGGAACGCCTTCGCGGCCGTCAGGTAGGCGCCGCTGATGTTGCCGCAGCCGATGACGCCGATGCCAACCCTCTGCATGACTGCTCGGCTCCTTCCACAGCCTGCGCGGCGCCGGGAGAATTGGAGGCGACGACCGGAATCGAACCGGTGTGGACGGATTTGCAATCCGCTGCGTAACCACTCCGCCACGTCGCCAAGCTACTGATTTCCGGTGTCTTTCCGCGCATAAGACCCGGGCAGTTCGCACGAACCAAGGTCAGCCTGCCCGTATCGGTTCCGGAGGCGTTCGCGACGATCCTCATAAACAGGCTCTCGCGCGCATGCAAGGGCTCCGGTCGCCCCGGTCATGGCCGCGCAGCTTGGGTCGACGACGCCACCCGGAGCCCCGCGCGGCCACGGAATTCAGATGGACCGAACCAACCTCTCACTCCACGCCGAAGCGCGCCACGACGTCGGCAACCTGACCTTCGGTGAGAAGCCGTGGTGCGCGGCCGTGGGTGAGGAGGGCGAGACGGGCGGTCTCCTCGAGTTCCTCGACGGCGTTCACGGCGGCTTCGAGGTCCCGGCCCGCCACCACAGGGCCATGATTGGCCAGGAGAACGGCGGAGCGCTTGCCCGCGAGCCCGCGAACCGCGGCACCCATCGCCGGGTCGCCGGGCAGGAATACCGGCAGCAGCCTCACCTTGCCGAGCCGCATGATGCCGTAGGCGGTCAGCGGCGGCAGCACATTGTCGGGGTCGATTTCGGGCAGCATCGAGAGGGCGACGGCGTGGGTCGAGTGCAGATGCACTACCGCCCCGGTGCCGGTGCGGGTGTCGTAGAAGGCGGAATGCAGCGGCATCTCCTTTGTCGGCTGCAGCCCGGAGACGGTGTGGCCATCGCTGACCAAGCTGAGCTCGGCCGGATCCAGCCGGCCGAGCGACCGCCCCGTCGGGGTGACGAGAAGATCGCCGCCATCGGTGCGGGCCGAGATGTTGCCGGAAGCGCCAGCGGTCAGCCCGCGGTCGAAGAGGGACCGGGCCAGCAGGCAGATGTTCTCGCGCAGGCGGGCGTCGGCGCTCATGCAGCCACGAGAATGGCAGCGGCTCGGGCGAAGAAGTCTTCCTGTCCGAAATTGCCGGACTTGAGCGCCAGGACCAGCGGCCGTCCGGTGATGCGGAGGGCCGGGACCCCGGGCGCAATCTCCGGCCCGATCTCGAGCGCCCGGGCCTCCAGCGCCTGCACCACCGCCCCGGAGGTTTCGCCCCCGGCGGAGATCAACCGGGTGACACCGCGGGTGGCTGCAGCCGAGGCGAGGGCGCCGAAGAAGCCGTCGAGAGCCGCGGAGGTCCGCTCGCGACCAGCGGCGGCCTGGGCGGCAGCGACGGCCTCGGGTGCGTCGGAGGAGTAGACGAGCGGCAGGCTCTCTTGGGCGAGGGCCCAGTCGAGGACGGCCGCCGGGTCGGTTCGCCCGGCGAGCACGTCGGCCACCTCGACCTTCAGACTGGGGCCACAGTCGGACTGATGGCGCGCCACCTGGGCGAGGGTGGCGCGTGAACAGGACCCGGAGAGGGCCAGGGCCGGGCCAGGCTCGCCGTGCCAAGGGGCCGGGGCTCCTGTGGCGCCGTGGAGCTTCGGCAGGCCGAGGGCGAGGCCGGACCCGCCGGTGAGAAGCTCGAAGCCTGAAGCGGCTTCGGCGAGGCGGAGGAGGTCGGCGTCCTCCACCGCATCGGCGACGATCACCTGGCGTCCCGCCGCGGCCTCGGCGAGGAGGGCCGTACGGGCGTTGACCCGTAGGGCGGCGAGAGGCAGGTGGCCGACCGGGCGCTGGGTCTGGCGGGCGAGCCAGCGGCGCAGGTCGGGGTCGGTCATCGGCGTGAGCGGGTGGTGCTCCATGCCGGATTCGGACAGGAGCCGGTCGCCGACGAAGAGGTGGCCCTGGAAGACGGTGCGCCCGGTGGCGGGGAAGGCCGGGCAGACGAGGACCGGCGCCGTGGTGCCGAGGGCGTCGATCAGGGCGTCGATGACGGGGCCGATGTTGCCCTCGGGGGTGGAGTCGAAGGTGGAGCAGTACTTGAAGTAGAACTGGCGGCAGCCCTGGGCGCGCAGCCAGTCGAGCGCGGCAAGCGACTGCGACACCGCCTCGGCGGCGGGAATGGAGCGGGACTTGAGCGCCACCACCCCGGCCTCGACGCCGGGGTCGGCGGGGACGTCCGGAACGCCGACGTACTGGACGGTGCGCATGCCGCCCTTGGCGAGCATCAGCGCCAGGTCCGAGGAGCCGGTGAAGTCGTCGCCGATCGCGCCGAGGATCATGCGCCGGCCTTTTCGGGCAGGGTGATGCCGGCGGCGCGGGCGTAGACCTTGGCGACGGCGGAGTTGTCGTCGCGGCCCCAGCCGGCGGCGGCGGCGGCGCGGAACTGGTCGAGGGCGCGGGCGGCGACGACTGGGTCGAGGCCGACACGGGCCGACTCCTCGACGACGATGCCGAGGTCCTTGACGAAGATGTCGACGGCGGAGAGCGGCGTGTAGTCGCCGTCGGCTATGTGCGGGCCGCGGTTTTCGAACATCCAGGAGGTGCCGGCGCAGTCGCGGATGGTGTCGATCACCTGGTGGGGGTCGAGGCCCATGCCGATGGCGAGCACCAGCGCCTCGGCGGCGGCGGCGATGTGGATGCCGGCGAGGTGCTGGTTGACGAGCTTCATGCGGCTGCCGGCGCCGGGGGTGCCGCCGAGCCGGAAGACGTGGGTGGCGATGGCATCGAGTACCTGGCCGGCGCGGTCGAAGGCGGCGGCCGGACCGGAGGCCATGATCGTCATCGCCCCGGCGGCGGCCTTGGCGGCGCCGCCCGAGACCGGGGCGTCGATGGGGAGCATCCCGGCCTCGGTGAGGCGGCGGCCGAAGTCCTCGGCCCGGGTGGGCGGGATGGTGGCGGAGAGGATGAAGACGGTGCCCGGCGCGGCGGCATCGACGAGGCCGGAGCCGAAGACCACCTCCTCGATCTGGTCGGCGTTGACCACGAAGACCGCGATCACGTCGCAGGTGGCCGCGAGGTCGCGCGGGCTCTCGACGACGACGCCGCCGGCGTCGGCGAAGCGATGGCGGGCCGCGGGCGCGACGTCAAAGCCGTGGGTGGCGAAGCCGGCGCGCACGAGCGAGGCCGCGGCGCCGCCGCCCATCGAGCCGAGACCGATCACTCCTGGCGTCATGGCGCCCTCCCTCCCGCGGCGTGGCCCGCCGCCACTATGGCGGCTCCTCTAGCGATCGGCAATCGCAGCGTCTTTTCGCTTGGGAGCCGCGGCGGCGGCTGCTACGGGAGCGGGAAGGAGACCCGCCATGGCCAAGCTCGTCCTCGTCCTGAACGGACCGAACCTCAACCTCCTCGGCAAGCGGCAGCCGGAGATTTACGGCCGCGAGACGCTGGCCGACGTCGAGGCGGCCTGCCGCCGGGTGGCCGACGCCAGCGGGCTCGAGCTGCGGTTTCACCAGAGCAACCGGGAATACGAGATCATCGACTGGATCCACGAGGCGCGGGAGGTGGCGGCGGGGATCGTGATCAACCCCGGGGCCTTCACCCACACCTCGGTGGCGATCCTCGACGCGCTCAAGGCCTTCGACGGGCCGGTGATCGAGGTGCACATCTCGAACGTGCACCAGCGGGAGGCGTTCCGCCACCATTCCTACGTCTCGCTGCGGGCCGACGGGGTCATCGCCGGGCTGGGGACGCAGGGGTACGAACTGGCGCTGCTGCGACTGGGACGACTGCTTTCGGAGTGAAGGCCTGAGGCCGGCGTCAGGCCGGCAGGGGCCGCCCCCAGAGGTCGTAGTCGGAGGCCTCCTCGATCTCGACGGTCAGGATGTCGCCTTGCGCCAGGCCCTCGAAACCCTCGTCGATGAAGAGGTTCCCGTCGATCTCCGGGGCGTCGCCGCGGGTGCGGCAGGTTGCGCCGTCTTCGTCGACCTCGTCGACGATCACCTCGGCCCGCGAGCCCACCCGCGCCGCGAGCTTCGCGGCGCTGATCGCCTGGGCCCGGGCCATGAAGCGCGCCCAGCGCTCTTCCTTGACCGCTTCGGGCACGTGGTCGGGCAGCGCGTTCGCCCGGGCGCCGGCAACGTTCTCGTACTTGAAGCAGCCGACGCGGTCGAGCTGCGCCGCGTCGAGCCAGTCGAGGAGGTGCTGGAACTCCGCTTCGGTTTCGCCCGGGTATCCGACGATGAAGGTCGAGCGCAGAACGATCTCCGGGCAGTCGGTCCGCCAGCGGGCGATCTCGTCCAGCGTCTGCGCGCTGGCGGCCGGGCGGGCCATGCGGCGGAGAACGTCGGGGTGGCTGTGCTGGAAGGGGATGTCGAGGTAAGGGAGGACCAAGCCGTCGGCCATGAGCGGGATGAGCTCGCGGACGTGCGGGTAGGGGTAGACGTAGTGCAGGCGCACCCAGGCGCCGAGCTCACCGAGCTCGCGGGCGAGGTCGGTGAGATGGGTGCGGACCTCGCGGCCCTGCCACGGATGCATGTCATGCTTGCGGTCGACGCCGTAGGCGGAGGTGTCCTGGCTGATGACGAGGAGCTCTCGGACGCCGGCGGCGACCAGCTTCTCGGCCTCTCGGAGCACCGCGTGGACCGGGCGCGAGACCAGGCGGCCGCGCATGTCGGGAATGATGCAGAAGCGGCACTTGTGGTTACAGCCTTCGGCGATCTTGAGGTAACTGTAATGCCGCGGCGTGAGGTGGACGGCCGAGGCGGGCAGGAGGTCGACGAAAGGGTTGGGCGCCGGCGGCACCGCGGCGTGGACGGCGTCGAGGACGGCTTCGTATTGCTGAGGCCCGGTGACGGCGAGGACAGACGGGTGGGCGCCGCGGATGACGCTCTCATCCGCGCCGAGACAGCCGGTGACGATCACCCGGCCGTTCGCCGCCAGCGCCTCGCCGATCGCATCCAGGCTCTCCGCCTTGGCGCTGTCGAGAAAGCCGCAGGTGTTGACGATGACCGCTTCGGCCCCGGCATAGTCCGGCGAGATCGCGTAGCCCTCGGCCCGCAGGCGGGTCAGGATGCGCTCGCTGTCCACAAGCGCCTTGGGGCACCCCAGGCTGACCATGCCGACCCGTGGCTGGCCCGGCCGGGCGGCAGGGTCGAGTCGCGGCGGCGGGGCGCGGTCGGGACGGAGGTCGGGCGGATTGAGGATCATGCGCAGAGCGCATACACGGCGCGGCGGCTGCCTGGCAAGCGCTGCGCCGTGACGTTTGGCTCGTCGCGTCTCCGTCCGGGCTGTTCGCGTGCCCGGGACCGGCAAACGCGGTGAAACGGACCTATCGCCGCACGCGTGGTCGATCACGGTTCCGTGCAATCGGGAGGTGCGACGATCTGTCTTGCTTGGCATCCGGTACCGGATGCTCCAAGTGGTGGCAGGGTCGCGCGTGTGGTATGGTCGTGCGGCACGGTTCCTCTGGAGGGAAGAGTGATGAGACTTGCAGGATACACGGCTGCAGCCGTGATGGCGTTGGGCCTCGGGACGGCGGCGAGTGCCCAGGGATTCGGGGCCGGCGGTCCGTTCTACGTGAAGGGCTTCGGCGGCTTTACCTTCCCGACAAGCGACGCCACCACCATCAACGCCCCGGTGGGCAGCGCCAGCGGCACCATCGACTACGACACCGGCTGGGCGCTGGGCGCCGCGGTCGGCTACGACATCACGCCGAACATTGCCGCCGAGCTCGAATACGCCTATCGCGCGGCGGACCTGAAGAACGACATCAGCGGCGACACCAACTCCAACGCGGTGATGGTGAACGGCATCTACAAGTTCAACAGCATGGGCGCTACCGGCGCCTGGCAGCCCTATGTGGGCGGCGGCCTCGGCTGGGCGAACATCGACGTCTCGACCGACGATTTCGGTAGCTATACGCGTAACGACGCCTGGGCCTACCAGCTCATCGGCGGCGTCTCCTACAAGGTGTCGCCCCAGTTGAGCCTTCTGGGCGAACTGCGCTGGTTCGGGACCGACAACCGCAAGGCCACCGGGCCGAACGACACCAGCCTTGACGTCGAGTACAACACCGTCGACGTGCTGGTGGGTGCTTCGTACAGCTTCTGACGACGGCGCTGCGTGCTCATCGAACGGCGCCCCCTCGCGGGCGCCGTTTTTCTTTGCGCATGATTTGAGAATTGCCTGAGTTCAGCCTCGGCACGGCCGATCACCTGGCATGCGCCGCCTACCCCTTGTCAAGGGCGTCCCTCTTGCCCCGCAGGCCCTCCGCGATTTCACCATTGACGGTTGCCGCGCCCAGACGGATCTGGCAGTGCAACAATGAGACGGAAATCCGGGGTGTGCCGCAATGAACGTTCTCGAGGAGCTCGAATCCCGTCGGGCAGAGGCGCGGCTCGGCGGCGGCGCCGGACGTATCGAGGCACAGCACGCCAAGGGCAAGCTGACGGCACGCGAACGCATCGAGGTGCTTCTCGACGACGGCAGTTTCGAGGAGTTCGACATGTTCGTCTCCCACCGTTGCACCGAGTTCGGTATGGCCGGGACCACCTATCCCGGCGACGGGGTGGTGACCGGCTGGGGAACCGTCAACGGCCGGCAGGTCTATGTCTTCTCCCAGGATTTCACCGTCTTTGGTGGGTCGCTCAGCGAGACACACGCCGAGAAGATCTGCAAGATCATGGATATGGCGATGCAGAACGGCGCGCCGGTGATCGGGCTGAACGACTCGGGCGGCGCGCGCATCCAAGAGGGGGTGGCGAGCCTCGGCGGCTATGCCGAAGTCTTCCAGCGCAACATCATGGCGTCGGGCGTGATCCCGCAGATCAGCGTGATCATGGGACCCTGCGCTGGCGGGGCGGTCTACTCGCCGGCGATGACGGATTTCATCTTCATGGTGCGCGACAGCTCCTACATGTTCGTCACCGGCCCTGACGTGGTAAAGACAGTCACGAACGAGATCGTCACCGCCGAGGAGCTGGGCGGGGCGCGCACACACACGACGAAGTCGTCGGTGGCGGACGGCGCTTACGAAAACGACGTGGTGACGCTGGCCGAGGTGCGGCGCCTTGTGGACTTCCTGCCGCTCTCGAACCGCGAGAAGCCCCCGGTACGGCCATTCTACGATCCCTCCGACCGGGTGGAGGACAGCCTCGACACCCTGGTGCCGGCGAACCCCAATACCCCCTACGACATGAAGGAGCTGATCCTTAAGGTCGGCGACGAGGGCGACTTCTTCGAGCTCCAGCCGGATTTCGCCCGGAACATCCTGACCGGGTTCATCCGGCTCGAGGGCGGCACCGTCGGGGTGGTGGCGAACCAGCCGATGGTGCTGGCGGGCTGTCTCGACATAGACTCGGCGCGCAAGGCCGCGCGGTTCGTGCGGTTCTGCGACGCCTTCGAGATCCCGATTCTGACCTTCGTCGACGTTCCCGGCTTCATGCCGGGCACCGACCAGGAATTCGGCGGCATCATTAAGCACGGGGCGAAGTTGCTCTTCGCCTATGGTGAGGCAACGGTGCCGAAGGTGACGGTGATCACCCGCAAGGCCTATGGTGGTGCCTACGACGTGATGAGCTCCAAGCACCTGCGCGGGGATTTCAACTATGCCTGGCCCACGGCGCAGATTGCGGTGATGGGGGCCAAGGGGGCGGTGGAGATTCTCTATCGCTCCGAACTCGGCGACGCCGACAAGATCGCGGCGCGCACCAGCGAGTACGAAGCGCGCTTCGCCAATCCCTTCGTGGCGGCTGAGCGCGGCTTCATTGACGAGGTGATCATGCCGCATTCCACCCGCCGCCGGGTGTCGCGCGCTTTCGCGAGCTTGCGGACGAAGCGGCTGTCGAACCCGTGGAAAAAGCACAATAACATCCCGCTTTAAGTAGCCCCTTTGTGGACGGATTGCTGCCGTGAGACCGGAAATCAGCTCATCCCGCAGGCCGACGAGAACGGCGGAGGCACCGGGGGCATCGCCATGCTGAAGCACCGCGGCTTTCCCGGCCGGCTGTCCGGCTCCGACCTGCAGTTCGTCATCCGCCGGGCCGACGCGAAGGGCGCCACGCCCTTGAAGGCGCGGGAGCGCTACGCCGACCGGCGGCCGCTCGACCGGGCGGCGGATGCGGCGTTCCTGGCGGCGCTCTGGGAGCACTTCGGACCCGAGCCTTTCGAACGCGGCAATCTCGACGCGGGACGGCTGAACTGGCTGCTCGGGCGCGAGGTGGTGCCGGCGGAGGAGCCGTTCGACCCGGCGAGCTACGAGGCGATGCTGCGGGTCGACGAGAGCCGGGCGCGACAGAGTTTTCCGGACGTCTTCGCCGAAGACTGAGCCAAGCGGCGCAAGACCCATTCAAGAGGAGGGACTGACAATGCAACTGACGAAACCGATGGCGGCGCTGTTGGCGAGCCTGATCCTGGCCGGGTGCGGCGGCGGCATGGAAGTGGGCGGCGGCCCATCGCCAGATTCGCTGGAAGGCGAGATGCTGGCCCCGAACCCGTCGGACGCGGGCAGCATGGACGACGCGACCGGCACGGAGATCCCGCCGGCCTGAGGTGGAACTGGTGCGCCCCCGGGGAGCAGAGATGTTTGACAAGATCCTGATCGCGAACCGGGGCGAGATCGCCTGTCGCGTCATCAAGACGGCCCGGCGCCTCGGCATCCGGACCGTCGCCGTCTACTCCGACGCCGACGCCGGGGCGCTGCACGTGAAGATGGCCGACGAGGCGGTCCACGTCGGCCCGGCGCCGGTCAGCCAGTCCTACATCGTCATCGACCGCATCCTCGCGGCGATTCGCGAGACCGGCGCCCAGGCGGTCCACCCCGGCTACGGCTTTCTCTCCGAGCGCGCCGACTTCGCCGAGGCGCTGGCCGCGGCCGGCGTCGCCTTCATCGGCCCGCCCGCCGCGGCCATCCGGGCGATGGGCGACAAGATCACGTCCAAGAAGCTCGCCGCCGAGGCCGGTGTCTCGACTGTCCCCGGCCACATGGGCCTCATCGACGACGCCGGTCACGCGGTGAAGATTGCCGGCGACATCGGCTACCCGGTGATGATCAAGGCCTCCGCCGGCGGCGGCGGCAAGGGCATGCGCATCGCCTGGACCGACGCCGAGGCCCGCGAGGGCTTCGAGCGCTCGAAGTCCGAGGCTGCGTCCTCCTTCGGCGACGACCGCATCTTCATCGAGAAGTTCGTCACCCAGCCCCGGCACATCGAGATCCAGGTCCTCGGCGACACCCACGGCACCTGCCTCTACCTCGGCGAGCGCGAATGCTCGATCCAGCGCCGCAACCAGAAGGTCATCGAGGAGGCCCCGTCGCCGTTCCTCGATGCCGCCACCCGCAAGGCGATGGGCGAGCAGGCCGTTGCTCTCGCCAAGGCCGTCGACTACGCCTCCGCCGGCACCGTCGAGTTCATCGTCGACGGCAGCCGCAACTTCTACTTCCTCGAGATGAACACCCGCCTCCAGGTCGAGCACCCGGTGACCGAGCTCGTCACCGGCATCGACCTCGTCGAGCAGATGATCCGCGTCGCCGCCGGCGAGAGGCTCGCCCTCTCCCAGGACGACATCCGGCTCGACGGCTGGGCGATCGAGAGCCGCCTCTACGCCGAAGACCCCTACCGCAACTTCCTGCCCTCGATCGGCCGCCTCACCCGCTACCGCCCGCCCGCCGAGGAGCGCACCGCGCGCCACGCGGTCCGCAACGACACGGGCGTCTTCGAGGGCGGCGAGATCTCGATGTTCTACGACCCGATGATCGCCAAGCTCTGCACCTGGGCGCCCGACCGGCCCGCCGCCATCGCCGCGATGCGCGACGCCCTAGACGGCTTCGAGCTCGAGGGCATCGGCCACAACCTGCCCTTCCTCTCGGCGGTCATGGACAACCCCCGCTTCGCCTCCGGCGCCCTCACCACCGCCTTCATCGCCGAGGAATATCCCGACGGCTTCGCCGGCGCCGACCTTCCGCCCGAGGTGCTGCGCCGGCTGGCCGCGCTGGCGGCGCATGTGCATGTGGTCCGCGAGAGCCGGGCCGCGCAGATCTTCGGCGCCATTCAGAACCACGGCCGCAGGATCGGCCGCGACTGGGTGGTGATGATCGGCCGCGAGCCGCAGGCGCTGGAGATCGACCGCGACGGCCTCCGCAGCACCGTCCGCTTCCCCGACGGCGCCACGATGAGCCTCTTCACCGCCTGGCAGCCCGGCGAGACCCTCGCCCGGGCGGAGATCGACGGCGCCCCGCTGGTGGCCAAGGTCGCCCCCGTCGAAGGTGGCCTCCGCCTGCGCCACCGCGGTGCCGACCTCCGTGCCGCCGTCCTCACCCCGCGCCAGGCCGAGCTCGCGGCACTGATGCCGGTCAAGGCCGCGCCCGACACCTCGAAGATGCTGCTCTGCCCGATGCCGGGCCTCGTGGTGCGCCTCGACGTCGAGGTGGGGGACGAGGTCTATGACGGGCAGGCGCTGTGCATGGTTGAGGCGATGAAAATGGAGAACGTGCTGCGCGCAGAGCGCAAAGCGACGGTGGCCCGGATTTTGGCGAAGCCCGGCGACAGCCTCGCCGTCGACGCGGTAATCATGGAGTTCGAGTAATGGCGCGTCAGTTGCGCATCGACCCGGTTTCCTGCCGCCGCGAGGGCGTGCGGTCGATGAGGTTGATGAGCTCCCGCGCCGAAGTTGGGGCAGGGCGGCGCTGCAGTACGGTGCCATCGATGTCGATCAGCACGAGGTTGAAGCCGCGTGGCCGCAGGGTCTTGCGCAACGGCCCGGCGGCGGCCGGGTCGGTGTCGGTGAGAATGACGACGTCGCGGTCCTCGAGCTCGGGCAGGCGCTCGCCGAGCATCGACATCTGCTGGGCAAAACGGGGGTCGGCGGGACTGTCGGCGAAGACCACGATCGGGCGGGCGACCCAGAGGAGGTCCTGGAGCATTGGCGGCTCTGCGGAGGGTTCCTCGGTCTGGGCGACGGCGGCCACCGGCACCTCGGTGGCATGCGCCGGGACGGCCAACGCGGCAAGCATGAACCCGAGGATGGCGAGCGTCGAAGTCATGGCGTCTCCCTTGTGCTTCAGAAATAAGCGCTTTGGCGGGGGATGCAATTCCGCGCGGGGAGAGGTGCGATGACCGGGCCGAAGATCGAGGACTGGCGGGCGCTGGCGAGCCGCGAGCTCAATGGCCGGGATCCGGAGAGCCTGACCTGGGCGACGCCTGAAGGGATCCCGGTGAAGCCGCTCTACACCGACGCCGATCTCGGGGGGCTCGATCACCTGGGAGGCCTTCCGGGATTGCCACCTTACACCCGGGGGCCGCGGGCGACGATGTATGCCGGGCGGCCCTGGACCATCCGCCAGTATGCCGGATTCTCGACGGCGGAGGAGTTGAACGCCTTCTACCGCAAGGCGCTGGCTGCGGGGCAGCAGGGGGTGAGCGTCGCCTTCGATCTCGCCACCCACCGCGGCTATGACAGCGACCATCCGCGGGTGGTGGGCGACGTCGGCAAGGCTGGGGTGGCCATCGACTCGGTCGAGGACATGAAGATCCTCTTCGACGGGATTCCGCTGGAGAAGGTCAGCGTTTCGATGACGATGAACGGGGCGGTGATCCCGATCCTCGCCAGCTTCATCGTCGCCGGCGAGGAGCAGGGGGTGCCGCGGGCGGATCTCTCCGGCACCATCCAGAACGACATCCTCAAGGAGTTCATGGTGCGGAACACCTACGTGTACCCGCCTGAGCCCTCGATGCGGATCGTTTCGGACATCATCGGCTACACCGCCGCGGAGATGCCGAAGTTCAACTCGATCTCGATCTCCGGCTACCACATGCAGGAGGCGGGCGCGAACCTGGTGCAGGAGCTCGGGTTCACGCTGGCCGATGGCAGGGAGTACGTGAAGGCGGCGATCGCGGCGGGGATGGACGTGGACGCCTTTGCGGGGCGGCTCAGCTTCTTCTTCGCGATCGGCATGAACTTCTTCATGGAGGTGGCGAAGCTCCGCGCCGCGCGGCTGCTCTGGCACCGGATCATGAGCGAGTTCGGCGCGAAGAAACCCGGCAGCCTGATGCTCCGCACCCACTGCCAGACGAGCGGCGTGAGCCTGCAGGAGCAGGACCCGTACAACAATGTCGTCCGCACCGCCTACGAGGCGATGGCGGCGGCGCTAGGCGGGACGCAGAGCCTGCACACCAATGCGCTGGACGAGGCCATTGCGCTGCCGACGGAATTCTCGGCCCGGATCGCGCGGAACACCCAGCTGATCCTGCAGGAGGAGACCGGGATCACCCACGTGGTCGATCCGCTGGCGGGCTCCTACTACGTGGAAAGCCTGACGGCGGCGCTTGCCGAGAAGGCCTGGGCGCTGATCGAGGAGGTGGAGGCGCTGGGCGGGATGACGAGGGCGGTGGCCAGCGGCATGCCGAAGCTGCGGATCGAGGAGTTGGCGGCGCGGCGGCAGGCGGCGGTTGACCGGGGCGACGAGGTTATCGTCGGGGTGAACAAGTACAAGCTGAAGGAGCACGACCCGATCGACATCCTCGACGTCGACAACGTGAAGGTGCGGCAGAGCCAGATCGCGCGGCTGGAGCGGATCCGGGCGACGCGGGACGCGGACGCCTGCGCGGCGGCGCTGGCCGGGCTGGAGCGGACGGCGCGGGAAGGAGGCAACCTCCTGGCGGCGGCGGTCGAGGCGGCGCGGGCGCGGGCGAGCGTGGGGGAGATTTCTGACGCGATGGAGAAGGTGTTCGGCCGGCACCGGGCGGAGGTGAAGACGCTGGCGGGGGTCTATGGCGCCGCCTACGAGGGCGACGCAGGCTTCGCGGAAATTCAGGCCGATGTGGAGAAGTTCGCCGAGGAGGAGGGGCGCCGGCCGCGGATGCTGGTGGTGAAGATGGGCCAGGACGGACACGACCGCGGGGCGAAGGTGATCGCCACGGCGTTCGCCGACATCGGCTTTGACGTCGACGTCGGGCCGCTGTTCCAGACGCCGGAGGAGGCGGCGCAGGATGCGGTGGACAACGACGTGCATGTCGTCGGGATCTCGTCCCAGGCGGCGGGGCACAAGACGCTGGCGCCGAAGCTGATCGAGGCGCTGCGGGCGCAGGGGGCGGGGGAGATCCTGGTGGTTTGCGGCGGGGTGATCCCACAGCAGGACTATGGGTTCCTGAAGGAGAAGGGGGTTGCGGCGATCTTCGGGCCGGGGACGAACATTCCGGAGGCGGCGAAGGATATCCTGAAGCTGATCCGGGAGGCGCAGGCGTTGCATCGGCAGGGTGTGAACACGTAGGTGTTCACGCGTGAACGCATTGAAAACAAAGGCATTAATCTTCAATAAAATCGGTTAACCTCTGCGGCTGCGGCCCGAAACGTCGGGCGGCCGGGGCATCGGTCCTGCCGAGACTTGTCAGGTCGAGCGCCGGTCGGCAGGGGGCGGGCTGCGCCACCAGCGGACGTTTCGCGGTCCGGGCCCGGGTTTCGCATCGCCGCCTTTGCCAAAACCTCGGGTCGAGCTAAGGAAACAGGCATGGGAGAGGTGGCAGAGGAGGACGCCTAAACATGGCTTTGGAAGCCCTCAGTCTGTCGGGTCGTTACGTCGATCTCGTTCCGCTGCAGCGCGAGCACCACGACGATCTTGTCGAGGCGGTGAAGGACGGCAGCCTGTGGCGGCTCTGGTACACGACCATTCCCGAGCCCGGGGGAATGGCGGCGGAAATCGATCACCGCCTGCGGCTTCGGGCTGCCGGCACGATGTTGCCGTTCACGGTCATCGAGAGAGCGACGGCACAGGTCGTCGGAATGACGACCTACATGAACATCGACCTCGTGGGTCCGCGGGTGGAAATCGGGGCCACGTGGTACGCGGCCCGCGTCCAGCGCACCCCATTGAACACCGAAGCAAAGCTGCTGCTGCTCGCGCACGCGTTCGACGTGCTCGGTTGCCTGGGAGTTGAGTTTCGCACCCACTTCATGAACCACCAAAGCCGCCGCGCCATCGAACGGCTGGGCGCGAAGCTTGACGGGGTCCTGCGCCAGAACTCGCGGATGCGCGACGGCAGCCTTCGCGATACCTGCGTCTACAGCATCATCGCCTCGGAGTGGCCGGCCGTGCGGGCGGGATTAGACTGGCATCTCGAAAGATCGCGCTGAGCAATGGGCGGGAAAGTCCCGAAACCGGTTCCGCCGAGCGGCCGCCTGGCGCGAGGCGGTGCCTCGCGGGTGCAGGGTGGCGAGGCGTGCCGCGGGGCGAGTTCCAGCGTCGCGCTTCAGACGGTGGCGCCGACCGGGCCGAGGACCTCGGTGAAGGCGGTCTCGAGCTTGTCGACGAGCTCGGTGATCTCGTCGTCGTCGATGATGAAGGGCGGGGCGAGCAGGACGTGGTCGCCGCTGCGGCCGTCGATGGTGCCGGACATCGGGTAGCAGATCAGGCCGGCCTCGAAGGCGGCGCGCTTGACCTTCGCGGCGACGGCGCGGGCGGGGTCGAAGGGGGCCTTGGTCTCGCGGTCGGCAACGAGCTCGATACCGCGGAAGAGCCCGCGGCCGCGGAGGTCGCCCACGTGGGGATGCTGGCCGAACCGGGCCGAGAGCGCGTCGGCGAGGCGGTCGCCCTTGTCGCGGACCCGCGGGAGGAGGTTGCGGCCGAGGATGGCGTTGACCACGGCGAGGCCGGCGGCGGTGGCGGCGGGGTGGCCGATATAGGTATGGCCGTGCTGGAAGAAGCCGGAGCCGGTGGCGATGGTGTCGTAGATCTCGCCCGAGCAGAGCATCGCGCCGACCGGCTGGTAGCCGGCGCCGAGGCCCTTGGCGATGCAGACGATGTCGGGCACCACGCCGTCCTGCTCGCAGGCGAAGAGCGTGCCGGTGCGGCCCATGCCGCACATCACCTCGTCGAGGATGAGGAGCACCCCGTGGCGGTCGCAGAATCTCGCGAATGCGACGGAAGTAGCCGGGGGCCGGCGGCACGGCGCCGGCGGTGGCGCCGACCACCGGCTCGGCGATGAAGGCCATCACCGTCTCGGGGCCGAGACGCTCGATCTCGGCCTCCAGCGCGTCGGCGGCGCGGCGGCCGTAGGCTTCCGGGCTCTCGTCGTCGCGCTGGTGCCGGTAGGCGTAGCAGGGCTCGATGTGGCTGACGTCGAGGAGCAGCGGCGCGAACTGCGCCCGCCGCCATTCGTTGCCGCCGGCGGAGAGCGCGCCGAGGGTGTTGCCGTGATAGCTCTGCTTGCGGGCGATCAGCCGGCCGCGCTCGGGCTTGCCCTTTTCCACCCAGTACTGCCGCGCCAGCTTGATCGCCGCCTCCGTCGCCTCCGAGCCACCGGAGACGAAATAGACCCGGTCCAGCCCCGCCGGCGCGTGCTCGACCAGAAGGTCCGCCAGCGCCTCCGCCGGCCGCGAAGTGAAGAAGCTGGTGTGCGCGAAGGCGAGATCGTCGAGTTGCGCCTTGATCGCCGCGGTTACGTCCGCATCGCCATGTCCGAGGCACGACACCGCCGCCCCGCCCGACCCGTCCAGATACCGCTTGCCCGCCTCGTCCACCAGGTAACAGCCGCGCCCGGACACCGCGACCGGCGGCTGGACCCGGGTGTGGCGGGGAAAGACGTGGGACATGGTGGCCTCCCTTTTCCGGCGGCGGAGAGAAACGGCGTCCTGGGGCGCAACGTGCTGCAAACCTTAACGCCGTGTGCTAGGCTGGCTCAATGACCCGCGTGGCATTAGGAAGGATCCTGACGTCGGCCTAGGCGCCGCGGCTGATCCGAAGGTGGAGGTGCGCGCGCCAAACACCTGCAAACGCGAAACAATCCGACGGTTTGCGGTGTGAGGTCGGTGGCACGGTTGACAACCGCTCCGCCACAAGGGTTAATCACAAATACAAACGAACAGGGAAATCGACATGAAAAAGCTCAGCCTGTTGGGCGGCGCGCTCGCGCTTGCCCTCACCTCGACTGCAGCCGTCGCTCAGGAGAAATTCATCACCATCGGCACTGGCGGCCAGACCGGTGTCTATTACGTCGTCGGCCAGTCCATCTGCCGGCTGGTGAACCGCGACACCGCCAAGACCAACCTCAAGTGCACCGCCCCCTCCACCGGCGGGTCGGTCGCCAACATCAACGCCATCAAGGCCGGCGACATGGACATGGGCGTCGCCCAGTCCGACGCGCAGTACAACGCCTACAACGGCGTCGGCGACTTCGAGGGCAACAAGTTCGAGAACCTGCGCTCGGTGTTCTCGGTGCATCCCGAGCCGTTCACCGTCGTCGCCCGTGCCGACAGCGGCATCGAGACCTTCGCCGACCTCAAGGGCAAGCGCGTCAACATCGGCAACCCCGGCTCGGGCCAGTACGCCACCATGCAGGTGGTGATGGACGCGCTCGGCTGGCAGATGAGCGACTTCGCGCTCGCCTCCGAGCTGAAGCCGGCCGAGCAGTCCGCCGCGCTCGGCGACAACAAGGTCGACGCGATCATCTACACCGTCGGCCACCCCAACGGCTCGATCCAGGAAGCGACTTCGACCGTCGACGCGCGGCTGATCCCGGTCGAAGGCCCGGAGATCGACAAGCTGATCGAGGAGAACCCCTACTACGCCAAGGCGACGATCCCCGGCGGCATGTACGCGGGCAACGACTCCGACGTGGACACCTTCGGCGTGAAGGCGACGTTCGTGACGTCCTCCGAGGTGCCCGACGAGGTCGTCTACGAGGTGGTCAAGGCGGTCTTCGACAACTTCGATCGCTTCAAGGGCCTGCATCCGGCCTTCGCCAACCTCAAGGAAGAGGACATGATCAGCCAGGGCCTCAGCGCCCCGCTGCATCCGGGTGCCGAGAAGTACTACCAGGAGAAGGGCTGGCTGCCCGCCTCCTGACGTGACGCGACGGCTCCGGCCATGGCCGGAGCCGCCCGACGCCTGAACCCGAAGAAGAATGGACGAAAGCTCCGGCTTTCGCGGCGCAGGGGACGACCATGGCCAAAGGCGACAAGGACCAGCAGCAGGCGGCGGCAGTGGAGGCGGCTGCGGCCGGACGCGCCGGGCTCAGCCAGGAAGAACTCGATGCCATGGTCGCCGCCAGCGACACCGGCGGACGCTCTCCCGGCAAGCCGGTCGCCATGCTCCTGATGCTGGTGGCGCTGGTCTGGTCGCTCTTCCAGCTCTGGATCGCCTCGCCGCTGCCGTTCATGCTCGGCTTCGGGGTGTTCAACGACACCGAGGCGCGCGCCATCCACCTCGCCTTCGCGCTGTTCCTCGCCTACGCGGCCTACCCGGCCGCGCGCACCCCGGTGCAGCTCGGCCTCGCGGTCGCGGTGCCGGTGGTGATGACCATCCTGTTCATCGTCGGCGCCAAGACCGACACCTCGATCTGGTGGATTCCGATCATCGGCGTGGCGGTGGTCGTCGGCATCCTGCTCGGATCGCCCAAGGACCGGATCCCGATCTGGGAATGGGCGATGGCGATCGTCGCCGCCGCGACCTCGCTCTACATCTACTTCCAGTACCGCAGCATCTCGACCCGTGTCGGGGCGCCGATCGAGATGGACTTCGTGGTCGCGGTCGCAGGCCTTCTGCTGTTGCTCGAAGCCACACGTCGGGCGCTCGGGCCGGCGCTGATGATCGTGGCGACGGTGTTTCTCGGTTACACCTTCCTCGGGCCGTGGATGCCGGAGATCATCGCCCACAAGGGCAACTCGCTCGGCGAGGTGGTGAACCACCAGTGGATCACCACCGAGGGCGTCTTCGGCATCGCGCTCGGGGTCTCGACGTCCTTCGTGTTCCTGTTCGTGCTCTTCGGGGCGCTGCTCGACAAGGCCGGGGCCGGCAACTACTTCATCCAGGTCGCATTTTCGCTCATGGGCCACATGCGCGGCGGACCGGCCAAGGCGGCGGTCGTCTCCTCGGCGATGACGGGGCTGATCTCGGGGTCATCGATCGCCAACGTGGTGACGACCGGCACCTTCACCATCCCGCTGATGAAGCGGGTCGGCTTTTCCGCCGAAAAGGCGGGAGCCGTCGAGGTCGCCTCCTCGGTCAATGGCCAGATCATGCCGCCGGTGATGGGCGCCGCGGCGTTCCTGATGATCGAGTACGTGGGCATCCCCTACATCGACGTGGTCAAGAGCGCGATCCTGCCGGCGACGATCTCCTACATCGCGCTGGTCTACATCGTGCATCTCGAGGCGATGAAGGCCGGCATGGAGGGCCTGCCGCGGGCCTACACGCCCAAGCCCATCGTGCAGCGCATCGTCGGCATCGTCTTCGCCATCGTCGCGATCTGCGTGCTGTCGCTGGTGGTCTATTACGGCATGGGCTGGATCCGGCCCGCTTTCCCGCAAAGCGCCGCCTACATCGTCTTCGCCCTGCTGGTGGCGGTCTACGTCGCGCTGCTGTGGGTCGCCTCCCGCGAGGCGCCGCTGAAGATGGAGGACCCGAACGCCCCGGTGACGAGCCTGCCGCTTCCCGGCCCCACCGCGCGCGCCGGGCTGCAGTACATCCTGCCGGTTGTGGTGCTGGTCTGGGCGCTGATGGTCGATCGGCTCTCGCCCGGCCTATCGGCATTCTGGGCATCGGCCTTCATGATCTTCATCCTGCTCACCCAGCGCCCGATCATGGCGATCCTGCGCGGGGAGGGCGCGCTCGGGGCGGCGGTGGCCGAGGGCGGACGCGACCTCGTCGACGGCCTGGTGACGGGTGCGCGCAACATGATCGGCATCGGCATCGCCACCGCAACCGCCGGCATCATCGTGGGTGCCGTCAGCCAGACCGGCGTCGGCTCGGCGCTGGCGGACGTGGTCGAGGTGCTGTCGCGTGGCAACCTCATGGCGATCCTGCTGCTGACCGCGGTGCTCAGCCTCATCCTCGGCATGGGCCTGCCCACCACCGCGAACTACATCGTGGTTTCCGCCCTGCTGGCTCCGGTCATCGTCACCCTCGGCCAGCAGAACGGACTGATCGTGCCGCTGATCGCCGTGCATCTCTTCGTCTTCTATTTCGGCATCATGGCGGACGTGACTCCGCCGGTGGGGCTCGCCAGTTTCGCCGCCGCCGCGGTCTCGGGTGGGGATCCGATCAAGACCGGCGTGATCGCGTTCTTCTACAGCCTGCGTACCGCCGCGCTGCCGTTCCTGTTCATCTTCAACACCGATCTCCTGCTCATTAACGTGGATTGGTTCCACGGTATCTTCATCTTCATCGTCGCCACCATCGCCATGCTGCTGTTCGCGGCGGCGACGCAGGGATGGTTCCTGACGCGCTCGCGGTTCTACGAGTCGATCGCGCTGCTGCTGGTTGCCTTCACCCTGTTCCGGCCGGGCTTCTGGATGGACATGATCTACCCGCCCTACGAGGAGGAGGCGCCGGCCGACATCGTCAGCGCCGCCGAGGCGACGCCGGCGGGCCAGGACCTGCGGCTGCGGGTGGCGGGGGTCAACGATCTCGGCGATCCCCTCGAGTTCGTGGCGCTGGTCAAGATGCCGGAAGGCGCCACCGGCGACGAGAAGCTGTCCGGGGCCGGGATCACCCTGCGTCAGGACGGCGACAAGACCATCATCGACGACGTCGCCTTCGACTCGCCGGCAGCCTCTGCGGGCCTGGACTGGGACCAGGAGATCCTGCGGGTACTGCGTCCGGCCGACACGCCGTCCAAGTACTGGATGTTCATTCCGGCGCTGCTGCTGCTGGCGCTGGTCTGGATGTTGCAGCGCGGCCGGCCGGCGCCGGCGCCGCGGCGCTCGGCGGCGTAGCAAGGGAGGCGGCGATGTTCACCACCATTCTCGTCCCGATCGATCTCAACCACGAGGATTCCTGGAAGGAGGCGCTGCCGGTCGCCGTGCGGCTGGCGCAGGAGGCCGGTGCGGCGCTCCACATCACCGCGGTGGTCCCCGATTTCGGCGCCGCCATGGTCCAGGGCTACTTTCCGGCCAACTTCGAGACGGAGGCCCTGCAGCGCGGCGAGGCCGAGCTCGAGAAGATCGTCGGCGCCGTGGTGCCTCCGGACATGCCGCGCACGCTTCACCTCGAGCACGGCTCGATCCGCGAGAAGGTCCTCAAGCGCGCCGAGACCTGCGGTGCCGACCTCATCGTCATGGCGTCCCACCCGCCGGACCATCTGCGGGAGTTTCTGGTGGGATCCTACGCCGACTGGATCGTCCGCCACGCGCCGATCTCGGTCTTCGTGGTGCGGAGCAAGCACGTGTGAACGCTCCCGTCGGAAGAGGCCTTGCACGCGTGCAAGGTGCCTAACCAACTGAAAACGATGGCGTTAATGTTCAATAATTTTGGATGAACGCCGTTTCTGTGGCTTCGCGGACGTCGAAATCTTCGACTAAACTTCGCTTCGAATTCGCCGCAGATCGTTGCCGCCGGCCGGGGCAGGTTTAACGATTCCGAGGGGCGAGATGGCTAGTTTGCCCGCCCATGGCCAGCGACACGCCCCTCTCGCCCACCGTGGCCCCCGACCGATTGTTCGCTCGGGTGACCGGGTTCGTGCTTGGGGCCGGGCTCGCGGTCATCCTGGCAACCCACGCGGTGGTGAACCGGGCGCAGAACCAGGAGGCGCTGGCGGCCGAGATCGGCATGGCGGCCGCGGCGGAGAGCGCTGCTGCGCGCGCGGTCGTGGTGGCGCTCGACAGGCTCGCGGCCTTGCCCGAAGGCACGGCCGACCGCACCGCCGCCACCCGCCTCGGCTGGGACATCAATCGGCTGATGGCCCTGGAGAGCCGCCGCCGCAGCCTCACGCCCGGCCTCGGCGAGGCAATCGGGCCCCTCGACGCGGCCGCCGCAGAGGCCAGCCCGGCGCCGACAGGCAGCAAGGCAGCCGACCTCCAGACCCGTTTCGAGAGCCGCATCCTGCCCCAGCTCGACCTGATCGCAGACCGCGCGCGTGGTTCGGTCGCCGAGGCGCGGGTCCGCAGCCGCTGGGTGCTGGGCGGCTCGCTCGTGCTGCAACTCGTCGCGGGGATCATCCTCATCTTCGGTGTGGTGCGGCCGGCGCGCCAACGCATCGACCTTTGGGTCGCGCGTACCGCCGAGGAGGATCGCGAGAACCGGTTCCGACTGCTGCACGATCCGCTGACGGGGATGCCAAACGCGTCTTATTTCCACGCCTACCTCAAGCAGATCGCGGCGGGGACGGATCGCGCCGCCACCCAGACCGCGGTGCTCAGGGTCGATCTCGACCGCTTCAAGGTCCTGCGCGAAGCGTTGGGCCAGCGGGCCTGCGACGAAGTGGTCCGGCTGGCGGCCCGGCGCATCCACAAGGCGCTGAGGGCCGGCGACTTCGCGGCGCACCTCGGACAGGATGACTTCGCGGTGGTCGCCACCGATCTCGATGACGCCAACGACGCGGCGATGATCGCGGCCCGGGTCCAGACCGCGCTCACAAAGCCGTTCTCGATCCCTGGCGGCGCCCGCAAGCTCACCTGCAGCATCGGCGTGACACTGCTGTCCGACGATCTGCCGGATTCGGAGCGGGTGCTGGCCAATGCCGACATCGCCCTCGCCGCGGCGCAGAATGCCGGGCCCGGCCATGTCCGCTATTTCCGCGAGGACCTCCGCCACGAGGTCGAGCGGCGGGAGGCGCTGTTCGCGGACCTCGTCCACGCGCTCGATGCCGACGAGATCATGCCATTCTTCCAGCCGCAGCTCGATTTCGCCACTGGCGCATTCTGCGGGTTCGAGGCGTTGGCCCGCTGGCGGCATCCGGTCCACGGGCTGCTCGAGCCGGGGGACTTTCTGGACTTCGCCGAGCAGACCGACCTCAGCGAGCGCATCGGCGAGCTGATGCTCACCCGGTCGCTCGAGGCGATCGGGGTCTTCGACGAAGCGGGCCTCGAGGTCGCGCGCGTTGGCGTGAACTTTGCGCTCGCGCAGCTCTGCGACCCCCGGCTGGTGGAAAAGATCAAGTGGGAGACCGAGCGCCTCGGCGTCGAGCCGAACCGGATCGCCATCGAGGTCCTGGAGACGGTGCTGATCAAGAGCGACGCCGACATGGTGGTGCGCAACCTCAAGGGTCTCGCCTCGGCCGGCTTCCACGTGGAACTCGACGACTTCGGCACCGGTCACGCCTCGATCGCCAACCTGCGCCGCTTCATGGTCAACCGCATCAAGATCGACCGCAGCTTCATCGTCGGCATCGAGGCGAGCGAGGAGCAGCGGACGCTGACCGCTTCGATGATCGCCATGGCCCATGCGCTCGGGATCGGCACCCTCGCGGAGGGGGTGGAGACCGAGGCGGCGCGGGCGATCCTGTCCGACCTCGGCTGCGGCGGCTATCAGGGTTACCTCGTGGCGCGACCGATGTCGCTCTCCGAAAGCCTGGCCTGGCTGGCCGAGTTTCGCGGCGAAACCGCGCCCCTTGGCGAGCCCGACCAGGTGACGGGAGATTGCCCGAATACACCTTGACCTTTCGGGTCCGCGGCTGTTGAACCCCCGTCAGATCTGATCCAAGTCTGACCGGGGTGGTGCAATGGACGACCAGAGCCGGAATCTGATCCTTGCGACGGCCCTGAGTTTCCTGGTGATCCTCGGGTGGTTCGTGCTGGGTCCGATCCTGTTCCCGAACGCCTTTCCGCCCCCGGTCGAGCAGACGACCGCCACCGGCCCGGACGCGGCGCAGCAGGGCGCCGCGGCACCGCCGGCGCCCGGTGCGCCTGCGATCGAAGGGCAGACGGGGACGGCGGCGACGCCCGGGCTCGCCGCTCCGGCGCCGCAGAGCCGCGATGCCGCGCTGGCCCAGACCGCTCGGGTGCCGATCCACACCGGCCGCCTCGTCGGGTCGCTGTCGCTGACCGGCGGCCGGATCGACGATCTCAAGCTATCGAACTACACCGTTTCGGTGGAGCCCGGATCGCCGATCGTGACGCTGCTCACCCCGGCCGGGGCGCCGGAATCCTACTACACCGTCTTTGGGTGGGCGCCCGCCGGCGCCCTCGCGCAAGGGGATGTCCCCGGCGCGAACACCCCCTGGGAGGTCGAGTTCGGGCGACGTGCTGACCGAGACCACCCCGGTCACCCTGCGCTGGGACAACGGTCACGGGCTGGTGTTCCGCCAGACCTATGCGGTGGACGAGAACTACATGTTCACCCTTACCCAGAGCGTCGAGAACGACACCGGCGGCGAGGTGCGGCTGCAGCCCTACGGGACCATCGCCCGCCATGGCAAGCCGAGCAATCTCAAGAATTTCTACATCCTGCACGAGGGTGCTATCCGGATGTCGGACGGCAATCTCGAGGAGCTGAAGTACAAGGCGATGGCGGACCTGCCGGTGGTTCCCGCCGAGGGCGCGCCGGCCGAGGTCACCGACGTGGCCCACGACGGCTGGATCGGCATCACCGACCACTACTGGATGACCACGCTGACGCCGCCGTCTGGGCAGGCCTTCACGGCGGTGGTGAAGTACACGCCGCAGACCGACATCTACCAGACCGATGCGCGGCTGCCGGTGGTGTCGGTGCCGGCCGGGGGCAGCAGCGAGGTGAGCACCGGGCTCTTCGCTGGTGCGAAGGTCTGGTCGATCCTGCGCGATTACCAGGACAACAAGCCGATCGACCGCTTCGTCGACGCCATCGACTGGGGCTGGTTCTTCTTCCTGACCAAGCCGATCTTCCGGGTGCTGCACGAGATGCACAAGCTGATCGGCAACATGGGCCTCGCCATCATCGGGCTTACGCTGCTCATCAAGCTGCTGCTGTTCCCGCTGGCCTACAAGTCCTACGTCTCCATGTCGAAGATGAAGCTGCTGCAGCCGCAGATGGAGAAGATCAAGGAGACCGCCGGCGACGACCGGATGAAGATGCAGCAGGAGGTGATGGCCCTCTACAAGCGCGAGAAGGTGAACCCCGCCGCCGGCTGCCTGCCGATCCTGCTGCAAATCCCGATCTTCTTCTCGCTCTACAAGGTGATCTTCGTCACCATCGAGCTGCGCCACGCGCCGTTCTTCGGGTGGATCCACGACCTCTCCGCCCCTGACCCGACCTCGGTGCTGAACCTCTTCGGCCTGCTGCCCTGGGCGGCGCCGGCCGTTACCTCGCCGCTGCACATCCTGTCTATCGGGGTCTGGCCGATCCTGCTCGGCATCTCGATGTATCTCCAGCAGAAGCTGAACCCGACCCCCACCGACAAGACCCAGGCGATGATCTTCGCCTGGATGCCGTGGGTGTTCATGTTCATGCTCGGGAAATTCGCCAGCGGCCTGGTGATCTACTGGGTGGCGAACAACACCATCACCTTCGCCCAGCAGTACACGATCATGCGGACGCAAGGGGTTCGGCCCAACGTGCTCGGCAACATCCTCGGCCCGCTCAAGCGACTGCGGAAGGCCGATTAGCCCGTGGCAGCGCGGGTCAGCGCCCTCTGGCGGCATCCGATCAAAGGGCATGGGGTCGAGGCGGTGGATGCGGTGACGCTCGCGGCCGGCGCGACCATGCCCTGGGACCGGGTCTGGGCGATCGCCCACGAGGCCGCGCGGGTGGCGCCGGGATCGCGGGACTGGGCGCCATGCGCCAACTTCAGCCGTGGGGCGAAGTCGTTCGAGCTCATGGCGATCCGCGCCGAGGTGGACGAGGCGGCGGGGCGGGTGACGCTGCGGCATCCGCGTTGCCAGCCCATCACCGTCGATCCGGACGACCCGGAGGAGGCGGCCGCGCTGATCGCCTGGGTGACGCCGCTCTCCAACCCCGACCGGGCCCGGCCGGCCTTCGTCGTCCGCGCCGACCGAGGCATGACCGACAGCGCCTTCGCCTCGGTCTCGGTGCTGAACGGCGCAAGCCTTGCCGCGCTGGGCGAGCGGATCGGGCGGCCCCTGGCGATGGAGCGGTTTCGGGGGAACCTGTGGCTCGACGGGCTGGCGCCGTTCGGGGAGTTCGACCTCGTCGGGCAGGAGTTGCGGATCGGCGGGGCGGTGCTGCGTGTGCGTGAGCCCATCACCCGGTGCAAGGCGACCACCGTCGATCCGGATAGCGGTGCCAGCGATGCCGACACGCTGGGCGCGCTGCGGGACGGCTGGGGGCACGAGGACTTCGGTGTCTATGCGGAAGTGGTCTCGGGCGGGCGCGTGGCGGTGGGCGACGTGGTGGCGGCGTGAAGCAGGTCTTCGTCGAGGCCGGCGAACCCGACTCGGAAGCGATGGAGGTTGGCCGCCGGCTCTTCGCGGGACCCTGCGCGTTCCTCAAGGGCGTGGTGGCGATGGACGGCATGCCGCCGGCGGACCGGGTCGAGGTGTGCTTCGCCGGCCGGTCGAACGTCGGCAAGTCGACGCTCATCAACGCGCTCACCGGCCGCAACGCGCTGGCGCGGGCGTCGAATACGCCGGGGCGGACGCAGGAGATCAACTTCTTCACGCTGGGCGAGACACGCTACCTGGTGGACCTGCCGGGCTACGGCTTCGCCAAGGCGCCGAAGCCGGTGGTGGAGCGCTGGCAGGCGCTGCTGCGCAGCTATCTTGCGGGCCGGCCGACGCTGCGCCGGGTGTTCCTGCTGATCGACGCGCGGCACGGGGTGAAGCCGGTCGATGCGGAGATCATGAGCCTTCTCGACCGTTCGGCGGTGACGTTCCAGGTGGTGCTGACCAAGGCGGACAAGCCGGGGGCCGCCGCCCTCGCCGAAACCCTCGCGGCAGTCGGAACGGCTTTGGCGCCGCATCCAGCGGCGTTCCCGGAGATTGTGGTGACCTCGGCAGAAACCGGGCGCGGGATCGAGACCCTGCGGGCGGTTGTCGCCGGGATCGTATAGGCCGCGTGAGGCGGCCAACGCTGAGGCGTTCCTGTAACGACGATCAGTTTCCGACGATGCGGATCGGGACACCGGCCAGGATTTCGGCGAGGGCCGGGGAGCTGGTTTCGCCGAAGCGGCCGGCGGAGTTCAGGCCGGTGCCGATGAGCTGGACCACCTCCGGCGACCCGGCGAACTTGGAGTGGCTGCCCGAGCTCGAGTCGTCGATCTCGGATAGGTCGATGACGGTCATTCCGAGACTCTCCAGCTCGGCCGTGTCGGTGGCCCCGACGCGCGGGACGCCGCCGGCGATCAGGCGCGACACGCGCAGCGCGCGGTCGTCGGCCGAAACCAGCAGGTACATCTTCTCGATGATCGACGGCGGCAGCAGCTCGATCTGAGTGCGGAACAGGTCGATGTCGATATCGGGCGAAGCCAGCATGATGGTTTCGATCCGGCCGCCGCGGTTGAGCCTGCCCTCGAGCTGGGCGTCGACCAGCCCCTCCATGGTGAGGAAGGTGCCCATCGAATGTGCGAAGATGTCGACGCCTTCGGCGTCGGTGCTCGCCAGGATGTCGGAGAGTTCCTTGAGCTTGCCGCGCGCGACCAGCGCGCTGTTCAGGTCGTAGACGTAGCGTGGCGCCTTCGCTGCCGAGGCCCAGGTGAAGAGCACCGGCACGCCCGGGAAGCCGGTGTCCTCGACGAACTGGGTGAAGCGGAGGATGGCGTCGCTGGTGGTGTTGTTGTAGCCGTGGACGAAGAGCAGGATCCGGCGCTGACCGGGTGGGCGCATGGCAAGCTCGCGGTCGATCTCGGAAACGAACGATGCGTGATTGCGGTAGACGACCGGATCGACGACCGCGAACTCGGTCCGCGGGTCCGGCGGCAGCCTGGCGGGCCGCTCGAGCTGACCGGTCACGTGGTCCGGCGGAACCGTGACCTCCACCGAGGCCAGGCCGAGGTCCGGGGCCCGCCCCGCGGAGTAGAAGGCGCCCACGACCTCGGACGCCTTTCGCGTCGTCATGATGAACACGCGATGCCGGCTGACCTCTGGCACCGACTCCGCCCGAACCTCGGGATTGTCGATACCGACGAGTTCGGGCGGCCGGCTGCAGCCCGCCACCGCCGCGGCGAGCACCGCCAGGATCAGAGTCAGGTATCGCAAGACGCCTCCGGTATGGCCCGGCCTCAGAACACCGCGGGCACGACGTTACGCGTCGTCCGGTCGGGTGCATAGTCCCCGGGTTTCTTCTGGCGCTTGCCGAGCTTCGGCTCGTCGTACTTGATTTTCTCGTAGGGGATCGCGGCGAGGAGGTGGGTGAGGCAGTTGATCCGCGCCGCCTTCTTGTCGTTGGAATCGACGATCCACCAGGGCGCGTGCGGCGTGTCGGTCAGGCGGATCATCTCGTCGTAGGCGCGGGTGTAGTCCCACCAGCGGCGATAGCTCTCGAGGTCCATCGGCGAGAGCTTCCACTGGCGCACGGGATCGTCGATGCGCTGGCGGAAGCGGCGCTCCTGCTCCTCCTCGCCGACGGTGAGAAAGTACTTGAGCAGGGTGATGCCCAACTCGGTGATCAGCGCCTCGAGATGCGGGATCTCCTGCAGGAAGCGCTGCGCGGCGTGCTCGGTGCAGTAGCCCATCACCCGCTCCACGCCCGGGCGGTTGTACCAGGAGCGGTCGAAGATCAGCACCTCGCCGGCGGCGGGCAACTGCTCGATGTAGCGCTGCATGTAGATCTGGGTCTTCTGCCGGTCCGAGGGGGCCGGCAGCGCCACGACGCGGAAGACCCGCGGGCTGACCCGCTCGGTCAGGCGCTTGATCATGCCGCCCTTGCCGGCGGCGTCGCGGCCCTCGAAGATGATGACGATGCGCGCACCGCTCGCCTTCACCCAGGCCTGAAGGTTGGCGATCTCGACCTGCAGCCGGGCGAGCTCGGCCTCGTAGGCCTTGTTGCGGGCCTTCTTCGCGGCGGCGGGATCGAGGTCGGGTTCCGCCTTCTTCGCCTTCTTGTCCTTCTTGCTCATGCGTTTCCTCCAGTGTTGGCCTCGCCCGCCTCGAAGGCGCGCAACGCATCGTCGAGGTCGTCAAAGATCAGGTCGGGACCGACGGCGGCGAGTAGCCCGGCGCGCTCGAGCAGGCTCGCGACGTTGGCGTGCAGCTCGGCCAGGCCGAGGCGGACGCCACGGTCGGCGAGGTCGGCGCGGACCTCCTCGAGCATGGCGGCGGCCGTCGAATCGATCTGGGTGATGGCGCTGGCGTCGAGCAGGAACCAGCGGGTGTCCGGGGGCATGGCATCGGCAATGGCGACGAGGCGGGCCTGGATGTGGTCGGCGTTGAAGAAGAGCAGGTCGCCCTCGATCAGCGCGATGGTGAGCCCCGGGACCGGGCGGGCGTCGGCGCGGCGGTGGAGCTTGTAGAAGCCGTCGCGGCCCGGAATACGGCCGAGCAGCGCGTCGCGCGGACGCATCATCTGGTGCAGGAGATAAGCGAAGGTGGCGCCGATGGCGATCAGCACGCCGTTGAGGACGCCGAGGGTGATGGGCGCCACGAGCGCGATCATCGCGAAGACAAACTCGACGCGGCTGATGCGCCAGATCTCGCGGAGCGCGGAAACGTCGATCAGGCTGACCGCGGCGGCGATCAGGATCGCCCCGAGGGCGGGGATCGGCAGGATCGCCAGTGCCGGCCGGAGGTAGAGGATGATGACGACGAGCGCCGCGGCCGCCACCACCCCGGCGAGCTGGGAGCGGCCGCCGACGCTGGCGTTGATCGCCGTGCGCGAGTCCGAGGCGGTGATCGGGAAGGCCGAGAACAGGCCGGCGGCGATGTTGGCGGCGCCGAAGCCGAGCATCTCGCGGTTCGCATCGACCGGATAGCCGCCGCGCTGGCCGAAGCTGCGGGCGGTGACGATGCCGGCGGCGAAGCTGACGAGGAAGATCGCGACGGCGCCGAGCAGGATCCGGTCGAGGGACGCGCCGCCGGTGCCGGGAAGCGCGAGCGCCGGCATGCCCGGAGGGATCTCGCCGACGGTGGCCACACCGTGTCCCGGCAGGTCGAGCAGGGCCGACAGCGCCACGGCGAGGACGACGACGATGACCGGGCCGGGGACCGGCAGGCGGCGAAGGCGCGCGGCCTCGAGGACCGCGAGCATCGCCGCCGCCAGCGCCAGGGAGGGCCAGTGGATGAGCCCGGCGTTGCGCGCGAGGTCGACGAAGGGCGCGATCAGGCCGTCGGAGGTCACCGGGGCGCCGGTGACGCGCTTGAGCTGGCCGGTGATGATCGAGAGCGAGATGCCGGCGAAGAAGCCGACGAGGATCGGTCGCGACAGGAAGGTCGAGAGCACGCCGAGGCCGAGGACGCGCCCGCCGAGGTAGGCGCCCCCGACGATGAGCGCGAGCAGTGCTGCGACGGCGGGGCGGTCGGCGGCGTCGAGCCCGGGCATGGCGGCGAGGACGGCGGCCATGACGGTGATCGTCGCCGCGTCGGGGCCGACGATGAGCTGGCGGGAGGGTCCGAAGACCGCATAGGCGACCAGCGGCGCGATCGAGGCATAGAGGCCGGTCTCGGGCGGCAGGCCGGCGATCGCCGGATAGGCGATGGCGGTGGGCAGCCCCACGGCAGCGATGGCGAAGCCGGCGGCGACGTCGCCGCGCAGCCACGCGAGGCGGTAACCGCGCAGCCCGGGCGCGAGCCAGTGCCGGGGTGGCGCGAGCGACGCGATCAGTGGCCTCCGAGCACGAGGGTCTGGACCGGCAGCATCATCGCCTGCATCCGCAGAATCATCGCGTGCACAAGCGCAACTGTGTCCACAACGTGCAGGAAGATCCACCGCCCGGTGCCGATGTTCGGATCCGCGAGCGCATCGTGGTTGTTGGTGTAGGCATTGGCGATGCAGCTGCTGCCGGGCGGCACGCCGGTCATCTCGCCGGCGAAGAGCGGCTCGAGGAAGACGGTGATCGTGCCGGGCACGGCCATCTGCTGGACGTCGATCAGCTGATCGGTCGGCCGGATCTGGCCGGCGGCAATCACCTGCTGCACTTCGGACACCACCATCGGCAGGATGGTGAAGGGCTTGGCCGCACAGGTCGCCTCGGCGATCATGCCGACCTTCATCACCTGGGCCTCGATCTGATTGAAGCCGGCGATGAGGCCCTCGCGATGCGCGTCCGGCACGAGGATGCCGCCGGTTCGGATGATCGGGTTGACGACGTCGCCCGGGCGCAGCGTGAACTGCTGGACCATGCCGTCCACACCGGCCTTGACCAGCGTCTTGTCGAGCTCGACCTGGGCTTGCGCAAGTGCCGCCTCGGCGCTCGCCTTCTGCGCGGGCAGCGCCGAGGCGATGCGGGTCTGCTGTGTCGCCTTGTTGGCGAGCGCCGCGTCGAGCGATCCCTGGCGACCGTCGACCACCACCTGCAGTCGCTCGATCTCGCGCAGCGCCACTGTGTCGGGATTGCGCCGCCGGAGCTCGGTGCGGACGTCGAGCTCGTCCTGCGCCTGCAACAGCGCGCTCCGCGCCTCGGCGATCTGGCCATCCGCGGTGGCGAGCTCGCTCTCGGCGACCACCATCTCCGCCTCGACCTCGGCGATCCGCCGCCGAGCGGTCTCTACCGCTGCCCGCTGTTCGGCATCGTCGAGCCGGAACAGCGGCTGGCCGGCTTTGACCCTCTCATTGACGTCGACGTAAACCTCCGCGACCCGACCGAAAGCCTCTGGCAGGATCGTGACGCTTCGGAAGATCGCGGTGACGTTCTTCGTCGCCGGGTGGAAATAGAAGATCATCGTGATCAGCGAAATGGTGAGCACGAGGCAGCTGACGATGCCCCAGCGCAGTTCGAACCACACCGTATAGAGGTTGATCTCCCTGCCGAGCCGCTTGCCTTGGACATAGCGGCGGTAGAGGTAGTCCGGCAGGACCGTCACCATCGAGCAGAGGATGAGTTCGAGCATCGCTCAGGCCTTTGCTTGCGGTGCCTGTTCGGTGACCGGCAGCGGATCGGGCGGCACCGCTTCACTGTCGGGCTCGTCCAGGAGCGGGTTGTGCAGGTCGGGATCCCGCCGGCCGGAAAGCTTCTCCAACGACTCGGCGATCGAGATCATCGGGGTCGAGAAATCCGGGATGCGAATGAAGGCGAGCAAGAGGCCGATGATCCAGAAGATATGATTGTGGGTGAAGAGCGAGATCAGCGCCAGGACGGCGACGATTTCCATCTGCACCACGTTGGCGCGGTGCGACATGCGTTCCGGCAATGCGTGCAGCCGAAGGTAGAAGTTGCCGATCACGAGGATTGCGACCACCAGGAAAATCGCCATGGCGTTGAACAGCCAGTCGGTCTGACCCGGCGCGGTGACGAAGACTGGCAGGTGCTCGGTCGCGATCGGGTGCAACAGCGGTACGTCCGAAGTTGCCATTCAGGGTGCCTCCATGGCCCGATTCGGTGTCGGCGGGATCATGCGCCGACGGACGGTTCGGGTGCCAGCAGCATCGCATCCGCGGGCACGGATTCGAGCCGCGTCCATGCGACGACGAGTTCGTAGAAGACCGAGAGCACCACCGGACCGAGGACGAGACCCATGAGGCCGTGGGTCCAGGTGCCGCCGATGACGACGTGATACGATGGTCAAGGGGACACGTCGGGGGGCAGGGGCTGCACCAACATGGTGATGCCGTCGGTAGAGACGATGCGGACGCGTTCGCCGGGGGACGGGGGGGCGGCGCCGGGGTCGATGCGGGCGGGCCAGGGGATGCCGTCGACCATGACCTTGCCTTCGTGGAAGGAGAACGACATCACCTCGGCGTCGCGGCCGACCAGTGCCTGGGCACGGGCGTTGAGGCGGGTGACCCCCCCGCCGGGCTGGCCGAAGCGGTCGAAGGCCCAGCGGCCGACGAAGAAGAACAGGATGGAAAGCACGCCGAAGAGGCCGATCTGGCCGAAGCCGCTCATGCCCGGGGCACCCCAGAGCGCCAGCGCGGTGAAGAAGGCGGCCAGCGCGGCCCAGACCAGCACCGTGGTGATCGTCACCATCTCGACGGCGGCGAGCAGGATCGCCAGCGCCACCCACCACCACGGGGAGATCCCCTGGAGCAGGCTCACCGGGTGGTTCCCGGGTGGGCGGCGCGGGCGAGCTCGGCGATGCCGGCGACCGAGCCGATGAGGCTGGCGGCCTCGAGCGGCATCATGATGGTCTTGGAGTTGGGGCTGGCGGCCAGGGCGCCGAGGGCCTCGGTATATTTCTGCGCAACGAAGTAGTTGATCGCCTGGACGTCGCCGGCGGCGATGGCCTGGCTGACGACGGTGGTGGCCTTGGCCTCGGCCTCGGCCGAGCGCTCGCGGGCCTCGGCGTCGAGGAAGGCGGCCTGGCGGCGGCCCTCGGCCTCGCGGATCTGCGCCTCGCGCTCGCCTTCGGCCTTGAGGATCGCCGCCTGCTTCAGGCCCTCGGCGGTGAGGATCTCGGCACGCTTGAGACGTTCGGCCTTCATCTGGCGACCCATGGCCTCGCTGATGTCGGGCGGCGGCGCCAGGTCGCGGATCTCGACGCGGGTGACCTTGACCCCCCAGGGGGACGAGGCGGCGTCGATCACGGAGAGGAGACGATGGTTGATCGCATCGCGATTGGAGAGGGCTTCGTCGAGGTCCATCGAGCCGAGCACGGCGCGGATATTGGTCTGGCTGATGTTCTTCAGCGCCTGCTCGAGATTGCGGACCTCGTAGGCGGCGCGGGAGGCGTCGACCACCTGATAAAAAGCGATGGCGTCGGCGACGACCATCGCGTTGTCCTTGGTGATCACCTCCTGCTCCTCGATGTCGAGAACGGTCTCCATCATGTTGATCTTGGAGCCGATCCGGTCCATCAGTGGCACGAGAAAGCTCAGGCCCGGAGAGAGCGTGCGGGTGTAACGGCCGAAGCGCTCGACGGTCCAGTTCTCGCCCTGGGGCACGGACTTGACCATGGTGAAGATGAGGATGATGGCGAAGACCAGAATGGCGATCGCCGGAGCGCCGAAGGCCTGCATTGGCTTCACTCCCTTGGGGGCGGGAATTACCGCCGTGGTTGAATCGCCCCCCGTTCGCGGCGAGTATGCTGAAACGAAAGCCGGTTGGAAAGCATTCCGCCCCGGCGTAAGGTCTCGCGGCTCTCCCACGGGGATAAAACTTGGCGAAGATGTTGCTCAGCCACAGGACCGAACCGCAGTTCGCGCAGCCGGTCCGACAGATCGTGATGATGTTGATCGTGCTGGGACTGGCAATCGCCGGCGCGGTACTTCTGTTTCCTTCGGTGGAGCCGGTGTTTCTCGCCTCGCCGTATCTCAACGGCTTCATCGGCATCGTATTCCTGGTCGGGGTCGCCGCCTGCTTCTGGCAGGTGCTGACGCTTATCACCTCGGTGAGCTGGATCGAGGGCTTTGCGCTCGACCGGCCGGGTCACGAGTTTACCAAGGCGCCGCGGCTCCTGGCGCCGCTCGCGGCGATGTTATCGGGGCGGGCGGCGCGGCGGGGGCTGACCTCGAGCTCGACGCGGTCGATCCTCGACTCGGTCGGGACCCGCATCGAGGAACAGCGGGACCTGACGCGGTACCTGATCAACCTGCTGATCTTTCTCGGCCTTCTCGGCACCTTCTATGGCCTCGCCACGGTGGTTCCCGCCGTCGTCGACACCATCCGCTCGCTGGCTCCGAAGGAGGGGCAGGCGGCGATGGAGGTCTTCGACAACCTGATGAGCGGGCTCGAGGGCCAGCTCGGCGGCATGGGCACCGCCTTCGCCTCGTCGCTGATCGGTCTCGCCGGCTCGCTGGTGGTCGGCCTGCTGGAGCTCTTCGCGAGCCATGCGCAAAACCGCTTCTACCGCGAGCTCGAGGAATGGCTCTCCTCGATCACCAAGCTCGGGGTAACCGGCGTCGACCCGGAGGAGGCGCTGACTGCGGCGAACGTGCTGACGGTGATCGGCCAGACCGCCGAACACATCGACTCGCTCCGCGACGCGGTGGAGCAGGGGGCGCATCGCAGCGCCGAGACCGAGAAGCGGATGCTGGAGCTGATGCAGCTCCTCGCCGCGCCGCGGCAGGAGATGAGTGACCGCGGCGTGCTCGACCGGCTGGCGTCCGGGCAGGACCGGCTGGCGGCGAGTCAGGAGCGGATCGCGGCCCTCCTCGCCTCACGAGAGGAGGAGGGCGGCGGCGGGCTCGACGCCGAGGCGCGGGCGCGGCTGCGCTCGATCGATACGCAGGTACTGCGGATCCTCGAGGACCTCGCCGCCGGCCGGCAGGATCTGGTGACGGAGATCCGGCAGGACATCGCCGGGCTGACAGAGGCGCTGCGCGGGATCGCCAGCCGGGCGAGGTATTGACGGAAGGTAGCGAGTAAATGGCCCTGAACCGCCGCGGCGCCCGTTTCCACGCCACCATCTGGCCGGGGTTCGTCGACGCGATGACGGCGCTGATCCTGGTGCTGTTCTTCGTGCTGTCGATCTTCATGATCGTGCAGTTCGTCCTGCGCGACACCATCACCGGGCAGGGGGAGCAGCTCGAGGAGCTGTCGGTGCAGGTGGCGAACCTTGCGGACGCGCTGGGGATGGAGCGGAGCCGCGCCGACCGGCAGGAGGCGCTGGTCACCACGCTCACCGGCGAGCGCGACGCGGCGCAGGCCCAAGTCGACGACCTCGCCAACCAGAATGCCGCCGCCCAGGCGCGCATCGCCGACTTCGAGAGCCAGGTGGCGAGCCTGATCGCGCGCAACACCGACCTCGGCGGACAGCTCGCGGCGGCGCAGGACGAAGCCAAGCAAAAGACGGACGCCAACGCGGCGCTGGAGGCCTCCCTGGCGCAGAGCCGGAGCGAGCTCGACGCCAGCGCCGAGGCGGCGCGGCTGGCCGCGGCCCGGCGCGAGGCGCTGGAGGCGCTGCTGGCCTCGGTGCGCGCCGACGCCGCCGAGCAGGCGACGAAGCTCCAGGCAGCGGAGTCGCAGACTGCGGAGCAGCAGGCCCAGCTGGCGGATGCGGCCAGGCTGACCGAGGAGCAGGCGGGCAAGCTCGCGGCGGCGCTGGCGCTTGCCGACGAGCGGGCGCAGAAGCTGGCGGCGGCTGAGGGGCTGACCGAGGATCAGAAGCAGCAGCTCGAGGCGGCGGGTCGGCTGGCGGCGGAGCAGAGCAAGAGGATCGACGACGCCGAGGCGGCGCGGCTGGTGGAGGCGGCCGCCGCGGAGGCGTTGCGCCAGAAGCTGAAGGACTCCGATGCCGAGCTGACGGCGATGACGATGAACCTCGAGGCGGAGCGGAAGCGGGCCGAGGAGACCCTGACCCTGCTCGCCGCGGCGGAGGCGGCGAAGAAGGCGCTGCAGGGCGACCGCGAGACGGCGTTGAGCGATGCCGAGAAGAAGGCCGCGGAGCTGGCACAGGCCAATGCGCTGCTGGCGGACCAGAAGCAGATCTCGGCGGAGGGGCAGCGTCAGGTGGCGCTCCTCAACCAGCAGACCGCGCAGTTGCGCCAGCAGCTCAACGAGTTGCAGGGGTTGCTCGACAGCGCCGAGGCCGAGGACGTCGCCGCCCAAGTGCAGATCGACAAGCTGGGGCAGAACCTCAACGCGGCGCTGGCGCGGGTGGCGATCGCCGAGCGGCGGCGAGCGGAGCTGGAGGCGAAGGAGAAGGAGCGGCTGGCGGCGGAGGCGAAGGACCTGACGCGGTACCGCTCGGAGTTCTTCGGGCGCATGCGCGAGATCCTTGGCGACCGCGAGGGGGTGCAGGTGGTGGGCGACCGCTTCGTCTTCCCGTCCGAGGTGCTGTTCGCGCCGGGCTCGGCGACGCTCGGGGCTGCCGGTCAGGCGCAGGTGGCGCGGGTGGCGGCGGTGATCCGCGAAATCGCGGACGAGATCCCGGAGGACATCAACTGGATCCTGCGGGTGGACGGGCACACCGACAAGACGCCGGTGAGCCCGACAAGTCCCTTCGCCGACAACTGGGAGCTCTCCGAGGCGCGGGCGTTGTCGGTTGTGCGCTACATGTCGCAGGTGCAGGGCATCCCGCCGGAGCGGCTGGCGGCGACCGGCTTCGGCGAGTACCAGCCGGTCGATCCGGGGGATAGCCCGGAGGCGCTGGCGCGCAACCGGCGGATCGAGCTGAAGTTCACCGAGCGGTAGCTCAAGCGCGCTCGTCCCAGCGCAGCGCGGCGGCGTTCTGGCGCGCGTGCAGGATCCGCACGATGCCGATGGAGCTGCCGCGCTCGACGTAGAAGATGATGTGCGACCGGCAAGGGACCGAGCGCATGCCCGGCCGGAAGCGGTCGCGTCGGCGGCCGCTGTGCGGCTCGCGGGAAATCCGCTCGAATGTCCGGGCGAGTTCGCGATAGTAGGCCAGCCACTGGGTGCGCCCCCACCGCTCGACGGTGTAGGCGCGGATGCCGTCTAGGTCGACTTGCGCGGCCGTCGAGAGCCGATAGGGCACGGGCGCTACTCGAAGGCGTCAGGCTCGTAGGCGCGCGGATCGAACGGCACGCCCCCGCCGCGTTCGAGTTCGTCCGCGGCGACGTTGAGGTCCCGCTTCAGCGCCTCGAACGCCGCAGCGCCGCGTTCTTCCATCAGCTTGCGCATGCCGGCGCGGACGACTTCGCTCATGTTGGCGTAGGCGCCGGTGGCGATTTCGCGCTCGGCAAACTCCTGCATCTGCGGAGTCAGGTGAATATTGGGCATGAGTACGCTCCGTTCATGGCGGATCGTATCAGAATCTGCCATTACAGTCGAGCTAGTCGTGAAGCTGTCGCAGGCGGCGTTCGAGGGCACGCAGGGCGAGGGAGAGGCCGACGGTCATGGTGAGGTAGAGGAAGGCCACGACGTTGTAGGTCTCGAAGAAGCGGAAGGAGCCCGCGGCGTAGACCTTGCCGAGCTGGGTGATGTCGGCGACGCCGAGGACGGAGACCAGCGCGCTGTCCTTGATCATCGCGATGAAGTCGTTGCCGAAGGGCGGCAGGATGGTGCGGATCGCCTGGGGGAAGACGACCAGGCGGAAGCGCTGCCACGGGGTGAGGCCGAGGGCCTTGGCAGCCTCGATCTGGCCAAGCTCGACGGACTGGATCCCGGCGCGGAAGACCTCGGCGATGAAGGCGGCGTAGCCGAGCATCAGCGCGATGATCGCCCGCCACATCAGCGACACGTCGCGGGTCTGGGTGGCGGGGAGGCCGAGGGGATCGGCGATGGCGTTCCAGCCGGCGACGAGCGCTGGGGTGGCGACGAAGGCGACGTAGAAGAGCAGGACCAGGATCGGCACGCCGCGCATGATCTCGATGTAGAAGCGTGCGGTCTGGCGCAGGACGACCGAGTTGGAGAGGACGCAGGTGGCGAGGAGGAGCCCGAGGGCGGCGGCGAGCGTGAAGGCGGTGACGGTGACGAAGGCGGTGACGGCGAGGCCCTTGAGGAGGATCGCCAGGATCTGGCCGTAGACCTCGCTGGTCAGGATCGAGACGAGGAGCCAGGCGGCGAGGAGGACCGCCGCCACCAGCCACCAGGGGAACTCGCCCTCCCGCCGGTGGGCAGGCGGCGCGGCGGCGTCGGGGGCTACTGCCCCATCTGGTAGTCGACGAACCACTTGGTGTTCAGCGCCTCGATGGTGCCGTCGGCCTGCATTGACGCGATCGCGGCGTTGATCGGGGCGACGAGGTCGGAGCCCTTGGGAAAGATGAAGCCGAACTCCTCGGCGCCGAGGGGCTCGCCGACGATCTTGAAGGTGTCGGGGTTGGCGCGGACGTAGCCCTCGCCGCCGGTGCTGTCGACGAGGACGAGATCGACGTCGCCGGCGCGGAGCGCCTGGACGGCGGTGCCGATGGTCTCGAAGAGCTTGATCCGCGGGTTGGCCTCGTCGCCGTCGAGGACGTCGTAGACCGCGACGTAGAACGGGGTGACGCCGGCCTGGCTGCCGATCAGGCCGTCCTCCATCGCGGCGAAGCTCTCGGCGTCGGCGAAACGGTCCTCGTCGGCGCGGACCAGCATCCGCATCTCGGAATGCATGTAGGGGTCGGAGAAGTCGACCTTCTCCTTGCGGTCGTCGCGGATGGTGATGCCGGTCATGCCCATGTCCGCCTGTCCCTCGGAGACGGCCGGGATCATCGCGTCCCAGCTCATGTTGACGACGACCGGGGTGAAGTTCAGCCGCTCCGCCATCTCGGCGAGAGCGTCGTACTCCCAGCCGATGGCCTCGCCGGTCTTCGGGTCGACGAACTGCAGCGGCGGGTAGGCGTTCTCGGTCGCCACCGCGACCTCGCGGCCGCCGAGGTCGGGCAGGTCGGCCGCGGCGGCGGGCAGCGCGACGGCCGCGGCCAGGAGGAGGGCGTGGATCAGGGGTCGCATCGGGCGCACCGTCTGCCGTTGAGGGTTTCGGGCGAGCATGGGGCAACCGGCGCGCGGGGGCAAGCGACCGGCTTGATCGGGTCCCGGCTTCGTGGGAGAGAGGCGGCGGGGAGCTGCCGCGGGACGTTCGGATGACCGGCGAGTCCGTCTTTCTCCACTCCATGTTCCGCACCGGCTCGACCTATCTCGCGTCGCTGTTCGCCGCGGATCCGCGGTACCTGATGTTCTACGAGCCGTTCCACGGCGGGTTGGCGTCGCGACGCGGCATCGACCGATCGCTGCGCGGCTACGAGGCGAGCCGGACCGGGCTGGGGCACGAGCGGATCGAGGGCGGGTACTGGGCGGCCTACCTGCGGGAGGATCCCGAGACGGGGCGGACCCTGCGGGAGCTCTACCGGCCGCGGTTCGCAGTGCATGACGTGCTGAACGACCTGAGCCCGGCCGGAGCCGCGTATCTGCGGGCCGGCGAGCGCGTGGCGGCGGCGGCAGGGCGGGCGGGGATGTTCGGGTTCTGCCGCTCGGGGCTGCAGGTCGGGGCGATGGCCCGGGCGCTGCCGGGGCGGCACCTCCATCTCTTCCGCGACCCGCGACGGCAGTTCGCCTCCTATGAGTCGGCCGGGCGGGACTACTTCCTGCCGCAGACTCTGCTGCAGCTTCTGGCCTCGCACCGGCTGGCGGCGTCGGCGCGAGCGCTCGCGGGCATCGCCGCGCCGGTGGCGCCGCTGGCGCGCGCCGCAAGCCTCGGCCTGCCGCCTGCGGTGGTCGAACGACTCGGCGGCAGGCTGGCCCAGGCGCTGGCGCCGGAGGTGCGGTACGGGCTCTTCTATCTCGCCTGGCTGGCCTGCGGGGCGCATGCGCGGGCCCATGCCGCCGTCTCCTTCACGCTGGCCGAAGCGGGCACCGCGGCCGGGCGGCGGCGGATCGAGGACGCGCTCGGGCTGCCCCTCGCGGGGCTGCGTGAGATCGATGGGCCAGAGGCCGCGCTCGGGTTCGATGCGGGTGCGGTCGAGGCGCGGGTGGAGAAGCTGCTGCCGCCTGTCTGAATGAGGGTTTATGTCCGGCGCCATTCCGCCTATTCCGAGCGGAATGAGGACGAAACCCGCAGCCTTCGCCGTGCACCTTCTGACCAGCTCCGGCGCTGCCTTGGCGCTTATGGGGCTGGTTGCGGCGACACGGGACGAGTGGCGGCTGATGTTCTTCTGGCTTGGGGTTGCGCTCATCGTCGACGGGATCGACGGGCCGCTGGCGCGGAAGGTCGACATCAAGCGCAATGCCGCGAACTGGGATGGCGTGGTGCTGGATCTGGTGGTCGACTACCTCACCTACGTGTTCATCCCCGCGTATGCGCTGATCTACGCGCCGCTTCTGCCGTCGCCCTGGGGGCTGATCGCGGCGCTGTTCATCGCGATGACCGGGGTCGTCTACTTCGCCGACGTGCGGATGAAGGGCGAGGACAACTGCTTCATGGGATTCCCGGCGGCGTTCCAGATGCTGCTGATCGTTCTGCTGACCTTCGATCCGCCGACCTGGGTGACGCTGGCGATCGTCCTGGCGCTGGGGCTGGCGCAGTTCACCTGGCTGAGGTTCGTGCATCCGGTGCGGACGGAGCGCTGGCGGCCGGCGACGCTGGCGGTCTGCGTCGCCTGGCTGGTCTTCGCGGGGTGGTCGGTCTGGGAGGGCTTCAACCCGCCGGGGTGGGTCAAGTTCGGGCTGGCGGCGACGAGCCTGTGGCTGCTGGTCGTGGGGATCGTGATGCAGGTGTTGCCGGTGCGGCGGCGGGCGGAGTCGGGGGCGGTTCCGGAGGCGCGCTGAGGCGTGCAGGGACAAAGGTTTACGGCGATTCCTTCGACGTACAACGCATGTACATTGCATGTACAACGCATGTACCAAGCAAGAGAGTCAGGTTTGACTCGTTAACGGCCGACTTAGCCGAGCGCCCCGTCGCAGCGGGCGCAGACGCCGGGGTGGCTGTGGGTGCCGGTGTCGGGGAGGACCTTCCAGCAGCGGGCGCATTTCTGGCCCTCGGCGAGCGTCGGGACGACGGAGATGCCGGGGACGTCGTCGAGGGTGAAGGCGTCCGGGCCCGGGGCGTCGGTGAGGACGAGGTCCGAGGTGATGCAGACGTCGGCGAAGTCGACGGAGGCCAGCGCGGCGCGCAGGGCCTCGTCGGCGACCCAGACCTCGGGGGCGGCCTCGAGGCTGGCGCCGATGCGCTTGTCGCGGCGTTCGAGCTCGAGGGCGCCGGTGACGACGCGGCGGGCGCGGCGGATGGCGTCCCACTTCTGCGCCAGGGCCGGGTCGAGCCATTCGGGCGGGGTCTCGGGGAAGTCCCGGAGGTGGACGGAGCTGTCCTCGCCGGGGAAGCGCTCGAGCCAGACCTCCTCCATGGTGAAGACCAGGAGCGGCGCCAGCCAGGTGGTGAGCCGGTGGAACAGGAGGTCGAGGACGGTGCGGGCTGCGCGGCGGCGCCGGCTCGTCGCGGCGTCGCAGTAGAGGGCGTCCTTGCGGATGTCGAAGTAGAGCGCCGAGAGCTCGACCGTGCAGAAGTGGAAGAGCTGCTGGAAGACGTGCTGGAAGTCGAAGGCGGTGTAGCCGTCGCGGACGGTGCGGTCGAGTTCGGCGAGGCGGTGGAGGACCCAGCGCTCGAGCTCGGGCATCTCCGCCGGCGCGATGCGCTCGGCCTCGGTGAAGCCGTCGAGCGCACCGAGGAGGAATCGCAGCGTGTTGCGCAGGCGCCGGTAGCTGTCGGCGGTGCCCTTGAGGATCTCCGGACCGATGCGCTGGTCGACGGCGTAGTCGGTCTGGGCGACCCAGAGGCGGAGGATGTCGGCGCCGTACTGCTTGACCACGTCCTGGGGCGCGGTGGAGTTGCCGGCCGACTTCGACATCTTCATGCCGTTCTCGTCGAGCGTGAAGCCGTGGGTGATGACGCCCTCGTAGGGCGCGCGGCCGCGGGTGCCGCAGGCCTGCAGCATCGACGAGTGGAACCAGCCGCGGTGCTGGTCGGTGCCCTCGAGATAGATCGAGGCCGGCCAGATGCCGTCGGGGCGGTCGCGCAGCACGAAGGCGTGGGTGGAGCCGCTATCGAACCAGACGTCGAGGATGTCGGTGACCTTCTCCCAGGCCTCGTGCGGGTGGTCGTTGGCCAGGAACCGGGCCTTGGCGCCGTCGTCGAACCAGGCGTCCGCACCCTCGGTCTCGAAGGCTGCCTTGATCCGGGCGTTGACGGCGGGGTCGCGGAGGATCTCGGCGGTGCCGTCGTCGTGTCGCTTGACGAAGCAGGTCAGCGGCACGCCCCAGGCGCGCTGGCGGGAGAGCACCCAGTCGGGCCGGGTCTCCATCATCGAGTGCAGGCGGTTGCGGCCGGAGACCGGCGTCCAGTTCACCAGCGTGTCGATGGAGGTCAGCGCCCGCTGGCGGATGGTGTCGCCGTACATCCCCATGCCGTCGTCCAGCTGCTTGTCGATGGCGACGAACCACTGGGGGGTGTTGCGGTAGATGACCGGGGCCTTGGAGCGCCAGGAGTGCGGGTAGCTGTGGGTGAGGCGGCCGCGGGCGAGGAGCGCGCCGGCCTCGACCAGCTTGTCGATGACGGCGCGGTTGGCGGGGCCTTCCTTGCCCTTGCCGTCGAAAATGGTGAGCCCGCCGAAGAACGGCAGGTCCGGACGGAAGGACGAGTCCTCGAGCACGTTGTGGGTCATGCGGTCGACGAGGCCGTTCTTCACGAAGAGCTCGTAGTCGTCGGCGCCATGGGAGGGGGCCATGTGGACGAAGCCGGTGCCGGCATCGTCGGTGACGAAGTCGCCGGGGAGGACCGGGACCTCGTAGTCCCAATGGGGGTCGAGCTTGGCGAGCGGGTGGGCGCAGACCACGCCCTTGAGCTCATCCACCGGCACGTCGCGGAGGCGGCGGTACATGCCGGGCTCGAGGCGCGCTTGCTTGAGCACGCTCTCGGCCAGTGCGTCGGCGAGGAGGTACCGGTCGCCGATCCGGGCCCAGCATTCCTCCGGGCGGCCGGTGATCTCGTAGACGCCGTAGGCGATCGACGGGTTGAAGGCGACGCCGCGGTTTGAAGGGATGGTCCAGGGCGTGGTGGTCCAGATGACCACCGTCGAGCCGCGCAGGGTGTCGGAGCCGGAGGCGACCGGGAACTTCACCCAGATCGTGTGGCTCTGGTGGTCGCGGTACTCGACCTCGGCCTCGGCAAGGGCGGTCTTCTCGACCGGGGACCACATGACGGGCTTGGAGCCGAGGTAGAGGGCGCCGTTCATCACGAACTTCATGAACTCGTCCGCGATCACGGCTTCGGCGTGGAAGTCCATGGTGAGGTAGGGATTTTCCCAATCGCCGGTGACGCCGAGGCGCTTGAACTCCTCGCGCTGGACGCCGATCCAGTGGTCGGCGAAGCGGCGGCACTCGGCGCGGAAGTCGTTGACCGGCACGTCGTCCTTGTTCTTGCCCTTTGCCCGGTACTGCTCCTCGATCTTCCACTCGATCGGCAGGCCGTGGCAGTCCCAGCCGGGGACGTAGCGGCTGTCGTGGCCCATCATCTGCTGGGAGCGGACCACGAAGTCCTTGAGGATCTTGTTGAGCGCGTGGCCGATGTGGAGGTTGCCGTTGGCATAGGGCGGGCCGTCGTGGAGCTCGAACGGCGGGCGGCCGGCGGCGGTGGAACGCAGGCGGTGATAGACGTCGAGGCGCTGCCAGCGGGCGAGCCAGTCGGGCTCGCGTGCGGGGAGGCCGGCGCGCATCGGAAAGTCGGTCTTCGGCAGGAAGAGCGTGTCTTTGTAGTCGAGGGTTTCGGTGGTCATCGGGGGCGTCCGTCGTCGGCGGAAAGGGAGGTGGCGCACGCGCCGGGACCCGGCGGCCCTGAGGATCAGAGCGCCGGGACGATAATTCGGATGATGCCGAGGGCCCGAGCCATGGGGGCGGGATATAGCGCCGGGGGCGGGAGGCTTCAATCGGGAACTTGACGCGGCAGGTCAGGTCCCGGCCTTGGCCTTGCCGCCGGACTGCGGCGCGCCGCCGATCACCGAGAACGATCCGTCCGTTTCCAGGATCACCGCGTCGGCCTGTGCGGGCTCCTGCATGCCGTTGGTGCGGAGCACGGTCTCGATCTCTTCCTTGGTCACGCGGGTGTGGCGCATCGCCTCGCGGCAGTACGCGCCGTCCCGGAGCAGCAGCGTCGGCTCGGAGCGGACGAGACGGGCAAAGCGCTGCGAGCGGACCGAGAGGAAGGTGACGACGTACTGGAGCGCGATGAGCAGGAGCAGCGCGGTGATGCCTTCGGCGAGGGCGACGTCGTCCGAAAGGATAATCGTCGCTAGGGTCGAGCCGAGGGCGACGGTCACGATCAGGTCGAAGGCGTTGAGCTTGGCCAGCGTGCGCTTGCCTGAGATGCGCAGGAAGAGGATGAGCAGCGTGTACGCCAGCGTGCCCACGATGACCGTGCGCAGCATGTCGCTCCAGCTTTGAAAGAACATCGACGACCAGTCCAAGGGAACGCTCCTTTCTCCGGTGACTCACGCGGTGGCCCCGTGAGCGTTCCAATCCGGGCCAAACTAGTCCTTGCCGAACAGCCCGGTCAGCGAGCGGCCGATGATGTTGGAGACCTTGGGCCGGGGGAGGGCGGCGAAGGGCAGCGGGCGGCAGACGTCCATGGCGGCGATGCCGACGCGGGCGGTCAGCGCACCGTTGATGACGCCCTCGCCGAAGCGGCGGGAGACCCGGGCGAGGATGTGGCCGCCGGCGACCGAGCCGACGAGGTCGTCGCCGACGGAGACGATGCCGGTGGCGAGGAGATGCGTGGCGACCGAGCGCAGGAGCCGCCACGAGCCGAAAAAGCCGGCGTGCGCCCCGTAGACCTGGGCGATGCGGCGGATCATCCGCAGGTTCTGGCTCAGCGCGGCGAGGACGTCGACGAGGGCCAGCGGGATGATGGCGGTGGCGCCGGCGACGGTGCGGCTCGCCATCTCGATCTCGCGGCGGGCCTCGGCGTCGAGGGGGGCGAGCAGGCTGCGTTCGGTGAGCTCGAGGAGGGCGTCGGCGTCGAGGACGTCGTCGCGCTGCTCCTCGAGGCTGGCGCGGCCCCAGCGGAGCTCGGCACGGCCGCCGTAGAAGCCGGCGAGGCGCTCGGAGAGGGCCCGGGCGGCGGCGAGGTCGGCGGTGGCGTGGACGGCCACGGCATCGGCGCGGAAGCTGTCGATGCGGGCGAGGCGGCGGAAGGCCCAGAGCTCGCGGAGAAGCTGGAAGAAGACGATCAGGGCGAGGAGGGCGGTGAGCGCCAGGGCGATCATGCCGAGGAGCGGGTAGCGGGCGAGGAGCGAGGTCAGGTAGTCGTAGGCGGCCACCGAGATCACCAGCGACAGCAGGGTGCCGGCGACGGTCCAGAACAGGCTGCCGCCGCGGCGCCGGCGGGCGGCGAGGCGCGTGACCTGGAGCATCGCCTCGCCGTGGGGCTCTTCGTCGGGCGGCGGCGGGGCGTCCTCCGGGGTGGCGGCCGTGGCCTCGAGCTCGCCCGCGGGGATCACGAAGGGATCGTCGGGGCGGCTCACAGGCGGTCTCCGATCAGGAACTCGGCGGCGCGGTCGAGGCGGATGTGCGGCAGCCCGCCGGCGGCGGTCCGGAGGAGCGGCGGGGCGAAGCGGGTGACGCGGTAGGCGGCGTCGGACCAGTCGCCGGCGCCCTGGCGGGCGGGGGCGAGGAGGTGGGCCGGATCCTCGGGGAGGTTGCCGGGAAAGAGGGCGGCCTCGGCGCCGGTGTCGATCAGGCGGCCGCGGACGACGTCGATCTCGCGGCCGTCGCGGGTCACGGTCTGCTCGACGGTGGCGCGGAGGCTGGCGATGGAGAGCGCGCGGGTGGTGGCCCCGGTGAACTCGGCGCGGGCGCGGGCGTCGCGGACCAGCGCCTGGGCGATGGCGGCGAGCTTGCCGTGCTGGGAGTGGTGGAGGTGGTCCGCCTTGGTGGCGGCAAAGAGGATGCGGTCGATGCGGCGGCCGAGGAAGGGCGCGAGCCACGAGCGGGGACCGGGGCGAAACGTCGTGAGAATCTCGGCCATGGCGGTGCGCAGATCCTCGACGGCGCGGGGGCCGTCGTGGATGGCGCCGAGGGCGTCGATGAGGACGACCTGGCGATCGAGGCGGGCGAAGTGGTTGCGGAAGAACGGGCCGACGACGACGCGCTTGTAGGCCTCGAAGCGGGTCTGGAAGGCGCGCCAGAGAGAGTCGGTGGGGCGGCGGTCGGGCTTCTCGAGGGGCGAGAAGGTGAGGGCCGGCGAGCCTTCGAGGTCGCCGGGCATCAGGAACCGGCCGGGGGCGACGCTGGAGAGGCCGGCGGCGCGGCTGGCGGCGAGGTAGGCGGTGAAGTCGGCGGCCAGCGCGCGGGCGGTGGGCTCGGTCAGCGCCTGCGCGGCGTCGGTTGCCTCGAGGCGGGCGAGCCAGGCGGCGGAGTGGGGCGCGCTGGCCGGGGTGCGGGCGGTGGCGATGGCCGCGCGCGACCAGTCCTCGAAGGTCTGGTTCATCAAAGGCAGGTCGAGGAGCCACTCGCCGGGGTAGTCGACGATGTCGAGGTGGACGGTGCGCGGCCCGGTCATGCCGCCGAAGAAGCCGGCAGGGGCGACCCGGAGGGAGAGGCGCAGGGTGGAGATTGAGCGGGTGCTCTCGGGCCAGTGCGGGTCGGGGCCGGTGAGGGCGTCGAGGTGGTCCTCGTAGGCGAACCGTGGGATGGTGTGGTCGGGCTGCGGCTGCAGGTAGGCGGCGAGGATCCGGCCGTCGGCGGCGGCGCGGAGCTGCGGCATGCGGCTGCGATCGAGGAGGTTGGCGACCAGCGAGGTGATGAAGACGGTCTTGCCGGCGCGGCTGAGGCCGGTGACGCCGAGCCGGATCGACGGGTCGAAGAGCCCGCCGCCGATGTCGGTGACCGCGCTCTCGATCCGCCGCGTCAGGCCGCCCAAAGCCACGTTTTCGGTCCTCTCGCCTCCTAGCGGGACCTGACACCTAGTCGCTCCGCCGAGCGCCCGCAACGCTTGGCAACGGCGGACCGCCGCGTTAGGGCAGCCCATGCCGCGCTATGCCCTCAAGATCGAGTACGACGGACGGCCCTTCCACGGCTGGCAGTGGCAGGACGCGCATCCGAGCGTCCAAGGCGCGCTGCAGGCGGCGCTGGCGCGGATCGCGCCCGAGGCGCCGCCGGTCGTGGGCGCCGGTCGGACTGACGCCGGAGTGCACGCGCTCGGACAGGTAGCGCACGTCGATCTGGCGCGGTCCTGGGATCCGACGCGGCTGGCCGAGGCGCTCAACGCCCACCTGCGGCCGGCGCCGGTGGCGGTGGTGGCGGCAGGCGCCGTGGCGGATGATTTTCACGCCCGCTTCGACGCGGTGGAGCGGGCCTACCGCTTCCGGGTCATCGCCCGCCGCGCGCCGCTGGTCGAGGACCGCGGCTTCGCCTGGCGGGTGCCCCGGGCGCTCGACGCGGAGGCGATGCGGCAAGGCGCCGCGCATCTCGTCGGGCGGCACGACTTCACCACCTTCCGCTCGTCGACCTGCCAGGCGAAGAGCCCGGTACGTACCCTCGATGTCCTCGACATCGAGGAACTGCCGGCGGCAGGCGGCGTCGAGTACCGCTTCCACCTTCGGGCGCGGTCGTTCCTGCACAACCAGGTGCGGGGCATCGTCGGGACGCTGGCGAAGGTCGGGGTCGGGGCCTGGCCGCCGGAGCGGGTGGGCGCGGCGCTGGCGGCGCGGGACCGGAAGGAATGCGGACCGGTGTGCCCGCCGGACGGGCTGAGCCTCGTGGCGGTGCGCTACCCGTTGGATCCGTTCGGGTCTTCCGGCTGCGTCGGTGCCGCGCCGGGCCCGCCCGGCTCGGCCGGGGTCGCCTCGGTCTCCGGCACCGCCGGGGCGCTGCCGCCGACGGGGCGGCCCGCCTCCCAGAGGCCGTCGTAGGTCTGGCCGTTGGCGAGCTGCATCTTGCCCTGGCCCTGACGCTGGCCATCGACGAAGGCGCCCTCGTAGACCGAGCCGTCGGGATAGGTGGCCTTGCCCTCGCCGTTCAGGAGCCCGTTCGCCCAGGTGCCCTCGAGTACCGATCCGTCGGCCATCGTCATGGTGCCCGCGCCCGCACGCTGGCCCGCCTCGAAGCTGCCTTCGTAGCGGGTGCCGTCGGCATAGACCGCCACCGCCTGCCCCTGGCGCCGGCCGTCCACCCAGTCGCCTTCGTAGGTGTAGCCGTCGGGGGCGGTGAGCTTGCCCTTGCCCTCGTTGCGGCCCTCGTGGAACGTCCCCTCGTAGACCAGGCCGTCGGCGTAGGTCGCCACCCCCTGACCGGAGATGGCGCCCGCGACCCAGTCGCCATCGAAGCTGCGCCCGTCGGCATAGACGATCTTGCCGCTTCCGTCGGGGAGTCCGGCCTTGAACGCGCCCTCGTAGACGGAGCCGTCGGGGTAGGTGGCCTTGCCCGTGCCGTCGAAGACCCCGCCGGCCCAGTCGCCGGTGTACTTGTAGCCGTCTGCGGTGGTGAGCGTTCCGGCACCGCTGCGTTGATCGTCGACGAACCCGCCCTCGTAGACGTCGCCGGCGGCGGTGGTGGCGCGGCCGAGACCCTCGCGCCGGCCCTCGACGAAGGCGCCCTCGTAGCGGTCGCCGTTGGCCTGCTCCAGCACGCCCTCGCCATCGAACTTGCCGGCCTTCCAGGCGCCTTCATAGGTGGTGCCGTCGGCCATCGTCAGCTTGCCCGTACCCTCGGGCGCGCCGCCGGCCATGTCGCCTTCGTAGATGGCGCCATTGGGATAAGTGATCCGCCCCTGGCCGGTCTTGACGCCGGCGGTCCAGCCGCCGGTGTAGGTAAGGCCGCCGGGCTCTGTCAGTGTGCCCTGGCCGTCCTGCTTGCCGTCGGCGAACTGGCCGACGTAGCGGGTGCCGTCGGGATAGACCGCGGTGCCCTCGCCATGGATGCGGCCCTCGTGCCAGTCGCCGTCGTAGCTGCCGCCGTCCGGATAGGTGATCCGACCCTTTCCTTCGGGCTGGCCGGCGACGAAGCTGCCCTCGTAGACCGAGCCGTCGGGAAAGGTGGCCTTGCCCTGGCCCTCGATGCGGCCCTCGACCCAGTCGCCGGTGTACGCGTAGCCGTTCGGCAGCCGATAGGTGCCGCGTCCCTGCTGACGACCGTCGACGAAGGTGCCCTCGTAGACGCCGCCGTTGTCGTACTCCTTGGTCAGGACCTGCCCCTGGGCGAAGGCCGCGGCCGGCGTCACCGCCAGCGCCAGGGCGAGCCACAAGTCCAGAGCTGTCTTCACGTCGGTCTCCCGGGGTCTCGGGCGCCCGTCCGGGGCGCGCGGGTGCGACCTTCTAGGAAAACCGCCTCGCGGCGACAATGGTTTTGTCGGACGCCGTCCTCTTCACAAGGTCCAGTCGTCCACCGACCGGATGTCCTCGTCCGACCAGCCGAGGTGATGGGCGATCTCGTGGACGAGCACATGGGAGACCAGCTTGTCGAGGCCGACGTCGCCGCGGTCGATCCATTCCTCGAGAATCGGCCGACGATAGAGCCAGACCGCGTCGGGACGCAGCGGCTGGTCCATCACCGAGCGCTCCGTCAGGGCGACGCCGTCGTAGAGGCCGGTGAGCTCGAAGGGGTCCTCGAGCCCCATCTCCACGAGTACGTCGTCGGGGGCGAAGTCGGCGACCCGGACGAGCAAGTCCGCGCAGGCCCGGCGCACGTCCGCCGGCAGCGCCCGGAAGGCGCTGCGGGCGAGGCGCTCGAAGTCCTCGAGCGAAGGGGCGGGGGCAGACAACGGGTCGTCGGGCATGGCGGCCTCCTGTCCGACCGCATACGCCGGAGGCGCGCGGGCGAAAAGGGGGCGACCCCCGGTGTCCGCCGCGGGGCTAATCCGCTAGACTGCCCGGACCGCAAGCAAGGGGAGGACGACCATGAGCGTCGCACGTGTCACCGAGATCACCTCGTCATCGCCGAACAGCTTCGAGGAAGCGCTGAAGGCGGGAATCGCCCGCGCGGCCAAGACGCTGAAGAACATCGAGGGCGCCTGGGTGCAGGAGCAGAAGGTGGTGGTCCGCGACGGCCAGATCATCGAGTACCGGGTCAACATCAAGGTGACCTTCGTCCTCGAGGACTGACCGCCTCGAATCGGTTCGCGTCCGGTCAGGCCAGGCCTGTGGGCTGCAGGATCGGGCCGGAAGCGTCGGTCGCGCGGTGGGCGATGATGCCATAGACCGCGGCCAGGCGGGACGGGGTCAGCACCTCGAGCGGCGGGCCGTCGGCGGCGACGCGGCCCCGGTCGAGGAGGATCAGGCGGTCGCACCAGCGGGCGGCGAGGCCGAGGTCGTGGAGGGATACGAGGACGCCGCGGCCTTCGCGGGCGAGGGCGCGGAAGGCGGACATGAGGCCGAGGGCGTGGGCCGGGTCGAGACCGGCGGTCGGCTCGTCGCCGATGAGCAGCGGCGCTTCCTGGGCCAGCGCCCGGGCGATGAGGACGCGGGCGCGCTCGCCGCCGGAAAGAGCTGTGGCGGGCCGGTCGCGCAACGGGGCGAGTTCCATCGCCGCCAGCGCCCGCTCGATCGCGGCGGCGTCCTCGGCCGCCGCCGCGCGGTGGGGGATGCGTCCGAGTGCCACGAGCGCGGCGACGGTCAGCGGCCAGGCGATGCTGCGGTCCTGGGGGATGTGGGCGGCACGCAGCGCGCGAAGCCGCGGCGGCAGCATGGCGAGCGGGATGCCGCCGAAAGCGATGCCGCCGGTCGCCGGCTGCAACCCGAGGGCGGCGCGCATCAGCGTGGTCTTGCCGGCGCCGTTCGGGCCGAGGAGGCCGACGAGCTCGCCGGCCGCGACGGTGGCCGAGACCTGGTCGAGGATGGTGCGGGGGCCGCGGCGGACGGTGACGGCGTCGAGGGCGAGGAGGGTCACGTCAGCGTCCTGCGGCTGCGCCAGACCAGCCAGAGGAAGAACGGCGCCCCCACGAGCGCGGTGAGGACGCCGAGCTTGAGGTCGCGGTCGGGCGCGATCAGGCGGACGGCGAGGTCGGCGGCGAGGACGAGGGCGGCGCCGCCGAGGGCGGAGGCGGGCAGGAGCCGCGAGGGCAGGGCGCCGACGACGGGGCGCAGCATGTGCGGGACGACGAGGCCGACGAAACCGATGGCGCCGGCCACGGCGACGCCGGCGCCGACGGCGAGCGCTGTGCCGGTTACCGCGAGAAGCCGGGTGCGGTTCAGGGTGACTCCGAGCGAGGCGGCGGCGTCCTCGCCGAGGGTGAGGGCGTCGAGCGCCCGGCCGAGGGTGAGGAGGAGCGCGCAACCGACGAGGATGAACGGCGCGGCGAGGGCGACGTGGAGCATCGAGCGGTCGGCGAGGGAGCCGAGGAGCCAATAGACGATCTCGGAGGCGGCGAAGGGGTTGGGGGAGAGGTTGAGGACCAGCGAGGTCAGGGCGGCGGCAAGGCTCGAGACGGCGATGCCGGCGAGGATGAGGGTGATCGATCCGCCGCCAGCGCCGGCGAGGGCCTGAACGAGCAGGGTGGCGGCGGCGGCGCCGGCCAGCGCCATGAGCGGGAGCGCCAGCGGGAAGGCGGCGGAGAGGCCGGTGTAGAGTGCAAGCGCCGCGCCGAGGGCGGCGGCGCCGGAGATGCCGAGGAGGCCGGGCTCCGCCAGGGGGTTGCGGAGGTATCCCTGCAGCGCCGCGCCGGAGAGGCCGAGGCTGCCGCCGATGAGGAGCGCGAGGAGGGCGCGGGGCAGGCGGATCTCGCGCATGACGAGCGCGGTGGCGGTGTCGCGGCCGGTCAGCAGCGCATCGAGGCTGGCGCCAGGGGCGAGGTGCGCGGGACCGGTGAGGAGCGAGGCGAGAAACAGCGCGGCGACGAGGGTGGCGAGAGCGGCGAAGACCGCGCGGTGGGCCATCACGGGCGCTGGGCGCGCAGGGCCGCCACGGCCTCGGCGGCGAGCGGGGTGCCGCAGACCCAGAGGTTGTCGGTGACCGCGGCGCGGCCGGCGGCGAGCGACCGGGCGGCCGGGTGTCGGAGGATGCCCTGGGCGAGGGCGGGGCTCGCGTAGTCCTGGCCGGTGACGAGGAGGTCCGGGTCGGACATCACCAGGACCTCGAGCGGCAGGCGGACGAGGCCCATGAGGCCACGCTCGGCGGCGATGTTGGAGAAGCCGGCGGCGGTGAGGATTTCGTGGGCGAGGGTGCCGCTGCCCGAGGTGTAGCCGTTGGCGTAGAAGAGCGCCGCGCGGGGCCGGGGGCCGGGCGGCAGCGGGCGGGCGAGCTCGGCGTCCATCTCGGCGAGGAGTGCTGCGGCGCGGTCCGGGGTGCCGAGGAGGTCGCCCATGCGGGTGACGTGGGCGCGGATGTCATCGAACGAGCTCTCGAGGCCGAAGGTCTCGACCCGGTAGCCCAGCCGGCGGAGAAGCGCCAGCGTCGCGGGCGGGTCCCAGGTGCCGGCGAGGACGAGGTCGGGGTCGAGGCGGCCGATCGCCTCGGCGTCGGGCGGCACGGTGGGCAGGTCCGCCGCCTCCTGCCAGAGGGCGGAGGCGACGGGGTCGTGGGCGACGCGGCTGACCGCCGCGAGCTGACCCGGGCGGGCGAGGAGGAGTGCCAACTGGTCGGTGCAGAGGTTGATCGAGACGACGCGCGCCGGCGGCTCCCCGGCCGGGGCCGCCCGCGGCAGGGCCGCGAGGAGGAGGAGGGCGAGGAGATGCGCGGCGGATCGCATCAGAACCGGCCGGTGATGCCGAAGTAGAACGCCTGGTCGGAGGTGCCGTAGCCGCGGGCAGTCTGGTACTCCTGGTCGAAGAGGTTCTCGGCGCGGAGGTAGAGCGACGCCTGCTCGGTGACCGCGTAGGCGACGCGGGCGTTGGCGAGCCAGTAGTCCTCGTCGAAGCAGCAGGTGTCCAGCGGACCGATGCTGTCCGTGTAGCCCGAGACGTAGCGCAGGCCGAGGCCGAGGGTTATTCGGTCCGTGGCGGTGCCGTCGAGGTTGATGTTAAAGGCGTGAAGGGGGACGCGGTCGCGGCGGTTGCCGTCGGGGTTTCGGGCATCGGTGTAGGTGTAGGCGCCGGAGAGGGTGAGAGCATCGGTGAAAGCGTAGGCGGCGGAGAGCTCGAGGCCCTGGCTTTCGGAGGTGCCCCCGGTCTGGAAGTAGATACCGGTCGAATCATCGTACTCGATCAGGTCATCGATCTGGAGCCAGAAGTAGGTGGCTGTCACCGTGCCCCGGCCGCCGGAGAAGCCCTGTTCGACTCCGACGTCAGCACTGCGGCTGGTCTCAGGCTTGAAGTCGGGGTCGCCGCCGAACGGGTCGAAGAGTTCGTAGTTCGAGGGGGCGCGGAAGCCGGTGCCGAGCGAGGCGCGGAGCACGGTCGCGGTCGGGAGCGCGTAGGCGGCGGTCAGGCGGCCGGTCGGATAGTCGCCGAATTCGGAATGGTGGTCGTCGCGCAGCGCGGCGTTGATGGTGAGCGCCTCGACGGGCGACCAGTCGGCCTGGACGAAGGCGCCGGCGATCCAATTGGACTCTTGCTCGGCGGAGTTGGTGTCGGTGGTCTCCCGGGTGTAGTCGCCGCCGAACTGCATGGTCAGCATGTCGGAGAAGGTCCACGCGCCAAGGTAATCGATCCGAGCGCGCTGGCCGTCGGCCTTGAAACTATAGGGACCGAAAGTCGGGTCGACCGTGTCCTGGGTGCGGTCGATCTTGTACCAGGTCGCGGAGACGGTGTTCTCGAGGGCGCCAAAGGCGGTGAAGCTCGCGCCGGCGCGGAGGCCCCAGCTGTCGGCGGTGAAGGTGTTCGGGGCGTCGACGGGCACGCCGGCGAGTGTGCCGTCGAAGTCGCCGTCCTCGGTCTGCCAAAAGGCGGAGCCGAAGAGCGAGACGGTGTCGGTGGCGTAGAAGGTGCCGGTAGCCGAGATGCGGGTGGTGTCGTAGCCGTCCTTCTCGGTGTTGCCGTCGCCTTCCTCGGCGGCGGAGAAGCCGTCGGACTGGTAGTTGGCGATCGTGAGGGCGAAGTCGCCGCGGTCGACGCGGCCGGCGAGCGTGTAGCGGCCGCGGAAGGTTGAGTAGCTGCCGCCTTCGAGGAGGAGGCTGTTCTCGATGCCGTTCTCGGTCGGGCGCGGCGAGGTGATGTCGATGACACCGGCGACGGCCTGGCCGCCGTAGAGCGCCGACTGGCTGCCCTGGAGGACCTCGACGCGGGAGACGTCGTCGGTGAGAAGGTTCGAGAGGCTGGGGGTGACCTGCGGCGCGGTCGGGTCGGAGATCTCGATGCCGTCGACCTGGACGCGGACGTATTGCTGCGGGGCGCCGCGGAGGGTGAAGCCGGAGACGGTGCCGGCGGGGCCGTTCTGCTGGACGGTGACGCCGGGAAGGCTGCCGATCTGGTCGAGGATGAACGGGCGGCCGTCCTCCTGAAGCTGAGGTTCGGTGAGGACCGAGACCGTGGAGCCGGTCGCCGCGGCGGCGGTGGGCGCGCGGTTGGCGGAGACGTAGATGTCGGGCAGGACGATGGTCTGAGCGGCCGCCGGAGCGGCGGCGAGCGCGAAGAACCCTGCAAGCGATGGAGCGCGCATGAAGCCTCCTTGGCCAATGGCCCACGGGCGGGGCCGTTTCCTGGCGTCGTCGGCTCTGGGGTCCCTCGGCGTCCGACAGCGATCTTCAGATCACCGCTGCGGGAGACCGCACCTCCGCGCGCCCCGCGCGTCGGTTGGGTGAGTGTCAGGGCAGGTCTCCTGGCTCGCGGGTCTGGGCCGATGCGCCTCGCCTTCCCGGGTCTCCCCAGTGGCATTCCGAGGTGCAGGCTCGCCGCCTACAGTTGCGGGGGCAGCCGCGGCTTAGGGAATCTCCCGAACCGCGTTCCCTTTTCATCCCGTCCGTGAGGGCGGGAACCTTGACGGATCGACGTTTCTCCTCATGTCGGAGTCGAGTCAAGCCGGTGGGTGGTGCTGCCGGAAGCGGCGTGGTTATAGTGCCGCGAAACGCGGGGACGGGGAGGGCGCGATGGCGGAAGCGGTTCTGGAAGACTTGCAGGCCGTCGGCGGATCCGGGGTCCGGGTGCCGAAGATTGCTTTCGGAACCTCGGGCATCGGCGGCATGCCGGAGACCTACGGCTACGACGTCGACGAGTCGCGGGCGATCGACACGGTCAAGGCGGTGCTCGCCGAGCCGCACGGCTTTCTCGACAGCTCGCGGCTCTACGGGATGGGACGCAGCGAAGCGCGGGTCGGCAAGGCGGTGCGCGAGCTCGGGGGCTGGCCGGAGGGGCGGATCATCTCGACCAAGCTCGACCGCGATCCCGAGACCGGGCGCTTCGACGCGGCCCGGGCGCGGCGGTCGCTGGAGGAGAGCCTCGAGGCCCTGGGGCTGCCGCGGGTCGATATCCTGCACCTGCACGACCCGGAATACGTCGACGACCTCGAGCAGGTCACCGGCCCGGGCGGGGCGCTCGACGAGCTCTTCCGGATGAAGGACGAGGGGCTCTGCCGCGCAGTCGGGCTGGCGGCGGGGCGGATCGACGTGATGATGCCGATGCTGCAAGCGCGGGATTTCGACGTGCTCATCACCCACAACCGCTACACGCTGGTCAACCGCAACGCCGAGCCGATGATCGAGCTCGCGATGGCCCGCGGCATCGCGGTCTTCAACGCCGCGCCCTATGCCGGCGGCGCGCTGGCCAAGGGCGCTTCGAGCGCGAAATACGTCTACCAGGAGCCGACCGAGGCGATGAAGGCGCCGGTCAAGCGGGTCGAGGAGGTCTGCGCGCGCCACGGCGTGCCGCCGGGGGCCGCGGCGCTGCAGTTCTCGATGCGCGATTCGCGGATCGCCGCGACGATCTGCGGGGTGACCAGGCCCGAGCGGGTGCGCCATACCCTGGACTGGGCCTCGTTCCCGATCGGCGAGGAGGTGTGGGAGGAGCTCATGGCGCTGCCGTTCTCGACGGAGGACCCGGAGGCGACCCGGGACTACAAGCTGGGATGAGGCGGCTCGTCGCTGCCGCCGGGCTGATGCTGGCCGCGGGCGCGGCCGGTGCCCAGGAGCGACCGAGCTTCGACTGCGCGAAGGCCGAGAGCTCGGCGGAGACGCTCGTCTGCGCCGATGCCGGGCTGGCCGCGCTCGACCGCGAGGTGGCGCGCCTCTACGCCCTGGCGGCGGAGGGGCCGCACATGACCGCCGAGGAGAAGCAAATCCTGGTGGCGACCCAGCGCGGCTGGGTGAAGGGCCGCGACGACTGCTGGAAGGCCGACGACCTGCGGACCTGCGTGGCGGCCGAGTACGTCAGCCGCATCGCCGGGCTCCGGCAGAGCTATGCCGACGCGCGCTCCGACGACGCGGCGGGAGTGAGCCTAGGGCCGTTCGTGGCGGAATGCCCCGGCCTCGACGCGGTGGTAGGCGTGGTCTTCGTCAACGCCGACCCGGGGGCGGTCTACCTCGCCTGGCGCGACCGGGTGGCGGTGCTGCCCCAGGCGGTGAGCGCATCGGGGGCGCGCTATGCGGCGACGCTGGCGGACGGCGACTACCTGTTCTGGAACAAGGGCGACACGGCGCAGTTCGAGGCCCCCGGGATCGACGGCACGCTCACCTGCACGCTGAGCGAGCCGGGCTGACCGGCCCTCACGCCTCCGGGGCGAATCGCGGGCCGGTCCAGCGGAAGTCCTCGTCGAGCGCCTCGGACCAGCCGTTCTCCCAGGCGAGGTGGTCGGCACTGTCGGTTCCGTAGGGGTTGTCCGCGGGCGTTTCGCCGGACCAGTAGGCATAGAACCCCTGGTCGTAGCCCCCGGCGCGGGCGTCGAGGGACCCGCGGCGGAACTGCAGGCCGCGGATGTAGCGGGCGAATTCGGGATAGACCATGAGATCGGCGGTATCGAACCCCGCCGGATGCGCGTCGAGCGCCGCCCGGCCCCGCTCGGTCAGGGTGAAGACGCCCGCCTCCCCCGGCGCCAGCAGCCGGGCCTCGGTCAGATACCGGATCAGCATCTCCAGCCGGCTGGCGACGTCGGCTGCCGTGAACGGCGGGTGCTCGTCGGCCTGGTCGAGGAGCGCCTGCAGCCGCGCGACACAGCCGTCGCGCGTCGCCGGGCCTTCGGCGGCCGCGCGCAGGATGACGATGACGATGTTCGGGGTGTTGAGGAGCGGGTACTCGCGGAAGAGCATCGGCGAACGGCTCCCTCTGTCGGGCGGCGGATTCGCCCGTCAGTGTATTATGATGCGCTGCAACGAAAAAGGCCGGCGCGAGGCCGGCCTTGCCTTCGGTTGTGGAAGTCTTCAGTTCGCGAGCGCGAGGTTCGCGGCCGACTGGCGGCCGTCACGGCCGGTCTCGAGATCGAAGGTGACCTTCTGGCCATCGTCGAGATGGGTGATGCCGGCACGCTCGAGCGCCGAGATGTGGACGAAGACGTCCTTGCTGCCGCCCTCGGGCTGGATGAAGCCGAAGCCCTTGGTGGCGTTGAACCATTTCACGGTGCCCTTGGCCATCGTGAGGTCTCCTCTAGTAGGTGCCGCCCGCGGTAGTGCGGCGGCCTGGCGCAGTCAGCGGATAACCGAGGGACCGTGGCCAGTTAAGGAGACAGCGGGTCGATTGTCGTAACGCAGCGCGAGAGTTTTGGCGCAAGGCGACCGCTTTTGCAAGAAAAACTCATGTGTCGGCGCCGCAGGTGCCCGGCCGAGGCGGGTTATGCAACTATAGATTGCGCCAACGGCCGTCTACCATCGCAAAAATCGCGAACCGATCATCGCACCCAAGCCCGTGGCGACCAGAATCGCCAGGACGTACCAGACCGAATAGAAGAGCGGGCTGTCCTCGGTGCAATGATAAGAATAGACCACCGCCGCCGCCCCGCCGCTCAGCAGTCCGGCCACCGCACCGCTCATGGTCGGCCGGGTGCTGGCGCCGCCACGCAGCGCCCAGAGCGAAACCGCAAGGAACGGCAGCGACATCAGGGTGATAAGGCTGACGCACTGGCCGTTGCTCTGGCCGAGCATCGCCGGCATCCAGCCCGATTCGGGCATCGCCGCCATCGTCGCCGCCACTGCGATCCCGAGCATCACCGGCACCGTGAGCAGCACCAGCGCCCAGCCGCCCACCCCGGATCCCGGTCGCGCGAGCCGGAGCGCCGCCCCGAAGGCGCCGAGCGCAACCAGCATCGGAAACGCCTGCTTTACAACCACCGCCGGGGTCATCATCCCCATGCCGAGGTCGGGCCGCGGACCCATCACCGGCAGGAAGATCGCCGCGAGCACCACTGCCGCGAGCAGGAGTGCGGCCGCCAGCACCGCCGCGACGGGACGCGGGCGCTCGGTATCGGCCGCCATGGCCCGGATGAGATCTTCGGTCCTCATTCTATCATCCTCTCGCGCAGTTGCGCGAGTTTCTTCAACCCCCGGTGCAGCGCCACCCGCACCGCCGTCTCGGTCATGTGGAGCGCCTGCGAGGTTTCCGCAATGCTCGCGCCCTCGAGCCCGATCGCCCGGACGATGCGGGCCGACCGCGGGTCGAGCGCGCCGATCACCCGCTCGGCGTCGCTGCGCTCGGTCGGGTCGGGTCCCGCCTCGGCGGGGAGCACGTCGGCGAAGTCGTCGATCGGCACCTGCACCCGGCGGCCGCGGGATCGGAAGGCGTCCACCACCTTGTAGCGGACGATGGCGTAGAGCCACGGCCGCACCGGCATGTCCTCCCGCCAGGTGTGGCGCTTCTGGTGGATGGCGAGCAGCGTCTCCTGCACGATGTCCTCTGTCACGTCTTCGCCGAGTCCGCCGGCCCGGGCCCGGGCGATTCCCCGCACCACTGGGGTGATCGCCCGCAGGAAATCCCCATAGGCGCGCGTATCGCCTCGGTTGGCCGCCCGCAGCAGGTCATCGAGCGGCTTGTCGTCGGCCAGGCGCATTCGATCTCCGTTCGTCCCCGTCGTGGGGCTTGTTACAGCGCCCGAGCACAAATCAAGCACGAAACCGCCGCGCGTACACCCTTGCGTGATGTTTTCGCGCCAAGCTCCACCGAGAAAACCACTATCGTGCCGACAAGGGTGACCCTGGCACGAATTGGATGCAGGATGCCCGAGGCCGTCCCCGACGGTGCCAGGGCGGCCAGCTGTCGCCGGCAGGCGGTAGGGGAGAGTCGATGGTGACCCTGAGGACCGAAGCAGGCGGCGCGGGACGATGACCGAGGCGCGCGACAGCTTCGCGGATCGCTTGGGCCGCCATCTCGCCCGCAAGCTCGATGCGCAGCTCCCGGGCACCCGCCCCTTCACCCATGCCAATGTCGCGGCATTGCGCAAGACGCTCCAGCCCGGCGACGTGCTTCTGGTCGAAGGCAATTCGCGGGTTTCGGTGGCGATCAAGTACCTCACCCAATCCACCTGGTCGCATGCGGCCCTCTGCGTCGGCAACGCGCTCGGCCAGGTCACCCAGGACGGCGAGCCGCTGAGCCTGATCGAGGTCAACCTCGGGGAGGGCTGCGTCGCCGCGCCCCTGTCGAAATACGAGCTCTACAACACCCGCATCTGCCGCCCCACGGGGCTCACCCCCCAGGACCGGGCCCGGCTGATCGACTTCATGGTCGCCAGCCTCGGCAAGCGTTACGACATGAAGAACATCACTGACATGATGCGGTTTTTCCTGCCGACGCCGCCGGTTCCGGTGCGTTGGCGCCGGCGGCTCCTGGCCTTCGGCTCCGGCGATCCGACGCGGGCCATCTGCTCCTCGCTGATCGCCCAGGCCTTCGCGCGCATCCGCTACCCGATTCTCCCGGTGATCACCCGCGAGTTCCGTGCCGACCGGCTGGCGCGAACGCATCGCAGCGAGATCCTGCACATCCGCCATCATTCGCTCTATGCCCCGCGGGACTTCGACCTCTCGCCGTATTTTCAGGTGATCAAGCCGACGTTGGAGGCCGGCTTCGACTACCGGCGCCTGAAATGGAGCGACAAGCCGCCGCCGCCGGAGGCCGTGGCGGCGTCCTCGCCCTAGCTTCTGCCGCACCTGCGAGAATTTGTTGATTTGGGGCGAGCTACCCCCTATATGGACGGTCTCCGGTATACGGTCGGCGCATGTCGGTCTTGTGAAGATTGCAGACCACTTGCGTCATGAGATCGTCATAGTACGCCCGAAAAAAGAGTGACTGAGGAAGGACTGAACGTAATGTTCGATTACGTGGATGAACTGGCGTTCACAAACGACCAGGGCAATCGGGCGCAAAAGCTGTTCGCGGCAGTCGTCCTGGCGGCTCTGGATGATGCCATCGCCGACGACAAGAAGTACGGCAACGGCTCCGAGGTGATCGCCCGCTGGGCGCGCTCCCGCGACGGCCGGGAAGTGCTGATGTGCGCGGGAATCGACCCCAACGAGCGCACGGTGAAGGGCATGATGGAGTTCGTTCGCCGCGGCGTGCGCACCTCCGTCGCTCTCAGCCGCGAGGAGAGCGAGCGTCAGCACGCGCGTGCCGCCGCCGAAGGCGAGGCTGAGGCGGCCTGACCGCATCTGCCATGCCAGCCAAAAGCCCCGCCGGAAACGGCGGGGCTTTTTTCGTTCTGACGCATCGCGCGTACGCGATTCACCGAAAATTATTAAAGATGAATCCCTGTCTTTTCAGTATGTTCACGCGTGAACACCCCCGCGTTCACACGTAAACACCCTTGCGGCGCGACGCCTCTCAGAACTCCTCGATGTGAACCACCCCGGGCAGGGTCTTGAGCGCCGCGATGACCTGTGGGGTCATCGGGTAGGGCTCGGGCAACGCGATTTCGACCTCGCCTGGCAATTCCGCGTTCATCAGGATCAGATTCACCGGCCCCCGCCGCCGCGTCCCCGCCTCGCGTGCCACCGCTGCGAGGCGCGTTGCCAGCCGCGGGGCCGCCGCGGCATCGTCGACGAACACCCGCAGCCCGGCGCTCGCCGCCCCCGCCAGCGCCACGTCGATCGGCTGCGCCATCTTGGCCAGGAGCTTCAGCTCCTCTCCCTCCAGGCTCGCCTCCACGGTCAGGACCACGCTCTTGCCCGTCTCGAGGTGATCGCGCGCCGCGTCGAGCACGTCCGAGAACATCCGGACCTCGTAGAGCCCGGTCGGGTCCGAGAGCCGCACGAACGCGAACCGGTTGCCCCGCGCCGACTTGCGCTGGTCGACCGCCGCGATCGTCCCCGCGACCTGCGCGATGACCGCCGAACTGCCGGCGGCCTTGCGCACCAGCTCCGCATGGGTCAGCACCCGCTCGCGGCGGAGCGCGCCCGCATAGTCGTCGAGGGGGTGCCCGGAGAGGTAGAATCCGATCGCCTGGTGCTCCTGCGCCAGCCGTTCCATCGGCGACCAGTCGTCCGGCTGGGTCAGACGCGGCGCTGGCAGGGCGTCGGTCGCCTCGCCGAACAGGCTGACCTGCGCCGAGGCCCGCTCGTCATGGGCAGCCCCCGAGTATGCCATCAGCGCCTCGAGGTTCTCGAAGACCTTGCGGCGGTTCGAATCGAGCCTGTCGAGGGCACCGGATCGGGCGAGCATCTCCAGCGCCCGCTTGCCCAACCGGCGGAGGTCGACGCGGGCGGCGAAGTCGAAGAGGCCGGTGAACCGCCCGCCGGCCTCACGCGCCTCGACGATGAGCCGCATGGCATCGACGCCGACGTTTTTCAGGGCGCCGAGCGCATAGACGATCCGCCCCTCGGCGACGCTGAACGTCGCCTGGGAGCGGTTGACGCAAGGCGGCACCGTCTCGATGCCGAGGCGATCGACCTCCTGCTTGTAGGGGCCGAGCTTGTCGGTCAGGTGGATGTCGCAGTTCATCACCGCGGCCATGAACTCGACCGGATGGTTGGCCTTGAGCCAGGCAGTCTGATAGCTGACCACCGCGTAGGCGGCAGCGTGGGACTTGTTGAAGCCGTAGTTCGCGAACTTGTCGAGGAGGTTCCAGACCTCCTCGGCCTTGGCCTTGGAGACACCGTTGGCCTTGGCGCCATCGAGGAACAGCGGCTTCTGCGCATCCATCTCGGCCTGGATCTTCTTGCCCATGGCGCGGCGGAGGAGGTCGGCGCCGCCGAGGGAGTAGCCCGCCATCTTGCGGGCGATCTCCATCACCTGCTCCTGGTAGACGATGATGCCCTGGGTCTCGTCGAGGATGGGGTCGATGGTTTCGTGCAGGCTCTCGCGCTCCTCGCGGCCGTTCTTGACGTTGCAGAACTTCGGGATGTTCTCCATCGGGCCGGGGCGGTAGAGCGCCACCAGCGCGATGATGTCCTCGATGCAGGTGGGCTTGAGCTGCCGGAGCGCCGTGCGCATGCCCGTCGACTCCACCTGGAAGACCGCGACAGTGTTGGCGGAGGCGTAGACCTCGTAGGTCTTCGCGTCGTCGAGGGGAATCGCGCCGATGTCGACTTCGATGCCGCGGAGCTTCAGGAGGTCGACGGCGTTCTGGACGACGGTGAGGGTCTTGAGGCCGAGGAAGTCGAACTTCACCAGGCCGGCCTGCTCGACCCATTTCATGTTGTACTGGGTCGCCGGCGTCTCCGAGCGCGGGTCGCGGTAGAGGGGCACCAGCTCGACCAGCGGCCGGTCGCCGATGACGACGCCGGCGGCGTGGGTGGAGGCGTTGCGCAGGAGGCCCTCGATGGCGCCGGCGATCTCGAGGAGGCGGGCGACCTGCGGCTCGCGGCGGGCCTCCTCGCGCAGGCGCGGCTCGTCGGCCAGCGCCTTTTCGATCGACACGGGCTTGACGCCTTCGACGGGGATGAGCTTCGACAGGCGGTCGACCTGGCCGTAGGGCATCTGCAGCACGCGGCCGACGTCGCGGACGGCGGCCTTGGAGAGGAGCGCACCGAAGGTGATGATCTGGGCGACCCGGTCGCGGCCGTACTTTTCCTGGACGTAGGCGATCACCTCCTCGCGGCGGTCCATGCAGAAGTCGATGTCGAAGTCCGGCATCGAGATGCGGTCGGGGTTGAGGAAGCGCTCGAAGAGCAGGCCGTAGCGCAGGGGGTCGAGGTCGGTGATGGTGAGCGCGTAGGCGACCAGCGAGCCAGCGCCGGAGCCGCGGCCGGGACCGACCGGGATCGAGTGCTCCTTGGCCCACTTGATGAAGTCGGCGACGATCAGGAAGTAGCCTGGAAAGCCCATGCCCTCGATGACGCCGAGCTCGAAGTCGAGTCGCTCGCGGTACTCCTCGACCGTGGCCGAGTGCGGGATGACGGCGAGGCGGGCTTCGAGGCCGGCGCGGGCCTGGCGACGGAGCTCCTCGACCTCGTCGTCGGCGAAGCGCGGCAGGATCGGCTTGCGGGTGCGCGGGCGCCAGGCGCAGCGCCGGGCGATCTCGACGGTGTTCTCCACCGCCTCGGGCAGGTCGGCGAAGAGTGCCACCATCTCGTCCTGGGTCTTGAAGCCGTGTTCCGGCGTCAGGCGGCGGCGCGGCTGCTGCTGGTCGACATAGGCGCCGTCGGCGATGCAGATCAGCGCGTCGTGGGCGTCGTAGAGCTCGCGGCCGGGGAAGTGGACGTCGTTGGTGGCGACGAGCGGCAGGTCCAGGTCGTAGGCGAGGCCGACGAGGCCCGGCTCGGTCGCCTTTTCGGCCGGGGTGCGCGACGCGCCGTTTCCCGGATGGCGCTGGATCTCGATGTAGAGCCGACCGGGAAAGAGCGCCGCCAGGCGCTCGGCGAGATCGCGGGCCTTGGCGGCATGGCCCTCGCTGAGGAGCGTGCCGAGCGGTCCTTCGGCGCCGCCGGTCAGGCAGATCAGGCCCTGGGCGTGCGCGGCGAGCGCCTCGAGGCGGACATGGGGCAGAGCGGCGCCGCAGTCGAGATAGTTGACCGAAGAGAGCTTCATCAGGCTCTCGAAGCCACGCTCGTCCTGGGCGAGCAGCACCATGTCGCGTGGTGCCGAGACGCGCTCGCCGGGATGGGCTGCTGGGGCATAGGCGACCGCGAGCTGACAGCCCATGATTGGCTGGAGGCCGGCCTTTGCCATGCCTTCGGAGAATTCCAGCGCGGCGAAGAGGTTGCCGGTGTCGGTCAGGGCCACCGCCGGCATGCCGGCCTTGGTGCAGAGGCCGGGCAGCGCCTTTACCTGAATCGCGCCTTCGAGGAGCGAATAGGCGGAGTGAACTCGCAGGTGGATGAATCGCGGCGCGGTCATTGCCGGCGACCCTAGGCCGCCGTCGCCTGGGATCGCAAGGCGCGAGTCAGCGGTCGAGATACATCGCCCGGTAGATTCCGGAGACGCAGTTCAGCTCGCCGCGGCTGTAGAGGCCGTCGCCGTTGTAGTCGCACTTCTTGATGTGCACGGGGCTCATGTTGAAGTACTTCTGCTCGACCTGGGCGAGGGTCAGGCCGCCCTGGGACTGGGCCCCCGCAGGGCCGGCGAACGGTTGGCACAGCGGAACCGCGACGAGCGCCACGGTGGCAAGGGAGCGGATGTTCATGGCCAGACCTCCACACGGGGTTCGGAGTTTGCCGGCTTTTACAGGATGGGTGCGGGATCCGCGAGGGCCGTCGGCGCACAATTTCGCCATGAGCGGCGCGGCGGAACGTCGCGATTGACGGGCCGTTGTGCCCATGCCTCTTCTAACCTTGCAGGGAATGACCCGACGGAGTGATCGGACATGCGCGCTGCCGTCTGCCGGGCCTTCGGTGAGCCGCTGTCGGTCGAGGAGGTGGCGCTTGCGCCGCCCGGGGCCGGTCAGATCGGCGTGCGCGTCGATGCCTGCGCTATCTGCCACTCGGATATCGCCTATGCCGCGGGCGCCTGGAACGGGCCACTGCCGGCGATCTACGGGCATGAGGCAGCCGGGCGCGTGACGGCGGTGGGGCCGGGGGTGCGCGGCTTCGGCGCGGGCGACCCGGTGCTGGTGACGCTGATCCGGTCGTGCGGCCGGTGTCCGGCCTGCGCCGGAGGGGCGCCAACGTCCTGCGCCCATGCCTGGGATCCGGCGCCGTCGCCGCTCCGCGATGCCGCGGGGGCGACGGTGGCGCAGGGCATGAACACCGCGGCGTTCGCAGAAGCGGTGGTCGTCGATGCGAGCCAGGTCGTGCCGCTGCCCGAGAACATGGCGCCCGAGCTCGCGTGCCTGCTCGCCTGCGGGGTGCTGACCGGGGTCGGTGCGGTGGTGAACACCGCCCGGGTTCGGCCGGGTGCGAGCGTCGCGGTCATCGGCGCCGGTGGGGTCGGGCTCAATGCGGTACAGGGCGCGGTGCTGGCCGGGGCGGGGAGGGTGGTCGCGGTGGACGTGAGCGCGGCCAAGCTCGAGGATGCGCAGATCTTCGGCGCCAGCGACGGGGTGCTGGCGGGGGAGGGTGCGGGCGCTGCGATCCGGGATCTGACCGGCGGGGCCGGGGTCGACTTCGCCTTCGTGACGGTCGGCTCGCCGGCGGCGATCGGCGAGGCGGCCGGGTATCTGGCGGCCGGCGGGGCGCTGGTGGTAGTCGGGATGCCGGCGTCAGGGACGGTGGTCGGGTACGATCCGACGACGCTCGCGGCGATGAACCAGCGGATCCTCGGGTCGCGGATGGGCCAGAGCGTGCCGGCGCGGGATATCCCCTGGCTGATCGGGCAGTGGCGGGCGGGGCGGCTGAAGCTGGCGGAGTTGGTCTCGGGGCGCTTCCGCCTGGAGGACATCAACGAGGCGATCGCCGCGACCCGGGCCGGGGGCGCGCGGCGGAACGTGATCGTGTTCGGAGACGGGGCGTGAAGCTGCGCGATCTCGAGGTGCTTGTGGTCGGCAACCCGCCGCCGGGATTCGGCGGGCGATATTTCATCTTCGTGAAGCTCACCACCGACGACGGGATCGTCGGCTGGGGCGAGGTCTATGCCGCGACCGTCGGGCCGGCGGCGATGCGGGCGGTGATCGAGGACGTCTTCGGGCGGCACATGGCGGGGGAGAATCCGGAGAACATCGAGCTGATGTTCCGGCGTGTCTACTCCGCAGGGTTCAGCCAGCGGCCGGACCCGACGGTGATGGGGGCGTTCTCGGGGCTGGAGATCGCTTGCTGGGACATCGTCGGCAAGGCGCGGGGGCGGCCGATACATGCACTCTGGGGCGGGCGGCTGCGCGAGCGGCTCAGGAGCTACACCTACCTCTACCCGGAGCCCGGGCAGGATCCGGCGGGGTTCTACAACGATCCGGAGGCGTCGGCGGAGTGTGCGGCGCGGATGGTGGGGATGGGGTTCACGGCGGTGAAGTTCGATCCTGCCGGGCCCTACACGATCCATGGCGGGCATCAGCCGACGCTGGCCGATCTCGAGCGGTCGGAGGCGTTCTGCCGGGCGATCCGGGGGGCGGTGGGTGACCGGGCGGACCTGCTCTTCGGGACGCACGGGCAGTTCACGCCGTCGGGGGCGGTGCGGATGGCGGAGCGGATCGCGCCCTATGGGCCGCTGTGGTTCGAGGAGCCGGTGCCGCCGGACCTGCCGCTGGACCTCGCCTGGGTGGCGGGGCGGTCGCCGGTGCCGATCGCGGCGGGGGAGCGGCTGACGACGAAGGCGGAGTTTGCGGTGGTGCTGCGGGCCGGCGGGGTCGGGGTGCTGCAGCCGAGCCTGGGGCGGGTCGGGGGGCTGCTCGAGGCGCGGAAGGTGGCGGTGCTGGCGGAGGGGTTCGGGGTGCAGGTGGCGCCGCATCTCTATGCGGGGCCGATCGCCTGGGCGGCGGCGGTGCAGCTGGCGCTGTCGATCCCGAACTTCCTGATCCTGGAGACGATCGGGACGGGGGGCGGGTTTCACGGCGCGCTGGTGGGCGGCGGGCTCCGGTGGGAGGCGGGGTACGTGCTGGCGCCGGAGGGGCCGGGGCTGGGGGTGGAGATCGACGAGGCGGTGGCGCGGGCGCATCCCTGGGACGGGGAGCGGCTGCACCTCGAGATGAGCCCGGCACCGCATGAACCGGGGGCGCAGCCCTTCGGCGGGGGCTGAGAAGCGCAGGCGTTCACGCGTGAACAAATCGGTATGTATTTGAAAAACATTGATAAGCTTATATGCGTTAGTGTGAACGAAAGGATTGGTGACAAAGGTAAATTCCGCGCCGTTCCCTATTCGATGACGTCAAATCGAGCCGAGATACAATTCCGGTTTCCGAGAGATGACCGTCGGTGGTGGCTAGTATTTGCAACAACACTCTCGTTAACGGGTGTTAACTCGGATCCGGCGGGAAATCCCGGCCCGCTTGGAGACGGCATGATGGAAATGGCATCATACCGAGTCCGGTCGAAGCGGTCGCCGGCGGACCGAACCTGCTCTTGGCGAGGCACTGCCTCGCGCAGGTTCGTTCCCCGGAGCGCGTGAGCGCGGAGGGGAAAGGGCGTCGGGCAGATCCGTCGGCTTGTAATCCGCGCGCGCCTGCCAGGTGGCGCGGAACGCGCCTGCCAGTGGCAGGCAGGCGCGCGCGGATTTGTGTACCCCAAACCCGCGAAGTGAAGGCGGCCGCCGCGTGCGAGGCTCCGGGCGAAGGGATCGAAGCGATCAACCGGATTCGGCATCAGGCGGTCTGCAAACGGGAACAGGCCAGTCTGGTCGCCCGAGTACATCGAAATGCGGCATCACGCGCTAGGCGCCGGTGGCGGAGATCCTGGCCTGGCGGCGGGCGGAGATTTCCTCCCAGGCGGCGTTGATCTGGGCGAGGCGGGCATTGGCGAGGTTCACGGTCTCGATGGGCAGGCCGCGGGCGATCATCTTGTCGGGGTGGTTGGCGCGGACGAGGTCGCGCCAACGGGCGCGGATCGCCTTGAGGTCGGCGTCGCGGGGCACGCCGAGCACCTGCCAGGGGTCGCCGGCGCGGCCGGCGAGGTGGCGGGCCTCGATGCAGTCGAAGGCCGCGGCCGAGATGCCGAAGATCTCGGCGACACGGTTGAGGAAGCCCTCCTCGCCCTCGTGGTAGCGGCCGTCGGCCATGGCGATGTGGAAGAGGCCCTCGAGGATGTCCTCGAGCACCTGCGGCTCGGCCTCGAACATCCGGGCGATGCGGGTGGCGTAGGCGTCGAAGCCGGCGACGTCCTGGCGCGCGAGGTTGAAGACCCGGGCGGCGGCGGCCTCGTCCTCGGGGGCGATCTGGAACACCTGGCGGAAGGCGGCGACCTCGGCGGGGCGCACCAGGCCGTCGGCCTTGGCCATCTTGGCGCCGAGGCTGACGACGGCGATGGTGAAGGCGACGCTGCGCTCGGGGCGGACCTGCGGCCGCTCGAAGAGCGAGAGCAGGCTGCCGCCGCGGGCGACGATGGCGGAAATCGCCTCGGTGATGCGGGTCCAGATCGACATGGGCGAGAGGTTAGCAGGTGTCGGGGCGGCTGTCGCCGGGGTGCGGGAAGAGGGGGAAGGCCTTGGGTTAACCTGATTTTACGGCCTGCATCGGGGCCGCGCAACCCATGCCCCTGGTCTCCCGGGAGGGCGAAGGCTGACCGCGCTAGGGCCGCTGACGCCACGACATCGTGGCTCGCCACGGCCTGCCGTCGATGGCGGCGAGGCCGGCGCCGATCAGGGCCATGCCGGCGAGATGGCGGGGCAGGAGGACCTCGCCGAGGAAGAGGGTGCCGAGGAGGATGGCGCTGACCGGGATCAGGAAGGTGACGAGCAGCAGGTTCGTCGCACCGGCGGTGGCGAGGATGCGGAAGTAGAGGACGTAGGCGAGCGCGGTGGAGATCGCCGCCACGCCGACCAGCGCGCCGAGGGTGGCGAGGCTCGGCGGCGGCAGCGTCCAGGGACGGTCGACGACCAGGGCCAGCGGCAGCAGGATGAGGCTCGAGGCGACGACCTGGCCGGTCGCGGTGGCCAGCGGGGGGACACCCATGGCGTGGAACCGGCGCCCGTAGATGCCGGCGAAGGCGTAGGAGAGCGCCCCGGCGAGGCACATGAGCTGCGCCAGAAGGTGTACGCCGAGATCGGCGAGCGCGTCCGGCCCGATCATCACCGCGACGCCGGCGAAGCCGATCGCCACGCCGGCGAGCCGGCCGCCGGTCATGCGTTCGTCGCTGGTCAGGACGTGCGCGAGGACGACGGTGAAAAGCGGGGTCGCGGCGTTCAGGATCGAGGCGACGCCGGAGGCGATGTGCGTCTGTCCCCAGGCGATGAGCGAGAACGGGATGGCGTTGTTGAGAAGCCCCATGCCGAAGAAGGCGGCCCAGACCCGCCGGTCGCGTGGCATCGGCTCGCCGCGGAGCCGCAGCAGGCCGAGGAGCAAGATGGCGGCGAGCGCGACGCGGGACACGACCACGGTGAAGACCGGCAGCTCGCGGACGGCGATGCCGTTGAAGAAGAACGATCCGCCCCAGACCGTCGCGAGGGCGAGCAGCATCGCCCATTCGAGCGCGGTCATCGGGCGGCTGGCGCGTTGCGGTGGCGGCACGTCGGCTCCTGCGGGCTGTCCTCGGATGCGCAGGTGTCATGCGGGGGCGGCGGCGGGCAATCCGTTTCCTGCGTATTGGCCGCCGCGCGGGCCTGGGCGCGGCGTGCCGCCGCGGGCCGCCTTTGCGGCCAAATCGAGCGCGCGGTGCGCGCAGGGTTTCTTTGCTGGTTTTTCCGCCTGTGGGCGGAAAAACGACTGCTCTCCAGGTTTCAAGGCCGTATGAAGACCGGAAGGATTGGCGGAGGGCGGGCGTTGCGGGGGTGGGATTTCTGGGTCGACCGGGGCGGGACCTTCACCGACATCGTCGCGCGGGATCCGGACGGGGGGCTGCACCGGGCGAAGCTGCTGTCGGAGAACCCGGAGCTCTATGCCGATGCGGCGCTGCACGGGATCCGGGGGTTCCTCGGGCTCGGGGCGGAGGCGCGGATCCCGGCGGCGCGGGTGGCGAGCGTCAAGATGGGGACGACGGTGGCGACCAACGCCCTCCTCGAGCGCAAGGGCGAGCCGGTGGTGCTGGTGACCACCCGGGGGCTCGGGGACCAGCTCCGGATCGCCTACCAGAACCGGCCGCGGCTCTTCGACCGGCACATCGTGCTGCCGGAGATGCTGTATGCGCGGGTCATCGAGGCGCGGGAGCGGGTGCGGGCGGACGGGACGGTGGAGGTGCCGCTCGACGCGAGGCATCTGGCGGAAGCGCTCGGCGAGGCGCGAGCGGCGGGGCTCTCGGCCTGCGCCATCGTCTTCGTCCACGGCTACCGGCACCGGGACCACGAGGCGGCAGCGGCGCGGCTGGCGCGGGACGCAGGCTTCGGCCAGGTCTCGGTCAGCCACGAGGTGAGCCCGCTGATGAAGATGGTGAGCCGCGGCGACACCACGGTGGTCGACGCCTATCTCACGCCGATCCTGCGGCGCTACATCGACCGGGTGGCGGCGGCGTTCGAGGGCGAGATGGGCGGCAAGCTCATGTTCATGCAATCCTCGGGCGGGCTGACCGGGGCCGGGCTCTTCCAGGGCAAGGACGCGATCCTGAGCGGGCCGGCGGGCGGCGTGGTCGGGGCGGCGAGGGTGAGCGAGATCGCCGGGGAGCGGCGGATCATCGGCTTCGACATGGGCGGAACCTCGACGGATGTCTGCCACTTCGCCGGCGAGTTCGAGCGGGTCTTGAATACCGCGATCGCCGGGGTGCGGATCACCGCACCGATGATGAACATCCACACGGTGGCGGCGGGCGGCGGGTCGGTGCTCTCCTTCGACGGGGCGCGGATGCGGGTGGGGCCGGAGAGTGCGGGGGCCAATCCGGGGCCGGCGGCCTACGGGCGGGGCGGGCCGCTGGCGGTGACCGATGCCAACGTGCTGACCGGGCGGCTGCGGCCGGAGTTCTTTCCGGCGATCTTCGGGCCGGCGGGGGACCGGCCGCTCGACGTCGCGGCGACGCGGGCGGGGTTCGACGAGATCGCCGCGGCGGTGGGCAAGCCGGCGGAGGCGGTGGCGGAGGGGTTTCTCCGGATCGCCGTCGAGAACATGGCGAACGCGATCAAGAAGATCAGCGTGCAGCGGGGGTACGACGTCTCGGGGTACTGCCTGACGGTGTTCGGGGGCGCCGGGGCGCAGCATGCGTGCGCCATCGCCGACACGCTGGGGATGGAGACCTGCCTGATCCATCCGATGGCGTCGCTGCTCTCGGCCTACGGGATGGGGCTCGCGGACATCCGCGCCGCGCGGACGCAAGCGGTGGAGGCGGAGCTGGGTGCGGAGAGCCGGCTCCGGGCGGCGGCGCTGCTCGATGCGCTGGGGTCGGATGCGCAGGGCGAGGTCGAGGCGCAGGGGGTGGCGGCGGGGCGGATCCGGCTCCGGCAGGTGCTGCACCTGAAGGTGAAGGGGACGGACACGGCGCTGCCGGTGGCGTTCGGGGGGCTGGACGAGCTCCGGGCGGCGTTCGCGGCCGCGCACCGGGCGCGGTTCGGGTTCGATCCCGGCGAGGCGGCGCTGGTGATCGAGGCGGTCGAGGCCGAGGCGGTGGGCGAGGCGGGGGACCTGACCGAAGGGGCGGTGGGGGAGAAGGAGCGTCCGGAAGAGGAGATCGAGACGGCGCTGGTGGCGCCGGTGTTCCTGGGCGGCGACTGGGTCGAGGCGCGGTTCGTGCGGCGGGAGGCGATGCGGCCGGGGGACCGGCTGAGCGGGCCGGCGGTGCTGGTCGAGGCGCATACCTCGATCCTGGTCGAGCCGGGGTGGCAGGCGCGGGTGACTGGGCACGACCATGTGCTGCTCCGCCGGGTGGTGGCGCGGCCGCGGCGGGATGCGGTGGGGACGCGCGCCGATCCGGTGATGCTCGAGGTCTTCAACAACCTCTACATGTCGATCGCCGAGCAGATGGGGGCGGTGCTGGAGAACACCGCCGCCAGCGTGACGATCAAGGAGCGGCTGGATTTTTCCTGCGCGGTCTTCGATGCGGAGGGGGATCTCATCGCCAATGCGCCGCACATGCCGGTGCATCTGGGGTCGATGGGGGCGAGCGTGAAGGCGATCATTGGGCAGAACCCGGAGATGGCCCCCGGCGACGTCTTCGTGCTGAACGCGCCCTACAACGGCGGCACGCACCTGCCCGACATCACCGTGGTGCGGCCGGTGTGGGACGAGGCGGGCGCGCGGGTGCTGTTCTTCACCGCGGCGCGGGGACACCATACCGACGTCGGCGGGCTGACGCCGGGGTCGATGCCGCCGGACAGCCGGACGATCCACGACGAGGGCGCCTACATCGACAACTGGAAGCTGGTCGATCGCGGCCGGTTCCGGGAGGCGGAGACGCGGGACCTGCTCTTGTCGGCCGAGTATCCGGTGCGGGCGCCGGAGATCAACCTCGCGGACCTCCGGGCGCAGGTCGCGGCCTGCGAGAAGGGGGCGCAGGAGCTCGCCAAGATGGTCGGCCAGTTCGGGCTCGACGTCGTCGAGGCCTACATGCGCCACGTCCAGGACAACGCCGAGGAATGCGTGCGGCGGGCGATCGAGGCGCTGAAGGACGCGGAATACGTCTATCCGATGGACCCGGACTTCGACGGGGCGCCGCGGGAGATCCGGGTGAAGGTGACGGTGGACCGGGCGGCGCGGGGGGCGCGGATCGACTTCACCGGGACGACCGCGCAGCTCGCCACCAACTACAACGCGCCGGAGCCGGTGACGCGGGCGGCGGTGCTCTACGTGTTCCGCTGCCTCGTCGACGACGACATCCCGATGAACGAGGGGGTGATGAAGCCGCTCGACGTGGTGCTGCCGAAAGGAACGATGCTGAGCCCGGAGTACCCGGCAGCGGTGATCGCGGGGAACGTCGAAACGAGCCAGGCGGTGACCTCGGCGCTGTTCCTGGCGCTGGGGGTGCAGGCGGCGGCGCAGTCGACGATGAACAACACCACCTGGGGGAACGCGCGCTACCAGTATTACGAGACTGTGTGCGGCGGGACCGGTGCGGGGGTGATGTCGGACGGCAGCGGCTTCGACGGGACGAGTGCGGTGCATTCGCACATGACGAACTCGCGGCTGACGGATCCGGAGGTGCTGGAGTGGCGGTTCCCGGTGGTGCTGGACGCGTTCCGGATCCGGGAGGGGTCGGGCGGCGGCGGGGCGTTTCACGGCGGCGACGGGGTGGTGCGGCGGATCCGGTTCCTCGAGCCGATGACGGTGGCGATCCTGAGCGGTCACCGGGTGGTGCCGCCGCCGGGGCTGGCGGGAGGGCGCCCGGGCGCCTGCGGGCGGACGCGGATCCTGCGCGCCGGTGGGGGCGAGGAGGAACTGGCGAGCGCCGACCGGCGGGAGGTGGGGCCGGGGGACGTCTACCTGCTCGAGACGCCGGGAGGCGGGGGATACGGCGGGACGTGAGAGGCGGGCGGTGATACCCTTGGTCCGCGGAGACGTGGCTTTCGGAACCTGTTGAGCGGTCACCACAGGGTTGCTACAAAGCGCGGCCCGAGTTGGTTCGCGCCGGATTGGTCGCCACGGGGCCTGGACCGACGGTGGTCCGAACGTATTGGGGGACGGCAATGAAGACGACAGGAACGATACTCGCGATCTCGGTGGCGCTGGCGGCGTGCGCGGCGGAGGTCAAGCGGTTCGAAAAGCCCGAGACCGTGGGGAACTGGCAGATCTCCGTGAGCGAGACGGCGGGGCCCGGCTGCGTCGCCACCCGTCATTTCGTCGACCCGACCTCGCAGGTGCAGATGGGTATCAACGCCACCTCGACGCCGGCGTCGGGATTCCTCGCGATCTACGTCGAGGGCTACGAGGGTATCCAGCCCGGCCAGTCGATCCCGGCGACCTTCAAGGTCGGCGACCGGGAGTTCAAGGGCACCTTCACCGGCCAGGACACCGCCGGGTTCGGCGGCGCCTCGGTGGCGGTCGACAACGCCCAGTTCATCTACGACATCGGCCAGTACGACACGATGACCATCACCTACGGGGACGACCGCCGGGTGATCGTGCCGCTCGACGACGCCGACGCGGCGATCGCGACGCTGCGCACCTGCCAGGAAGGCCTGGCGAGCTGAGAGGGCCGGCGGCGTCCGCGGATGCGGGCGCCGCTTCATCCGGGCCGGGCATCCGGCTCCCTCGATGAGAGGGGACGGCGGTGAGCGGCAAGCCGGTGGTGACGATCGCCTATTGCACCCGGTGCAACTGGCTGCTTCGGGCCGGGTGGATGGCGCAGGAGCTGCTGTCGACATTCCGGGACGAGCTCGGGGCGGTGACGCTGGTGCCGGGGACCGGCGGCATCTTCGAGATCCGGGTGGGAGAGGAGCTGGTCTGGGAGCGGGTGCGGGACGGCGGGTTTCCGGACGTCCGCACCCTCAAGCAGCTGGTCCGGGACCGGGCGGCGCCGGAGCGGGACCTGGGGCATCTCGACCGCGGGTGAGGGTGTGAACGGCGGGCGTTCACGCGTGAACGCATTGAAAATAAAGGGATTCATCTTCAATAAAATTCCGTTAAATTGACCGCGGCTTGCCGGTTTGGCCTAGACGGCGGCGCCGCGGCCCGAAGTGCCGGGGCAGGCGATCGTCGGTGCGCGGTTTGATTTACCTCAAGCATCGCGCCGCCCGACGTGCATTCAATGCAGCGATGCCTGTGCCGCCGGGAGGGCGGCGATTCGCGCCAGTGCGCGTCCCGAGGATCGACCATGACCACCAGACGTGAGTTTCTCGCCGCCCTGCCGACGGCGGGCGCTGCCTTCGCCGTTGCCGGCGACTTCGTCTTCGAAGGCGGTGCCGCACATGCGCAGCAGGCCCCGGCGCCGCTGGCGGGGCATTTCCATCCCAAGGGCAAGGCCCCCTCGCCCCATACCCTGGAGGTGCTCAGACAGGCGAAGGACAGCCTTCCGTTCGGGGACACCCGGGACTTCGACGAGCAGAAGAAGGGCCTGATCGCGCCGATGACGGAGATGACGATCATGGCCGACGCGGGCCATGTCGCCTGGGACATGGAGCGTTTCCGGTTTCTTGACCAGCAGGCGGAGTTCGACAGCATCCATCCGTCGCTGCACCGCATCTCGAAGCTCAACAACAACTACGGTCTCTACGAGGTGATCCCGGGCATCTACCAGGTGCGTGGCTTCGATCTGTCGGACATCACCTTCGTGCGCGGCAAGACCGGCTGGATCGTCTTCGATCCGCTGATCAGCGCCGAGCCGGTGCGTGCCGCCTGGAAGATCTTCCAGGACAATGTGGGCGAGGGGCTGCCGGTCTCCGCGGTGATTTATTCCCACACCCACGGTGACCACTGGGGCGGCGGGCGCGGCCTGATCGACGAGGCGGACGTCCGCGCCGGCAAGGTCGAGGTCATCGCGCCGGACGGCTTCATGGACTTCACCGTCTCCGAGAACGTCTTCGCCGGCAACGCGATGAACCGCCGGCTTTTCTACCAATACGGCCTGCTCCTGCCCGCCGCACCGCATGGCTATGTCGGGCAGGGGCTCGGCCAGGGGGTTTCCGCCGGCGCCAACGGGCTGATCGCGCCCACCCGCCTGGTCGCCGAGCCGATCGAGGAGTTCGAGGTCGACGGCGTCCGCATGATCTTCCAGAACACGCCGAACACCGAGGCGCCGCGGGAGATGAACACCTACCTTCCCGACATGAAGGCGCTCTGGATGGCGGAGAACGTCACTGCGACGCTCCACAACATCTACACCTTGCGCGGCGCCCTGATCCGCGACCCGCTGGCCTGGTCGAAGTACATCGCGGAGGCGCTCTACCGCTTCGGGCTCGAGGCGGAGGTGATGTTCGCTTCGCACCACTGGCCGCGCTGGGGCAACGACCGGGTGCAGGAGGTGCTGCGCGGCCAGCGCGACATCTACGCCAACATGAACAACCAGGTGCTGCACCTCGCCAACCAGGGTGTCACGATCAACCAGATCCAGAACGTCTACGAGGTGCCGAAGGGTCTGCAGGAGAAGTGGTTCTGCCGCGGCTACCACGGCTCGCCGGAGCACAACGCCCGCGGGGTGATCCAGCGCTATCTCGGCTTCTGGGACTGCAATCCCGCGACGTTGATCCCGCTCTCGCCCGAGGACTCCGCACCGCTCTACGTCGAGATGATGGGCGGCTCCGACACCATCCTCGCCCGCGGCCGGGCGCTGCACGACGACGGCCAGTACCTGCTGGCCTCCGAGATCGTGAACAAGCTGGTCCAGGCCGAGCCGGACAATGCCGACGCCAAGGATTTCCTCGCCGACGTCTTCGAGCAGCTCGGCTACCAGCAGGAGAACCCCGGCCTCAGGAACAGCTTCCTCGCCGCCGCCTACGAGCTCAGGACCGGCATTCCGCAGGGCGAGACGGCCGACAGCTCGAGCCCCGACGTGATCCGGGCGATGTCGACCGAGCTCTTCCTGAACTTCCTCGGCATCCGCATGGACAGCCGCAAGGCCGAGGGGCTGCGCTTCACCATCAACCTCGTCACGCCCGACAACGGCGAGAGGTTCATCATCGAGATGGAGAACGCGACGCTGACCAACGTCCGCGGCTTCCAGGCCGCGGCGGCCGACCTCACCCTCACCATCAATCGCGCCGACCTCGAGCAGACGATGATGGGTGCGAAGACGCTGGAGGCGCAGATCGCCGACGGAACCGCGACGGTGGCGGGCGACGTCGGCGTCCTGGCGCAGCTCGCCGCGACAATGGTCGATTTCGATCCGCGGTTCGAGATCATGCCGGGCACGAAGGCGCGCACCGGTACCGTCGCCCATGCCGAGCCCTACCAGGCCGTGCCGGAGAGGATCATCGCGGAATAGGGGTCGCCGCGGGGCCGGGTCGGCCTGCCACAGGCAGGAGCCAGGCCATGAACCCAAGGGCGATCCCTGCGCCGGCGATCTCGGCGAGGACGAAGGCGGGGATGTCGGCGGGCCGGATCCCTGAGAAGGTGTCGGTGAAGCCGCGGGCGATGGCGACGGCGGGATTGGCGAAGCTGGTCGAGGCGGTGAACCAGTAGGCGGCGGTGATGTAGAGGCCGACGAGCCAGGGGAGGGCCTCCGGCCGGGCGCGGAGGCCGCCGAGGATGGTGGCGACAAGGCCGAAGGTGGCGACGGCTTCCGCGAGCCACTGCCCGCCGCCGCTGCGCACCCTGGTGGCGATCTCGAAGGCCGGGAGCTCGAACATCGCGTGCGCCAGCAGGCTTCCCATGAGCCCGCCCGCGACCTGTGCCAGCACATAGGCGAGGGCGAGGGCCGGCGCGATCTCCCGGCGGAGGGTGAAGACGAGGCTCACCGCCGGGTTGAAGTGCGCGCCCGAGACCGGGCCGAAGACGGTGATCAGCACCACGAGGATCGCGCCGGTCGGGATGGTGTTGCCGAGAAGCGCCACGCCGTCGTCGGCGGAGAGCGCGTCGGCCATGATCCCGGAGCCGACGACGGTTGCCACCAGCAGCCCGGTCCCGAGGGCCTCCGCCGCGAGGCGGCGGGCCGGGTCCGAAGTCATTCGGCTTCGGCACCGGCCGGCGCGGCGCCGATCTCGTCGAGGCGTCGCTTCAGGGCCAGACGGTCGATGGTCGCGAGCGGCAGGTTGACGAAGGCCGAGATGCGGTTGCGCAGCATCCGGTAGGCCTCGGCGAAGGCGAGATGCCGCTCGGCCTCGTTGCCCTGGGCGGCGGCAGGGTCCGGCACGCCCCAGTGCCCGGTCATCGGCTGGCCGGGCCAGTACGGGCATTCCTCTGCCGCGGCCTGGTCGCAGACGGTGAAGACGAAATCCATGCGCGGCGCCTCCGGCCGGGCGAATTCGTCCCAGCTCTTCGAGCGTGCGAAGGCGGTGTCGTGGTTCAGCCGCTGCAGCAATTCGAGGGCGTAAGGGATGCACCGTGCCCTTGGGCCTGGAGCCGGCGGAGAATCCACGGAACCGTCCGGCGCCCTCGCGCTCGATGATGGCCTCGGCCAGGATCGACCGGGCCGAGTTGCCGGTGCAGAGGAAGAGCACGTTGTAGGGGGCGCGCATCAGCAGGTCTCCGAGGTGATGCAGCGCCGCACCGCGGCCGCGGGCAGGCAGATTTCGGGGTGGCCGGCGCAGCAGTCCTCGAGCAGGAAGCGCACCAGGCCGGAGAGGCCCTCGATGTCGGCGCGGTAGATGATCGAGCGGCCGTCGCGCCGGGCGCGGAGCAGCCCGGCGTGCTCGAGTTCCTTCAGATGAAAGCTGACGTTGGAGGCGGAGACCCCGACCGCGTCGGCGATGGCGCCGGCGGCCAGGCCCTCGGGCCCGGCGACGACGAGACGCCGCAGGATACGCAGGCGGGTCTCCTGCGACAGGGCGGCGAAGGCGGCAAGCGCCTGTGGTTCGTGCATGATCAAACGATTCTAAAACTGTTTGAATATCGATACAGCCAACGACCAGCTGCGTCAAGGACGACGGGACGCACCTCTGGATGCGGCAGAAAGGCCAGTCGGGCGCGAATCCCGTCAGGCGAGGGACCGCGCCCGCCGCGTCAGGACTGCGACAGCGTTCCCTCGTAGAAGTAGTGAGGGGCGCCTTCGCCCCACATCACGTCGTAGAACCGGATCTCGCCGACGAGACCGTCGCCCGAAATGTAGTGGATGCACCCGCCGGCGATTTCCTTCTCCGCCGCCGGCTCGGGGCAGGTGCCCGCCGGGAACACGCCCTTGAAGGTGTACTGGGTGTCGAAGCTCGTGGGCTCCTCGTCGAGCTTGCCCTCGAATTCCTCGCGGCCGATCTCGGTCCAGAGCGCGTAGCCGGTCATCTCCTGACAGTTGACGTGGGCGACGAAGGTCGACCAGCACCCGGCGAGGCTGCCGCTGAGTTCCGTCGCGTAGTCGGCGTGCTTGGCGGCGCCGCAGTCGGACGGCTTGCTGTCGCCCGACACGGTGACCGGCCCCGCGGCAAGGCCGGGTCCCGCGCCCGCCATGCCGACCGCCGCCGCAACGATGATTGTACGATAGAGGAATGCTGACTTACCGCTTCTCATCATCCACCCCCATGGAACGAAAAAGAGAAACCGTCGTGGGATCAGGTCCCGATGCCAGTCAGCAGACTATACCACACATCGGCGGTGCCAGGGCGGGGAATTGCGGCGCACGGCGCCACCTTCGGCCTCGCGCGCAGGGGCTGCTACGGCTGCCGGGGCTGGCCGGGCGCGCGCGGGTCGGCCGCCGGCGCCTCGGTGACGGCGACGTTCAGCACCACCTGTCGCGCAGGCGGCTTTGCCGCTTCCCAGGGCCGCCGATAGGCGAAGCTGATCCGCGCCGAGCCGGTCGCCCCCGCGACGTAGGTCCGGATCTCCCGCTTCGGCCCGCCCGGCCGCGCCGCCGCGTGCGTCTCGCTGCGGCCCGGCCGGAGGGCGTCGCCCTCGAGCGTCGCGGTCCAGACATAGCCGGTGCCGGCCTGCGCCGGCAGATCGACGCGGATGGTGTCGCCGACGCGCGCCGCCACCGCCGTCAGGTATGGCGTGGTGCCCTGGAAGGTGAGGTCCGGCCGCACCTCGATCGTCTCGGCGAGCGCCGGCGACGCCAGCAGCAGCGCCGCGAGGAGGAGCGGCCGGCGCATCTCAGTTCCGGCTCTTGTCGACCATCTTGCCGGCGGAGATCCACGGCATCATCCCGCGAAGCTTCTCGCCGACCGCCTCGATCTGGTGGGCGTCGTTGCGGCGGCGCGTGGCCTTGAAGGACGGCTGGCCGACGGCGTTCTCGGCCATGAAGCCGGAGACGAACTTGCCGGTCTGGATGTCCTCCAGCACCTCCTTCATCCGCCGCTTGGTCTCCTCGCGCGGCAGGATCCGCGGGCCGGAGACGTACTCGCCGTACTCGGCGGTGTTGGAGATCGAGTAGTTCATGTTGGCGATGCCGCCCTCGTAGATGAGATCGACGATCAGCTTCACCTCGTGCAGGCACTCGAAATAGGCCATTTCCGGCTCGTAGCCGGCCTCGACCAGGGTCTCGAAGCCCATGCGGATGAGCTCGACCAGGCCGCCGCAGAGCACCGCCTGCTCGCCGAAGAGGTCGGTCTCGCATTCCTGGCGGAAGTCGGTCTCGATGATGCCGGAGCGGCCGCCGCCGATGCCGGCGCAGTAGCTCTTGGCGATCTCGAGCGCATTGCCGGAGGCGTCGTTGTGGACGGCGACGAGGCAGGGCACGCCGCCGCCCTTGACGAACTCGCCGCGGACGGTGTGGCCGGGGCCCTTCGGCGCCATCATGATGACGTCGACGCCGGGCTTGGCCTCGATCAGGCCGAAGTGCACGTTGAGGCCGTGGGCGAAGGCGATCGCGGCGCCGTCGCGCAGGTTGTCGTGGATGTACTTGCGGTAGGTGTCGGCCTGCAGCTCGTCGGGCATGGTCATCATCAGCACGTCGGCCCACTTCGCCGCGTCCTCGATCGACATGACCTTCAGTCCCTCGGCCTCGGCCTTCTTCGCCGAGGGCGAGCCCGGCCGCAGGCCGACGGCGACGTTCTTCACGCCGGAGTCCCGCAGGTTCAGCGCATGCGCGTGCCCCTGGCTGCCGTAGCCGACCACGGCCACCTTCTTGTCCTTGATCAGATTGATGTCGCAGTCGCGGTCGTAATAAACCCGCATGGTCTTCCTCCAGTCATCCCTTGCGCCCCGCGAACCTGCCGTATGCGCGCGCGCCTCGCGCTTACCCGGCAAATCCCGGGAATGCAATTCGGGATGCCCTGCGGTTCAATCGCCTTCGAAAGCCGCGCGGACGGTCAGGAGCGACGTCGCCGGCAGGTCCCGGGCGGCTCAACCAGCGCCTGCCGCACCCGCACGCGAAGAGGGCAGCGGCCCGACCGCGGGCGGCCGAGAAGCGGCCGCCCTGGGGGGCGGTCGGCCGCTGCCCGGGCTCGGGGCCCGGGCGGGACGGCTTCGCCGGCGCGCGTTTCCTTCACTGTCTCCAGGCATGGGCCGCACCACCAGTTGCCCGCCTGCCGGCCACGGTCTATCTCAGGGCCCATGCCGCGCGCCCTCTTCGCCCATGTCGACACCTGGGTCTTCGACCTCGACAACACCCTCTATCCGCCGACGATCCGGCTCTTCGACCAGATCGAGGCGCGGATGGCGGCGTACCTGATGCGCACGCTCGGCGTCGACATGGACGCGGCGCAGGCGCTCCGGGCCGACTACTGGCGCAACCACGGCACCACGCTGGCCGGGCTGATGGAGGAGCACGGCATCGATCCCGAGCCCTACCTCGCCGAGGTCCACGACATCGACCTCTCGGCGGTGCCGCCGGCGCCGGCGCTCTGCACCGCCATCGGCCGGCTGCCGGGGCGCAAGATCGTCTACACCAATGGCTCGCGCGAGCACGCCCGCCGGGTGACCGCCGCCTGCGGGCTCGAGGGCTGCTTCGAGGCGCTCTACGGCTTCGAGGACGCCCGCTACGTCCCGAAGCCGCGGGCGGCGGCCTATGCCGCGGTCTTCGCCCTCGACGGCCTCGCACCGGAGCGCGCGGCGATGTTCGAGGACGACCACCGCAACCTCGAGATCCCCCACGGCCTCGGGATGCGCACCGTCCTCGTCGGCTCCGACGCCGTTCACCCCCACGTCCATCATGCCACCGCCGACCTCGCGGTGTTCCTCGAGGCGCTCGCATGACCGGGCGCGAGAGCGTCGACGTGCTGGTGGCCGGCGGCGGCGTCGCCGGCCTGACGGCGGCGGCGGCCTTCGCCAGCGCCGGCTTCTCGGTGATCTGCGTCGACCCCGAGCCGCCGGTCACCTCCGCCGAGGCGGAGGGGTCGGACCTGCGCAGCACCGCCTTCCTGCAGCCGTCGGTGGATCTCCTCGCCCGGGCCGGCCTCTGGGAGCGGCTGGCGCCGCACGCCGCGGCCCTCGAGGTCATGCGCATCGCCGACGCCGGCGGCGCGGAAGGGGTGATCCGCGAGACCGCGGACTTCGAGGCCCGGGAGATCGGCGCCGAGGCCTTCGGCTGGAACCTGCCGAACTGGCTCCTCCGCCGGGAGATGGTCGCCCGCCTCGACGAGCTGCCCGGCGCGGTGCTGCGTGCCGGGGCGGCCGTCGCCCGCCTGACGCCGCGCAGCGAGGGCGCCATCGTGGCACTCTCCGACGGCGGGCAGGTGCGCGCGGCCCTCGTGGTTGCCGCCGACGGCCGCGACAGCTTCGTCCGCGAAGCCCTCGGCATCGGCGCGCGCCGCTGGGGCTACGGGCAGAAGGCGGTGGTCTTCACCGTCACCCACGACCAGCCCCACGGCGGGGTCTCCACCGAGATCCACCGGTCCGGCGGCCCCTTCACGCTGGTGCCGCTCCCGGACCGCGACGGCGCGCACGCCTCCGCCGTGGTGTGGATGGAGGCGGGCCCCCGTGCCGCGGAGCTCGCTGGCCATGCCCGCCGACGCGTTCGAGGACGCGCTCAATCTGCGCGCCTGCGGGGTTCTCGGCACGCTCCGGCTCGCCAGCCCGCGCCGGGTCTGGCCGATCGTCACGCAGGTTGCCGGCCGGCTCGTCGGGCCCCGCGCGGCGCTGGTGGCCGAGGCGGCGCACGTGGTGCCGCCGATCGGGGCGCAGGGCCTCAACATGAGCCTCGCCGACATCGCCACGCTCCTCGATCTCGCCATCGCCGCCCGCGGCGCCGGCCGCGACATCGGCGCGCCCGATCTCCTCGCCCGCTACCACCGCGCCCGGTACCCGCAGATTTTGCTCCGCATCGCCGGCCTCGACGCGCTGAATCGCGCCGCGATCGCCGGTGCGCGGCCGCTGCGCGACCTGCGCCGCGCCGGCCTGAAGACCCTCCATGGCCTGCCGCCGCTCCGGCGCGCGGCGATGCGCCTGGGACTGAGCCAGACTGGTTAACGGATTTTATTGGAAGTTAACGCCTTTAGGTTCAATGGCTTGCGGGTGTATCACGCGTGTTACACCCCCCTGTAACACACTTTCAGCCGCCCGCCGCGATCCTGTAGCCGCTCCGTTCCGGCGGCCGCCATCCCGCGGGCGGGGCGGCGGGCCGGTAGAGCTCCACCGCCAGCGGATGGCACCGGGCGGCGTCGCTCGAATGCTCCGCCCCGCAGTCGCCGCCCGGACAGGCGGAGAGCGCGCCGAGGAGGTCGATCTCGGCGAAGAATTCCAGGTAGTCACCGGGCCGGACCGGGCTCGCCTTCATGACGTACCGCCCCTCGTCCCGGCTGAACCCGGTACACATGAAGACGTTGAGGACGTCGTGGACGTGCGGCTCCGCAGCCTCAGCCGTCAGCCCGGTCGCCGCCGCCAGCGCCCGGGTCAGGTTCGAGTGGCAGCAGTGATGGTAGTCGCCCCCGGAGAGCAGCCGGAGGGTATAGGGATCGCACCGCGTCCCGATCACGTCATGCACCCCGGCGCCGAAGCCGTCGATCCCGTACCAGTCAAGGGTGTCCTCGGTGATCGTCGCCATCGGCCTGAGGTAGGGCAGGCAGGACCACAGCCGGTCCCCGGTGCTCACATGCGTCCCGTGCAGCGCCCGGGTCTTGCCGGAGAAGAACCGCTCGCCGAGGTCGCCCGCGGCCCAGAGGTTCAGATCCCCCACCTGCGGTCCCTCCCGGCAGACGATGCGGAAGAACTCGCCCGCCTTCACCTCGAACGCCCGCGCCTCCCGCGGCGGCACCGTCACCGTCCCGGTCTGCGTCCATCCCGCCCGCGCCGCCCGGTAGCCCGCCACGTCGGCCGCCGGCAGCGCCTCGGTCGGGTAGACAAGAACCGGACGCACGCCGCGGCGGGCGTCGGCGTCGGCGGGCGGGGCATGCTCGGGAGGGCTCATGACCGAGCGCTACCGCAGATTTCCCTGTCGCGCCAGCGCCGCTCACGCCGGCGGCCGGGCATGCCGGCGGAGCCAGCGGACGAACGCCTTGAGCGGCGGCCGCATCACCCCGGGCCGGGTCACGATGAAGTAGCCGAGGCCGGGCAGGACGTCCTCGAACAGCACCACCAGCCGGCCGTTCTCGAGTTCGCCCTCCACCAGCGCCCGCGCCGTCACCGACACGCCGTCGCCGTTGCGCAGGCCCTCGAGCACCAGGTGCCCCGGCAGGTGGGTGACGTTCTCCTTCTTCGGCGTCACCACCCCGCGGTCCCGGAACCAGGCCGACATCTCGCTGGTGCCGAGCTCCTGCAGCCAGGGCAGGTCGAGCAGGTCCCGCGGCTCGCTGATCCGCCGGGCGCCGAGAAGCGAGGGCGCCCCCACCATGACGTAGGTGGTGGGCATCAGGAGCTCGCTCTCCAGCCCGGGCCACGGACCCTGTCCGTAGCGGATCGCCACGTCGATGCCGCCGGGCTCCGGTGCGATGATCTGGGTGGTCGGGTTCACCATCAGCTCCACCTCCGGATGCTCCAGCCGGAACTCCGAGAGCCGCGGCATCAGCCAGCGCATGGCGAAGGCCGGGGTCGCCGTCACCTGCAGCGGCCGCGCCGCGTCGGCGCCGGTGAGCTCGTCCACCGCCCGGCGAATGGTGCCGAAGGCCACCTCCAGCGCCGCCGCGAGGCTGGCGCCCTCCGGCGTCGGCACCGCCCGCCGGCCCTCGCGGTCGAGCAGCGCCACCCCGAGCTCGGCCTCGAGGCTCCGCACCCGCTGGCTGACCGCGGCATGGCTGACGTTGAGCGCCGCGCCGGCGGCGGCGAAGCTGCCGGTCTCGATGAGCGCCGCGAAGGCGCGCAGTGCCCCGAGAGAGGGAAGGGTGCGCCAGTCCATTCGTAAGCCTCCCTTACAGGTCGGATTATTTCCTGACTCGCTTGGAATCGGGAAGCGGTCAATAACAAGAGCTAGATAAACCAATCGTCCCGGAGGACGCACCATGGTCAACCTCTATGCCCGGACTTTCATGATCGCCACCCGGCTCGACGCGGTCGAGCCGCAGCCGGCGGCACGTCCGAAAAAGCGCGGCCGGCGGTTCCTCGGCTGGCTGCGCTAAGTCAGAGCGGGCGGCGGATACGCCGTCGCTGAAGCTCCAGGTGGCCGAGCGGGGTCCAGCCGACGAGGTTGGTGTCGATCCCGTCGGCCCGGAGCGCCGCCGTCAGCGCCGCCTCGACCCGCGGCCGCGCCGCCTTCGCCAGCGGCGCGAAGTCGATGGTCACCTGCCCGCCGAGCCCGCGCAGGCGGAGCTGCCGGGGGAGTTCGGCTGCGGCGGCGAGATTGGCCTTGAGCGCGGCGGCGGGGCTGAGGTCGCCGCCGGTGTTGACGTCGACGGCGACGATCGCCCGGGTCGGCTCGATCGCCATGAAGCCCTGGCCGAGCGGCACGACCGGATTCCGAAGGGCCTCGATCTCCTCCCAGATGCCGGCATCGGCCAGCGCCGTCGGCGCCTCGCGGACGGGCGTATCGGCATCGGTCCACTCGCGCAGGGCCACGGCCGCCGCCCCCGGAGCCGGGAGCACGCAGCCGGGCGGGCCGGCGGCCGATACGGCGTCCCAGGCGGCGCGGAGGGTCGCGATCTCGGCCGCGATGTCGGGGTCGGGCGCATCGGCGGCGGCGCTGCGCAGGATCAGTCCGAGCTCGGGCGTCGCGCCCGCCATCGCCGCGTCGGCCAGGGCGGACAGCGCCTCCCGGCGCTCGGGGTCGCGCAGGCCGCGGGCGATGTTGAGCCCGGGAGCGCCGGGGGTGAGGATGGCAGTGCGGCCCTTCAAGAGCGGGCGGGCGGAGACCGGCGGCGCCTTGCCCGGTTCGGCCCAGCCGCCCACCTGCACCAGCACCGGGCGTCCCGGGGCGGGCAGCCGCGGTCCCCGCAGGAAGCCGCTGGTGCCGCCGAGATCGACCATCACCCCGCCGAGGCCTTTCATCGGCCGGGCGGGGAGGGCGCGATAGATCGCCTCCGGCTGCGGCGTCCGGTCCGAGGGATCGGGGTCGATCAGCAGGTCCTGCAGCCGCCCGTCGACCATCAGTGCCGCGGCGTGGCCCCCGGCCGGCAACGGCTCGATCAGGATTCTGGCGGCCCTTCATGGCTGCGGCGTCACGCCGGCGGCGGCGAGCATCCCGAGGGTCTCGGTGAGCGGCAGGCCTACCACGTTGGAATAGGAGCCGCCGATCCACGGGATGAAGCCCGCGGCGCGGCCCTGGATGGCGTAGCCGCCGGCCTTGCCCTGCCACTCGCCCGAGGCGAGGTAGGCGGCGATCTCGCGGGCGTCGAGACGCTTGAAGCGCACCGCGGTCTCGACGGTGCTGCGCCAACGGCGCGGGCCCAGGCGGAGCGCCACCGCGGTGATCACCCGGTGCCGCCGGCCGGAGAGGAGCTTCAGGAACGCCGCCGCCTCCGTCGAGTCGGCGGGCTTGCCCAGCATACGGCGTCCGAGCGCCACCACCGTGTCGGCGGCGAGCACCGCCTCGCCATCGGCGGCAGGCACCGCGTCGCACTTGGCTTCGGCCAGGCGCAGGGCGCAGGCGCGCGGGGTCTCCGACCGGGCCGGAGTTTCGTCGATCTCGGGGGCGAGGATGCTGTCGGGGCGGATGCCGACCTGGGCGAGCAGGTCGCGACGGCGCGGGCTGGCCGAGCCGAGGATCAGGCGCGGGCGCAAGCCCCGCTCACTTGAAGCGATAGTTGATGCGTCCCTTGGTCAGGTCGTAGGGGGTCATCTCCACCTGGACCTTGTCGCCGGCGAGCACCCGGATGCGGTTCTTGCGCATCTTGCCTGCGGTGTGGGCGATGATGACGTGGCCGTTCTCGAGCTCCACCCGGAAAGTCGCGTTGGGCAGAAGTTCGGTCACGACCCCGGGAAATTCCAGAAGCTCTTCCTTGGCCATGTCGGTTCCGATGCAATTGCGGATATGCGCCAGGCCCTGCCGGACGCGGCGCGCGCGGAAGATGGTCCCGGGTTCGGGGAAATACAAGCGAAAACGCCAAAATTGCCGCGCCCGCCGGCCGCGACTCACCCGTTCGTGTCATTCTGGACCATCGCCGCGCGGTGGAAAAGCCGGCGGCGCTTCGGTCACCCCGGCGGCAGGAAGCCGCCGGCGGCGACCGAGGCGGCGCGGTCGTGGTCGAGGAAGAATTCGTCGAGCTGCGGCGGCGGGACGTCGGTGCCGGCCAGCATGGCATGGGCTTGGCCGCGATGGTGGATCTGGTGCTGGAAGAGATGGGCGAGGACCGCCGCGATCCGCTCCCGCGGCCGACTGGCCTCGCGCACGATCTCGACGCGGCGCGCGAGGTCGGCCGCGGTCAGGCGATCGCAGAACGCCGTCAGCCGCCGGTCGGACTCGGCCTGCGCCGCCCGCAGCGCGGCGGGATCGGCGAAGTCAGGATCGGGGGCAAAGACGGCAAGGCCGCGTCCGGTCTCTTCGAGCGCGTCGAGGTAGTAGACGTCGACTGCATAGACGTGGTTGAGCGTCCGGCGCAACGAGGGAAAGAAACCGACCCGCGGCGCGGCGAAGGCCGCGGCGTCGAGTCTCTCGCAGGCCGCCAGCAACTGGTCATTGGCCCAGGCGTTGTTGCGGGCCATCGCCCGGAAGTGGGTGACGAGGGGGTCGGTCATGACTCGATGAACTCCAGGCGGTTGCCGACCGGGTCGGCTGCGAAGAACCGCCGCCGCCCGGCGATGGCCTCGTCCCAACGGGCTGGCGTTCCGGCGGCCTCCATCCGCGCGGCGAGGTCGTCGAGGTTTGTCACCCGAAACGCCGGATGCGCCTTCTGCGCCGGCCGGAAGTCCGGGTCCACGCCGAGGTGGATCTCGACGCCCGCGGCGCGGAACCAGAGCCCGCCACGGTCGCGCAGGGCCTGAGGCTTATCGACCTCGCACATCCCGAGGATTTCGGTGAAGAACGGGCGGCAGGCCGGCTCGGCGCCGCGCGGGATCGCGAGCTGCAGGTGGTCGATGGCGACGAGGGCGGGGTCCGGCATGACGGCATCCTTCGACGCCGTGGTACCGCCGTCAATCGTCGTGTCGGCCATCCTCTGTTAGATCCTTCGCCGTATGACCTTGCAGTGACGCTTAGGAGGAGCCGAGCCAATGAAAAGCCGCATGTTGCCCTACGGGCTGGTCGCGGGCGCCATCCTGCTTGCCGCCGCGACGCTCCTCGCGATGGGGCGCACGCCGATCTGCACCTGCGGCTACGTCGAGCTCTGGCACGGCGAGGTGAAGAGCGCCGGAAATTCCCAGCACCTCCTGGACTGGTACAGCCCCTCGCACCTCATCCACGGGTTTCTGTTCTACTGGCTGCTCTGGCTCGCCCTGCCGCGGCTGTCGTTCGGCTGGCGGCTGCTGATCGCGGTGCTGATCGAGGCGGCGTGGGAGCTTGTGGAGAACAGCCCCTGGATCATCGACCGCTACCGAGCGGTGACGATCTCGTACGACTACTATGGCGACAGCGTCCTAAACTCGGTGTCCGACATCCTGGTGATGGTGGTTGGCTTCCTTCTCGCCGCGCGCCTGCCGGTCTGGCTCACCCTCGGCCTCGCCATCGGCTTCGAGGTCCTGACCGCCATCGTCATCCGCGACGGCCTGGTCCTGAACGTGCTGATGCTGCTCTGGCCGCTCGAGGCGATCCGAACCTGGCAGGCCGGCGGCTGACGGACCGCGGGTTTGCAAGCCGGGGACGCCGCGCCTAAGGTCGGGCGCCATGGCCACCGCCCTCATCAGCCATCCCGACTGCCTTGGACATGTCAACCCGCCGGGTCATCCGGAGCGGGTCGAGCGCCTCGAGGCGATCCTCGAGGCGCTCGCAGCACCGCGCTTCTCGCCGCTCGTGCGGGTGAGTGCGCCGCTTGCCGAGGAGGCGCAGATCGCCCGCGCCCATCCGCCGGCGCACCTGTCGAGCCTTGAGGCAAAGCTGCCGCAGGCGGGATTTGCCGCCATCGATGCCGACACGTTCCTCAGTCCCGGAACGCTCGTGGCGGCCCGCCGCGCCGCCGGGGCGCAGGTGCGCGCCGTCGACATGGTGATGTCCGGCGAGGTCCGGAACGCGTTCTGCGCGGTGCGGCCGCCGGGGCATCATGCCGAGTCGATGACCGCCATGGGGTTCTGCTTTCTCGGCAACGTCGTGATCGGCGCGCGTCATGCGCTGGAGGCGCATGCGCTGCAGCGCGTCGCCATCGTCGATTTCGACGTCCACCACGGCAACGGCACCCAGGATCTGGTCTGGGACGACGTGCGCATCCTGTTCGCGTCCACCCACCAGATGCCGCTCTATCCCGGGACCGGCGCGCCGTCGGAGCGCGGTGCCCACGGCCAGATCGTCAACGTGCCGCTGCCGCCGGGCGCAGGGGGGGCGGAGTTCCGCGCGGCGATGGCGGGGCGGGTTCTGCCGGCGGTCGAGGCGCATGCGCCGGAGTTCGTGCTCATTTCCGCCGGCTTCGATGCCCATCGCCACGATCCCCTGGCCAACCTCGAGCTCACCGAAGACGACTTCGCTTGGGCGACGGGCGAGCTCTGCGCGCTCGCGGACCGGCTGTGCGACGGGCGGATCGTCTCGACTCTCGAGGGCGGATATGATCTGAGCGCGCTCGCGGCGTCGGTTGCGGCGCATGTCGAGGTGCTGATGGAGCGTGGAGATGGCTGAAGCGGGCGCCACCCCGGTCGCGGAGATGAGTTTCGAGGCGGCGCTGGCCGAGCTCGAAAAGGTGGTGGCGCGGCTCGAGTCCGGTAACGTGCCCCTCGAGGAGTCGATCACGCTCTATGCGCGCGGCGCCGAGCTCAAGGCCCACTGCGAGAAGCGGCTCGAGGCGGCGGAGGCGCGGGTGGCCGAGATCGCCAGGGGCCCGGACGGTACGGTGGGGAGCCGGCCGGTCGAGATCTCCTGACCGCCATGGATGCCGACGCCCTTCAGTTTCATGCGCTTCTGAGCCAGCAGGCGACGCGGGCCGAAGAGGCGCTCGACGCGTTTCTGCCCGCCGCCGACACCACCCTCGGGGCGGCGATGCGCCATGCAGCGCTCTCTGGCGGCAAGCGGCTCCGGGCGTTTCTGGCGCTGGAGTCCGCGGCGATGTTCCGGGTGCCGACGGCCCAGGGGCTGCGGACGGCGGCAGCCGTCGAATGCATCCACGCCTACAGCCTCGTCCACGACGACCTGCCGTGCATGGACGACGACGCGCTGCGCCGCGGCCAACCCACCGTGCATGTGAAATGGGACGAGGCGACGGCGGTGCTTGCCGGGGATGCGTTGCAGGCGTTGGCCTTCGAGATCCTCGCCTCGCCCCAGGGCGGCATCGAGCCGCGGTTGCAGGTCCGCCTGATGCTGCGGCTGGCCCAGGCAGGCGGAGCACTCGGGATGGTCGGCGGTCAGGCGCTCGACGTCGCCGCCGGGGCGGCGGAGGCGGCGCTCGACCTCGACCAGATCACCGACCTGCAGGGGCTCAAGACCGGGGCGCTGTTCGTCTGGGCGGCGGAATCCGGGGCCATTCTCGGCCGGTCCGACGTCGAACCGCTGCGCCGGTATGCCGAGGCGCTGGGGCTTGCCTTCCAGATCAGCGACGACATCCTCGACGTCGAGGGCGACGCGGCGGCGGAGGGCAAGCGCCTCCGCAAGGACGGCGAGCAGGGCAAGGCCACCTTCGTGTCGCTGCTCGGCGTCCACGACGCCCGGCGCCGGGCGCGGGCGCTGGTGGACGAGGCCTGCGACGTGCTGGCGCCTTACGGGTCGGCGGCGGGGAACCTGCGGCTCGCGGCGAAGTTCGTTCAAGACCGCTGCCGCTGACGGTCCGGGAGGAAACGAGATGACCGACGCGCGACCGAAGACGCCCCTGCTCGACCGGGTTTCCAGTCCGTCGGACCTCAAGGCGATGTCGGGGGCGGAGCTGCGCCAGGTGGCGGACGAGCTGCGCGCCGAGACGATATCGGCGGTCTCGGTGACGGGCGGGCATCTCGGCGCCGGGTTGGGCGTGGTGGAGCTGACCGTGGCGATCCACGCGGTGTTCAACACCCCGAAGGACAAGCTGATCTGGGACGTGGGGCACCAGTGCTATCCCCACAAGATCCTCACCGGTCGCCGCGACCGCATCCGCACGCTGCGGGCCGGCGGCGGGCTGTCGGGGTTCACCCGGCGGGCGGAGAGCCCCTACGATCCGTTCGGTGCGGCGCATTCCTCGACGTCGATCTCGGCGGGGCTCGGGTTTGCGGTGGCCCGCGATCTCGGGGCGCCGGACGTCGGCGACGTCGTCTGCGTCATCGGCGACGGGGCGCTTTCGGCGGGCATGGCCTACGAGGCGATGAACAATGCCGGGCCACATGAAGGAGCGGCTATTCGTCATCCTCAACGACAACGAGATGTCGATCGCCCCGCCGGTGGGCGCGATGTCGAAGTACCTGTCGCGGCTCTATGCCGGCGAGCCGTTCCAGGACCTCAGGGCGGCGGCGAAGGGGGCGGTGAAGCTGCTGCCGCAGCCGTTCCAGGAAGGGGCGCGGCGGGCGCGGGAGCTGGTCAAGGGCATGGCGGTCGGCGGCACGTTGTTCGAGGAACTGGGCTTCTCCTACATCGGGCCGATCGATGGGCATGACGTGGAACAGCTCGTGGCGATCCTGCGGGCAGCGAAAGCGCGGGCGGACGGGCCGGTGCTGATCCATGCGCTGACGCGCAAGGGCAAGGGCTATGCGCCGGCGGAGGCGTCGGCGGACAAGTACCATGGGGTGGCGAAGTTCGACGTCGTCACCGGCGCACAGCAGAAAAAGCCATCCAATGCACCATCTTACACCAAAGTTTTCGCGCAGTCTCTGATCCGCGAGGCGGAGGCGGACGAGCGGATCGTGGCGGTGACGGCGGCGATGCCGGACGGGACGGGGCTGGATCTGTTTGCGGAGCGGTTTCCGCGGCGGTGCTTCGACGTGGGGATCGCGGAGCAGCATGGGGTGACGTTCTGCGCGGGAATGGCGGCGGCGGGGATGAAGCCGTTCGCGGCGATCTATTCGACGTTCCTGCAGCGCGGGTACGACCAGGTGGTGCATGACGTGGCGATCCAGGGGCTGCCGGTGCGGTTCGCCATCGACCGGGCGGGGCTGGTGGGGGCGGACGGGCCGACGCATGCGGGGAGCTTCGACATCGCCTATCTCGCGTGCCTGCCGGGGTTCGTGGTGATGGCGGCGGCGGACGAGGCGGAGCTCGTGCACATGGTGGCGACGGCGGCGGCGATCGACGATCGGCCGAGCGCCTTCCGGTTTCCGCGCGGCGAGGGCGTGGGAGTAGAGCTGCCGGAGCGCGGTGTGCCGCTGGAGATTGGGCGCGGGCGGATTGTGATGGAAGGGCAAAGGGTTGCAATCCTGTCCTTCGGGGCGCGGCTGGCGCATTGCCTGAAGGCGGCGGAGGCGCTTGGGGCGCGGGGGATCCGGCCGACGGTGGCGGATGCGCGGTTCGCCAAGCCGCTCGACCGGGAGCTCATCCTCGACCTGGTGGCGCATCACGAGGCGCTGATCACCATCGAGGAAGGGTCGGTCGGCGGGTTCGGGAGCCACGTGGCGCAGCTCCTGGCGGAGGAGGGGGTGTTCGACCGGGGGCTGAAGTTCCGGTCGATGGTGCTGCCCGACGGCTTCGTCCAGCACGACAGTCCGGAGAAGATGTATGCGGTCGCCGGGATGAACGCCGAGCAGATCGAGGCGCGGGTGCTGTCGGTGCTCGATATCGGGCAGGTGGCGCGGCGGGCCTGAGGGCGGTGGGGTCGGAGTGGAGCCTCGGGACGTCAAAGGTTTATGGGACTTCTTTGTGGCTGGAAACCGGCTGGAAAGTGGCTGGAAAGTGCCCATACGATTGTCACGCGGGCTCAATCCTTAACGCGTATCATGGGCGGTTGCGCGGCGGGGACCGGCGTACCTCTGGGTCAGTCGGCGGACGGGATGTCCACGGCCAGCACCTCGAGATCGACCGGGCTGCCGCGGAGAACCACGGTCGCGGTGCCGCCGGGCGCGATTCCGATGAGCGCGCGGGCGACCGGGGCGGTGTAGGCGATGCGCCCTGACGCGGGGTCGGCCTCGTCCTCGCCGGTGAGGATGACGGTTCGGGTTTCCCCGTCCTCGGTGCGATAGACCACCCGGTTGCCGAACTGCGCCGCCGGATCGGCCGGATCAGGGGTCGTCAGCCGGGCGGTGGCATGGCGGAGGTTCCAGTAGCGCAGGTCGCGACGGATCCGCGCGACGTGCTCGTCGTCGGGAGCGGTGGCGAGCGCAGCCTCGGCCTCGGCGATCTTCGACTCGATCTGCCGCAGGCCCCGGGGGGTCACCAGATTGGGCGCCTGGCTGACCGGAATTTCCGGCAGCACCTCCGGCCGCGACCCGTCGTCCTCCTTCACGAATGCCCGGCTCATCGGCACGCCCCCCTCCGGGCCAGCCTACGCCTCGCCATTGCGCCTGTCGACGGTTTGCCCAGGCGCGCTATGGTCGACAGCGTGCAGGGAGGACGGGCAATGCTCTGGCTGATAGGTCTGATCATGATCCTGGCACTGCCGGCGACGGCGCAGGAGCGCGAACCAGTGGACCTGGAGCTGGTGCTGCTGGCGGATGCCTCGGGCTCCATCGACGACGTCGAGAACCGACTGCAGCGGCAGGGCTATGCCGACGCACTTCAGGACGAACAGGTGCTCTGGGCGATCCGGAACGGTGGCGAGCGCGGCCGGATCGCTGTCGCCTTCGTGGAATGGGCCGGGGCCCGGTCCCAGGACCTGGTGGTGGACTGGACGGTGATCGAGGACGAGGCCAGCGCCGCGGATTTTGCAGCGCGGCTGATGGCGGCGCCGCGCCGCGCCTACGGGACCAACGCCATCGGCGCTGCGATCCTGCAGGGGCTGGCGCTGATCGACGGCAACGCCTTCGAAGGCTGGCGCAAGGTGATCGACGTCTCCGGCGACAGTATCTGGAACCCGCGTCCACCGACGATCCCCATGGCCCGGGATACCGCCGTCGGGCAAGGGGTGGTGGTGAACGGCCTCGCCATTCTGTGCAACGACTGCTCAGGGCGGCCGGGGGTTGGCGACCTGGAGAAGGAGTTCACCGAGCAGTTGATCGGAGGCCCCGGCGCCTTCGTGGTGACCGCGGACGGCCGGGACGCCTTCGCGGCCGCGGTGCGGCGCAAGCTGATCCTGGAGATTGCCGGGAACGCGGCGCCCTCCGGTCAACGTTTGCTTAACGATTTGGCGTTTGCTGAATGATCTCGATGTGTTTGCATAAAAAATAATCACTTTGCGCGACGAGACCAAATACTAGGCTAAACTTCTTGACCCTCGCTGCGCGAGAACCGCAGCTTGACCGCGCTGCGACGGCAAGCGGCGTGCGGCGACGCCGTCCGCGCGCCCGTTGGGCGAGGAACTGGCGGACCTGCGCCACCAGCGAGAATTCGGCGACTGATCTGACAGGATAGAGGGAACATCATGCACAAGAATATCAAGACGTTATGGCTTGGCACGGCGCTGGCGGGAAGCCTGTTCGCCGGATCGGCCCTGGCACAGGAAGACACCATCAAGGTCGGTATCCTGCATTCGCTGTCCGGGACGATGGCGATCTCGGAGACGACCCTGAAGGACGTCATGCTGATGCTGATCGAGGATCAGAACGCCAAGGGCGGCGTCCTCGGCAAGCAGCTCGAGCCGGTGGTGGTCGATCCGGCGTCGGACTGGCCGCGCTTCGCCGAGCTGGCGCGCGAGCTGGTCGACGGGCAGAAGGTCGACGTGGTGTTCGGCTGCTGGACCAGCGTCAGCCGCAAGTCGGTGCTGCCGGTCTTCGAGGAGCTGAACTCGATCCTGTTCTACCCGGTCCAGTACGAGGGCCAGGAGAGCCAGAGGAACGTCTTCTACACCGGCGCCGCGCCGAACCAGCAGGCGATCCCGGCGGTCGACTACCTGATGAACGAGGAAGGCGTCGAGCGCTGGGTGCTGGCGGGGACCGACTACGTCTATCCGCGGACGACCAACCAGATCCTCGAGGCGTACCTCAAGCAGAAGGGCGTCGCGCAGGAAGACATCATGATCAACTACACGCCGTTCGGGCATTCCGACTGGCAGACGATCGTAAGCGACATCAAGGCCTTCGGCTCCACCGGCAAGAAGACGGCGGTGGTCTCGACCATCAACGGCGACGCCAACGTGCCGTTCTACAAGGAGCTCGGCAACCAGGGGATCTCGGCGGAGGACATCCCCGTCGTCGCCTTCTCGGTGGGCGAGGAGGAGCTCGCCGGCCTAGATACCGGGCCGCTGGTCGGACACCTCGCGGCGTGGAACTACTTCGAGAGCGTCGACACCCCGGAGAACGCCGAGTTCATCGACAAGTGGCACGCCTTCATCGGCGACGACCAGCGCACCACCAACGACCCGATGGAGGCCCACTACATCGGCTTCAACATGTGGGTGAAGGCGGTGGAGGCGGCGGGCACCACCGACGCCGACGCGGTGATCGACGCAATGGTCGGCGTGGCGGTGCCGAACCTGACCGGCGGCATCAGCTCGATGGGGGCGAACCACCACATCACCAAGCCGGTGCTGATCGGCGAGATCCGCGACGACGGCCAGTTCGACACCGTCTGGGAGACCAGCGGTCTGGTGCTCGGCGACGAGTGGTCGGACTACCTGCCGGAATCGGCCGATCTTATCTCGGATTGGCGGGCGCCGATGTCCTGCGGCAACTTCAACGTCAAAACCGGGCAGTGCGGCGGCGCCACCAACTGACCCGATCGTCCGGCGCGCGGGCCCAGGCCCGCGCGCCTCTTTCCCGGAGGCCTTCATGCGTCGTCTCGTTTCGCTGCTGCTGCTCTGTCTTCTCTTCGCGGGGCCGGCGCTGGCGCAGTCGCTCGAGGACCTGATCGCGCAGCTGCCCGAGGGGAGTTATTCCGACCGGGCGGAGGTGGTCGCCGCGATCGGGGCGACCGGCGACGATCGGGCGGCGGCGGTGCTCGAGGCACTGCAGGACGGCGACCTGGCAATGCGCAAGGCAGACGGGGTCGTGGTCAAGGTGACCGGACGCGGCTCCAAGGCCAGGGCCTTCGACGCGCTGACCGGCGAGGAACTGGGGCCGGTGCCGTCGCGGTCGACGGAGGCGGTCAAGGTCAACAACGCGTTGCGCCGGGCCATCCGCTCGGCGCTGTCGACCGTCCGGCTGACGTCCCATGACCCCGGGCGGCGACTGGGGGCGGCGAACGAGGCGTTCCGCACGCCCGATCCGGAGCAGCTCGAAGCCATCGAGGCGGCGCTCGCCGTCGAGCAGGATCCGACGGTCCGGACGGCGCTGGAGGAAGCGCGGGCGGCGGCGCTGCTGCGCTCCGATGCCGACGTCGGGACGCGGGTGGCGGCGATCAGCGTGGTCGCCGCGCATGGCGGGTCGGACGCGCTGTCGGCGCTGACGCCGCTGATGGGCTCGGACGAGGCGGAAATCGCCGAGGCTGCGGGTGCGGCGGTTGCGCGGATCGAGCGGACCCAGGCGATGTGGAACCAGGCGCAGAACGTCTGGTTTGGACTGTCGCTGGGGTCGGTCCTGCTGCTCGCGGCGGTGGGGCTCGCCATCACCTTCGGGGTGATGGGGGTGATCAACATGGCGCACGGCGAGCTGATCATGCTCGGCGCCTACACCACCTTCGTGACCCAGGAGGTGATCCGGACGCACGCGCCCGGGCTCTTCGACTGGTCGCTGGCGATCGCCGCGCCTCTGGCGTTCCTGGTGGCCGGTGCCATCGGCGTCGGCATCGAGCGCGGGATCGTGCGGTTCCTCTACGGACGGCCGCTCGAGACGCTGCTGGCGACCTGGGGGGTGAGCCTGATCCTGCAGCAGGCGGTGCGGACGATCTTCGGGCCGTCGAACCGCGAGGTGGGCAACCCGAGCTGGATGTCGGGGTCGTTCCAGTTCGGCGAGATGCTGGTGACCTGGAACCGGTTCTACATCATCCTTTTCGCGCTCGTGGTGTTCATCGGGCTCCTGACGCTGCTGAAGCGGACGCCGTTCGGGCTGCAGATGCGGGCGGTGACGCAGAACCGACCGATGGCGGCGGAGATGGGGATCCGCACCGCGCGGGTCGACGCGCTGACCTTCGGGCTCGGGGCGGGGATCGCCGGTCTGGCCGGGGTGGCGCTGAGCCAGATCGACAACGTGTCGCCGAACCTCGGGCAGAGCTACATCATCGACAGCTTCCTTGTGGTGGTGTTCGGCGGCGCGGGGAACCTCTGGGGGACTTTCGCGGCGGCGTTCAGCCTCGGGATCGCCAACAAGTTCCTGGAACCCTACGCCGGGGCGGTGCTGGGCAAGATCCTGATCCTGGTCTTCATCATCCTCTTCATCCAGAAGCGGCCGCGCGGGCTCTTCCCGCAGCGCGGGCGCGCGGTGGAGGCCTGAGCCATGAGCGAGGGGCTGATCGACCGGCGGACGGGCATCTTCCTGGGGCTCCTCTTCATCTTCATCGTGCTGGTGCCGGCGGGGAACCTCCTCGCGCAGCCGGGCAGCGGGATGCACGTGCCGAGCCATATCATGGCGCTGCTCGGCAAGTACCTGACCTATGCGCTGCTGGCGGTGGCGCTGGACCTGGTGTGGGGCTACGCGGGGATCCTGAGTCTGGGGCATGGGGCGTTCTTCGCGCTCGGGGGGTATGCGATGGGCATGCACCTGATGCGGGAGATCGGCGACCGGGGGGTCTATGCCAACCCGGAGCTGCCGGACTTCATGGTGTTCCTGAGCTACGAGAAGCTGCCGTGGTTCTGGTACGGCTTCGACATGTTCTGGTTCGCGTGCCTGATGGTGCTGGTGGTCCCGGGGCTGCTGGCCTTCGTCTTCGGGTGGTTTGCGTTCCGCAGCCGGGTCACCGGCGTCTATCTCTCGATCATTACCCAGGCGCTGACCTATGCGCTGATGCTTGCGTTCTTCCGCAACGAGATGGGCTTCGGCGGCAACAACGGGCTGACGGATTTCCGCGACGTGCTGGGGTTCAGCCTCTCGGCGGACACCACCCGGGCGGCGCTCTTCGTGCTCTCCGGCCTAGCGCTGGCGTTCGCGCTGGTGCTGGGGCGGGCGATCACCGCGTCGAAATACGGCAAGGTGCTGGTGGCTGTGCGGGACGCCGAGAGCCGGACCCGGTTCCTGGGCTACCGCGTCGAGCATTACAAGCTCTTCGTCTTCGTTGTCTCGGCGATGCTCGCGGGGCTGGCGGGGGCGCTCTACGTGCCGCAGGTCGGCATCATCAACCCGAGCGAGTTCTCGCCGGCCAACTCCATCGAGATCGTGATCTGGGTGGCGCTGGGTGGGCGCGGGACGCTGGTGGGGGCCGCACTCGGGGCGCTCATCGTGGTGGCGGTAAAGAGCTGGCTGACGGCGAACTTCCCGGACGTGTGGCTGTTCGCGCTCGGGGCGATGTTCATACTGGTGACGATCTTCCTGCCCAAGGGCGTGCTCGGGCTGATCGAGGGAATGGGTCCGAAGCGTCAGCGGCGGGAGGAAGCGATGCACGCCGCGGAAGCGGAGCCGGCGGAATGACGGGGCTAACGCGATGAAGGAGACCCAGCTCTACCTGCAGGATGTCCACCGCAGCTTCGATGGGTTCAAGGCGATCAACGGGCTCAGCATGGCGATCGCCAAAGGCGAGTTGCGCGCGGTGGTGGGGCCCAACGGTGCCGGCAAGACGACGATGCTCGACATCATCACCGGCAAGACCCGGCCCGACCTCGGGCGGGTGGTCTGGGACGAGGACACCGATCTGACGCGGCTGGACGAGGCGGATACCGCCCGGCTCGGGATCGGGCGGAAGTTCCAGAAGCCGACGGTCTTCGAGACGCTGAGCGTCGAGACCAACCTGATGCTGGCGCTGGCCGGCGACCGCGGCGTGATGGCGACGCTCGTTCACAAGCTGAGCGGCGCCCAGAGCCGGCGGCTGGGGGAGCTTCTCGAGCTGGTGCGGCTGACCGAGACCCGGGACCGGCTGGCCGGAAGCCTGAGCCACGGCCAGAAGCAGTGGCTGGAGATCGGCATGCTGATGGCGCAGGAGCCGCAGCTGCTGCTGGTCGACGAGCCGGCGGCGGGGATGACCGACGCCGAGACGATGCGGACGGCGGAGCTCCTGCGGACGGTGGCGGGGGAGCGGTCGGTGCTAGTCATCGAGCACGACATGGAGTTCGTCCGGGCGCTCGACTGCAAGGTGACGGTGCTGCACCGAGGCGCGGTGCTGGCCGAGGGCTCGCTCGACCACGTCTCGGCCAATCCCGAGGTGATCGAGGTCTATCTGGGGCGCTGAGATGCTGAACGTCGAGCACATGGACCTCTACTACGGCGCCGCGCAGGCGCTGAAGGACGTCAGCGTCACCGCCGAGCCGGGGCAGGTGACCTGCATCCTGGGCCGCAATGGCGTGGGCAAGACCTCGCTGATGCGGGCGATCTCGGGGCGGCAGGGGATCTCGGCCGGGCACATCACCTGGGAGGGCAAGGAGATCAGTCGGCTCCGGCCGGACGCCCGCGCCAAGCTCGGGGTGGCGACGGTGCCGCAGGGGCGGGAGATCTTTCCGCTGCTGACGGTGCGGGAGAACCTCGAGACCGGGTTCGCGCTGCTGCCGCGGGGCGAGCGGAAGATTCCGGAGACGGTGTTCGAGCTCTTCCCGGTCTTGGGCGAGATGATGAACCGGCGCGGCGGCGATCTCTCCGGCGGGCAGCAGCAGCAGCTCGCGATCGGCCGGGCGATGGTGACGCGGCCGAAGCTGCTCTTGATGGACGAGCCGACGGAAGGCATCCAGCCGTCGATCATCAAGGACATCGGCCGGGCGATCGCCTATCTGCGTGACCAGGGGCACATGGCGATCGTGCTGGTGGAGCAGTTCTTCGATTTCGCAATCGAGCTCGCCAGCCGGATCGCGGTGATGGACCGCGGGCGCATCGTGCTCGCCGGGACGCCGGACGAGCTCGACGAGGCGGAAGTCAGGCGCTGGATGACGGTCTGAGGGCCATCAGCGCCCGTAGGGGGCGAGCGTGGATTGCGCTTGTGATCGAAAACGGGGCTCACTAGAAGGAGCGCGCTTGGGGCGTGGCCAAGCGGTAAGGCAACGGTTTTTGGTACCGTGTACCGGAGGTTCGAATCCTCCCGCCCCAGCCAGCTCCCCGACAGAACCCGTTCTCCGTTTGGTTGCCCGGCCGAAAAATCTCGTTGTTTTCGAAGGTTGTAGAGGTGGGGCTGTTGAGTGCCTACAGGCCAAAGGCCCGAAATTCCGTTCTCTGTGGAGCGCTTCTCTCCAAACCTGTTGACTACCGGCAATCCACTCAACAGGTCTAAGCTGCTAATCCGAAAGAGAATTTTCTACGGAGTTTCCCGGGAGTTTGCAAATTTTTCTGGGGGTGCGAGGATTTCTCGTATCGGAAGTTCTCATTTAGGCAAAGGGTCCGCCGCTCTCCTCCCTCTTTCAGTCGACTGAAATGCCCTCGGCAACGTGGACGTGAAGGGCGTTAGCCGCCATTCGCGAGCGGCGTCTGTAGCATCTGATTTTGTCGAAGCGGCCGTTCCAGCTCTCACCTCGGCGCTTCGCCCTGCCGTTGAGGGTGGCTGGACGCGCCTTCCGCCACTATCGCACGTCTCTGACTCACGTATGATCGACGAGAAGCTGGCTCAGCCGCCCCAGAAGCTCCTTGCTCGTCGCCGGCTTGCATACGAGGGGCTGCGAATGGAACTCCGGCCGAAGGTCTTCTCGGTTGTGTCCGGTCAGGAAAGCGAAGGGAATGCCGCGGCGCCTGAGTTCCTCGGCAACAGGATAGGAGGTTTCTCGTCCGACGTGTAGATCGAGGAGACCGGCACTGATCGGCGCTCGCTCCTCGCGAATGATGCTCAATGCAGCCGCAACAGAGGAAACTGGGCCGACGATCAGGTGACCGGCAGTTTCCAAGACTTCTTGGAGATCAAGAGCGATCAGCCACTCGTCCTCAAGCAACAGCACGTGTGCTGGCGCCGGCGATCTCTCGGGTTCGGGCACGTTACCTCGCGATCTACTCCATCGGGAATGCGAGGTGCGCCTCAAATCCCTCCGGAGCGAAGCTGGCGTCGAACTCGCCGCCGAGCTGGTGCTCTACCTGTCCTCTGATCAGAACGAAGCCGAAGCCTGTTTGTTCCGGCTCCGCCACCGAGGGGCCGTTCAGCTCGCGCCAGTCGAGCCGGACCCGGCCGTCCTCCGCAGACCAGGCGACCTCGACGCGCCCGCTGCCATTGGAGAGCGCGCCGTACTTTGCGGCGTTGGTGGCGAGTTCGTGGACCACGAGGCCGAGCGCCAGCGCCTGGGGCGGCTTCAGCCGCAATTCGGTTCCGCTGGCGCAGATATTGCGCGAGCCGTGCGCCTCGGTCTCCTGATTCAGGAGGTCGCGGATGGACACATCAGACCAGTTCTCGCTCGAGAGAAGGCCGTAAGCGCGGGCCATGCCATGCAGCCGTCCAATCAAGGTCGTGGTGAAGTTCTCTGGCGAGGTGGTGTGCCGCAGGGTGGCATTGGCGATGCTGATGACCACTGCCAACATGTTCTTCACCCGGTGGTTCAGCTCGGCGATCAGCACCTTCTGGTGCTCCTCGGCACGGCCGAGGCTGGTGACGTCGATCAGCGTCACCACCACGCCGCTCACGTCCTCGGCTCGGTCGCGGTAGGGAACGAGCCGGACGAGATAGTGTTCATCGCCACCGTCGGGGCCGAGCTTGTGCTCGAAGGTCTCGCCGCTGGCGAAGACCTGGGCGATGTGCTCCTGCAGCTGGGGATAGTCCAGGACGCTTGAAAGCTCGTTCAGCGGCCGCCCGATGTCCGAGCTTCGCAGGTTGAAGAAAGACGAGGCGGCCGGGGTGAAGTTGCGGATAACAAGCTTGCCGTCGAGAAAGACCGTGGCAATCTGCGTGGCCTCATAGAGATTTTTCAGGTCGATATTGGCGTGGTCGAGTTCCTCGACCTTGCCGTTGAGCTCGGCGTTGATCGTCGAGAGCTCCTCATTGAGCGACTGCATCTCCTCCTTGGAGGCCTCGAGCTCCTCGTTGGTGGACTGTGCCTCCTCGTTGACCGAGACGAGCTCCTCGTTCGACGACTTCAGCTCCTCGACCGCGGTCTCGTACTCCTCCACCGTCGACTGCAACCGGTCGCGCATGTCGCGAAGCTCGAGCTCCGCTTTGGCGACGCCTTCGGCATCGGCGCCCGTTGCTGTGCCGGCATCGTCCGTGACCGGCCCGCGCTCAAAGAAGACGACCAGAAAGAGCGGCTCGGTTCCTACGCCCGGGCCTTCGAGCGGCTCGATCGTGAGCGCGACCTTCTGAACACCGACCCCCTCGTCGTCGTGCAGCACGTTCATCCGCTCGACCGGACGTCCCGTCTCCCGCGCCTGCCGCAGGGCCGCGCGCAGGTCGAGCCGCAGCTCGCGGCGGACCATATCGACGAGCTGACGGTTCGGTGCGCCGCGCGGCGCTTCGAGAAAGCGGCCGGTGCGGGCGGAATAATAGACGACGTCGCCTTCCTTACGGACGACGACGTGTGCTGGGGCGTGATGCTCCAGCATCTGCGTTTCGACCCGCTGGCGCAGCTGGTAGGCCGAAGCGGCGACGCTCTTCGCGTCCTCTTCGGGGCGGCGCGTCCCACGCAGGATGCCGTCGATGGCGATGGGCAGGCGCCGCGGTTCCGAGCCCTGGCCGAGGCTCTGGAAGATCCGATGCTTCTTGTCGACGGGGCTGAAGAGGTCGCTGTGCCAGCTGATGCTCTCCGAGGTGCCGAGAAAGAGAAAGCCGCCGGGCCTCAGGGCGTAGTGGAAGGTGGGGATCACCTGTTCCTGCAGCTCGCGGCCGAGGTAGATCAGCAGGTTGCGACACGAAACCAGGTCCATCCGCGAAAAAGGCGGGTCGCTGATAATGCTGTGCGGCGAGAAGACGCAGATGTCGCGCAGCAGCTTTCTGACCACCCAACTGCTGCCGTCGCGGGTGAAGAAGCGTTCCCGGCGCTCCGGGCTCAGACCCTTCAGGAGCTGCTCCGGGTAGCGACCGGCGCGAGCGACCGCAAGGGTGGCGTCGTCGATGTCGGTGGCGAAGATCTGCACCCGGGGGGCGGGGTCGATCGCGTCCAACCGCTCGCGCAGCAGGATGCCGAGGGAATACACCTCCTCGCCGGTGGCGCACCCCGGGACCCAGACCCGGACGGTCTCGTCGGCGCCGCGGCCCTCGAAGAGCTGGGGGACCACCAGTTCGTGCAGCTTTTCGAAAGCATCACTGTCGCGGAAAAACTCGGTGACGTTGATCAGGAGGTCGCGAAAGAGCGCCATCACCTCGGTCGGCTCGGCGCGCACGCGGGCGATGTATCCGTCGATGCTCGCAGTCTGCAGGACCTGCATCCGGCGGCCCACGCGGCGCATGAAGGTCTTGCCCTTGTAGCCCGAGAAGTCGTGCCCGGAATGGTTGCGCAGCAGCTGTGAAATCTCGTCCTGCGCCCGACGCAGGCGCTCGCCATCGTTCTCCTCACGTGCGACTAACTCGTCGAGGATCGAGCGGCCGCGCAGGAGATCGTGGAGTTTGTCGCCCATCTGCTCAACCGGCAGGGCGAAGTCGACGAGGCCGCTCGAGATCGCGCTTTCGGGCATCTCCGGATTGCGCGGACCGGAGCCGTCGTGATCCTGGGCGAGGGTGACGCCGCCGTGTTGCTTTATCGCCTTGATGCCGAGGGTGCCGTCGGAGTCGCCGCCGGACATCACGATGCCGACGGCATTCTCGGCCTGATCCTCGGCCAGGGCGCTGAAGAACACGTCGACCGGCTTGCGCTCGCGATGCGCCGGGTCGAGCTCGTGCAGCCGCAGTCGCCCGTCGCGAATGGAGAGAGTGGCGTTCTCCGGCATGACGTAGACCCGGCCTGCCTCGACCTTGACGCCGTCCTCGGCGACGAGCACGGGAAGCGAGGTCTGCCGGGCGATCACCTGATGCAGCAGGCTCTCGCGCTGCGGGCTGAGGTGGGTAACGATGACGAAGGCCATGGCGTCGCTGGCACCGACGTTGCGGAAGAAACCCTCCAGCGCAGGGATGCCGCCGGCGGAGGCGCCGATGCCGACAACGAGGGGGCCGGGACTGGTCATGGTGGAGATATAGCTCGTGACAGTGGCGCTGGCGAGAGTTCGCGACCCCCAACGGCACCCGTCGGTGCCGTGCCCATGCCATCGTCGTGTCGGTCAAAGTCCTTCTTCGAGCGTTCGGACTTAGCAGGTGAGTGTGCAGAAGAGAGCCAGCTTCCGCAAGCACTTCGGAGCTTCTTCAGCCATGTGAGGTCCACAGGCGCCGCTGTAACCCTGCAGATCGCGCGGCCACGGCCGCCACATGGCCAAGACGTCATGGCCTCTCTTGACCCGGTTTCGCGCTCTCCGCGCTAAAGGTCCGACTCGAAGCCCTTCTGGCGTCCCTTTGGAGCATCTGCATCAGCCAGATCCTGAAGAACCAATCCGGATTGCCATGGTTCCGTCGCCATATTTTATCATCCGTATTTGCCGCTATCCGTGCCCGGAATTCGCCCTTAAAATCGATCTTCCGTTTAAGGCGAACAGCCGTGAGCAAACGAGTGGTTCTCGACGATTCCGAGCGCCTCCAGCAGGCGGAGTTTCTCCGGCGTGCAGGCGCCGCCCTTCTCAACGGCGAGGGACTTTTCCGCGAGATCCTCGATGTGCTGCCGGCCGCGGTCTATGTGACCGATCCCACGGGGCTCATCACCTACTACAATGCCGCCGCGGTCAGGCTCTGGGGGCAACATCCCGTCCTGGGCGAAAGCCGGTGGTGCGGCTCATGGAAGCTGTTCTGGCCGGACGGCAGTGTTTTTCCCCACGATCAATGTCCGATAGCCATGGCATTGCACGAGCAGCAATCCAGCGCCGAAATTGAAGCCGCGGCCGAGCGTCCGGATGGCACGCGCGTTCCCTTCATGGCGTACCCGACACTGCTCTACGATAAATCGGGCGCTATCATTGGCGCGGTCAACATGCTGGTGGATCTCACCGAGCGAAAGCTCGCCGAGGAACATGCCCAGCGGCTGGCTGCGATCGTCGCCTCCTCCGAGGACGCCATCGTCAGCAAAGACCTCAACGGGATCATCACCAGCTGGAATCAAGGAGCGGAACGGCTCTTCGGCTACGAACCGGAGGAAGTGATCGGCAAGTCCATTACCATTCTAATTCCACCTGAGCGCCAAGATGAGGAACCGGCCATCCTGGCCCGCATTCGTCGCGGTGAAGTCATCGAACACTATGAGACAGTCCGCCGGCGGAAGGACGGAAGTCTCTTCGACATCTCTCTGACCGTCTCACCGATCAGGAATGCCGAGGGCCGCGTCATCGGGGTGTCGAAGATTGCGCGCGACATTACGGAGAAGCGGAAGGCCGAGGAACGTCAACAACTGCTGATCCAGGAGATGGCGCACCGGGTGAAGAACCTCTTTGCCGTCTCGAGCGGCGTGGTCTCCCTGAGCGCGCGCTACGCAAGTAACTCCGACGACCTGGCTGTGGCGATACGCGAGAGGCTTGGTGCACTGTCGCGGGCGCAGTCGCTGACGATGCCCAAGACAGCCGGTGAAATCGGGGACGCCCCTCGGCCAACGACGATGCATGCGCTGATCCGCACGATCCTGTTGCCCTACGAGGAAGGCGCCGACGGACAGGGCGCGCGCGTGGCAATCCACGGTCCTGATCTCGCCCTCGGGACGGGAGTCGTGACGAATCTTGCCCTGCTGATGCATGAGTTCGCGACGAATGCGGTGAAGTACGGCGCGCTGTCGACTCTCCAAGGGTGCGTCGATGTCGCGACGTCCGTGGATGGCGACCAGTTTACGCTCGTCTGGACCGAGCGCGGTGGCCCAACAGTGACGCCCGAACACAACGAGGGCTTTGGGACCTATCTGGGCCAAGCGACGGTCAACCGCCAACTTGGCGGAAAGATCTCTCGGTCCTGGAATTGGGATGGAGTTTCAATTCGCTTGAGCGTGCCGCGCGGCCGCCTCGAAGAATAACGCGAGTAGCTCCCCCGTCTACGACCGCCTCGGCGACGCGCTCCCGCGGCGTCACGATGGGCAAGATCGCCGACATCCTGCAATGGCAGATATTGGAATGTCGCTGCGTAGCGCCGTCTGCGGCGCGAATGACGGGTATGGGCCGAAAACGACGGCAAGCCCTAGCTAGGTAGGCAGGCCGGCCGACGTGCACTCCCGTTGACAATCCCACTCGTCGGGAAATCCTGCCAAGAGCCCCTCCAGCCGCATTCCTTCCGGCTGCCGCCCCTCCAAGATCGCCTCAATGAGGTCCGGCGCGAGAAGGGTCAGCCGCAGCATTCGGCTGACATGGGACTGGCTGACGCCTTCGGCCTTCGCCAGATCGTCGAAGGTCCCGTGCGTCCCCTCGTCGAGCAGCCTCTGCCAGCGGAACGCCCGGGCAAGCGCCCGGACCAGGGCGCTGTCGACGAGCGGCGGCTGACGCTCCCACGTGCCGCCGTCCGGCGAGATCACGGTCTTCCGCCCGCCGTGCTTCTTGAACACCAGCGGAATGCGGACCGTTACCGTGCGATCGTCTTCGGTCATGCGGCCCTCCTCGCGGTTTCGCGGGCGAGCGCGCCGATGCCGTTCATGCGGAAGCGCACGTCGACACCCTCGCCATGGACATCCACCCGCTCGACCAGCAGCTGCACGATCCGCGCCTGCTCGGCCGGGAACAGCTCGTCCCACAGCGGGTCGAGCTGCGGCGAGCGCCTCCCGCGCCTCGTCCTCGGTGATGTCGTCCTGCTCGGCCCGCGCCGCGCGCCACGTGCCGACGACGATCTCCGGCTGCCGGAACACGCCGCGCAGCTGGTCGATGACCGCCGCCTCGATCTCCGCCGCCGGCACCCGCCCGATCGGGCAGGCATCGCGCCCGTGCTGGAGCACGTCCTGGCTGACGTAGTAGCGGTAGAGCCGGTTGCCCTTCCGGGTGTGCGTCGGCGACATCGCCGCGCCGGTCGGCCCGAAGATCAGCCCCTTCAGCAACGCCGGCGTCTGCGCCCGGGTGTGCGCCGACCGGGTGCGGGCGTTCTCGGCGAGGATCGCGTGCACCTTGTCCCAGAGGTCCTGGTCGATGATCGCCGCATGCTCGCCCGGGTAGGCGGTGCCCTTGTGGATCGCGAGCCCGAGGTAGGTCCGGTTGCTGAGGCACTTGTAGAGGTAGCCCTTGTCGATCGGCCGGCCCTTGGTGGTCAGCACGCCCTCGGCGCGCAGTTCCTGCGCCAGCACCGTCGCCGAGCCGACGCGCAGGAACCGCTCGAACATCGACCGCACCACCGCCGCATCGGGCTCGTGCACGACGAGCTTGCGGTTCTTCACCACGTAGCCGAGCGGCACGCTGCCGCCCATCCACATGCCCTTCTGCCGCGACGCCCGGATCTTGTCCCGCACCCGCTCGGCGATGACCTCGCGCTCGAACTGGGCGAAGGAGAGCAGGATGTTGAGCGTCAGCCGCCCCATCGAGGTCGTGGTGTTGAAGCTACTGGGTGACGCGAGACGAAGGTGACGCCGGCGCGGTCGAACACCTCGACCAGCTTCGAGAAGTCCATCAGCGAGCGCGACAGCCGGTCGATCTTGTAGACCACGACGACGTCGACCAGCCCCTCCTCGATGTCGGCGAGCAGCTGCTGCAGCGCCGGGCCGCTCCAGCGTGCCGCCGGAGAAGCCGCCGTCGTCGTAGGCGTCGCGGACCAGCGCCCAGCCCTCGGATCGCTGGCTGGCGATGTAGGCCTCGCAGGCCTCGCGCTGGGCCTGCAGCGAGTTGAACTCCTTGTCGAGGCCCTCCTCGGTCGACTTCCGGGTGTAGACCGCGCAGCGGAGCTTGCGGATCGGCTTGCCCTCGGGACCGCGGCTCATGCTGCACTCCGCTGGCTCTTCGAGCCCGAAGAAGACGAGGCCGTTCCACCGCGTGCCGGTGATGGCGCGGGCGATGGCCGAGAGCGACCGGTACGGCCGGCCCTGCCACTCGTAGCCGTCGGTCAGCACGGTGACGGTGTGCTCGACCCCCTGCCACTCGCGCAGCAGCCGGGTGCCGGCGATCGGCATCGCATCGTGCGCGGATGCGGCGGCGGGTGATGTTGCGGTCGGCGAACTGCTCGCCCAGCGCCTCGAGGCGCTTCCGCGTCTCCGGCTTCAGCCCGCCGTAGGCGAGCTCCTGGATGCGGTAGGCGAGCCGGCTCTCGAGGTAGCGGCGATTGTAGCCCGGCGGCTCGGCGCCGAACAGCGTGCGCCATTCGGCCTTCAGGTCGGGCAGCGCCATGGTCTTCAGCGCGGCCAGGCGCGCGGGGATCGGGTCGGTCATGCAACTCTCCGTCGTGGACGTTTCGCATGACCGCTCTGGGGGGGCGGGAAGTGTAGCGAACTATCTCCGGGCGGCGCAGATAGTTCGCTTGACTGTCGGGCGCGGAGGCGGATCAGGCCGAGGGCGAGCAACCGGGCAGACCTCGGCGAGGCGCTCCTTCGGGCTCATGCGATCGGGATTGAGGGGGTTCACTGGCGCTGCTCCATGCCGAGAGGATGAAGCAGGTTCAGAGGAGACTACAGCAAAAACGGTTACTTAGCGTAGAGTTGCGCAGGTCGTCGAAGAGATGCGCAGGCATCGCTCCGGCGGCGCCCACCTTGGCTCAGAGCTCCCGAGCGAACCACCTGATCCGCCCGACGATGCTGACCTCGGTTGCGAGGCACTCGTAGGGACCGTAGCGGAGATTGTCCGAGATGATCCGCAGCCGCGCCGGTTCGCTCATCGGCACGTGTTCCACCCGCTTGGCGACGAGCCCGAGCCCATCGTGGAGGACGAAGATGCCGGCCGGGCTCGGCGATTGGTGGCTCAGATCCAGGAGCACGGTGTCGCCGTCCTCGAGCGTCGGCAGCATGCTGTCCCCCTCGACCTGCAGAAGCCGCAGGCGCGACGGCGCCGTCCCGAGCGTATTTCGGATCCAGGATCGGCGGAACCAGTAGGCGCCGACCGGCGCGCCGTCATCGTCCGCCGATGCGCCGCCGCCCATCGATGCCCGTGCCGCCACATAGGCGATCGCGACGAACTCCGCCTCAATCAGGTCCTCGGGCGGTGGAAGCCCCTCCACCTCGCCGACACCATGCAGCAGCCAGTCCCGATCGACCTTCAGGACCTCGGCGATCCGGGTCAGCCGCTCCGGGTCCGGCCGCGTCGAGCGGGCGCGGAGGATGTCGTACACGAAGGAGCGGTTCACCCCGGCCAGGGTGGCGAGGTCGGCAGGCGCGATCCCGAGCTGGCGGGAACGGGCACGCAGCCGGTCACGCAGCGTCGTCGACATGCCGTCCTCCACAAAAACTTCGTCGAGCGGATAGAATGGGATTGTTCGCGGCTTGTTCCGGCGCTATCACGGCGGAAAACGTACAACCTAAGGGAGAGTAAGGTGGGTCGGATCCGAAAGTCGTATTACGCGCTGCAAGAGCTTACCGAGGCCTGGGAGCTGCCGCAAGCGGACGTCCGCTACCTGGCCGAGACCGGGCTGCTCACCGTCTCCGTGCTGATGGTGGGCGCACTGGTGGAGCTCGGCTGCTATGAACCGATGGCGGATGGACAGGCAGTTTCGGCCCCCTTCGATCGCTGCCATCATGACGGGCTTCTCGATCTGCACAAGCGGGACGTGGCGTGGTTGTTCCGGGAGGGCGAGATCGCGCCCCGGCATTTCCGGATCGGCGACGGCTACGCCCGGCTGCTGTGCGACGACGACGTGCTCGCAATCCGCGCATCCGACCTCCTGGTGCGGGACGAGGAGCGGCGGCGCTTCGAGCGGGAGACGCTGCCGCAGCTCTCCAGCGACACGGTCGACTACGGCGACTTCACCGACTTCGTGGTCCGCGGCCGCCGGTACCGGTTCACGGCGACCCAAGGTCGGGTGCTGAAGTTCCTCTATGCCTCCGCCCTCGGCGGCCAGCCCTGGCAACCCGGCAAGGCGGTGCTGGCCGCGAGCGGCTCGAGCTCGCTTAAGCTCTGTCATCTCTTCAAGCGCCACCGCGACTGGCGCGATCTGGTGGAGGCCGACGGACTCGGGCGCTACCGCCTGCTGCTGCCGATCCCGCTGCCGCTCGCCGCCTGAAGCCGCCGCCCCTGTCCCCAGCCTCCGGTCCAGCCCGCCGCTCCGGCGGGCTTTTTGCTGCGCGTCGCGGCGGGGGCGGGACACCCGGGAGGCACAGGGGAGGCAAACGGGAGGCAAATGGGAGGCAAGCGGGAGGCATCTGCCTCCCCTCCCGCGTAAACCATTGATCCTGAACCCGGAATAAAATCGTCATTTGCCTCCCCCATGGGTGACGACGCCTCCCGCCGGCTTCGGGCAGCTTGGTTCCGAAGCAGGACGCCGAGGAGGACGAAGGTGCCCGAGGACCATCTGACGCAAGCCGAGGTTGCCCGTCGCTGGCGGCTCAGCCCGCGTACCCTGGAACGCTGGCGCTCGCAGGGCCGCGGTCCGCAGTACCTCAAGCTGGGCGGCGCCGTGCTCTACCGGGCCGCGGACATCGCCGCCTTCGAGGCGAGCCGGCTGCACCCGCCGACGCACCCCGGTGGCCGGCTCCCGGCGCCGCCGCTTCGCCTCGTGCCGCTCAAGGTGCGGGCGTGACCGTCGTGCCGTTCTCCGTATCCCGTCAGCCCCGCCCCGCCGCGCCGCGGCTGACCGAGATCGAGCTCTGCGCCTGGGTGGCGCAGGCCGAGCCCGGCGCGGTCCTCGCGTATCACCGCGGCTTCCTCGCGCTCGACCGCACCGCCTTCGGTCACCTCGGTGACACACCGGCGCGGCGTGCCCTGGCGCTGCTCGGCGCCCGCGCCCACGACCTCGCCGAGCGCGGCCTCGTCCACCTCGTCCAGCATCGGCACGGGCCCGAGGACTACAGCTACTTCGCCGTCGCCCGGCCGCGGGCCAGGGGCGCGCTCCCCGACTTTGCATCCCACATCATCACCGAAGAGGCCGCGTAAATGACCGCCCCTGCCAACCGTCCCCGGCTCGGGGACCTGCCGACCATGCCGATCGGCGAGATCGCCGCATTGCCGCCGGCGATGCTCGCGCTGCTGCAGGAGGAGGCCGAGCAGGCCGCCAGGGCGGCGCGCGCGCTCGCCGATTGGCTGAACGGTGCCATCGCGCTGCGCTACCGTGACCGCGCCGCGGCTCAGCGCCGGGCCGAGGGCAAGGACGCCGGCACCGTCCGCTTCGACGACGGCGAGGTCACCGTGGTCGCCGAGATGACCAGGAAGGTCGACTGGGATCAGGACGAGCTCCGCACCCTGGTCGCGGCGATCCGCGCCGAGGACGAGGACCCGGACGAATACGTCGACACGGTCTTCCGCGTCTCCGAGCGCAAGTACGCCGCCTGGCCTTCCCACATCCGCACCGCCTTCGAGCGGGCACGCACGGTGAAGCCCGGCAAGCCGGTGTTCAAGCTGACGCTCCGCGAGGAGCGCTAGGGCCGGGCGGCGGGGCAGCCCGCACCGCGAGGTCGGGCAGGCTCCCCTTCGGCGCCCGGTCAATCCCCGCCGCTCGTCCGTCCTTTCCACCCCCTGATCACGGAAACACGCATGCCTATCCGCATCATCAGCGCCGACGAACGCCTCTCGGCGGCCGCCAACAAGACCTCGTTCGCGATCTTCGGTCCGCCGGGCATCGGCAAGACCACGCTCATCAAGACCCTGCCGGACGGGACACCGTCTGCCTCGACCTCGAGGCGGGGATGAAGTCGGTGCAGGATTGGCGCGGTGCCAGTATCCCGGTCCGCAGCTTCGGCGACTTCCGCGACCTCGCGGTGCTGATCGGCGGCGCCGACCCGGCGCAGGACTCGCCTCCTGGTACAGCGCCTCGCACCTCGAGCATGTCCGCTCGGTCCACCGCGACAGCGGCCTCGAGGCGTTCCTTGCCACCAAGTCGATCGTCTTCGTCAACTCGATCACCGACCTCACCCGGCAGGCGATGCTCTACGCCAAGCAGCAGCCGGAGGCGGTCTCCGAGCGCAGCGGCAAGCCCGACGTGCGCGGCGCCTACGGCCTGCTCGGCCGCGAGGTGATCCAGGCGCTGAAGCATCTGCAGCACGCGCCGGGCAAGACGGTGATCTTCGTCGGCGTGCTCGAGAAGGTCACCGACGAGTTCAACACCGTCACCTGGCAGCCGCAGATGGAAGGCAGCAAGGCCGGACGCGAACTTCCCGGCATCGTCGACCAGGTGCTGTCGATGCACCTCTTCTCGCAGGACGCCAACGGCGCCTGGGTGCTCAACGAGAAGGCCACCGAGCGCCGCCTGGTCTGCAAGTCCGGCAATCCCTACGGCCTGCCGGCCAAGGACCGCTCCGGCCGCCTCGACATGACCGAGCCGCCCGACCTCGGCCAGCTCATCGCCAAGATCAACGGCGCGGTGTTCGCGCCCGCGACCGCCTCCAACTGACCCCCAGCAACAGGACCTCACAGATGTACGACCTCAACGACGCCCAGCCGCAGATGGCCCCGGTGGGCGAGCTCATTCCTGACGGCACCTTCGCCCGCGTCGCCCTGACCATCCGACCGGGTGGCCTCAACGGCGCCACCCCCGCCGATGCCGGGCTCCTCAAGGCCTCGGGCACGAGCGACGCCAAGCTCCTCGACTGCGAGTTCACCGTGGTCGAGGGCCCCTATGCCCGGCGGAAGTTCTGGCAGAACTTCACCGTCGCCGGCGGCAAGGTCGACGAGAAGGGCCAGTCGAAGGGCTGGAACATCGCCAAGAGCGCCTTCCGGGCGATGATCGACAGCGCGCTCGGGCTGAACCCCAAGGACGAGAGCGCCGCGGCGAAGACGAAGCGGGTCATCCAGGGCCTGAAGCAGCTCGACGGCATCAGCTTCGTCGCCCGGATCATGGTCGAGCCCGCCAGCGGCACCTACAAGGCGGCGAACAAGCTCGCCAACGTGGTGACGCCGGACGAGCCGCAGTACGCCGCCGTTCTCCGTGGCGAGAACGTGCCGCCCGAGCCGGTGAACGCCCAGCCGCGCAAGGTCGAGGCCGCCGTCACCGCGCCCGCCTGGGCCACGCCGGCGCCCGCCGCCGCCAGCCCGGCGCCGTGGACCGCCCCGGCCTCGCCCGCTCCGGCTGCCGCCCCGGCACCCGAACCGGCGTCCTCGGCGACCCCGGCCTGGCTCAAGGGCTGAGCAGCGGTGACCCCGGACGAGTGGCAGGCCCACGTCACCCGCGAAGCCGCGAAGGAGATCGGCCGATGGCTCGAAAGCCGTGGAAGGCTCGCCGCCCCGGTGGCGTCGCTCACGCTCTCGGACCTCGAGGCCATGGCGACGGCGGCGATCTCCCGCTTCGTGGTGCTGGGCTCGCAGCGGATCCGGGACCAGCCCGAGGACAGCGCGGACCTCACCCGGCTCTTGCTCGGGTAGGGCTCTGCGCGATCTGCCTCCGCGAGGCGCGGGGCTTCGGCTTCTGCCGCGGCCTCCGCCACGCGGAGTTCCCCCACCACCGCTTCTGCTCCCGCCGCTGCCAGGACATCGGCGCGGCGCTCGCCACAAGGACCAACGGCATGATCGACAAGACCGCCCGCGAGACCCAGGCGCTGAAGGACGCCCGCCGGGACTTCGCCGAGGCCCTGACCGCGCTCGGGCTGATGGCGCCGTTCTTCGACCGCACCGCCGCGGAGATCGACCAGCTCATCGAGGCCGCGGTCACCGGCTACGTCGAGAGCATGCAGCGCCAGGCGGCCCAGCGGGAGCGCACCGGCACCACCTACGACGACCCCATCCCATTTTGAGACCCCCAAGATGATCGACCTGAACCATGCCTCGGGCTGCCAGTACGGCGCCGCCGTCGCGCTGCCCGACACCACCATACTGGTTGCCGCCGCGATCGACCGGGCACTTCTGGCCCGCCAGAGCGAGCAGGCGCCACGCTCCTACGTCAGCACCTCCGGGCTCGGCCGCACGTGTCTCCGCCAGATCCAGTACGACTACCTCGCGGTGCCGAAGGACGAAGGCCGCGACTTCGAGCCGCGGACCTTGCGGATCTTCGAGGCCGGTCACCGCGGCGAGGACATCGTCGCCGATTGGCTGCGCCTCGCCGGCTTCGACCTCCGGACCGAGCGGACCGACGGACGCCAGTTCGGCTTCTCGGCCCTCGGCGGTCGGTTCAAGGGCCACATCGACGGCTGCCTGGTCGCCGGCCCGGTGCCGCTCGTCTACCCCGCACTCTGGGAGAACAAGGCGCTCGGCGCCGCCTCCTGGAAGGACGTGGTGAAGCGCGGCCTCACCTCTCGAAGCCGGTCTATGCGGCGCAGATCGCGCTCTACCAGGCCTACCTGGAGCTGCCGAACCCGGCGCTCTTCACCGCCCTCAACCGCGACACCATGGAGCTCTACAGCGAGCTGGTGCCGTTCGATCCGCGCTCGCCCAGACCATGAGCGACCGTGCCGTCGAGGTGGTGGTGGCGAGCGACGCCGGGGAGCTGCTGCCGCGGGTCGCGCAGGAACGGACCTCGGTTTTCTGCCGCGGCGGACGAAGCGGCGGCGAGTGGCACGGTGCCTGTGCCTGGCAGGACCGCTGCTGGGGAGCGGCAGCATGATCCCCGAGGCCTATGACCTGAAGCGCGTTGTGGCGCGGCACTGGCCGCGGTTCTGGTGCGGCGAGGAGCTGCGCGGGCTGATCACGGCGCCGGTCTACTACTTCGCCAACCAGGAGGCGTTCGACTCCGATGAGGTTGATTTGGCGAGCCGGCAGCTCTCGGCCGGGCCGCTCCGGCTGCCGCACCGCCGCGTCGCCTTCGAGGTGGCGGACCAGGGAGAGCATCGCCGCGCCCTTGTCGCCTATGCCTGGGAGACCGAGGCCGCCGTCGAGGCCATGCTGGTCACGCGGTTGCGCGCCTGCCGGCGCTGGACCGACGTTCTGGCGCGGGCGCACTTCCGCGCTGACGGCTGGGCGGAGATTGACGGTAACCCGTGCGGCGAGCCGCTCAAAAACGACCACCCGTATGCCCGTTGCCTGACCGGCATGGTCTGGCGGTCGCTGGCGATCCTTGCCGAGGCCGGGCACACGACCGATCAGTCGGTCTCCCGCGTCCATCGCCGGAAGCTCGCAAGTGCCGGCATCCGTGGCT
>CAWCTE010000007.1:0-76007 GCA_963798385.1 uncultured Alphaproteobacteria bacterium | reverse complement strand
TGGGGCTGCTCGGCCTCGTACCCTTCGCGGGGTTCGCGATCGCGGCGTGGCTGACGCCCAATATCGGCCTGCGTTTCACTTTCGTTCAGGCGGAGATACTTTGGGCGGCGATCATCTTGTCCTTCATGGCGGGTGCGCGCTGGGCTTTCACCCTGACGCAGCCGACCCCCGATCCCTGGCGGGTGATGGCTATCGGTCTTGTTCCGGCACTTTCGCTGGTGGCGCCATTCCTGCCCTTCGGCTGGGCCGTGCTGGTGCTCGCCTCGGGGTTCATCGGCCTTCTGGTGTCGGAACTCGTGCCTGGCGCGCGCCGCGAGGCCCCGGCATGGTATCCGCAGTTGCGGATCTTCTTGACGATCATCGCACTGGTCTGCCTGAGCGGCGTAGCCTTTCTTTAGGGGCTTGCCATGCCAGGGCCCGTCCACGCAGATCAGCACAGTCGAGCCCGCTGCATTCCCACTCGACCGGGAACCATAGAGTAGGCCCAGTGGACAGCTGACGCCCCCGACCTAAATGTCGCAACATGAAGACAGTGACGGTCTGGTACGACGGTGATTGCCCGCTCTGCACCCGGGAGATCGCCCTTATGCGCAGGCTTGACCGACGCGCAGCGATCACTTTCGTCGATGTTTCGGGTGCGGTGGGCAAGTGTCCGGTAGAGCGCCGGGAGCTTCTCGCCCGTTTTCACGCGGAGGAAAATGGTCGGCTCGTGTCCGGCGCGGAGGCCTTTGCCGCGATGTGGCGCGCAATTCCGGTACTGCGTCCGCTCGGCCTCCTCGCGCGCAACCCGACCATTCTTGACCTTCTCGAGCGCGGCTATCTGCGCTTTCTGAAAGTTCGGCCGAAACTGCAATCATGGCTCCTGCGCCGGGACACGAGCCGTGCGCCAGTTGCCTGAGCAAATCCGGCCCGGACCGGATCAGGAATCCGTCTGGGACTATCCGCGCCCACCGCGGTTGGAGGCAGTGGCGGAACGCATCACGGTGCGATTTGCAGAAGAGACAATCGCCGATACGACCCAAGCCTGTCGGGTTTTGGAGACCAGCCATCCCCCGGTGTACTACCTGCCGCCGAGGGATATCCGCATGGACCTCGTCATCGCCGCTCCAGGACAATCCTACTGCGAGTTCAAAGGATACGCCTCCTATGTGACTTTGGTCGCGAACGGACGGCGGTCTGAACGTGCGGGTTGGTACTTCGCCAATCCGACCGAAGCCTTCAGCGCCCTTGCCGGATACATCGCATTCTATGCCTCGCGCGTGGATGAGGCGTGTGTCGGGGAAGAAATCGTCGAGCCGCAGGCTGGCGATTTCTACGGCGGATGGATCACCTCGCGGATAGTCGGCCCCTTCAAAGGAGCACCCGGAACCCTGGGCTGGTGATCTCAGGCGAGCTTGCCGAATTAATCATGGTACTGAGCAGGTCTATCCGCCTTGAGGGCGGAAAGACTGCGATCGCCGCTTGCCGTGGCTCATATCCTCGAGCGCGCGGACCCTCGATGTTTCGGCGGCAGCGTCTCGACTTTGACGTCTCGACGTCAGCAAGCTTAGACCGCCATCCCCCTTTGTTGCCGATCCCACTCCAGGGGAAATCCTTGGAGCAGGTTATCCAGCTGCAGCCTCTGCGGCTGCCTCCCATCGAGGATCGCCTCGACGATCTCCGGCGCGAGCAACGTCAGCCGGAGAACCTGGCTGACATAGGTCTTCGCGATCCCCTTGCTCGTCGCCAGTTCCTCGATCGTTGCGTGCACGCCTTCATCCAGCATCTTTCGCCACCGGAACGCCCGCGCCAGCGCCTTGACCATGGCGTTGTCGACGCGCGGCCGCGGCGCCCACTCCGCCCCTTCCGGCGTCACCACCAGCTTCCGCCCGCCGCGCTTCCGGAACGTGAGCGGGATGTGGACGGTGATCGTCTCCCCGTCGGCTGATACCGTCGCCTGCGTCACGCGGCGGCCCTCCTGCTTGGCGCATTGAAATCGTGAAGGAAGGCACCATACCATTCGCAGTCGCGGCTTAGACCAGTCCATGTACGCTCAATCTCGTCCGCTCCATCCTTTTCTAGTGAGACTATTGTTGTGATTTTTTGGAACCGGAACAGCCATTGAAGGGTCCTCTTCAGGCTGCCCTTGGGCTGCCCGTGGTAATAGGGGTTCGCCATCCCGGCCATCTCGCCGCGCTTCAGCCACTTAAATTCGCACTTGTCCAAAGGTGGGACCCGCCGCCGCCGCGCGTGTTCTACTATCTCATGCTGCTGATCCATGGCATGGACGCTCCCTGGTCCGTCACGCGAGAGTCACCGGCTCCGGGACTGTTTCGGTTCGGGCTTGTGGCCCGGTTCGGGCTCCGGCGGTGCCTTGGGGGCAAGCGTGCACTCCACGAACTTGCCGTCCTCCCTGATGCAGTAGGGGCCTGCAACCAGGATCGGCCGGAGGGTCTGCTCGATCGACGCCGCGACCTCCTTCTCGACGTACTGGCCGCCCACCTTCAGAAGTTTCCCGAGGCGGCCTCCCGCAGGATCAGCTTTTCCAGCGTCAGATCGGACACCGCCTTGCGCAGCCGCTCGTTCTCCTTCTCGAGCTCCTTCAGCCGCTTCACCTGGTCGGTCTTGAGCCCGCCATATTCGCGCCGCCACCGATAGTACGTGAACGGCGTCACGCCGATCGTCCGGATCGCTTCCGCGACCGGCCGCCCCTGCGAAGCCAGCACATCCACCTGCCGCAACTTCGCGACGATCTCTTCGGGCTTGTACGTCTTCCTGGCCATTCCTGCGTCCTCCTTCCGGCTCAAAGCCATACCTCAGGGAGGACCACTTCTCAGGGGGAAGGCCAGATAGCGGTTCTCGGCCTGATTGATTCCGATTGCGCGTATCGCGACCGATGCTTCGCCTGGCCGTGGAGGCGGCGTTCGGACGCGCTCGAGTCGCATGACTTCTTCAGCCAAGCCGAAGCGGTCGAAACGCCAACAGCGGCTCTTGCTCATACGCTCAGCCCCTGGAGTGCACCCAGCGAGAGTAAGTTACCATACTTCGCAGTCCCTAAGGGCTCGGCTTGACGCTGTTGCCCATCCTGCCGATGCTCAGAAGAGTCCATCCTCAGAAACAACTGGAATGTCTTCAGCGTCCATGAGGCCGTCGATGCGTATGATGTCAAGATCGGCACCGGCGACAACTTCAGTCCAGCCGCGGTCGGTGCGCACCGCAGAGATCAAGGCACCGCCGAGATCAAGAGTATCCTTGTCCATGTCGAATTTGCGAATGATGTCGAGTTCCACCCGGCCGTTCGCCAATTCGGCACCGAAATAGAACGTGTCTCGACCACCCCCTCCAACGGAGGTATCACGCTGTCCCGCCCCCGACGCGGGCCCTCTGCACACAGTGTGCATATCGGCTAACCGCCTGACATCGTTACATACCGTCGGGCGCGTTCACCCGTCGTTAACGCGTTCCGGCAGCCGCTCCTGCCCGAGGATGAGAGAACCCGGGCGCGTCCGACAGGGTTCTCTCGATCTGCTGCGGACTCCCTAAACGCCCTGCCGTGACAGAATACCGGCGACGTCGGCGGTGCGGGGGAGGACGCCGAAGAGCCGGCCCCCGGCGCCCCCGAGCCTCGTGGCACAGAAGGCGTCGGCGACGCCGCTCGGCGCCTGTCGAAGCAGGAGCGATGCCTGCAGGAGCAGCGCCACGCGCTCGACGATCTGCCGGCCGTCCGCCTCCTCCGGTGCGCCGGCGAGCTGGTCGCGGAGGGCGGTGGTCGCCGTGTCGAACGCAGCGTTGGCGCCGCTCGCCGTGTCGAGCTCGGCCGCGAGGGCATCGACCGCGCCGGGCTCGCGGCGCAGCGTTCGGAGCACGTCGAGGACGATGACGTTGCCGGAGCCTTCCCAGATGCCATTGACCGGCGACTCGCGGAAGAGCCGCGGCATCGGCGTCTCCTCGACGTAGCCGACGCCACCATGGCACTCCATGCACTCGTAGACGAAGCCCGGGTTGCGCTTGGTCAGCCAGTACTTCGCCACCGCCACCGACAGCCGCGCCAGCGCGGCGCTGGCCTCGTCGTCGGCGCTGAAGGCGGCGCCGACGCGGACGGCGAGCGCCACGGCGGCCTCGTACTCAAGCGCGAGGTCGGCGAGGACGCGGCGCATCAGCGGCTGGTCGATCAGCTTCTTCTGGAAGGCCGCGCGGCCCTCCGCGTGGTTGACCGCCTCCGCCAGCGCCCGGCGCATGATGCCGAGCGTTGCGCCGACGGTGCCGAGGCGGGTGTGGTGCACCATGTCGATAATGACGTTGATGCCCCGGCCCTCCTCGCCGAGGAGGAAGGCCTGGGTGTCATGGTACTCGATCTCCGACGAAGCGTTCGACTTGTTGCCGAGCTTGTCCTTGATCCGCATCACCCGGAGGGTGTTGCGGCTGCCGTCGGGCAGGATGCGCGGCACCAGGAAGCAGGAGATGCCGCCGTCGGCATAGGCGAGCGTCAGGAAGCCGTCGCTCATCGGGGCGGAGCAGAACCACTTGTGGCCGACGAGGCGGTAGAGCCGGTTTCCGCCTTCGACCGGGTAGGCCCTGGTCGAGTTGGCGCGGACGTCGCTGCCGCCCTGCTTCTCGGTCATCGCCATGCCCATGGTGATGCCGTTCTTTTCCGCGATCGGCCGAAGGGGCGCATCGTACTTTCCGCCGATCAGCCGGTCGAGCCAGGGCTGGGTGACGTCCGGCTGCCAGCGCAGCGCCGGCACCGCGGCATACGTCATGTTGATCGGGCACATCGTCCCGGCCTCGGCCTGGGTGAAGAGCGCCAGCATGGCCATGTGGCCGATGTGCCGGCCCTTGGCCGTCGCCTCGATCCAGGGCAGGTCGTGGATGTCGTGCTCCATCGCGAGCGCCATCAGCTCGTGGTAGGCCGGGTGGAACTTCACCTCGTCGAGGCGCCGGCCGTAGCGGTCGAAGGGGACGAACTCCGGCGGGTAGCGGTTGGCGTCGACGCCGAGATCGAGCACCCGCTCGGAGCCGACGACGGCGCCGAGCCTGTCCATCCGGCCGTCGAGCCAGTCGCCGGCCTCGCGCCGCACCGCCTCCCGCAGCGCGGTGTCCGTCGTGTAGAGATTGCGCGGCGCGAACGGGCCGGGCTGGTTGGTGACCTCGTGTGTCCCGAGATCGGTGGCGGGGGCGTAGGAAGACATCAGGAATCCTGTCTCTGCAATGCCGGCGCGTCGACGAAGCCGTCCCTCAGGACATGCTTCATCACCTTGCCGGTCGGGGTATGGGGAAGCGTCTCGGCCACCATCAGCCGGCGCGGCGGGCGAAGCTTTCGTCGCCGGCGACGAGCATCGGCTTGTCCGGGAATTCGCCCACGCTGCTGTCGATCATGCGGACGAGATTCATGGGTCGTTTCCTCCGTTCCCTTCGGGTTCAGCCGATCGGCGCGCCGCGCTGGGCCCAGCCGCCGTCGGCGAAGATGATGGTGCCGTTGACGTAGCCGGCGGCGTCGGAGCCGAGATAGAGGCAGGCGTCGGCGACGTCCTGCGGGGTGCCGAAGCGCTGCATCGGCACGGCCGCGGTGATCGCCTTGCGCATTTCCTCGGTCGGCGCGAGGCGAGCCATGCCCTCGGTGCCGTCGATCGGCCCGGGCACGACGCCGTTCACCCGCAGCCCCTCGGGGCCCCACTCGATGGCGAGGCAGCGGGTGACCATGTCGACGCCGGCCTTGGCGGCGCAGACATGGATCTGCATCGGCATCGGGATCGACGCCTGCGGCGCCGAGATGTTGATGATGCTGCCGCCGGGGCGCCGCATGTGCGGATAGGCGGCGCGCATCACGTGGAAGGTGCCGAGGAGGTCGATGTCGACGACCGCCTTGAAGCCGTTCGGGCTCAGGTCCTTCGCCGCCGCCGGGAAGTTGCCCGCGGCGCCCGAGACCAGCACGTCGATCGGCGCCGCCTCGGCCGCGAAGGCGGCCAGCGCGGCGGCGGTCGCCTCGGCGTCGCGGACGTCGAAGGCATAGCCGAGGGCCCCTGTTCCGAGGTCAGCGACGGCGGCGTCGACCTTCTCCTGGCGGCGACTCGCGACGCCGACGCGGGCGCCCGCGGCGGCGAAGGCCTTGGCGATGCCGAGGTTGATGCCGCTGGTCCCGCCCGCGACGAAGACGGTGCTGCCGGTGTAGTCGAAGCTCGCTTTCATGAGTGTCTTCCCCCTCGGATCTCCGGGTATCGGAGACGGCCGGAAACCTGTCGTCCAAGCTCGGATCTAGGACGTTACACGGGCTCTGCACGAGATCCGAACATGTTCGTACCTTCCGACACGGGCTCGGTCCGAGGCAAACGACGGCATGACGTGTGATGACCGGAGTTTGCGGATGGCGGGTGTGACCACCCTCGTGAGCAGGTTCCCGCAGCATGAGCTGGCGCTTCACCGGCTGTGGGTCCGGGACGGCGAGTTCCGGGCGGCCTGCGGGGACTACGAGGCCGCCCTGGCGGCGCTTCGAGTTTGGGAGAGCCTGGAGCCTGCGCCGCAGAAGGCGCGCGAGTACCGGGAGCTCGGAACCGAACTGGAGGAAGAGATCATGCAGATGGTCGATGGCAAGGGGGACGCCTGATGCACGGGACGATCGACACCTTCGACTGCGACTACCTGATCGTCGGCTCGGGCTTCGGCGGATCGGTATCCGCCTGCCGGCTGACGGAGAAGGGCTACGACGTGGTGGTACTCGAGCAGGGCCGGCGCTGGACGCCGGAGAACCTGCCTACGACCAATCAGCCAGGGTGCGGTCGTCTACGCCGAGGACCACCTCGAGCTCATCCAGTACGCGCCGTCCACCGACGAGGTCTTCAAGACCCCGGTCTTCATCGTGCCGCCGCAGATCAACAAGTTCTACGTCTGGGATTTGGCGCCGGGCCGCTCGATCGTCGAGTTCCTGGTCAACGCCGGCCACCAGGTCTTCATCGTCAATGCGCCGCGGATGCGCCGGTTGAAGGTGTCCAGTTGGCGTGTCGTCTTTCACAATCCCCCCGCGGCTACCCGCGGGCAGGAAAAAAATGACGTGGCCGACTGGTGACGGCGGGTCGCTCACGGGAAATGGGGCTCAGCTTCTCGGCCGGGCATTCTCCGGATCGTACAGCGGCCTATAGCCCACGCTTACGACCTCCGTCGGATACAAATCTCCGAAATACTGCACCGAAAGCTTCCGGCCGAGCTGGCAATAATCCCAGGGCAAGTAGGCGAGCGCGATGTTCCGGCCGATGGTCGGCCCGAAAGCGATCGAAGTGGTGTAGGACCGCCGCCCGAGCGCGTCGACCAGCGTCTCGCCGGTTTCCGGGTCGATGACCGGCAGAGTGCCGACCGGATAGCGCGCGACGCCCCTGGCATCGACGTTGTCGGTCATCACCAGGGTGCAGAGCATCGCCGGCTGGTGCTCGCGCACCCTGTACTCGAGATGCTTGGCCTTGCCGCGGAAGTCCGCCTCCTTGACCTTCGGGCGGGCGAGGTCCGCCTCGTAGAGGTTGTACTCGGTCAGCAGGTCGGCGTTCTGCAGGCGCAGGCTCTTCTCCATGCGCCGGCTGTTGGCGTAGGTCTCAACCCCGACCGCGATCGTGCCGGTCGAGCGCAACGCGTCCCAGACGGCGAGCCCGTCCTCGTAGGCCATGTGCAGTTCCCATCCCTGCTCGCCGACATAGGATATGCGGAAAGCCGTAACGTCCTTGCCGGCGATCTTGACCGGCCGGATCGCTGCGAACGGGAAATTTTCCGGCGAGAGACCGTCCGGGTCCTCCACGACCTTCGAGAGAGTCTCCCGCGCGTTTGGCCCCCAGATGCCGATGGTGACGAACTGCTCGCTGACATCGGTGATCGTGACGTCGTAGCCTCTGTCCTGCGCGACACGCCGCATGTACTGCAAGTCACGCGGCCCGGCATCGGCGCCGTTGATCATCCGGCAGCGGTCCTCAAAGCGGATGACGGTGAAGTCGGCGCGCACCATGCCCTCGTCGTCGAGGAAATGGGTGTAGATGCCCTTGCCGACGTTGCCGTCGCCGCCGATCTTCGCCGCGCACAGCCATTCCATCATCGCGACGTGGTCGGGGCCGGCGATGTCGGTGATGTGGAAATGCGAGAGGTTGATGATGCCGCAGTTCTCGCTCAGCTCGAGCTGCTCGGCGTTGGACACCCGCCAGAAGTGCCGGGCGTCCCACTCGTTCTCCCGCACCGGCACGCGGCCGGCATACTTCTCGAGCAGATGCTCGTTCGCCGCATAGCCGTGGGCGCGCTCCCAGCCGCCGAGTTCCATGAAGTAGCCGCCGAGCTCCTTCTCGCGTTCCCAGAATGGCGAACGGCGGATGCCGCGGCCGCCGGCGAAGGGCTCGCGCGGATGTACTGGCGGGTTGTAGATCTTGCGGGCCGTCTCGGTGCAGCGCTCTTCGATGAACGTCTCGTTCAGTGCGAACGGGTTGAAGCGGGCGTAGTCGATGCGGGCATGGTCGATCGCGGTGCGCCCGTCGGTCATCCAGTCGGCGATGAGCTTACCCATGCCGGGGCCGTCCTTGACCCAGATGCCGACCGCATACCAGAGGCCACGGACCTTCTGGCTCTCGCCCATCGACGGACCGCCGTCGGTCGTCGTCTGCAGCAGCCCGTTGAACGAATGGCTTTCGTTGAAGCCGAGCTCGCCGAGGATCGGGGCCAGCTCCATGGCCCGCTCCAGCGGCTCGATCACCTGCTCCATGTCGAGGTCGCGCTGCGACGGCGACAGCCGTGCCTGCTCTTTCTCGAGAAGGTCGCGCGGATGCACGAGGCGCGGGGTCGTCTCCTCGTAGTAGCCCCACTCGATCTGGCCACCCTCGGCGGTCTTCGGATCGCCGGTGTCGCGCATGTAGGCCGAATTGCCCTGGTCGCGCAGCAGCGGAAATCCGATCTCGACGCCAGTGCCGGCGAACCTGTCGTAGGGGCCGAAGAAGGTCAGCGGATGGTCGACCGGCATCACCGGCAGGTCCTCGCCGGCCATCGCGGCGATGAGCCGACCCCAGAGCCCGGCGCAGACGACGACATGGTCCGCCATGATCGTGCCGCGGGTCGTGACGACCCCCTTGATCCGCCCGTTCTCGATGACGAGCGACTTGGCCGACGTGTTGGCGAATGGCTTGAGCTTGCCGGCGCGCTCCGCCTGGTCGACAAGTTTGCCCGCGACGGTCTGCGACCGCGGAATGACGAGGCCGGCGTCCGGATCCCAGAGACCGCCCTGGACCAACTCCTCCTCGATCAGCGGGAACTTCGCCTTGATCTCCGCCGGCTCCATCAGCCGCGCGCGGGTACCGAACGCCTTGCCCGAGTCGACCTTGCGCCGAATCTCGTCCATGCGCGCGTCGTCACCGATGCGGGCGACCTCGATGCCCCCGATCCGGGCGTAGTGCCCCATCCGCTCGTAGAAATCGGCGGAGTAGAGCGTCGTCCAGCAGGTCAGGAAGTCGTGGCTGGTCGCGTAGCAGAAGTCGGAGGCATGGGCGGTCGAGCCGATATCGGTCGGAATGCCCGACTTGTCGATGCCGACGACGTCGTCCCAGCCGCGCTCGATCAGGTGGTGGGCGACCGAGGCACCGACGATCCCGCCCAGCCCGACGATGACCACCCTCGCCCTTTCGGGAAATCCTGGCATTCCGATCTATCCTTCCCGCTCCGAAAGTGGTTCGGGCGGGTTCTAGCTTGCATGCCGGCGGCGGCATGTCCGCCACCGACGTTCCATTGCACGGCGGGGACATCGTCACGGCACCCTCCGGCAGCCCCGGGCGGAGCGCCTCGCGGCTCCGCCCTGTGGACGGGCCGGGTACGGCTCAGCGGTTCCGCGGGCAAAGCGGACGGCTCAGTGCGCGGGCATCGCGGTCTCCACCAGCCGGGACCAGTAGGAGCATCCGACCGGGATCAACTCGTCGTTGAAGTCGTAGAGCGGGTGGTGGAGCTTGGCGGAGTTGCCGTTGCCGACGAAGACGAAGGCGCCCGGGCGGGCGTTGAGCATGAACGAGAAGTCCTCCGCCCCCATCACCGGGGCGGCGTCCGCGTCCACCCGCGCCGCGCCGACCACGTCCGCCGCGACCCGGGCGGCGAAGCCGGTCTGCGCCTCGGAATTGACCGTGACCGGATAGTTCCGGTGATAGACGCACCGGCCCTGCGCCCCGTGCGCGGCGGCGACGCCTTCGACGATCTCGCGCATCCGACGCTCCGCGAGGTCGCGCATCTCCGGCTCGAGGGTGCGGACGGTGCCGCGCAGGGTCACGTGCTCGGGGATGACGTTGGTCGCTTGGCTGTCGGTCTCGAACATCGTCACCGACACCACGACGGACTTCAGCGGGTCGGCATTGCGTGAGGCGATGGTCTGCAGAGCCAGTACGATCTGGCTGCCGGCCACCACCGGGTCGATGGCGTTGTGCGGCTGCGCCGCGTGGCTCCCGCGTCCGGTGATCTCGATGTCGAACTCATCGGAAGACGCCATGATCGGCCCCGGGCGGAAGCGGAAGTCGCCGACGGGCAGGCCGGGCATGTTATGCATGCCATAGACCTCCTGGATGCCGAAGCGTTCCATCATGCCGTCCTCGACCATTTCCTTGCCGCCGCCGCCGCCTTCCTCGGCCGGTTGGAAGATGACCACGGCGGTGCCGTCGAAATTCCGGGTCTCGGCGAGATACTGCGCCGCTCCGAGCAACATCGCGGTATGCCCGTCATGGCCGCAGGCGTGCATCGTGCCCGCGGTCTGCGAGGCATAGCCGAGGCCGGTGGCCTCCTCGATCGGGAGCGCATCCATGTCGGCACGGAGCCCGATCACCTTGCCGGAGTTCGACTGCCGGCCGCGGATCACCCCGACGACGCCGGTGCGCCCGATCCCCTCGGCCACCTCGTCGCAGCCGAAGCCGCGCAGCTTTTCGGCGACCAGCGCGCTGGTGCGATGGGTGTCGAAGAGCATCTCCGGATGGGCGTGGATGTCGCGGCGCCACTCGGCGATGGCGGCGGCGAGGTCGGCGAAGCGGTTGACGACGGGCATGAAGCCACTCCTTCAGGCGGCGAGACGCTCGATCAGGCGGCGGACGAAGACGGCGCCGGCGTCGAACTGGTCGCAGGTGATGAACTCGTCGGGCTGGTGGGCCTGGGCGATGGAGCCGGGGCCGCAGATCACCGTGGGAATCTCGCGGGCCTGAAAGTGCCCGGCCTCGGTCTGGTAGGAGACGACGTGAAGGCCGTTGTCGCCGGTGAGCGACCGGGCCAGGCCCTCCGCCGGTCCATCGGCGAGAAAACCCGGCAGCATCATCCGGGTTTCGAAGGCGATGGCGGCGTCGGGGTGGACCCTGCGGATCGCGGCTTCGCGGCTTGCGGCTTCGGCGAGGATTCGGCGTCGCCAGCCGGCCGGGTCCTCGCCGGGCAGACAGCGGACCTCGCCTGAGAAGACGCAGTCGCGGGCGGTGATGTTGTTGGCGGTGCCGCCTTCGATCAGGCCGATGTGGATGGTGGTGAAGGGCGGGTCGAAGTCGTTCGCGGGCGTCGCGGTGGCGTTCTCCTCCATCGTCCGGCCCATCCAGTCGATGAGGCTGGCCGCGGTCATCACCGCCGAGACGCCGGTGTGCATCAGGCTCGAATGGACTTCGTGGCCGCGGACGCGGGCGCGGAAGCCCCAGCTGCCCTTCTGCCCGGTGACGACGCGCATCTCCGAGGGTTCGCCGACGATCACCGCCTCGGGCCGCGGCATTTCGGTGAGCATCCGCTCGATCAGGGGCGGGGCGCCGATGCAGCCGATCTCCTCGTCGCGGGTGAGCGCGAGAAGGATCGGGCGCGAGAGCGGGGCAGCGAGCATCTCCGGAACCAGCGCGAGGGCGTTGGCGCAGAAGCCCTTCATGTCGCAGGCGCCGCGACCGTAAAGCCGTCCGCCGCGCTCGGTGAGGACGAAGGGGTCGCTCGACCAGGCCTGGCCGGCGACCGGCACGACGTCGGTGTGGCCGGAGAGCACGACGCCGCCGGGGATCGCGGGGCCGATCAGCGCCACGAGGCCCGCCTTCTCGCCAGTCTCGTCGGGGACGCGCGATGAGGCGACGCCGAGGCCGGAGAGGTAGTCCTCGACGAAGCCGATGAGATCGAGGTTGCTGCGCGTCGAGACGGTGGGGAAGGCGACGAGTTTCGCCAGCATCTCGCGCGGGGTGAGGCCGGAGCCCATGGTCGTTCCTTCGCTGAAGCGCCAATCTGCGGTCCTCCGGGCGCGCGGTCAAGTCCGGCAGATGCCGGTTGTTTTGAGCCGGTTCTTGATGTTTAGTCGAGGGAACGCGTCCGCGGACCGGTGGGGTCCGGACAGAATGGCGCGGATGAAAGAAGACGTGCTCAGGGGGCTCGATGGATGCTTGATGGCCCCGCGCCGGTCCTGGAGGTCACGGACCTCCGGACGGTCTTTGCCACCCGCGACGGTGCGGTGCATGCGGTCAACGGGGTGAGCTTCTCGATTGCCCCGGGCGAGCTTCTGGGGGTGGTGGGAGAGAGCGGGTCCGGCAAGTCCGTCACCATGATGTCGCTGATGGGCCTACTGCCCAGCCCGCCGGCGGAAGTTGTCGGGGGCTCGATCCTCTACCAGGGGCGCGAAGTACGGGACATGTCGCCGAAGGAGATGCGCGATCTCCGCGGTGGCGGGATCGGTTTCGTGTTCCAGGATCCGATGACCAGCCTCAACCCGGTCTTCACCGTGGGGTTCCAACTCGAGGAGCCGCTGCGGGCGCATCTGGGGCTGTCGAAGAAGGCGGCGCGGGCGCGGGCGGCGGAGCTGCTGGCGCTCGTGGGGATTCCGGATGCGGAGAACCGGCTAAACGACTATCCACACCAGTTCTCCGGAGGCATGCGGCAGCGGGTGATGATCGCGATGGCGCTCTCCTGCGATCCGAAGGTGCTGATCGCCGACGAGCCGACGACGGCCCTCGACGTGACCATCCAGGCCCAGATCCTCGAGATCGTGCGCGAGCTGCGGCATCGGCTTGGGATGGGGATCATCTGGATCACCCACGACCTCGGCCTGGTGGCCGGCATCGCCGACCGGGTGATGGTGATGTACGCAGGCCTCGTGGTCGAGCACGGGACTGTCGAGGAGATCTTCGCGCATCCGGCGCATCCCTACACGCGGGCGCTGCTCGGCACGGTGCCGAGCGTTACCGGCGCGCGGGCACGGCGGCTTAGGACCATCGAGGGCCAGCCGCCGGTGATGGTGGCCGAGCCGACGACCTGCCCGTTTGCGCCGCGGTGCGCGCATGTCTTCAACCGCTGCCGCACCGAGAATCCGCCGCGGCTGCCGGTGGCAGCGGGGCATGACGCCGCCTGCTGGTGGGACGCCAGGACCGGGGAGCCGCGCCATGGGGTCTGAGCCGTTGCTGCGAGTCGACGGGCTGAAGATGCACTTCCCGATCTACAAGGGGGTACTGCGGCGGCAGGTCGGCGAGATCAAGGCCGTGGATGACGTTAGCTTCGAGATCGCCGAGGGCGAGACCCTGGGGCTCGTGGGCGAGTCGGGATGCGGCAAATCTACGACCGGTCGGGCGATCCTGCGGCTCTACGAGCCGACCGGCGGCAGCATTGAGATCGAGGGGCAGGAGATCGCGCATCTTGAGGGCGGCGCGTTGCGGGCGCTGCGGCCGCGGATGCAGATGATCTTCCAGGATCCGCAGGCGAGCCTCAACCCGCGGATGACGGTCGGCTCGATCATCGCCGAGCCGCTCGACGAGCACGCAAAGCTCGACCGCAAGGGCCGCCGCAAGCGGGTGCTGGAGCTGATGGACGCGGTGGGGCTGAACCGTGCCTTCGCCAACCGCTATCCGCATGAGTTCTCGGGCGGGCAACGGCAGCGGATCGGCATCGCCCGGGCTCTGGCCCTGAACCCGAGGTTCATCGTCTGCGACGAACCCATTGCCGCCCTTGACGTTTCCATTCAGGCGCAGGTGGTGAACCTGCTCGAGGACCTGCAGGACAAGCTCGGGCTGACCTACCTCTTCATCAGCCATGATCTCTCGATGGTGCGGCATCTCGCGACCCGGGTTGCGGTGATGTATCTCGGGCGGATCGCCGAAATCGGGCCGGCGGCGCAGCTCTACGACACGCCGCTCCACCCCTACACCGAGGCGCTGATCTCCGCGGTGCCAAGCCCGGATCCGGAGGTCGAGGCGCGGCGGGAGCGCATTATCCTGAAAGGCGACGTACCGAGCCCCGCCAACCCGCCCAAGGGCTGCGTGTTTCACACTCGCTGTCCCAAGGTTTTCGACCGCTGCCGGGTCGACGTGCCGCAGCTGCTCGACCAGGGCGGCGGGCGGCAGGTCGCCTGTCATCTGCACGACAACACCGTTCAACCAAGGGCCGTGGCCTGAAGGCCGGTCCCGCAACGACAGCGAGGAGCGAACCATGAAACTTCGACACATCCTGATGGGGGCCGCGGCGAGTGCCCTCTGCGCCTCGGGGGCGCAGGCCGAGCGCGGGTCGGACGGGCAGGTCAACGTGCTCTATTGGCAGGCCGTCTCGATCATGACGCCGTATCTCTCGAACGGCACCAAGGATCTCGAAGCCGCGAGCCTGGTGATCGAGCCGCTCGCCCGCTTCGACGAGAAGGGCGAGATGGTGCCCTACATCGCCGCGGAAATCCCGACGGTGGAGAACGGCGGGGTCAGCGAAGATCTCACCACCATCACCTGGAAGCTGAAGCCTGACGTGGTGTGGTCCGACGGCACGCCGGTGACCGCCGATGACGTGGTCTTCACTTGGCAGTACTGCGCCGACCCGAACGGCGGCTGCGCACAGTTGCCGAACTTCAACGACGTTACCAACGTCGAGGCGATCGACCCGCAGACCGTCAAGGTGACCTTCGGCGTTGCCAAGCCCTATCCCTACGGCCCGTTCGTCGGCGCGCAGTCGCCGATCATCCAGAAGGCGCAGTTCGCCGATTGCCTCGGCGCCAATGCCCCCACCTGCACCGAGGCCAACACCAAGCCGATCGGAACCGGTCCGTTCCGCGTCGTCGACTTCAAGGCCAACGACGTGGTGACGCTGGAGGCCAACCCGAACTACCGCGACCCGGAAAAGCCCGCCTTCCAGACCCTGGTGCTCAAGGGCGGCGGCGACGCGGCCTCGGCGGCGCGCTCGGTGCTCGAGACCGGCGAGTTCGACTATGCCTGGAACGCCCAGGTCGAGCCCGAGATCCTCGCGCAGATGATGGCGGCGGGGAAAGGCGAGGTGATCTCGGCCTTCGGCACCCTCGTCGAGCGGCTCCACGTCAACCAGACCGATCCCGACCCGGCGCTCGGCGACGAGCGGTCGACCAAAGCCCACCCGCACCCGTTCCTGACCGACGACAACGTCGTCCGCGCGCTGGCGCTGGCCATCGACCGCGAAATCCTGGTCGAGACCGGCTACGGCGAGGCCGGGGCGGTGACCTGCAACCTGGTGCCGGCACCGGAGATGAACGCCTCGCCCAACAACGACTGGTGCAAGACCCAGGACATGGAAGGCGCCAAGAAGCTGCTCGACGACGCGGGCTGGGTGCCGGGCGGCGACGGCATCCGCGAGAAGGACGGCAAGCGGCTGTCGATCCTCTACCAGACCTCGACCAACTCCGTGCGCCAGGCGGCACAGGCGCTGATCAAGCAGTGGTGGAACGAGCTCGGCGTCGAGGTCGAGCTCCGCAACATCGACGCCGGCGTATTCTTCGGCGCCGATCCGGGCTCGCCAGACACGCTGCAGAAGTTCTATGCCGACGTCGAGATGTACGCCAACAACTTCGACGGCACCGACCCGGAGAAGTACCTCGGCGACTGGGCCTGCTCTGAATTCCCGGAGCCGGCGTCACAGTGGCAGGGCGGCAATACCTCGCGCTTCTGCAACGAGGACTTCGACAAGCTGCTCGCCGAGATGGGCAAGACCGCCGGCCTCGAGGCCCGTGGCAAGATCGCGATCGAGCTCAACGACATGATCGTGAACTCGTCGTCGTTCATACCGCTGGTGTGGCGCGGCCGGGTGTCCTCGAAGTCGAACATGCTCGGCGGCGTCGTCATGAACCCCTGGGACAGCGAGCTCTGGAACGCGGCCGACTGGTATCGCGTGAAGAACTGACCTGACCGGCCCGGGCCATCCGGCCCGGGCCCCTCATGCCCGAGGGGGCGGCGCGATGCTGAACTACACGATCCGGCGGCTGCTCTTCGCGATCCCGACGCTGCTGGTCATCAGCTTCATCATCTTCGCCCTCCTCGACCTCTCCCCCGGCGATCCGACGGCCAACCTGCCGCTGACCATCCCCGCCGAGGTGCGCGACCAGATCAAGGCGAGCCTCGGGCTTGGCGAGCCCTTCCACATCCGCTACCTGCTGTGGCTCCAGCAGTTCTTCGTCAACGAGCCGCTGAACCTCATCGAGAAATGGACCGGCTGGACCTTCGGCGACGGCCATCGGCTCCGGGTGATCAGCTGGCAGACCCGCTCGCCGGTCGTCGACCTCATCGCCCAGCGGATGCCGCAGACGCTGATGGTGGTCGGCCTCTCCTACGTCGTCGGCATTCTGATCGCGATCCCGATCGGGGTGGTGTCAGCCTACAAGCAGTATTCCTGGTTCGACCAGTTCGGGACGCTGTTCTCGATGATCGGCTTCTCGGTGCCGACCTTCTTCACCGGCCTGCTCTTCATCGTGATCTTCTCGGTCAACCTCGGCTGGCTGCCATCAATCTACGACACCAACCTTCGCGTGACCGACCTCGACACGTTCTGGCTTCAGGTGAAGCAGATGATCATGCCCGTCACCGTGCTGGCGCTCTACAACGCCGCGCAGATCAGCCGCTACATGCGCGCCTCGATGCTCGACAACCTCAGCCAGGACTACGTCCGCACCGCCCGTGCCAAGGGCATGAAGGAGCGGGTGGTGCTCCTCGTCCACGTGCTCCGCAACAGCCTGATCCCGGTGGTCACGGTGATCGCGCTCGGCATTCCGACGATCTTCGGCGGGGCGATCATCACCGAGCAGATCTTCCGGGTGAACGGTCTCGGCCAGCTGCTCATCACCGGCATCCAGGGCGCCGACCTGCCGCTGGTGCAGACGCTGACCTTCATCTTCGCGGTGCTGATCGTGCTCTTCAACCTGATCGCCGACATCCTCTACGGCATTCTCGACCCGAGGATCCGCTATGACTGAGGCGGTCAGCGGCGCCGGCCCGATCGCCGAGGCGCGGGCGCGCAGCCTTTGGAGCGACGTCTGGTTCCAGTTCCGCCACCACCGCGGCGCGATGATGGGCGTGATCATCTTCGCGGTGATCGTGTTCCTGGTGATCTTCGGGCCGTGGCTCTGGAACGTCGATCCGGGCTTCATCGACGTGAAGGCCCGCAATGCCTGGCCGTCGCTTACCCACCCGATGGGCACCGACAACATCGGCCGCGACATCTTCGCCCAGATGCTGCAGGGTGGCCGGGTGTCGCTGCTTGTCGGCGTGACCGCGATGCTGCTGGCGTTGTTCGTCGGCACCCTGATCGGGGTTCTTGCCGGCTATTTTCGCCGACTCGACGGCCTCCTCATGCGACTAACGGACCTTTTCCTGGCGCTGCCGCTGCTGCCGCTCCTCCTCGTCGTCATCATGCTGTTCCGCGACACGCTGAGGACGATGTTCGGGCCGGAAACAGGGATCTTCCTGCTCATCGTCTTCATCATCGGCATCACCAGCTGGATGAACACCGCGCGCATCGTTCGCGGCGACGTGCTGGCGCTGAAGGAGCGGGAGTTCGTGCTGGCGGCGAAGTCCATCGGCACGCCGTCGGGTCGGATCATCACCCGGCACATCCTGCCGAACGTGCTGTCGCCGATCATGGTCTCGGCCACCCTCGGGGTGGCGAACGCCATCATCACCGAGAGCGCCCTGTCGTTTCTCGGCCTCGGCTTTCCGTCGGACTTCCCCACCTGGGGGCGTCTTCTCTTCGACGGGGCGAACTTCATGACGCTGACGCCAGCGCGGGTGATATGGCCCGGGCTCGCGATCTCGCTGACAGTGCTGTCGATCAACTTCATCGGCGACGGGCTGCGCGATGCGCTCGATCCGCGGATCCGCGGGCGCTGAGTCAAAGGGATCGGGCGCGCACCGGCCGGACATCAACGCGGGCTTAATCGTCATTGCGAGGCGGCTACGCCCGAGCGATTCAGGCCGAACCCAAATCATTTGCGTACAAACAACCTGCCACAATTGAAAACACAGATGCGTGCGGTCTGAAACAAGTCAGGCCTAGAAGCCGTACCTGTGATCGGGAGCCAGCGAGTGCCCCCGGGTCACCGAGGACAGGGCCAGATCGTTGGGCCTTCGGTGTCTGAAGCAATGAAGTCATCTTATTCAAAGGAACATGGAAATGAAAACCTACATCACCGCCATCGCTGCCGCCGTCGCCATCGCCGCCGCGGCTCCCGCCTTCGCCGGTACCCAGGTGGTCGCCGGCAACGGCGTGTCGCTGACCGAGGCCGCTCAGGCCAAGTTCAACAACGACACCCGCGGCGACGACCAGCAGTGGATCGTCCATCCCGGCCAGTCCGCTGCCGAAGCGGCGGCCAAGCCGCTGAACGCGGTTTTCGTGGCGAAGATCAACGCCGAGAGCCGCGGCGACGAGCAGCAGCTCGTCAAGGGCTCGGGCGTGAGCATGGCCAGCCGTTCGCCCGCCGCCGGCACCGGCCGCGCGCAGCTCATCGCGTCCGCGGGCCTCTCGGCCTCCGAGGCGACCGGTATGAGCCTGAGCCAGATCGCCGCGGCGAAGTTCGACCGCGACACCTACGCGGGCGATCGCTGACGCCCGACGCCGCACTGAACCAGAACCGGCTGCCGCTCTTGCGGCGGCCGGTTCTTTCTTTCGCGCCTAGGCCCCGCCCCGTGCCAGCAGTCCGTCGATGTCACGGCCGCTTGCGCCTTGCGCCAGGCGCGCGAAGCCGCCCGGTCCCAGGATGTCGCGGGCGGCGTCGACGAGTGCGGCCTGGACGACCCGCGCGAGGCCCGATCCGAGGCTGATGCGAGCGGCGCCCGCGGCGGCGAGGTCGGCGCGGGTGACGCCGGTCAGCGGACCCGCCGCCAGCACGTTGACCGGCACCGGCGTAGCGGCGCAGACCGTTCGCACCGCGGCGAGGTCCCGCAGAAGCGGGATGTAGACGCAGTCGGCACCGGCGTCGGCAAAGGCGCGGATGCGGGCGAGCGCCTCGGCGAGGTCGTAGCTGCCGGTCAGCACGCCGTCGGCGCGGGCGACCAGAACGAAATCCCGGGGCAGGGCGCGGGCGGCGGCGACGGCGGCGCGCACGCGCTCGACGGCGAGATCGCGCGGGTAGGCGCCGCCGCCGGGCAGGGCGGTATCCTCGATGGAGGCGCCGGCGAGTCCGGCCTCGGCGGCGAGGCGGATGGTCTCGGCGACGCCGTCCGGGGCTTCGGCATAGCCGTTCTCGAGATCGCCCGAAACTGGAAGGCGCGTCGCCGCGACGAGGTCGGCGGCGTGGGCGAGGCTCTGCTCGCGCGAGATTCGGGCGCCGTCGGGCAGGCCGAGGGTGAAGGCAAAGCCGGCGGAGGTGGTGCCGATCGCCTCGGCGCCGAGGGCCGCGAGCACCCGGGCTGAACCCACGTCCCAGGCGTTGGCCAGGACGAAAGGGTCGCCGGGGCGGTGCAGGGCGCGAAAGGCTGGACCGGGATCGTGGGGCATGGACGGTACTCCTCCCTTGGACGCGGCCGGCGCCGCATGGGCCGCCTTTGCCGCCAGAACCTGATTGAAAGTCGCGCGCGGCAGCGCTCGTTAACGATCCTTTCTGCGAGGTAAATGCAAACGGATATATCCAAGGAAGTCAGTGGTTTGGTCTTCTGGGCACGCGTGCCCAGACATGCCTCGGGCCGTCAATTGCCGCCGCGCGGGCCGACGAAGAGCCCGGCGTCACGGGCGGCCTGGGTCAGGGCCTTCGACTTGTTGACGCTCTCGACGAACTCCGCTTCCGGGTCGCTGTCGAAGACGACGCCGCCGCCGGCCTGGATGTAGAGCGTCCCGTCCTTCACCACCGCCGTACGCAACGCGATGCAGATGTCCATGTCGCCGCCCGCCGCGAAATAGCCGACGCCGCCGCCATAGACGCCGCGCTTCTCGGCCTCGAGCTCGTCGATGATCTGCATGGCCCGCACCTTCGGCGCGCCGGAGACGGTGCCGGCGGGCAGGCCCGCGAGGAGCGCCGAGAGCGCATCGTGCTCCGGGGCGAGCGTGCCGTCGACGTTGGAGACGATGTGCATCACGTGGCTGTAGCGCTCGATGATGAACTGCTCGTTGGGATCGACGCTGCCGATCTTGGCCACCCGCCCGACGTCGTTGCGGCCGAGGTCGAGCAGCATCAGATGCTCGGCGCGCTCCTTGGGATCGGCAAGCAGCTCGGCCTCGAGCGCGAGATCCTCGACGGGCGTCCCACCCCGCGGCCGGGTGCCGGCGATCGGACGGATAGTGACGGTGTCGCCCTTGACCCGCACGAGGATCTCGGGGCTAGCACCCACGACCTGAAAGCCGCCGAAGTTGAAGTAGAACATGTAGGGGGAGGGGTTTGTGCGGCGCAGCGCCCGGTAGAGCGCGAAGGGCGGCAGCGCAAACGGCTGGGCCCAGCGTTGCGACGGCACCACCTGGAAGATGTCGCCGGCACGGATGTACTCCTTGGCCTCCTCGACCATCTCGAGATAGCGGGCATGGCTGGTGTTCGAGACCGGCGTCCCCGGCGTCAGATCGCCGAGGTCGCGGCTCGCCTGCGGCGGGGTGCGGTCGAGGTCGCGCACCGCGTCCATCACCCGCTCCGCCGCCTGGGCGTAGGCGGCGCGCGGGTTGAGGCCGGAGTTCACCCAGGCTGGGCTCACCACCGTCACCTCGCCCTTCACCCCGTCCACCACCAGCACCACTGAGGGCCGCAGCATGATCGCGTCGGGCAGGCCGAGGGGATCGGGGTTGACGTCCGGCAGGTGCTCGACCAGCCGTACCATGTCGTAGCCGAGATAGCCGAAGAGGCCGGCCGCCATCGGCGGCAGCTCCCTGGGCAGGTCGATGTGACTCTCGGCAATCAGGTTGCGCAGGCTCGCCAGCGGCTCGCCGGGTTCGTCCTGCCAGCCGTCGGCGTCGAAGCGGGCGGCGCGGTTGAGCCGGGCCTGCTGGCCGTGGCACTCCCAGATGAGATCGGGCTTCATTCCCATGAAGGAATAGCGGCCGCGGACCTCGCCGCCGGTGACGCTCTCGAGGAGGAAGCTGTCCTTGCGCGCCTCGGTCAGCTTCAGCATCAGGCTGACCGGGGTGTCGAGGTCGGCGACGAGCCGGGTCCAGACCACCTGATTGCGTCCCGCACCGAAGGCGGCGGTGAAGTCCTCGATGGCCGGGAAGAGCTGCATGGCTTTACGGGAAGCGCGCCAGGGTGGAGTCGATCAGCGGCTGGTTGATCCGCAGATCGCCGTTGCTGCGGAGCGCGTCGGTATAGAGCGCCAGCACGTCGTCGCGGGCCTGCTGGCGGTACTGGGCGCGGACCTGCTCGAGGATCGGGGCGCTCTCCGGCGCCTCCGGGTCGAAGGGGGCGATGCCGGTGATCTGCGCCAGGATCACGCCGTCGCCGTCGGTATAGGTGACGGCGGCCCCGTCGGCGGCGGCGAAGATGTCGGCGACGAGCCCGGGCGGCGCGCCCTCGGCGGTGTCGCCACGGGTGAGCGGCCCGGCGCTGCGGATCGGCCGGTCGAAACGCTGGGCGAGCGCGGCAAAGGTAAGCCCGCCCTTGAGCTCGGCGATGTCGTCGACGGCCAGCGCGGAGAGCGCCTCGGCCGTCGTCTCGCGGGTCCAGTCGGCGGCGACGCGGTCGCGGATCTCGTCGAGCGGGATCACCGCCGGCGGCTCGATCTTGTCGACCCGCAGCGTGGCAAGGCCGCCGTCCTGGAGCTCGATGAGATCGGTCTCCTCGCCCTCGGTCGCCGCATCGGCTGCGGTGCGGAAGGCGGGATCGTCGGCGATGCCCCCGGAGGTGTCGCTGTTCAGGGCGAGGTTGCCGAGTTCCAGCACGGTCTCGGAGGCGATCTCCTCCACCGTGGCGCCGCCGGCGATGAGGTCCTCGATGTGAGCCGTGTCCTCGGCGATCTGGCGCTTGGCCTGCTCCAGCGCCCGGTCCTTGGCGAGCTGGTCCTTTGCCTCTTCGAACGGTGTGGTCTTGCCGGCCATGATGGCGTTGATGCGGTAGAGCGACGGGCCGAGAGGCGTCGGCACAGGGCCGACGATGCCCGGCGCGTCGGGGCCGAAGACCGCGTCCCGGGCCTCGGGCGCGAGGTCCGCGGCCGCGAGGGTGCCCTGGTCGATGTCCTCGGGCTTGAGGCCGCGTTCGGCCGCTAGGGCGTCGAAGTCGATAGCGTTGGCGTCCAGCCTGGATTTGGCGGCCTGGGCGTCGGCTTCGGTGGGGAAGCCGATGCGGTCGAGGGCGCGGCGCTCGGGGGTCTGGAAGTGGTCGGCTGCGGCGTCGTAGGCGGCGCGGAGGTCGGCCTCGGGGATCTCGATGCCGGCGGCCAGCGCCTCGGGGGTGATGCTGGCGTAGGTGATCTGGCGGGTCTCGGGCCGGGTGTAGCGGTCGGCGGCGTGGGCCTCGTGCTCGGCCTGAAGCTCGGCGTCGGTGGGGGCGGGGACCGGCTCGGGCAGAAGCGCGGCGTCGAGGCGCAGCCATTCGAAGCTGCGCTTCTCGCCGAGGAAATCGAGTACCGCCAGCGCCTCGCTGTCGGGGATCGTCGCCGCGGCCTGGATGCCGCTGGCGACGAGGTCGCGGGTGGCTTCCTCGCGGACGATCTCCTCGAAGTCGGTGGGCTTGAGGCCTATCCGATCCAGCGCGAACGTGTAGGTGTCACGGTCGAACTTGCCGTCAGGCCCTTGAAAAGCCGGGCTTTCCATCAGTCTGGCGCGCACGGCCGCATCGCCGGTGGAGAGCCCGAGGCGGTCCGCCTCCGCGTCGAGCGCGGTGTCGTTGACCAGCCGTGCCAGCACCATGCGGTCGATGCCGTACTGTCGGGCCTCGGTCATGGTGAGTTGGCGGCCGGTCTGCTGGGTGAGGGCGCGAAGCTCCTGCTGCAGGGCGCGGGCGTAGTCGTCGGCGGTGACCGGCAGGCCGTCGACGCGGGCGACGTTCTGGTTCGAGATCCCGCCACCGGCGCCGATGCCGAAGCCGGCGAGGCCAATGACGAGGGCCGCCATCAGCGCCCAGATCAGGACGTTGGCGCGTCCCCTGCGGAAGGTTCCGAGCATGCCTTGGTGTCCCCGGCCGAATTGGTGAAGGGGGTCTTAGTCGCTGGGGCGGGGATGGGCAAGGGGCGGAAAGATCCCGTGTTAACCTAAGGGGATGCGGCGAAAAGCTGGACGTACAACGTATGTACATCGCGTGTACATCGCATGTACACGGCGCCCGGGATTCGCGGTTGGTTAACCGGATGCCTGTAGGGTGGCAGGATTCCCGAACAGACATGGATTCGAAACGTGGCCGAGCGCAAGCGCACGAAGGCGGAGGAGCGCGCCTATTCCGAGCTCCACGATCTCTTATACGAGCTCGAGAAGGTTCGGTACGACATGACCATCGACTTCGAGCGGCTGAAGCTCATCCACGTGCCCTGGGACTGGGCGCAGGTCGAGCAGGTGCCGGTCCGAAAGCGCAAGATCCGGATCCACGCGGCCTTCGACGAGGACGTGGTGAAGTTCTATCGGCTGATGGGGCACGGCTATCAGGCGCGGATGAACAAGGTGCTGCGCGTCTACATGCTCGGGATCCTCAGCCGGCAGATCAGCAGCAAGAAGAACGAGGACTGGATGGGGAACGAAATTTGAGGCGTGGGGTAAGGTGGCGCGCTTGGGCGAGATGGTGACGACCCCGCGGGAGGAGTACGAGCGGCTGCTGGCGCTGGCCCAGGATGCCGAGGACGCGGCGGCGGTGGCGCGGTTCCGGGCGCGGCTGGCGGTGGGCGAGGAGGAACTGGTGCCGGCGGTGGTGGTCGACCGGCTGCTGGCCGGCGAAAGCCCGGTCCGGGTCTGGCGCGAGCACCGGGGGTAAGATCGACATCCCATCGTAAAACGAAATCCGACAAACCAAACAAATTACGCCGTCACCGCCCCCAGCGTCGCGAGCCGTTGTCCAAGCGTACCGAGCCCCTCCGCCCCGACATTGGCGAAGGCGATGCGGAGCTGGCGCCTGGCGTTTTCGTCGTCCTTGGGCGCGAACATGGTGCCGGGGAGCATAAGGAGCGAGAGGTCGCGGACGAGGAGGGGGGCGAGCTCGTTCGAGGGGAGCGGGTGGGGGTGCTCGACGTAGGCGAAGTAGGCGCCGCAGCCGAGGACGCGCCAGCCGGGAAGGGCGGCGAGGGCGGCGGTGATGGCGTCGCGGCGGCGGAGGATTTCGGCGCGCTCGCCGGCGACCCAGTCGGACAGGTAGCGCAGGCCCCAGAGGGCGGCCTTCTGGCCGAGCTGGGGCGGGCAGATCGTCACGGTGTCGAGGACCTTCTCGGCCTGCGCCAGGCGCGCGGCCGAGGCGATCATCGCGCCGGTGCGGTGGCCGGTGAGGCGGAAGGCCTTGGAGAACGAGTAGAGGTGGATGAGGGTCTCGCGCCATTCCGGGTCGGCGAAGAGGTCGTGCGGGCGGCCGGGACGGGAGTGAAAGTCGCGGTAGGTCTCGTCGAGGATGAGAGCGAGCCCGTTCTCGCGGGCGAGCGTCGCGAAGGCGGCGACGAGCTCGGGCGGGTACTCCGCGCCGGTGGGGTTGTTGGGGGTGACGAGGACGATGGCCCTGACCCGGGGGGTGAGGCGCGCGCGGGCGGCGGCTAGATCGGGCAGCATGGCCGCGTCGCACGGCAGCGGGATGGCCTCGATGCCGCTCATGTCGAGCCACATCTTGTGGTTGAAGTACCACGGCACCGGCAGCAGCACCGCGTCGCCGGGGGCGGCGAGGGTCATCATCGTGGTGCAGAAGGCCTGGTTGCAGCCGGCGGTGATCGCCACCTCGTCGGGGCGGATCTCGCCGCCGTAAAGCGCGCTCCAGCGCCAGGCGATCTCGGAGCGCAGGTCGGGACGGCCGAGCACCGGGCCGTAGAGGTGGGTGTCGTCCTCGCGGCGGATCATCTCGGCCATCGCCTCGCGCATCTCTTCGGGCGGCGGGTCGATCGGGGCGGCCTGGCTGACGTTGAGGAGCGGCCGGTCGGGCGGGAAGTCGACGCCGGCTAGCCAGCGGCGGGCCTCCATGACCGGCGGCGGGTCGGTGGCGCGGATGAGCGGGCTGAACGGGGTCATGGGCGCGGCGATCCTCCTCGGGGCGGGAGCCTATGCGGGGGCCGGCGAGGCCGCAAGCGTCGGCTTGACGGCCGGTCCCGGGCGGCTTAGCCGGAGGCCGCCATGGCCGAGCCCCCGATCCTCACCCTTGCCGACATCGCGCTGACCTTCGGTGGCGATCCGCTGTTCGTGGACGTTTCGCTGGCGGTGCATCCGGGGGAGCGGATCGCGCTCGTGGGGCGCAACGGTTCGGGCAAGTCGACGCTGATGAAGCTGATGGCGGGGCTGGTGCAGCCCGACGCCGGCACGCGGTTCGTGCGGCCCGGGCTGACGGTGGGCTACATGGCGCAGGACCCGGACTTCGACGGGTTCGGCACGCTGGCCGCGTTCGCCGGGCAGGGGCTGGCGCCGGGCGAGGAGTGGCGGGTGGCGGCGGCGATGGAGGGGATCGGGCTCGACGCGGATGTGGATCCGGCGCGGGCCTCTGGCGGCGAGCGGCGGCGGGCGGCGCTGGCGCGGATCCTCGCCGAGGCGCCGGACCTGATGCTGCTCGACGAGCCGACCAACCATCTCGACATCGCGGCAATCGGCTGGCTGGAGGATCATCTGGCCTCGACCCGGACCGCCTTTGTCGCGGTGAGCCACGACCGGGCGTTCCTGAAGCACCTCACCGACCGGACGCTCTGGGTGGACCGGGGCGAGGTGCGGCGGCTCGACCGGGGGTTCGCCGCCTTCGAGGCATGGCGCGACAAGGCCTTCGAGGAGGAAGACGCGGCGCGGCACAAGCTCGACCGGCTGATCAAGGCGGAGGGGCGGTGGGCGGTCGAGGGGATCTCGGCGCGGCGCAAGCGCAACATGGGCCGTGTCCGGAGGCTGGCAGAGCTCCGGGCCGAGCGGCGCGACGCCATCGCCCGCACCGGGACCGCGAAGATGGACTTCGAGGCGGCGCCGCTGTCGGGCAAGCTGGTGGTCGAGGCCGAGGACGTTGCCAAGGCCTTCGGCGACCGCACGCTGGTCCGCGACTTCTCGATCCGCATCGGTCGCGGCGAGCGGGTAGCGCTGGTCGGGCCGAACGGGGTGGGCAAGACCACGCTCCTCAACATCCTCATCGGGGCGCTTGCGCCGGACAGCGGCCGGGTGCGGCTCGGGGCGAATCTCATGCCGGTCATCTTCGACCAGAACCGTGCCGCGCTCGATCCGGAGGCGACGCTCTGGGAGACGCTGACCGGCGACAGCCCGGGCGGGCGCAACGACCAGGTGATGGTGCGAGGGCGTCCGCGGCACGTGGTGGGGTATCTCAAGGACTTCCTCTTCGCGGAGGCGCAAGCGCGGGGGCCGGTTTCGGCGCTGTCGGGGGGCGAGCGGGCGCGGCTGCTGCTGGCGCGGCTGATGGCCAAGGAATCGAACCTCCTGGTGCTCGACGAGCCCACCAACGACCTCGACGTCGAGACCCTGGATCTCCTGGAGGAGCTGATCGGCGACTACGAGGGCACCGTGCTCGTGGTCAGCCACGACCGCGACTTCATCGACCGGGTGGCGACCACGACGATCGCGATGGAGGGCGACGGCCGGGCGGTGATCTATGCCGGCGGCTGGTCGGACTATCGTGCGCAGCGCGGCGCGGACGTCATGCCGGCGCCGGCGGCACAGGCCCCGAAGCCGCGGGCGGCGGCACCGAAGCCGGCGCCGCGGCGGAGCAGCCTGAGCTTTACCCAGGCCCACCGGCTCGAGGCACTGCCGGGCGAGATCGACCGGCTGACCGGCGAGATCGGCCAGCTCGAAGGGCTGCTGGGCGACCCCGAGCTCTTCACCCGCGCCCCGGACAGGTTTGCCCGGGCCAGCGCAGCGCTGGTGGCGCGGCAGGCGGCGCTGCACGCCGCCGAGGAGGAGTGGCTGCGCCTCGAGGAACTGCGCGAGGCCACGCAGGGTCAGGATTGACAACTCAACCTATGGTTGCAAAAGATTGCTCAATCGCGGACCGACGTCGCCGAGCCGGCCCGGTCTGTCGCAAGGCCCCCGAAACGAGGGGCGGCTCAGTAAGAAGGACACGACCGTGGCAACACCGCTTCGCGACGCTGCCGGGTTCACCGAAGGATCGCTGCGCGCCTTCGCCGGGTTCCAGCAACGCATGATCCTGGCGCTGGCCCGGGAAATGGACGACGCGCCCGATACCTGGGTGCGCGAAGCCATCGCCGACTGGCTCGACGAGTTCCTCCGCGAGGCCCGGAGCTGGCGCACGGCCTTTGCCGCGAGCGGTGGCCCGGAGCCCGATTTCGAAGCGCCGTCGGCGTACCCCAGACCCCGGTCACCCGACCGATAGCGGCGGCGCCGGCGCGTCGAGCGCCGGGCCGTCGGGTCCGTTGCCTCAGGCGGCGCGCTGGGTGCGGCGCGGCCGACGGCTGCGGGCGCGCTGGGCGCGGGCGCCGGCGCCGGGGTCAGCCGGCTTGCGCGCGGGCTTGCCCGGACCGCGCGGCCGCTCGGTGGGACCGCCGGGCAGGAGCGTCGTGTGGATCACCTTCTCCACCGCGCGGAGCTTCTTCATCTCGTCCGGGGCGCAGAGGGTGATGGCGATGCCGTCCGCCCCGTTGCGGGCGGTGCGGCCGATGCGGTGGACGTAGGCCTCCGGCTCGTCGGGCAGGTCGTAGTTGATGACATGGCTGACGCCGGGCACGTCGATGCCGCGGGCGACGATGTCGGTGGCGACCAGCACCCGGACATGGCCGTTGCGGAACATGTTGAGCGCCTTCTGCCGGGCGTTCTGCGCCTTGTTGCCGTGGATCACCTCGGCCGCGATGCCGTCCTTCTCCAGGTTCTGCGCCACCCGGTCGGCGCCACGTTTGGTGCGGGCGAAGACGATGCTGCGCTTCATGTCGGGCTCGACGAGCAGCGCGGCGAGGCGGGCGCGCTTGGCACCGGCCTCCATCGGCTCGACCCGCTGGTCCACGCGCTCGACGGTGGTCGCCTGCGGCGCCACCTCGACCCGAACCGGATCCCTGAGGAAGCTGCTCGCGAGCCCGGAGACCTCTGCGGGCATCGTTGCCGAGAACAGCGCCGACTGGCGCCGCGGGTGCAGGGCGCCGACGATCCTGCGGACCGGCTGGATGAAGCCCATGTCGAGCATCCGGTCGGCCTCGTCGAGCACCACCCAGCGGGTCTGGTCGAGCAGGATCGAGCGGTCGTCCATCAGGTCGGTGAGCCGGCCCGGCGTGGCGATCACCACGTCGACGCCGCGCGCCATGGCGCGGACCTGAGCGCTGCGGGACATGCCGCCGAGCACCAGGAGCGTGGTCAGCCGCGCGCCGCCGGCGAAGCTGCGGAACGCCGCCTCGATCTGCACCGCGAGCTCGCGAGTGGGCGCAAGCACCAGCGCCCGGCAGGTCTTGGGCGCCGGCCGGCCGGTGAGGGCCAGGAGCTGGTGCAGGATCGGCAGCGCGAAGGCCGCGGTCTTGCCGGTGCCGGTCTGGGCGATGCCGAGAATGTCGCGGCCGGCCATCTGCGGGGCGATGGCCTGGGCCTGGATCGGGGTGGGGGTGTCGAAGCCGGCACGGGCCAGCGCTTCGGTGAGCGGAGCGGCGAGGCCGAACTCCGCGAAGGTGGTATGCGTCACAAATATCCTTTCCGCACGGCCGTTGCCGCTGCGGTTGTCGCCCTCGTCAGGCGCATGTGACGAAAACCATTGAGTTTATGCGATGCCGGGGGTGAACCCCCACTGCGCCATCGCCGGACGGCCCCGAGGCAGGTGCCTGCCGAGCCGTTCCGCTCAAATAATGCTGCGGCGCATCAAAAGCAAGCGAAAATCGTCAGAACTGGAACCGCGCCCCGCCGAAGATCGCCTGCCCGTCGTCGTAGCTCGCAAAGTCGTCGGCGTAGTCGTAGCTGCGATAGGTGAGCCAGAGCTGGGTATTCGCCAGGTCGATGTTCTGAACCAGCGCCAGACCCCAGGAGTTGCTCGACGAGCTGGTGACGTCGGCGCTGAGCCCAAAGTCGTCGCCGGAGTAGTAGTCGACCGACACCGCGGTGGCCCCCCAGGCGACGTAGTCGCGCAGCAGGCCGAGCTTGCCGTACCAGTAGCTCGCCGTATCGCCGCCGTCGTCCCGGCTGGCGACGGAGAAGCTGAGATTGAGCCCGCTCGGCGTGTGGAGCGCCGAGGCGCTGCCGCCCCAGATGGAAGCGTCGCTGCCGCCGTCGATGCCTTCCTGCCAGTAGTAGCCGAGGCCCGCCCGCACCTCGATGCCGTCGGAATAGATGTTGGCGTAGCTGACCGAGGCGTCGAAGAGGTTCTGGTCGCGGACGTCCGCATTGCTGCTCAGGAGGTTCCGGCCGAACGCCGCGGCGAAGGTGAGGTTGGCGAAGGCCGGTGTGTCGTAGCGGACGCGCACCCGACGATCGCCGTCGAGGTTGGCGAAGACGTCGCTGACCTCGATGTCGGAGAGGACACCGTCGCTCTGCCGGATCAACTGCGCCCCGGCGGAATCCGCGACACCGGAGTAGGCGATGACCCAGGTGCCCGACAGGTCGTTCTCCAGGATGCCGTCGGTCGCCATGCTGCCCTGGCCGATCCAGAACTTGCCGTAACGGTCGTTGGAGAAGGTGAAGTCGATCTTGCGGATGTTGCTGTTGCTCCAGTCGTAGTCGATGTCCGGGTCGAGGATGTTGACGGTCGACGTGGAGTACGGCCCGTAGGAGAACTCGTTGGTGTTCTGGAACGTCCACTCGCCGCGGACCCGGGTGTAGAGCAGGCCGAAGCGGGTTCCCGAGTTGTCGTTGTCGACGAGGCCGTAGCTGCGGGTCTCCTCGCCATCGTCGTATTGCAGCACGCCCTTGTTGATCTGGCCGTAGAACCGGAGCGTGGCGCCGTTGCCGAACGTGTGCTCGACCGGCGGCAGGCCCTGCGCGGCGGCGATCTCGCTCAGGGCAAAAAGGCCCGGGATCGCCCCAAGCAGGGCGGCGCTCATCTTCAGGCAATGCAGTCTGGTCATCGCTGGTCCCCCGATGTCAGTCGGCGCCCTCGGTCGCGATCAGATGGCCGTCACCGGGCCCGCCGGAACCCGAGTGTGCCACTTTTGCGCCTGTCCGGGACGGTTCGGTTGCATGCGCCGTGGCAATCCTGCCGGAATGTTGCGCCCGGGCCACGCGTCTGCGGCGCGGCCGGCCGCGCTTGCATCCGCCCGGCCGCGGCCCCTAACATCCGCGCGAGTCTTCAGAAGGAGCGATTGGCATGCAGCGACGCAGGCTCGGGGCCGGCGGGCCGGAGGTTTCGGCGATCGGCGTGGGGGCGATGTCCTTCGCGGGAGTCTACGGGCAGACCGACGAGGCGACGGCACATGCGCTCCTCGCCGCGGCGCTGGAGTTCGGCATCGACCATATCGACACCTCCAACATCTACGGCCGCGGCCTGTCGGAGCGGATGATCGGCAGCTTCCTCGCCGGCCGGGGAGAGGCCCGCGACCGCTTCCGCATCGCCACCAAGGCCGGGATCCGCTTCGATCCCGAAACCGGCGTGCGCAGCTTCGACAATTCCCGCGCTCACCTGACGTCCGAGCTCGAGGCGAGCCTCGGCCGCCTCGGGGTCGAGAGCGTGGATTTCTTCTACGTCCACCGTCGCGACCCGTCGCTACCGATCGAGGAGGTGACCGAGACGCTGGCCGGGCTGGTGCGCGCCGGCAAGACCCGGTCCTTCGGGTTCTCCGAGATCGCCCCGAGCTCGCTGCGCCGGGCGGCGGCGGTGCATCCCGTGGCCGCGGTGCAGTCGGAGTACTCGCTCGCCACCCGCTCGCCCGAGCTCGGGCTCGTGCAGGGCTGCGCGGCGCTCGGCACCGCCCTCGTCGCTTTCTCGCCGGTGGGCCGCGCGCTTCTCACCGACCGGCCGCCGACGCCCGAGCGCATTGCATCCTCGGATTTCCTGCGCACCAACCCGCGGTTCATGGCCCCGAACTATGCCGCGAACCTCGCGATCACCGAAGGCTTCCGCGCGTTGGCCGCCGCGCGCGGCACCAGCGCCGCCGCGCTGTCCATCGCCTGGCTCCTGGCAGGCAGCCCCTCGGTCATCCCCATCCCCGGCACCCGCTCGGTCGCCCACCTCCGCGAGCTCGCCGACGGGGCGGCGATGACGCTGACCGCTGCCGACATCGCCGAGATCGAGGCCACCCTGCCGGTCGGCTGGGCACACGGCGACCGCTACACCGACACCCAGTGGATCGGGCCCGAGCGCTACTGCTGAGGCCGGTTGGGATCGAGGAAGAACCCCCAGCAGGCATAGCCGCCGAGACCGAGGAACAGCATTCCCCAGAACGGCGAGCCGGTGGCGAACTCGGTCGCCGCCCAGCCGAAGCAGACGACGAGGATCAGCACCCGCACCCAGAGCGGGCGAAGCATCGGGTGATCGACGTCGAGGAACTTGCGGGGCCGGTCCTGGGGCATGGCGGAGCCTAGTCCCGCCGGCCGTGCGTTGACAAGGCCGGGAAGGCGCGAGAGTGTCGGCCCGGCAGAGCGAGGGGATGAGCGAGAGACCGATGAGCGACGATCCCTACGCCGCGCTCGGGGTGGCGAAGACCGCGACGCAGGACGAGATCCGCAAGGCCTACAAGAAGATCGCCCGGGAGAGCCATCCGGACCTCAATCCTGGCGACCCCAAGGCCGAGGGCCGGTTCAAGGCCGCCGGCGCGGCCTGGGACCTGCTGAAGGACGAGGAGAAGCGCGGCCGCTTCGACCGCGGCGAGATCGACGCCAGCGGCCAGGAGCGTCCGGAGCGCAAGTTCTACAGGGAATACGCCGAGGGGCCGGAGGCGACCTATCACACCCGCCGCGGCTACGAGGACTTCGGCGAGTTCTCCGACGTCTTCAATGACCTCTTCGGCCAGCGCGGCGCCCGCGCCGGCGCGCGCGGCGAAGGCATCCAGATGCGCGGCCCGGACCGGCACTACACCCTCGAGGTCGGTTTCCTCGAGGCGGCCCGCGGCGCCACCCGGCGGATCACCCTGCCCGACGGCCAGATCCTCGACGTGAAGATCCCGCAAGGCCTCGCCGACGGCCAGACCATCCGCCTGCGCGGCAAGGGCGGCCCCGGTATCGGCGGCGGCCCGGACGGCGACGCGCTGGTCACGGTGGCGGTGGGCGAGCACGCCTTCTTCCGGCGCGAGGGCAGCGACATCTTGGTCGAGCTCCCCATCGGCCTCGACGAGGCGGTCCTCGGTGGCAAGGTCGAGGTTCCGACCATCGGCGGCCGGGTGGCGCTGACCATCCCCAAGGGTGCCAGCAGCGGCCAGGTGCTGCGCATCCGCGGCCGCGGGGTGAAGCGCGGCGACAAGCACGGCGACCAGCTCGTCACCCTCAGGATCGTGTCGCCGCCCAAGGTCGATGCCGAGCTCGAGGAGTTCTTCCGGCGCTGGCGCGAGGGCCACGCCTACGATCCGCGCAAGGGGGTGGTGCCATGACCCGCATCTATTCCGAGACCGAGGTGGTCGCCCGCGTCGAGGGCCTGACCGTGGCCCGGCTCCGCGCCTTCGTCAGCGCCGAATGCGTGGCGCCTGTCGAGCGCGAGGGCCGCCTCGCCTTCCGCGACGCCGATCTCGCCCGGCTGCAGCTCCTCGACGACCTCGCCCGCGACTTCGACCTCGACCCCGACGCCGCGGCGGTGGTCGTGTCGCTGGTCGACCAGATCCACGGGCTGAGGCTTCAGCTCCGCAGCCTCGGCGAAGCCGTCGCCGCCGAGGCGCCCGAGGTCCGAGCCCGGGTGCGCGACCGGATGGCGCGGCGCTAGTTGGGAAAGAGGTCGTCCGCCACCCGCATCTTCACCCCGCCCGCAACCTCGAACACTCGCTCCCCACGCTGGAACGCCGTCCGCTCGTCGCGGGTCAGCCAGAGCCGCGCCGGGTTGGCGCAGCCGACAACGTCGCAGGTCACCGCCGTCTGCGGATAGCCGATCGGCAGGGCATAGCTCACGTAGTCCGGCTCGATCGGCTCAGGCCGATGTTCGTCGCAGCGCGCCAGTGCCATGTTCCCCTCCCCGGTGGCTGCCGCAGCATCGCCGCAGCCTTCGGGCAATGCAAGGGCATGCTCCGGGCTCGGCGTCAGCCGGCGAGCGCGGGTGTCGGCGACGGCGCCGCGCTGGCGGTCCGGAGCGGGTAGGCCGGTTTGCCCATCGTCGGCGCCGTCCGGTACTGGACGACCCCGGCGATCTGCCCGGCCACCCAGCCCATCCGCCAAACGAGCTTCGCCTCCTCGGCGAGGTCGCGGGCGCGCAGCCGGAGCCGGAGCCGGGCGTAGTCCCGCGTCACGTCGGCGACCTCACGCGCCAGCTTGCGCCAGGGCCAACGCTGCGGCGGCCCGAGGTGGCGATACGCCTTGGCGATCTGGACGTCGGTGTTGCTGTACTGGTAGGCCTGCCGGTAGATCCCCATGAGGTCGCGGCGCAGGCGATAGTGCAGCACGGCCTCCGGCACGATGTGGACGGAATAGCCCGCCACTTCCGCTCGGATGCAGAACTCGTCATCCTCGAGGCGAAAGCCGCTCGAGAACCCGCCGACCCGATTGAAGAGGGCGCGCGTGAAGCCCATGGTGCCGCCCCCGGCGCAGCGGGTGTAGGGCGCGTACTGCAGGTCCCAGGTGCTCGTCGGCACCGGCCGGTAGATTCCGGTCGGAGCGGTATTGAGGACGCCGACCTCGATGCAGGCGGTGACGAAGGGATGCCCGTCCAGCGCCTCGGCCATCGCCGCGAGCCAGCCCGGCGCCGGAATGTCGTCGGCGTCGCACATGATCAGAGACCGGCCCCGGGCCGCGAGGACCCCGCAGTTCACGGCGAAGGCACGTCCGGGCCGGGCCGAGGCGTCGACGCTCCGCATCGGGACCTGCGGGTTTCTCGCCGCGTAGGCCCGGAAGATCCCGAGCGAGCCGTCGGTCGAGCCGTTGTCGGCGAGGACGATCTCCCAGGGCCGGTCCCACACCTGGGCGAGAAGCGCCTCCAGGGTTTCGGCCAGGAACGCCTCGCCGTTGCGGCAGGGAATCACCACGCTCGCATGTATAGCCATGCGCTACACTCCCAGTCCGAGAAGCGACAGGTACATCCAGGCCGCGGCGCGATTGCCGACCGCTGCCGCGATCTCCTCGAGACGCACCCGCGCCCCCGCAGGGATAGCCGCCCGCATTGGGTAAGCCGGGCGGTTCACCGGCGGCAGGCCGGTGGTGGGCGGGGCCATATGTCGCAGCACGCCGGCGATCTGCCCGGCCACAGCGCCCATCCGCCAGCGAAGCTGCGCCTCCTCGGCCACCCCCATCGGCCGCAGCCGCAGCCGCAGGTACTCCTGCGCCACCTCGAGAACCTGGCGGACCAGCTTGCGCCACGGCCGCCGCTGGGCCGGGCCGAAGGCGCGGTAGGTCTTGGCGATCTGCACCTCGGTGGTGCTGTAGAGGAACGCTTGGGCGAAGATCGACCTCAGGTCGGTGCGTAGCCGGTAGTGCAGCACCGCCTCCGGCACCTCATGCAGGGTGAAGCCGGCGAGATGAGCGCGGATGCAGAACTCGTCGTCCTCGGCCTTGAAGGCGGTGGCAAAGCCCCCGACCGCGTCGAAGAGCCGGCGGCTGAACCCCATGACCCCGCCACCGGTGCAGCGCGAGAACGGGGCGAAGGGCAGGTCCCACGTGCTGACCGGCAGGTGCCGGTAGACCCCGGTCGGCCCGGTGTTGAGCACAGCGCCCTCGAAGCGGGCGGCAACGAACTCGTGCTCGGCCAGCGCGTCGCCCATCGCGGCGAGCCAGCCCGGTGCCGGGATGTCGTCGGCGTCGCAAATGACGATCGCCTCCGACTTCGCGGCGGCGATGGCGCAGTTGAGCGCGAAGGACTTGCCCGCCTCGGCCCCGGCGTCGACGCTGCGCATGGCGATCTGCGGATTGTGCGCCGCATACGCGTGGAAGATCTCCAGCGACGCGTCGGTCGAGCCGTTGTCGGCGAAGACGATCTCCCAGGGCTTGTCCCAGGCCTGCGCCAGCAGCGCGTCGAGGGTCTCGGGGAGAAACGCCGCGCCGTTTCGGCAGGCGATAACGACGCTCGCTCGTGGAATCATGAACAGGCAACCCGTTACTACACACCTAATACGAGTGCATCATACAGAGACCGGGCGCCCCTGGCTCCCTCCGAGTGGTTTCATGGTTACCTCTCGGCGCGAAGGCGTTCCTTGTCAGCGCGCCGCTCAGGCGTGGCGCATGACCTTCTCGTCGGGGCCGAAGACGTGGAACTTGTTGCCGTCGAAGCCGAGCTCCATGACCTCGCCGGGACGGGCCTCGGCCTGGCCCTTGATCTCGACGGTGATGCTGCGGCCGCCGGGGAGCGACACGTAGACATAGGTCTCGCCGCCAAGCTGCTCGGCGAGCTGGACCTCGCCCTTCAAGAGGCCGGTGCCGGGGGCGACGGGCACCAGCGCCTCGGGGCGGACCCCGACGGTGACGGTGGTGCCGGGCTTGGGCGGCGTCGGGAACTCGGCGCGCAGGGTCTCGCCTTCGTCGAGGTCGACCTGAACCACATTGCCGTCCACGGGGCCGATGTGGCCGGAGAGCAGGTTCATCCGCGGGCTGCCGATGAAGCCGGCGACGAAGATGTTCGCCGGCTTGTTGTAGAGCTCGAGCGGGGTGCCGACCTGCTCGATCACCCCCTTCCTCAGCACCACTATGCGGTCGGCCAGCGTCATCGCCTCGACCTGGTCATGGGTGACGAAGATCATCGTGGCGCCCAGGCGGCGGTGCAGCTTGTTGATCTCGACCCGCATCTGGGTGCGCAGCTCGGCGTCGAGGTTCGACAGGGGTTCGTCGAAGAGGAAGATCCGCGGTTCTCGCACGATGGCTCGACCGATGGCGACCCGCTGGCGCTGGCCGCCGGAGAGCTGGCCGGGCCTGCGGTCGAGGAGTTCGTTGATCTGCAGAATCTCGGCGGCGCCCCGGATCTTGCGGTCGATCTCGTCGCGCGGGACCTTCATGGTCTCAAGCCCGAAGGCGAGATTCTTGCGCACGCTCATGTGCGGGTAGAGCGCGTAGGACTGGAACACCATGGCGAGCTCGCGCTTGGCCGCCGGCACCTCGGTCATCGCAGCGCCGTCGATCAGCACGTCGCCGCCGGAGATCTCCTCGAGCCCGGCGATCATCCGCAGAAGCGTCGACTTGCCGCAGCCGGACGGGCCGACGAAGACCACGAACTCGCCGTCGCGGATGGCGAGGTCGATGCCGTGGATCACTTGGACGGAGCCGAAGCGTTTCACCACCTTACGCAGCTCGAGATCAGCCATGGACTGCTTCCCGTTTCATGGACTCGATCCAGCCGCCATAGAACGGATGGTCGGGGCCGAGGGGGAGGGCGACGGCCTCGCCTGTCATCGCGGAGTAATAGGCCGCCGTCAGCAGCTCGACCGCGCGCCGCGCGTCGCCCAGCGTCACCGGCAGCTCGGCGCCGGTGGCGAGTGCGGTGTGCAGGCGATGGAACTGGCCGACGAAGCGCTCGGGCAGCGGCTCGAAATCCTCCAGCGCCGCCGAAATGTTCTGGCGCGCGACCTCGTCGTCGTGCGGGAAAATCCAGGGGTCGTGTCCCGGGTTGTACGGGTCGAGGCCGCTCTCGGCGACGAGGTCGTCGAAGACGAAGCGCAGCCGCGACATCTCCTGCCGCGAACCAAGGGTGACAGAGGAGGTGGCGAAGGCGCCGGAGGCGAATTCCAGCGACAGAACCGCCATGTCCTCGGTCTCGTTGCGGTTCAGACGGTTGGAGGCGCGGGCATGCACCGAGGCGATGGGGCCGAGCACCTCGCAGAGGATGTCGTGGATGTGGATGGCGTGGGTGGTGAGACAGCCGCCGAGTTCGCCGTCGAAGGTGCCGCGCCAGGCCGCCCGGCTGTAGTAGGCCTCGCCGCGGTACCAGTGGGTCTCCGCGGTGGCGACCGACGCGGTGCCGGCGAACCCCTTGGCCCGGAGGTGCGCGAGCTTCTGCAGGCCGCGGCCGAAGCGGTACTGGAAGATCGGCGCCACGCGCCTGCCCGAGGCGGCCTCCGCGGCGGCGACCGCGTCCATCTCGGCGAGGCTCTTTGCCACCGGCTTCTCGACGACGACGTGAAAGCCCGCCTCGAGTGCGGCGATGGTCTGGGCCTGGTGCAGGCCGGAGGGCGTGCAGATGTCGATGATGTCGAGCTCGCGTCCGAAGAGGTCGTCGAGGCGTCCGACGGTCTCGGGAATCCGGTACCGCGCCGCCACCTCGCCGCCGCGGGCCGCGTCGATGTCGCAGAGCGCTGCGACCTCGTACATATCCGGCAGCGCCTGGTACGCCTCGATATGCGAGGCGCCGATCCCCGACCCGACGACGCCGACCCTGAGCCGGCTCATGCCGCGCTCGCGGGGCGGGCGCCGGCCAGCGGCGTGGCGATCCGGTGCGCCTCGATCGCGAGCTCCATGGCGCGGAAGCAATGCGCCTGGTCCATGGCCGTGGCGGTCCGGTTCACCACGTCGTCGCGCAGCCGCGCGCCATAGTCGAGATGCGTGTCCGAGCAGTCCACGTAGCGCGTCCCCTTGGTGTCGGTGAGGAACAGATGATCGCCGCCGGGACGGCCTTCGGTGTCCATGTACTTCCTGAGCTCGATGTTGCCGTGGGTACCCATCAGGAACAGCCGCCCGTCGCCCCAGGCCGGTGAGCCGTCGGCGGTCAGCCAGTCGACGCGCACGAAGCCGGTGGCGTGGTCCGAGGCGACGACGGCGTGGCCGTAGTCGTTCCAGGGTGCGAGGTCCGGATGGTCGAAATTCGCCTCGACCGAGTGCAGGATCCGCGCCGAGGTCGAGCCGGTGAAGTGCAGGAACTGCTCGAACTGGTGCGCGGCGATGTCGACGAGGATGGCACCGCCCTGCTCGGGATCCCAGAACCACGGCGGCCGCGGGTTGAGCCCGATCCGGTGCGGCCCGAGGCCGATGGTGTTCACCACCCGGCCTATGGCACCCTCGGCGACGAGGCGCGCAGCGGCGACGGTGGACTTCTGCAGGTAGTGCTCGGAATAGCAGATCGAGTAGATGCGCCCGGTCTCCGCCTGCACCCGCTTCAGCTCGTCGAGCTGCCCTTGCGTGGTGCAGCCCGGCTTGTCGACCATCACGTCCTTGCCGGCCCGCATCGCCCGGAGCGCCATCCCGGCCCGCTCGCTCGGGATGCCGGCACCCACCACCATCCGCACGGCGGCGATCGTCGAGGATGGCCGCGCTCGTCCGCGACCCGCTTTGCCTGCGGATAGGTCTTCTGCGAACTGCGCGGCGAGGTCGTCCTCCGGCGCATAGAACGCCGTCAGCCGGCAGCCGGCGTCGAGGAGCGCGTCGACCTGGCCGTAGATGTGGTTGTGGTTGATGCCGGAGACGGCGAAGTCGAAGGTTTCGGGCATGGGGCTCTTATCGCTTGAGGGCGCTCATGGCGACGCCCCGGATGATCATCCGCTGGAAGGCCAGGAAGACGACGAAGACCGGCACCAGCGACAGCGTCGACATGGCGAACATCTCGCCGTAGAGCGACTCGCCGCCGGAGCTGTCGATGAAGGCGCGCAGGGCCAGCGGCACGGTATAGGTGCGCATGTCGTTGAGATAGATCAGCGGCCCGAGGAAGTCGTCGTAGGTCCAGATGAAGGAGAAGATCGCCGCCGTCGCCAGCACCGGCGTCGACAGCGGCAGCATGATCTTCCAGTAGATCCGCCACGGCCCGCAGCCGTCCATGATCGCGGCCTCGTCGATCTCCCGCGGGATGCCGCGGAAGAACTGCACCATCAGGAAGACGAAGAAGGCATCGACCGCGAGGAACTTCGGCACGATCAGCGGCAGGAACGAATTCACCCAGCCGAAGTGCAGGAACATCACGTACTGCGGCACCAGCGTCACGTGGTAGGGCAGCATCAGTGTTCCGAGCATCAGCGCGAACCAGGCCTTCTTGAAGCGGAAATCCAGCCGCGCGAAGGCGAAGGCGGTGAGCGAGCAGGCGGCGAGGTTGCCGATGACCGCCAGGATCGCGATGGTGAAGCTGTTGAGGTAGAAGGTGGTGAACGACACCCGGAGCGCGTGCCAGCCCTCGACGTAGTTCGAGATGTCGAAGGCGGTGGGCAGCGCCGTGGGGTTCGAGAAGATCAGCTCGTCCGGCTTGAACGACGAGGCGATCATCCAGAGCAGCGGATAGAGCATGACGATCGCCGCCGCCGCCAGCAGAACGTGGCGGACGAGCTGGGTGCCGAAGGAGCTGCCCTTGCGCGAGGTCATCGCGACTCGTCCTCGTAGTAGACCCAGTACTTCGAGGTGCCGAAGGCGATCGCCGTGAAGATGGCGATGATCACGAGCAGCAGCCAGGCGAGCGCCGAGGCATAGCCCATGCGGAAGTTGGCGAAGGCCTCGATGTAGAGGTAGAGCGAGTAGAAGAGCGTCGAGTTGATCGGCCCGCCGGTGCCGCCCGAGACGATGAACGCCTGGGTGAAGGCCTTGAAGCCCTCGATGGTCTGCAAGACCAGGTTGAAGAAGATGACGGGCGCGAGCAGCGGCAGGGTGATCTTCCAGAACTGCCGCCACTGCGAGGCGCCGTCCATCGACGCGGCCTCGTAGAGGTCGGTCGGGACCTGGCGCAGGCCGGCGAGGAAGATGATCATCGGCGAGCCGAACTGCCAGATCGCCAGCACCACCAGCGTCGACAGCGCATAGTCGGGATGCGCGACCCAGGCCGGCCCCTGCAGGCCGGTGAGCCCGAGGATCAGCTGGTTGACCAACCCCTCCGCGCCGAAGATCTGCCGCCACAGCACCGCGATCGCCACCGAGGCGCCGAGGAGCGACGGCAGGTAGAAGGCGGCGCGGTAGAAGCCGACGCCGCGGACGCTGCGGTCGAGCACCATGGCAAGGCCGAGGGCGACGGCGAGCTTCAGCGGCACCGACCAGAGCACGTAGGTGAAGGTGACCGTCAGGGCGTTGCGCAGGCGGGTGTCTTGGAAGAAGGCATACTCGTAGTTGCCGAGCCCGGTCCAGCGTGGCGATGTCAGCAGGTCGTAGTCGGTGAACGAGAGATAGAGCGAGGCCAGCGCCGGGCCCAGCGTCAGCCCGAAGAAGCCGATGAGCCACGGCAGCAGGAAGAGATACCCGGCCGCGTTCCGGCGCAGCCCGCGCCGGAACCGGTCACCGAGGGCGGGCGCCGCGCGCCCGCTGCCGGTTTCCGCGACCGTGGCCATGCTCAGGCGCGCGCGAGGATCGCGACGGCGTTGTCGTAGTACTTCTTGGCCCCGTCCTCGACGCTGTCCTGCTCGAACGAGATCGCGTCCCAGGCGGGGCGCAGCGCCCGGTCGAGTTCGCCGGCGTTCTTCGGCGGCGGCGGCGGCAGCGGGCTGACCGAGGTCGCCACGATGTCGAGGTAGTCGATGATCTTCTTCTCGGTGTCGGAGAGGCCGCCGAGGATGGACTCGCGCACCGCCGGGTCGCCGGAAACGCCGCGCTCGATCTGCAGTATGGCATTCGCGGCCTTGTCGGTGATGAAGAAGTTCATCAGCGCCGCTGCCGCCTCCTTGTCGGAGGATGTCTCGGCGATCGAGAGCAGCATCGACGGCTTTAGGTACTGGCCCGGCTTCCCGTCCGTCTGGTTCGGGATCATGGTGATGTTGACCTCCTCGGGCACCAGTTTCTGGTTAGCCACGAGCTGGTTCGAGTGGCTGAAGCCGAAGAGGGCCTTGCCGGTCACGAACATCGAGGTTTCCATCTTGCCGTCGGAGTCCTGGCTCTGAACGTCGGCGGGCGGCGAGAGGCCCTCGTCCTGGATCATTTTCCAGAAGGCGAAGAAAGCGGTCAGGTCGTCGAGGTCGTAGCCGAGGGTGCCATCCTCCTTGTAGAGCGCCTTGCCACGCTGGCGCACCCAGGTCTCGAGCACCGGCTCACGATAGCCGTTGTTGTCGATGAAGAACATGCCGTCGGGCAGCTTGTCTTTGACCGACTTGCCCATGGCGACGAAGTCGTCGTTGGTCCAGGTCGTCGGGTCCCACCCGGCGACGCCGAGATCCTCGACGACGGGCTTCTTGTAGATGTAGCTCATCGAGTTCGCGCCCATGGAGACGCCGTAGAGCTTGTCGTCGACCTTGCCCGAGGCGAGCTGGTTCGGATCGAAGTTCGCGGCGGCGAGCTGCTGGCCGATCAGGTCGTCGAGGGCGGCGAGTTGCTGGCGGCGCGCGTACTCGAAGATGTAGCGATAATCCATCTGGATCAGGTCGGGCAGGTTGCGGCCAGCCGCCTGGGTGGCGAGCTTCTGCCAATAGTCGTTCCAGGCATAGGTCTCGGGCACCACCTCGGTGCCGGTGTCCTTGGTGTAGAGGTCGATCACCTCGTTGGTGCGCCGGTCGCGGTCGGGGTTGCCCCACCAGATCAGCCGCACCGTCTCGCCGGCCGCGGCGTAGGCGCCGACCGAGGCGAGGGTCGAGGCGGCCGCTGCGCCGGCCAGCACGCCGCCGAACTCGCGCCGCGTCAGAGTCTTGGTCATTCTGTCACCCCCCATAGGTGAAATGTCGTTGCCGTGGCGCTCGTGCGGCGCCATCGCCCGCAAAGTAACCCGTTGGTTATTTCGCCGCAAGCGATTCCTCGGGCCGCAGGTAGCCTAGCACGACCTCGATGGCGTGGGCGCGCCGCGTCGCCATCAATTTCGTCTCCGGTGAGTGGCATGGCAAAGATCGCCGACAGCGTGTGGATGTTCGACATGTAGAAGTAGCTGACCCCGGCGACGGTGATGTAGAGCTGCACCGGATCGACCCCGTGGCGGAAGACGCCGCTGGCCTCGCCGGCGCGCAGCACCTCGGCGATCTGCGCGACCAGCGGCGAATGCAGCTCGCGGATCTCCGGCAGCGCCCGCACGTAGACCCCGCGCTGGATGTTCTCGGTGGCCAAAAGGCGCAGGAACCACGGGCTCTCGCGGAAATGGTCGAAGGTGAACCCCACCAGCCGCTCCATCGCCTCGCGCGGCGCCAGCTCGCCTAGATGAAGCTCGAGCTCGCCCGCACGGATGTCGCGATAGGCCTCCAGCAGCACCTTGGCGTAGAGCGCCTCCTTGTTGCCGAAATAGTGATAGAGCATCCGCTTGTTGGCGCCGGCATTGGCGGCGATGCGGTCGACGCGGGCGCCGTCGAGACCATATTCCACGAACTCCTCCCGCGCCGCCGCGAGAATCTCGCGCCGGGTGCGGTCGGGGTCGCGGGGTCGCCGGGCCGGAAGCTCGGTCTCCGGCGGCGCTGGCGTCGGGGTCACGGTCATGGCGTCACAGTGGTCTCCTCTGGCCCGCGCGTTCTTGACAGCGCCCGGGTCGGGAAATAGTAACCGGCTTGTTACTTGCCTGGCAATGGGGTCGTTCCGTGCAGACCAACAAGCGTCGAATGGCAATCGTCGGCACAGGCCACCGCGGCGCCGGCACCTGGGGACAGGAAGTCCCGGCGGTCTGCGGCGACTACGTCGAGCTCGCCGGCCTCAGCGACACCAACCCCGCCCGCCTCGCCGTCGTCGCCTCCCGCCTCGGCCTCTCCGGCGACGCCGTCAGCACCGACCTCGACGCCATGCTCGCCGCCACCCGCCCGCACACGCTCCTCGTCGCCACCCGCGACGACACCCATGCCGACATCATCGTCCACGCCCTCGAGCAGGGCATCGACGTCATCACCGAAAAGCCGATGGCCACCACCGCCGAGGACTGCCGCCGCATCCTCGACGCCGAGGCCCGCACCGGCCGCCGGGTCGACGTCGCCTTCAACTACCGCTTCGCCCCCACCTCCCGGAAGCTCCGCGAGCTCGTCGCCTCCGGCCGCATCGGCACCGTCACCTCGGTCGACTTCCACTGGTACCTCGACACCACCCACGGGGCCGACTACTTCCGCCGCTGGCACGCCTACAAGCGCCACTCCGGCAGCCTCTTCGTCCACAAGGCCACCCACCACTTCGACTTGCTGAACTGGTGGCTCGACAGCGACCCGGCCCGGGTCTTCGCCCAGGGGAGCCTGCGCAAGTACGGTGCCGCCGGCCCCTACCGCTGGACCCGCTGCAAGGGCTGCCCCCACGCCGGCGACTGCGAGTTCTACCTCGACATCTCCAAAAGCGAATGGCTCGAGGCCCTCTACGAGGCCCCATCCGCCGAGGACAACTATTTCCGCGACGCCTGCGTCTACCGCGAGGACATCGACATCTACGACACCATGTCCGCGGCGATCCTCTACGAGAACGGCGTCCAGGTCAGCTATTCCCTCAACGCCTACATGCCGATCGAGGGCTACCACCTCGCCTTCAACGGCACCCATGGCCGCATCGAGGTCCGCATGTACGAGAAGCAGGCCTTCGAGGCGCCGGAGGACCAGGACGAAATCCTCGTCCTCGGCACCGACCGCTCGGTCGAGCGCCTCGTCGTCGAGCACGGGCCCGGCGGCCATTTCGGCGGTGACCCGCTCCTGCACCGCAGCCTCTTCGAGCCCGAGACCGAAGACCCCCTGCGCCAGCGCGCCGGCGCCCGTGCCGGCGCCATGTCGGTCCTCACCGGCGTCGCCGCCACCCGCAGCGCCGAAACCGGCCTGCCGGTCGAGATCAAGCCGCTCCTGACCGGCGCCTGAACCGGGCGGAACGCAGGGGACCCTACGTCTCCGGCGGAATCTTCACGGCCGCGTCGCGCTCCCAGCCCTCGTGCTCTAGGGTGAGGCTCTCGATGGCGACCGAACCGGCATTGGCATCGAGGTCCGGCAGCGCCGTGAAGGCCGATACCCAGGCGCGGTGGACGAGGTAGGCCATGACCAGCTGTCCGGCATCGTTGTAGAGCTCGATCACCACGTCCTTGCGGAACCCCGCCAGCGCCACCTCCGGCGCGCCGCCGAGGCGCCAGGCCAGGTTCGCCCAGTCCTCGAACGCCCGGTCGCCGGTGACGCCGCGCTCCAGCGTGATCGGATCGAACCGCGTCATCCCCGGCGACTTGCGCCAGGCCGAGGGCTCGCCGCCCTCCCGATGCTCGACCACCTCGGTGGTGCGCCGCAGGGCGGAGACCCGGCTGACGCCGGCGACCTGGCGCCCGTCCCACTTCACCCGGAACTTGAAGGTCTTGTAGGGATCGAAGCGCTGCGGATTGACGGCATCGGGCATGCGAAGGCTCCTCCTAGCTGGGCGGCGGGGTCTGGCCGGCGATCTGCCGCAGGGTGAGGACGACGAACTCCGCCGGCCGGAGCGGCGCGAAGCCGACGGTGATCCCCACGATGCCGGCGTCGATGTCGGCCTGGGTGGTGGTGCTCCGGTCGCACCGGACGAAATAGGCGTCGCGGGCGCTGCGTGCCCCGGAAGGCGCCGGCCCGGAAGAGCCCCTCGAGAAAGGCGCCCACCGCCGCGCGGATCCTGTCCCAGAGCGGCGCGTCGTTCGGCTCGAACACCGCCCACTGCAGCCCGCGCGCCAGGCTCGCCTCGATGAAGAGCGCCGTGCGCCGGACCGGGACGTAGCGCCACTCCGGATCCGCGGAGAGCGTCCGCGCCCCCCAGACCAACGCCCCGGCCCGGGGCATCACCCGCAGGCCGTTGACGCCGAGCGGGGTCAGGGCCTCGACATCGGCCGCCGCCACCGGCCGGGCGAGATCGTCCGCGCCGACCACGGTCGCCTCCTGCCCGGCGGGGGCCGTCCAGACGCCGCGCCGGCCGTCGGTGCGGGCGATCACGCCTGCGACGAACCCCGAGGGCGGGAACGCGCGCAGGCCGCCGTCGCAGGCGTCGCGCGCCAGCACCCAGGGGAAATAGAGCGCCGCATTGCGCGCGTCCGGGCCGGTCCGACCGGCCAGGGATCCCGCGACCGATGCCGCGGTGTCGGTCTCGGCGCAGTCGAGGACGAGAAACGCCAGTCGCCGCCGCGCGGCCTGCTGCAGCAGCGCCACCGTCGGCGCGTCGGTCAGCCCGGGGACACAGATTAGCCCCACCTCCCCGGCGCGGTCGGCAAGTCCGTCTGGCGCGAAATGCACCGCGAGGGCGGCAAGCAGGGCCGGGTGCTCCGGATCGAGCACCGCGCCGCCGCCGACGGTGGTCGCGTCCAGCGCCGTCATCCCCTCCGGCGGCGCCGCGTCCGAACTGGCGGTCGCCGGACCGAGCTGCATCGACGCCGCGAGCACCCGCGGCGCGAACCGCGGATCGTCCGGCCGCAGCGACAGATCGGCGTAGCTCTCGAGCACCGCGGCGTCGCCCGCGGTGTCGATCACCTCGATGTCGAAGCGCGCCGCATCCGCCGGCGTCCGGGTCACGCGCACGGCCAGGGCGTTGGCCCAGGCACCGGGCGAACTCGCCTCGAGGTGCAGCGGGCCGATGTCGCAGGCGGCGGTCGTCCCCTCCGGATCGGCGATGCGCAGGATCCGCGCGTCGCCGCCGCCGTTGGCGAAGAAATGCCCGACCGCATGGCCGAGGAGCGACCGGGAATGCAGCGGGCCGAAGCTCCGCAGGTATTCCCCGACCGACGTCACCCGCACCACCCGGTCGACCGGCCCCCGCGACGCCCAGCCGGCAAAGAGCGTGACGGCGGTCGGCACCGCGGCGATGCTGCCGGGTGAAAGCGGCCCCTCGTCCACGTAGACTCCCGGGGCCTGGTATTCCGGCATCGCGGCGCCTCCTCTGCGGGGCTCCACTATGCCCGCCCGTCGATACATTTGAAACACGACCGCTCCCCGGCGCGGCAGAACTGAAAACTCCCTTGGCTACCGTCCTGGTCGTCGCCGGAAGCGAACCGCGCTCCGGGGCCGTTCAGAATCATTCGAAGGGAGATCCAATGCCCGACGTCATCGAGAAGCCCGCCCTCAACGGCGTGGACACGCCGACGCTGCTCGCCACCATCAACGCCGTCGGCGCCCAGCCGGAGCTCGCCGCGTTCAAGTTCCGCGCCCGGGCGAGCTGGGTCTCCGGCACCCACAGCCGCATCACCGTCGACGACTTCTCCGGCGCCGGCGGCGAGCAGAAGCACGAGGTGCCCTTCGTCACCGACGCCGACCACCCGGCCGTCCTCGTCGGCGCCGACAACGGCCCGACCCCGGTGGAATTCCTGCTCCAGGGCCTCGCCGCCTGCCTTACCGCCGGCATCGGCAACATCGCCGCCGTCCGCGGCGTGACGCTCTCCTCGGTGGAATCGACCGTCGAGGGCGACATCAACCTCCTCGGCCTCCTCGGCCTCAACCCCGAGGTCCGCAACGGCTATTCCGGCATCCGCTGCAGCTTCAAGATCCGCGGCGACGCCTCTCCGGAGAAGCTCGCCGCCATCGTCGAGCAAAGCCGCGCCCGCTCGGCCGTCTTCGACGTGCTGACCAACGGCTGCCCCGTGTCGATCGAGGTCGACGCCGGCTGACACGCCCGGGCGTCGGCAACCCCGGCGCCCGCCAATCCCCAAGTCCGAGGAGACCCCCGATGAAAATGATGCGCTTTCACCCCGTCGCCCCCGCCCGTCCCACCGGCTTCGGCTTCGACGACATCATGGCCCAGCCGTTCGAGAACCGGTTCCGGCGCTGGTACGACGCCACCAGCCGCCTGCCGGCGATCCCCGCGCCGGCCGAGTCCCCCGCCGATCCCGTCTTCGCCGCGGCGGCCTGAGCCCGCCGCATCCCGTCCAGCCCGCATGGGAGCCGTACCGATGCAACGCACCGACGTCGCCATCATCGGCGCCGGCCAGGCCGGCCTCGCGATGAGCGCCTGCCTGCATGCGCGCGGCATCGCCCATGTGGTGCTCGAGCGCGGCCGCGTCGGCGAGAGCTGGCGCAGCGCCCGCTGGGACTCGCTGCGGCTCCTCACCCCCAACTGGATGACCCGGCTCCCCGGCCACCGCTACGCCGGCCCGGATCCGGACGGCTTCATGGACTGCGCCGGGGTCGTCGACCTCCTCGACTCCTATGCCGCCGGCCAAGCCGCGCCTGTCGTCGAGACGACGGAGGTCCGTGCCGTGACCACCTCCGGCGACGGCTATCTTGTCGAGACCGACCGCGGCGCCTGGCGCCCGCGGGCGGTGGTGGCGGCGACTGGCGCCTGTGGCCGCCCGCGCCGGCCCGCCTTCGCCCCGGCGCTGCCGAGCGACGTCCTCCAGGTCGATCCCTCCGCCTACCGGCGGCCCGCGGACCTGCCAGAGGGCGGCGTGCTGGTCGTCGGCGGCTCCTCCACCGGACTCCAGCTCGCCCAGGAGATCCAAGCCTCCGGCCGGCCGGTGACGCTGGCGGCGGGACGGCACACCCGCATGCTCCGCCGCTACCGGGGCCGCGACATCTTCGCCTGGTTCGAGGCCGCCGGCATCACCCACGAGAGCTGGCGCCAGGCGACCGACCTCGAAGCCGCGCGCCGCCACCCCTCGATGCAGCTCTCGGGCGGCGGGCCGATCGACCTTGCGCGTCTCGCTGCCGCCGGTGTCCGGGTGGTCGGGCGCGTCGAGGCCGCCGACGGCGCGCGCCTCGCGCTCGGCGACAGCCTCGCCGCCGACTGCGCCGCCTCCGATGCGCGCCTGCGCCGGGTGCTGCGGCGGATCGACGACCATATCGCCATGGCCGGGATCGACGCGCCGGCGGACCCGGAGGCCCGCACGGCGCCGCCGCACCCGGTCAGCACCGCCCGGTCGCTCGATCTTCGCGCCGAGGGCATCCGCACGGTCATCTGGGCCACCGGTTACGCCCCCGACCACCGCTGGCTCCGGGTCCCGGTCTGCGACGCCACCGGCCAGATCGTCCACGCCGGCGGCATCACCGCCGCACCCGGCCTCGTCGTCCTCGGCCAACGCTTCCAGTGCCACCGCGCCTCGAACTTCATCGACGGGGTCGGCCGCGACGCCGAGGACCTCGCCCGCCACCTCGCCGCCCACCTCGGCGCCCGCCTCGCAGCCTGAAGGAGACATCCCTTTGGACATCGCCCCCACCTACGACGTCGTCATCGCCGGCGCCCGCCCCGCCGGGGCCGCCACCGCGATGCTCCTCGCCCGCGCCGGCGCCCGGGTCCTCGTCGTCGAGCGCGACGCGCCCGGCACCGACACCCTCTCCACCCACGCGCTGATGCGCGGCGGGGTGATGCAGCTCCGCAAGTGGGGCCTCGCCGACGGCCTCCTCGCCGCCGGCACCCCGCCGGTGCGCCGGACCCGCTTCGTCTACGGCGACGAGGCGATCCTCCTCGACATCAAGGACCAGCACGGCGTCGACGCACTGATGGCGCCGCGGCGCACGGTCCTCGACCCGCACCTTGCCGTTGCCGCCGCGGCCGCCGGCGCCGAGATCCGCTACGGCGCCGCCCTCGACGGCGTCGAACGCGATGCCACCGGCCGGGTCACCGGCGCCCTCATCCGCCGCGAGGGAGAAACCCGCCTCATCCGCGCCGGCCTCGTCGTCGGCGCCGACGGCCGCCGCTCCAAGGTCGCCCGCGAAGTCGCGGCCCCGGTCACCCACGCCGGCCGCCACGCCGCCGCCTCGATCTACGTCTACGTCGACGGTCTCGCCGACCTCGGCTACCGCTGGCACTACGGCCACGGGACCGCCGCCGGGGCGATCCCCACCAACGGCGGCCAGCACTGCGTCTTCGCCGGCATGCCCGCCGCGCGCTTCCGCGACTTCGCCCGCACCGACAAGACCGCCGCCTTCCACGCCGTCCTCGCCGAGGTCCACCGCGGCCTCGCCGCCGAGGTCGCCGCCGCCCGCCTGGCGACCCGGCCGGTGGCCTTCGCCGGCGAGCCCGGCTACCTCCGCCGTCCCTGGGGCCCCGGCTGGGCGCTGGTCGGCGACGCCGGCTACTTCAAGGATCCGATCACCGCCCACGGCATCACCGACGCCCTGCGCGACGCCGATCTCCTCGCGGGCGCCGTCCTCGCCGGCACCGAGGCCGCCCTCGCCGGCTACGCCAAGGCGCGCGACGCCCTCTCCATGCCGCTCTTCGAGGTGACCGACGCGCTCGCCTCGTTCGACTGGACCCTCGCCGAGGCGCAGGTGCTGCACCGCGACCTCAACCGCGCGATGAAGGCCGAGCAGGAATGGCTCGCCCAAGGCGCCGAGATCGCCGATGCCGCATGACGCCACGCCCCGCGGCGGCCGCGTGCTGGTCTGCGACGACGCGCCGGACCTCTGCGAGATGCTCGCCGAGTACCTCCGCCTCCGCGGCTTCGACGTCGAGACCGTCGCCGACGCCGACGGCCTGCGGACGGCGCTGGCCGCCGGCGGCATCGACCTCGTGCTCCTCGACGTCAACCTGCCGCGCCAGAACGGCCTCGCCGCCCTGCGCGCCCTCCACGGCGGCGGCAACACCATCCCCGTCCTGCTGCTCACCGCCCGCGCCGAGGCCGTCGACCGCCTCTTCGGCATCGAGATGGGCGCCGAGCGCTACCTCGGAAAGCCCGTCGACCTGCGCGAACTCGAGACCCGCGTCGCCGCGGCCCTCCGGCCGCCCGCGCCCGCCGCCCCGCCCGCATGAAAATCCGAGTATCATCATCTTCTTACTCACGGAAACTTCGTACGAACCAGTACCGCCTCAGTATCGGCGCGCGGCATTAACCATTGATACTGTCGAACACTTTAATCCGTTACCAAACCTTGCCCAGAAATGAATCTCGGCAACGAAGTGTAACCAAATCAATCACTTGACCCCTCTGCGCAACTTGCGCAGGCCGTGCGCCCGGGCGCCGGCCGATGGAACCGCTGCCGTTCCCCGGCGTTCCATGGCATCATCCGCCGGCCTTGACCCGCGGTTCCGCTTCTCCCACAGGTAGCCCATGTCCGCCAAAACCCGCGTCACCGCCGGCCTGCCGTTTCCCCTCGGCGCGAGCTGGGACGGCTCCGGCGTCAACGTCGCCGTCTTCTCCGCCCACGCCTCGAAGATCGAGCTCTGCCTCTTCGACGCCGAAGGCCGCCGCGAGACCGACCGCATTGCGCTGCCCGAGTTCACCCACGAGGTCTGGCACGGCTACTTCCCCGACCTCCGCCCCGGCCAGCTCTACGGCCTCCGTGCCCACGGCCCCTATGCCCCCGAGGCCGGCCACCGCTTCAACCCGCACAAGCTCCTCCTCGACCCCTACGCCCGGGCCCTCTCCGGCGAGCTCCGCTGGCACGACAGCCTCTACGGCTACCGCATCGGCAGCTCGCGCATGGACCTCTCCTTCGACCGCCGCGACAGCGCCCGCGCCATGCCCAAGTGCAAGGTCATCGACCCCGCCCACACCTGGGGCACCGATCACTTCCCGCGCAAGCCCTGGCCCGAGACGGTGATCTACGAGGCCCATGTCCGCGGCATGACCGCCCGCCACCCCGCCATCGACGGCCCCCGTGCCGGCACCTTCGAGGGCCTCGGCTCCCCCGAGGTGGTCGAGCACCTGGTCAAGCTCGGCGTCACCGCCATCGAGCTCCTGCCGATCCAGGCGTTCTTCGACGACCGCCACCTGGTCGAGAACGGCCTCTCCAACTACTGGGGCTACAACACCGCCGGCTTCTTCGCCCCGGCGCCCCGCTACCTCATGCCCGGCAACGACATCGCCGAGTTCAAGCACATGGTCCAGCGCCTGCACGAGGCCGGGATCGAGGTGATCCTCGACGTCGTCTACAACCACACCGCCGAGGGCAACCAGCTCGGCCCGACCCTCAGTTTCCGCGGCCTCGACAACGCCAGCTACTACGTGCTCGCCGACGAGCCGCGCTACTACTACGACACCACCGGCTGCGGCAACAACGTCAACCTCCGCCACCCCCGCGTCGTCCAGATGGTGATGGACAGCCTGCGCTACTGGGTCGAGGACTGCCACGTCGACGGCTTCCGCTTCGACCTCGCCGTGGCGCTGACCCGCGACCGCGACGCGGTGGACTTCAACAGCCCGTTCCTCGACGCCGTCGCCCAGGATCCCGTCCTGGCCAAGGTCAAGATGATCTCCGAGAGCTGGGACCTCGGCAAGTACGGCTACCAGGTCGGCTCCTTCCCCCCCGGCTGGGCCGAGTGGAACGGCCGCTTCCGCGACGCCGTCCGCGCCTACGTCAAGGGCGACGGCAGCACCGTCGACGACTTCGCCCGCAACCTGCTCGGCTCCGGCGACATCTTCGATCGCCGCGGCCGCCGCCCCTGGGCCAGCGTCAATTTCATCACCGCCCACGACGGCTTCACCCTCGCCGACCTCTACGCCTACAACCACAAGCACAACGAGGCCAACGGCGAGGACAACCGCGACGGCGCCGACGACAACCGCTCCTGGAACTGCGGCGTCGAGGGCCCCACCGACGACCCGGAGGTCCTGGAACTCCGCGACCGCATGCGCCGCTTCGCCCTGACCACCCTCATCGTCAGCCAGGGCGTGCCGATGATCCTGATGGGCGACGAGAACGGCCGCACCCAGAAGGGCAACAACAACGCCTACTGCCAGGACAACGAGCTCGCCTGGATGTCCTGGAGCCCCGACCAGCGCGAAGCGACGATGCAGGCCTTCGTCGCCGGCGCCCTGCGCCTCCGTGCCGACCTGCCGCTCCTCGCCGCCCCCAACTGGCTGCGCGGCGACCCGGTGCGCGAGGACGGCCTGCCCGGCGTCCGCTGGCTGCGCCCCGACGGCGTGCCGATGTCCGAGGCCGAATGGACCGACGGCCGGGTGCTGGCGCTGATGGTGGCCTTCGCCGGCGCCGACGACACCGGCGTCCTCCTCCTGAGCAACGCCGCCCCCGAGGAAGTCCCCTTCACCTTGGCCAACTCCGGCGCCGACCGCGCCTGGCGCCTCCGCCTCGACAGCGCCGACGGCAGCATCGACCCCCAGGCCGACCCGCTTCCGCCCGGGTCCGAGGTGGTCGTCCCCGGCCGCTGCCTCTGGCTCCTCACCCTCGACCCCAAGCCCCGCCCCGCCGAAAAGGTGAAACCCGCCCACGCCGCCCGCCGCCGTCCCGACTGACGCGCGATCCGCTCTTGCCTCTTGGGCGCATCCTTCGTTCACGATTCCGACCGTCGGCTGAAGGCACCGGTTCACAAGGGAGGACCCTAGCGGTGGAGCCGCCGGGTCCTCCGCTTGCCAGCGCCTGCTTTGACGCTCTAGATTGACGCTCCGAACCGAAAGGATCGCCCATGCGAACCTCGTCCTTCCTCGGATCCGCCGCAGCCCTCGCCATCCTCGCCTGCGGACCTGCCCAGGCGCAGGCCGACCGCTTCGAGGCCCTGGCCGATCTCCCCTTCGTGCAGAACCGACCGACATCCGAGACCGCGGAGACGCTGCGCCGCGAGCTCGCCTTCCAGCAGGCGACGCAGGCCTATCTCTGGGCGCTGCCGCTGATCAACACCCTCGGCATGAAGTTCGGCTCCGAGGAGGTGTTCGGCGCCGGCTACAACGTGCTGCCGATCTGGAAGGACCGGCTCGACCCCAAGACGCTGGTCACCACGCCGAATTCGGACGTGATCTACGGCATGGGCTACGTCGACATGGGCGAGACCGGGCCGATCGTCTTCGAGGCGCCGCCGAACCTGCAGGGCATCCTGCTCGACTTCTGGCAGCGGCCGATCCCGGTCGACGGCGGCAAGTTCGCGGGCGACGTCGGCCTGCCGGGGCCGGACGCCGGCAAGGGCGGCAAGTTCCTGATCCTGCCGCCCGGCTACGACGGCGCGGTGCCGGACGGCTATTACGTCTATCGCTCGGGCACCAACAACGTCTTCATCTTCCTGCGCTCGTTCTACCAGGACCCCGCCAATCTCTCCCCGGCGGTCGAGCTGATGGAGCAGGCGAAAATCTACCCGCTCAACCTGCCGGAGGCCGAGCGCAAGCCGATGCAGTTCCCGAACGCCTCCGGCGTGCCGGCGAACATGCTGCCGCGAACCGACGCGGTCGCCTTCGACCAGCTCAAGTGGCTGCTCGACCGCGAGGGCCGCAATCTCGCGGGGCCGGACGGCCTCGGGATCCTGGCCGGCGTCGGGCTGATCGAGGGCCAGCCCTTTGAGCCGGACGCGGACGCGCGCGCGATCCTCGATGCCGCCGCGACGACCGCCTACAAGATGACCCGGGTGATCGGGATGAGCGAAGAGCTGAACGGCCACTCGTTCCTGGTCTGGCCGGACCGGCACTGGCTGAACCCGGCCAACAACGCCGCCGAGCCCGGCCCGGAGAAGTCGACCGACCTGTCCTGGCTCAACACGGCGCACGGCTTCACCGACATCGAGCGGCGCGCCTGGTTCTTCACCGACTACTACTCGATCAGCCCCGGCATGGTCTCGCAGAGCCCGGGCAAGGGCGCGGCCTACGAGATTGCGTTCGTCGACGCCGACGGCGACCCGCTGTCGGGCGACACCGCCTACAAGCTGACGCTGCCGCCGGACGTTCCGGCCGGGAACTTCTGGTCGCTGACGCTCTACGAGGCCGAGAACGCCTCGGGCCTCGCGACCGAGGCGCGGCGCTTTCCCTCGCTCGGGTCGCGCGACGCGCCGGCGGTCAACGACGACGGCACGATCGACCTCTACATCGGTCCCGCGGCGCCCGAGGGGCAGGAGGCGAACTGGCTGGCCACGGCGCCCGGCCGCGGCTTCTTCGCCATCCTGAGGCTCTACGGGCCGGGCGAACGCGCCATCGACTTCAGCTGGAAGCCCGGCGACATCGAGAAGAGTGGCTAGCCTCGCTTCCGAGCGGAACCCCCCGACCTGGTCGCCACTCTCGACCACCGGCGCGCGGAGACGAACGGTGCGGGGGGGCTCCCGATGGGCCCTCTGCCGATGGTCGTCTCGAAAATCGTGTTGGGAGTACGGCGAATGTAAAACTTAACCCAGAGTACGGGTTTTGCCCTTGGGTGCCGCGGAATATACCGGCCAATTCTTGACGACTTCAATACGCAGTATTTTCCCGGTCGGAAAGATGCCTCGAGGCTCCGCCCCACTCACAAATCTTAATGGAACAGCGCGAATAACGCCGCCGCCCCTTAACCTTTTCGACTTCCGGACTACGTCTCTCCGTCAACACAGCTCAAGGAAGCGTAAAGGCAAACCTTAATTCTAAGGCTTTTCAACGGCTTGCAAAAATGTTCACGCGTGAACGCCCCCGCGCCGTCCGTGCGCGCGGCCCCTTGAGCCCGCGCCCGCCTTGATGGAATGATCCCAGCACCATGGCACCCGACTACGATCAGATCCCCGAAGCCGCCCTCGCCTGGCACGAGGCCGGCAAGCCCGTCGCCCTCGCCACCGTCGTCGAGACCTGGGGCTCCGCCCCGCGCCCCCGCGGCTCACAGCTCGCCATCACCTCGGACGCCGAGATGGCCGGCTCCGTCTCCGGCGGCTGCGTCGAGGGCGCCGTCGTCGCCGAGGCCCTCGACGCCCTCGGCGACGGCCAGCCCCGCCTCCTCGACTACGGGGTCAGCGACGCCGAGGCCTTCGCCGTCGGCCTCGCCTGCGGCGGCCGCATCCGCGTCCTCGTCGAGCCGGTCGGCGTCGGCGACGGCCCGTCGCCCGACCTCCTCCGCGACCTCGTCGCCGCCCGCGCCGCCCGCACCCCCGTCGTCTACGCCGTCCACCCGGGCGACTGGCAGCGCCGCCTCGTCTCCGCCCCCGGCGATCCGCTCTGGCCCGCCGCCGAGGCCGCGCTCGTCGCCGACCAATCCGGTTTCGAGGACGACTGGTTCCTCGGCACCCACAACCCGCCGCTCCGCATGGCGGTGGTCGGCGCCGTCCACATCGCCCAGGCCCTCGTCCCCATGGCCCGCATCGCCGGCTACGACCTCGCCGTCATAGACCCCCGCGAGGCCTTCGCCAGCGAAGCCCGCTTCCCCGGCACCTCGATCTCCCACGACTGGCCCGACGACGCCCTCGCCGCGTTCGGCCTCGACACCCGCACCGCCGTCGTCACCCTCACTCACGACCCCAAGATCGACGATCCGGCGATCGAGGCCGCCCTCCGCGCCCCGGTCTTCTACCTCGGCTGCCTCGGCTCCACCCGCACCCACGCCAAGCGCGTCGACCGCCTCCGCGCCGCCGGCTTCGCCGACGCCGACATCGCCCGCATCCACGCCCCCATCGGCGCCGACATCGGCGCCAAGTCCCCCGCCGAGATCGCCATCTCCATCCTCGCCCAGATCACCGAGCGACTGCGGCGCCCCGCGACCCGTCCCTGACATGCGCTTCGGCCCCGTCCCGCCCGCCGAGGCCGAAGGCGCCGTCCTCGCGCACTCCCTGAACGCCAATGGCCTCCGCCTGAAGAAAGGCCGCGTCCTCGCCGCCACCGACGCCGCCGCGCTCGCCGCGGCCGGGGTCACCGAAGTCATCGTCGCCCGGCTCGAGTCCGGCGACCTCTCCGAGGACGCCGCCGCCGAGGCCGTCGCCGCAGCCCTCGCGCCCACGCCCGCCGCCATCGGCATGGCGCGGTCGGCCGCCTACACCGGCCGCGTCAATCTCTTCGCCGAAGCCGCCGGTATCCTGCGCGCCGACCGCGCCGCGATCGACGCGCTGAACCGCGTCGATCCCGCGATCACCCTCGCGACCCTGCCGGACTGGGCGCGGGTGCAGCCGCGGCAGATGCTGGCGACGGTGAAGATCATCCCCTACGGCGTCGCCGCCGCGCGCGTCGAGGCGGCGGTGGCGCAGCTCGCCGGAACCGAGGCGCTGCGGGTTCATCCCTTCGTGCCCCACCGGGTGGCCCTGATCCTCACCCGGACGCCCGGCATGAAGGAGAGCCTGCTGGCCAAGGGCGCGGAGTTGGTCAACGAGCGCCTGGCCGCGCTGGGCCAGGAGATGGCGGCGCCGGTGACCGTACCCCACGAGACCGCGGCGGTCGCCGCGGCCGTGCAGGCCGCAGCCGGCGACATCGTGCTCATCCTCGGCGCCTCGGCGACCTCGGACGCCGCCGACGTCTGCCCCGGCGGCGTGGTCGCTGCAGGCGGGCGGCTCATCCGCTTCGGGATGCCGGTGGATCCGGGAAATCTCTTGTTCATCGGCGCCCATGCCGGGCGGCCGGTGGTGGGAATGCCGGGCTGCGCCCGCTCGCCCGCACTGAACGGTGCCGATTGGGTGCTCGAGCGGCTGGCTGCGGGGCTCGCCGTCGGCGACGCGGAGATCGCCGCCATGGGCGCGGGCGGGCTCCTCAAGGAGATCCCGGCCCGGCCGCAACCGCGGGCGGCGCGCCCGGAGCCGCGAGGACGGCCGCGGGTGGCGGCGGTGCTCCTCGCCGCCGGCGCGGCGCGGCGGATGCGGGGGCGCGACAAGCTCCTCGAGGACGTCGGCGGCCGGCCGGTGCTGCGTGCGGCCGCGGAGGCGGCACGGGCGAGCCGGGCCGACGAGGTGGTGGTGGTGCTTCCCCCGGAGGCCGCGGCGCGCCGGGCGGCGCTGGCCGAGCTCGACGTGACCGTGGTCGAGGCGGCGGACTGGGCCGAGGGCATGGCCGCGTCGATGCGCGCCGGCCTTGCGGCAGTGGCGGGGCGGGTGGACGCGGTGGTGATCCTGCTCGCGGACATGCCGGAGGTCGGACCGGCCGAGATCGACCGGCTGATCGCCGCCTACGATCCCGAAGAGGGCCGCGAGATCTGCCGGGCGATCAGCGCCGACGGCACGCCGGGGCATCCGGTGCTGTTCGGCCGGCGGTTCTTCGAGACGCTGGCAGGCCTGCGCGGCGACCGCGGCGCCCGCGAGGTGCTGCGCGATGCGGCGGAGTTCGTGACCGAGGTGCCGACGCCGGGGCGGGCGGCGGTGGTCGACCTCGACACGCCCGAGGACTGGGCGGCCTGGCGCGGGTCGGCCTAGCGGTACTTGGTTGCCGCAAGCTCGATGTTGAACAGGCTGCTGTCGAGCGCCACGCCGGTCTTGAGGTCGCTGAGCGCGACGCGGGTGCGCTGGCCGGTCTTGGTGGTGATCTCCCAGCGCAGAAGCGCGACCGGGCTCGGCGCGAAGGACATCACCATGCGGCCTTCCTGCGGGGCGCGGGGGTCGACGACGGTGATGGCGATGCCGGCGGCGTCCTGGGTGGCGCCGAGGACAAGGCCGGGCTCGGTGAGGCTGAGGCGGTCGCGGAGGAGCAGCGACAGCGGGGTCCTGGCGAGCGGATACCGGGTGGGATTGCGGTTCGACTTGGGGTCGAAGACCCCGACCCAGGAGCCGTCGGCGATGACCATGGCGCCGGGGGGGTTATCGTACTCGAAGCGGATGCGGCCGGGCTTCGCCAGGTAGAAGGTGCCGGTCTGGGTGGAGCCGTTGGGGTTGGTCTGGGTGAACCGGCCGCGGGCGGTGCGCAGGCCCTGCAGGTAGCGCTCGACCGGGGTGACGTCGACGGCCGCGGCCGCGGGAAGGGCGGCGGCGAGGGGGAAAGCGGCGAGGGCCAGAAGGAGGGTGCGGCGGTTCATGGGCATCCTATAGAGAGGCGCGGGGGCGAATGCACTGGGGGGCGCGCTCACGTGTCCGACAGCTTGGTCGGGCGTGTCCGGCGTGCTAGGGCGGGGGGACGCGATCGAGGAGGGCGAGCGATGGAGATCATCCGGGGCGGGAGCCGGCCGTCGGGCTGGGGCAAGGCGGAATATTTCACCGGGCGGGTGCGGCAGGACCCGGTGATCGAGGCGCCGGAGCCGGCACGGGTCAGGGCGGTGTTCGTGACCTTCGATCCGGGGGCGCGGACGGCGTGGCATACCCATCCGCTTGGTCAGACCCTGGTGGTGACGGCGGGGTTCGGCCGGGCGGCGGTCTGGGGCGGACCGGTGCAGGATCTGCGGCCGGGTGACGTCGTCTCGATCCCGCCGGGGGAGAAGCACTGGCACGGAGCCTCGCCGACGGTGGCGCTCACCCATCTGGCGATCCACGAGGCGCTGGACGGGACCCATGTCGATTGGCTGGAGCAGGTCTCGGACGAGGATTACGCCGGCTGAAAGGGCCGTCTGCACACAGTGTGCAGAGGGGTCAAGGTCTTGATAATTCTCGTGATATGTTACGGGATTCATCTTTCGTGAACCATGTGCACATGGGGGATGGAACGCAGGGCGCAAACGGGCGGTTGAAGGCATGGCGGCATGCCGCCGGACCGACCCGGAGGGCCGAAGTTGCGAGTGTGGCTGGCGGCCATGGTGCTGGCGGGAAGTGCTGCGGCGGGGCCGTTGCCACGGCCGGTACCGCCTGGACCGGTGTGCGGCGAAGCGGACCTGGTCGGCGTAGAGATTTCTGCAAAGCAGGACGAGGGTGGCTGCGGAATCGCGGCGCCGGTCCGGCTTTCGGCGGCAGCGGGGGTCGGGCTCGATCCGCCGGCAACGTTGGGCTGTGACACGGCGCTGGCACTGGCCGCGTGGCTGACGACCGGGCCGAAGGCGATTTTCGGCGACCTCGGCGAGCGGCTGGAGGGGATGGCGGTGGCCGATGCCTATTCCTGCCGCGGGCGGAACCGGGTCGCGGGAGCGAAGCTCTCGGAGCATGCCTTCGGGCGGGCCATCGACATCTCGGCCTTCCGCCTCGGGGATGGCTCGACCGTCACCGTCCGCAACGGGTGGACGTCCGCGCAGTGGGCGGAGGCTCTCCGGCGCATTCGCGATGCCGGCTGCGGGCCGTTCGGTACGGTGCTCGGGCCGGAGGCCAATCCCCTGCACGCCGACCACCTGCATCTCGACGTGGCGCGGCGGCGGTCAGGCCCGTATTGCGAATGACCGGGGCCCGGATCCCGCGGCACCTGACCTAGGCCGGTGCGTCGGCGGCGTACCAGGCGGCGACGGCCGGGTGGCCGGCAACGGCGCGCGCCAGGGTCTTGAGATGGGGACAGCCGTCGAAGACCGAGGCGGGGATGCCGTCGAGGCCTCCGCTGCTGATCCATCGATCGGCCATGTAGAGCTTGATGTCGGCGACGCTGATGCGTGCGCCGGCGACGAAGGGTCCGTCGCCGATCTGCCGGTCGATGTAGCGGCCCCACTGCGGCACGTAGTCGGTGGCGAGCTGCTGGCGCGCGGCGGACTTCTCCGGACCGTCCTGCATGCGCATGGTCGGCGAGATCCGGTGGCGCAGGTCCTCGGCCGCGTCCATGAGCGCGTCGTGACGGGCTGCCTCGTAGAGATCCTCCGGGTGGAGGCCGTGCTGGCGGCCGATCAGCCGCAGCAGGGCATTGCTCTGGGCGAAGGTGCCGTGGCCGGGAATGTCCAGTACGGGCAGGCTGCCGAAGGGCAGGTCGGGCTTCAGCGCCGCGAGGTCAGCGCGGGCGATGCGGTTGTCCTCGAAGGGCACGCCGGCGATGGTCAGGGCCAGGCGGACCTCCTCGCCACGGCTGCCGGCGAAATCGAAGTAGGTGAGTTTCAGTGCGGTCATTTGACGCCTCCGGAGCCTCTCGGGAAATGCAGATTTAGACGAGTTTGCGGTGGTTGCGCCAGCACAGAACGCGGCGTGTCCCGACGGGCGGAACCGGACCGGGTGTCAATGGTTTACGGGAATTCGATGTGGCTGGAAGGCGGCTGGAAAGTGGCTGGAAAGCACCCATACGATTTTAAGGGAGGCTTAATCGATAATGCGGGGGTACGCGGAGTCCGGGCGATTCTGCCGGGTCCCCGTCAGGACGCCGTGCAGGCCTCGATGGCGGTTCGGTGTGCCCTGCCGATCTCGTTGGTGCGGGACATGAGCGTGTGCGGCGCGACTCCGGCCTCGGCGGCGACCGCCGCGCTGGCGGCGTCCCAGGCGGCGACGCGGCCCTCGCCGCGCGCCATCCGCGCCACATAGTCGCTGCCGATGGCGTCGTAGAGTCCGAAGTTCTCGGGACCGATCTCGGCCAGCAGCGCGTCGGAGGCGCAGGCGCAGGGTTCGGGCGGGGCAAGTTCCGCGCACATCGCGGCCACGCCGTCTCCTGCGCGAGCATGGCCCGCGAAGAGCGCGAGTGCGAGGAGAACGGGCAGGGAGCGAACGATCTGGATCATGGAACCTGTCGAAACGGGTGCATCCGGTCAGCGCTCCGGCACCAGCACCTCGCGCTTGCCGACGTGGTTGGCCTGGCTGACGACGCCGGCTTCCTCCATCAGTTCGACGAGCTTCGCGGCCTTGTTGTAGCCGACCGAGAGCTTGCGCTGGATGTAGGAGGTCGAGCACTTGCGGTCCTTGGCGACGATGGCGACGGCCTGGTCGAAGAGCGCGTCGTCGCCGTTGGTGTTGCCCCCGAGGCCGAGGACGAGGTCGATCTCGCTTTCCTCGTCCGCATCGGGGCCTTCCATGATGCCCGCGTCGTAGTCGGGGAATCCGAGGGTCTTGAGGTGGCGGACGACCTCCTCGACCTCCTCGTCCGACACGAACGGCCCGTGGACGCGGGTGATGCGGCCGCCACCGGCCATGTAGAGCATGTCGCCTTGGCCGAGGAGTTGCTCGGCACCCATCTCGCCGAGGATGGTGCGGCTGTCGATCTTCGACGTGACCTGGAAGGAGATGCGGGTGGGGAAGTTCGCCTTGATGGTGCCGGTGATCACGTCGACCGACGGGCGCTGTGTCGCCATGATCAGGTGGATGCCGGAGGCACGGGCCATCTGGGCGAGGCGCTGGATGCAGGCCTCGATCTCCTTGCCGGCGACCATCATCGAGATCCGCCATTTCGTCGACGATGACGACGATGAACGGCATGGATTCCGGGTGGAACTCCTCGGTCTCGAACACCGGCTCGCCGGTCTCGTCGTCGAAGCCGGTCTGGACGGTGCGGGTGAAGGCCTCGCCCTTGTCGAGGGCGTCCGTCACCCGGGCATTGTAGCCGTCGATGTTGCGCACGCCCATCTTCGACATCTTGCGGTAGCGCTCCTCCATCTCGGCGACGACCCACTTCAGCGCCACGACCGCCTTCTTGGGGTCGGTGACGACGGGGGAGAGGAGGTGGGGGATGCCGTCGTAGACCGAGAGCTCGAGCATCTTGGGGTCGATCATGATCAGCCGGCACTCGGCGGGCGAGAGCTTGTAGAGAAGGCTGAGGATCATGGTATTGATCGCCACCGACTTGCCGGAGCCGGTGGTGCCGGCGATGAGCAGGTGCGGCATGCGGGCGAGGTTGGCGACGACGGGCTCGCCGCCGATGTCCTTGCCGAGGGCGAGCGGCAGGGCATGGGCGCTGTCGCCGAAGCCCTTGGCGGAGAGGATCTCTCGCAGGAGCACCTTCTCGCGGAGCTCGTTGGGGAGCTCGATGCCGATGACCGAGCGGCCCGGGATCGTCGAGCAGCGGCAGGCGAGGGCGGACATCGAGCGGGCGATGTCGTCGGCGAGGCCGATGACGCGCGACGCCTTGAGACCGGCGGCGGGCTCGAGCTCGTACATGGTGACGACGGGGCCGGGGCGGATCGACACGATCTCGCCGCGGACGCCGTAGTCGTCGAGGACGGTCTCGAGCATGCGGGCGTTCTCTTCCAGCGCGTCGCTGGAGAGGTGGTGGCGGACGATGGTCGCGGGGCTCTGGAGGAGCGAGAGCGGCGGGGTCCGGTAGACGTCCGGCGCGTCGGGGTCGAGGGCGAGCTCGGGCTCCTCCTCGGAGCGGGCACGGGCGCTCTTCGGCACCGGGCGGGGCTTGGGCTGCTGGACGCGGGGCTCGGGCGGGCCGTCGTCGACCAGCGTCTCGTCGCGCTCGAGCACGGCGACGTCACCCCGGGCGGCGGTCAGCGGCGGGACCGGGCGGAGGGCGGCGGGCCGGGCGTCGGCCTCGGCGCGGGCCCGGACGGCGTCGCGGATCTTGGTCATGACGCTGTCCTCCGACGGGCGGAGGAGGGTAGGGTCGAAGCGTGGTGCTGCGGTGCGGGCGGGCAGGCTTTCCTCCCGCTGGGCGCGGCGGGCGCGGGCTTCGGCGGCCAGCCCGCGGGCGGCGCGGGCGCCTTCGGCCGCCTGGTTGGCGGCACGGCCGGTGAGGCCGTGGGCGCCGGAGTAGAGCACCACCGAGCCCTGGGCGAGGAAGCGGACGAAGCCGGTGAACTCGGCCCAGGTAACGCCGAGGGCGTAGGCGCAGGTGGCCACGAAGGCCGCGGCAAGCGCCAGGCTGACGACCCGGAGCGCCAGGGTCACGTCGAAGGGCAGGACGCCGATGAGCGAGCTCAGCGCCGCGTCGCCGAGGAGGCCGCCGAGCCCGTAGGCATGGTGCCAGGTCGTGGGCGGCACGTGGGTGGCGGCGAAGGTGGCGGCGACGAGAAGGGCTATAGGGGTGACGATCGCGCGGCGGATCAGGCGGTTCTCGCCGGCGTGCAGGATCAGGCGCAGGCCCCAGATCGCGAGGCCGGTGGGGATGCCGTAGGCGGCCCAGCCGAGGGCGCGGTGCAGCGGATCGGCGAGGGAGGCGCCGACGAGGCCGAGGGCGTTGCGCGGTGCCTCGTCGGTGGCGCTGAACAGGCTCGGGTCGTCGGGCGAGTAGGTCCAGATCATCGCCCAGGCCAGGCCGGCGACGGCGAGGAGCAGCAGGCCGATGAGCTCGGTGCCGCGTCGGCGCAGGGCTACCTCGGTGTCGCTCTCCATCAGCGGGGCGCGGCGCTTGCTCTTGCGTTGGGCCATCTAATCGACCTTTTCCTGGGTAATCGTCACTTCGAGCGTGTCGCGGATCGCGGCGAGGCCACGTTCCACCTCTGCGGGTGGCGCCACCAGTGCCACCCGGACGTAAGGCTGGCCGGGGTTCGGTCCCGCGGCGGTCTCGCGGCCGAGATAGCCGCCGGGCAGCACCCGCACGCCGGTGTCGCGGTAGAGGCGGCGGGCGAAGCCCTCGCCGTCGCCGACCCGGAGCCAGAGGAAGAAGCCTGCCTGCGGCGGCGTGTAGCCGGGGGTATTGCCGAGGACGCGGTCGGCGACGGCGAATTTTTCGCGGTAGAGCGTCCGGCTGGCCTCGACGTGGGCCTCGTCGGCCCAGAGGGCGGCGGCGGCGCGCTGGATCGGCAGCGGGACCGGGGCGCCGCCATAGGCGCGGAGCTGGCGGAGGGCGGCGACTGCGCGCGGGCCGCCGGCGGCGAAGCCGGCGCGCAGGCCCGGGGCGTTGGAGCGCTTGGAGAGGGAGTGGAAGATCACCACCCGCTCGGGGTCGGCGCCGGTGGCAGCAGCGGTCTCGAGGGCGCCGGGGGGCGGAACGTCGCGGTAGATCTCGCTGTAGCACTCGTCGGCGAGGACGCGGAAGTCGTGGAGCTCGGCTAGATCGAGGAGCGCGCGCCACCAGGCGGCGTCGGCGACGGCACCCTGCGGGTTCGCGGGCGAGCACACGTAGGCGAGGGTGACGCGGTCGAGGAGGGTAGGGGGAAGGGCAGCGTAGTCGGGGAGAAACCCGGTGGCCTCGGTGGCGGGGACCGGAACCGGCTCGGCACCGACGGCGAGAGCGGCGGCGCCGTAAGCCTGGTAGAAGGGGTTCGGCATCAGGATCGCCGGGCGGCCGCCGGCCTTCGCCTCGGGGGAGAGGGCGAGGGCGGCGTTAAAGAGACCCTCGCGGGTGCCGTTGAGGAGCACGACCTGGGTGTCGGGGTCGAGGCTGAGACCGTAGCGGCGGTAAAGCCAGCCGGCGATGGCGGCGCGGACCTCCGCGGTGCCGTCGTTCGGAGGGTAGAGGGCGAACTCGCCGGCGTGCTCGGCGACGATGCGGCCGATCATCTCCGGCAGCGGGTGCTTGGGTTCGCCAATGGTCATCGTGAACTCGGGGCCGCCCGGGCGCACGTCGCCAAGCAGCCGCCGCAGGCGCGGAAAGGCATACTCCGGCAGGTCTGCGAACCGCGCGGGAAACTGCATCGTCGGCCTCGTTGCCGGGGTCTGTTCTCGCCCCGTTCGGTGTGCAGTCTAGCCTGCAAGCCCCTCGGGGTCCAGCATTTTGCGGTGCTTCACACGAAGGCGCGCTCGAGGGCCACGCCGATTCGCAGCAGCCGGGCCTCGGCGTGGGCCGGAGCCATCACCATCAGGCCGCAGCCGGGCATGCCCGTCGGCAGGGTCAGGGCGCAAAGTCCCATCATGTTGGCGATCCGGGTGTTGCGGAGCGTCAGCACGTTCTCTTCGGCGAAGTGGTCGGCGTCGGCCAGCAGCCGCTCGGCATTCGGCGGCAGGTTGGGCGTGGTGGGCATCAGCACGGCATCGCAGCCGGACGTGGCGTCGGCCCAGGCGGCGCGGTGGGCGTCGAGCTTGCGCCAGCCATCGACGAAATCGGCGGCGGAAAACTTCGCGCCGATGCGGAAGCGGTCGCGGATCGGCGGGAACATCGCCTCGGGCCGGGCCTCGATCTCCTCGCGCCAGACGCCGTAGGCCTCGCCGGAGAAGAGGCATCCGGCCAGCGACAGCATGGCTTCGAGAAACGGCAGGGGCAGGGGCGCGACATCGGCGCCGGCCGCCTCGATGCGCTCGAGCGCCGCCTCGAAGGCGGCCAGCGGGCCGGGACGGGACTGGAGTGCGGGATTGGCGACGATGCCGAGGCGCAGGCCACGGGTGGTGGCGCCGTCGAGGACGGGCGCCGCGGTGCCGGCCATGGCGGCGATAAGCTGACCGGCATCCTCGACCGAACGGCAGAGCGGGCCGATCGTGTCGAAGCGCGGGCAGAGCGGCACGATCCCGTCGAGCGACAGCAGGCCGTGGGTGGTCTTCAGGCCGACGAGGTCGTTCCAGGCGGCCGGCACCCGCACCGAGCCGCCGGTGTCCGAGCCGATGCCCGGCCGCCGCGAGGCCGAAGGCGATCGAGGCGGCGGCGCCGGATGAGGAGCCGCCGGGCGCGAGCTCGGGGTCGTTGATGTTGGGCGGGGTCGCGGTGATTGGGTTCACGCCCAGTCCCGGAGAACGCGAACTCGGTCAGGTGGGTCTTGCCGAGGCAGACGAGGCCGGCGCGGGTGGCGGTGGCCAGCACGGCGGCGTCGCGCTCGGGGACGCGGCCGCGGAGGAGGGCGGTGCCGGCTTCGGTGGCGACGCCGGCGGTGTCGACGAGGTCCTTCCAGCTGATCGGCACGCCGTCGAGGGGCCCGCGGCGCAGCCCCGCCTCGGCGCGGCCGGCGGCGGCGGCGGCCTCGGCACGGGCCCGATCCGGGGTGATGCGGGCGAAGATGCCCGGGCTATCGGGATGGGTGTCGATGGCGGTGAGATAGACTTCCGTCAGCTCGCGCGGGTCGATGCGGCTCGCCTCGATCTCGCGGCCGAGCTCGCTCGCCGTCATCCAGAGCCAGGTATCGGACATGGGACCCCCCTCGCGGCTGTGCCGGCCGCGACCGTAGCCGGGCGGCGAGCGCTGGACAATCGCCTCGGCGGGGCGATACTCGGCCGCCATGGCGAACGACTGCGATGTCCTGATCGTCGGCGGCGGGCTGAACGGCCCTATGCTGGCCTTGGCGCTGGCGCAGGGCGGGCTCTCGAGCATCGTCCTCGACGCGGGCAGCGTCACGGCGCAGTCCGCCCCTGACTTCGACGGCCGGGCCTACGCGCTGGCGCTCGGATCGCGGCGGATGCTGACGGCGCTGGGGCTCTGGCCCGGCCTCGCCGGGCAAGCCCAGGCGATCGAGGAGATCAAGATCAGCGACGGCCGGCCCGGCGCGGGCGCCGCGCCGCTCTTCCTGCATTTCCACGGCCAGGAGATCGACGAGGGCCCGATGGGGCACATCCTCGAGGACCGCTTCCTGCGCGGCGCGCTCCTCGAGGCGATGGCCGCGCATTCGCTCGTCGACCATCGGCCGTCGTCCCCGGTGACGGGCCAGGCGGCGCTCCCCGGGCGGGCGGAGGTCACGCTCGGCGACGGCACCACCCTTTCGGCGGCCCTCCTCGTTGCCTGCGACGGGCGCGCCAGCGGCGTGGCCCGGCGGGCGGGCATCGGGCGGCGGGGCCGGGACTATGGCCAGAGCTCGCTGGTGGCGGCGGTGGCGCACCGGCGGCCGCACCGGGGGATCGCCTATCAGGCCTTCATGCCGGAGGGGCCGCTGGCGATCCTGCCGCTGCCCGGCGACCGGTCGTCGATCGTCTGGACCGAGACCGCCGAGCGCGCCCGGGCGATTTCGGCGCTGGACCCGGCGGACTATCTCGCGGTCCTCCGGCCGCGGTTCGGCGACTTCCTCGGCGAGATCGCGCTCGCCGGCGGGCGCTACAGCTATCCGCTCGGCCTCTCGCTCGCCGAGCGCTGCACCGATGCGCGGCTGGCGCTGGTCGGGGACGCGGCGCACGGCATCCATCCGCTGGCGGGGCAGGGGCTGAATCTCGGGCTCCGAGACGTCGCCACCCTGGCTGAGGTGGTGGTGGCGGCACGCCGGCGCGGCCAGGACATCGGCGCGCCGGACGTCCTCGCCGGCTATGCGCGCTGGCGGCGGTTCGACATCGCGGCGCTGGCGGCGGCCACCGACGGGATCAACCGGCTGTTCTCGAACGACAACCCGGTGCTCCGCTTCGGCCGGGTCCTCGGGCTCGGCCTCGTCGACCGGATTCCGCCGCTGCGCCGCGCCCTGATCGCCGAGGCGGCGGGCCTCTCCGGCGACCTACCCGCGCTCCTGCGCGGACGTCCCGTCTAGGGCCTGGAGGCGCCGGAATTTCCGCTGGACAAGGCCCGGCTCCTTGTCCTAGTCACGGGCGCCAGACGGCGGGCGTGCCGTCGCGAGGCCCGGGTAGCTCAGGGGTAGAGCAGCGGACTGAAAATCCGCGTGTCGGTGGTTCAAATCCGCCCCCGGGCACCACCTATATAATTGGATTGTTTGTGCTTTTCGACGGGTATCGGGGCGCCCGCTTGGTAGGTTTGACGCATCTTATGGATAGGTGACAACTTTGTGCTCCTTCCGCTCGGCATGCTCGTCCCATCTCAGCCCTGCGTTACCTGCTAAGAATCCCACACCAATGTAGACGGCTGGTCTGCCAGACGGATCGGCCCGAGGACCACAGCGTGTTCGGGGCCCCGAACGAAGCCTACAATCCGGCTCTGTATGTCGTGTGGATCGTCGCGCAAGAGTTTGGACGCCGATCGACAGCAAGGCTTCAGAGCGTCTTCATGTATTCTACGACCGCGGCCTTCTGGTCGTCGGGGAGAGTGGTGCCGTAGGTGTGGCCGCCGTTGCCTTCGCCGCGCAGGGTGGTGTCGAAGCGGAAGGCGCGGGGGCAGTCGTCGTCGGGGGGCGTGGCGCGGAAGCCGACGGCGACGGGGTCGTAGATGTCGCAGCCGCGCCAGAACTCGGTGGGGCGCTGGGCGGGCGGCTGGAGGAGCGCGGTGAGAGAGGGGACCGAGCCGTTGTGGAGGTAGGGGGCGCGGAGCCAGATGCCGTCGAGGGGCTGGCTGGCGTAGCCGACGTCCTTGACCATCGGCTTGCGTGTCACGCCGAGCTCGAGCGCCTTGGCGTTGGTGGCGTCGGCGTTGGCTTGCGTCCAAGTGTCGAAGCGCTCGCGGTCGGTGCCGATCTCGTCGATGGGCACGGTGCGGCCGAAGCGCGCGCCGCCGGGGGTGTGGCAGCCGGCGCACTGGGCGATCCAGATCGGCCGGCCGCGGTCGGCGAGCGCCTGGTCGATCGGGAAGGGGTAGGGCGGCGGCTGCTTGGCGCGCAGATACTCGCGGTGCTCGATCATGTCGTCGGTGACCGTCTCGGGCGGGGCGCCGATGCCGAGGGCGCTGTCGATATAGACGGCGAGCGGGTCCTGGGTCTCGCCAGCCCAGTTCAGCGAGGTGTTCTCGCGGATCCCGGCGTTCCAGATCGAGGGGAAGTCGGCGTTGTCGACGGTGTCGTCGTCGGGGAGGCCGAGCAGGTTGAACTTGGTGAGGTTGAACGGGCCGTCGCGGCCGGGGCCCCAGGGCGGGCGGTGGTCGGCGTGGATCCAGGCGAAGTCCTCGGCCTGCTGCAGCACCCGCTTGCGGGCGATCGGGATGATGACGAAGCGGTACATCAGCTTGTCGTCGAGCTTGAGGTCGAAGTTGCGCTCGATCTCGCCCATCATGCCGTCGCCGGACCAGCGCGGGTCACTGGCCGCCGCTTCCAGGAAGTCGAGGAAGGCCATGGCGTTGGTGGTGTGCGAGGGGCCGGTCGGGACGATGACCGGGCGCGGCGTCGGGCGAGGTTCGGTACTGCGCGGCGTGGCAGATGGCGCAGGTCTGGGTGATGCGCGGGAAGCCCATCGTCTTCTTGGAGAAGCCGACGGGCAACTCGCGGCCTTCCTCCCAGGGGATGCCGAAGGCGGCGTAGCCGCCGGGGCCGGGCATCAGGTCGCCGAAGACCCGGGGCAGCACGTGGAAGATCGGGTAGGGGATGCCGAGGTCGGCCTCGGCGCCGAGGGAGCCGTACTTGAAGCGCTCCTCGGCGGGGTCGGCGCAGAGCTCGGCGCGGCGCTCGGGCTCCACGTCGCCGCAGACCTCCTGCGGCAGGGTGCGGAAGGCCTTGTACCAGACGTAGACCCCGCCCGCGGCGGCGACGACCACGAGCACGGTGGCGATGCGGAGGACGGTGTACCAGGGTCCGGCGTGGTGCTTGGCCATGGCGGTTCCTTCAGAAGGTCTTCAGGTGTTCGATCAGCGCGCGCTTCTCGTCCGGGGGCAGCGCCGTGCCCCAGAGGTGGCCGCCGTTGCCGTTGCCGCGGCAGGGGCCGGCGGCACAGGTTCCGTTCATCGGCGGCACCTCGGCCGGGCAGTCGTTGGCGGCGGCGGCCGTGGTCGTGTAGCAGAAGAGCCGCGGGTAGAGGGCCGGGTCGATGTCGGCGGGGTCGCTGACGAAGCCCAGGTCGCGCGGGTCGTAGACGTCGTAGCCGCGGAGGAAGGCGCGTGGGCGCTCCTCCGGTGGCGAGAGGAGAGCGGCAAGGGTCGGGACCGAGCCGTTGTGGAGGTAGGGGGCGCGGAGCCACAGGCCGTCGAGGGGGGCGTTGGCATAGCCGTCGGTCTTGCGGAAGGTCTGGAAGCGCTCGTCGCCGAAGTCGGCGTAGAGGGCGTTCTGGTTGACCGCGAGGTCGCGGGTGTAGTTGTCGAGGCGTCCGCGGTCGGTCGCGACCTCGGTGATGTGAGTGACCGTCCCGACGTAGGGGCCGGTGAAGTCGCGGCCGGTCGCGCCGTGGCAGTCGGCGCATTCGCGGGCGTAGACGGTCGCGCCTTCGGCGGCGAGGGCGGGGTCGAACTGGGCGGGGAAGACGTCGGCGAAGGCGGGGGGCTCGGCGGTTTCGAGCCAGTCCTCCATGCGCTTCAGCGACTCGCGGTCGAGGATCGGCGGGGTGGCGCCGGTGCCAAAGGCGGCGGAGCGGTTGCGCTCGGAGACCTTGGTGTTGTTGCCGTCCCAGTGCAGCTGCATGCCGGTTTTCGGGCCCTGGAGGAACACCGAGGGGAAGTCGACGACGCCGATGCGCTGGGCCTCGGGGATCTGGGCGAAGTTCCAGTTGAGGAGCGCCTTGGCGGGGTTGAAGGTGTCGAAGCGGCCGGGGCCGAAGGTGGGCTCGGCGTGGACGAAGTCGTCGAAGCGGTCGACGATCGTCAGGAGCCGCTCGCGGACCATGCCGATGCCGACGAACTTGAGCGCCAGGCGGTTCACCGGGTCGAGGTCGAGGTCCAACGCGTCGATGGTGGTGAGGAAGCGGTCGGGGCTGAAGCGCTCGTCGACCGCGGCGCGGGCGAGGAAGCCCTGGAAGGCGGACAGGTCGACGGTGTTCGAGGGCATGCCGGCGACAACGAGCTGCGGCGCGCCGGCGGCGGTGCGGACGCTGCCGGCGTGGCAGCCGGCGCAATTGAGGAAGATCCGGTCGATCCCCATCGAGCTGCGCAGCGAGGTGCCGACGGGCCGCGGGTGCCGCATTTCCGGCGGCAGGACGGCGGGGTCCTCGGTGATGAAGCCGAAGGCGCCCCAGCCTTCGTCCTCGCGGCCCGGCGGCAGCAGGTCGCGGAAGAGGACGGGCATCGCCACCCACATCACGTAGGGCAGGCCGAAGTTGCGGTCGCCGCCGGTGGAGCCGTACTTGAACTGGGCAACGGGGTCGGCGAATTCCTCGGCGTGGTCGGAGGTCAGGCGCCAGGCGAAGTAGGCGCCGGCGGCGAGGGCGAGGACGAAGAAGCCGACGCTCAGCCAGACGAAGCCGCGGGCGAGCTTGCCGAGGAAGCCGCGGTCTTCATCCATTGGTGCCTCCCAGGATTTCGGCGAGGAGCGTGAGGATGGCGGCGCGCGGGAACGGCCCGGGGTCGAGGGCGGTGCCGTGCCCCGCCGCGCGGGCGGCGAGGCGGGAGTCGAGGACGTGGAAGTCGTCGACGAGCCGGAGACGGGCGACGTCCGGGGCGATGCTCAGGACCTCGATGCGGCTGCCGTCGCCGGCGCGCGCGAAGGGCTCGCCGCTGGCGGGCAGCGGGAAGGACGCGGACGGGGGCTCTCCCTTGAGCGACAGGGCCTCGATCCGGCCGTCGCCGGAGGCGCCGCGGAAGCCGGCGAGGCGGTCGCCGCGGAACCGGCAGTCGAAGCGGGTCTCGGCGCTGCCGTCGGGCAGCGTCGCGTCGGTCGCGGTGCAGGGGAGCGACAGGGTGGTGCCCGGGCCCTTGGTCTCACGCAGGCCGAGGTCGATCCAGACGAGGTCGCCGCGCGAGAGCTGGGCGGCGATCTCGCGGGCGGCGGCGGCGAAGCCGCCGGGACCGGGCTGCCAGAGCGGGACCGGGTCGCGCGGGGTTTCCGGGTTGAAGCGGCCGGTGGTCTCGAGGTCGTCGCTGCCCTCGATCCAGGTGAGGAATGGATCGCGATTGGGAATGTCCTGGGAGACGGTGGCGAGGCCCTCGGGCCAAAGCGCGGCGGTGCGGGCATCGAAGCCGGGCGGCGGCGCCGGCGGCATGGCGCCGAGGCCGACGCGGATCGCCGCGGCGAGGAGCGCGGCGCGGCAGGCGCGGTCGGGGCAGGCCTCCGACCAGAGCCGGTCGGCGAGCGGGATGCGGGCGGCGCGGTCGGTCGCGGCGTCGAAGGCCTCGAGGGCGTCGACCGACTGGCGGACCGGGGCGCCGTGGAACTGGGTGCCGAAGGGGGCGAGGCGGGCGGCGACGGCGGGGTTGGCGTTGGTCTCGGCCCAGAGCGGGCGGGCGAAGATCGGGCCCTGGCCCTGGTGGCAGGCGAGGCAGACCCGGCGCTCGGCCGGCTCGGCGGCGACGGTGGCCGCGCCGTCGTAGCCGACGATCTCCTGGAACTCGAAGCGGCCGGCGTCGGGGTTGTAGGTGATCGCCTCGATCACCTCGCCGGTGGGCTGGTAGCCGAGGAAGACCCGGTCGGCGACGCGCTCGGTCCCGGGGCCGCCGGCGACGTCGCCGGTGACGGCGACGACCAGGCGGGGGGAGGCGAAGAAGTCCGGGGCGGCGGCGTAGCGCTGCAAGGAGCGGCCGAGCGGCAGGAGGGCGGTCTGGACGTTGTCGCGGCCGGCGAGGGCGCGGAGGCGGTCGAGGACCGCCTCGAAGGGGACCGGCAGGCCTTCGGGGAAGATGCGGTCGAGCAGCGCCGCGCCGGCGGGCGGCCGGTCGGGGCCGAGATCGGGGCCGGCGACGAGCTCAGGCGCGGCACGGGCCGCGGGCGCGCCGGGGCCGAGCGCCACGGACGCCGCGAGGCCGAGCGCCAGGGCTACCTGGCGGCCTGGCGCGCCTGTTCGCCGGTCCAGCAATCCTCGGCCACCTCGTGTCCATTGGCGAAGCCGGCCAGGCCGGCCTCCGCAACCTCGGCGTTGTAGAGCATAAAGTTCAGCAGGAAGATCTTGTTGGCGTAGGCCCGGCCCAGGTAGAAGCCGGGCCGGATCATTCGGATTTCGTCGCGGATGCGCAGCCCGTTGCGGCCGGTGAGCGCGTCGGGGCGCTCCTGGTACCCGGGCAGGTCGTCGTTATAGGCGTAGTCGATGATCACCGACTCGCGGCGGCCGTCGAGCAGGCTCTGGCCGCAGTAGAGCTTGGCCGGGAACAGCAGCCAGACGTCGGTTGTCGGCAGGATGTGCTTGAGCCAGCCTTCGCGCGGCACCGTCGCCGTCTGCAGCGCGTCGGGGTCGTCGATCAGCGCGCCGAGCGGCTGGAAGTCCTCGATAAAGTTCCGCAGAACGCGGTCGTCGCGGTAGAACATCTTGCCCTTCCACAGCGCCCGGCCGGTCTTCTCGGTGAGGTCGATCTTGTCGGCGGCGACGCGGCCCTCGAGGCCGCCGAGGATCTCCTCGAGGCGCGGCCGGAGGTCGTCACCCCTGGGGAAGAACAGGTCGCCGAGATAGGGGCCGTCGGGGATCGGGCCGGCGGTGAGGCGGCCGTAGAGCTGGTCGACCTCCTCCTGGTTCAGAGCGAGGACGTTGGCGGGGATGAGCCCCGCGCGCTGGGCGCGGGTGAGCGGGTAGTCGTGCTCGACCCGGGCCATGTCGACGCGGAAGACCTTGGTGGGGTTGTCGGGGTCCCCGAGGCTGTCGTCGGTGAGCGGCGCGAAGGGGATGTCCGGACGGACCGGCTCGACCGTCTCCTGGGAGACGGCGAGAAGCGAGCCGTAGCCGGCGAGGCGGAGGCCCCAGACGGCGCCGACGACGATGACGAGGAGGACGGCGGTCCAGGCGATGATGCGGAGGAAGGTTACCATCGCGCGACCTCAGAGCGTCGCCATGAAGTCGATGAGGGCTTCCTTGTCGTCGCTATTCAGGGACTCGCCGAAGCGGTGGCCATCGTTCTCGCTGCGTTCGAGAACGTTGGAGTAGTAGCGCTGCACGAAATCGTTGCCGACCTGGAGCGTCAGCCCCTGCACCTCGCCGACGACGGCCTCCTCGTTGCCGAGCACGAGCTGGATGCCGGTGATCGTTGCGGTCTTGAGCAGCGCGGAACGGATCGCCATCAGGCCGTCGCGGAGCTCGGCCCGTTGGTCGTCGGAGAGCAGCGTGGCGTACTTGACCTCGAACTTGTCCGGGTCGCGGGCGACGAGGACGAGGTCCTGGATCATGTCCTTGTAGCGCAGCGAGTTGACGTCGGCGGCGGGGAAGCCCGCGGGGATCGTCAGGGTCAGCCCGATCTGGCGGCCGAGGATCTCGACCTTGGGCGCGATGTCGATGACGATGTCGCTGTCGAGCACGAACATCTTTGGCAAGCGGCGGTCCGGGTTGAGCAAGGCGCGCATCGAGGCGACGTAGAGTTTGTAACGGCCTTCGACGCTTGGGTCGTATGGCCAGCAATCGGGTGGGTTGGCTCGCGGCTTGCCGTCGGCGTCGACGTAGGGTGAGGAGTAGAAGTTGAGCGCCGGGTCGCTCGGCCGCCCGCAGATCTCCGGACCGATTGCGTTATTGTGCATGAAGGGCGCGTGCGCCCAGACGCTGAGCAGCGAGACGTTGCGGTAGTAGCCGCGGCCACCGCCGTGCATGACCTCGGGCCTGAGCGGATCCGCAGGCCGAGCCTGCTCCGTCAGCGAGGCGTACTGGTCCCAGACACGGGACTTCATGTGGTTGGAATGGAGGGCGCGGGCGGGGTTGGTACCGATCTCGGAGGCAGGCGAGATTTGGTCGTTGCCGAGCCAGTCGAGGCGGAGAGTTGGGTCGTCGGGGTCCGTCGCCGTGAAGTCGGTATTCCGGGTAATGACCTTCTGGGTCGAGTGGCAGCGAGCGCAGTGCTCCGCGAAGACGATGCGCCCGCGCTCAACGTGGCTCACCGCCACGGTGCCTGCGTGATCGCTTTGGTTGAGTTGAACCTCGAGGTCGCGCGGGCTCGAAAGGCCGCGGGCGCGCCAGAGGTCGGTCGGGCGGGCGGTCAGGAAGAAGTTCTTGATGTCGGCGAGCCGGTCCTCGATGGCGCGGAAGGCGCCGCAGTCGCGGCGGCACTGGCCGATGTCGAACGGGGTCTGGCCGTAGTTGCGCTGCTCGGGGTCGGCGGCGCGCAGGTCGACGACGTGGTTGATCCAGCACTGCTCGGCGCAGGAGCCGATGTTGAAGTAGACGCGCTGAATCGCCTCCTCGTAGCCGATCGAGTCCTCGCCGCCCTTCAGAACGTGCGGGACCAGCTCGGTCTTCAGGCTCTTCTCCCAGCACTTGCCCTCGCGGCCCGGCTCGCACCAGCAGGTCTGCGGATCGGCGCCCGCCTCGCAGGACGAGGCCTTGCGCCATTTCAGCACATCTTCCTCGAAGAGCGGTCGGCGGGCGAAGTTGATGATGGCGTTCATCGTGCCGGGGTTGGAGACGAAGTCCATCGGCAGCGCCGAGGTATCTACCTCGCCAGGCCGGGCGCGGGCGATGAGCTGCCATTCCAGCCGGTGCGGCGACAGGCCGCTGCCGAGCAAGTTGGAGATGCGGCTGTACTGGTTGCCGACCAGGGCCTTGATGTTCTCCCAGGCCGGGTGCGTCGGATCGGCGGGCGGGTCCAGCGGATCGTAGGCGATGTGGCAGGCGCCGCAGGCCATGCCGATCCGGAACGGCGGCTCCACCGAGCCGTCCCAGAGGCGGTTCAGCCGGCTGTCGGGGCTGGCGGAGTTGTCAGACAGGAAGGCGGCGTAGCCCTGCCATCCGCCGACCTTATCCCAGGCCGCCGGATCGAAGCGCGGGTTCGGGAACTTGCGTAGGCCGAGGGCGCCGGTCGAGGTGCCGAAGTAGAGATCGCAGCTGCTCTGGCGCTGGTCGGCGGCGCCGTGGGGCGTCGTCGTGTCGAAGGGCGCGTCCGTGAAGTCGCAGGCGGGGTCGCGATAGCCCTCGCGCCCGACAAAGGACAGCAGATCGTCGTCGCCCGGGCACCAGAGGAAGCCGTAGGTTTCGGAGGCCGAGCGCGCTGGGCAGTTCGGGTCGCCGGGGATGCAGCAGTCCGGGTCGGGAATCGCGCCCCAGGCTTCGAACAGGTCGGCGCGGTGGTCGACGCCGAGGACTGCGTACCAATCGATGGCGCCGCCGAGGCGCTGCGGATAAGTGTAGGTGAAGAACCGGTCGTTGAAGGCGGTCGCGAACATCCAGATCTCGCGCCCGGCAGCCTCGGACGGGGTCAGGCCTTGATTGGTAGCGGCGAAATCGGGGCTGAGCACGCTCTGCGCCCTCGACGGCGGCGTTAGCATGATCGCAACAAGGCTGACTGCTAAGAGCAGACGCATCAGTCACTCCATGACAAAACACGGCCAAGAAATTCTTTGGCGAGGCCGCTCGGCAGCAGACGAAATGGATAGTCTTTTAATGGCTAATTGTTACCACCTATGCGCCTTTGCGTCAATTCGGCTCGGCCGCCCCGCGTCGGTGGTCTCGAAGGTGTCGAGCGGCTCCGGCGGGTCGGCGAAGAAGGCCTCGACCTCGCGCAACATCGCCGGGCGGTTGGCCTTCAGCGCCAGCAGGTAGTCGCCGCCGCGCTCGAGGATGACCCGGGCGGTGCCTTCGTGGGCGTGCATGGCGTCGCCGCTGACCAGGAGGCCGTCGAGGGCCAGGGTCTCGAGGAGTGCGCAGGCGGCCAGGGTCTCGTTCCCGCCTTCGGGCACCGCCCGCTGGGCGATGGCGACCCGGGCGCCGGTGCCGAAGGCGGTGACGACGTGCAGGGCCGAGCGGCCGGCGGCGCGGTCGAAGGACCGGCGCAGCGTCTTGCCGTCGATGGCGAGCACCCCGTCGCCGGCGGCGCCGAGGTCGTCGAGAAGGCCTCGAAGGCGCGCCCGAAGGCCGCCGGATCGAGCAACCGGAACACCCGGGAGAAGGTCTCGTGGCTCGGCAAGCCATTCTTCAGGCTGAGGAATTCCCGGAGCAGCGTCTCGCGGTCCTCGGCGAACTCGGCAAAGTCGACGCAGCTCTCCGCCCCGCAGACCGACGCGACAAGCGCGATCGCCAGGATGTCGAGCAACTCGTGCCGTTGTGCATTCCCCCGCCGCGGGTCTCCGTCAGAGAGACCAATGCGGGCCCCCATCGGAGCGAGGAGCGCTGCCTGTGGAGAGGCGCGCAATAAGGACCCCGTTTCCGGGGTGATCGGCTTCCAAAAGGGACCCCTCTGGCAACGGGGTTCACAGTGCTCCCGAGGGAATTGGGAGCCGAGATTGGGATGCTGGTTGTGGAGACGATCGCCAAGATCCGCCGAGCGCATTTTGTTCAAG
>CAWCTE010000006.1:0-83230 GCA_963798385.1 uncultured Alphaproteobacteria bacterium | reverse complement strand
GGCTCTCGCCTCGGCGAGAAGTCGCAGAAGTACGCGCCCGGCAATCTCTTCACCGCGCGCCTGTTTCCGGACATGTGGAGCTTCTCCGAACAGGTGCGTGCGGCGACCAACCACGCCTTCCGAGGCACGGCGCGGCTTGCCGGGCTCCCGATCCCCGAGATCACCGACTGCGGCAGCGACATTGACGAGATGAGGGCGAGGATCGCCGCGACAATCGAATTCCTGCTGTCCGTCGATCCAGAAGCCGTGAGAGGACGATCAGACCCGCAAGGTGACGTTCCCTCGCGGCAAGGAGACGATCACGATGACGGGCGAGGCCTACTTCCTGAGCTTCACGTTGCCGAACTTCTATTTCCACCTGACCACCGCCTACAACCTCCTGCGCCACAACGGGGTCGCAGTGTCCAAGATCGATTTTCTGGGCGAGACCTGACCGGCGCTACAAGAAGTGTCGGGCGAGCGCCGGCGACGCTGCTGATGTTCGGTTCCGAACCCTGCAAGGACAAGGCCGGGACCGACGAAAGTATTAAGCGGGCGCGCAGCTGGATAGAGAAGAACCAGCCTCCAAGATACGCGTCCCGCCCGCGGTTTCGGAAGTTCGCGTCGTTCTGCACCTGTCTGATCGGACCGGGCCCGGCAGCCTTCCGCAGATCCGCAAATCGTTAGGTGACTCGAACCAATCACCGCCTCGGGAACCCAGACCAAAAGACCTTCCCATCTGGGTCCCGTCCGGCGGTCCGTCGCGCGTTCGTCGCAAGCCCTCGGTCGAACTCTTGGGTGATGTCGGCGGTGATTTGGCCGCAGGACGGCCAGCGCCTGGGCGCCGAGCGCGGCTTTATTGGCAATTCATTCGCTGCGTCGAAGGTAAAATCAACTCACTCCAGAACTTTCTCAAAAAAATTTGCTTCCCCGTCGCCAGAAACAATCATGGCAGTAAAAGTGAACGCTATAATTGAATTGCAGACATTTTCTGGAGCTAACACTATGTCAACCGTCCCCAAGAAGAGCCCGACTGCTGAACATCTGTCCAAGGCGATCGTCCGTGTCCCAGAAGACACCGCGTCAGATCTGCGACGAAGTCGGCTTTCCAGAACGAACGTCCTCTCGATGATGCAGAAGGGGACCTCCAAGGTGCCTGTCCAGAAGAGATCCCGGCGCTTGCGGCCGCATGCGGCGTCCCGGCGGTGCCGTTCGTTACAACCGCCGTACAGGAGTACTACCCGGAGATCTGGAGCGTGATCGAAAAAGTACTCGGCGGCGTTCTGCGCGAGGAGGAACTCGGCTGGCTCGACATGTTGAGGACTGCGAGGAAGGCGCGGCCGAACGCCGTCAATTCCGACCTTTGGACGGCCATGTACATGCTGGCGACATATCTCTCACGGCGGCGGCTTAGCCCGCCTGCCCGCCCGGCCTTTACGCACGGTCCTCTCATAGGCGAGGAGAGCCTCGCCATAGGCCGCGATCGGTGCGATGAACAGGTGGCCTTTCCGTCATCGGGGCGGGGACCGGTGCAAGCCTCCCGCCCCCATCAGGACCGCCTCCGGCATCAGCGATGACCTTTCGTTACGTGTTCGGGGGCCGTTCCGTAAAGCCGAACCTGCGATCGATCTAGATATGGCACTTGTAGCCGAAGGCCGGCACCGCGATCATCGGCAGGGGCGTGCCGTCCGGACGATTGCGGACCTTGCCGCCGATCTTCAGCGTCCAGCGGGCGTTGATGTCCTTTTGGGCGGCTTTGTTCGGCTCGTCTGGCCAGATCTCGCCGGCTGCCTTGCCGACCTTGATCGCTGCCTTTTCGGCCTCGGTGTTGCGCTGCTTCGGTGCCGGCACCAGGCTGGCATCGACGATCTGGCCCGACATCGGGATATAGCCCTTCTCTTCAGCTGCCAGTCGAACGCCTTCAGCGTCCCACTCGCGGTGAGCTGGCGGCGGAGCCTTTGTGTCTTGGCTTTCAGAGGAAGGAACAGGGCCAGCCTTGCCAATTTTTGCCATAATGCTATGCTATCCCCATGAGCACCATGAACATCTCGCTGCCAGCGAGCCTGAAGAGCTTCGTTGACCGGCAAGTCGCGGAACGTAGCTACGGCACGAGTAGTGAATACGTGCGCGAGCTGATCCGGCGGGTCCGGGATCGCGAGGAGTTGCGCAGCCTGCTCAGGGAAGGCGCCGCTTCGCCCAGGCCGCCCCCATCAACACGGCGTATTTCGAGGCTCTCCGCAAGCGTGCCCACAGCCAGGGTGGCGCGTGACGGCGAAGCTTGTCGTCCCCAGGGAGCGGGCACTGCTGGATATCGAGGAAGCCGTGGACCATTACCTCAAGGAAGCCGGCCTTGAGGTCGCACTCGGGTTCGTCGACCGTCTAGAAAAGGCCTTCGCCCTCCTGTCGGAACATCCCGCCGCGGGCTCGCCGGGTTTTGCCTGGAACTTGGTCTGCCCGAACTACGCACACTGCCCGTCACCCGGTATCCCTATTTGATCTTCTATCTCGAGCAGCCCGGACATATCGATGTCTGGCGGGTTCTCCAGGGAAACGGGACATTCCCGCCTGGCTTCAGGACGGCTGAAGCGGGAGGCTCATGCAGGCCTCTAGTTTAGGACTGGCGGCCGGCGCAATCAGCCGCGCAAACCGATTATCGCCGGGGAAAGCCCGTCCAAAACCTGCACCACCGTCGGTCACGTGCCGCGCGAACATCGGCGCGGCACGCTCTGCGCTCAAGGATCAGCCTGGCAGGTGTTCGCCGAGGAGCGTGGCCGGCCGCCCTTCGATCCGCCGCCATAGCCGAGACCCTCCACCAGCCACCCGCGGAAGAACTCGAAATCCACGGTCCGGTCCAGTGTGGAGAGGCGCGCAATAAGGACCCCGTTTCCGGGGTGATCGGCTTCCAAAAGGCAGCCTGCGGCGTCCCGGCGGTGCCCTTCATCACAACCGCGCTGCAGGAATACCATCCGGAGATTCTGGGCGTGATCGAAAAAGTACTCGGCGGCGTTCTGCGCGAGGAGGAACTCGACTGGCTCGACATGTTGAGGACTGCGAGGAAGGCGCAGCCGAACGCCGTCGATTCCGACCTCTGGACGGCCATGTACATGCTGGCGACATATCTCTCACGGCGGCGGGTCTAGCATGGCGTGGCGGCGACTTTTCCGCCTGTCCTCCACGCCGGCGACGCGGAGCTGCTGACGCCGGGGCGATCCGGCGCCTTCCGTAAGGGACTAGCTGCGTCAAGGGAGGAGCGATACTTGCGCGCCCTTGCCGTGGTCTGGGCGTCGGCGGCCCCGGCCCAGTATCGGAGCACGGGGGCTTCTTTCTAGTCTAGTGTTGAGCGTCGCTGAACTCTCTGCGTACCAAAGGGACTCCGAAGGAGCCGCAGCGACTAGCGCCGCATAGGGACACCCGCATCAACGCCGTTCCTCACGGGGTGGCGGGCTGATTGGCGACGTCGCACCCTGGTCTGACAGCCTTTCCGGCCGCCTCACCGCATTAATCAGAACCCTTCCGCCTAGATTCGCCTTCCGATGGATCGGATGCGCCAGGGCTGATCGACGAGGTCGTTCCAGGCAGCTCAGCAATGGGCGACGATATCGTCGTATCCTTTGAATACGCGGATCGAGAGCCAGTTGTCGCAGAGGAACTGCCAGAGGTTCTCAACCGGGTAGAGACTCGGGTGAGCGCGGCGGCAGCGGCAGGATGGTGATGTTCTTTGGCACGCCGAGGCGATTGCTTGGCCGCGCTACTTAAGGGTTCTTCGGCATTAATAAAGTTCTCTAACTGAGATAGGACCAGTCCCTGTGTTTGTGTAGAATACTTTCTCCGATCGTGCACTACGGGGTATCGGCATGGCACACTTGTCTTCGGCCAGAGCAGAGATGGGGTGGAACGAGTATCGGAGCAAGGCTCGGGGCAAGGGTGAGTTCAAAGCCGATGTTCCATTACATTGGCCGGGGCGTGTTGCCATCGCGGCGCTCGCCATGCTGCTATTGCTGGTCGCGCTGAACTTCCTTGCAATCGACGTGATGCATTCGATTCACGGCCACTTCGCGAAGCAGGTCGCACGAATGTTCATCCTCGACGAGGAGGCAAACTTTCCGACGCTGTTCAACTTCGTCCTGCTGGTCGGCAACGCCATGCTACTGACGCGGATCGGCTTGGGCGCGCTCGCCACGGGCGACCGCTGGTGGCGGCACTGGATGGGGCTTGGGGTGATCTTCGTCTATATGTCCTATGACGAGGCGGCGCAGATGCATGAGCAGCTGATGCCGATCTTCGACCGGCTCGTGCAGGCGGACGGGGTGCTGTATTTCTCCTGGGTCATTCCCGGTGCATTGTTCTTCCTCGCGGTTGGGCTGGCCTATGCGCGCTTCGTCTTCGCGCTGCCACGGACGATCATGGTCCTCACGATCCTCGGCGGCGCACTCTACGTCAGCGGCGCGCTGGGGACGGAGCTCATTGGTGGCGACTATGCGTCGCGGTTCGGGATGGAGACTCGCGCCTATCTTCTCATCGCCTCGGTTGAGGAGACGCTGGAGATGCTCGGACTGATTGTCTTCGGCTACGGGCTGATGGGTTTCATCGCGACCACGCGGGCCGGCGAGAGTTACTGAGAGTCTCAGACTTCGGTAACGGGGCCGTCTCCGCCAAAATGGCGTCTCCGAGTCTCCTGATTGCGGTCCCTCGAGATCGCCTCGATGGCGTCCGGGGTGATCGTGCCGTCGTGGCTACGCGGGCCGCGGGGCGGCCAGCCCGCAGCCCCGCCGCAAGCCCGTTTTCGCGCACGCGCTCCTTCGAGGTGCGCAGCCCGGCATGGCGCAGCCGCGCCCACACCTTGCGATAGCCCTCGCCGTGAAAAGGGCTCGCGAGCACCTGCCGGATCGCCTCGACGAGGTCGGCGACGGACATCGCCCCACGGGCCCGGCCGCGGCCGCGGGCGGGCGGCGTCCTCGCCGCCCGGCGGCCACGGTAGATGCCGGCCCGGGCGATGCCCCAGACCCGGCAAACCCGGGCGCGCTCGCGTTTCGTGCCACCATCGACGACCCGCACCGCTTCGCGACGTCCCGCGCCGCCGGCGCTCATTTGGGGGTGACACCGGCGCGCCATCAGTCCGGGGAGACTGACATCAAGGGCAGGATCAGCCGCTGCGGCGACGAGTTCGCGCGTACGGCGCTCTACGAGGCGGGACATACCCTGCTCGTGCGCAGCACGAAATGGTCGAGCCTGCGCGCCTGGGGGATGGAGGTCGCCCGCCGCCGCAGCATGGCGCGCGCCCGCGTCGCCGTGGCGCGCAAGCTCGGCGTCATCCTGCACCGCATGTGGCGCGACGGCGCCGACTTCCGCTTCGGCAAGGCACCGACCGCAGCTGCCGCCTGACGCGCCGAAGAAGGAGATCGACAGAAAGCCCGATACGCGCCTCCGACCGCGCGACCGAGATCGTTCCTATGGGGAGCTTGACCCAATCAACCCAAATCAGAGAGATCAAGGGCCGCCGCGCCGTCTTCGTGGGCCCGCCTCGGCAACCTGAGCGTCGTCATCCGGACCGACGCCTCAACACGGGGAATTCGGGAAAAGGCAGCGTTTCCGCCTAGAATGCGAAGTCCTAGGGCGGTGGGCTCAAGCCATTGGAGCAGCCCCGTGTCAAAACCCGCTCCCGAAGTCGAATCCTTGGAGATCCGGGCCTAGGCGCGGCCTAGCGCCGTTTCGGGAGCTGTGCCGATAGGCGATTGGTCTCTCATGCCCGACGGACTTCGCCGTCACGCTCCACCCTTTGCTTCAGGCGCTCAGGTCGGGTGGCGTCGACCATCGCGCGGGAGTTCCCGCGCACAGCGTCTAGCCGTGCCACTCCCGGAACCAGTCGGCGAAACGCTGCACGCCCTCGGCGACCGGGGTCTCCGGGCGCCAGCCGGTGGCCTCCATGAGCCGGGTGCTGGAGGCCCAAGTGTCGGGCACGTCGCCGGGCTGGGGCCCCACGAGTTCGCGGATCGCCTTCCTCCCCAGCGCATCCTCGAGCGCGGCGATGAAGTCGGCGAGCTCGACCGGGGCGCTGTTGCCGATGTTGTAGATCCGGAAGGGCGCGTCCGAGGTCGCCGGGTCGGGATGCGCGGCGTCCCAGGCGGGATCGGGCGTGGCGGGCCGGTCGGAGGCGCGGATCACCCCCTCGACGATGTCGTCGACATAGGTGAAGTCGCGGCTGTGCCGGCCCGCGTTGAAGAGCCGGATCGGCCGGCCCTCGAGGATGGCGGAGGCGAAGATCATCGGCGCCATGTCCGGCCGGCCCCAGGGCCCGTAGACGGTGAAGAACCGCAAGCCCGTGCAGGGCAGGCGGAAGAGGTGGGCATAGGCGTGGGCCATCAGCTCGTTGGCCCGCTTGGTGGCGGCGTAGAACTGCAGCGGGTGGTCGACCCCCTGGCCCTCCTCGAAGGGCATGGCGGTGTTGCCGCCGTAGACGCTCGAGGTCGAGGCGAAGGTGAGGTGCGGGGTGCCGGCGCGGCGGCAGGCCTCGAGGATGTTGGTGAAGCCGGTGAGGTTCGAGCTGACATAGGCGAGCGGATTCTCGAGGCTGTAGCGCACCCCGGCCTGGGCGGCGAGGTGGATCACCCGGTCGAAGCCGTCGCCGAACGCCGCCGCCACCGCCGCGCCGTCGGCGAGATCGGCGCGCAGGAAGCGCCAGTCGCCGCCGGTCTCGGCGGCGGTGCGCTCGAGCTCGGCGAGCCGGGCCTCCTTGAGCGCGACATCGTAGTAGTCGTTGACGTTGTCGAAGCCCGTCACCGCATCGCCGCGGGCGAGAAGCGCCCGGGCGGTGTGGAAGCCGATGAAGCCCGCCGCCCCGGTGACGAGGACGCGCATCTCAGGCGTCCGGAGCGCCGCGGCCGCGCCCGATGGCGTAGTAGGCGAACTGGCGGCGCGCCATGCGCTCGGGGTCGTAGAGGTTGCGGCCGTCGAAGACGACCGGCGCGCTCAGCCGCTCGGCGATGAGGTCGAAGTCCGGCGCCCGGAAGGCCTGCCACTCGGTGACGATGACGAGCGCATCGGCGCCCTTCAACGCCGCCTCCTTGGTTCCGCAGAGGGTGAGATCCTCGCGGTCCCCGTAGAGGCGCTGCGCCTCCTCCATCGCCTCCGGGTCGTAGGCCTGGACCTTGGCGCCCGCGTTCCAGAGCGCCTCCATCAGCACCCGGGAGGCGGCCTCGCGCATGTCGTCGGTGTTGGGCTTGAAGGAGAGCCCCCAGAGCGCGAAGGTCCGCCCCTCGAGGTCGCCGCCGTAGTGACGCGAGATCTTGTCGAAGAGCACGGTCTTCTGGCTGTCGTTGCGGTCCTCGACGGCATTGAGGATCGTCGGCTGGAAGCCCGCCTCCTTGGCGGTGGCGATCAGCGCCTTCACGTCCTTCGGAAAACACGAGCCGCCGTAGCCGACGCCCGGATAGATGAACTGGTAGCCGATGCGCGGGTCCGAGCCGATGCCCTGGCGCACCATCTCGACGTCGGCGCCGAGGCGCTCGGCGATGCCGGCGATCTCGTTCATGAAGCTGATCTTGGTCGCCAGCATGCAGTTGGCCGCGTACTTCGTGAGCTCCGCCGAGCGCACGTCCATGACGATGACCTTGTCGTGGTTGCGGTTGAACGGCGCATAGACCTCGCGCAGAGCTCCTCGGCCTCGGGGCTCGAGGTGCCGATGACGATGCGGTCCGGGCGCATGCAGTCGGCGACGGCGGCGCCCTCCTTCAGGAACTCCGGGTTCGAGACCACCTCGAAGGTGAGGTCGCTCCGCTGCCGCCGGCCGAGCCCCTCCATCAGCTTCGCCGCTACCTTGTCGGCGGTGCCGACCGGCACCGTCGACTTGGTGACGACGACCTTGGGCTCCTCCATCGCCTCGGCGATTGTCGCCGCCACCGCCAGCACGTAGCTCAAGTCCGCCGAGCCGTCCTCGTCCGGCGGCGTGCCGACGGCGATGAACTGGATGCGGCCATGGGCCACGCCGGCCGCCGCGTCCGTGGTGAAGCTGAGCCGCCCCTCGGCGTGGTTCTTCTTCACCACCTCCTCGAGGCCAGGCTCGTAGATCGGGATGCGGCCCGCTTTCAGCCCCTCGATCTTGGCTGTGTCGACGTCGACGCAGAGCACGTCATGGCCGACCTCGGCCAGGACCGAGCCCTGGACCAGTCCCACGTATCCGGTTCCGAAGACGGTGATTTTCATTCCCGGTCCCTCATGGCGCCCGCGTCCCGGCGCAGGCGGCGCCGGCCTTCCGTCTGACTATAAGCCGCACCGCGACAGCACAAGCGAGGCCTGTCCCCATGGTGTCCCGGCAGTTTCCGCAGCACCCCGGGAGGGGCCGCGCCGGCCACAGGCGGAGGTTCCACCTTGGGCGGGCGAATCTGCCCGATGGGCAGCATCTTGCCGACCCGGACTCGGCACAATTGCCGCGCCGACGGGGCAGTGATAGCTCCTCTCGGTAAGCGAGACGGTGAACTCAGACCCGAAGAGGCCAATATACCCACGCTCTAACAAACACCCCGTCTTAGACCAACCAGGGACCTTTTTTACCGACCGTTAATGTTTCGTTTCGGAGCCTCGGAGCGTCGTCTTCGAGACTCTGCACGGTATTGGTGTGTCCAAGGTCCGGAAAACGATTGTAGAAGGAACGAGACCCTCATGACAACGATCACCGTGGCGGACCGGAACGGTCTGCTCAGCGCCTTCAACGCAGCCAAGGGCGGCGACACCATCGTCCTGAAGGATGGCTACTACGGCTCGATAAAAGTCACCGCCGACTACGCGAGCACCGTCACCGTAAAGGCCGAGGGCGCACTCGACGCGACCATCGCCAACCTGACGGTTTCCGGAGGCACCAACGTCAAGTTCGACGGCATCAAGTTCGACAACGGCGTCAATGGCAACAACGGCGGCCGGGTCGTCTCGATCGAAGGCGGCAGCCAGAACGTCGCGGTCGTCAATTCCGAGGTGACCGGCAGCGTCGACGGCGTCTATGATGGTCAATGGGGCATCTACGTCCGGGATTCGAACGGCGTCACCCTCGACAATAACAAAGTCCACGACGTTCAGACCTGCATTGTCGTCTTCGGCAGCTCCAACTCGGCCGTCACCAACAATTCTGTCGACTACTTCAGCGAGGACGGTTTCAAGTTCGGCGGGTTCTACAACAGCACCGTCTCGGGCAACAAGAGCTTCGGGCAAGTCTATGCCACCGCAGGAACTCACGCCGATTTCATGCAGTTCCAGGGCGACGCGACCAACGTCAGGATCAGCGACAACCTGTTCCTGGCGAAGACCGACGGATGGCTTCAGGGCATCTTCGCGAGCGACGGCGCCTATCGCAACCTGACGATCGAGAACAACCTCGTCTCCACCGGCATGCTCCGGGGCATCAGCGTAGTGGACGGAAGCTCCGGAATCACCGTCAATAACAACACGCTGCTAAACGTCAAGGGATATCACAACGCTACCACTATTCTCGCCCCGGCTGGCAGCAGCGTCAACAACAATATCACGTCTCATTACTTGGCCGGTCCTTCCGGAAGCAACCTCGCGCTGCAGAATAACAATCCTGGTGCCGCCTATTATGTCGACAACTACTACAAGAATGGCGACGCCGGCTTGGGGATGACCCTCCAGGACCTGGCTCCGGTGGCGGGCAGCGCAGCGACGACCAAGGGCGCGATCAGCCTGATTCAGTCGCTTCTCGGCGGCGCGGGCGTTCCGTCGACGCCGTCAGCCCCCTCGACGCCGACGCAGCCCAGCACGCCGGGTGCCGGGGCGGATGCGGGGACCGAGGCGTCGATCAACGCCGGCGGCTCGGCGGACGCGTACTATTCCGGGGGCGATACCTACTCGACCGGCGCCGGCATTGCCGGAACCTCCGCCGACGGCATCTATCAGACCGAGCGCTACGGCAACTTCAAGTACGCGGTGGGGCTCGACAACGGCACCTACGACGTCACGCTGAAGTTTGCCGAGATCTATCTCAACGGCGCCGGCCAGCGGCTCTTCGACGTCAAGGCCGAGAACCAGCTCATCCTCGACAACTACGACGTCTACGCCGCCGCCGGCGGCAAGAACGCCGCGGTCGACCGGACCTTCCAGGTCAAGGTCAGCGACGGCAAGCTCGACCTCGACTTCATCAGCGTCAAGGACAACGCCAAGGTCAGCGGCATCGAGATCACCCCGTCGAGCGGTACAACTCCGGCGCCGACCCCAGCGCCGGGTGGCGGCTCCCACCTCGCCGTCAATGCCGGCGGCGGGGCCAGCGGCGGCTTCGCGGCGGATGCGTTCTTCTTCGGTGGCAATACCTATTCCACCGGGGCCGGCATCGCCGGCACGACTGCCGACGCCATCTACCAGACCGAGCGTTACGGCAACTTCAAGTACTCGGCGGCGGTCGACAACGGCACCTATGGTGTCACCCTGAAGTTCGCCGAGATCTACCTCGACGGTGCCGGCCAGCGGGTGTTCGACGTCAAGGCCGAGAACAAGATCGTCCTCGACAACTACGACGTCTTCGACGAGGCCGGCGGCAAGAACATCGCCCACGACGAGACCTTCCAGGTCAACGTCACCGACGGCAAGCTCGACCTCGACTTCATCAGCCTCGTCGAGAATGCCAAGGTGAGCGGCATCGAGATCGACTACCTCGGCTGACATTCCCCTTGGGAAGCCCCCGGACCACCCGTCCGGGGGCTTCTTCACATTCATCGTCTTATCATAAGAACGGTTATTGGCGCTTGACCGCAGGCTGACGTCCCCCCTGCGGCATCGCGCCGGAGAGCGGTCGTTGGTGGCCTTCCGGCTCTGCGTCCAGGCCCGCCAGGGCCTCGTTCAGTTCGGCCAGGAACCGGGTTTGCCGGAAATAGTCGAGCGCATGGGCGCGGCCCGCCCGGCCCAGGTCCTGCGCCCGCGCCGGATCACGGACCAGGCGTTCGAGGTACTCGGCGAGAACGCCCTGGCCTGCTTCGCCGACCGGAAACAACAGGCCGGTGACGCCGTCTGAAATGATCTCCTTCGTGCCTCCCGCGGCCGTTCCGAGGACCGGCAGGCCGAAGGCCATCGCCTCTATTGTCACCCGCCCGAAACATTCGCCACGCCCGGTGGCACCTCCCTGGGAATTCATCACGTAGGCATCGCTCGCCAGATAGAACGCCGCGTATTCGGTCTGGGCCACGTAGGTCCGCGAGGGCGAGAGAACCCGCCTTTCCTCCGGACCGAGATCCCGGAGCAGCGCCGCGCGCTGACGGTCGTCCTTCAGGCCGACGATGAGCAACTTGAGCGGCAGCCCGCCCTCGAGCGCGGCCCGCGCCACCGTCCGGATCAGCATCCGCTGGCCCTTCTGCGGCAGGAACGTGGCGATGCAGCAGACGAGAAAGTCGTCCGGCGCGACCTCCAGGCGCTTGCGGATGTCCGCGCGCCCGAGTTCCGGGCACTTCCCGCGCCGGGAGTGCCGGCGGTCCTGCGGAAACGGAAGGCTCGGCTGCTGCGCCGCCTCCACGAAGGGTTCGCTCAAGGCGGGATGGATGACCCGGGTCTGGCGCGGCAACCGGACCGTCCCGGCCCACGCCGCCCGTGCCGCCTCGCTGTCGAAGAGCGCCAGCGCGACCTTCTCGAGCGGCGCCATGTTCGCCCGATAGAGATCCACGTCGATCTCGTGGATCCACCAGACGAGCTTCCTTGCAAGTCCGGGATCGGTGTCGAGGCAGGTCGTGACCCAGGCCTTCGTCGTTTCGCTGGCGGTGTTCGCCACGATCAGATCCGCGTCCCGGGCGAGGGGAACGGCGGTCTCGATGGGAATGCGGGGAATCCGGAACTCCGAGGCGAGGGTCCAGCCGTCCACGTCGTCGGCCGCGCTTGCCAGGCGAACCGTCGCGCCGGCCTCGATCATCGCCCGTGCCGTTTCCACGAGGAGGAGCGGCGAGCCGGTCCGGGAGAGATCGTGCGAGATCAGGAGGATGCTCTTTCCCGACAGCGGGGACCGCAGCGGCGGCCTCTCGGCCGAATACGCGGGCAGGGTCGCCTTCCAGGTGTCCAGGCTGATCGGGCCGGGCTCTTCCCCCTGCCCCTTTCCCCGCTGGCCCGTCGTCACGCAGAGTTGCCGGTCAAGGAGACCGGCGACGGGAATCTTCAGCCGGTAGGGCAGATGGCCGGAGATCGTCCAGCGATCCGACTCGACGTCGTAGGCCTGGATCGCGTCGGTGAGCCGCAGGTAGAACCGCTGCGGATCCTTGTAGACCTGCCCGCCGAGGAGAAGCACCCGGCCATCCACGACGACCGCGGCGGAGTCGCAATGAGACACCGCTATCGGCAGATCCGCGATCCGCTCCCAAGAGGCGGAGGGGTGGTCGAGGCGAAACGCGCAGGAAAGGTAGGTCTCCCGCGTGGCGCCCGTGCATCTGCAGTCCGGATCGCCCGGGATGGGCTGGAAGTCGCCTTGCTGGCCCCCGAACAGGAAGAGCCGGCCATCGACGACGGCGCTCGCACGATGCATCCCGGCGACCGGCACCGGCTGCTCGGCTCGCCATCCGTCCTCGTCCGGCTTGCCGTCCAGGACGCCCAGGCTCCAGTGGTCCGCCGTCGGCGTCCAGCGGTCCTCGGCCGCACCGCCGATGAAATGCAGGCGCCCGTGCCAGAGCTCCATCGCGGCGGCATAGCGCGGCGCGGGAACCGGCGGAAGCCGGTGCCAGCGGTCTTCGAGGGTGTCGTAGGAGAAGGCGTCGCGCACCGCCGGCCGGCATTGCGGACCGAGCTGTCCGGAGGCGAAATAGATGAAGCGCTCGCCATCCGCGGCGACGGCGCAGTGCGAATGGGCAAGCTCCGGCGGCGTGGCTATGCGCCGCACCCAGCGCTCGCGCGCCATGTCGAAAACGAAGATCTCGTCGCTGCAGGCGTCCAGCGACCCGTAGCCGCAGACCACATAGAGGCGCGACCCGATCTGGGCGCCGCCCGCGTCGAACACCGGCTTGGGACAGGGGCGGGAGCGGCGCCATCGCAGGCCGCCGCGCCCTGCAAGATCCCGGTCGACCTCGAGCTCCTCCAGGCGCCGGTGCAGCCACTGGCCCGCGGGACCGGACCTGAGCCACGCTTTCGGGCGCCGATCGTGATACGCCACATAGGCCGGACCGAATGCATGCTTGAGCGTCTGCTTCGCGAAGAAGCCGTCGCGGGACCGGACACTGCGGGCGGCCGCGCGCGGCAACGCCGCCACCCTGGACAGCGGCCCCCGCTGCGCGAGCGCGACTTCGAATCCGGTGCGGCCGATGATCTCGCGGCAGAGGCGTTCATACTCGGCCTTCCCGGCCACCTCGATCCTGTCGAGATCCTGCAGGAAGGCGCGGGCATTGGTGACCTGCCACCGCAGGAACTTGATGCGGTCGCCATAGAGGTAATCGTAGCCCGGCGATCTCGGCTGGCGCCGGGAAAGCCCCCCTGTCCGATACCTGATCAGCGGCTCGTCCACATAGGCGATGTCCCCGAGCAGCGCCGCGCGGAAGAACAGCACGCCGTCCTCGACCTCGCAGTCTTCGGGGATGGGCCCGAAGCGGTCGAAGACCTCGCGGTCCCAGGCTGCCGTGGCGCCGACGCAGTTTGCCGATGTCCTGAGCAACGTGAGCGGATCCGGGCCGGGACCGTCGATGATCCGGCGGTCGGGCTCTGCCCGCCCCAGCGGCTTTCCGTGCTCGTCGATCTCCATGAAGGCTGAGTGGACCGCCCTGACCCGGCCGGCGCCGGATGTCCACGCCGAGACCAGTTTTTCGATCCGCCCCGGTTCCGAGATGTCGTCGCCCGCGGCCTCGACCAGCAGCCGGCCGCTCGCCATCTCGGCAATTCGGTTCCAGTGCGCGACGATCCCGAGATTTGTCGCGTTGCGATTGAGCGCCACCCGGTGAGGACCGCGATACCGCCGGGCCATCCGCTCCATGACGGCGAACGTGCCGTCGCTGCTGCAATCGTCGGAGAGCAGGATTTCCAGAGACGCGAAGGTTTGCGCGAACGCGGCCTCGATCGCGGCCGCGACCATATCCTCCTGATTGAAGGCCTTCAGGGCAAGGGTCACCAGGGGAGGCACGCCGTCGGTCCTGTCCGTCACGATGGCGCCAGCTCGCATGCCGGCGGCGAAAGCGCGCGTGACAAAGTGCTCACCGGCTCACCCGCCGCCACCGGCGCATCCGCTGCGCGGTCCGCAGCAGCGTGCGCAGCCCGGGCGGCGTGGCGGCCAGAGCGCCCTCGATCCAGAAATGCTCGTGCTTTCTCATGATCCTGGCCCCGCGCAGGCCGCGGCCGATGTCGGCGAGGTCGTAGGGCTCGGCCAGGGGTGCGATGAAACTGCCATGGCCCTCGCCGAGGTTGAACGGAAAGGCCCCCCAGGCCCGGGCCTCCGCCGGTTCCGGGCGAAGCCAGAAGTCGTGCAGGAGATCCCCGATCACCGGGCGGACGGCGAGGATGTCCGCCGCCGACAGCGCCACGGGATCGAGCGCCTCGGTGAAGGCGGCGATCGCCGCGCGGACCGTGCCGAGCCCCCAGGCCGCCACCGGCGCGGCCCAGGCGGGGTCGGTCTCGACCTCGACGCGGCCGTCCGCACCGTCGCGGAGGCCGGTGACGGTACCGTGGTCGGCCGCGCAGAACACCTCGAGAAAGCCGCGCCGGTCCACGGCACGGTCGAAGATGTCGGCGCCCGCACCGCGGTTGAGGTCGAAATAGAAGCCGTGGCGGCGGTCGAGCCAGGTCGTGTCCTTCACCCGCTCGATGCCGAAGAGATAGCAGTCCACCGGGGCCATTCCCTCGGTGGCGAGCAGGCCCGGCGAGCGCGTCGTGGAGCGAGCCGCTCCAGCCGAGATCGGCGATCGCCGCCGGGCCCGGGTCGAGCACCCCTTCCTGAGAGAGATGGGCGAGAAGCCGGCGCCGGTTCTCTGCCCGCGCCGGTGCAGCGACGGCGGCGAAGCCTGGGCTGGCGAGCCAGGTCCGGAGCCGCGCCAACTCCGCCGGGGTAAGCGGCCGCTCCCGGTCGACAGGATCGAAGCCGAGAGCGGCGAGACCCGCGGCCACGGTGTCGGCGGGAACCGCAAGCCGGCGCAGCACGTCGTCGAGGCTGGTGTCGGGCAGATCGCCGTACCAGAGCCAGTGGTGATCGGCCGAGTCGCTGATCGCACGCGCCCAGGTCTGCCGGCTGGCGGCGAGGTAGCGGACATCGATCGCCCCCCCGGCGGACGCCGGCAGCCGCGGCACCAGCCGCCGGGCGATCTCGTGGAGCACCTGGCCGTCGCGGGCGAGGAAATGCACCCGGACGATGCCGCGGGCGGCAGCGTCCCGGAGGATCCAGAGCACGAAGGCGGCGAGCATGGGCGCCGCCACCCCGGCGGCCACGTCGCGGAGGGCGGCCTCCCGCGCCCCGGCGGCAGGCACCGCCGCCCGCGCCGCCCGTGCCGCGAAGGCGAAGGCCGCGGCGGTCGCATCGCCCCGGGCCGCAGCGGCGTCGAGGCGGCGCTCGTAGCGGGTCGGCGGGAAAACGGCTGCGTCCATGTCGCCTCCGGCCTCTCCTTCCCCGGGGGCCCCTGCGGGCGGCTCAGTAGTAGCCGTAGTCCTCGCCGGGATAGCGGCACTTGTTGAGGATGACCCCGAGCACGTTGGTCTGGTCGGCCAGATCCTGCTCGCACTTGTCGATCTCGTCGAGCCGCGAGCGCTCGGCGGCGGCGACGAGGAGCACGCAGTCGACATGCGGCAGGAAGGCCAGCACGTCGTCGTTCACCAGCATCGGCGGCAGGTCGTAGATCAGGATGTCGGGCTGAAACGCCGCCTTGAGCTCGGCCAGTACCCGGCCGGTGTCGGCGTGCTGGAGGATCTCCGAGGCGCTGCGGATGCCGCGGGCGCTGGTGCCGATGGCGAGGTTGTCGCCGAAGCGCACGAAGTTCTCGGTGAGCTCGCGGGTGCCCTGCAGCACGCTCGCCATCGACTGCGGCTGGCCGAGCCCGAGGTGCTTGGCCATCGCCGGCCGGCGCAGGTCGAGATCCATCAGCACCGTGCGCATGTCCGGCTGGTGCGCCAGGCTGAAGGCGAGGTTGAGCCCGATCGTGGTCTTGCCGCAGTCCGCGGTCGGCGAGGTGATCCCGACCGAGGTCCAGCCCTTGTCGCGCATCATCCGGATCGCCTTGGTCCGCATCATGTCGAAGGTGGTGTGCACCGGGTCGCGGCGCTCGTAGGTGACGATCCGATTGTTCCGCAACACCCCCGGGTCAGGGGTGAAGGTCTGCAATTCGGCCCATACCGGTCCCGCCGGCCGCGGCGCCGGCCAGGACCGCCCCTCGACCGGACGCCGGGGCGCCACCGGGGCGGCGCTGCGCTGCTCCTTGGCCTTCTGGATCGCGGCCTGGATACGTTCCATCATTGTCTCCTACGCCGCGTCAGAACAGGTTGCCGAGGCCGACTGCGGCCGTGGCGCGCCGCATCAAGAGATCGAGCGGCATATAGTAGGTATGGATCACCAAGAGGGCTATCGGGATCCCCACGACGATCAGCGCCAGCACCACCAGCATCACCGTGCGCTTGATCCGGATCTCTCGTCTGGGTGCGCATGTAGGGGATGGTGACGAAGGGCTGGATGCCGAGGCGCGAGGTGAGCTCGGCCGGCCGGCGGATGCTGCGGTTGAGAAGCTCGAGCAGCAGGATGAAGCCGAGGCCCGCGCCGATGCCACCGCCGACCCCGGCGCCGGCGATCAGCACCCGGTTCGGCTTGTCGGGGCTGACCGGCGCCACCGCCGGCTCGATCAGCGAGAAGCGCTCGCCCTTAGACATCACCTCGAGCCGCTCGCCCACCGAAGCGGTGGCCAGCCGCTCGGTCGCGGCAACGTACTGGCCCTGGAGGTTGTTATAGTCCCGTTGCAGCTCGCCGAGCGTCAGCTCGTTGCCCGGGGTCGCTTGGATCGACTTGTCCAGCTGGTCGATCTCGGCCTGGATGCGGGCCTGGTCCTCGGCGATGAACTTCAGCCGCCCGTCGATCTGGGCGAGCTGCATGTCGTAGTCCGACATGCCCTCGGTATCGACGCCAAGCTCCTCGCGCTGCTGGGCGACGATCTTCTCGAGACCGGCGATGCGGGTCTCCAGCAGCCGGATGTTGGGATTGCTCTCCGAATAGATCACCTTGGCGCGCGCCAGCTGGCTGCGCATGTCATTGAGCTCCTGCTCTTCGGGGGATCCCGGCGGCGCGTTCACCGACACCCGGCCGGTGCGCTTGTAGATCTCCACCGTGCGCTCGCGCTCGTCCTGGAGCGAGGTCGCCTCGCGCTCGTACTGCAGGAGCCGCTCCTGCAGCGTCGCCTGCTGGCTGCGGCGGAAGGCGAGGCTGTCCGGCAGCGCGTTCTCGTTCTCCTTCTTGAAGGTCATGATCTTCTGGGACTGGCGGTCGAGCTCGCCCGAGAGCCGCTGCACCTCGCCCTTGAAGAAGTCGAGGGTGTCCTCGGCCCGGCCGGTGCGGAGTTCGACGTTCTCCTGCAGGATCAGGGTGACGAGCTCGTTGGTCACCGCCGCCGCCTGCTGCGGATCGTCCGAGGTAAAGGCAACCTGGATGATCGTCGCTCCGGGACCGCGACCCGGAGCGGTCGGGATGAGTTCGGTGCGCGACCGCATGTCGGCGATGACCGCGTCGGCGGGGATGCCGGGCTGGTTGGCATAGACCTTGAGCTTGTCGGCGAGCGACAGGACGTTGGCGCGGGTCATCAGCCGCTGCTCGATGATCTGGATCTGCTCGACGGGATCGATCGGCACGGTGCTGCGCGCCATGTCCCCGGGGATCTGCGGCGCCTCCACCAGGATCTTGGCCGTCGAGCTGTAGAGCGGCGGCAGGATCGAGGCCACGGCGATGCCGATCGCCGACAGGAACGCGGCGATGACGATGAAATACGGCAGCCGCCGCAGGAAGATCGACAGATAGAATTTTAGATCGACGTTACCCAATGTCTCTTCCTTCCCGAAGGGCGCTCACGGCGCGGCCTTGAGGCTGCCGCGCATCTGCCGGTCGGCCACCACCTGCTCGATCACGCTGGCATCGACCAGATCGAGGCCGTCGGTGAAGGCGTAGACCAGCGCATAGTCGCAGACCTGGTTGACCAGCCGCGGGATGCCGCGGCTGACCAGGTGCACGCATTCGCAGGCCGCCGGCGTGAAGATCTCCCGGCTGGCGCCGGCCACCGCCAGGCGGTGGCCGATATAGGCCTGGACCTGCTCGGGCGACATCCCCGGCAGGTGGTACTCGGCGGCGACCCGCTGGGCGAACTGCACCAGGCGCGGATGCGAGATCAGATTCTTCAGCTCCGGCTGGCCGACCAGCACCAGCTGGATGAGCTCGTCCTTGTCGGCATTGATGTTGGAGAACATCCGGAGTTCCTCCAGCGTCTCCGCCGAGAGGTTCTGCGCCTCGTCGAAGATCAGCATGGTGCGCCGGCCGGAGGCGTATTCCTCGATCAGGAAGTCCTGGAACTGCGCGAAGAGCTGTACGTAGGTCGCATCCCCCGAGGTCGGGATGCCGAGCGCCATCAGCACCCAGTGCAGGAGCTCGCCGCGGTTGCCCTGGGCGTTCGAGATCAGCCCGACGGTGAACTCCTCGGGCAGGGTCCGGAGCAGGTGGCGCAGGAGCGTGGTCTTGCCGGCACCGATCTCGCCGGTTATCACCGTGATCGGCGCGTGGGTCAGCATGCCGTATTCCAGCATCGCGTAGGCGCGGGTGTGGTTCTCCGACCAGTAAAGAAAATCCGGATCGGGCAGCAGCGTGAACGGACGCTCGGCCAGGCCGAAATGATCGGTATAGATCGTCAGTGCACTCGTCATACCCATCCCGTACCCGCCCCTCGCAGGGTCGGGACGGACCCTGCGTCAACACCAACCCGATACCACTACTCGGCATGCGGCACTGCGTCATAGCGCGAAGCCTATATAAGCACATCCCCCGATTTGGTGAATGCATGAACAGCGGTTTGCACGTGCTTGTGGCCGCCGCACCCGCCGTTCCGCCCCCCTCCCCGGCTGCCCCGGCGACGGGGCAGGACCGGTCGGCCGATTAAGGCTGTCGTTAAAAATTCGGAAAAATTCGTTTGAGATTTGGGGTTAAAGATGCATTATCTCTGCCGGTGAGAGGGGTAGCTCACCCAACGATCCTGCGTGGGGGAACTCCTGAAGGAACTGCCGGAAGGGCGGGCGTTGGGGCGGTGGGAAGACAGAACCTGACAGTCAGGCTTCCGCATTCCCCCGGTTTGGTCCGCAGATGCCTCGGCGGGTGTAGTTGTGTTGTCGGTGGGTAGATAATGGCACATTCTGAGATCGATGCGAGCATAGGCCAAACTGGATTCGTCCAGGCCGGCGCTCCCGTCGGCCTGTACAAGCGCTCGTTCAAGCGTGTTCTCGACTGCATCTTCGTGTTGCTCGCGGCGCCGATCCTTCTCCCGGTGGTGCTGCTCCTGGGGGTCCTGGTGCGGCGCGACGGCGGGCCGGCCTTCTATAGCCAGGAACGCATCGGTCTGAACGGCCAGCTCTTTCGGATCTGGAAGCTGCGCTCCATGTGCGTCGGCGCCGACCAGTTGCTCGAGGCGCATCTTGCGGCGGACCCGGCGGCGCGCGCCGAGTGGGAGACCAACCAGAAGCTCAAGGACGACCCGCGGATTACCCGGATCGGGCGCGTGATCCGCAGGAACTCGCTCGACGAGCTGCCGCAGCTCTGGAACGTGCTCCGGGGCGAGATGAGCCTCGTGGGCCCACGGCCGATGCTGCCCAACCAGGCGCCGCTCTATCCGGGCGTCGCCTATTACGGGCTGCGCCCCGGCATCACCGGCTTCTGGCAGATCAGCCGCCGCAACGGCACCACCTTCGCCGGCCGCGCCGCCTACGATACCCGCTATGCCCGGCGTCTGTCGCTCGGCACCGACCTCAAGGTGCTCTTCGCCACCGTCTGGGTGGTGCTGGTCGGCACCGGCTGCTGAACCCCGTGCGGGCCGGTTGACGGAAGGTTAATTCGCGAGTCTTTTCCGTTTCGGATCAAAGTCTTGAACCCTCTGCACAACTTGTGCAGAGGGTTCTTTTCGTCATTGGGCGCCGATCAGCCGGCGGTCCGCTCCAGGTGGCGGGCGATCGCGGCGCGGAGCGCGCCGACGTCGGCGAGGGATTCCAGGTCCTTCATCGACAGCTTGATCCCGAACTCCTCCTCGACGGCGAAGATCAGCTGGATGTGGGTGATCGAATCCCAGGCCGGGATGTCATCGGCGGTCATCTCCGGTGCGAGCTCGATGCTCTCGTCCGAGAAGGTGGTGCGGAAGACCTCGGTCAGCCGGTCGTCGATATCGCTCATGGTGATCCTGCTCGTTGGTGGTCCCTGGCCGTCAGACCCGCTCGACGGCGATGTTCGACGCCGCGGCGAGCGCCCCAGGCGCCGCCGTCCAGCGGGTGGTGCCGTCCTCGGCGCGCTCTGTCTCCGTCATCCCGAGCCGGGCGTAGAGATCGGCGACCATGCCGTTGCGGCCCGAGGGGACATAGCTGCCCTCGAGCGTCTCGCACCCCTGCCCCGCCGCCCGCGCCCCGAGCTCGGCCAGGATCAGCGCCTCGACGCCGCGCCCGAGCACCCGGCAGCTCATCAGCAGCGTGTCGATCTCGAGCGCGCTCCCCTTCCGCGCCGCCAGCGCCACCGCGATCAGCCCGTGATCGGCGAACTTGTCCGACAGCCGCACCCAGAACGCCTCCGCCCCCGGTTCGGCCAGGAACGCCTCGAGCTCGGCCTGGTTGCGCCGGCGGGTGGTGAGGTTGAACTGGTTGGTCTTGTTGATGAGCTGCACGACGCGAGCCATGTTGACCTCGTCGACCGGGCCGATCCGCGCCACCATGTTGAGGCTCGCCTGGTAGTCCTCGAGGCTTCCGGACGTCACCCGCACCGCCTCGGCCTTAGCCCGCGCCCGGTACTGCTCGGCGCGCTTGCGGTCGGCGTCGGTGAAGCCTGCAGGCTCGAGGTAGGGGTAGGCCTCGAGCGCCCCGCGGAAGCCCATCGGCTCCTCCGGCAGCACCGGCACGTCGACCTCCGGCAGCGCCCGGCGCACCTCGGCGCGCTCGTACGGGTTGTCGTCGAGGAAGACGAGGCTCCCGAGCCCGAGGCTGAGCTCGGTGGCGATGCGGTCGATGCTCTCGGACTTCGGCCCCCAGGTGGCAACGAAGGCGGCGATGTCATCGAGCTTCAGCACCATCTCCGGGTGCTCGAGGAACGGCCGCCGGGCCACCTCCGGGTCGTTCTTCGAGGCGACGGCGAGCACGATGCCGCGCCCGGTCAGCTCCTTCAGCGCCGTCTGGAAGTCGATGAAGGCCTCGCCCTCGGCCCCCTGCCCCAGCACGATGCCGCCGAGCCCGTCGTCGCCGATGACGCCGCCCCAGAGCGTGTTGTCGAGGTCGAGCACCACCGCCCGCCGCGACAGCCCGAGCCGCGCCGCGATCACCGCGGCGGTGTGGCGGGCCAGCTCCGGCAGCGCCGCGGGGCCGAAGGGGATCTTCGCCATGTACCAGCCGCGCGGATCGAACCACGCCGCCTCGCCGGCGCGTGCGGCGAGCCGGGCGACGTCGACGAAACCCACGTCCGCGGCCGCGGCCCGGGCGGCGAGCCCGGCGTCGAGCGCCGCGGTCATGCTGCGCCGGGCGCCGGGCACGCCGGCGCCGTAATGGCCGAGCGGGTCGCCACCCGGCGCGGCGAAGCCGAGCTGGACGAGGACCGGCGACGCGGCCCGGCGCACCGCCTCCCAGACTCCGCTCCAGCGCTCGAGCTCGGCGGCGACGTCCTCGGCGGGCGTGTCGCTGAAGGCGCGAAACCCCAGCGCCCGGTGGTCGGGGGCCAGCACCAGCACCTCTGGCGCGGCGGCAAGGAGCGCCGAGCCCGGGTCCAGGGTGGCGTTGAAGTACTGTCCGAACGGCGGCTGGTCGATGGTCAGCACGATCCCGTGCCGAGCGGCGGCAAGCCGCAGCAGCGGCGCGAAGGTGTTGGTGGTCCAGGTGCCAACCAGCCCGGCCTGGAGCCGGTAGCGCACCCCGGGCCAGCTGTCGTCCGGGCAGCGGGCGAGAAGCGCGGCCGCCGCCGCCCAATTTCTGAAGCCGGTGCCGCTGTCGACGATGCCGAAGAGCGCCGCGGCGGCCTCTCCGGGGCGGCCGGCCTCGAGCCGGGCGCGTGCGAGCTTCAGCGCCAGCTCCGCCGAGGGGCGCTCGACGAGCTCGGCCGCCTGGGCAAAGGCCTCGGCGGCGGCCTCATACTGGCGGGCGGCCAGATACCCGGTGCCGGCAGCCTCGATCGCCGCCGGATCGGGCCGGGGCAGTGTCATGTTCATGTGCCGGTCTTCCGCGCCGCGAGATCCGTCGCGACGCCCCTGGGCCCCGGATCGGCCGGAGAACCCGCCGGAGGATTGGCGGACACGGTCTCGGTCTCGGTGACAACCTCGGGCGCGCTCTGGGACACCGGCTTGCGCTTCGGCGGCAGCGCCATGATCCGCGACGGCGGCGCGGTGACGATGGCGCCGGCCGGCACGTTGGTCATCACCACTGCGTTCGGTCCGATCCGCACTCCTTCGCCGATAGTGATGCCACCCACAAGCATCGCCCCGGCACCGATCTCGACCCGGTTGCAGAGCCGCGGCGCTGGCACGTTCTCGACCAGCACTCCCGGCGTCGGCCGGTCCTGGCCCAGCGTCACTCCCTGACGGATCAGGCAATCGTCGCCGATCGTCGAGTTGCCATGCACGGTTATGCCGTGCTGGTGGCCGACAGTGAAGCGCCGGCCGATGCGGGCGGTGTGGGGCAGCTCGATGCCGTAGACATTGCGGACGAAGATGTAGAAAAATCGGTAAAGTAGCGTGAACGGGACGCGCAGCAGTTTCGAGCCGATGCCGTCCTTCCACACCCCGAACCTGTAGAGCGCCACCGCCTGGAAGCCCGGATAGGTCACGCCGCCATTGTGGCGCAGATCCTCCCGGATCAGCTTCCAGAGCGCACCGACGCCCGCGATCCGCTTTTCCCGAACCTTCATCGGCCCATCACTCCCGTACGCGACCTTTCACCATGGACGACGCCCGCGCCTCCTTGGCGCAAAACCACGGCGATTTCCCTAATCAGCCCCAAGATGCATATCCCCGCAGAGGACGCCACCCGCAAAAGCCCCGACCACCGGCTAACGCGCACACTCCCGGATCCAATACCGTTTTCCTAATACCGGTTCCCGGCGCCGCAAATCGCCTAAGTCTAAACCTTAGATCGCGCCCCCGTCCTGTCCCGCCCCCGGACCGCCCGCAGCGCCCGAAGCGTCCCCGCCAGCGGCGCCGGAGTCATGGCGAGCGCGCCCTCGGTCCAAAAATACAGGTGCTTGCGCATCCGCGCCCGCCCGGTGACGAGCGGAAGTAGGTCTCCAGCCCGGTAGGGCTCGGCCAGCGCCGTCGCACGGCTGCCGTGGCCTTCGCCGATCTCGATCGGGAACGCCCCCCAGGCCCGGGCCTCCGCCGCCGTCGGGTGCATCCAGAAAGCCTCGAGCAGGTCGCGGATCGGCCCGCGCATGCTCAAGGTTCCATCGAGATCAAGCTCGGCGACGTTGAGCCCCTCCGCCACCGCCGCCAGCGTCCGGCGTACCACCGGCAGGCCCCATTCCTGCATCCGCGTGTCCCAACCCGGCGCGATTTCCGGCACCACCCGGCCTGCCTCCTCGCGGAAGCCGGTAAGGGTGCCGTGGTCAGCGGTACAAAAGATCTCGCTATAGATTTCCACGAGTTCCTGCTTGAAGGCCGGTTTGAACTCCGGCTCGGCCTCGTCCTCAAGATCGTACTGGAAACGCGAGCAGTCCTCGCGCCACTCGGCAAGCCGCTTTTCGTTGTAGCCGAAATAGTAGCCGTGGGCCGGCGCCACACCTTCCGCCGCTTGGGCGCGTGCCAGCGCCGCGTGCAGGTTCCCGGCCCAGCCGATATCGACCATCGCCGAGGGCGTGCCGTCAAAGAGGCCCTCCTGCGCCAAATAGTTCTTTAAAAACTTGCGGTTGTCTGCGCGAGAGCGCGCCAACGCCGCAGCGAAGCCTTCGGTCGCAAAGAAGGCCTTGAGCCGCTCAACGTTGTCGTCCGAGAGCGGCAGGTCGTGGGTCACCAGCCCAAACCCGTGGGCGTCGAGCGCCGCATCGAGATCGCTCCCCGGCACCCCGAGCCGGCGCTTGAGGTTGTTAAGAGTGCTCTCCCCCGGCACAAAACCCTGCCAGACCCCCCACCAGAGCCAGTGCCCGGCATCGGTCGCCTGCAGATCGGTGACATTCCGCAACCAGGCCTGCCGACTGGCGTAAAGATAGCGACACTCGATACTGACTCCGAGGCGCCGGGCGAGGATCCGGGCGATCTCCAGCAGGACCTGTCCGTCACGGGCGAGGAAATAGATCCGTCGGATGCCCCGGCGCTCGGCGTCACGCAAAATCCATGCGGCGTAGCTGACGAGAAGCGGCGCCGCCACGCCGGCGGCGACGTCCCGAAGCGCCGCTTCGCGCGGCATGGTCGCCGAAACAGCTGCCCGCACCCGCATCGAGGCTTCCGCGAAACAGCCAGCCACCGGCTCCCCGGCGACAAGCAGTGTCTCGAACCGAGTCCGACTATCCCTCGGCACCAAAAAACCGGCGCCTCAGCCGATCAGGTGGTCATGAATCGTCACCACGAAGTCGGTGTCCTGGATCAGGTTGCTCTCAAGGCCGGTCGGACCGTCGAAGTCACGCTCCTGGTCGGCCCCCGGCCCTCCGGAGATGTGGTAGAGCTTGTCCGACGAGCCGGTGTGCCGCCAGATGTCGATGTCCACCACGTCGAACTTGATCCGCTCAGTGCCTTCATTGACTTTGTCTCCGATAATACGGATCGGGACGGCAACCGAGGCTTTCCCCTGCTCCAACATCACCGAGTAGACTACGTCGCCGTTTGCATCCTTGCCTTCACGGTGTACTCCACCAGCGAAATTCCAGTCATCGAAGCGTGTGGCGCTGCCGCCGACGGTAAAAAAGATTTGGATGGACTTGGACTCCAAGCCCGGGTGGTCCCCATCGTTCCACAGTACGAACTTGGGATTTACCAGGCTGTCGCCACGATCGTCGGTGACCACACCCTTCGGTTTCAGGAGGGGCTGATCGATCTCTCCGCGCACCGCCGCGGTGACCGGCACAAACGTATCCAGACGGCCGTGATCCCAGGGTATCTTCTTGTTGATCGAGCCATAGGCGTCCCCAATGTGGTTAAAGACCGTTTTCAGGAACGACGGGGCGACCACGAAGTCCGCCTCGGCATTTCCTCCCGAATATCCTTTGTGAATGGCGACGTCGCCATACCCGGATACGCCCGAGATCTCGACCCAACCGCTCTTCCGGATAGTCGCTTCAAATTTTCCGGAGGGCGTGGGCAGAGCCTCGTCATAGTAGCCGTCACCCGAGGCGACCAGCTTGCCGTTCTCGAAAAACTTGACCTTGAGACCGCCGTCATTGTCTCGCGCCAAGTCGAAATACCATTTCACACCAAGGTCCTTGCCGTCGGCGTCCTTCAGGACCTCGACGTTCATCACTTGGTGTCTGCCACCATCGGTCTTGACGACAATCTTGTTGTCATTGTCGCGATTTTCCTTGTTGCCCCATTCGACGGTGCCGTTGTCGAGCACGAAGGTATCGACGCCTTGGCCGAAGTTGATCCGAAGATCGAGATCTCCTGCCTTAATCCTGTCGTTGCCGCTGCCGGCGTAGAACATCTTGGACGTATCGAAGCCCGCGACAGGTGTATCCGGCATAATCACCACGTCGTTGCCGCCGCCGGCATTGTAGATCGAGCCCTGGACCTCGGGCAGCGCGGCGCGGCCCCTGAAGTAGAAGGTGTCGTTGTCCTGGGTGAAGGCCGCGAGCTTCACCCGGACACCATAGTCGTGGTTGGGATCGCTGTTGTCGCTCAGGGGATCGTCGTGGTTGTTCACGACGAGGGTGGTACTCTTCGCCTTGGCCAGGACGGGAAGCGAGGCCGGGTCGTCGAATTCCTTCGACAGCTCCGAACCGACCAGGAATTGAAACGCCGCGTTCTGCCACTTGTCCTCGGTGATCGGCCCAGTGGTGTCGCCGGCCCTGAAATATCCCTTCACGTCAATCCAGAGACGGTCGCCCGTGAGAAATCCCTCGGGCGCGAGATCAAAGGCCACCTGCTCAAGCTTGGGATTTATCTTGTAAAACATACGTCCCCCCTAATCCCGAAACAAACTGGTCCGGGACCTTATCAGGGACGTCTCTGGCCGGCCAGAGGCGCGGTTAACCATTGGTAAATCGTTAATCACGGGTTCAGCCGCCGTTCAGAACGCGCGTCGGCGGCAGGTCTGTACGACGAATTCCAAGAGCGCGTCGGCGGGGAAGTCGGCCACCGGGAAGCCGGGACGGTAGCCGAAGGCCTCGAGCAGGCCCGCGTCGAGGCAGGTCCGGGTGCGCAGCGCCATCGGCTGGCCGGCGAAGACCCGGGCGTGCACCCGCTCGCGCTGGCGGAGCGCCAGGGCGCCGTGGCGCGGGTCGCGGCAAATCGAGGCCAGCCGGGCGTCGAGGATAGCTGCCGGCCCCTCGAGCACCTGCGCGAACCAGCCGTCGAGAAAAACCAAGGCACCGGTGATGCAATGGCTGGTGTTGTCGGCGTGGGCGCGGCGGATGATGGCGTAGACCTCTGCGATGTCGAGACAGGGCGCGGCGCGGCTGACATAGACCAGCCGCTCGAGTGCCCCGGCGCGGGCGTCGGTTAGGGGGCTCATCCCCGGGCTCGTCGCCGGACCGGTCATCCCCAGGCTCCCACCACGTGCGGCGGCCGGCCACGGAATGCGTTCGGGACCTCCCATGTTCTTCTCACAATGCGGAAGCCTGCCATCTTCCGCCTTCTGCCCATGCGGCGTTAGTCCCCGGTTAATGGAGCCCGGATTTTTCGCAAGTCACGCCGCCTTAAGAAAGTTTTCATCGCGCGCCCCCGCTCTGGGCAAGCAAATCGGGAAAAGGTGTCACAGTGACCGAAAATCTGTTGCGGAATGACAACGTGTCCGGGGCTTTTCGACCCACCGGACCCCGAATGCGGCGGGTTTGGCTTTCGCCCCCGTCCTGCTCATGATTTAAGCGGAGACATCAAATGACCAGACCAGGTGGAGCAATGAGACGCATCGTACTGACTTTTCTGATGATGCTCCTGGCCGTGCCCGCTGCGCTGGCGCAGAGCGCCTCCTATCGGATCCAGCCCGGAGACCAGCTGCAGATCACCGTACTCGAGGACGAAACGTTGAACCGGCAGCTCCTCGTGACCCCCGACGGTCGGATTTCCGTGCCGCTGGCCGGGACCGTGCAGGTCTCCGGTCAGACCGTCGACGCGGTCGAGAGGACCATCGCCGACCGGCTCGCCTCGAACTTCGCGGTCAGGCCCAACGTTTTCGTGGCGCTGTCTTCCGTCGACGCGACCGCAGGGCTCTACACCGTCTACGTTCTCGGCCAGGTCAACGCCCCCGGGCCCATCCAGGTCGAGCAGGGCACCACGCTCCTGCAGGCCCTGGCGCTCGCCGGCGGGCCGGCACGGTTCGCCGCCAACAAGCGCATCCAGCTGCGGCGTACCGATCCCTCGAGTGGCCAGGAGAAACTCTATCTCTTCAACTACAAGGCCGTCGAGCGCGGCGGCTCGATCCAGTCGATGATCGCGCTCCGCGAAGGCGACGTGATCATCGTTCCCGAACGCCACCTCTTCGAGTGAGGCGGTAGCCCATGCGACGTGTCTTCCTGGTCGCCCTTCCGCTGGTCGGCAGCGCCGCGGTCCACGACGCGGCCGCCCAGGGCGTGCCGGTCGTGGCAGAATCCACCCTGACGGCCACGATCTCCCAGAGCCTCGAGGCGGACACCAACTACAATCTCGACTCCGAGTCCCCGGGCACCACTTATTTCGGGGATACCCGCATCGGTATCGGTCTCATCCAGGAGACCGATACCCAGAACCTGCGGTTCAACCTCAACACCGGCCTACGGGCGCTTGACCAGCCGGACCAGTCCTTCGAATGGGTGGTGGCCTCGCCGTCGGTGGCCCGGTTCGCCTATTCACAAGACTTCGCCAACAACGCCTTCGACATTGACGTGAGCGCCGCCTCGCAGCGGATCGACCAGCTGATCCTCGACACCAATCCGGTCTTCGACGATCAGGGCCAGCCGGTGGTCCCCGAAGACGTCACCCTGATCAATGCCAACACCTACCAGCAGCGCTACGACCTCAACACCGGCTTCGTCACCGGAACCAACTCGCCGAGCTCGATCAGCTTTCGGCTCCGGGCCTCCAGCGTCAACTATTCGGGTGACAGCGCGGAGGACTACGTGTCGCGCACCGGCGCCGAGGGGATCCTCACCTGGACGCTACGCTTCTCGCCGGTGCTGTCGAGCGTCGTGGCCGCTGGCTACGATTACCAGGACGCCAACGACGACCCGAATACCCAGATCAACAACACCGAGCTCGACATCGGCCTCACCTACGAGCCGAGCGACGACCTGTCGCTGACCTTTGGCGGCGGCTACGCCAATCGCGAGGAGCGGACGACGGACGAAGCCACCGGTATACGCTCGACGGACACCAATACCGGTATCGCGCTCCGGGCGCTCGGCGACTACCAGACCGATTACCTCGATCTCGGCTTCAGCCTCCGCTACACCACGGCCGCCCCCACCACCCGGATCTCCGGCGACCTTCAGGCGCGCTACGAGTTGCCGCGCGGCGGGATTAACGTCCGAGCCTACCAGAACTATGGCCTCGGCTCGGAAGGCGACGACCGCCGAGTCACCGGCCTCGGCGTCAGCTACAGCCACCAGATCAACAACCTCTCGACGGTGCTCTTCGATGCCAGCGCCGCCAACAGCGCCAGCGCCGACAAAGACGCCGCCGACCCCGACCGCAACCAGTTCGGCTTCACCGCCCAGTACACCCGCGACTTCACCGACGTGGTTTCCGCTTCGCTCGGCTACACGTTTACCCGTTACGATCAGAACGACGACGCCACCAGCAACCGGTTCTACGTCCAGATCGGCCGGAGCTTCGTCACGGGATTCTGAGTGTGTTTCACGTGTGAAACACCTATAACTATCTGATAGTATTAGGATTCACAAAGATTAAAATTCCGAGGCCGCGCAAGAACCGTCCGCGCGACCCTTTCCGGCTCAGCCGCCCAGCCGGGCAAGGCGCCCGCCGAGGCCGCCCAGGCGCCGCCTGAGCCGGCGCGACAGGCTCCGGGCCTGCAGGGCCGCGCCATCGAGCATCTGACGGCCCTGGTAGTCGAAGACGGCCTTGCCGGGGGCGAGCCGGGCGATCTCGCGGGCCTGCCAGGTCTCGCTCTCGACGAAGAGCGCCGCGCCGGTGTCGGCGGCATAGGCGGCCGCCTTGAAGCGGCCCTGGGGCCGGGTGCGGCGGCGCTCGGCGTCGGAGGCGAGGTCGAGCATCACCAGCCGTCCGTAGGCGATGCCATGCCGGGCGAGCCAGGCTTCGGTCTCGGGGCGGTACTTCTCGAGGCGGGCGGTGACGATGCTGTGGACCGGGCCGCGCGGCACCGCCTGGGGCGCTGCGGTCTCGAGGAACCGCCGGTAGCGCGCCCCGTCATCGTCGTCCTCCGCCGGGCAGTCGCCGCAGAAGATGCCGTCGAGGTCGAACATCGCCCGCGCCACCACCGGCGTGCGGAAGAGGCTCCATTCGAAGACCGGATCCGCCGGCGCCGGGGCGAGGCTGAGATCCACCGCCGTCTCCGACCCGGAGCGGCAGAAGACCGCGAGCCGGTGCACCACGAGGTCCGGCCGGTGCTCGGCGAGGCGGTCCCGGGCCGCAGTCATGGTCGCCCCGGTCAGGCAGACGTCGTCGACGAGCAGCACCGCCCCTTCCGGGGCAGCGCCGGGATCGAGGAGCACGTCGAGGTCGAAGACCGGCCGGCCGGTCTGCAGGCCGACGAGCGCCGCCGGCAGCCGGCCGCTCTCGGGGATTGCGGCCACGGCGGAGAAATCCCCGGGCAGCCGCCAGAGATTGTGGCTGATCAGCCGCGCGAGCTCGGCCACCGTCCTGAAATCCGTCACCGCCACCATTGACCGCGCTTCCTTCCTGCACCCCGGCCCCTGCCCGCCGGCCCCGTTCTTAGGCGGTCGCGGGCGCGGCGCAAAGGCCCCGCGGAGCGCAATCGCCCCAGGGGTGGGGGTAACCTACGCACGCGACCGCGACTTTATTCGAAGGCCTCGCCGGTGTATGTGTCGTCGGGGGGCGAAGGCCGCGGCAGGGTAAGGAACCGCGGCCAGGAGAGGAACGGGGACCGGTGACGACGCACATTCTGGACGGATCGCCGCGCGCGCGGGGGCTGAACCTGCCCGGCCTGTTCTGGCTGGCGCTCGCGGTCTTCTCGACGCTGCCGCTGTTCTGGTACGGCCTGGCCGGGCTCGCGAGCGCCTGGTCGCGGCCGGAATTCAGCCACGGGCCAGTAATTCCCTGCCTGTCGTTCTACATGTTCCTGCGCGAACTCAAGGAGGTGCCGCCGGCGGAGCGGCCGGTCACCGACCGCTGGCCCGGGGTTCTGGTCATCGCGCTGGCGCTCCTGATCGCGGTCATGGGCAATCTGGTGCAGATCGCCGACATCGTCTTCTACGCGCTGATCATCTGGGTGGCGGGGCTGGTCCTCACCGGTTTCGGCTGGAAGCGGGGGCTGATCTTCTGGCCCTCGGTGCTGCACCTCGTCTTCATGCTGCCGCTGCCGCAGTTCCTTTACTGGAAGGTCAACACCTCGCTGCAACTGGTCTCCTCGGAGCTCGGGGTGGCGCTGGTTCAGCTCGCCTCGGTGCCGGTTTTCCTCGACGGCAACATCATCGACCTCGGGGTCTACAAGCTGCAGGTGGCGGAGGCCTGTTCCGGCCTGCGCTACCTCTTCCCGATCATGAGCTTCACCTATGTCTTCGCCGTCCTCTACCGCGGGCCGGTCTGGCACAAGATGGTGCTGCTCTTCTCGGCGATCCCGCTGGCGGTGCTGATGAACTCGGTCAGGATCGGCATCATCGGCATCCTGGTCGACCGCTACGGCATCGAGCAGGCCGAGGGCTTCCTGCACATCTTCGAGGGCTGGGTGATCTTTCTCTCCTGCATCGCCATCCTCTTCGGCATGGCCAAGGTGATGCAGTGGCTCTCCGGCGACCGCCGGCCGCTCGGCGAGGCGCTGGAGCTCGACTTCTCCGGGCTCGGGGCCCAGATCGCCCGGGTCCGCGACACCGAGGCCTCGCGGGGGCTGATCGTCGCCGCCTGCCTCACCGCGGCGATCGCGGCGGCCTGGGTGGTGACCCCGGCGCGCAGCGTGACGCTGCCGCAGCGCGATGCCTTCAGCCAGTTTCCGCGGCAGATCGGCGACTGGACCGGCGTCACCTCGACGCTGGACCCGCAGGTCGAGGCGACGCTCGGCGCCGACGACTATCTCTCCGCCTTCTACCGCAGCCCCGACGAGGCCGCGGGGGTGGATTTCTTCCTGACCTACTACGAGAAGCAGACCAACGGCGCCGCGGTGCATTCCCCGGCGGCCTGCCTGCCCGGCGCCGGCTGGGAGGTGTTCTCGATCGACCCGACCGAGGTCACCCTGCCCGGGACCTCCTTCGGCACCTTCAAGCTCAACCGCGCCCTGATCCAGAAGGGCCTGGAGAAGCAGCTGGTCTACTACTGGTTCGAGGGCCATGGCCGGCAGCTCACCGGCGACTTCGCCGTCAAGTTCCACACGGTGGCCGACGGCATGACCATGGGCCGCTCCGACGGCGGGCTGGTCCGGGTGATCACCGCCGTCGGCCCCGGCGCCAACGGCGTGGCCGAGGCCGACGCCCGGCTGCAGCGCTTCCTCGCCGAGGCCGTCGACCGCCTGCCGCGCTTCATCCCGGAATGAGCGGCCGGAGCGGGATCCGAGTTCAGCCTTTACCCGAAAGATCGGGATAGCCATTGCGCCATTCTGCCCGGCGGGCCCAGAGCTCGCGCCAGCCCGCCTCGGCGCCGGAATGGCTCGCGGGAAGGACGCGGAGTGCGAGCGCCCGGGTCATCGGCGTGGCGAGCAGGAGCGCGCGGGCGAGCGGCCGTTGCCAGGGCGGGAAGTGCCGCTGGATCAGCGTCATCAGCGCCTTGTAGAGCCGCACCCCCTTGTCGGCGCGCACCGTCTCCGAGGCACCGGCGTAATGCACGATCTCGGCCTCGGGCGTGATCATCGGCCGGAGCCCCATCGCCTGCGCCCGGCGGCAGAGATCGGCCTCATCGCCGTACATCACGTAGCTCGAATCGAACCCGCCGAGGCGGTCCCAGCTCTCGTGCCGGATCAGGAACAGGCAGCCGGTGACGATGTCGACCTCGCGGGAGGTGTCGCGACGCCAGCCGCCGTAGGCCTCGGCGTTGAAGATCGGGCTGTCGCGGAACAGGCCGGCGAGCCCGGTCGCCCGCATCGCGAGCGCCCAGAGGTCGAGCCGCCGCCAGCAGGAGGCCGGGTTGAGGCTGCCGTCGGCGTAAAGCGTGCGCCCACCCCAGATGCCGGCCTGCGGTTCGGCCTTCGCAAAGGCGAGGAGCTTGTCGAGCGCACCTCTCAAGACCAGCGTGTCGGGGTTCAGGAGCAGGAGGTACTCGCCCTTCGCCTCGCGGGCCGCAACGTTGTTGCCTTCGGCGAAGCCGAGGTTCTCGGCGCTCGCGATCAGCCGGATGTCAGGGAATTCCGCTGCGATCGCCGCGGCCGAGCCGTCTATGGAGGCGTTGTCGAGGACAATGAGCTCGTAGGGGGTGCGGGTCTCTTCGACAACGCTGCGCAGGCAGGCGAGGGTCATCTCCCGGGTGTTGTAGCTGATCACCAGAATCGAGAGGACCGGGGAGGTGGTCGCCGCCCTGCCCTCCCCGCCCCCCGCGGCCGGGCCGACGACGGTGCCGTCGGCGCTCATCGCCCGGCCTTCTTGGCGAAGACCCGGTCGTAGGCGGCCAGCAGCCGCGGCGCCGAGTGCGCCCAAGAAAGCCCGTCCTCGACCCGGGCCCGGCCGGTTTCGCCCATCTCCATCCGCCGGCCCGGGTCGTCGAGGAGCTCGGCGATCCTCTCCGCAAAGTCCACGGGATCGTTCTCGCGGGCATAGAGCGCTGCATCACCCGCCGAGGCGCGGCCCTCCTTCAGGTCGAACTGCACCACCGGCTTCTTCAGGGTCATGTACTCGACGACCTTGTTCATCGTGGAGATGTCGTTCATCGCGGTCTTCGGATCGGGACTTACGCAGATGTCGGCGGTGTTGAGCCAGGCGAGCAGGTCATCGCCGTATTGCGGCCCGGTGAAGGTGAAATGCCGCCCGAGCCCGCGGGCGCGCCACCTCGGCCTCGATCACCGGCAGGTGCGGGCCGAAGCCGATGATGGCGAAATGCACGTCGTCGCGGCCGAGGTCGCGGATCAGGTGGTCGGCGGCGGCGACCAGGAGGTCGAGCCCCTCCTGCTGTCCGATCACCCCGACCCAGCCGACGAGATGGGCGAAGCCCTGCCTGAGCGCCGGGTCGGGGGGGCCGATGCGGAAGGTCTCGGTCCTGGGTGCAGAGCGCACCACGAAGACGTCCTCGGTCGCCATGCCACCGCGGTCGCGGGCGATGGCGGCGAAGCTGTCGTTGGTGGCGATCGAGACGCTGGCGGTGCGGAAGGTCAGCCACTCGAAGGTCCGCATCAGCCCCCAGAAGGCGCCCTTGCGGCCGAACTTGGTCTCGTAGAGCTCCGGGCAGACGTCGTGGTGGTCGAAAAGGTAGCGCACGCCGAAGGGCCGGAGCGCCCAGGCGACGATAAAGATCAGATCCGGCGGGTTGCAGCCCTGCAGGACGTCGATGCCCCGCTCGCGGCGGACCCGGATAGGCCAGGCGCAGCTCGTGCCAGAGCGCGGCGGAATATTCGCGCAGGTAGCCGAGCGCGCCGTTGCCGTCGGGGGGCATGGGATGGCGGTAGACATGCACCCCGTCGAGCAGCTCGTAGTCGGCATCGAAGCCCTTGCCCTTGGGCGAGATCACCGAGACGGTATAGCCGGCGGCGGCGAGGGTCGTCGCCTCGAGCCAGACCCGCCGGTCGAAGGGCACCGGCAGGTTTTCCACCACGATCAGGACCGCCCTGCCCTCTCCCGGCCAGCCCGGGGCCTCCCCCGGCGGCATTTCCGGACGTGCCTCCGGGGCCGGCTGCAGACTGCCCGCGCGCACGCGATCAACCCCGGGCATTCCGCCTCTGCCCGCCGTCCCGCCGCCGAAACCGAAAACCAATCCGTTCACCACTTAACCCCGCAAACCGGCGGTCCCCTCTACTGCATGGCGCCGGATTTTGGTAGGGTGAGCCGCCTGCATGGGAAATGCCGGTTGTCAGATCGGGTTGTTTGTTCATGGTTGATCCGCTTTCTGCCTCGCCTCGCTCCCGACACTCGCGGGGAACGTCCAGGGGTGCAAGAGTGACCGGGAAGCGCCCGTCACTGGCCCCCCTGCCCTTCGCCTATCCTGGAGGCCCGTCCCGCATGGCCGAGGCCACGGACGTGTCCGAGGCGGCCATGCCCGAGACCACCCCCGCCCTCAGCGTGGTCATCGCCTGCCGGAACGGCGTCGGGACGCTCCGGGAGACCCTCGAGGGACTTCTGGCGCAGCGCTGGGACCGGCCTTGGGAGATCGTGCTGGCCGACAACGGCTCGACCGACGGCTCGGCGGCGCTGTTTCGGGCGGTGGCCGCGGCGCATCCGGAGATGCGGATGCGGGTCGTGGACGCGGCCGCGAAGCGGGGGAAACCCTTTGCCCTCAACATCGGTATTGCCGGCGCCCGGGCACCGGCAGTGGTGTTCTGCGACGCCGACGACGTACCGGCGCCGGGCTGGCTCGCCGCCATGGGCGAGGCGCTCGACACGCACGCCCTCGTCGCCTGCCGCATCGATTTCGACCGGCTGAACAGCGGCTGGATCCGCGGGACCCGGGGCGACCTGCAAAATGCCGGGCTCGAGCGCGTCGCCTTCCTGCCGGATTTCGTCCATGTCGGCGGCGGCACCATGGGGGTGCGGCGCCGGGTGGTGGACGAGATCGGCGGCTTCGACCCTGACTTCGCCTATCTCGAGGATGCCGAGTTCAGCCTGCGCGCGCAACTCGCCGGGCACGAGATCCACTTCGTGCCCGAGGCAGTGATGCACGTGCGGGCCCGGGCGGACCTGGCGCCGATCTTCCGCCAGAACTACAACTGGGGCCACTACGAGATGAAGCTGGTCCGCCGCTATCGCGACCGGGGCATCTGCTTCGCCGGCGGCTGGCGGCACTACCTTAGAAATTGGCGCCGGCTCCTGCACCATCACTTCCGCAAGGGACTGAGGCCGGCGCCCGACACCATGCTGAGCGCCGCCTGGCTGCGTGCCGGCGCCGGGCGGCTCAGCGGCCAGTTCGTTGGCATGCTGCGCTACCGGGTGCGGCCCTATGTCCACTACCATCTCCGCAAGGGACTGCGGCCGGCGCCCGATACCATGCTGAGCGCCGCCCGGCTGCGCGCCGGCGCCGGGCGGCTCAGCGGCCAGCTCGTTGGCATGCTGCGCTACCGGGTACCGCCCTATGCTCCGCACGCCTCCGACAAGTGAGGCATTGCCGCACCACTTGCACCGGCATGCCGGAGACGATTTTGATTACAGGTGAATGGCCTGCGGGGTTCAATGGCGCTCGATTGAAGTCAGTTTCTCTCCTTCTCCACTCGCCGCAGGCGGCCCGGTGAGTTTCGTCGACCGGGTCAAGACCCGGCTCCTCGGCACCGTGACGGGGGTGCGCACCGGCGAGCCGGCGGCGGCGCTCACCTTCGACGACGGCCCGGATCCGGAGACCACGCCGGCGCTTCTCGAGCTTCTCGCCCGCCACGGCGCCAAGGGCACGTTCTTCCTGGTCGGCAAGCGGGCGGCGAAGCACCCGGCGCTGGTGGCGCGGCTGCTGGACGAAGGCCACGCGATCGGGAACCACAGCTGGGACCACCCTGCCCTGCCCCGCCTCAGCTTCGCCGGGGTCAGCGACCAGCTCCGCCGGGCGGCGGCGGCGATCGACCGGCCGCTCGCGATGATGCGGCCGCCCTACGGCGACCAGAGCCTCACCAGCCACCTCGCCGCCCGCCGCTTCGGCTACACGGTGGTCGCCTGGAGCGTCGTCGGCGCCGACTGGGCGGAGGATGACGGCCCGGCCATCGCCGGGCGGATTCTCGAGGGGCTGCACCCGGGCGCGATCGTGCTCCTCCACGACACGCTGGCGAGCTTCCAGTCGGAGGCCTGCCGCGACCGGGGCCCGATGCTCGCGGCGGTCGAGGCGGTGCTCGCCGCCCGGCCCGACTGGGACTTCCTGACCGTGCCGGAGCTCATGGCGCTCGGGCCGCCCCGGCGGCGCTACTGGGTGCAGTCGACCGACGGGGCCTACCTCGCCGGCCTGAAGTTCCATCCCGACCTGATCGACTGAGCCCGCAGGGATCGGGGCGGATCGGCGCGGGAATCCGGCGGGGCACCAAAGGTTTACGGGGATCTGGCCGGGCTGGAAGGCGGCTGGAAAGCGCCCATACGATCTTGATGGGAGCTTAATCGTTAATGCGTATCCTGCGGAGTCCGAGTGGGTCCGGCGGGTCCCGCATCACGCCTTCCGGCGCGCCCCGAGGTGGTCCCCGAGGCGCAGGGAGAGCTGGACGATGGTATAGGTCGGGTTGATCCAGCTGCCGGTGGCGAAGGTGCTCGAGCCACCGAGATAGAGGTTCGGCACGCTGTGCACCCGGCCGCTGCCGTCGACGAGGCCGCGCCCGACCGGGACCGGCGGGGGTACCCCCCGCGCCACCGCACCGGGCACCGGCATCGTCCAGGCGAGGATCCCCGCCGCGCCGAGCTTCAGAACCCGGCGCCTGCCCGTGCGGGCGCTCTTCTGTGCCTTCGCATCCACGTGGGTCAGGTTAGGACAGGCTGTGGGCAGGGCCAAGGCTTGAACTGCCGGAGCGGAAGTGCTTTCTGTCCGCCACCGGAGAGGTGGCCGAGTGGTCGAAGGCGCACGCCTGGAAAGTGTGTAGGCGGGAAACCGTCTCGAGGGTTCGAATCCCTCTCTCTCCGCCATTAGGAATACTCATCTAATTGATGTATTTGATATTTCTGATTTTGGCCGCAGTATGGATCGCCCGGCAAGAGTCCGGCTGCTACGGCATAATGAGGAGCGGGGCACTGACCGCAGGCGGGTAGCAAAACTCCGCCCTTCTTGTCGGATGACAGGACTGCGTTGAGTGAGCGTTGACGGCCCGCACACTTATGAAAGACCCTGTAGCCGACCAAAGTATTGGGACGTCACTGAGTATGATGAGCGTGGTGCCGCGATGTGTAGGTGTCGTATACCGTTTTTGTAGCCGTCCTGCCATCTGGCTTGGATGGCGCCGCGATGGCTGATTCCGCTCCGCGCCGCGCCGCCCGCATCGTGCTTCACATCGGCGCCGAGAAGACCGGAACCACCACGATCCAGGCCTTCTGCGCCCTCAATCGGCAGGCACTTCGTAACCGAGGGGTGTTCTACCCCGACGAGTTCGGGCCGAACAACCATCTCGCGCTCGCCGCGGCCTTCGGTGATCTGGCATGGCTGCAGCACGTCGGTCCCACCGAGAGCTGGCGTGGAGAGCAAGATCAGCGCCGCTATCGCGCGGACGTTATGCGCCGACTTGCGGCCCTATCACGGGAGGCCGCGGGCAAGACTCTCCTCCTGTCAAGCGAGCACCTGTCGTCGCGGCTGCACGGGCCTCCGGTGGCGGCTCTGCGCGAGGCCCTCGCACCGCTGGCAGACCGGATCGACGTGGTGATCTTCCTGCGTCGCCAAGACGAATTGCTCCTCAGTCTCTACTCCACATACATCAAGAGCGGCGGCACCCTCGAGCGCGACTGGCTCGGCAATGTGTCCTGGTTCGACTTCGACGAGTGCCTGAGTCGATGGGAGGTTCCCTTCGGCCTGGAGCACGTAACAGTGCGCCGCTACCAGCCGCCGGGCGGTTCTCTGGTGACCGACTTCTTCGTGGCAGCAGGGCTGCCGATCATCAAGGACGGCATCATGCCCCCGGCGCTCAACCGCTCGCTCGACGCGCGCAACCTGATGCTGCTGAAGGCGATCAACGCCCGGGTAGCCTCCTGGGGCAAGGACGGCTACCTTCCTCAGCGCATAGAACTCGTAAGGCTTCTTGAGCAACGCTCTACCGGCGCGCCCTCGACGATGAGCCTCGCCGAGCGGCAGGCGTTTCTCGCGCGCTTTGCCAACTGCAACGAGAGGGTGCGTCTCCGTCACTTCCCGGAAGATTCGCGGCTTTTCGACCCGCCGGTCGCGTCGACGTGCGACGGCGAAGCCGTCGGGTTCGATGATGCCATCGATCTCATCGCGGAGTTGCTGCTTGAGCGGCCCCTCCGGGCCCAGTCGCGGACGGATCGCCTTGTCCGGGCGGGCGCCCGTCGGTGGCGAGCACTGAGGCGGAGGGCCCTCGGCCTACGCCTCCGGTGAGTTACCAGTCAGGCCAACGTGTTACCTGCTGCTCGAGGATTCGCCTGCCCCAGACTCGGCCGCGAGCTTGCGGCAAACCTCCTCCAGCGCGTTCGCAGCGTCCTCCTGCATCTCGGGGGACGGGTAGTAGGCATTCTCGAATGGCGGGGTGGTCACCGGCTCGCCGGTGAAGCGGCTGAAGAGCTTCTGGGGCATGCCGCGCGCCGAGATGCACTCGACGTAGGCAGCGGCGCGGGGGATGATTGGGGCGAGCATCTCGGGCGTGACCAGCTGCGGAAACAGACCGAGAAGCTTCCACGTACTCGTGTAGTCCTCCTGGTAGGCGGGGCCGCGCTGCGAGAACCAGAAGAGCACCGTCGGCACCTCTATCCGGTCCAGGAGTCGCAGGTTCGAGGCGGTCCAGTTCGCGCGGATTTCCCTCGTCAGCGATCGCACTCGTGGCCGCGCCAGCAAGTTCCTTGCCTTTCGCGCCGCCCGCTCGGCCAGCGAGCTCCCCTTTGTGGGCACTTTGCCAATCAGTTCCTCAAAGGCCTCTTCCGCCCCCAGCTTCCTGCCGTCCGCCCGCAACGTGACATACTCGAGCCCTCCGCACTCGTAGAGGGAATTGCTCTGACTCCGTGCCGACATCACCTGCAGGACCGCGAACCGGGCACGATTAATGTATTCGATCATGCCCTCCTGCGCCGCAAAGAACTCCGGGCCGGCGCCGGCCATGCCGAGGTTAAGCGCGGGGAGACCGATCCGGCGCCCCAGGATCGCATGGAACGGCTGTTCGCAGTAGCAACCGAAGGTCTGGGCGGCGCCCACCGCGGCGAAGTAGCTTCCGGGCTCCAAGCTGAGCGGCAAGGGACCACGAACCGAGAATCGCGTCCCCGGCAGGGAGGTCATGTGGTAGTCGATGACTTCTCGGTCGCGTCCCTCATACCCAAGAAACCGAACGTCCATCTTGCTCTCCGGCTCTACGGTTGGCCGTGCCGATTTCGCGTGCACGTCACACTCTCGTCACAATGAGGGATCATGGAGTCAGACTGCTCCTTGCCGCAACCTGATCTTAATCAGGACGGGGACGGGACGAGTGGTGCGCCTGCCTTGTCCGCTGCTCCTGCCGCCAACGTTCCCGGAGGCGCTGATCTCACACTGCGTGCAACCGGTTCTCCGCCTCGTCAAACCCCCACAGGATGCGGCCTGTTCGCTCGTCACTTCCTTGGGCCGGTGCGCAGGCAGGCAGGGCATGAAATGTTCCGCGCGCGGAACGTGTGAGGGTTCTCTCCCCTGACCCTGGAGGGGCTATTTCGCCGTGAAAACCGGCTCCAGGGCGGCTTCGAGGGCGGCTTCGACGCGGGCGGCGCGGTCGGCGTCGATGCCGGTGAGCTTCAGGGTCAGGGTGCGGCCTTTCAGCGTCTGCTCGAGGGTGACGCCGGGGGCGATCTCGCGGCGGGGGGCGGCGGGGCGTGGGGCCTTCGGTGGCTGCACCAGGCGGGCGAGGAGCGCCTGCTCGGCCTCGGCGGTGTCGGGGGCGGCCTCCGCGAGGGCCGCGGCGATGCGGGCGGCGTCGCCGGCGCGGAGGCGCTCGACCAGGGCGAGGCCGAGGCGTTCGGGGAGGGCGGCGGGAAAGCGCAGGGTGCCGTCGAGGGCGTGGTAGATCTCGAGGAAGGCGCGGATGCGCGAGCGCTTGGGGCGGCTGGCGGTGGCGAAGAGGGCGAGGAGGGCCTCCTTCTCGGTCTCGAAGACGCCGCGCTCGGTGGCCAGGGCGGCGACGCGGGCGCGCTCGTACTGGCTGAGGCCGAGGCGGATCTCGTTTTCCTCGACCATGGTGACGTAGGCGTCGCGGGCGGTCTCCGGGCGGCGGACCAGGGCCTGGATGGTGGCGAAAGCGGGCGTCGCCGGTCTCGGCATGGAGCGACTTCAGCGCCTGCAGGCGGCGCCAGCCGGAGATCAGGCCGTAGGGCAGGGCGCCGGTGAGGGGGGTGACCTCGACCGGGGTGCGCTGGCCGTGGGTGCGGATCGACTCGCGCAAGGTCGCCATCTCGGCGTCCTCGGCGGCGATGCGGTCGCGGGCGAGGTGGTCGGGGGCGATGGCGTCGAGGGGGAGGTCGAGGACCATGCGGCCGGTCTCGCGGGCGCGCTCCAGGGTGTCGGAGAGCTCGCGGAGGGCGGCGGTGCCGGCGGCCTCGGCGGCGACCCGGGCGATCGGGGCGGTGGGGCTGGCGCGGAACGGATCCCCGAAATGTTCCGCGCGCGGAACATCCGTGGTCTCGGCGGGCTCCATGGACACGGGGGCGAGTCTGCGGCGGGCCATCAGGCGATCTCCTTCTCGCGGAGGGCGGTCTCGTCGCGGCGCCAGCTGGCGACGAGCAGCCGCTTGAAGGCGGCGTAGGTCTCGTCGAAGGTGCGGCGGCCGCGGGCATAGGTGTCGCGGTTGAAGTCGCGGTAATCGGCCTCGTAGATGCCGCCGGCCTGCTCGCCGGCCTGGCCGACGAGGGCGGTGAAGTCCTGGCGCCAGGGCGACAGGGTGCGGCCGAGGTAGGCCTGCATCAGGCTGGCGAGCTCGGCCTGCTGGCCGGCGTCGTAGCGGGTGATGACGGCGCGCACCGCGTCCCATTCGAAGCGGATCTCCGGGCGCCCCAGCGCGCGGGCGGCGAGGTTCTCGCCGTCCTCGATCGACTGGAAGGTCGAGTGCAGCATGTCGAAGAAGCGCCCCGTCGAGTCGAACTCGAGGAAGCTGGCGCCGAGCGGGACGAGGAGGATGTCGGCGGCGGCGAGGCCGTTGATGGTGAGGTAGCCGAGCGCTGGGGGGGTATCGAGGATGACGAGGTCGTAGGCGTCGAGCACCTTGTCGCGCTCCAGCGCGTTGCCGAGGGCGTCCCAGAGCTTCCAGCCGCGCAAGGCCATGCGCCAGACCGGGATCTGGAACTCGGCCCAGTAGAGGTTGAGCTGGGCGCCGACGAGGTCGATGTTCGGCCAGTGGGTCGGCTGGATGACGTCCGCAGCGGTCTTGGTGAGCGCGGTGTCGAGCATCTCCTCGAGCGGCTGCGGGGCGTCGCCGCGCTCGGCCCGGCGGCGGTTCTCCTCGCGCAGGCCCAGGGCGTAGTCGCGGGCGATGAGCGGAAACACCGTGCCCCATTCGTCCTCGACCCGGCCGCCGAAGACGCTGGTCATCGAGCCCTGGCTGTCGAGGTCGACGACCAGCACCCGGTAGCCGTCGAGGGCCGCGGACATGGCGAGGTGCGCGGCGGTCGAGGTCTTGCCGACGCCGCCCTTGAAGTTCGCCACCGCGCAGATCTTCGCCGGCAGGCCCTCGGGGCGGTAGGGGCGGTATTCCTTGGCGCGGCTGCCCTCGGCGGCGAAGTGGGCGCGAAGGCGCAGCACCTCGTCGAGGGTGAACCACTTGGCGCCACCTTCGGTCTCGGCGCGGCCCTGGGGCAGGTCGGGGTTGCCGCGGAGCACCCGGCGGAAATGCGCGGGCGCCACCGGGATCAGGTAGCGGGTGATCTCCCAGGTGGAGAACAGCCGCAGCTCCTTGCGGCCGTCGGTGCGGTGGCCGCGGCTGACCAGGTCGTCGCGGCCGCGGGCGCAGGCGGCGGCGATGGCGGCCAGATCCCGGGTGCCGGTGGCCGGGCCGAGCTCAGCGAGCGCGGTGTCGGGCGAGATGCTGAAGTACGGCGGCAGCGCCGCGTCGGTGGGCTGGGACATGGCTGCTCGGGCCTCATATGCCGCGTTTTCGGCAATGTAGCACGATTCGCGGTACATGGAAGCGAAACCGGGATGCGCGGCGATTTTCTCAGCAGAGTCGCGGGGTTTCGAGGCTGTTTTGCCCGGGGAAGGTGGGGCGCCGCAACTTTTTTCGGTGTTAGTATGGTGTTAGATCTGTGTTACGGGCGGGAGCGTCGTCGCCAAGACCTTGGCGGAAAAGGCGGAATCGGGGCCGCGAGGGCCTCGGGCGATTCCGGAACCACGATAGGGCGATTCCGAAACCACGAGGCGGGCAACTCCGGAACCCCGAAAAGGCGATTGCGCCGTTATCCACAGGTCCGTAGCGTGGGTGTCACTGAAACCACGATAGAAAACGGACCACCGTTTCATGGGGCAGAGAGAGCAGAGGCCGGCGCCCGCCGGGAAATCCGTGGGCGTTCCCGTGCCGGCAGCCATGGCCGACTTCTTCATCTGCGACCTGCCCTGGGGCTGGCCCAAGGACGACATGGCGTCGATGGAGCACCCGATGTTCAGCCTCGCCACCCGGCCGGACCGGCGGGTGCTGCGCTACGAGCACCGCGACGCGGTGATCGAGGTGACGCCGTCGGTGAAGGGGCTGGCGACGATCCACGACAAGGACGTGCTGATCTACTGCGTGAGCCAGCTGATGGCGGCGCTGAAGGCCGGGCGGCCGACCTCGCCGGTCCTGCACCTCAAGGCCCACGACCTCCTGGTCGCCACCCAGCGGGAGACCAGCGGCGACAGCTACCGGCGGCTGCGCGAGGCGCTGGAGCGGCTGTCGGGGACGCGGATCGTCACCAACATCGCCACCGGCGGGGTGGAGTCGACCCGCGGCTTCGGGCTGATCGACGCCTGGGAGATCCTGCGCAAGACCAAGGGCGGCCGGATGATCCTGGTGACGGTGACGCTGTCGGACTGGATGTACCGCTCGGTGGTGTCGGAATCGGTGCTGACGCTGCACAAGGACTACTTCCGGCTCCGCAAGCCGCTGGAGCGGCGGGTCTACGAGATCGCCCGCAAGCATTGCGGCCGGCAGGCGGAGTGGAAGATCGGGCTCGAGACGCTCCTGAAGAAGTCGGGGTCGACCAGCCCGCGGCGGGTGTTCCGCAAGATGATCCGCGACATGGCCGAGGAGGACGGGCTGCCGGACTACACGCTGGATCTCATCGAGGGCGACCTGGTGCTGGTGCGCGCGCGATCGCGGCTGGCGGCGGCGCCGGGGGAGGGGCCCCGGCTCGACCCGGAGGTCTTCGAGCGGGTGCGCGGCGTGGCGCCGGGGGCCGATCCCTACTGGCTCGAGGCCGAGTGGCGGCGGCTCTGGCTCTCGAGCGGGCGCCCGGAGATCCGCAGCCCGGAGGCGGCGTTCCTGGCCTTCGCCCGGGTGCGGGCAGAAGGCCGGAGCGGGAGATCCGTTCAGCCGAGGGCGCCCCTGCCAGGTTGCAGCCAACCCTCGTTATGTTAGAGGGCTGAGCCGGCAGGCTTTGCCGGCTCAGGCGTGGGGAGTGATGCATGAGTGCGCTTGTGACCGGCGGATTGCTCGGAAGATCGGCTTCGACCTTCCCCCGGACGAGCGCGGCCCCTCCGGTCGGGTAGGGTTCCTGGAGAGCATACTGCCAAAAGGCGGGATCGGGGCCGAAGTCGGCGTGCATAAGGGTTACTTCACGCCGGTTCTGCTGTGAGATCACTAAGCCCCGGAAGCTGCATATCATCGATCCCTGGTACCACTTGGGCCGTCAAATGGAACTGGGGCGCAGGAGATCGTTCGACGGTCAACGCACTGACCCGGATCATGAAGCGGCTCGAAGCCGCGCTCGCGGATGGCGCGGTGGTGCTCCACATTGGCGACGACCTGAGATCCTGCCGACGTTCGCCGAGGGTTATTTCGACTGGATGTACTTTGATACCACCCATACCTACGAGCAGACAGTCAAGGAGCTGGCCTTGGCCGCGGCGCTGGTGAGGCCCGAGGGCATCATCTGCGGGGACGACTGGCGGGATGACCCGAGCCATGTGCATTACGGTGTGCGCCAGGCCATCGAGGAATTCTGCGCCGCGACGGATTTCGGGCTGGTCTATTCGAGCGCGAACGATCGGCAATGGGCGATCAGGCGGCCCTGAGGGATGTTCCGCGCGCGGAACATCGCCGTTAATCCGGTTTGGGAGTTGGGCAGGTTAGGCACGAGTGGGCCGTATCAGCGGCGGGCAAAGAAACGAGTGGAGTAGTGCGGACATGAGTGCGATGACGATGGCGAAGCGCGTCCTGGTCACCGGCGGCGCGGGTTTTCTCGGCAGCCATCTCTGCGAGCGGCTGGTGGGCGAGGGGCACGAGGTGCTCTGCGTCGACAACTTCTTCACCGGCCGGCGGGCCAACGTCGCGCACCTGCTGGACGCACCCGGGCTTCGAGCTGATGCGCCACGACGTGACCTTCCCGCTCTACGTCGAGGTCGACGAGATCTACAACCTCGCCTGCCCGGCCTCGCCGATCCACTACCAGTTCGACCCGGTGCAGACGACGAAGACCTCCGTGCACGGGGCGATCAACATGCTGGGGCTCGCCAAGCGGGTGCGGGCGAAGATCTTCCAGGCCTCGACCAGCGAGGTCTATGGCGACCCGAGCGTGCATCCGCAGACCGAGGACTACTGGGGCAACGTCAACCCGATCGGGCCGCGCTCCTGCTACGACGAGGGCAAGCGCTGCGCCGAGACGCTGTTCTTCGACTATCACCGGCAGCACGAGCTGCGGATCAAGGTGGTGCGGATCTTCAACACCTACGGGCCGCGGATGCACCCCAACGACGGGCGGGTGGTGTCGAACTTCATCGTGCAGGCGCTGAAGGGCGAGCCGATCACCCTCTACGGCGACGGCAGCCAGACCCGCTCGCTTCTGCTATGTCGACGACCTGATCGAGGGGTTCCTGCGGCTGATGGCGAGCCCCGACGAGGTGACCGGGCCGGTCAACCTCGGCAACCCCGGCGAGTTCACCATCCGCGAGCTGGCCGAGAAGGTGCTGGCGCTGACCGGCTCGCGGTCGGAGATCGTGTATCCGGCCGCTGCCGGAGAACGATCCGATGCAGCGCCAGCCGGACATCAGTCAGGCGAAGCGGCTCCTCGACTGGCAGCCGACGGTGGCGCTCGACGCAGGGTCTCGAGCGCACGATCGGGTATTTCGACCGGCTGCTCGGAGAGGCGGGCTGAACGGGCTACTCAGTTGCTCTGCGCCCGAGCGGGATTCGAGGTTCCGCGCAATGTCACGCGCCAACTTCTGTCCGGGGATCTCGATCAGTCGATAGGTCAAGGAAGCGCAGACCACTACGAGGCCCGTGACGGCTACCATGACCAAATCATTCATGATCGGGGATCCAAAATCGACGAGATCGTTGGCCGCCGGGTTCCGCAAATCCGGAGAATGCAGTTCGAGATGCAAGAAACGCTCCACCATACGAAGCAGGATGCCGAGGGTGCTGTAGACTAAGACATGGATCATGTAGATGGAGAACGATAGCGAACCAAGCACAAGAAACGGCCGGGTCTTGAGAAGCCGGGACACCAGCCCCGCCTCGAAGGAAAAAACCAAGATCGTCACGGCGAAGGTCATGGGCAACAGATAGAAGGTCAGCGGAGAGTTCGAGGGGAATGTGACCTGCCAGATCACCATGACAATCAAGCCGGTTTCCAGGAGATGCGGCACCGGCAACTGGTAGTGCCCAATGCGGCGCCAGAGCACGCAGGTGAAGTAACCGAGGAAGAAATAGCTAAAGCCGCGAAAGAGTCCATCTCCGAAGAAGTGGCCAAAACCCGGATCGAACACTTTCAGGATGACGAGGGTAGTGATTAGCATAATGGCCACGGCCGCGAGAGGTAGAAGGCGCGGCATCAGGCAGAGGATTCCGAAGACGACATAGACCCAAAACTCGACGCTGATGCTCCAAGATGGAAAGTTCAGCCAGAAGACGGTGTCGTTGCGAAAGGCTTGCACGAGGAAGATATTCTCGAGGGCGTAACGTTGGATCTCGGGAATGGAATAGAGCAGGTCTGGCGAGAACAGGCCGAGGCGATCTGCGATAAGCTTGGCCGCCAAAACCAGCAAGAACAGCAGGAGCACGAAAAGGTGGAATGGCCAGAGCCGCCCAGTCCGCCGGATCAGGAAGCCGGCGAGGCCGCGGCTGGTGCGCACTCGCTCGCCATAGGCGAGGGCGATCACGAAACCACTCAGTACGAAAAAGAAGTCAACAAAGACCGCACTGTTCTCAATGAAGGCATTGTAATGGATATAACCTTGGAACGGGCCGTGCAGTAGAACGATTGCCACCGCAAAAAGGCCGCGTAAGCTATCCAGAACTACAATGCGCATGAAATCTGCGGTTGGTATGCGCCGGACTTGCCTTCGCGGATGGGCGGGCGTTCGGGTTGCCCCTCCAACTCGTCTGATCGGGTATCGCTATTCCCCGGCCGGCGTCGCGCCTGTATGTCATCAAGACTGATCATGCTCCGGACATTGGCGGCACAGCTGATCCGGTACTGATTCATGTGACAATTGTCCTATCGGCTCTGGTGCCTTCCGGGTTCACCATTGATTCTGGCGCGGCCCGGCGCAGATTGCGTTGTCTTGCATAGAGCGGATTCGCCAGCGGGTGAAGGGTCGCCGCCCGGGTTGGAAAACGAACGATTGGCCGGCGATCACCGCCGCGCGGTGTTGCCGAAATCTCGCCGGACCGTGCGTGTCGGATCGGGTTCTTTAACCCGCTCCGTCTACAAGTGAGGGTTCGTGGTCGGCCGGCCTCAGTTCGGTTGGCATGAACCTATTTTTCGTAAATCTTGAGTGATTTTGAACGGGTTGTGTTTAGGCCCGATCCGAATTCTATGATCCAAACGTCAGGAGTTCACGTCTTGAACGTATCGTCTTTCTTTCAGGGTTCGGCGCTGAGATTCAGCGTGGCCGGCGAAGGGGTGAGTTTCGATTCCGCCACCGGCGAGCTCGGCCTCAGCCCCGAGACACTCCGCGCCGGCTTCACGATTACCGTTACCGCGCAGCCGGTGAATGGCGGCGAGGCGCAATCGTTCAAGCTCAACATCGCCGCCGCTCCGGAGGCCTCTGCCCCGGTGCTCCTGACCGCGCCCGAGCTCAGGGGTAGCGGCTTCGTCGGCGACGCGCTCGAGGTGGTGCCCGGGACCTGGGGCGGTCAGCCGGTGCCGGCGATCGCGCTGCAGTGGTTGCGCGACGGCGCCGAGATCGAAGGCGAGACCGGCGCTGCCTATGCGCCGCAGGCCGCCGACGACGGCCAGGAGATCACCTGCCGGGTGACGGCGGTTAACGCCTCGGGCGCGCTCTCGGCCGAACCGGAGGCGGTCCGGGTGATCTGGGCGGCGCCGAGGTTGGTCGATGTACTCGCCGACGTCGCCGTCAAGAAGGGCGCGGACCTGGTAAGCGTGGCGGCGGCGGCGGCCTTCGCCGGCGAGGGCCTGCACTTCGCGGTCGCCGGCGGCGGCGCCGAGATCGACCCGAAGACGGGCGTCCTTACCCTTCCGACCGATGCGGTACGGGACGGCGAGACCGTCACGGTCACCGCTACGAACTCCGGGGGCTCGGCCGACGCGAGCTTCCTTCTGACCGTCACGGAGATCGAGATCATTCCGGTGGCGCCGGCGATGATCGCCGCCCCCGCGCTCAAGGGCGCGGCCACGATCGGCAGCGAGCTCACCGTCGGGACCGGCCTCTGGAGCGGCCTGCCGCTGCCGGTGCTGGCGCTGCAGTGGCTGCGCAACGGCGTCGAGATCGACGGGGCGACCGCGGCGTCCTACGTGCCGGTTCCCAGGGATGACCGCTGCGCGCTGAGCTGCCGGGTGACGGCGGTGAACAAGGCTGGCAGCGTCGCCGTCGAGACCGCGGCGCTCACCGTGACCTATGCCGCACCGACGCGCGTGGGCGATCTCGCCGAGGAGATCTTTGACCAAGGCCCGGGCGTTCAGACCATCGACACAGCGCTGGTCTTCACCGGCGAGAACCTCAGCTTCTCGGTCACCGGCGCCGACGTCGGGATCGATACGGCAACGGGGGTGCTAACCATCTCCACCGAGACCGCGCTCTCGGCCGAAGTCACGGTCACCGCCACAAATTCTGGCGGCTCGGTCGAGGCAAGCTTCCTTCTGACCATCGAGGCAAATGGCCCAACCGATCCGGGGTTCATCACCCCCGACCTGATCGAGTTCAAGGGTGTGCCGGCGGCTGATGGCGGGGTCATCTACAGCTCCGCGCTCGGGGCGAACATCCAGCGAGCTCGCACCGTTCTGAAGGCTGGGATCACCATCCCCAAGACGCACGAACTCCTGCTCATCCGGAGCTGAGGAGAACCCGAGCCTCAGCTTCGCGGTGAATATTCGCACCCTGCCGGGCCTCGAGTCCTACGATGGCCGGGCTGACGCGACTTGGGACAGCGCGAACGGCGGCAAGGAGGGCGTCACCCAGTATCTGTACCTGTACTGGCGCGAGCTGGCGAACGGGACGGTCACCGAGGCGCTGGAGGTTCCAGCGAAGTTCGACAGCGCGGTCCCGACGAAGAGACTGATGCAAGCCTCCCGACTGCAAACCAGGTTCTCTTGGCGGCCAACCAGACGGCGCTGAAGGCTGCCCTCGACTCCCGCATCTAGGCGGGTTCGACGGATACCTGGATCATCGACCTGCCGAGCGGCAACTATGGCATCCTGAACCTCAGCGGCAGACAGCTACCGGGCAAGACCGTTCTTCGGTCCCAGGACCAGGCCCTCGGGGCGAAGTTCAGCGGCATCGAGTTGTCCGGATGCCGGAACATCACCTTCCAGCTGGTCGATGTGGACCGCACGATCGGGGGCGCCTCCAGCTATGGTGTCAAGATGGCGCCGGCGACCAATTGCGGCATCGAGTACAGCCGCATCTATGTCGGGGGCATTGTCCCGGCGTCCGGCAACGGCTGGGTCTACAATGTCAGCTTTGCCATCGAGATCAACAACAAGGATCCCGCGCCCCGCGGGCTGCCGGGTTCACATGAACCTGATCTCGGGTCCGTGCGGCAAGGGCGTCTACATTAACGGCGCAATGGACTGCGAGATCTCCGACAACGTCGGCGAGAATGCGGGGGGCGACTTCATGCACCACGGTTGGGGCCACCGGAACAAGTTCTATCGAAACTGGGACGCCCGGCGCTATTATCCGACGTGGGACTCATCTACGGGCTGGGACCACGGCGACTTCATCCAGCTCTACTCCGGCGGCAGCGTCGGTGTGGATCTGGAGGTCGTCGGCAACGTCCACATGGTCATGGGCGGCGCCGGTGTCCCGGGCTCGCTATGCTCCCGCGGCAGTCATTGTTCGGCGGCAGTCCTCGGGTCCGGCTGGATCTTCACGACAACTTCTTCTGCTCGAACAGCTTTCACGGCATCACGACCGAGTCCGGGATGACCGGTATCACGGCGCGGTACAACACGGTGCTCCGCTGCATCGACATACCCGGCGACCAGCATACCATCCAGGTCTCAATCCACGGGGGGACAGAGCTCGCCTACAATGTCCAGTGCGGCTATGCAGGCAATACGTCATGGGCGCGAACGGCCTCAACATCCCGATGACGAATACCGATCACACGGCGTCGCTTGCCTACTACACGGCCCCCTACATGGCATCGTCGTTCTACGATATGCGGCCGGTCGACGGGAAGCCGACCCACTGGGCCTACGGCGGGCAGCCGGTCGGCGCTTCGACCGCTTCCATGACGTGATCGTCCGGGGCCAGTATCCCAAGATCGGCCCGGCCGCCACGGCCTGGAAGACCTGGTACGACCCGAAGAACCAAATCCGCTCGTAAGGAGCCGGAACCAGTTCGTGGGACCTTCACGCCGCCTGCCCCTCGGCTACGAGGGGCAGGCGGTCGCTTTTTATTATCAGGCTTTCTTGGGCGGACAGGGCGGCCGGTCAGGCTCTCGAGGAAGCCTGAGGCGCCGGGCGGCGACTTCCGGCGCCAGCGGCCCGAGGTCGAGCGCCGTCGCGGGGACCGGAGCGCCGGCGAGCGTCGCGGGGGTGAGCGGCCCTCATAGGTCTGCAGCCAATCCGGTGCCCAAGCTCGACCGCGAGGCTGGTCGCGTAAGGAGTTGCGGGCGTGAGCACGGGCCGACCGGCGCTCAGCGCATGCACAATCGAGCCCGAGTGCAGATAGTCTCGGAAGGGTGCGACCACGAGGTCGCAGGCGCCGAGGCTGCTTCGGAACGCCTCGGGGGTCAGGTCTTCGAGCGCAAGGCGGATGCGCGGGTCGCTCGCGGCTGAGGCTGCGCAGGGCTTCCGCGAGGGCGGCGTTCTGCGGGCGTCCCGCGATCAGGAGACGGGCATTCTGGTCGGCGAGTCCCATGAAGGCAGTGATCAGATCCTCGACGCCCTTGTAGGGCCGGATCTGGCCGCAGTAGCCGTAGACCCGCTCGTCTCCTGTCCAGCCGAAACCTGCGCGAGCTGTCGTCCGGGCCGCGGGGGTAAGCGCCTCGTCCGGATAGGCAGGATGCCAGAGGTGCTCCATCGGTTTGCGGCCGAGCGCCGGATAGGCCGCGGCGACGGCCGCGCGGGTGCCCTCGGAAAGGGTGAGCGAAGCATCGGCGAGCCGGGCCATCACGGCGGCATAGGAGGGCCAGGTAAGGCGCTTGAACCAGCGCCCGTCGTGCGGCCGGAGGTCGTGTACCATCCAGACAAGCTTGGTTCTCCGCGGCCGGGTGGCGAGCTTCGCAACGAGGCGCGCCATCAGGTTTGCGGCTTCGACGCGAGCTGCGGGCTTCCCAGAATACCTTGTCTGGCCAGTGGACGAGAAGCGCGTCTAATCCGGTGAGATCGATATCCGCGCTGCCGGGAAAGCTCTTGACCCGGACACCTTCTGTCTCCAGCGCGTCAAGCAGGATGGGTAGAAAACGATTGTGGTCGGACTCGACGCCGGGCCAGCTTCCTAACGCCAGGCGGCCTTCCGGGCTCATCCTCAGGTCTTTCATCGCTCTCTTGCGGCCTCAGAAGGACGCGGCACCGGCCATCGCCCGGAACTTGGCGTTCTTGCCCAGGAGGTCCGCATAGGTTCCCTGGGCCACGATCTGGCCGTGCTCGATCATGATGATGGTGTCGCAGCCCTGCACCGTGCTCAGCCGGTGGGCGATCATGATAATGGTCTTGGCTTGGCCGAGGTTATGCACCGCGTCCATCACCGCCTTTTCGGTGAGGTTGTCGAGTGCGCTCGTCGCCTCGTCGAGGATCAGGATGTCCGGGTCGTGATAGAGGGCGCGGGCGATGCCGACCCGCTGGCGCTGGCCGCCGGAGAGCCGCACCCCGTGGTCACCGACCGGGGTCTCGTAGCCCTCCGGCAGTTCGCTCATGACGAAGTCGTGCAGCTCGGCGATCCGTGCGGCGCGCTCGACGGCGGCCATTTCGATCCGTTCGGTCGGGATGCCGAAGGCGATGTTGGCGGCGACCGTGTCGTCGACCAGCGAGATCTGCTGCGGCACGTAGCCGATGTTCTTCTGCCAGGCGCGCAGGTTCTCCCGGGTGACCGGCACCCCGTCGACCCGGATCGAGCCCTCTTCGGGCCAGAGCAAGCCGAGCATGATGTCAACGAGCGTGGTCTTGCCGGCGCCGGTGCCGCCGACGATGCCGATAGAGGTGCGGGCGGGGACGGTGAGGTCGAGGCCGTGGAGCGCGGTGCGGCTGGCCTCCGGATAGGCGTAGCTGATGCCGTCGAGCTCGAGCTGGTGGTCGAGGGGGAGGGGGGCGCGGTCCTTCGGCCAGGCTCATCGCCTGGGCCTCGGTCTCCATCATGTCGGCGAAGAGCTCGTCGACCGCGGGCTTGGGTCACCTTCAGCGACCCGATCTGGCGGTAGATCGTCTGCAGCGCCGGAAAGAGCCGGAGGCCGGCGAAGGCGAAGATTCCCAGGGTCGGCACGATATCGTTGAGCGAACCCGAGCGGTTGACGAGCAGGTGCAGGATCAGCACCAGCATGCCGGCGAGCGCCAGCGCCTGCAGGATCGAGCGCGGCGCCTCACCGATGACGGCGGCACGCGAAGAGACCATCGCCATCTCGCCGGTGGGTTTGCGGAATCGCTCGAGGAAGGTCCGCTCGACCCCGAGGATCTTCACGTCCTTGATCGAGGACATCGCTTCGTGCACCGCCTTGAAGCGCTCGCCGTTCGAGGCAAGGATGACGCTGCCGATTTGTGCCAGCGCCCGGCGGGCGAGGATGAAGACCAGCACATAGCTGCCGCCGAAGAGCACCACCGCGAGGAGCGCGATCGTCGGCTCTACCACCAGGAGCAGGCCGAAAAGCGACAGCACCAGAGCGAATTGCGAGAGGGTCAGCATCACCGGCATGATCGCCTCGTTCACCACCCGCTGCACCTCGACGAGGATCACCTTGGAGAGGTGCGCGCCGTTGCGGCTCAAAAACCAGGGATAGGGCTGGCGCAGGTAGTTCTCCATCAGCCGGCTCGAGAGGCTGTAGGCCCGCATGTTGGCGAAGCGGGCGATGGCGTAGATCGTGACCAGCCGGACGCAGAGGCTGAGAATAACGAGCCCGAGCACACAGAGGCTGAGGAAGACCAGGAAGTCGATCGTCGTGGTGAAGCCGAGCCCGTCGTAGATCCGGTGAAGAAGGGCGTGTGTCTCGACCCGGGTGGGATCGGACAGCACCGCGAGGAAGGGCAGGATTGCTGCGACGCTTACCATTTCGAGCATGCCGCTGACGAGTGCCAGCATCATCACGGCGTAGAACCTCTGGCGTTCTCTCGCGTTGAGAAGCAGGAAGAGCTTTCTTACCATGTCAAGCATCGGATCCTCGTACTCTCAGCCGGTTCGGCGGCCGTCGCGGCCACTTCCCGAATATTGCGCGCGCCGGCGCGCCAGGCGCTCGGCTTCGGTGGGTCCGCCCCGGGAGCTCCGCGCCGCCACGGCATCGGGGATCGCCGCTTCGCCGGGATCGGCGGGGACGCCCCGAGCCGGTGCTCGCGGGGGTCGCGTCGGACCCCGGATCGCGGCCCGCTCCGTCGCTCCGACCGGTTCGGCCACCATTCCGGTGAAGAGCCAGCTGCCGGCGCCGATGTAGAACATCACGAAGACGAAGGTCGCGCCCCAGGCGTGAACGGTGCAGAGTGTTATGGCGAGGCCGACCAAGGCGATCACGTGGCCCCGGCGGCAATCGGCGAGGCCGTCGGAAAGGTCCGCCCGGACGATCTGAACGAGGTTTGTTACGATGCCTGCGGCCAGAAGCAGGAAGGCCGGCAGGCCGTAGCGCATCGCGGTCAGCAGCCAGAAGTTGTCGACCGAGGCCGTATACATCCAGTCGGGTCGGGCCCAGTCGTTGAGCCCGAGACCGAAGATCGGATGCCGCAGAACCTCGGCGCTGCCGAAGTCCCAGATGAGCAGCCGCCAGTAGGCCGAGGCGGAGTTGAAGGTCAGATAGGTGATCAGTACCTGAACCGGGGTGCGGTTGGACATGAGGTCGATCGCCACGTAGCCGAGCACCGCGAAGCCGATGAGCACCCACCAAGCGTTCCGGGTGATCCAGCCCCAGCCGATGGTGCCGAGCTGGACCGCTGCGGTAAGCAGCGGGCCCGACGACAGGCTGGTGAAGGTCATGCCGGTGACGAAGCCGGTCAGAATGACGCTTCGGGCGAACTTCTCCCGGTAGATGTAAAAGACGTTGGCGATCCCCAGCGAGCAGAAGAGCCCCCAGAGGATCGGATGTTCGAACACCGCCTGGGCGCGAAAGAGTCCCATTCGCATATCCGCGGAGCCGGCCTGCACCTTGGGATGCGTGGCCGCCACGCGGCCCAGAATCTCGCTGATCACCAGGCGCGAGGTCACCATCTCCACCAGCACGAAGGGGGCAAGGATTGCCAGCGCGATGAGGAAATAGCGGAAGAGGAGCCGATAGTCCGTCACGTTGCGGATGAGGAGCCGCCCCAGGAGGTAGCTTCCGAAGATCTCGACGATGGTGATCCCGACGAACGGAATGCGATCCGGGCCATGCACGGCGATCAGGGCCAGGCCGACCCAGAGGCAGTGCAGGGTGATGAAGACATCGCCCGTGGTGATGCGACCCGCGGCCCCGGTGATCCAGCGGAAGACCAGCGGCACGAAGGCGAGGAGCAGCATCACCCGGATCGGGCTGAGGCTGAGCGAGCCGAGGCTGAAGTTGAGCGGCAGGAGCAGGACCAGCATGAAGAGCGCCAGCAGGCGCGGCGCGGTCGCCTGGGGCGCAACCGCCGCGCCCACGGGGGTCTCCTGCGCAGGCGTCCGGCGCGCCGGCCGCAGGTAGCGGGACGCCTCGGGCGCCAGGGCGGCCGGATCGGTCACGCCCGCCGTCCCGCGGCCGTGCCGGCGCGGGTCTGCCTGCTCACCGTGCTCATGCCCCTGCCTGATGCTGCACTGCACATAAAAACTAACCATCCCGCCGCGGGTTGTCCATTCGGTCGCGGTGCCCGGAGGAGGATATGCACCGCGTGGTTAAGGTCTGCCTGCCAGGATTCCCCGGGACCCGTCATTCCGGCAGAAGATTCGGGGGCGGACGAAAATCCCGGGCATCGGCGAAACCTCTTTACTCATGACGGGGCAGACCGGCAGGCGCTGGCTATAACATGGAAGCGCCGTTGCACACGAGAGGGCAGGGGCCCCCGAACCCGCGACCGTGGCCTTTGCGCCCCTCACACATAGGTACGCAGGTATTTCGCGTAGAGTTTCGGCTCCAGCGGCCGGAGCGCCAGCGCCCGGCGCAGGTAGGTGCGGGCCGCCCGGGGCCGGCCGATGTGCCGGAGCTTGGTCGAGGTCTGCGAGGCGAGGTAGCTCAGAAGTTCCCGGTCCGTGGTCTTGCGGCGGATCTTGCCATAGACCCGCACGAAGCTCGCCGCGCTCGCGCGGTTCTTGCGCGAAATCCCGTCCTCGGAGATCAGCACCAGCGCCAGCGGGTCGTCGAGAAAGCCGATCTTGCCGCGCTCGGAGAGACGGATGAAGAAATCCCAGTCCTCGTTGTTGCGGAGCTTCTCGTCCATGCCGCCGGCGGCGAGAAACGCCGCCCGCTCGATCAGCACCGTCTGCGGGCCGATGATGTTGCCGCGCATCAGCCGCTGGTGGAGATCGCCGCTCCGGATGTCCTCGCGCGGGTCGGGCATGCAGCAGACCAGCCGCGGCCCGTAGTTGCGGTTCGCGTCGCAGCCATAGTCGATCTTGGTGCAGAAGGTGGCGACGTAGTCGGGCTCGAGGCCGGCGAGGTGCGCCGCCTGCCGGGCGAGCTTCTCCGGCAGCCAGTCGTCGTCGCTGTCCTGGAAGGCGACGAAGGCGCCCTTGGCCTCCCGGACGCCGGTGTTGCGGGCGGCGGCGGCGCCGCGGTTCCGGTCGTGGCGCACCAGGCGCACCTTGGGGTGGCCGATCGCCGCGACCGTCGCGGCGGTGCCGTCGGTGGAGGCGTCGTCCACCACCACGATCTCGATGTTCGGATAGGTCTGGGCCAGCACCGCCGAGATGGCGCGGGCGATCGACCGCTCGCGGTTGTAGGCGGGGATCACGACGCTGATGAGCTCGCCGACCTGCATGTTCGTCTCCGTTGGCCGAGGATGCCCATAGGGCCAAGCCGGGCCGAATGCCACTCCCCTCGGCCGCTTCGGTTACCGGCTGTGGTTACCGGGGCCTGACCCGGTCGAGGTCGGCCGCGAGCTGCCGGGCGATGGCGTCGCGGGCGTAATGCGCCGCCGCCGCCGCCCGGGCCGCTTGGCGGGCCGCGGCCGGATCGGGGTCGTCGAGGGCCGCGGCGAGCGCCGCGGCGAAGCCGTCCGCGGTGTCGGCGACGCGCAGCGCCGCGGGCGGCAGCGCCGCCAGCCCCTCGGCGCCGGCGGGGGTGGCGATCCCGGGCAGCCCCTGGGCGAGGCCCTCGACCAGCTTGATCTTGACGCCGCTGCCGAAGCGGATCGGCGCCAGCACCGCCGCCGCGCGCGCGTATTCGGGGCCGAGGTCCTCGACGAAGCCCACGGCCTCGGCGCCCGCGGGCCAGGCGCCGGCGCGGCGCTCGACCACCCGGCCCACCACCCGGAGCCGGGCATCGGGCCGCCGGCGGCGCACCAGCGGCCAGATCGCGTCGAGCAGCCAGTCGAGCGCATCGACGTTCGGCGGATTGATCGCGCCGACGAAGAGCGCCACCGGCGGGCGCGGGGCGGCGAGGTCGGTCGTGGGGATGTCGACGGCGAAGGGCAGGGTGGCGACGGCGGTACCGGGCGCCACCCCGCGCACCTGCGCCGCCTCCTCCGGCTTGATGGCGAGGACGAGATCGGCGGCGCGGAAGGCGGCCGCCTCGCGGGGGATCATCGCCGGATCGAAATCGAGCGGCCGGCCGAGGGCTTCGAGGCTTTCGGCCCGGAGCGCGAAGACGTCGTGGAGCAGGATCGCCTTCGACGGGCCCGGGGGCAGCCGGTCGAAGATCTCGGCGGCGTTGAAGTAGTTGGCGATCACCCAGTCGGGGGCGAGCCGCGCCACCTCCGCCGCCGCCCAGGCCGCGGCCGCGGGCTCCGGGCGGAGGAGCGCCCAGGGCCCCTGCGGCCGGGCCGCGGCGCGCCCGAGCCGCCCGAGCCAGTTCCGCGGGTCGCGGGCATAGAACTTCTCCCCCCGCCGCCAGGTGCCGCGGAGCGCCACGCTGGCATAGGCGTCGAGATACCCCGGCAGGAGCGAGAGGCGCAGCTGGTCGCGCCACGGCGCCTGCAGGATGCGCAGGTGCACCTCGGCGCCGCCGGCGCCGAGGCTGCGCGCCAGGTGGTCGAGATAGGTGGAGCTGCCCTGCCGGTCCACGAACGGGCGCTCGTAGGCGAGGATGCAGACCCGCCGCGCCACCCGCCCGCCGGCCGGCGCCGTCACGCCCACCCCGGCGCTCCCGAAATTTTAATCTTCATGAATCGCCCTGAGTTCAGATGGTTACCGGTGTTTCACACGTGAAACGCCAGCCGTCAGGGCTGGGCGGGCGCCGGATCGTCCGCCGCCTCCGGCGGCGGCGCGTTCTTGATCTCCTCCAGGAGGCTGCGGGCCTCCGCCATCGCCGCGTCCGGGGTGCCCGGCCCGGCGGCGGCCACCGCCCGCTCGAGGCTCGCGCGCGCCTCGGGCTGGCCGAGGGCGTGCTGGGCGGCGCCGAGGTGGTAGAGGACCAGGGGCTCCTGCGGCAGCCCCGCCGCGGCGCGCTCGAGATGCGGCAGCGCCTCCTCGGCCTCGCCGCGCCGGGCCAGGATCCAGCCGTAGGTGTCCTGGAAATGCGGCTCGTCGGCGCTCCTCAGGCGCCGGGCGATGCTGTAGGCCCGCTCCTGGCTCTCGGGGTCGGGCCGGTGGCTGGAGAGCAGGCTCGCCAGGTTGTTGGCGATGAGCTCCGAACCGGTGTCCTGGGCGTAGAGGTCCTCGTAGACCGAGATCGCCCCCTCGAAGTCGCCCGCGACCTCGAGCTGGCCGGCCTGCAGGAAGAGGAGCCGCGGATCCCGGTCGGTGGCGGCGAGCCCCGCCTCCAGCGTCGCCGCGGCCGCCGCGGCGTCCCCGGCGGAGGCCTGCAGCAGGTAGAGGCCCTGGTAGGCGGGGGCGTAGTCCGGCGCGTCGGCGATCAGCCCGCGATAGGCCGCCTCCGCCGCGGCGGCCTCGCCCGAGAGCGCCATGACGCCGGCCAGCATCAGCCGGGGCAGAGGGGCGTCCGGGGTGTCCCCGACCACCCCTTCGAGATAGGTCCGGGCCCCGGCGAGATCGCCGGCGCGCAGGTAGGTCTGCACGATCCCCGGCAGGGCAGGGCGCTGGTCGCCGGCCTCGCCCGCCTGGCCCTCGAGCATGTCGATGGCCTCGGCATAGTGGTTCTGGCCGCTCAGCACCTCGGCGTCGAGGGCCGTCGCCTGGGCGGTGGCGGCGGGAGTGCCGATCGCCCGGAGCTCGGCCACCACCTCGCCGGCGCTCGCCCAGTCGCGCTGGCCGAGGCGGACCCGGCCGAGCTCGGCCAGGAGGTCGGGCACCTGCGGATGCTGGCGCAGCGACTCGGCGATGACCGCCGCCGCCGGGTCGAGGCGGCCGTCGGCCATCAGGAACCGGGCGTAGCGGATCGATTCCGCCGGGCCCTTGCCGGAGACCTCCACCGCCTGGGAGAGTTGCTCGCCGGCGAGCTCGTGGGCGCCGGCGCGCTCGTGGGCCATGGCCATCAGCGTCAGGGTCTCGGAATCCCGCGGCTCCTGGTTGAGCGCGGTCCTAAGGTCGCCGATCGCCGCGTCGGGCCGGTCGTCGTCGATCGCCCGCCGGGCGCGCAGCTTCAGCGCGCCGACATGGGTCGAGTCCTCGGCCAGCACCGCGTCGACCAGCGCCGCGGCCCCGGCGGCGTCGCCGCTCTGCTCGAGGACCTGGGCCAGCGTCACCTGGGTGTCGCGGCGCGCGTCGGAGGGCTCGCTGCCGTCGATGATGGCGCGCAGCTCGGCGATGCCGGTCTCGGTCTCGCCCTCGCTCACCTCGAGCCCGGCGCGGGCCCGGGCATAGGGGATGGACTCCGGGCTCTCCGCCACCAGCCGGTCGAGCTCGGTCCGGGCGGCATCGGCGCCGCGGGTCTGGTAGAGGGCCTGCACCAGCGCGAGATCCGCCGCGATCCGCTCCGGCGCGCCCGCGGCCGCCGCCGCGGCCCGGGCGCGCAGCAGCGGCTCGGCCGCGTCGATGTCGCCGGTCTGCAGGTGCCACTGGATGAGCGCCTGGGTGACGCTGTCGTTCTCCGGGAAGAGCTCGGTCATCCGCTCGAGCTCGGCCCCGACCGCGTCGCGGTCGCCGCTCCTCTCGAGCGCCGCGAGCTTGACGAGATGCAGGCTCTCGTCCTCGGGCGCGCCGGCGAGGGCCGTCTCGATCAGCCCGAGGGCCGCGGCATTGTCGCCGGCGCGCATGCGGTCGGCGATCAGCACCATCTGGGCGGGCAGGTTGCCGGGGGTCTCGGTCAGCACCCCCTCGGCCATCTTCACCGCCGCCTCGCGCTTGCCGGCGGCGAAGTCGGTGGTGGCCTTGTAGGCGCGGATCTCGGGATCCTTGGGGTCGAGCTCGTAGGCGCGGTCGGCGTGGGTCTGGGCGGTGGTGAGATCCTGGATCTGCAGCGCCAGCTCGGCCAGCCGCTTGTGGCCGGCGACGTTGCCCCAGTCCTGCTCGACCAGACGCAGGTACTGGCCGATCGCCTCCTGGATGTTCCCCTGCGCGACCATCAGGTCGGCATAGTCGCGCCGCGCTGCGGTGTTGTTGCCGTCGAGCTTGAAGACGTTGCGGAACTCCACGATCGCCTGCTCGACCTTGCCTTCGGCCAGGAGCTCGGTCGCCCGCTGGTGGTGGGCCTCGGCCCGTTCCTCGGCGGTGTCGCAGCCCGAGATGAGCGCCGCGGCGAGGAGCAGCGGGATCAGGAGACGGGGGGCGGGCATACGGGGTCCTCCACGCGTAAAACTATCAACCCGCATCCGGGACAGAAGCAAAGAATGCGTGAACGGGGCCAGCCCCTTCCATAGATGTTGAAAGTCGATTGTCTGCTGCGCATTTCCGGGCGCCGCCTACAGGCCCCACAAAACCGCATTCAGGCTGTCCATCACTTTTTGACCTTCATCCGCCGACAGACGACACAGTGGCTTCAGGCGTCTCAGGCGTTGAGTTTCCACAGTCAGCGGCATGTGCGCCCGAACACGGTACGGATCGCCTTCGATCCGGATATCGACAGTGAGTTGGCTCACCGCTGGAAGCGAATCGGACGGCAGAATCGGCACGAGAACAGCAGTGTTGAGTTCCAGCAGATGCTCTGCCTGAACAACAAGATACAGAGCGTGTCCGATCTTGAAGACATCAAACTTCTGCATCAGGCCAAGGATGATTCAGAGCCAGATGCGATCCAGGCAGACCATTTTCCTTGATGTAATTCGCCTCCGCCAAAATCGCAGATTCGTTTTCGCGATACCAGGCGGCGACACGTTCTTCCGGGCTGCCGGCGACCATATCGGCAGCGACGAGCTGCTTTATGTAGTCGGTTACGCTTGTACCCCTTACCCCGGCCCAAGCCATCAATTCCCGTTTCTCCTGCGGATCCATTCTGATGGTCAAATTGCTCATTCATGTGCCCTTGCGTTTGATGCACTGACATTATGGGCCATTTGTGAGTGCACCGCAAGGAAGTTTGTGCGCCAATAACGCAGTGTTCATCGGGACATACCCACCTTTGGTTTGCGATCAGGACGTTGCCCCAAAAGAAAAATTTTTGGTAAGGGCTGGTGAATGGGGGCCAGCCCTTTAGAGTTGCGCCGTCAGAGGCCGACGAAAATGTCCTGAACCTCGATGGTCAACCCAGGCGGATCGAGCGTCAGTGGGCCTTCGTGAAGGAACTGGGATTCGATCCGGCCGTCCTCGATCAGATGGTGATGGATGAGGATCCGCTTCTCGGTATCGACGATCAGATAGTGCCGGACGCTTGGTAGCGAGAAGTAGCTCGCGAGTTTCGCACCCTTGTCGATCCCTCGGCTCGATGGCGAGACAACCTCGACCACGATGACCGGGTCACCCACCTCGATCGCATCGCCGGGCAGGGGCGTTCCGCACCGGACGAGCGCATCGGGCTCGTAGACGCTGCGGTCGTCGATCCGGACGGTCGAGCCATCGGGCAGGGCCTCGCAGCCAAGCCCGCGCGCCGCGATGGCGAGGCGGAGCGCAAGCCAGACCTGGCTTTTCGCACGACCATGGTTCACCCGCTCCGGGGCCATGGCGACGACAATGCCGTTGTCGAGCTCGAAGCGACCCGTCGGTTGTTCCAGGGCCCAGGCGATGAACTCGTCCGCGGTGAATTCTGTTTGCTTGGGCAGTTCCATCGCTCGACCGCGCTCCTGTCGGTTCAGCATCCTACCACCGCCTTTCGTGCCCTGCGACCCTTGGTTGGAAAGGGCGGGACGGGGCGGTCACCGCCATCAATCCCGCCAGCCGTGGGCGAGGCGCTGGGGATCAGCACCGAGGCCGAGGCGCAGCATCTGCGCCGCCCGGTAGAGGCGCAGCCGGGTGACGCCGGCCAGCGCCCGGCCACGGTCGGCGGGACGCGTCAGCCGGTCGCTGCGGGCGATGCGGACGACCTCGCCCAGGGGCGAGGCGGCGACGAGCACGGTGCGGGCGAGCCAGCGCAGCCGCGGGGCCGGGCGGGTGCGGTTCTCGGCGTAGAAATGCGCGATGTGGCGGTCCCACTTGCGGGCGAGTTCGGCGAAGTCGCGGCGGGCGGCGGTGCGCACCCGCATCTCCGGCACGTATGTGAGGCGGTACCCCATGGCGGTGGCGCGGCGGCCCCAGTCCATGTCCTCGGCGACGCCGATGCCGGCAAACGGGCCGACGGCGGCGAAGATCTCGCGGCGCACCGCCATATTGCCGGTGCCGGTGTAGTTGTCGCGGACGATGTAGAGATGGATGCGGTAGGCGAAGACGCTCTCGTAGGCCTCGACCATGGTCATCCGGGCCGGATCGGCCGGGGCGATGCGGACGTCGCCGCCGATGATCTGGACCTCCGGATCGGCGAAGGCGCGGTCGATGGCCAGGATCCAGCCCGGGTCGGGGCAGCAGTCGGCATCGACGAAGGCGAGGATCTCGCCCCGGGCATTGGCGGCGCCGTGGGTCCGGGCCGGGCCGGGGCCGGGGGTGGTCTCGCTGAGGAGCCGCACATCGGGGTAACCGGCGCAGACCGCAGTCGGAAGTTCGGCCGAGCCGTTGTCGACGACGATGATCTCGAAGCCGACCCCGTCGCCCCGTTGCGCGGCGAGTGCGGCGAGATCCGCCGCCAGCGCGGGCTGGTCGTTGTAATGTGGGATGATGACGCTGATGCGCGGGCGGTCGCGGGCCTCAGGCATGCGCCGGTGCCCCGGTGCCCGCGGGGAGATCTCGCTGCCGCATCGCCTGCCTCATCTGCCGCTCCGGCCGCCGGGAGCGATCCTTAGGAGAACACGGGGGAGGAAACAATTCCCGAATGGAACAGGGTCTCCCGCGCCTGCCCATTCCGTTCCTTAGGACATAGCTTCTTGGCCTTGCTCATCCGGGTCTCGCCTGAACGAAAAATCTGGCCGCATCGCCGCCAGTCGAAATCGTCTCAGAACGCGTATGGAAAAGGCGGGCCGCCGCGCGTCCCGCACGGGGCCGAACCGGGTGTGCCAGGCGGTCAGGCGCGGCGGAGATGGCGCCGTCGGACACCGGCGAGGAGCGCCAGCGCCGGCAGGAGGAGGGCGGCGGCCGGCGGCACTGGCACCGGCGAGGCCTTGCCGAAGAGGGCGCCGTCGATGCCGAACCCGTCGTTGTGGATGTTGTGCGAGAACCGCAGGGTCAGGTGATCCACCGTCTCGGGCAGCAGGATGCTCAAAAAGTAGATGTTGCCGTTCTTGAGCCGGGCGCCGTTGGCGAGGTTCTTGAACAGCGTGTCGCCCGACCTTGATCGAAAACTTGCCGCCGACGTCGGCGGCATCGATCACGAAGAAGGCCAGGGCGTTGAACGATCCGAGCCCGTCGATCTTCCACTTGATGCCGCGGTTGTCGTTGCTGTCGAGCCAGTTGCCGTCGGCGAGGCCCGGTGGCAGGGCAGGGGTGTTCGAACTGTTGTAGCGCCCCCAGAACATGTGGTTGTCGTTGCGCACCTGCAGTTTCTTGCCGCTGCCCACCACCGAGTTGCCGCTGCCGGTCGCGCCGAAGGGGGTGAAGCTGCCGACGCCGGTATGCCGCAGGTTCTGGGTACCCTTGCCCACACCCCAGGGCTGGTAGCCCTCGAAGGTCTCGGCATGGAGATTGCTGATGTTGTGCGTCGCCCGGTAGTCGGCCATTGCCGTCTGGGCCTGGGTGAGCTTGCTCCGGTTGAACGGACTGGCGTTGAGGGTGATCCCGTCCATGGTGAGGGACATCGCGCCGGCCGACGTCGCCAACGTCAGCGCCGCCAGAGCCGAAGCCACGGCCGCAATCATCCCACCCTTGCGCAGGCGTACCGAACCAAACATCAAAAACCCCACAAACACCCGTGGGTCAGATCTACCCCCTCGCCGGATTGTGTCAATTTGAATTGAAGTTAATCGGCATGCGCCCAAAGTATGTTGCGTTAACGCCGCGGTGGCGGGGCTTGGCCCCCGCACCCCGATTAACCCGCCGCTAACCGGTTTGTCAGACTCCTCGGGGCAGTTTTATCTGGTACGGGCGGATGATCATGGAGTCCTTCGGGATCGGTATCGCGGGTCTGGGTACGGCGGGCCTCGCCACCCTCGGGGCCTTCGGGCTCGCCTTCCGCCAGCATCGGCGCCGCCGCGAGAAGGCGGCCGCGGCGAAGGCCATCGCCCCCCGGCCGCGCAGCACGGCCGACCGGCTCGAGGCGCTGGCCGCCGCTCAGGCCGACCTCGCCCTCCGCCTCGACACCCTCGCCACCCAGGGCGGCGCCCCCGAGGAGCGGCTGCAGGCGATGGCCGGCCAGCTCCTCGGCCTCGTCCGTGACAAGAACGCCACCCTGGAGACCGCGCTGGCCGGCCTCGACCAGCTCCGCGCCCGGATGCGGGCGCTCGAGCAGATGGGCGAGCCGGCCGAGGCGCGGGCGCTCCTTGAGACGCTGCAAGGCCGCATCGACGAGGTCCAGGCCGCCCAGGCCGCCGGCACCGCGGCGCTCGAGGCCAAGCTCGGGACGCTGGCCGCCCCCGGCGCGGACAATGCCACGGCGCTCGCCGAGCGGCTGGTGAAGCTCCAGGAAAGCCGCGACCAGGGCTCCGACGCGGTGATCGCCCGGCTCGGCCAGCTCGAGACCCGGTTCGGGGCGCTGGAAGCCGGCCGCGAGGCGCTGAAGCGCCTCGAAGGCCGCATCGAGGCGCTGCAGGCCGAGGGCCTCGCCGCGAAGAAGGAGATCGCCGGCCTGAAGGCCGAGACCGGCGGCCCGGTCAAGGACCTCGCCGAGCAGCTCGCCAAGCTCCATGCCCAGAAGGAGGCGCTGGCCGGCCAGCTCGTCGCCCGCATCGGCGCGCTCGAGACCGAGCTCCGCGGTCGCGACCCACAACCCGTCCTCGACCGGCTCGCCGAGCGGCTCGACGCCCTGCGCGCCGCCGACGCCGCCCTGGGCGATCGGCTGGCGGCGCTCGAGACCCCCGCCGAGACCCCCTACGCGGCGATCGCCGCGCAGCTGACCGAGCTCTACGCCCAGAAGGATGCCGGCATCGAGGCGATGCTCGGCCGCCTCGCGCCGCTGGAAGGCAAGATCGCCGACCTCGAGACCGCCCTCGCCGCCCGCGACCCGCAGATGCTCCTCGACCGCTTCGCCGAGCGGCTGGAAGCGGTGCAGGGCCGGGTCGCGGCGATCGAGGCGGGCGGCGAGACCCCGTTCAGCGAGATCGCCGACCAGCTTACCCGGCTCTACGCCCAGAAGGACGCCACCGTGGAGACGGTCTTCGCGCGCCTCGCGCCGCTCGAGGCCCAGCTCGCCGAGATCGCCGCCCGCGACCCGCAGGCGCTGCTCGACCGCTTCGCCGAGCGGCTCGAGGCGATGCGGACCCGGGTGACGGCGCTCGAGACCGAGGAGAACCCGTTCGGCGAGATCTCCGAGCAGCTCACCCGGCTCTACGCCCAGAAGGACGCGACCGTCGAGACGGTCTTCGCCCGGCTGGCGCCGCTGGAAGCCCAGCTCGCCGAGATCGTCGCCCGCGACCCGCAGGCGGCCCTCGCCGGAGTTGAGGCGCGGCTCGAAGGCCTGGGCGACCGGCTGATGGCGATCGAGGACAACCCCTTCGCCGAGCTCGCCGAGAAGCTGACCCAGATCCACGCCCAGAAGGACGCCGCGGTCGAGACGGTCTTCGCCCGGCTTTCGCCGATCGAGACGAAGCTCGCCGAGGTGGAACGCGCCCTCCACGAGCGCGATCCCCGGGCGCTCCTCGACCGCTTCGCCGAGCGGCTCGAGGGCATGCAGGGCCGGCTGGCGACGCTGGAGGAGGCCGAGAACCCGTTCGGCGAGATCTCCGACCAGCTGACCCGGCTCTATGCCCAGAAGGACGCCACCGTCGAGACGGTCTTCGCCCGGCTGGCACCGCTGGAAGCCCGGCTCGGGGAGATGGAGAAGGGGCTGGCCGAGCGCGACCCGCGTGCGCTCCTCGACCGCTTCGCCGAGCGGCTCGAAGCCATGCAGGGCCGGCTGGCGGCGCTGGAAGGCGCCGAGAACCCGTTCGGCGAGATCTCGGCCCAGCTCACCCGGCTCTACGCCCAGAAGGACGCCACCGTCGAGACGGTCTTTGCCCGGCTCGCGCCCTTGGAGGCCAGGCTCGCCGAGATCGACGCCCGCGACCCGCAGACGGCCCTCGCCGGCATCGAGGCGCGGCTCGAAGGCCTGCGCGAGCGCCTTGGCGCCATCGAGGCGGGGGAGGGGGCCTTTGGCGAGATCGCCGGGCAGCTCACCCGCCTCCACGCCCAGAAGGACGCTGCCGTCGAAGCGGTCTTCGCACGCCTCGCGCCGCTCGAGGCCCGGCTCACCGAGATGGAGCGCGGGGTCGAGCGTGGCCTGGAGCGCCTGGGGCCGCTGGAGGCCCAGATGGAGTCAAAGCTCGCCGAGCGCGATCCGCGCCCGGCGATCGAGGGGCTGCGCGAGCGGCTCGAAGGGCTGCAGCGCTCCCAGGCCGAGACCGCCGCGGCGATCGCCGCACTACAGGACGCCGATGGCGGCGCCTTGGGCGAGGTCGCCGACCAGCTCACCCGGCTCTATGCCCAGAAGGACGCCGGCATCGCCGCGCTTCTCACCCGGCTGCAGCCGCTCGAGGCCCGGCTCGCGGTGCTCGAGGCCCGGCCCTCCTGGGATCCGGAGGCCGAGGAGGCCCGCGCCGAGTCCCAGGCGGTGGCGGTGCGGCTGATCGCCGGCCTCGCCGCCGCCGAGCAGACCGCGCTCTTCGCCGACCGGCTGAACCAGCTCGAGGCGAGCCTGCCCAAGGCCGGCGAGAAGGCCCGCGCCGGCGATCTCGACAGCATCTGGTCGCTGCCGCGGGTGGTGTCGCTGCACCAGGCCTGAGGATCTTCGCCTGATCCTGCCGAGGCGCCTTCACCCTGCCGTCTTGCGGGGCCGGCCTCCTTTCGCGCCGTTCGCGCGCGCGGCGGCGGCCTTGGCGGGAGAGGTGGCGCTGCCGGCCAGCCGCGCCATGTAGGCGCGGGTTCCAAAGATCCCGTTCATCAGCCCGGGCAGGGAGATGTCCACGTCCGGCCCCTCCCAGTGCAGGCCGCGGCCCTGTGGCAGCAGCTCGACGGCGGCGAGATCCGCATCGGTGGCGGCCTCGAGCCCCTGCACCGACCGGGCGGGAAAGACGAAGGCGCAGCCGTTCACGAGCTCCACGGTGACCCGGCCGGTGCGCGGATCGTAGCGCGCGCCGGCGGCACGCGGTTCGGTGGCCTCCAGGCGGCGTCCGCGTTCGAGCGCCGCCTCGATTGCGGCATCGCTCAGCTCATCCATGAATCTTCCTCCATCGCGCGAGGAAGTCCGCGCGGCGCTCCTTGACCACCGCCATCGCCCTGCGCACCGCGTTGCGTTTCATCCCGATCGCCCAGACCAGTTCCGGCACGTCGCCGGATCCGATCAGATCGATCTTCGCCTCCCCGTCCCCGAAGACGTGAACATGTGCCGGCTCGTGATCGTCCACGAAGATCACCACCCTGAGGCCGGACGCGCGGTAGATCGCGGTAGATGGTGACCATCGGCCTACAATAACCTATCCAGTTGGGTTTTCGATCCTGCGGGTGAGACGCCGTGCCGCAGGGGCGGCGGTAACCGCCGTTTAACCAATTCATCCCACGTTTAGACGCGCTTCGAAGAGGTTTGAGCCCCGTGGACATCCAGTCGCCCGATTCCCCCCGACCGCGCTCGCCGATCTCGTCGCCGCCGGGCTCGCCAGCCACGAGATGATCGGCGACCCGGCCCGGCTCGGCAGCGAGGCCGAGGTGCTCCGGGTTCTCTGCGGCCTGGTCTCGGGCCCGATCTGGCGGATCGAGCCCTACCACTACGCCTTCCGCGCCGAGAGGGACGCAGCCCCCGAGGACACCGCCGTGGCACTCGAGGCGGCGCTGCAGGCCGAGCTCGGCCCCGAGGCGGTCTGGGTGAACGCCACCGACCTCCTGCCGGAGGCCGCCCCCCTCGACCAACCGATCCTGCTGCTGCGTGCCCACGGCGACGCGGTCGCCGCCGGCCTCGAGGCGGCGGGGCCCGAGGTGCAGGCGGTGATCAATGCCCGCTTCGCCGCCGAGACCGCCCGGCTCGCCGCCGGCGCCGATGCCGGCGGACCGCTTGCGGCCCGGCTTGCGGCGATCGAGGCGCGCCAGGACGAGATCATGGCCGCGCTCGCCGCCCGTGCCGGGACCGACGCGGCGTTGACCCAGATCGCCGAGACGCTGGCGGCGCTCCTGCCCCGGGTCGAGGCCCAGGCCGAGATGCTCGAGGGCCATATCGCCCGCGAGGACATCGTCGCCGCGCGCCTCGCCGAGCTCGGCGCCATGGCCGGCACCCCCGCGGCCTTCCAGGAAACCCTCGGGCTGACGCTGGCCGAGTTCCTGGCGCGCCTCGAGCGCCGCGCCGAGGAAGGCCCCCCGACCCGGGTGCCGCAGTTCAGCTGAAGAGGCCGCCGATGCCCGCCGACCGCCCCGAGAGCGAGTCCCGAAACGGACCCGGGCCCGACTCCGGGCCCCGGCAGACGCTGGCCATGCGGCTGGCCGAACGCAACCGCCAGCGCGCGCTCCGCGCCGAGCGGCTCGCCCGCCTGCGCCCGGCCGCGGCGCCGGAGGGCTTCGGGGAAGGCGCCCCGGTGCGCCCGGAGACCATCGCCGAACACATCGCCGGGGAGGCGGCCCGGGATGGGACCGCCCCCGCTCCCGTGGCCGGCCCCCCTGCCGCCGAACCGGCCCCGGGGCTGCCGCCGACCCCGGTCGTCATGGACGGCCTCGACAGCGCCGAGGCGCTCGAGGAATTCCTGCGGGCGCTGACCGCGGCGCGTGCGGGCGCGGCGCCGGCCGCGACGCCGGCCCCGCCGGCGCCCGGGGCGCTCCTGCAGTTCCAGCGCCCCGAGCGGCTGGAGCCCGGCGATCTCGACCGGCTGATGGGCGCGGGACCGGGCCTGATCTGGGCGCTCGAGCGCGCCGGCCTCCGCCGCCTCGCCGATCTTGCCCCCCTCGCGCCGGAGGACCTCGTCACCCGCCTCGGCCCGATCGGCCGGCTGGTGCCCGCCGAGGCCTGGCTCGCCACCGCCCGCGAGGCGACCGGGGCCTGAAGGCGGACGCCCTCCTGAACTCTGTCGAGTCTCGGGCTCGGCAAGGTGCCTCGGGGATCTTCCTGCTGATGGTGTGGCGGCTACCGTCGGTCCGGAAAGCTGCGCCGGCCTGTGGCCTCGTGGAGCCAGTTGCGCCCGCCGAAGGCAATGAGGGCGATATGGATGAGTTGCGCCTCGAGATCGGGCCGGAACACCACCGTGATCATCCTCCCGCGGCCTCCGTGCCTGACGAGCCATCCCGTGAGAGGCCCGTCGAGCCGAACGCCCGAAGCGGGGTTGTCGGCGATTGCCCGGAGCAGGTCGTCGATTTCGTCGAGCCGGCGTTCGGCCGCCGCGAGATCGCCTTGGGTGGTGTCGAGGACATGGTCGAATATTCCCATCACGTCGCTCCGGACGAGCGGATGGCGAATTTGGCGCATGATCACCCGGGTCTGCTCGATGGCGTCCGGCGAAGTTCGGCGAGGCGCGCCCGGGCCTCCCCGGTGACTTCGGAAAGGTCTCCCACCGGCTCCCACCGGTCGATCGGCAAGGCAAGTCGGCGCTCGACCTCGGCGGCGAGCAACGCCGCCTGCGCGTCTCGTGCGGCCTTGGCGCGAACCATCTCGCCCGACACGGCGGCGCTGATGCTGGGGTACTCGCCGGCATTGACGAGAGTCCGGGCATAGTCGAACGCGGGCTCGGTGAAACTCACGGTCTGCTTGCGGGCAGTCATCCGGCGCTCCTCTGGCTTCGGTAGTCCATCAGACTACCATAGGTCCCACCGTCCGCGGTAGTCCTTCAGGCGGGCAGGCGAACGACTCGCAGAGTCGGACCTCCCGAAGCTCCGGTTTACGAAAGATGAATCCCGTAACATATCACGTGGGATTCCAATGATTTGACCCCTCTGCACACAGTGTGCACAGCGCGGTTCGGGCCGGGCTGGGCAAGCCCGCCGCCGCGGGGTAGGCTTGGCGCCGGGCGGCGGGGAGCCGCCGGACTGGGGGAGAGACGACCATGGCCCTGAAGGACAGCTTCGCGCCCGAGGACTGGGCGCGGGTGGTGGGCGCGCCGATGCTCGCCGGGATCGCGGTGACCGCCGCCGAGCCGGGCGGGCTCTGGGGGGCGGTCAAGGAGAGCACCGCGGTCGCCGGCGCCCTGCGCCAGGCCGCGGGCTCCGCCGGCAACCCGCTCATCGCCGAGATCGTCGCCGCCTACGAGACTTCCGAGGGCCGCGACATGGCCCGCGGCGTGCTGAAGGCCGAGGCCCGTGGCAAGAAGCCCGCCGAGGTGGTCGACGCCGCCGTCGCCGAGCTCGCCGCCGTCACCGCACTTGTCGCCGCAAAGACGCCCGATGCCGCGCCCGGCTTCAAGGCCTGGCTCAAGGACATCGCCGCCAAGGTCGCCGAGGCCGGCACCGAGGGCGGCTTCCTCGGCTTCGGCGGCGAGAAGGTCTCCGCCGCCGAGAAGGCGACCCTCGAGCGGCTCGACACCGCGCTGGCCTGAGGCTCAGGCCGCCACCATGTTGCGCTCGTGGGCGGCGACCGCGTCGGCGACGTCCGGATAGAACGTCGCCCGGCCGCCCTCGAGCACCAGGCCCGAGGTGCAGTAGGTGCGGATGGTGTTGATCGAGTGCGACACCATCAAGAGGCCCGCGTCCTTCAACCGGTGACGGAAAAGCGCCAGCGATTTTTTCTTGAAGCGGCTGTCCCCGACCGCGGTCAGCTCGTCGATCAGGTACCAGTCGAAGGCGATGCCCATCGACATGCCGAACCCGAGCCGGGCCTTCATGCCGCTGGAATAGGTGCGGACCGGCATGTCCATGAAGTCGCCGATCTCGGCGAAGTCGGCGACGTAGTCGACCAGCGCGTCGGTATCCATGCCGTAGATCCGCGCCACGAAACGCACGTTCTGAGCGCCGGTCAGCTGGGGATGGAAGCTGCCACCGAGCCCGAGCGGCCAGGAGATCGGCTCGGTGCAGCGGATCGAGCCGGAATCCGGCCGCACGATCCCGGCGATCATGCCGAGCAGCGTCGACTTGCCGGCGCCGTTGCGGCCCAGCACCCCGACCTTCGACCCGGCGGGCAGGGTCAGGGTCAGCCGGTCGAGAACCACCTTACGGCTCGAGGGGGTCAGGTAATACTTGGAGACGTTGCGGAACTCGATCATCTCAGAGCCCGAGAAACAACATGTCGAGCGCCGCCCGTATCGTATCGCGCTCGGCGACGAGCGCGCCCACCGGCGGCCCGAGCTCGGCCCGGGGCAGGGCGGCGAGGAGATGGGTGGCGAGGATGCGCCGCTCGCCACCCACCTCCAGAACCGGGTTGAGGCGGCGCGGCGCCCGCGGGGCATGGTCGAAGGCAATGAGCGGGATCACCACCCGGGTCTCGAAGGGGTCGAGCAGATCCGACTGCACATCCACCACCAGGCCGCCCGTGCCGAGCACGTGCACAGCGAATTCGGCCATCAGAACATGCGGTACTTTGCCAGCGGCAGGCCGTGCTTCTCCACGTAGGCGTTCATCTGGCGGATGCCCTCGGCGTTCTCCTCCTGCCAGCGGCGCTTCGCCTCCTCGGCGACGGCGCAGCGGAGGCCGGCCTCGGCGGCGCGCGATAGGCTGATACCGAGGCGGCGGGCCTCGGCGACGAGATCCACCTCGAGGCTCAGGTTGGTAGGCTTGCGGCGGGTCGGAGGCTCCGCGGTCATAGCGCAAAGTGTATGCGCACGAGGATGCGCATACAAGGGGCCCTCAGCGATTGTCGCGCACATTGTAGTAGATAAGCATCAGGGCTCCCCAGCCGAGGAGCAGGAAGAGGCCGGTCAGCCCGGCGATCAGCGGCCGGCGTGGGTAGAGCGAGACGCTCGCCAGCGTCGGCTGGATGTGGGGGGCGAGGTAGCGCGACTGCCGCCGCGCCTCGGCCCGGGCGGCGCTCACTGCCGCCAGCGCCTGGGTATAGGCGGTGTTGGCGAACTCGAGGTTGACGTGCAATTCCTCGTAGCGGCCGATCACCTCCGGCAGCGAACCGGTGACCCCGGTCACCCCCAGCGTGCGGCGCTCCGCCTCGATCCGGTCGGTGATCGCGGCGATGCGGCGGTTGGCCTGGAGCACCCGCTGGTCGCCGTCCGTGGCATAAGAGAGCAGCACGTCGCGCTCGACCAGCGCCTGGGCGAGTTCCTGGTTGAGCGCGTTCAGGAGCCCGCTCTGGCTCGCCACGTCGCTGGTGGGATCGACGATGTTGTGCTCGCGGCGGAAGTCGGCGAGTTCCTGGCGAACCTCGCGCAGATGCGCCTCGGCCTCGTCGAGCTCGTCGCGGGCGAAGCGCACCGCATCCTCCCGCGACTGGTCGGAAAGCTGGTTCACCAAGGCGCTCGACTCCGCCAGGATCTCGCGGGTGATCGCCCGGGCGTCCTCGGGGTCGAAGGCGTGCGCCGTCACGTTGATGATCCCGCCGCTGGAATCGTAGGCGACCTCGACCATGCGCAGCCACTGCCGGTGCAGCGCCTCGATCGAGGGGTCATCGCCCAGGGTGAAGACCGGATCGCCGGTTCGCCAGTCGGTAGCCGGCGCGGTTCCAGATCGCCCGGAGGTCGAGCTTGGCGTCGATCGCCTGCACGATCTCCTGGCTGCGGATGTATTCGAAGAGGATGTCGGTGTCCGAGGCGGTGCCCTTGCCGATCGAGGTCAGCGCCCCGAGAAGCCCGGCGGCGGCGTTGCCCACCTCTTCGGAGCGGATCGAGAAGGCGACCTCGGAATGGTACTGGTCGGCGGCGCGGGTATAGAGATAGGCGGTCGTCGCGACGAAGGGCGCCGAGCACCAGGAGCACGAAGCCCAAGGAGCGCGCCCCAGTGCCGGGGTCGGAGCCGGGCGGGGCTGAACGTCTTCCGCCGCGACCGCGGCGGCCGCCGGGACGACGGCCTGGCTGGACTTGGATTTGCGCCGCCGCCGCCGGCGGCGCTTGCGGACAGGGGCGTCCTCGACGTCGTCCGACTTGACATCATCCGCCTTGATCCGGCGGCGCGGCGGCGCGTCCTCCACGTCGTCAGGCAGACGCACGGCGCGGAGATCGGGGCGGGCAGGGCGATCGTCGGGGGGTGGCGTCATCGGCCCTTCTCGGCCTTGTGGTAAAACCGGCGTGACGGCATGCATACGGGTGCTTGTCATCGCCTTGCGCGGAGGTTTACTCCTGGCAGCGCATGAAAGCAAACCCCGACTGGGCCTCGAGTTTCGGCCTCGAGGATGCCGGGATCCGAGGCAGCGATCCGATGCAGGCAGCCTCCGCAGGCCTTCTCCCGCTCTTCCCCGCGCCGCGCGCCCCCGCCTCCAGCGGCTCAGGGTGATCGCCGCTCTGATGCTGCGCGGCATGGACACTAAGTTCGGCCGCTCGGCCGGGGGCTATCTCTGGGCGATCGCCGAGCCGCTCGGCGGCATCCTGCTGCTCTCGGTCGCCTTCAGCCTCGCGCTCCGCTCGCCGCCGATCGGCACGAGCTTCCTGCTGTTCTATGCGACCGGCGTCATCCCGTTCCGTGCGTTCAACGCCATGGCGGGCGCGGTCAGCAGCGCGATCAGCGCCAACCGCGGGCTGCTCGCCTACCCGGTGGTGGAGCCGCTCGATGCGGTCTTCGCCCGTTTCGCCCTGAACTTCATGACCGACTTCATCGTGGCGGTGCTGCTTTTCACCGGGATCATCTGGTTCAACGGCTCTCATCGTGAACCTCAACCTCGCCACGATCGCCGAAGCCTTCATTCTGGGCTCGGTGCTCGGGCTCGGGGTCGGAACGCTCAACTGCGTGCTCTTTGGCCTCTTCCCGACCTGGAAGAACGTCTGGTCGGTGCTGACCCGGCCGCTCTTTCTCATGTCGGGGGTCCTGTTCCTCTTCGAGGACGTGCCGGCCAACTTCCGGGACATCCTGTGGTACAATCCCGTCGCCCATGTGATCAGCCTGATGCGGTCGGGCTTCTTCGGCACCTACGATCCCGTCCATGTCTCGGTTACCTACGTGCTGGCGGTGGCGGCCGCCACCTTCGTGATCGGCGGCTATCTGCTGCGGCGGTATGCAAGCCTGCTGATCGAGGATTGAGAACGGCCCACGCGGCCGGAGGGAAGACGCAAATGAGTTCAGGAATGAAGTTGGCGGTCGCGCTTCTCGTCTGGATCGCGCTCGCTGGAGCAGCGCTCGCGGGCGGGGCGGTGACGGTTTCGGGGAACCAGTTCCTGCGCGACGGGGCTCCCTGGATCGCCGAGGGGGTCACGCTGGTGGGGTTGGTCTCCCCCGAGAAGCGGATGAAGAAGAAGCCGACCTTCCCAGTACGCAAGCCTGCTGATCGAGGATTGAGGCGGCCGACTGGCCATCGACAGGAGAAGAGCATTCGTTCGAGATGGCAGACAGTAACGGCGGTTCTCTTCTGGTTCACGCTGACCGCGGCGGCCTTCGCCGGTGACGCGGTGACGGTTTCGGGCAACCAGTTCCTGCGGGACGGGCGCCCCTGGATGCGGAAGGGGTCACCCTGGTCGGGCTGGTGGCGCCCGAGAAGCAGCTCCGGGGCAAGCAGGTCTACGCCGCGGCCCAGGCGGGGTTCGGCGCTGGCATGCTCGACGAGGTCCGGCGGTTCGGCGCCGACCTAGTCCGCTTCCAGGTGAGCCAGGGCGGGCTCGACCCGCAGTCACCGATCTACGACCCCGGCTACCGCGACCAGGTGCTGATGGGGATCGCCCTGACCCGGGGCGCCGGGTTCAACGTCATCGTCTCGATGCAGTGGCAGGGGGCCGTCGGGGCGGCACGACCCGACCGGGATGCCCTCGGCGACGACCAGGCGGGCCTGGCGCGCGCATCGCCCCGGCGCTCGCCGACGATCCCGGGCATCATGCTCGAGATCTTCAACGAGCCGGCGATCGGCCAGGCCAACTCCAAAGACTGGCGAGAAATGGAAGGCCGCGATGCAGCCGCTGATCGACCTCCTGCGCAAGCAGGGATCGAAGAACGTGCTGCTGGTCGGCGGCGTGCAGTACTCCCGGTCCTTCGAGAACTGCCCCGGCGCTCGACGACCCGCTCGGGCAGCTCGGCTATGCGGTGCACCCCTTCCTCGGCAAGTACAACCAGACGCGGGCGGACTGGCAGAAGAAGTTCGGCGACTTCGCCGGACCAGCCGGTGATGGCGACCGCGTTCAACGCCCAGGCGGGCGGCAGCTACTGCCGGCCCGAGCTCCCGGAGCAGGCCGCCGATCTGCTCGCCTACCTGCACGAGAAGCGGATCGGCCTCGTCGCCTGGGCGCTCGACATGCCGAACCTGCGCAATCCCGACGGCAGCTACACCAACCTCGACCACCTCGTCTGCGGCCAGCGCAACGCCGGCGGACGTGGCGGGGCAGGCGAGATGATCCACGAGTACTTCCTGCAGAACTGATGGCGCCGGCGGTCTCGGTCGTCACCCCAGTCTGGAATGCCGCGGCGACCCTCGCGGAGACGGTGGCCTCGGTGCGGGCACAGAGCTTCGATGACTGGGAGCACCTACTCGTCGACGACGCCTCGACCGACGGCTCACCGGCACTGGCCCGGGCGCTCGCCGCCTCGGACCCGCGGATCCGGATCCTTACCCTCGCCGCGAACGGCGGGCCGGCGGCGGCGCGCAACGCTGGCATCCGCGCCGCCCGCGGCCGCTACATCGCCTTCGTCGATGCCGACGACCTCTGGCGGCCGCAGAAGCTCGCCCGGCAGATCGGCTTCATGCGCGCCGAAGGCCACGCACTCACCTTCTCGGCCTATCGCCGCATCGCCGCGGACGGGCGGCCGCTCGGCATCGTGCGGCCGCCGGCGCGGGTCGACCGGGCGGAGCTGCTGAAGGGCAACGTCATTGGCTGCCTGACCGCGGTCTACGACACCGCCGCCGTGGGCCGGCTGGAGATGCCGCCGATCCGCCGGCGCCAGGACTTCGGGCTGTGGCTCGAGATCCTCTCCCGGGTCCCCCATGCCCACGCGCTGCCGGAGGTGCTCGCCGACTACCGGGTGCACCCGGGCTCGCTCTCGGCCGACAAGCTCGGCGCGGTCCAGGCGACCTGGGCGCTCTACCGCGAGGTCGAGGGCATGTCGCGGCCCCGGGCCGGCTGGTACCTCGCCCACAACCTGGCGCGCGGGCTCGCCAAGCGCCGAGGGTAGAGGGGGCGCCGGGGGGAGCGCCTCACCCCCGCAGGAACGCCCAGAGATCGCCGCGGCGGACGAAGCGGCGGTGGTTTTTCAGCGCGAAGGCGAGGCGCATCGGCACAGCGGCGGGGCCGAAGACCCGGCCGATGACCGCGGCGCGGGCGCGGGCCTGGGCCTCGCCCTCCCAGACGAAGCCCGAGCTCTCCGCCGGATGCACGCTGACCGGCAGCGGCAGGTAGGTACCGCGGAGCCCGGCGCGCAGGCAGTCGGCGACGAAGACGTATTCCTCGCCGAGGAAGGCCCCGGTTCCGGCACCGGCACCGAAGCCCTCGTCGAAGCGGATGCCAGCGGCACGGACCGGGGCGGAGCGGAACGCCAGCTCGTGGCTGGAGATGCCGCCGGCGTTCCAGCCGCCTGCAGCCGCCGCGGCCGCGGCGCGAAGCGCTTGCGCGGCCGCCCGTCGGGGTAGAAGGACTGGCCGGCGAGCAGGCTCACCCCGGGGTTCGCCGCGAAGAACCCCCGGATCCCGTCGTAGGCCCCTGGCAGGTGCGTCACGTCGTCGTCGGCGATCAGCACCACCTCGCCCGCTGCGAGATCGAGCGCGGCGTTGCGGCTGCGCGACAGCCCGGTCGAGGCCAGCCGGTGCACGGCCACGTCCGCCCGGGCCGCGAGGGCGGCGAGCGCCGGCGCGAGAGGCGGGTCGCACCGGCCTCCTGGGCCAGGACCAGATAGTCGAGCCCCGGCGCCGCCGGCCAGTTGGCGGGTTCAAGGCCGAGGATCCGGGCCCCGCGGGTCGAGAGGGCGACGGTCAGGCTGGGCAGGTCTCGCACTTCCACCCCGGTTCGCCCTAATCCAGCCAGAATTCCACGAGCCGGACTCCGGCGGGAAGAGGCGTTTGACGGTTTCGGCGCCGCCTTGTAAGAGGGCTTCGTTCTCCCGTCGGCTCAGGCCTCAAGGTGCCCTTGACCCTCCTCCATTCCCACGCGACGATCAACGGCGTCAAGCTCGCTATCGAGCCCGACGTCATGTCGGAGGCGATGATCAAGGTCATCGAGGACGGCACCTACGAGAACGCCGAGGCCCGCGAGATTCCCCGCATCGTGCAGCCGGGCGAGCGCATCGTCGAGCTCGGCGCCGGCATCGGCTTCATCGCGATCACCGCGCTGAAGACCGGCAAGGTTAGCAGCTTGGCGAGCTACGAGGCGAACCCCGGATTGATACCGGTCATCGAGCGCAATGCCCGGCTGAACGAGCTGTCGTTCGACGTGCACAACGCCATCGTCGATCCCAGGGAGGACGGCGGCACGATGCCGTTCTACCTGCGTAAGGACTTCTGGGCCTCGTCGCTCCTGCCTGAGCCCTGGGGATACGAGCGGGAGGTGGCGGTGTCGCGGGTCTCCTTCGCCTCGGTGCTCGAGCGCTACCGGCCGAGCATGCTCATCGTCGACATCGAGGGCGCCGAGCAGCATCTCTTCCGTGACATCCCGCTGACCGGGGTCAAGAAGATCTACATCGAGCTGCACCAGAACCTCCTCGGCCGGATCGGCATGAAGGCCGTCTTCGACTTCATGTCGTCCAAGGATTTCCACTACGACCAGCACCATTCCCGCGGCTCGGTGGTGCTCTTTAGCCACGTCCTGAGGTGACACGAAGAGCTGGTTCGCCGCGTCGCCGGCCATCCGGGCGATCCACAGCCTCCGAGGAGTTCCATGCTCATCTCGATCGACAAGCGCCTGGCCTTCCTCGCCATGCCCAAAACCGGCACGACCTCGATGGAGAAGGCGCTCGGGCGCTACTGCGAGATCCGGTTCGGGCGCTCGCCGAAGACCAAGCACATGACGCAGCGGGTCTTCGAGCGGTTCATGATGCCATATCTGCGCGACATCGGCGCCGGCGACACCGAGACGGTGTGCGTGATCCGCGAGCCGGTGGACTGGCTGGGGAGCTGGTACCGCTTCCGCAGCAAACCCGGGTTCTCCCGCGGGCCCAAGAGCACCAAGGACGTCGGCTTCGCCGCGTTCATCGAGGGCTATCTGGCGAAGCCCCAGCCCGAGTTCTCCAAGATCGGCCGCCAGTCGGGTTTCGTCGCCGGAAAGTCCGGCAAGCCAGCAGTCACGCACATGTTCCGCTATGACAACCTACCGGCGCTGGTAAGCTTTCTCGACAAGCGCTTCGGCCGGGAGCTGAAGCTGCCGAAGGTCAACGTCTCGCCGCCTGCGGACATGCACCTGCCGCCGGCGCTCAGGGCGCGGCTGGAGACCGAGCGCGCCGAGGACTTCGCCCTCTACGCCGATCACGCCCGGTAGGGCGCAGTGAGGAAGGCCACGATGAAGCAGCTGCGGTCCCGTCCCCCGAGCGCCCCGCAGGAGCGACCCCGGCGCCTGTCCGGCTTCTGGGCGTCGACGACGGCGCCGCTCGTCTATGCCAACATGCCCAAGAGCGGCTGCACCACCATCAAGAACCTGCTCTACCGCATCGACAGCGGCACCTTCCTCGACGATCCGCTGACCATCCACGGGCGCCCCGAGCTGATGGTGCACGCGAAGGTCCAGCCCGACGAGATCGAGCGGCGGCTGAAGACCGACCTCGTCTTCACCTTCGTGCGCCATCCGCTGAAGCGCGCCTATTCCTGCTTCAACGAGAAGATCCACTTTGTCTCGATCTATTCCTTCGGCAAGGCCCGCGACTTCATCGCCAAGGAATACGACGCCACCTTCACGGACACGCCGTCGCTCGATCAGCACCGGTCGAACTTCAAGCGCTTCCTTAAATTCGCCGAGGATACCGCCGACAAGTCCAACGGCTTCCGCCGCGATCCGCACTGGAGCCCGCAGTCGACGGTGCTGGCCGGGCCGCTGCGCTGGCGCATGCTCGACTTCATCGGCCGGGTCGAGGCCTTCGACGCCCATATGGACGCGATGCTGGCGCTGGCCGGGCGCCGGCGCGACTTCGAGACGCCGCGGATGAACGAAGGCCCCCCGCCCCCTTGGCGCTACGAGGAGGTGATCGACGACGAGATTCGCGACATCGGCCGCCGGTTCTTTGCCGACGACCTGCGGAATTTCGGCTACGTGATCTAAGCCGCGGCCCCACAGCGGAGCCGACAGGAAGGCAGCATGCTTGCATCGGTGGAAAAGGGCTTCGTGCTCCTCTGCAACCCCAAGACCGGCACCACGGCGCTCGAGGAGGCCTTCGAGAAGTTCGCCGACATCCGGACCGGCGGCACGCCGAAGTGGAAGCATCTCAACTACGACCGGATGACCGAGATCTTCGGCGACTACTTCCAGCGCCAGGGCTGCACGATCTACGGCGTTGCCCGCCATCCGGTCGACGCGTTGGTCAGCTGGTACCGCTACCGCTCGCGCCCGGAACTCGCGGCTCACAAGTGCCGCCCGGACAGCAAGTACACCGGCGACATTCCGTTCTCGCAGTTCGTTGAGGAATGGGCGGCCAGAAGCACGCCCCGGGCTCGGGTACCGGTTTCTGTGGAATGGTGTCTGACTGGTCGGCGGCCGGCGCCGATGAGCTTCTACCGCTACGAGGACCTGTCCGCCCTGTTCGACACGCTGTGCCGCCACGTGGGGCAGAAGGTGAAGCTGGAAAAGCGCAACGTCTCGCCGGAGCGTCCGCTGGACATGGACGGCGCGGCCGTCGTCGTGCTCCCCCGGATGCGCAAGCAGATCGAGCTCTATAACTCAATCCCCTTCGTCGGCCGGGTGACTGCAGCCGGGGCGCGTCCTGAAGTGAGCGGCTGATGCGACTGCAGATCCACGCAGGCATCCACCGCACCGGCACCACCAGCCTGCAGCGCTTCCTCGCCGACAACCGGGCGGCGCTGGCGGCGCGGGGCGTCGCCTATCCCGGCGAGGCGACCAACCACCAGGGGCTGGTCTGGGCGCTGAAGCGGGGCGAGAGCGGGGCCGGCGAGGTGCTGGCGCTGATCGAGGCGGCCCGGGCGGAGACCGCCGGGGTGGAGACGGTGGTGCTGAGCGGCGAGGACTTCGCGATCCACACCGATCTGCGCTGGCTCCGGGAGGTGGCGGCGCGGCACGAGACCCAGGCGGTCTTCTACCTGCGCCGGCAGGACCACTGGGTGATGTCCTGGTACAACCAGCACGTCAAATGGCCGTTCGACCGCCGCAAGTCGCAGATGGATCCGGCGGCCTTCCTCGCCGGCCTCGAGGATTTCTACTGGCTCGACTACCAGGTGCTCCTCGGGCGGTGGCGCGCGGTGCTCGGGCCCGGGCGGCTCCGGGTCCGGGTGGTGGAGCGCGGCCAGGTCGAGGACGTCTCCGGCGACTTCCTCGACGGGCTCGGGGTGTCGCGGGACGGGCTCGAGACCCCCGGGCGGATCAACGACAGCCTGCCGGTGCACGTGCTCGAGATCGCCCGCCACCTCGGGCTCTTCGAGATGAAGGGCGGCCGGCGGACCCGGGTGCTGAACGCGCTCCGGGCCGGGCTCGCCGACCGGGCGACGGCGGCCACCACCGTCTATTCCCCGGCTGAGCGCAACGGCATCCTCGAGCGCTTCGCCGCCTCGAACCGGGCGGTGGCGCGGGAGGTCTTCGGCCGCGAGGCGCTGTTTCTCGAGCCGCCGCCCGGGCCGGACGCCCCCTGGTACCGCTTCCCCGACCTCTCCCGGGAGGAGCTCCTGCGCGACTGGATGGCGCCGGTGATCCACGAGATCCTCGAGGGCCGCCAAGGCGGCGGCTGACGCGCGCCCGGGGGCGCGCCGTCTCCCCTGCCACGGCTGGCGCGGCACCGGGGCGCGGCCCCCCCGCCGCGTTGCCATCCCGGACCGCATCTGCTACCCCCGGCGGCGCTTCCGGCCGCGCCGGCGCATGCACCCTGTCGAGAGGACCGGCCCGAGCTTCATGACCGTGCGGCTTTCGTTTCTGATCCTCGCCCATGACCGGCCGGCGCAGGCGGCGGAACTCGCCCGCACCCTGGTCGCGGCCGCGAGCGACGCCACCGCCTACATCCATTTCGACGTCCGGGCGAAGCCCGCGGACTTCGCCGCCCTCGAGATGGCGGCCACCGCCGAGCCCCGCGTGCGGCTGGTCGAGAAGCGTGCCGCCGGCGCCTGGGGCAGCTTCGGCCTCGTCGAGGCGCCGCTCAACGCGCTGGCCCAGATCGAGGCCGACGGCGTCGAGCCCGACTACGTCATGCTCCTCTCCGGCGCCTGCCTGCCCTGCCGGCCGATCGCCAGCCTCGAGCGGTTCCTGAAGGAGCGCGACGGCGGCGAATTCATCGAATCCGAGGACGAGAGCTGGATCACCGGCGGCTGGCGGGCGGAGCGCTGGCGCTACTGGCACTGGTTCGACCACAAGACCCAGCGGCCGCTGGAATGGCTCTCGGCGCGGATCCAGAAATACGCCGGCATCCGCCGCAGCTTCCCCGCCGGACTCGAGCCGCGCTTCGGCTCGCAGTGGTGGACGCTCTCCTGGCCGGTGATCCAGGCGATCCTCGCCGACATCCGCCGCGAGCCGAAGCGGCTCGACTTCTTCCGCACCGTCTGGATCCCCGACGAGATCGTGTTCCAGACCTACGTGAACGCGCTCGTCCCGCGCGAGGCGATCGCCGGCTTCGCGCTCACCCACTTCCAGTTCACCAACCGCGGCAAGCCCATCGTCTTCCACGAGGACCACGCCGACTACGTGACGGGCCTTGGGCGCTTCTTCGTGCGCAAGGTCTCTCCCGAGGCGACAGCGCTGCGAGCCGCCTGCCTGGCGCGGGCCTCCGCCCCCGATGACGGCCGCGAACTCGGGCCGCCCGCCGCCCGCCGGGGCGACTACAAGCTCAAGATCGCCGCCCAGACCCATTACCCGCGGCCCGGCCAGATCTTCTATGCCGACCAGTTCGTCACTATGAGCGCTCCCGTTCTCGCCCGGGCCGAAGGACCCTATGTGGTGCTCGTTGGCCCCCCGGCCGTGACCCGGGCGACGGCGGCCGAGATGCCACGGGACCGCTTCACCGTCTTCGGCGAGATCTTTTCCCCGGAGAAGTCGATCTCGGCGACGAGCGGCAGCGCTTCCACGGCCTGAACCGTGGCGACGTGGCGCTCCGCGACATGCATCCGGCGCTCTGGCTGGTGCGGCTGCGGGCCCGTGCCGAAGGGGTGCCGGTGATCCCCTGGTCGCCGGTCAACCACCGCCAACTCCTCGCGCATGCGGTGCGGGACCCGCGGGCGCTCGTCATCGCCCTGCCGCCGTCCTCGGGGGATCCGGACCGGGACCGGGCCCAACTCCTCGAGGCCTGCCTGGGGCCGACCCGGCAGACAGCGGCGATGCTCGGGGTCGCGCCGGAGCAGATGCGAGCGGCCCTCGGCGACCGTGCCGCCGCTCACAACCCCGATATGGCGCTCTGGCTGGTTACTGGTGCCAGCACGGCCGCCACTCCGGAACTCCGGGCGCCCGACATTGTGCTGCCCTGGAGCGCCGATCCCGGAGCCGAGGTGCTGGCCCGGCGCCGGGAGGCGCTCCAGAGCGCGCTGAAGGCCTGCCGGTTCCGCGACGCCCCGTGGTTTGCCGATCTCGCGGCCGCGCTCGATCGGGCTGCCGACCGACTGGGACCGCCGGAAACCGGCCAGGCGGCGACAGCGCCCATCTTGATGGAGGATGCTTCGTGAGCCCCAATGCGCTGATCTCGGCGCTGCTCTCGGTCGTGACCTCGCCCAGGTTCATCTGGCTCGAATTCCGCGACCGCCGGGCCGGGGGCCAGCTTCGGCTGGTCCAGGACCGGCTGGCGGCGATGAAGCCCTCCGACGTCCTGCTCGTCACTTGCCTGCGCAACGAACGGGCGCGCATGCCGGCCTTCGCGGATCATTACCGCCGGCTCGGGGTCGGGCATTTCCTGATCATCGACAACGACTCGGACGATGGCTTCATGGACTGGGCGGCTGCGCAGTCGGACGTCTCGGTCTGGCACACCGCGGCGAGCTACCGGGCCTCGAAGTTCGGCATGCTCTGGGTCAACGACCTCCTGCGCCGGCACGGGCGGAAGCGCTGGTGCGTGGTGGTCGATCCCGACGAATTCCTGATCTATCCGAACATGGAGACCCGCTCGCTCAAGGCCCTGGCGCAGTTCCTCGAGGACGACCATCGGCCCTGCCTGCACACGCTGCTCGTCGATGCCTATTCCGACCGGCCGCTGGCGGAGACCCGGCTCGGCGAGGGCGAAGATCCGTTCACGGTCTGCCCGTTCTTCGACCGCGACGGCTACGTCCAGCGCGAGAGCTGGGGCAACTCCACCTGGGTGCAGGGCGGACCGCGGATGCGGGTTCATTTCCGCGACCGCCCGGCGGACGCGCCGGCGCTCAACAAGATCCCGCTGGTGCGCTGGAAGCGGCACTACCACTACAACATGTCGACCCACGACGCCTGGCCACGGCGGCTGAACCGCGCCCATGCCCAGGGCGAGGTCTCGACCTCCGGGGCGCTCTTCCACTTCAAGCTGGTGGCAGGCCTGCGCGACAAGGCGGCGGAGGAGGCCGAGCGCGGCGAGCACTACTCCAGCGGCCGCGAATACGCCCGTTACCGCAGCGCCGGGGCGGCGGAGTTCTTCGCCGAAGGACTCAGCACCCAGTTCGACGGCAGCCGTCAGCTCGTCGAGCTCGGCCTGATGTCACCGGGGCGATGGTTCTG
>CAWCTE010000005.1:0-77013 GCA_963798385.1 uncultured Alphaproteobacteria bacterium | reverse complement strand
CGCGGTGATCGAGCGGTCGGTGCCGCAGTCGTCGATCTTGACGATGCAGTCCTGCGCCACGTCGACGAGGCGGCGGGTGAGGTAGCCGGAGTTCGCGGTCTTGAGCGCGGTGTCGGCGAGGCCCTTGCGCGCACCGTGGGTCGAGTTGAAGTACTCGAGCACGGTCAGGCCTTCCTTGAAGTTCGACACGATCGGCGTTTCGATGATCTCGCCGCTCGGCTTCGCCATAAGGCCGCGCATGCCGCCGAGCTGCTTCATCTGCGCAGGGCTGCCGCGGGCGCCGGAATGGGCCATCATGTAGACCGAGTTCGGCTCGAGCTCGCGCCCGGCGTCGTCCTTCCGGGTGGCGGAGATCTCGCCCATCATCGCGTCGGCGACGACGTCGGAGCACTTCGACCAGGCGTCGACCACCTTGTTGTACTTCTCGCCCTGGGTGATCAGGCCGTCCATGTACTGCTGCTCGAACTCCTTGACCTGGTCGCGGGTGGAGTTGACCAGATCCCACTTGTTGTCCGGGATGACCATGTCGTCCTTGCCGAACGAGATGCCGGCGCGGAACGCCTCGGTGAAGCCGAGGCCCATGATCTGGTCGCAGAAGATCACGCTCTCCTTCTGGCCGCAGTGGCGGTAGACGGTGTCGATGACCTCGCCAACCTCCTTCTTGCGCAGCAGGCGGTTGACGATATCGAACGGGGTCTTGAAGTTCTTCGGCAGGAGCGTGCCGAGCCGCAGGCGGCCGGGCGTGGTTTCGAAGCGCTTCATCACCGAGTTGCCGGTCTCGTCGATCTGCTCGATGCGGGCGGTGACCTTAGAGTGCAGGTTCACCATGCCGGCGTGCAGGGCGTGGTCGACCTCCTCGATCGAGCTGAAGACCATGCCCTCGCCAGGCTGGCCGTCGCGGGCGATCGAGAGGTAGTAGAGGCCGAGGATCATGTCCTGGGACGGCACGATGATCGGCTTGCCGTTCGCCGGCGACAGCACGTTGTTCGTCGACATCATCAGCACGCGCGCTTCCAGCTGGGCCTCGAGGCTCAGCGGGACGTGCACGGCCATCTGGTCGCCGTCGAAGTCGGCGTTGAACGCGGCGCAGACCAGCGGGTGGAGCTGGATCGCCTTGCCCTCGATCAGCACCGGCTCGAAGGCCTGGATGCCGAGGCGGTGCAGCGTCGGCGCGCGGTTGAGGAGCACCGGATGCTCGCGGATCACCTCGTCGAGGATGTCCCAGACCTCCGGGCGCTCCTTCTCGACCAGCTTCTTCGCCTGCTTGACGGTGGAGCTCAGGCCCTTGGCATCGAGCCGCGAGTAGATGAACGGCTTGAAGAGCTCGAGCGCCATCTTCTTCGGCAGGCCGCACTGGTGCAGCTTGAGCTCGGGGCCGGTCACGATCACCGAGCGGCCGGAGAAGTCGACGCGCTTGCCGAGCAGGTTCTGCCGGAAGCGGCCCTGCTTGCCCTTGAGCATGTCCGAGAGCGACTTCAGCGGCCGCTTGTTGGTGCCGGTGATGACGCGGCCGCGCCGGCCGTTGTCGAAGAGCGCGTCGACGGACTCCTGCAGCATCCGCTTCTCGTTGCGGATGATGATGTCGGGGGCGCGCAGCTCGATCAGCCGCTTCAGGCGGTTGTTGCGGTTGATGACGCGGCGGTAGAGGTCGTTGAGGTCGGACGTGGCGAAGCGGCCGCCGTCGAGCGGCACCAGCGGGCGCAGCTCGGGCGGGATTACCGGGATGACGGTGAGCACCATCCACTCGGGACGGTTGCCGCTCTCGCGGAACGACTCGACCAGCTTCAGCCGCTTGATGATCTTCTTGGGCTTCAGCTCGCCGGTCGCCACCGCCAGTTCCTCGCGGAGCGTCGTGGCTTCGGCCTCGAGGTCGATGGCCGCCAGCATCTCGCGGATCGCCTCGGCGCCGATGCCGGCGCGGAAGGCGTCCTCGCCGAATTGGTCGACCTTGTCGAGGAACTCGTCCTCGCTGAGGAGCTGGCCGTGCTTGAGGTCGGTGAGGCCCGGCTCGACCACCACGTACTGCTCGAAGTAGAGGATGCGCTCGAGGTCGCGCAGGGTCATGTCGAGCATCAGGCCGATGCGGGACGGCAGCGACTTCAGGAACCAGATGTGCGCCACCGGCGAGGCGAGCTCGATGTGGCCCATGCGCTCGCGCCGGACCTTCTGCAGCGTCACCTCGACGCCGCACTTCTCGCAGACGACGCCGCGGTACTTCATCCGCTTGTACTTGCCGCACAGGCACTCGTAGTCCTTGATCGGACCGAAGATGCGCGCGCAGAAGAGGCCGTCACGCTCGGGCTTGAACGTGCGGTAGTTGATGGTTTCGGGCTTCTTGATCTCGCCGAACGACCACGAGAGAATCCGCTCCGGGCTCGCCAGCGAGATCTTGATCTCGTCGAAGGTGCGCAGCGGCGCAACCGGGGCGAACGGGTTGGTGATTTCCTGGTTCATGAATCAATCCTCAAAAGCGTGACGGGGGAGGTGGGGGCGCCGATGCGCGCCCTCACTCCGCTTCCGAGTCCAGAAGCTCGATGTTGAGGCCGAGCGAGCGGATCTCCTTGACGAGGACGTTGAACGATTCCGGCACGCCGGCCTCGAAGTTGTCCTCGCCCTTGACGATCGACTCGTAGACCTTGGTCCGGCCTGCCACGTCGTCCGACTTCACGGTGAGCATTTCCTGCAAGGTATAGGCTGCGCCATAGGCTTCAAGGGCCCAGACCTCCATCTCGCCGAAGCGCTGGCCGCCGAACTGTGCCTTGCCGCCCAGGGGCTGCTGGGTGACGAGGCTGTACGGGCCCGTGCTCCGCGCGTGGATCTTGTCGTCCACGAGGTGGTGCAGCTTCAGCAGGTACTTCACGCCCACGGTGACCGGCCGGGTGAACTGCTCGCCCGATCGGCCGTCGAAGACGATGGACTGGCCCGAGGTGTCGAAGCCCGCCCGCTGCAGCGCGTCGTTGACGTCGGCCTCCTTGGCGCCGTCGAAGACCGGCGTCGCGATCGGCACGCCGGCGGTGACGTTGCCGGAAACCTCGAGGAACTCGTCGAGCGGCAGGTCGGAGATCGCGTCGTTGTAGACCTCCTCGCCGTAGGCGATCTTCATCGCCTCCTTGAGCGGGGTGAGGTCGCCCTTGTGGCGGTACTCCTGCAGCCCTTCGTCGATCGCCTTGCCGAGGCCGCGCGCGGCCCAGCCCATGTGGGTCTCGAGGATCTGGCCGACGTTCATCCGGCTCGGCACGCCGAGCGGGTTGAGGACGAAGTCGACCGGGGTGCCGTCCGCGAGGAACGGCATGTCCTCCTGCGGGACCACCTTGGAGATCACGCCCTTGTTGCCGTGGCGGCCGGCCATCTTGTCGCCGGGCTGGAGCTTGCGCTTCACCGCGATGAAGACCTTGACCATCTTCATCACGCCCGGGGGCAGGTCGTCGCCGCGGCGGACCTTCTCGACCTTGTCCTCGAAGCGGCGGTCGAGCGCCTTCTTCTGCAGGTCGAACTGGCCGTGCAGCGCCTCCTGGCTCTGGGCGTCGGTGTCCTCGCCGAGGGCGAGCTGCCACCACTGGCCGCGGCTGAGGGTGCCGAGGAGTTCCTCGTCGATGACCGAGCCGGCCTTGACGCCCTTCGGGCCCTTCACCGCGGTCTTGCCGAGGATCAGGTCCTTCAGGCGCGAGTAGATGTTGCGCTCGAGGATGGCGAGTTCGTCGTCGCGGTCGCGGCTCAGGCGCTCGACTTCCTCGCGCTCGATCTGCAGCGCGCGCTCGTCCTTGTCGACCCCGTGGCGGTTGAAGACCCGCACCTCGACGACCGTGCCGTAGTCGCCCGGCGGCAGCCGGAGCGAAGTGTCGCGGACGTCGGAGGCCTTCTCGCCGAAGATGGCGCGAAGGAGCTTCTCCTCCGGCGTCATCGGGCTTTCGCCCTTGGGGGTGATCTTGCCCACCAGGATGTCCGCCGGCCCGACCTCGGCGCCGATGTAGACGATGCCGGCCTCGTCGAGGTTGCGCAGCGCCTCCTCGCCGACGTTCGGGATGTCTCGGGTGATCTCCTCCGGCCCGAGCTTGGTGTCGCGGGCCGCGACCTCGAACTCCTCGATGTGGATCGAGGTGAAGACGTCGTCCTTCACGATCCGCTCGGAGATCAGGATCGAGTCCTCGTAGTTGTAGCCGTTCCAGGGCATGAACGCGACGAGCACGTTCTTGCCCAGCGCCAGCTCGCCCAGATCGGTCGACGGGCCGTCGGCAATGAACTCGCCGCGGGTCACCGTGTCGCCCACCTTCACCAGCGGACGCTGGTTGATGCAGGTGTTCTGATTCGAGCGCTGGAACTTGCGCAGGCGGTAGATGTCGACGCCGGGCTCGCCCGGTGCGACGTCCTCGGTGGCGCGGACGACGATGCGCATGGCGTCAACCTGGTCGATGATGCCGGCCCGCTTGGCGGTGATCGCGGCGCCCGAGTCCCGCGCCACGATCTCCTCGATGCCGGTGCCCACGAACGGCGCCTCGGCGCGCAGAAGCGGCACCGCCTGGCGCTGCATGTTCGAGCCCATCAGCGCCCGGTTGGCGTCGTCGTTCTCGAGGAACGGGATCAGCGAGGCGGCGACCGAGACGAGCTGCTTCGGCGAGACGTCGATCAGGTCGACGTTGGCCGGCGGGTTCAGCATGAAGTCGCCGCCCTTGCGGGTGGAGACGAGGTCGTTGAGGAAGCGGCCGTCCTCGTCGAGGTTGGCGTTCGCCTGCGCGATGGTGTGGCGCATCTCCTCGGTCGCGGACATGTACTGGACTTCGTCGGTGACCTGGCCGTCCCGGACGTGCCGGTAGGGGGTCTCGATGAAGCCGTACTTATTGACGCGCGCGAAGGAGGCGAGCGAGTTGATCAGGCCGATGTTCGGGCCTTCCGGGGTCTCGATCGGGCACATCCGGCCGTAGTGGGTCGGGTGGACGTCGCGGACCTCGAAGCCCGCGCGCTCGCGGGTCAGGCCGCCCGGGCCGAGCGCCGAAAGCCGACGCTTGTGAGTAACTTCCGAGAGCGGGTTCGTCTGGTCCATGAACTGCGAGAGCTGCGAAGAGCCGAAGAACTCCCGCACCGCCGCAGCCGCCGGCTTGGCGTTGATCAGATCCTGCGGCATGACCGTGTCGATCTCGACCGAGGACATGCGCTCGCGGATGGCGCGCTCCATGCGCAGCAGGCCGACGCGGTACTGGTTCTCCATGAGCTCGCCCACCGAGCGCACCCGGCGGTTGCCGAGGTGGTCGATGTCGTCGATCTCGCCGCGGCCGTCGCGCAGGTCCACCAGCGCCTTGATGCAGGCGATGATGTCCTCGTTGCGGAGGGTGCGCATGGTGTCCGGGGCGTCGAGGTCGAGGCGCATGTTCATCTTCACCCGGCCGACCGCAGAAAGATCGTAGCGCTCGGAATCGAAGAACAGCGACTGGAACATGGTGTCGGCGGCATCGACCGTCGGCGGCTCGCCCGGGCGCATGACGCGGTAGATGTCCATGAGCGCCTGGTCGCGGTTCATGTTCTTGTCCGCGGCCATGGTGTTGCGGATGTAGGCGCCCACGGTAATGTTGTCGACGTCGAGGGTCGGGATCTCGGTAACGCCGTTGTCGAGCAGAACCTTCAGCGTCCCGCCCGTGACGTCGCCGGTCTTGGCGTCGATCTCCCAGGTCAGCTCGTCGCCGGCCTCGGCCCAGATCAGGCCGGTCTCCTCGTTGATGATGTCGCGGGCGGCAAAGCGGCCGACGATGGCCTCGAAGGGCACCAGCACCTCGGCGATGTCACCCTTGTCCTGCCACTCCTTGACCATGCGCGGGGTGATCTTCTTGCCGGCCGGGGCGATGACCTCGCCGGTGGCGGCGTCGATCAGGTCGTGGGTCGGCTTGGTGCCGCGCTGCCGCTCGGGGAAGAAGCGCGTGGCCCAGCCGTTGCCTTCGCGGCGGTAGGTGACGGTATTGTAGTAGGCCGACATGATCGCGTCCTGGTCCATGCCGAGGGCATAGAGCAGGGTCGTCACCGGCAGCTTCCGGCGGCGGTCGATGCGGGCGAAGACGATGTCCTTGGCGTCGAACTCGAAGTCGAGCCACGAGCCGCGGTAGGGGATGACGCGGGAGGTGAACAGGAGCTTGCCCGAGGAATGGGTCTTGCCCTTGTCATGGTCGAAGAAGACGCCGGGGCTGCGGTGCATCTGGGAGACGATCACGCGCTCGGTGCCGTTGACGATGAACGTGCCGTTCGGGGTCATGAGCGGCATGTCGCCCATGTAGACGTCCTGCTCCTTGATGTCCTTCACGGAGCGCGCGCCGGTCTCCTCGTCCACCTCGAAGACGATCAGGCGCAGGGTGACCTTCAGCGGCGCGGCATAGGTCATGTCGCGCTGCATGCACTCCTCGACGTCGTACTTCGGCGCCTCGAGCTCGTAGCGGACGAACTCCAGCACCGCAGTCTCGTTGAAGTCCTTGATCGGAAAGACCGACTGGAAGGTGCCCTTCAGCCCCTCGCCGTCCAGCGGCTGCTCCTGGTCGCCGGACCGCAGGAACAGGTCGTAGCTCGACTTCTGAACCTCGATAAGGTTCGGCATTTCCGCGACTTCGCGGATTTTGCCGTAGAACTTGCGAATGCGCTTGTGACCGGAATGCCGCTGAGCGATGCTCATGTACCTACCTCTTGCATGCGAGCCACCCGGCGGGGAACGGGTGCCTCGATCGTGCCGGACGCGATCTGGTCCAATGCTGGTGCGACGTTCCCAGGGTCGCACACTCCGGACCGATCATGCGTCTTTCGAGGCACCGCCGACGGGTGCCCGGAGAGACGCACGGAACCGGACCCGCGCGCCGCGCGAATCCGGTCCGAGTTTCGTTAACGCAACCTCAAGTTGCGTTCAACCTCACTTAAGCTCGACTTCCGCTCCTGCGGCGACGAGCTTCTTCTGGATCTCCTCGGCCTCGGCCTTGGAGACGCCCTCCTTGACCGCCTTGCCGCCGGCCTCGACGAGGTCCTTGGCCTCCTTGAGGCCGAGGCCGGTGATCGCGCGGACCTCCTTGATGACGTTGATCTTCTGGGCGCCAGCGGCCTTGAGGATCACGTCGAATTCGGTCTGCTCCTCGGCCGCCTCGGCGGGCGCGCCCGCGGCGGCGGGACCCGCGGCCATCATCACCGCGCCGCCGGCGGCGGGCTCGATGCCGTACTCGTCCTTGAGGATGGTCTTCAGTTCGGACGCCTCGAGCAGGGTCAGGCCCACGATCTCCTGCGCCAGTTTCTTCAGGTCAGCCATGTGTCAGGTTCCAATCAGATAGGGTGTGATATCCGGTGTGGCAAGGTCTTGCCCCACGCTGGCTTCCGGTTGCCGTCACGCCGCCGCGCGCTCCTCCAGAGTGGTGAGGATGCCCGCGATGTTCGCGGCCGGTGCGCCAATCGCCGAAACCAGGTTGCTCGCCGGAGCCCCGATGCACGCCACGATGGAAGCGATGAGCTCCTCACGCGACGGCATTGCGGCCACGGCCTTCACGCCGGCCTCGTCGAGCGATGTCGCCCCCATGGCCCCGCCGAGGACAACAAGCTTCTTGTTGGCCTTGGTAAAGTCCTCCACGGCTTTCGCCGCGGCGACCGGGTCCTCGGAATAGGCGAGCACCGTCATGCCCGTCAGCAGATCCCCCATCTTCTCTCCGGGGGTCCCTTTCAGGGCGATCTTGGCGAGCCGGTTCTTGGCGATGCGGACCCCGCCTCCGGCCTGCTTCATCCGCAGGCGGAAGTCCGTCATTTCGGCAACCGAGAGGCCCTCGTAGTGCGCGACCACGACGACACCAGAGTCCGTGAAGATCTGGCCGAGTTCAGCGACCACAGCTTCTTTCTGGGCTCTATCCACAGTGTTGCTCCAAGTTTGGCGTCGGGGGTTTCCCCCGTCCGCCGGCTCGTTCTCGCCGGTTTCCCGGCGTCTCGGGTCCGTTTCCGGGTCCCGCCAAAACCGCCCGGGGTCGCCCCCGACTCGATCCTGATCGTTCCCCGTCTCGGGCAGGATTTCCGGGCTTTCGCCCAACCCACCGTCTCGGACAGTCGGACGGCTCTCGCCGTCCGGAACACCCCGGCGTCGCCGCCGGGGATCTCGTTATTCGGCGACCGCGCTCGACACGTCCACGGTCATCGCCGGGGCCCATGGTGCTCGAGAGCGCGATCTGCTTGAGGTAGGTGCCCTTGGCGCCCGCGGGCTTGGCACGGTTCACGGCCTGCACGAAGGCCTTGACGTTCTCCACGAGCTTGCCCTCGTCGAACGACGCCTTGCCGATCCCGCCGTGGACGACCCCGGCCTTCTCGACCTTGAACTGGACCTCGCCGCCCTTGGCGTTCTTCACCGCCTGGGCGACATCCATCGTCACCGTGCCGACCTTGGGGTTCGGCATCAGGTTGCGCGGCCCGAGGATCTTCCCCAGCCTTCCGACGATCGGCATCATGTCCGGGGTAGCGATGGCGCGGTCGAAGTCGATCTTGCCGCCCTGGATGCTCTCCATCAGGTCCTCGGCGCCGACGATGTCGGCCCCGGCGGCCTGCGCCTCCTCGGCCTTCGCCCCGCGGGCGAAGACGGCGACCCGGACGGTCTTGCCGGTGCCGTTTGGCAGGTTGACCACGCCGCGGACCATCTGGTCGGCGTGGCGCGGATCGACGCCGAGGTTCATCGCGATCTCGACGGTCTCGTCGAACTTCGCGGTGGCGTTCGACTTCACCAGCGCAACGGCCTCGGCCACGGGCAGGTTGGACTTGCCTTCGACGGCCTTGCGGGCGGCGGCGGTGCGTTTTGCGAGCTTGGTCATGATCAGCCCTTCACCTCGATGCCCATCGACCGGGCGGAGCCGGCGATGATCAGCATCGCGGCCTCGACATCGTTGGCGTTCAGGTCCTTCATCTTGGTCTCGGCGATCTCGCGCACCTGCGCCAGGGTCACCGACCCGGCGACGTCCTTGCCCGGCAACTTCGAGGCAGACTTAAGACCCGCGGCCTTCTTCAGGAGGAACGAGGCCGGCGGGGTCTTGATCTCCATCTGGAACGACTTGTCGGTGAAGTAGGTGATGATCACCGGCGTGGGCTGGCCGGCCTCCATCTCCTGGGTTCGTGCGTTGAACGCCTTGCAGAACTCCATGATGTTGATGCCGCGCTGACCCAGCGCCGGGCCGACGGGCGGCGAGGGGTTCGCCTTGCCTGCCGGCACCTGCAGCTTCAGCTGCCCTGCTACCTTCTTGGCCATGACGGCCTCCTCTCCATGCCCGCGGGACGCGACCCGGGGGCGTTACATGGGCGTGGTCCGGTCCCGCCCGGCGCGCCGGGCTCGCCTCCCACGGTCTCCCGCTCAGGACGCCTTGGCGACCTGCGCGAATTCCAGTTCCACCGGGGTCGCCCGGCCGAATATCGACACCGATACCTTGAGCCGGCTGTTGCCCTGGTCGACTTCCTCGACCATGCCCGAGAACCCTTCGAACGGCCCGTCGGTGACGTTGACCTGCTCGCCGGTCTGGAAGGTGATGATCGACCGCGGCCGCTCCTGGCCCTCGACCACTTGGTTGAGGATCCGGGCGACCTCGTCGTCCTTCATCGGCGACGGCTTGCCCTGGGGGCCGAGGAATCCGGTGACCCGGTTGATCGAGTTGACCAGGTGATAGGTGCGGTCGGAGAGGTCCATCTTGACCAGCACGTAGCCCGGCATGAACCTCTTTTCGGTCTGCACCTTCTTGCCACGGCGGATCTCGATCACTTCCTCGGTCGGCACCATGACCTCGGCGATCTCGTCCTCCAGGCCTTGCTGGGACGCGGCGTCGCGGATCGCCTCGGCGACCTTCTTCTCGAAGTTCGAGAGCACGCTCACGGAATACCAGCGCATCGCCATGTCGTTCTTTACCCCAATCCTTCCGAGCGCTATCCCGCCGCCCGTGTCCTTGTACTGCGCCTCGCCTCGGGCAACAAAAACGGGCGCGCAACCGAATCGACGCGCGCCACTTTCCGCCCGAGAGCCGCCCCCATAGCGCCGGCGGCGCCGGGGTTCAAGAGGCGAAGTTGAGGATCGCCTCCAGGCCGAAGCGGATGAGGAGATCGATTAGGAAGAAGAAAATGGCGAAGAGCGTCGCCATGATCATCACCATGACGGTGGTGAGCATCGTCTCCCGCCGGGTCGGCCAGACCACCTTCGCGGTTTCCGCGCGGACCTGCTGGATGAACTGCAGGGGATTGGTACGGGCCATCGCTCGCTCTACTCCATCGGACGCGTGCAGTTAGGACACCCGCCGCGGGTTTGCAAGGGGCAGCCCCTTGACGGGGCGCGGCCGCGGCTCATCGTTGGCTTCGCGGGCGGACCGGGGCCGGACGCAGCCGGAGCCGGCGCCGTACGCATGCGGCCTGCGACAGGAGGACCGCATGAAGGACGAGATCCACCCCGACGGGCTGCCGACGCCGCGGCGCTATTTCGCGATGCTCGCCATTGCCATCGGCATCGCCATGGCGGTACTCGACGGCACGGTTGTGAACGTCGCCTTGCCGAGCGTCGCGCGAGAGCTCGACGCATCGCCGGCGGCCGCGGTCTGGGTGATCAACGCCTATCAGTTGGTGATCGTCGCGCTGCTCCTGCCGCTCGCCTCGCTGGGCGAGCGGATCGGCTACCGCCGGATCTACCAGGCCGGCATCGTCGTCTTCACCTTCGGCTCGCTCGCCTGCGCGCTCTCGACGAGCCTGCCGATGCTGATCGCCGCCCGCGTGGCGCAGGGTGTGGGCGGGGCGGCGATCATGAGCATGAACGGTGCGCTGGTCCGCCACACCTACCCGGATTCCCACCTCGGCCGCGGCATCGGCCTCAACGGGCTTGTAGTGGCGATCTCGGCGGCCGTAGCGCCCTCGCTCGCCTCGGGCATCCTCGCCGTGGGGCCCTGGCCCTGGCTCTTTGCCGTCAACGTACCGGTCGGACTCCTCAATATCTGGCTTGCCCGGTACCTGCCGCGGTCCGAGCGGACGGACCGGCCGTTCGACTGGCTGAGCGCCGGCCTGAGTGCTGCGATGTTCGGCCTGTTCTTCGTCGGGGCGGACGTCCTGACGCGCGGCGGCGCCGCGGCGCCGGCGGCTGCCGGGCTGGCCGTCGCGGCGGCGGCGGGTGTCATCCTGGCGCGGCGCGGCGCGCGCCGGCCCGCGCCGCTCATTCCCATCGATCTGTTCCGGAACCCGGTCTTCTCGCTTTCGGTGACGGCCTCGATCTGCGCCTTCGTGGCCTTTGCGATCACCTTCGTCGCGCTGCCGTTCTATTTCCAGACCGTCCTCGGGCGCGACCAAGTGGAAACCGGACTCCTGATGACGCCGTGGCCGGTGGCCCTCGGGCTCGCAGCGCCCCTGGCCGGGCGGTTGTCGGACCGCCTGTCCGCCGGGATCCTCGGCGGTTGTGGCATGGTGGTGGTGGCGTTCGGACTAGCGATGCTGAGCCGGCTGTCGGTCGAGTCGACCGCGGTCGAGATCGGCATCTGGATGGCCCTCTGCGGCTTCGGCTTCGGCTTCTTTCAGGCGCCGAACAACCGCACCATGCTGGCCGCCGCGCCGCGCAGCCGGTCGGGCGCCGCCGGCGGAATGCTGGCGACCGCGCGCCTCCTCGGCATGACCGGCGGCGCCGCGATCGTCGCCTTTGTCTTCCATGTCGCGCCGGGACAGGCGGAGCCGGTCAGCCTGACGATCGGGACGGCCTTTGCCGTGCTCGCCGGGATCCTTAGCGTGTTGCGCCTGTCGAAGACGGCCCGGGCCGGCGAAACGGGAAGCGCATGACTTCCCGGCGGGCGTAGCCCCGGATGCTGGCAGGGGCGATAGGACTCGAACCTACGACCCTCGGTTTTGGAGACCGATGCTCTACCAACTGAGCTACACCCCTACAGCCAGCGTTGCTTAGGTTTTTCGTTTTCAGGGGTCAAGAGTATATCGGTTCGGCCAGCGGCGTGACCCTTCGGAGCGGATGCGCTTCCGGCTGACCTCGTCACCCGATGGGCCGAGGGTCGGCTGACTTTTGTTGGCATGGAGTGAACCGCTTGCCGCTCATCCGCGACTGACCTCTCAGCGATGCAGACTCGGCCGATCGAAAATCCGGGTGGTCCATCGCACAACCGAGGAATGGAGTTATTTGAGATGGCACACATCCCCACCGAAGGACCGGACCGCCTCGTCGGCACCCACGACGATGACCTGATCGACGCCCTTGGCGGCGACGACAAGGTCAGAGCCAAGGGCGGCAACGATACCGTTCTGGGCGGCACCGGCGAAGATGCGCTCTACGGTAACTACGGCAACGACCTGCTGGTCGGGAACACCGGCAACGACCGCATGTACGGCGGCGCCGGCAGCGACCGAATGGTCTGGAACAACGGCGACGGCTCCGACCTGATGGAAGGCGGGTCCGGCTACGACGTCGCCGAGGTCAACGGTGCGGACACCGCCGGCGGACGTGATGCAGGAGGTTTTTCTCGAAGTCTGGCGGGCGGCGGGGCGGTTCGAGGGGCGGTCGGCGGCGCGCACCTGGCTTTTCGGCATCGCCCGCAACAAGGCGGTGGACCGGCTGCGGCGCGGTCGGCGCGAAGTCGCCGCGGAGCCGGACGCCGAGATTGCGGACGATGCGCCCGATCCCGAGGCCGTGGTCGCAGCGGCGAGCGATGCGGCGCGGGTGCGCGACTGCGTGGCCCGGCTGGGGGATGCTCACAGGGCGGCGATCCAGCTCGCGTTCTATCGGGACCTTGCCTATGCGGACATCGCGGAGATCGAGGGCGTGCCGGTGGGCACGGTCAAGACCCGGATTCTGCACGCAAAGCGCCTGCTGATGCGTTGCCTCGCGGGCTTTCGGATGGCGTGACGTGACCGAGCGAAGCTGGTCGAGCGTCAAAGGTTTACGGGGATTTGGTGTGTCTGGAAAGCGGCTGGAAAGTGGCTGGAAAGCGGCCATACGATCTTGACGCAGGCTTAAATCTTAACGGGTAGAGTGGGATTTTTCGCGATTTTTCCAGATCAGTTCGGCTGGACGCTTTCGACGATCGGCGCCGTCCGGAGCCGCTCAAGACCGGCGTCGCGCGCCGCGGCATCGGCAAAATCGAGGCTCCAGAGACCGATGGCGCTCGGGCCGTCGGTCACCCGGGCGCCGATGTCGCGCAGGAGGGCGAGGATCGCCGCCTCAGTCGCGTCGGGGGCGAAGGCCACTTTCAGCTCGAAGGCGTCTGCCGGCCGTTCGGAGACCGGCTGATAGCCCTCCTCGCCGGGCCGGAGCAGTGGCACGGCTATCGCCTGCCAGAGGACGACCGCGACGCCCGCCGCGGCCGCGAGCTGCCAGAGCGGCCGCCAGCCCGGCCGCGGCGCGCTGCCCGGCTCTGCATCGAGCGCCCGCGCCAGCCGCGCCCAGCCCAGATCGCCCGGCGTCGGCTGCCGCGCATCCGCATCGACGGCGGCGGCCACCCCGCGCAGCAGGGCGATTTCCGCGGCGAGCGCCGGCGCCGCCTCGACTTCGCCCTTGAGCCGGTCCGCCTCGTCGGCGGGCAGGGTGCCGCGCACGTAGGCGATGAGCGTCTCGGTCCTGTCGGCGTCCGGCTCTTCGGCCATTTCCTGCAATCCTCCTGGGGGTCCGCGCCCGCGACGCGCGGCCGGCTCGGATTTTGCCCCTAAGCCTTGGTCGTGCTATGTCCGGCGGAGGTTCAATCCGCCCGCGGAACCGCCGACTGCGAGCGTATGTCTGCCTCCGGCAACCGGTCAACGCGCATTGAACCCGGCCACGCCTCCACCCGACCGAGGCAGGAGACGGATCGGAGTGGACGGAATGATCGGATCAGCCGGAATCGAGCTGCCCTCGTCGGCGTTTGCCTGATCGTCCTCGCGGCGTGCCAGGCGGCGCCGCAGAGTGCTGCGGAGATCGCCTCGGCCGACGCGCGGCAGACCGTCGATCCGTCGGAGCTCGTGGTGCTCGCCGGCGGGATCGGCACCGCCGACCGCCTGGCCGCGGTTGCTGCCAAGCGAGGCTATCACCTCGACCGGCGCGACGCCCTCGGCAGTCTCGATCTCGTGCTGTTGACCTTCCGCCTTCCACCGGACGTCGCACCCGCCGTTGCGATCCGCGCCCTGGAACGCCGCGAGCCCGCCACCACCGTCGGGGTCAACCACGCCTATCGGGACGCGCCCGGATCCGCCCCCGGCGCGGCCGGACGGACTTACGCTGACGGGCTTCTCGGCTGGCCGGCGGAGGGATGCCCGGCGCAGGGACCTGTGGGTCTCGTCGACACCGCGCTCGACCCGGACGCGCCCGGGCTTCGCGGCGTCTCGATCACCTCGCGCAACGTCTCGGCGCGGGCGCCGGGCGCGGACACCGGCCACGGCACCGCCGTCGCCGAGCTTCTCGCCGGCCCCGGCCGGCTGCGCAGCGTCCGGCTCTACCACGCCGCCGTGGTCGGCGCCGTCCCCGGGGCCGACCCCGCCGCCGGCGTCGACGACATCGTGCGCGCCCTCGACTGGCTTTACTCCCAGGGCGTGCGGGTGGTGAACATAAGCCTCGCCGGCCCCTACAACAAAATCCTCGACCGGGGCCTGAAGGCGGCCGCCGATCGCGGCATGATCATCGTCGCCGCCGTGGGTAACGACGGCGCCGGCACGCCGCCGCGCTATCCCGCGGCCTTCGACTTCGTCATCGGCGTCACCGCCGTCGATGCGGATCTGCGGGTCTACGATCGGGCGTCGCGCGGCGACCATGTCGACTTCGCCGCCCCCGGCGTCGACGTCTTCGTCCCGCTCGACGGCGGCCGCTACATGACCGGCACGTCGATCTCGACGCCTTTCGTGACGGCGCGAATCGCCGCCGATCCAGGGCCGGTCGGCTCCGTTGAGGCGGCCCGCGCCAGCCTCGCGCGCAGGGCCGTCGATCTCGGCGCATCCGGGCGTGACGACACCTTCGGCGCCGGGCTGGCGACCGCGGCCTCGCCTTGCGGTGCCGGACCGTCGGGTTGAACGCGAATCCAGTTGATCCCTTTGCTCCCTTCGCCGGAGCCTGCCGCGAGGCCCCTCCGCGCTCGCGCGCTGCGGGGAACGAACCTGCGCGAGGCAGTGCCTCGCCACGGGCAGGTTCGGTGCCAAGGAACGCTTCAAAAGCTGCGCGAGGATGAGGGATCAGAGTTCGCTGACGGCGCCGCTCGCCAGCACCGGACCCTGCGGCTGGCCGGTCGGCGAACCGCCCTGGGTTTCGGCGCTGACTAGGATGGCGGTGCCCGGGCCGATCTGTTCGGCATAATCTGCGGGGATCGGCACGGTGAACCGCGCCTCGGCCGGGACGACGCCCAGCGAGGCCGGCGCCGTGGTGCCCTCGGGCAGCACCCACAGCTCCAGCGACTGGCCCGGCGGGGCGCTGCCCGCGAGGCGGGTGAAGCGGATCACCCCGGCCGGCCGGTCGACCAGGGCCACGAGCTGCACGTCGCCGACGGTGGGGGCGACGGTGGCGACGAGATCGGGCACCGGGGCTTCCGGCGGCGGAACCGGCCGGCCGAGGAGGACGCCGAGGGCGATCACGGCGGCGGCCGCCACGGTCCTCCAGAGCCCGGCGCTGCCCCAGAGGCGGGCGACGAGCGACGGGCGAGGCCCGAAGAGCCTCTCCTCGATCTTCGCCTGCAGCCGTGCCGGCGGGGCGACGGGCGCGTAGGCGTTGTCCAGCCCCTCGAAATGAGCCTGCCAGCGGGCCACTTCGGCGGCGAAGGCCGGATCGCGCTCGACCCGCACGGCGCAGGCCGCTTCCTCCTCCGGGCCGAGCAGGCGCAGGACGTACTCGGCGGCGAGCGTCGCCTCGGGGCCCTCGGGCGGATCGTCGGGAAGGGGCACGGCGTCGCTCATGACTCGAGACACTTCCGCAGGGAGATCAGCGCCCGGCGCAGCCAGGTGCGCATGGTGTTGAGGGGCACGTCGAAGGCGCGCGCGAGCTCGTCGTAGCTGTAGCCCTCGACGTAGGCGGCCCGCACCGCCCGGGCCCGGTCGGCCGGGATCGCCTCGAGGCAGGCGGCGATGCGCCGGCGGTCGTCAGCGGTGGCGGCGCTCGCCTCCGGCGACGGGCCGGGATCGGGGAGATCGACCATCTGGGCGATGTCGCGCGTCGGGGCCCTGCGCGCCCGGAGGCGGTCGATCGCGGCGTTGCGGGCGATCGCGACGATCCAGCCCCCGGCGCTGCCGCGCCCGGGCTGATAGCGGCCGGCATTGTGCCAGACCTTCACGAAAGCCTCCTGAACCGCATCTTCGGCATCCCCGGTATTGCCGAGAATACGAAGACTTACGCCATAGAGTTTCGGAGCGGCGATCGCATAGAGCCGGCGGAACGCGCCGCGGTCGCCCAAGGCGCACCGACTGAGCAGCTCCGCGATTTCGGCCTCGTCCAGGGCTCACCCCCTCCCATGCGCTTGTGCAGACACATAGCCGAGTCCGGCGCCGAGGCGAAACTTTTCTGCGCCGCCCCCCGTAACCGACCTACCGCATCCGAGACGCGGCTGCACATCCAGGGAGTACACGCGATGACACTTTCGATCCGAACCGCCAGCCTTGCCGCCTTGCTGCTCGCGGGCACCGGCGCCGCCGGCTTCGCCGCCAATCCGATGGTCGGCGGGGCGGCAATGTACGACACCCGCAACATCGTCGAGAACGCGGTGAATTCAGCCGACCACACCACGCTCGTCGCCGCCGTCAAGGCCGCGGGCCTCGTCGATACGCTGGAAGGGCCGGGGCCGTTCACGGTCTTTGCCCCGAACAACCAGGCATTCGCGGCGCTGCCCGCGGGGACCGTCGACACGCTGCTCGAGCCCGAGAACAAGCCGACGCTGACCGCGGTGCTCACCTACCACGTGCTGCCGGGCAGCATGACGACGGCGGATCTGAAGGAGAAGGTGGCGTCGATGGGCGGCGCCTATTCCACGAAAACCGTGAATGGCGAGGACCTCACGTTCAAGGTCGACCGCAACACGCTCTTCGTCGTCGACGCCAAGGGCGATGTCGCCCGGGTCACCATTCCCGACGTGATGCAGTCGAACGGGGTCATTCACGGCATCGATACGGTGCTGATGCCCTGACTCCCGACCGACGGGCGGGAGGGCCTGGGGTGGGGGGCCCGTGGCAGGGTAGGGACGGGGGCGGCATCGGGCCGCCCCCGTTCTGTTTGGGGCGGAATTGGGGTGCGTCAGAGCCGGTGCCAGAGGGTGCGCCAGCGGGTTTCGATCCCGGCGCCTTCCGGCAGCGGCTCTGGGCCGTCCTGGGTGAGGAGCGAGGTCTGCGGCCCCTGCAGGATCACGCAGGAGAGCTGCCCGGTGCGGATCGCCCCGGTGTCGACGGCGATGCGGTTTGGGTGGTGCTCGACCTGGGGGACGATGGTGTGGCCGTGGACCACCTTGAAGCCGAAATCCTCGGTCGAGGTCAGGAACGGCTCGCGGATCCAGATGAGATCGTCGGGGTCCTGCGCCTCGAGCGGCACCCCCGGCCGGATGCCGGCATGGGCGAAGACATAGCCGCCGATGCGGATCTTGAGCTCGCAGGCATCGAGGAAGGCCATGTGGTCGTCGGGAAAGGCGGCGGCGAAGGCCTCGTGGGTGGCCCGCGGACTCTCCCAGGCGGCGTCGGGCACGCCGTAGGAGGCGAGGGTCCTGTTGCCGCCCATGTTGTCGTGCAGCCAGTGGTAGGTGCGGTCGTACCAGTCCGGGTCGTGGAGGTAGGCGCGGATGTAGCTGTCGTGGTTGCCGAGCAGGAACCGCGCCGGCAGGTCGGAGGCCTTGACGTCGATCAGGAACTCCAGCACCCCGCGGCTCTCCGGGCCCCGGTCCATGTAGTCGCCGAGGAAGATCACCAGCGGATAGGGGTGCGGGCGCCACTTCAGGTCGTTGAGGATGCGAGCGAGCATCTCGATCAGGAGATCGAGGCGGCCGTGGATGTCGCCGATGGCGTAGAGCCGCTTGCCCTCGGTCAGGTCGCTGGTCCCGCTCATGGGGCGCAGGTAAGGCGGACCGCCGCCGGTTCGCAAGGGCCAAGGCAAGGCGCTTCTCATCCGCCACCGCATTTCCTATCCTGCGAGGCACCGCAGAATCTGGAGGGAACGACCATGAGACAGTTTCTCATGCCATTGACCGTTGCCGGTCTATTGGCGACGCCGGCGATGGCGCAGGAAACCGCGATCTACAGCACCATGGACCGGATTCATCCGGCCTGGGCCAGGAACGGCATGGTGGTGGCGCAGGAGGCGGTGGCGGCCGAGGTTGGCAAGGACATCCTGGAGCAGGGGGGCAATGCCATCGACGCCGGTGCGGCGGTGGCCTTCGCCCTGGCGGTGACGCTGCCGCGGGCCGGCAACCTCGGCGGCGGCGGGTTCATGATCGTCCACGACGCGGCGAGCGGCGAGACCAAGGCGATCGACTACCGCGAGATGGCGCCGGCGACCGCCGACCGCGACATGTTCCTCGACGAGAGCGGCGAGGCGGACAGCAACAAGTCACGCTATACCGGGCTCGCGACCGGGGTGCCGGGCACCGTCGCGGGAATGCAGATGGCGCTGGAGACCTACGGCACCATGACGCTGGCGCAGGTGCTGGCGCCGGCGATCCGGCTGGCGTCGGAGGGGATCGTGGTGACGGCGGATCTCGCCGACAGCCTGGTGGCGCTGGAGGACCGGCTCAAGGCGTGGCCGGCGTCGGAGGCGATCTTCTTCAAGGACGGCGGTGCGGCGTTCGAGCCGGGGGATACGCTGAAGCAGGCGGACCTCGCGGCGACGCTGCAGAAGATCGCCGACGAGGGGACGGACGGGTTCTACAAGGGCGAGACGGCGCAGAAGATCGTCGACGCGGTGCAGGCGTCGGGTGGGCGGATCACCATGGAGGACATGGCCGGCTATGAGGCGATCCTGCGTGATCCCGTGCAGGGGACCTACCGCGGCTATGACATCGTCTCGATGCCGCCGCCGAGTTCGGGCGGGATCCATATCATCCAGATCCTCAACACGCTCGAGGGCTATCCGATCGGCTGGCTGGGTCAGAACTCGGCGGAGACCATCCACCTGATGGCGGAGGCGATGAAGCGGGCCTATGCGGACCGGTCGGAGTACCTCGGGGATCCGGCGTTCTACGACGTGCCGCAGGCGCAGCTGATCTCAAAGGACTATGCGGCGGACATCCGCGCCGGCATCTCGCGGAGCCGGGCGACGCCGTCCGAGGAGATCAAGCCGGCGGACCTGACGCCCTACGAGAGCGACCAGACCACGCACTTCTCCATCGTCGACAAAGACGGCAACGCGGTGTCGAACACCTACACCATCAACTTCTCCTACGGGTCGGGGATGGTGGCGGATGGCACCGGGGTGCTGATGAACAACGAGATGGACGACTTCGCCGCCAAGCCCGGGGTCATGAACGCCTACGGGCTGCTCGGCGGCGACGCCAACGCGGTCGAGCCGGGCAAGCGGCCGCTGTCGTCGATGAGCCCGACGATCGTGATGAAGGACGGCAAGGTGTTCATGGTGACGGGCTCGCCCGGCGGGTCGCGGATCATCACCACGGTGCTGCAGGTGATCATGAACGTGATCGACCACGGCGACAACATCGCCGAGGCGACGCTGGCGCCGCGGATTCATCACCAGTGGCTGCCGGAGGTGCTGCGGGTCGAGGAGGGGATCAGCCCGGACACCATCGCGGCGCTGGAGGCCAAGGGCCACGATGTCGAGGTGATGGAGACGATGGGCTCCGCCCAGTCGATCCTGGTCGACGAGGCGGACGGGCTGCTCCTGGGTGGGGCCGACACCCGGCAGACGAGCTCGCTGGCGGTGGGCTACTGAACGAGGAAAGACCTGCCTGCACACTGTGTGCAGGCAGGTCAAGTTATTGATATTGCTGAAAAGAGGTCGCGGAATTAATGTTCCGGTAACCAGCGATGCAGGCCGGTTCGAGCCGGCCTGCAAAGTTCGCTTCGAGCCCGTTACTCGATGATCTTCGACACGACGCCGGCGCCGACGGTGCGGCCGCCCTCGCGGATGGCGAAGCGGAGCTTCTCCTCCATGGCGATCGGCGAGATCAACGTCACCTCGAACTTCAGGTTGTCGCCGGGCATCACCATCTCGGTGCCCGAGGGCAGGGCGACGGTGCCGGTGACGTCCGTGGTCCGGAAGTAGAACTGCGGCCGGTAGTTGGCGAAGAACGGCGTGTGGCGGCCGCCCTCCTCCTTGGTGAGGATGTAGGCCTCGGCCTCGAACTTGGTGTGCGGCTTGACCGAACCGGGCTTGCACAGCACCTGCCCGCGCTCGATGCCCTCGCGCTCGATGCCGCGCAAGAGGAGCCCGACGTTGTCGCCGGCCTGGCCCTGGTCCAGGAGCTTGCGGAACATCTCGACGCCGGTGCAGGTGGTCTTCTTGTTCGGGCGGATGCCGACGATCTCGATCTCCTCGCCGACCTTGACCACGCCGCGCTCGATGCGGCCCGTGGCCACCGTGCCGCGGCCGGAGATCGAGAACACGTCCTCGACCGGCATCAGGAACGGCTGGTCGACCGGGCGCTCCGGGGTCGGGATGTACTCGTCGACGGCGGCCATGAGCTTGCGGACCGCCTGCTCGCCGATCTCCGGGTCGCGGTCCTCGAGGGCGGCCAGCGCCGAGCCGGTGATGATCGGGATGTCGTCGCCGGGGAAGTCGTAGGAGGAGAGGAGCTCGCGCACCTCGAGCTCGACGAGCTCGAGAAGCTCGGCGTCGTCGACCTGGTCGACCTTGTTGAGGAAGACCACCATCGCCGGCACGCCGACCTGCTTTGCGAGCAGGATGTGCTCGCGGGTCTGCGGCATCGGGCCGTCGGCCGCGGAGACGACGAGGATCGCGCCGTCCATCTGCGCGGCACCGGTGATCATGTTCTTCACGTAGTCGGCGTGGCCGGGGCAGTCGACGTGGGCGTAGTGCCGGGCGTCGGTCTCGTACTCCACGTGCGCGGTCGAGATGGTGATGCCGCGGGCCTTCTCCTCGGGCGCCGCGTCGATCTGGTCGTAGGCCTTGTACTCGCCGAAGTACTTGGTGATCGCCGCGGTCAGCGACGTCTTGCCGTGGTCGACGTGACCGATCGTGCCGATGTTCACGTGCGGCTTCGTGCGCTCAAACTTTGCCTTTGCCATCCTTGGCTTCCCTTGATTCCAGGCCTCTGACGAGGGCTCCTCCGCGACTCAGCGCGAGATAGTGGCAAAGCGATGCCAGCGCAAGGAGAAGGCGGTCAGCCGATGGTCCGCGCCAGCACCCCGCGCCAGTTGCGCCAGCAGATTCGGTCGACGAGGTCGTCGCCGTAGCCGGCCTGGCGCATGGCGCCGACCAAGGCCGGCAACCCGGCGGCGTCGCCGATCTCCCGGGGGATGAGCGCCCCGTCGAAGTCGGAGCCGAGGGCGACGCCGTCTTCGCCGAGGTGGGCCAAGAGGTGGTCGAGATGGCGGATCATCGTGGTGAGCGCGGTGTCGGCGACGCGGCGACCGTCCTCGCGGAGGAAGCCGACGGCGTAGTTGAGGCCGACGACGCCGCCGGTCTCGGCGATGGCGTCGAGCTGGGCATCGGTCAGGTTGCGCGAGGCCGGCGCGAGGGCGTGGGCGTTCGAGTGGGTGGCGACGAGCGGCTTGTCGGTGAGGGCCGCGACGTCGCGGATCCCGGCGGCGTTGAGGTGGGAGAGGTCGACGAGGATACCGAGGCGGTTGCAGGCGCGGACCAGGTCCTTGCCGGCGGGGGTGAGGCCCGGGCCCTCGTCGGGGGCGCCGGGGAAGCGGAAGGGAATGCCGGTGCCGAAGATGTTGGGGCGCGACCAGACCGGGCCGAGGGAGCGCAGGCCGGCGGCGTGGAGGACCTCGAGCTCGCCGAGGTCGGGACCGATGGCCTCGGCGCCTTCGAGGTGGAAGATCGCGGCGATGGCGCCGGCGGCCTCGGCGGCGTCGATCTCGGCGGCGGTCCGGCAGATGCGGAGGGCGTCGGGGCGGGCGCGGGCCATTCGCAGCAGGATCGCGGCCATCTCGAAGGTGATGCGGCGGGCATCGCCGGAATCGACCGGGCCGAGGTGGGGAAAGTCGACGACCTCGCCGTCGTCGGCATCGCCGGTGCCGGCCATGTGGCGGTCGCCGGGGACGTAGACCGCAAAGAAGCCGCTGGCGAGGCCGCCGGCGCGGGCGCGGGGCAGGTCGAGATGGCCTTCGCCGTCGCCGTCGAGGAACCGCCGTCCGGCGGTGTCGCCGTGGCGCCAGAGGCGCAGCAGGACGTCATTATGCCCGTCGAAGACCCGTTGCATCGCCTCTCCCGCCGCCGGTTCGCGCAGCAAACTGGACAACGGCCTCCCGCCATTGTCAAACTGCCGGGTGGAGGGGTGGCCGAACGGCCGGCCCCGACGTGTCCAAACGGGGAGCCAAGAAAAAGATGTATGCCACCAGAACCTGGACCGCAGCCGCCGCGCTGGCCATCGGCCTCGCCGCCGTGCCCGCCAGCTTCGTCCTTGCCGAGACGCCGGCCGATACCCTGGTCATCGCCGACAAGATCGACGACATCGTGTCGCTCGACCCGGCGGAGTTGTTCGAGTTTTCCGGCAACGATCTCCTCAACAACGTCTATGACTCGCTGATCGAGCTCGATCCCACCAACCTCGGGCCGCTGGTGCCGGGCCTGGCGGAGAGCTGGGAGGTCGGCGACGATGGCATGACCTATACCTTCAAGATGCGGCAGGGGGCGAAATTCCACTCCGGCAACCCGGTGACCGCCGAGGATGCCGCGTGGTCGCTGCAGCGGGCGGTGATCCTCGACAAGACCCCCTCGTTCATCCTGACGCAGTTCGGCTTCACTGCCGACAACGTCGCCGAGAAGATCAAGGCGACCGACGACTCGACGCTGGTCATCGTAACCGACAAGCCCTACGCGCCGACGTTCTTCTTCAACTGCCTGACCTCGATCGTCGCCTCCATCGTCGACAAGACCGAGGCGCTGGCCCACGAGGCGGACGGCGATCTCGGCTACGAGTGGCTGAAGACCAACTCCGCCGGCTCGGGGTCCTACAAGCTGCGCTCCTACAAGCCGTCCGACAGCTATATCCTCGAGGCGGTTCCGGACGGCTGGCGCGGCGCGCCGCCGCTCGCGCGCGTCTTCGTCCGCCACGTCGCCGAGCCCGCCACCCAGCGGCTGCTGCTCGAGAACGGCGACATCGACATCGCCCGCAAGCTGACGCCGGTCGACATCGCCGGCATCGAGGGTAACCCGGACGTCAAGGTCGTCGATGAGCAGCGGGGGCGGATCTACTACCTGGCGCTGAATCAGAAGGTCCCGCCGCTCGACAACCCCAAGGTCATTGAAGCGGTGAAATACCTGGTCGACTACCAGGGCATGGCCGACAGCTTCCTCAAGGGCTCGAACATCGTCCACCAGTCGTTCCTGCCGGCGGGCTTCCTCGGGGCGATCGAGGACACGCCCTACAGCTTCGACGTCGAGAAGGCGAAGGGGCTGCTCAAGGAGGCAGGGGTCGACGAGATCAATGCCAAGCTCTACGTCCGCAACGATCAGGAGCGGCTGGAGATCGGCCAGAGCCTGCAGAACACCATGGCGCAGGCGGGGATCAACCTCGAGCTCCGGGTCGGCACCGGCGCGGAGATCCTCGGCGAATACCGCGCCCGCAACCACGAGTTCATCATGGAGGCCTGGGGGCCGGACTATCCCGACCCGCATACCAACGCCGACACCTTCGCGCGCAATCCGGACAATTCAGACGAGGCGAAGCTGACCGGCGTGCTGGCCTGGCGCAACGCCTGGCCGGCGACCGAGACCAACGACCTGGTCAACGCCGCGGTGCTGGAGAAGGACGGCGACAAGCGCGCCGAGATGTATCAGGAGATGCAGCGCATCCACCAGCAGGTCGCGCCGTTTGCGCCGCTTTTCCAGCAGATCGAGCAGGTGGCGATGCGCTCGAACGTCGAGGGGTTCTCGGCGGGCGGGTCGATCAGCTCCGCCGCGTTCTACACGACGAGCAAGTAGCGGCCGATCCGGCGGACCGGAGCGGCCCGCCGGAACCCCCATGGCACATCAGGAAGACATCACCGGACCGGGCCATCTCGAGCGGGCGAGCCGTGTGGCGCGCGGGGTCGCCGAGTTCCTGCTGACGCTGGCGGTGACGCTGCTCGGGCTTCTGGCCGTCACCTTCGTCATCGGCCGGGTCATCCCGATCGACCCGGTGCTCGCCATCATCGGCGAGCGGGCGACACAGGCGCAGTACGAGGCGGCGAAGGAGGCGCTGGGCCTCAACGATCCGATCTGGGTGCAGTTTGCCATCTACGTGCGCGACGCGGTGACCGGCGACTTCGGCAAGTCGCTGCTGACCAACCAGCCGGTGATCGACGACGTCGCGCGGGTGTTCCCGGCGACGCTGGAGCTCGCGACCATCGCCACCTTCGTCGGGCTGCTGCTCGGCATCCCGGCGGGGGTGCTGGCGGCGACCCGTCCCGGCAGCTTTGCCGACCAGGTGGTGCGGCTGGTCGGGCTGGTCGGCTACTCGATGCCGGTGTTCTGGCTGGGGCTGATGGGGCTCCTCATCTTCTACGGCAAGCTCAACTGGGTCGGCGGGCCGGGGCGGCTCGATACCTCCTACGAGTTCATCTACGAGCTCGACGTGGCGCGGGTGACGGGGTCGATCCTGATCGACTCGGCGCTGGCCGGGGCCTGGGACGTGTTCGGCAACGCGGTCCGCCACATCATACTGCCGGCGCTGGTCCTCGGGGCCTACTCCATGGCCTATATCAGCCGGATGACCCGGTCGTTCATGCTGGAGCAGCTGAGCCAGGAATATGTCACGACGGCGCGGGTGAAGGGGATGCCGGAGTGGCGGGTCGTCTGGGTCCACGCGCTCCGTAACGTGTCGGTGCCGCTCATCACCGTCGTCGCGCTCTCCTATGCCGCGCTCCTGGAGGGCTCGGTGCTGACCGAGACGGTCTTCGCCTGGCCGGGGCTTGGTCTCTACATCACCAATGCGCTGTTCTCGGCGGACATGGCAGCGGTGATGGGCGGGACCATCGTCGTCGGCGCGGTCTTCGTGCTCCTCAACATGGTCTCCGACATCCTCTACCGGTTCCTCGATCCGCGGGCGCGGTCGTGAGCATGCTCTCCCGGGACTGGCTCCTCGACACGAGTCCGGGGTCGCGGCGGCAGGCCAGGCTCGGACAGTTCTACCGCGGGTGGCTCCGGCTCCGGCGAAATCCGCTGGCGCTCTTCGGGCTCGGGATCGTGGTGGCGCTCCTCCTGATGGCGATCGCGGCGCCGCTCCTCGCCACCCACAACCCGATCGCCCAGAGCCTCGCCGACCGGCTGCAGCCGCCGCTCTCGCCCGGGCACTGGCTCGGCACCGACGAGTTCGGCCGCGACATCTGGAGCCGGCTGGTCTATGGCGCGCGGATCACTCTTTATATAGTGCTGCTCGTCGCGGTCACTGCGCCGGTCTTCGGGCTCCTGATCGGGATGGTCGCCGGTTACTACGGCGGCTGGGCCGACAGGGTGCTGAGCCGGATCACCGACATCTTCCTCGCCTTTCCCCGCCTCATCCTCGCGCTCGCCTTCGTTGCCGCCCTCGGCCCTGGGATCGGCAACGCCATCCTCGCGATCGCGCTGACCGCCTGGCCGCCCTATGCGCGGGTGGCGCGGGCCGAGACGCTGACGGTGCGCAATGCGGACTATATCGCCGCGGCCCGGCTGCAGGGGGCGAGCGGGCTTGCGGATCCTCTTCTCCCATGTCGCGCCGATGTGCTTTCCGTCGGTGATCATCCGGGTGACCCTCGACATGGCCGGGATCATCCTCACCGCCGCCGGTCTCGGCTTCCTTGGCCTCGGGGCGCAGCCGCCGCTGCCCGAGTGGGGGCTGATGATATCCTCGGGCCGGAAGTTCCTGTTCGACCAGTGGTGGGTCGCCACCATGCCGGGGCTGGCGATCTTCATCGTCTCGCTGGGCTTCAACCTTCTCGGCGATGGCCTGCGCGACGTGCTCGATCCTCGCAGCAGCGGCGGCAAGGCATGAACCTTCTCGACGTCGAGGACCTGCGTGTCACCTTCCCGACCGAGGCCGGGCCGGTCGAAGCGGTGCGCGGGGTCTCGTTCAGCCTCGGGCGCGAGCGGCTGGCCATCGTCGGCGAATCCGGGTCGGGCAAGACCATGACCGGACGGGCGATCCTGCGGCTCATCCCGAACGCCCGGGTGACGGCCAAGCGGATGTCCTTCGACGGCATCGACCTGCTCTCGATCTCCAACCGCGAGATGCGCGGCCTCCGGGGCCAGCGCATCGCCATGGTGATGCAGGACCCGAAGTACTCGCTCAACCCGGTGATGCGTATCGGAGACCAGCTCACCGAGGGCCTGCGCCTGCGCGACGGGCTGGGGCGGCGGGTGGCGCGGGGCAAGGCCATCGAGATGCTCGAGGCGGTGCAGATCCGCGATCCCGAGCGCGTTCTCGAGGCCTATCCGCACGAGCTTTCCGGAGGCATGGGCCAGCGGGTGATGATCGCGATGATGCTGATCCCGGACCCCGACCTCCTGATCGCCGACGAGCCCACGTCGGCCCTCGACGTGACGGTGCAAGCGGAGGTGCTGAGCATCCTCGATCGGCTGGTGCGCGAGCGCGGCCTCGGGCTCATCTTCATCTCGCACGACCTGCAGCTCGTCTCGCGGTTCTGCGACCGGGTGATGGTGATGTACAAGGGCAAGGTCATGGAGGAGTTGGCCGCGGCCGACCTCAACGCGGCGCGACATCCCTATACGCGCGGGCTGCTCAACTGCCTGCCAAGGATCGGCGGTCCCCGCGGCCCGCTGCCGGCGCTCGACCGGCACGCGTCCTGGGCGGAGTAGGCGATGCCGCGGATCGAGATCGACAACCTCTCGGTGACCTTCCGCGCCGGTCGCCGCGTGGTGCGGGCGGTGCGCGACATCTCCTTTGAGGTCGCCGACCGGGAATCCTTCGGCCTGGTCGGAGAGTCGGGCTCGGGCAAGTCCACGATCCTGCGGGCGATCTGCGGGCTCGCGCCGATCTCCGGCGGCGAGATCCGCATCGGCGGCGTCCCGGTACCGCGCAAGCGCGACCGCGCCTTCGTTCGCCGGGTTCAGATGGTCTTCCAGGATCCCTACAGCTCGCTCCATCCCAAGCGCACCGTCGATGCGAGCCTCGCCGAGGCGCTGACGATCCACGGCATCGAAGGCCGGGACGCGCGGGTGCTTCAGGCGCTGGCTGACGTCGGCCTCGATCCGAGCTTCCGGTTTCGCTATCCCCACCAGCTCTCCGGCGGCCAGCGCCAGCGCATCGCCGTTGCCCGGGCGCTGATGCTCGAACCCGAGATTCTGCTCCTCGACGAGCCGACCTCGGCCCTCGATGCTTCGGTGCAGGCGGAGGTGCTGAACCTCCTCGCCCGGTTGCGCGAGGAGCGCGGCCTCACCTATCTCATGGTGAGCCACAACCTCGCGGTCGTCGACCACATGTGCGACCGGCTTCTGGTGATGCGCAACGGCCTCGGCGTGGAGGCGCTCGACCGGGGGGCGCTGGCGAGCCGCTCGGCGCGCGACCCCTATACCCTGGCACTCTTCGAGGCTAATGCGCACGAAGCCGCCTGAGCGGCGGGAAAAACCTTTGGGCGGGCCGCGGGGACGTGTTGACAAGGGGGGGCGATCCCCCTAGGTTCCGCGCGCTCTGGAGGGGGTCAGCCCCTTCCGAAACAGCCTTGAACTGGCGGTCACGACTCGGGCTCAGGCCCCGGTCCTCTGGAATTTCGCCGTGACGGGACCGATGGCGGTCCCGCTCGCGGCATTTTTGGCATGGTGTGCGGATCGCGCGCGCCGGGCCCGGACGAAACGGTGTAGACGGGGTAGAGACTCGAATGCCAACGATCCAACAGCTGATCCGCAAGCCGCGGCAGCCGCGCGTCACGCGCAGCAAGTCGATGCACCTGCAGGGCAGCCCGCAGAAGCGCGGCGTCTGTACGCGCGTCTACACGACCACGCCGAAGAAGCCGAACTCGGCCATGCGGAAGGTGGCCAAGGTCCGCCTGACCAACGGCTTCGAGGTCATCAGCTACATTCCCGGCGAGAGCCACAACCTGCAGGAGCACTCGGTGGTGCTGATCCGCGGCGGTCGCGTGAAGGACCTTCCCGGCGTGCGCTACCACATCCTGCGCGGCGTGCTCGACACTCAGGGCGTGAAGAACCGCAAGCAGCGCCGGTCGAAGTACGGCGCGAAGCGTCCGAAGTAAGGAGAAGCGAGCATGTCGCGTCGTCACAGCGCCGAAAGGCGCGAGATCCTGCCGGACGCCAAGTTCGGCGACACGGTTGTCACCAAGTTCATGAACAACCTCATGCATGCCGGCAAGAAGTCGGTGGCCGAGGGGATCGTCTACGGTGCCTTCGAGAAGGTCGAGGCGAAGCTCCGCCGCGCCCCGGTCGAGGTGTTCCACGAGGCGCTCGACAACGTGAAGCCCTCGGTGGAGGTGCGTTCCCGCCGGGTCGGCGGTGCCACCTACCAGGTGCCGGTCGAGGTGCGCCCCGAGCGCCGCGAGGCGCTGGCGATCCGCTGGCTGATCAAGGCGAGCCGCGCCCGCAACGAGCACACCATGGAAGAGCGCCTCGCCGGCGAGCTTCTCGATGCCGCCAACATGCGCGGCTCGGCGGTGAAGAAGCGCGAAGACACCCACAAGATGGCCGATGCCAACAAGGCGTTCAGCCACTACCGCTGGTAACGCCCGGACTAGGACCTAGTAAGATGCCCCGCGATTATCCTCTCGAACGCTACCGCAACTTTGGTATCATGGCGCATATCGACGCCGGCAAGACCACGACTACGGAGCGTATCCTCTATTACACCGGCAAGTCGCACAAGATGGGCGAAGTGCACGACGGTGCTGCGACCATGGACTGGATGGAGCAGGAGCAGGAGCGCGGCATCACCATCACCTCGGCGGCGACGACGACCTTCTGGGAGCGCACCGAGGACGGGGTTTCCACCGACAGCCCGAAGTACCGGTTCAACATCATCGATACGCCGGGCCACGTCGACTTCACCATCGAGGTGGAGCGCTCGCTCGCTGTGCTCGACGGCGCCGTCTGCGTGCTCGACGCCAATGCCGGCGTGGAGCCCCAGACCGAGACCGTCTGGCGTCAAGCCGATCGCTACAAGGTGCCGCGCATCGTCTTCGTCAACAAGATGGACAAGATCGGCGCCGACTTCTTCAACTGCGTGCGGATGATCAAGGACCGGACCGGCGCCACCCCGTGCCCGATCCAGCTGCCGATCGGCGCGAGACGGCGCTCGAGGGCCACGTCGATCTCGTCACCATGGAAGAGTGGACCTGGAAGGGCGAGGATCTGGGCGCGACCTGGACCCGTCAGCCGATCCGCGCCGAGCTGGCCGACAAGGCCGCCGAGATGCGCGCGACGATGATCGAGCTCGCCGTTGAGATGGACGACGACGTGATGGAGGCCTACCTGGAAGGTGAGGAGCCTGACGTCGAGACCCTGCGCCGGCTGCTGCGCAAGGGCACGCTGGCGATGAAGTTCGTGCCGGTGATCTGCGGGTCGGCGTTCAAGAACAAGGGCGTGCAGCCGATGCTGAACGCCGTGGTCGACTACCTGCCGAACCCGCTCGACGTGCCGGCCTACATGGGCTTCAAGCCGGGCGACGAGACCGAGACCCGCGACATCGCGCGCTCGGCCGACGACGGGCAGCCGTTCTCGGCGCTCGCGTTCAAGATCATGAACGATCCCTTCGTTGGTTCGCTCACCTTTACCCGGATCTACTCCGGCACCATCAAGAAGGGCGACCAGCTGCTTAACTCCACCAAGGAGAAGCGCGAGCGGGTGGGGCGCATGATGATGATGCATGCGATCAACCGCGAAGAGATCGACGAGGCGTTTGCGGGCGACATCATCGCGCTTGCGGGGCTGAAGGACACCACCACCGGCGACACGCTCTGCGATCCGCAGAAGCCGGTCGTCCTCGAGACGATGACCTTCCCGGAGCCGGTGATCGAGATCGCCATCGAGCCGAAGACTAAGAACGACCAGGAGAAGATGTCCCAGGGCCTGCAGCGGCTTGCCGCCGAGGACCCGTCGTTCCGCGTCGAGACCGACATCGAGTTGGGCCAGACGATCATGAAGGGGATGGGCGAGCTCCATCTCGACATCCTGGTCGACCGGCTGAAGCGCGAGTTCAAGGTCGAGGCCAACATCGGCGCGCCGCAGGTGGCCTACCGCGAGACGATCAGCCGCAAGGCCGAGATCGACTACACCCACAAGAAGCAGACCGGTGGCTCGGGCCAGTTCGCCCGGATCAAGCTCGTCATCGAGCCGACCGAGCCGGGCGAGGGCTACTCGTTCGAGAGCAAGATCATCGGCGGCGCGGTGCCGAAGGAATACATCCCCGGCGTCGAGAAGGGCATCAAGTCGGTGATGGACTCCGGCCCCCTTGCGGGTTTTCCGGTGATCGACTTCAAGGTCTCGCTGGTCGACGGCGCCTTCCACGACGTCGACTCGAGCGTCCTCGCCTTCGAGATCGCGGCCCGCGCCGCGATGCGCGACGGCCTGAAGAAGGCCGGTGCGAAGCTCCTCGAGCCGATCATGAAGGTCGAGGTGGTGACTCCGGAGGACTATACCGGCGGCATCATCGGCGATCTCACCTCCCGGCGCGGTCACGTGCAGGGCCAGGACACCCGCGGCAACGCCATCGCGATCTCGGCGATGGTGCCGCTGGCCAACATGTTCGGCTACATCAACACCCTGCGGTCGATGTCGTCGGGCCGGGCCGTTTTCACCATGCAGTTCGACCACTACGACGCGGTACCGCAGAACATTTCGGACGAAATCCAGGCGAAGTTCGCCTGAGCAGGAACAATACGGGGCCACGGCCCGGGACGATCAGGAGTTTGAGAGATGGCAAAGGCAAAGTTTGAGCGCACGAAGCCGCATGTGAACATCGGCACGATCGGTCATGTCGACCACGGCAAGACGTCGCTGACCGCGGCGATCACCAAGTACTTCGGCGAGTACAAGGCCTACGACCAGATCGACGCGGCGCCCGAGGAGAAGGCCCGCGGCATCACCATCTCGACCGCGCACGTGGAGTACGAGACCGACGCCCGGCACTACGCCCACGTCGACTGCCCCGGCCACGCCGACTACGTGAAGAACATGATCACCGGTGCCGCGCAGATGGACGGCGCGATCCTCGTCGTCTCCGCGGCCGACGGCCCGATGCCGCAGACCCGCGAGCACATCCTGCTCGCAAAGCAGGTCGGCGTGCCGGCGATGGTGGTCTTCCTCAACAAGGTCGACCAAGTCGACGACGCCGAGCTTCTCGAGCTCGTCGAGCTCGAGGTGCGCGAGCTCCTCTCCTCCTACGACTTCCCCGGCGACGACATCCCGATCATCACCGGCTCGGCGCTGGCCGCCCTCGAGGACCGCGACCCGGAGATCGGCGAGCAGGCGGTCCGCAAGCTCATGGCCGCCGTCGACGAGTACATCCCGACCCCGGAGCGCCCGGTCGACCAGCCGTTCCTGATGCCGGTCGAGGACGTGTTCTCGATCTCCGGCCGCGGCACGGTGGCCACGGGCCGCATCGAGCGCGGCGTGGTCAAGGTCGGCGAGGAGATCGAGATCGTCGGCATCCGCCCGAACAAGAAGACCACCTGCACCGGCGTCGAGATGTTCCGCAAGCTCCTGGACCAGGGCCAGGCCGGCGACAACGTCGGGCTCCTCTTGCGCGGCATCGAGCGCGAGGGCATCGAGCGCGGTCAGGTGCTGTGCAAGCCCGGTTCGGTCAAGCCGCACACCAAGTTCGAGGCAGAGGCCTACATCCTCACCAAGGAGGAGGGCGGCCGCCACACGCCGTTCTTCGCCAACTACCGGCCGCAGTTCTACTTCCGGACCACGGACGTCACCGGCACCGTGGCCCTGCCCTCGGGCACCGAGATGGTGATGCCCGGCGACAACCTGAAGTTCGAGGTGACGCTGATCTCGCCGATCGCCATGGAGGAGAAGCTCCGCTTCGCCATCCGCGAGGGCGGCCGCACCGTCGGCGCCGGCGTCGTGTCGAAGATCATCGAGTAACGGGCTCTCGAGCCTGACCGCGGCCGGGATCGCCCGGCCGCGGGTCAACCAACCTGAAAGCCCGAGAGGCACCAGAAATGCAAGGTCAGACTATCCGTATCCGGCTCAAGGCCTTCGACTACCGGGTGCTCGAACTCGAGCACGGCCGAGATCGTGAACACGGCCAAGCGGACCGGTGCGCGGGTGCGCGGGCCGATCCCGCTGCCGAACAAGATCGAGAAGTTCACCGTGCTGCGCGGCCCGCACATCGACAAGAAGAGCCGCGAGCAGTTCGAGATCCGCACCCACAAGCGGCTCCTGGATATCGTCGACCCGACCCCGCAGACCGTGGACGCGCTGATGAAGCTCGACCTCGCGGCCGGTGTCGACGTCGAGATCAAGCTCTAGAGGACCCGAGACATGCGTTCCGGAGTGTTAGCAAAGAAGCTGGGCATGACCCGGCTGTTCCTGGAGGACGGACGGCAGGTGCCGGTCACCGTGCTCCACATGGAAAACGTGCAGGTCGTCGCTCAGCGGACCGGTGAGAAGGACGGCTATTCAGCGGTCCAGCTCGGCGCCGGCGTGGCCAAGGCCAAGCGGACCACCCAGGCGATGCGCGGCCACTTCGCCGCGGCGAAGGTCGAGCCGAAGCGCAAGCTGGCCGAGTTCCGCGTCAGCCCCGACAACCTCATCGACGTCGGCGAGGAGATCACCGCGGACCACTACTTCGCGGGCCAGTTCGTCGACATCGCCGGTACCTCGATCGGCAAGGGCTTTGCCGGCGGCATGAAGCGGCACAACTTCGGCGGCCTGCGGGCATCGCACGGCGTGTCGGTCAGCCACCGGTCGCACGGCTCCACCGGCCAGTGCCAGGATCCGGGCAAGGTCTTCAAGGGCAAGAAGATGGCCGGCCACATGGGCTCGGTCCGGGTGACTACCCAGAACCTGCAGGTCGTGCGCACCGACAGCGAGCGCGGCCTGATCATGGTGAAGGGCGCGGTGCCGGGGTCGAAGGGCGGCTGGGTTACGATCAAGGACGCGGTCAAGAAGGCCACGCCCGAGAACGTGATCCTGCCAGCCGCCCTGCGGTCCGCCGCTGCGGCCGCGCATGCCGCCGCCGAGAAGGCCGCGGCCGAGGCTGCCGCCGCCGAGGCGGAGGCGCTCAAGGCGCAGCAGGAGGCCGAGCAGGCCGCGATCGAGGCGGCCGAGGCCGAAGCGGCGAAGGCCGCCGAGGCAGGCGAGTCCGATGAAACCTCCGGGGAAGGGAGCGACGAGAAATGAAACTCGACGTGATTTCGCTCGACGCGACCCCGGCGGGGTCGATCGAGCTCGATGACGCGATCTTCGGCCTCGAGCCGCGCGCCGACATCCTGCACCGGATGGTGCGATGGCAGCTGGCCAAGCGCCAGGCCGGCACCCACTCGGTGCTGGGCAAGTCGGACGTGAGCTACTCGACCAAGAAGATCTACCGCCAGAAAGGCACCGGCGGCGCCCGGCACGGGTCGCGCAAGGCGCCGACCTTCCGCCACGGCGGCACCTACAAGGGGCCGACGCCGCGCAGCCACGCCCATGACCTGACCAAGAAGTTCCGCGCCCTCGGCCTGCGCCATGCGCTGTCGGCCAAGGCCACCGCGGGCGAGCTGGTGGTGCTGGACGCCGCCGCGCTCAGCGAGGGCAAGACCAAGGCGCTGGCCAATGCGGTCAAGGGGCTGGGCTGGAAGCGGGTGCTGGTGATCGACGGCGCCGAGGTCAACGCCAACTTCGCGCGCGCCGCCCGCAACATCGACAACTTCGACGTGCTGCCGAGCCTCGGCGCCAACGTCTACGACATCCTGCGCCGCGACACGCTGGTCATCACCAAGGCGGGCGTGGAAGCGCTGGAGGCGCGACTGAAATGAGCGTGAAGCCCGAACTCTACGACATGATCCGCAAGCCGATCATCACCGAGAAGGCCACCATGGCGTCCGAGCACGGCGGCGTGGTCTTCGAGGTGGCGATGGATGCGACCAAGCCGCAGATCAAGGAAGCGGTCGAAACCCTCTTCAACGTCAAGGTGAAGGCGGTCAACACCACCATCACCAAGGGCAAGGTGAAGAAGTTCAAGGGCCGCCCCGGTCGGCGGCGCGACGTGAAGAAGGCCTACGTGACGCTCGTCGAGGGCAACACCATCGACGTGACCACGGGCCTGTGAGCAAGCAAACGGAAGACAGCAAGACATGGCGTTAAAATCGTACAAGCCGACGACGCCGGGCCAGCGTGGGCTGGTTCTGATCGACCGTTCCGAGCTGTGGAAGGGTCGCCCCGTGAAGTCCCTCACCGAGGGCCTGACGGGCAAGGGCGGCCGCAACAACACCGGACGGATCACCATGCGCCGACGCGGCGGCGGGGTGAAGCGGCTCTACCGCGTGGTGGACTTCCGGCGCGCCAAGCTCGACGTGCCGGCCAAGGTCATCCGGATCGAATATGACCCGAACCGGACGGCGTTTATCGCCCTGATCGGCTATGCCGACGGCGAGCAGGCCTACATCCTGGCGCCGCAGCGGCTCGCCGCGGGTGACACGGTGATCGCCGCCGCCAAGGCCGACATCAAGCCGGGCAACGCGATGCCGTTCACCTCGATGCCGATCGGCACGATCGTGCACAACGTCGAGATGAAGGCGGGCAAGGGCGGCCAGATCGCCCGCGCCGCCGGCACCTATGCCCAGTTCGTCGGCCGCGACGGCGGCTACGCGCAGATCCGGCTCTCCTCCGGCGAGCTGCGGCTCGTGCGGCAGGAGTGCATGGCGACGGTGGGCGCGGTCTCGAACCCCGACAACTCGAACCAGAACTTCGGCAAGGCCGGGCCGCATGCGGCTCAAGGGCTACCGCCCCAAGGTTCGCGGCGTGGTGATGAACCCGATCGACCACCCCCATGGCGGCGGCGAAGGCCGCACCTCGGGCGGCCGGCATCCGGTCAGCCCCTGGGGCAAGCCGACGAAGGGGGCGCGCACTCGGTCGAACAAGGCGACGACGAAGTACATCCTGCGCTCGCGTCACCTCAAGAAGAACAAGCGGTAAGGAGCTCAGACCATGTCACGTTCTGTCTGGAAGGGCCCCTTCGTCGACGCCCACGTCCTGAAAAAGGCCGAGAAGTCGCGCGAATCCGGCCGCAACGAGGTCATCAAGATCTGGTCGCGCCGGTCCACCATCCTGCCCCAGTTCGTGGGGCTCACCTTCGGCGTCTACAACGGCAAGAAGCACATCCCCGTCAGCGTCTCCGAGGACATGATCGGCCAGAAGTTCGGTGAATACTCGCCGACCCGCACCTACTACGGGCACGCGGCCGACAAGAAAGCGAAGCGGAAGTAGTCATGGGCAAGGAAAAGAATCCCCGCCGCGTCGCGGAGAACGAGGCGATCGCCGTCAGCCGGATGCTCAAGACCAGCCCGCAGAAGCTGAACCTGGTCGCCGCGCTGATCCGCAACAAGCCGGTGGAGAAGGCGCTGAGCGATCTCACCTTCTCGAAGAAGCGCGTGTCGGACGACGTCAAGAAGACGCTGCAGTCGGCCATCGCCAACGCCGAGAACAACCACGGCCTCGACGTGGACGAGCTTATCGTCGCCGAGTGCTTCGTGGGCAAGAACATGGTCCTGAAGCGCGGCCGTCCGCGCGCTCGCGGCCGGTTCGGCAAGATCCTGAAGCCGTTCAGCCAGGTCACGGTGAAGGTGCGGCAGGTCGCAGCAGAGGAGACCGCCTGATGGGTCAGAAAATCAATCCGATCGGTCTGCGCCTGCAGGTCAACCGCACCTGGGACAGCCGCTGGTTCGCTGACGGCGAGGAATACGGCAAGCTCCTGCACGAGGACCTCGCGATCCGCGAGTTCATCAAGAAGAACGCCGCCCAGGCCGGCGTCAGCCGCGTCGTCATCGAGCGCCCGCACAAAAAGTGCCGGGTGACGATCCACGCCGCCCGCCCCGGGGTCATCATCGGCAAGAAGGGTGCGGACATCGAGGTGCTGCGCAAGAAGCTGGCGCAGTTCACCAAGTCGGAGCTGCACCTCAACATCGTCGAGATCCGCAAGCCCGAGGTCGATGCGGCGCTGGTCGCCGAGAACATTGCCCAGCAGCTAGAGCGCCGGGTCAGCTTCCGCCGCGCGATGAAGCGGGCGGTGCAGAACGCCATGCGCATGGGCGCGCTCGGCATCCGGATCAACGTCGGCGGCCGCCTCGGCGGCGCCGAGATCGCCCGGGTCGAGTGGTACCGCGAGGGCCGGGTGCCGCTGCACACGCTGCGCGCCGACATCGACTATGCGCTCTGCGAGGCCAAGACCGCCTACGGGATCATCGGGATCAAGGTCTGGATCTTCAAGGGCGAGATCATGGAGCACGATCCGCAGGCCCGCGACCGCCGCCAGTCCGAATTGCAGGAAGGGGCCGGTTCGCGTCCGCAGCGCTCGCGCTGAGGACCTGACCGCCCGGGAGAAGAACAATGCTTTCACCGAAGCGCACCAAATTCCGCAAGCAGTTCAAGGGCCGCATCCATGGCGAGGCCAAGGGCGGAACCGAACTCAACTTCGGCCATTTCGGCCTGAAGGCGACCGAGCCGGATCGCATCACCGCGCGCCAGATCGAGGCCGCTCGACGGGCCCTCACCCGGCACATGAAGCGCCAGGGCCGGGTCTGGATACGGATCTTCCCGGACGTGCCGGTGACCAAGAAGCCCACCGAGGTCCGCATGGGCAAGGGCAAGGGTTCGGTCGAGTTCTGGGCCGCCAAAGTGAAGCCCGGCCGGATCATGTTCGAGATTGACGGCGTGGGCGAGGATGTGGCAAAGGAGGCCCTCCGATTGGCGGCCATGAAGCTGCCGATCAAGTGCCGTTTTATCGCGCGCGAAGACTGGTGAGCGAAGCCCCGGGAGACCGGGGCCGTCGCTCTTTTGAATTGGAACAGCGTCGGGGCGTGCCCCGATAGCTTCTGATGAAGGGAATGGGGCCATGAAAGCGGCCGATCTTCGGGACAAGACCCCCGACCAGCTGCGCGAAAGCCTCGCCAGCCTGAAGAAGGAGTCCTTTAACCTGCGCTTCCAGCAGGCGACCGGACAGCTCGAGAACACCTCCCGGATGGAGGCCGTCCGCCGTGACGCCGCCCGGGTCAAGACGATCCTGAACCAGAAGGCCGCAGCGGCGGCGGGGGAAGCCTGACATGCCGAAGCGAGTCCTCACCGGCACCGTGACCAGCGACAAGGGCGAGCAGACGATCACCGTCCTCGTCGAGCGCCGCTTCACGCACCCGGTCATGAAGAAGACCGTGCGCCGGACCAAGAAGTACCACGCGCACGATGCGCAGAACCAGTTCAAGGTCGGTGACACCGTTCGCATCGTCGAATGTGCGCCGATTTCGAAGACCAAGCGCTGGGAAGTGATGGCGGAGACCGCCGCCGAGGCCTGAGGCCTCCACCTTCCAGCTTCGTCGAAACCGCAGGGCAGGTCCCTGCAGGTCGGGAGTAAACTCTAATGATCCAGATGCAGACCAATCTGGATGTCGCTGACAACTCCGGCGCCCGCCGGGTTCAGTGCATCAAGGTCCTGGGCGGCTCCAAGCGCAAGTACGCCTCCGTCGGCGACATCATCGTGGTGTCGGTCAAGGAAGCCATCCCGCGCGGCCGCGTCAAGAAGGGCGACGTGCGCAAGGCCGTGGTGGTTCGCACCGCCAAGGAAGTGCGCCGCGAGGACGGCACCGCCATCCGCTTCGACCGCAACGCCGCGGTGATCCTCACCAACCAGAACGAGCCGGTCGGCACCCGCATCTTCGGGCCGGTGGTGCGCGAGCTGCGTTCGAAGAACTTCATGAAGATCATCTCGCTCGCCCCGGAGGTGCTCTGATGGCCGCGAAACTCCGTAAGGGCGACAACGTCGTCGTGCTCGCCGGCAAGGACAAGGGCAAGAAGGGCGAGATCAGCCGCGTCATGCCCAAGGACAACAAGGCGGTGGTCGCCGGCGTGAACGTGGCGATCCGCCACACCCGCCAGACCCAGAACACCCAGGGCGGCCGCATCGCCAAGGAGATGCCGATCGACCTCTCCAACCTCGCCCTCGTCGACCCCAAGTCCGGCGAGGCGACCCGCGTCGGCTTCCGCATGGAGGGCGACAAGAAGGTCCGTTACGCCAAGAAGTCGGGGGAGACGATCAATGGCTGAGTATACCCCCCGCCTGCAGGCGCAGTACAAGGACAAGATCCGCGCCGCGCTGAAGGAAGAGTTCGGCTACAAGAACGACATGCAGATCCCCAAGCTCGACAAGATCGTGCTGAACATGGGGGTCGGCGAGGCCGTCTCGGACACCAAGAAGGTGCGCGCCGCCGCCGAGGATCTCGCGATCATCGCCGGCCAGAAGCCGGTCATCACCAAGGCCAAGAAGTCGATCGCCGGCTTCAAGGTCCGCGAGGAGATGCCGCTCGGCGCCAAGGTGACGCTGCGCCGCGACAAGATGTACGAGTTTCTCGACCGTCTGGTGACGGTTGCGATGCCGCGCGTCCGCGACTTCCGCGGCGTGAACCCCAAGAGCTTCGACGGCAACGGCAACTATGCGCTGGGCCTGAAGGAGCACATCGTCTTCCCCGAGATCAACTTCGACAAGATCGAGCAGGTCTGGGGAATGGACATCGTCATCTGCACCACGGCCCGGACGGACGCCGAGGCGAAGGCGCTGTTGAAACACTTCAACCTGCCCTTCACGGCCTGAGCGCGGAGAGAGAGAACATGGCAAAGACCAGCATGATCGAACGCCAGAAGAAGCGCGAGGCCCTGGTGGCGAAGTACGCCGCCCGCCGCGCCGCTCTGAAGGAAACCGCCAAGAACGACAGCCTGCCGATGGAGGAGCGCTTCAAGGCCCGCCTCAAGCTCGCGGAGCTGCCGCGCAACTCGTCGGCCACGCGGCTCCACAACCGCTGCCTCGTGACCGGCCGGCCGCGCGCCTATTACCGCAAGCTGCGCATGTCGCGCATCGCGCTTCGGGATCTCGCCTCCAAGGGGCAGATCCCCGGCATGGTCAAGTCGAGCTGGTGAGAGGAGCGCACAGATGTCGATGAACGATCCTCTGGGCGATATGCTCACCCGCATCCGCAACGCCTCGATGCGCGGCAAGTCCACGGTCCGCACGCCCGGCCTCCAAGATCCGCAAGTGGGTCCTCGAGGTGCTGCAGGCCGAAGGCTACATCCGCGGCTTCGAGGAGGTGACCGAGGGCGGCCACCCGGAACTCGAAATCTCGCTGAAGTACTTCGACGGCCATTCGGCGATCCGCGAGCTCAAGCGCGTCTCGACCCCCGGCCGCCGGGTCTATTCCGGCGTCAAGGACATCCCGCAGGTCCGCCAGGGCCTCGGCGTCGCCATCGTCTCGACGCCCCGCGGCGTCATGTCAGATGCACAGGCCCGCACCGCCAACGTTGGCGGTGAGGTCCTCTGCACCGTGTTCTGAGGAGGGTGGGATGTCTCGAATTGGCAAGAAGCCGGTCGACCTGCCCGGGGGCGTGACCGCCAACGTGTCGGGCCAGACCGTCGAGGTGAAGGGGCCGAAGGGCACCCGCAGCTTCACCGCGACCGACGACGTGACGCTGGCGCTCGAGGACGGTGCGGTGACGGTGAAGCCGCGCGGCACCTCCAAGCGGGCCCGCCAGCAATGGGGCATGTCGCGCACCCAGGTCGCGAACCTCGTCGCCGGCGTCAGCACCGGCTTCAAGAAGGAAATGGAGATCACCGGCGTCGGCTACCGCGCGGCGGCCCAGGGCAAGGTCCTGAAGCTCTCGCTCGGCTACAGCCACGACGTGGACTTCCCGATCCCCGAGGGGGTGACGGTCACCACGCCGAAGCCGACGGAGATCGTCGTCGAAGGCATCGACCAGCAGGTGGTCGGCCAGGTCGCGGCCAACATCCGCGAGTGGCGCAAGCCCGAGCCCTACAAGGGCAAGGGCATCCGCTACAAGGACGAGTTCATCTTCCGCAAGGAAGGCAAGAAGAAGTAGGAGCGCAACCATGGCGAACAGCAAACGTGACCTGTTCCAGAAGCGCCGCCTGCGCGTCCGGAACCAGCTGAGGAAGATGGCCAACGGCCGGGCCCGCCTCAGCGTGCATCGGTCCTCGAAGAACATCTCGGTCCAGGTGATCGACGACGCGCAGGGCCGGACCCTCGCCGCCGCCTCGACCCTCGAGACCGGGCTGGGCCTCAAGGGCAAGAACAACAAGGAAGCCGCCGCCAAGGTCGGCGCCGAGATCGCGGCGCGCGCCAAGGCGGCCGGGGTCGAGGAGGTCTACTTCGACCGCGGCGGTTTTCTTTTCCACGGCAAGGTCAAGGCCCTTGCGGATGCCGCCCGTGAGGGCGGCCTGAAGTTCTAGGGAGACCCTGAATGGCAAGAGAACCCAGAGGCGGCGGCCGCGGCCGCGATCGCGACGAGAACCCGGAGTTCCAGGATCGTCTCGTCGCCATCAATCGCGTCTCCAAGACGGTGAAGGGCGGCAAGCGCTTCGGCTTCGCGGCGCTCGTGGTCGTCGGCGACCAGAAGGGCCGCGTCGGCTACGGCAAGGGCAAGGCCCGCGAGGTGCCCGAGGCGATCCGCAAGGCGACCGAGCAGGCCAAGCGGCAGATGATCCGCGTGCCGCTCCGCGAGGGCCGCACCCTGCACCACGACATCAACGGCCGCCACGGCGCCGGCAAGGTGGTGATGCGCACCGCACCGGCCGGCACCGGCATCATCGCCGGCGGCCCGATGCGCGCCGTCTTCGAGATGCTCGGCGTGCATGACGTGGTGGCGAAGTCGCTGGGGAGCCAGAACCCCTACAACATGATCCGCGCCACCGTGGACGGCCTGCAGAGCCAGACGAGCCCGCGCATGGTCGCCCAGCGCCGCGGCAAGAAGGTCGCCGACATCCTGCCCAAGGGCCCGGATGCGCCGGCCGAAACCGCCGCGGAGGCCTGATCATGGCAAAGGCAGCCACCAAGACCATCGTGGTCAAGCAGATCGGCTCGCCGATCCGCCGCCCGGCCGTCCAGCGCCGGACGCTGATCGGCCTCGGCCTGAACAAGATGCACAAGACCCGCGAGCTCCAGGACACCCCGTCGATCCGGGGCATGGTGGCCGCGATCCCGCATCTGGTCGAAATCGTCGAAGAGCGCGGATAAGCGCCTTACTCGCCGCGGCGGAGATCCCGCCGCGGCCTTTGTTTCAGCGCTCTCAAGCAGCCCGGCGGAAACCCCGCACGCCGCCGAGGACCGCGATCCCCCCGAGCAGCAGCATGGCCGGCGCCGGCAACGGCACCGGCGCGACCTCGAGTGACGGCCGCATCGATGGATCCGCCGAGGCCGACGACGCGAAGAGCCCCGCCGCGAAGCGATCCTTCATCCCGTCGCCTTGTGGTATCGCCGCGAGCCCCAGTTGCGACACTTCGACGCCGAGATTGCTCGCCGGATCGTTCAGCCAGCCCTTCAGGAGCTCGGTCACGTCGAACCGCACCGTCTGCGGCGCGCCGGTCAGGGCAAAGCCCGCCGCCACGTCGCCTACTTCCGGCCGGGTGTCCCAGGTCACGGTCTGCTCCTCCCAGGGGGTCAGCACCCGCTTCATCACCAGGTTCACCGGGTTGTCCGGCGTGGCGTTGTCGAACGGCGGCAGCCCCGGCACCGCGTGCAGATCGATATACGCCGATCGCACCCGCGATGCGCCGACCCCGAGCGAGCCGACGTCGAATTGCAGCAGCGTCTTGGTGTCGTGACTCCGCAGGGGCTCGCTGGCGTCGCTCGGGTCCATCCGGAACGGCACCGTGTTCGAGGCGCCGAGGAACGCGCCGAAGGGGACGACCGCGGTCGAGGGAATGTTTGCGGTGTCGAGGTTCGACGTGTTCGGCGGCGTCGGTATTCCCAAGGTGCCGGGAATGCTGAACGCGTAGACGAACACGTCCTTGCTGGTGTCCTCCCCTGGCTGGAGCTTCAGGGTCGTTGCATGACCTGCACCTGCAAGCGCGGTGAGGATGACAGCGGCCGTCAGGCGGCCGATCGCTTCTCGCATGGGTTTCGCTTCCTTTCCGCCGGCGAAATGCCGGCAGAACGGGTACGAGGCGGATCGCGTAAAAGTTTCGGCAAATGGTGGAGCATGCGGCACGGGTTCTCGGCGCGGGGACAAGCGGCCTTGCCTTCGGGTCGGACTTCTTCTAGAGACCCGCGGTGGCCCCTCGCGGTCACCGAGAACCGAACCGTCATATGCCGTGGTCGCCCCATTTCCGTCGCTGGCGGGGCGTATCCGGCCAAGGAGAAGCGACATGAAACTCAACGAACTGCACGACAATCCGGGTGCCACCCGCAAGCAGAAGCGCGTGGCGCGCGGTCCCGGCTCGGGCAAGGGCAAGACCGCCGGCCGCGGCATCAAGGGCCAGAAGTCCCGCTCGGGGGTGGCGCTCAACGCCTACGAGGGCGGCCAGATGCCGCTCTACATGCGGCTGCCCAAGCGCGGCTTCAACAACATCCATGCCAAGAGCTTCGCGGTCATCAACCTCGGGATGCTGCAGAAGTTCATCGACGCCGGCAAGATCGACGCCAAGGGCGAGATCACCGAGGACACCCTGGTCGCTTCCGGTCTGGTGCGCCGCAAGCTCGACGGCGTGCGCCTTCTCGGCAAGGGCGCGCTGACAGCCAAGGTCACGCTCACCGTCGCCGGCGCCTCGAAATCGGCCGTCGAGGCCGTGGAAAAGGCCGGCGGTTCGCTCACGTTGACGGCACCGGCGAAGGCCGAAGCCACGGCCGAATGAGACTTGTGGCCGTCCCACCGGCGGCTTAAGTCAATCGGGCATTTCGCGCCGCTGCGCCCGGCCGGGCTGGCGGCGGCGCCGTTCTGGAGGGCCATATGGCATCCGCAGCCGAACAGATGGCAGCCAACCTCAGCTGGGGGACCTTCGGCAAGGCCAAGGACCTCCAGAACCGCATCCTCTTCGCGCTCGGGCTGCTCATCGTCTACCGCATCGGCACTTACATTCCGGTCCCGGGCGTCGACGCGATCCGTCTCCAGCAGTTCTTCGCCCAGCAGAGCGAAGGCCTCGGGGGCATGCTCAACATGTTCACCGGCGGTGCCGTCGGACGGATGGCGATCTTCTCGCTCGGCATCATGCCCTACATCTCGTCCTCGATCATCGTTCAGCTCCTGTCCTCCATGGTCCCGAGCCTGCAGGCGCTGAAGAAGGAAGGCGAGGCCGGCCGCAAGAAGATCAACCAGTATACCCGCTACGGCACGGTGTTCCTCGCCACCTTCCAGGCCTACGGCCTGGCCCTCGGCCTTGAGGCCGAGAACATGGCCCACGATCCTGGCTGGTTCTTCCGCCTCGGCGTGATCGTGACCCTGGTCGGCGGCACCATGTTCCTGATGTGGATCGGCGAGCAGATCACCTCGCGCGGCATCGGCAACGGCATCTCGCTCATCATCTTCACCGGCATCGTCGCGCAGATGCCCGGCGCGCTCGCCCGCTTCTTCACCCAGGGCCGCACCGGCGCCATCAGCCCGGCGGTGATCATCGGCATCCTGGTGATGGCGGTGCTCGTCGTGGCCTTCGTGGTCTTCATGGAGCGCGCGCTCCGCAAGATCCACATCCAGTACCCCAAGCGCCAGGTCGGCATGAAGATCTATGGCGGCGAAAGCTCGAACCTGCCGATCAAGGTGAACCCCGCCGGCGTCATCCCGGCGATCTTCGCCTCGTCGCTGCTGCTGCTGCCGGCCACCATCACCACCTTCTCCGGCCAGACCGAGGGCGCCACCTCGACGATCATGAGCTACATCGCCGCCTATATGGGCCGCGGTCAGCCGATCCACATGCTGGTCTTCGGCCTCTTGGTGGTGTTCTTCACCTACTTCTACACCGCCAACGTCGCCTTCAAGTCTGACGACGTCGCCGACAACCTCAAGAAGCAGGGCGGCTTCATCCCCGGCATCCGTCCCGGCCAGAAGACCATCGAGTACCTCGACTACGTCGTCACCCGCATCCTGGTCATCGGATCGGCCTACCTCGCCGCGGTCTGCCTGCTGCCCGAGGTGCTGATCTCGAAACTTTCCATCCCGTTCTACTTCGGCGGCACTTCCCTCCTGATCGTCGTGTCGGTAACCATGGACACCATCACGCAGATCCAGTCCCACATGCTCGCGCATCAATACGAGGGGCTGATCGAAAAATCACGCCTGCGCGGCAAGGGACGGGGAAAACCGAGGCGATGAACATCATACTGCTCGGCCCGCCGGGAGCGGGCAAGGGGACCCAGGCGCGGATCCTGGTCGAGAACCACAGCCTCGTGCAGCTCTCGACCGGCGACATGCTTCGCGCCGCGAAGACCTCTGGCACCGAGATGGGCAAGCGCGTCGCCGACGTCATGGCCCGCGGCGAGCTCGTCACCGACGACATCGTCATCGGCCTGATCGCCGAGCAGCTCGACGGCGAGAGCGGCCGGCACGGCCTGATCTTCGACGGCTTCCCGCGCACCCTCGCCCAGGCCGACGCGCTCGAGGCGCTGATGGCCGCCAAGGGCAAGTTCCTCGACGCAGTCATCGAGATGCGCGTCGACGACGACGCCCTCATCGACCGCATCTCCGGCCGCTTCACCTGCGGCAATTGCGGCGAGGTCTACCACGACACCACCAAGAAGCCCGACAAGGACGGGGTCTGCGACAAGTGCGGCGGCAGCGAGTTCGTCCGCCGCGCCGATGACAACGCCGAGTCGGTGCGAGTACGCCTCATGGCCTACTACCGCCAGACCGCGCCGCTCATCGGCTATTACCACGCCAAGGGCAAGCTGCGCTCGGTGAACGGACTGGACGACATCGACACCATCGCCCGCGAGATCAGAACCCTGCTGGCATTGTGAAATACCGCCGGTAGGGCCCTTGACCTCGCCCGGATCGTTCATATACTCCGCGCTCTCTCCGCAAAGAGAGTCGTTCCCTCTGCATTTCACCTCGGGGACGCGGGATGCTCGACCCAGGGAGATGGGTATCGGAGCCTGCCGTACCGGCGGGCTGTAACTTTTGGACGGGGGTCTCGGGGCAGGCCCGGAGGATGAACGGAGCAAGACTTTGGCGCGCATAGCAGGCGTAAATATTCCCACGAACAAGCGGGTGGAGATCGCCCTCACCTATATCCACGGCATCGGCCGCACCAAGGCGCAGGAGATGACCCAGGCGCTCGGCATCGCCGAGAACCGCCGCGTCAACGATCTCACCGACGCCGAGGTGCTGCGCATCCGCGAGTACATCGATCAGAACGTCACGGTCGAGGGCGATCTGCGCCGCGAGACCCAGATGAACATCAAGCGGCTGATGGATCTCGGCTGCTACCGTGGCCTGCGCCACCGCCGCGGCCTGCCGGTTCGCGGTCAGCGCACCCACACCAACGCACGCACGCGCAAGGGCCCCGCGAAGGCCATCGCCGGCAAGAAGAAGTAAGGAGACCGGCCCATGGCTCGTGAGAAGGCGCGCGTTAAGAAAAAAGAGCGCAAGAACATCTCGACTGGCGTTTGCCACGTCAACGCCAGCTTCAACAACACCCGGATCCTGATCGCCGACGCGCAGGGCAACGCGATTGCCTGGTCGTCGGCCGGCACGATGGGCTTCAAGGGCTCGCGCAAGTCGACGCCCTACGCCGCCCAGATGGCCGCCGAGGACGCCGGCAAGAAGGCGCAGGAGCACGGCGTGCGCACCCTCGAGGTCGAGGTGCAGGGTCCGGGCTCCGGCCGCGAGAGCGCGCTGCGCGCGCTCGGCGCCGTCGGCTTCCAGATCACCGCGATCCGCGACGTGACGCCGATCGCCCATAACGGCTGCCGTCCGCCCAAGCGCCGGCGCGTCTGACAGACAGGGTTATCCCGGCCACGGGCCCACGCGGGCTCGTGGCCGCTCATTTCGATTTTCCTCGGGCGTTCGCCAGCCAGCGGGATCAGCCGGCGGACAGGAATGGAGGGCCAATGAACATGATCCACAAGAACTGGCAGGAACTGATCCGGCCGACGGCACTGGAGATCAAGACCGGCGCCGACTCGCAGCGGACCGCCACTGCCGTCGCCGAACCGCTGGAGCGTGGCTTCGGCCTGACGCTCGGCAACGCCCTGCGCCGGGTGCTTCTCTCCTCCCTGCAGGGCGCCGCCATCACCAGCGTGCAGATCGAGGGCGTGCTCCACGAGTTCTCCTCGGTGCCGGGCGTCCGCGAGGACGTCACCGACATCGTGCTGAACCTCAAGGGCGTCGCGGTGAAGATGGAGGTCGAGGGCCCCAAGCGCGTCGAGATCCGCGCCACCGGCCCCGGCGTGGTGACCGCCGGCGACATCGCCACCACCAACGGCATCGAGGTCCTCAACCGCGACCACGTTCTGCTGCACCTCGACGACGGCGCCTCGGTCTACATGGAGCTCACCGTCGAGCAGGGCAAAGGCTACGTCCCCGCCGACAAGAACCGCCCCGAGGACGCGCCAATCGGCCTCATCTCGGTCGACGCGCTGTTCTCGCCGATCCGGAAGGTCAGCTACAAGGTCGAGCCCACCCGCGAGGGACAGGTGCTCGACTACGACAAGCTGACGCTGCAGCTCGAGACCGACGGCTCGATCAAGCCCGAGGACGCGATCGCCTATGCGGCCCGCATCCTGCAGGACCAGCTCTCGGTCTTCGTGAACTTCGAGGAGCCGAGCGCCGGCGTTCGCTCCGACGAGGAGAGCGACCTCGAGTTCAACCCGCTGCTGCTGAAGAAGGTCGACGAGCTCGAGCTCTCGGTCCGCTCGGCCAACTGCCTGAAGAACGACAACATCGTCTACATCGGCGACCTGATCCAGAAGACCGAGGCCGAGATGCTGCGCACCCCGAACTTCGGCCGCAAGTCGCTCAACGAGATCAAGGAGGTGCTCACCGGCATGGGCCTGCACCTCGGCATGGAAATCGTCGACTGGCCGCCCGAGAACATCGAGGACCTGGCCAAGAAGTTCGAGGACCAGTTCTGATCGCTTCGGGGAGCCTCCGGGCTCCCCGGTACCCCGGGCATGTCGCCCCAAGGAGTGCGGCCCATCGCAGGGTCGCCGGACAAAGCATAAAGCACTCAAGGAGACTGAAATGCGTCACGGAAACGGCTACCGCAAGCTGAACCGCACCCATGAGCATCGCAAGGCGATGTTCGCCAACATGGCCTCGTCGTTGATCGAGCACGAGCAGATCAAGACCACCCTGCCCAAGGCCAAGGAGATGAAGCGGATCATCGACAAGCTGATCACGCTCGGCAAGCGCGGCGATCTTCACGCCCGCCGCATCGCCGCCTCCGAGATCAAGCAGGACGCCGCCGTCGCCAAGCTCTTCGGCACCCTCGGCCCCCGCTACAAGGACCGCACCGGCGGCTATTGCCGTGTGCTGAAGGCCGGCTTCCGCTACGGTGACATGGCCCCGATGGCGATCATCGAGCTCGTCGACCGCGACCCCGCCGCCAAGGGCGCCGGCGACAAGGCTCGCGTGGCCGCCGAGGAAGCCGCCGCCGCAGAGTAAGGCAGTCGCGCACGGTCGGCTCAAAAGCCCCGCCCTCGGTGGTGGGGCTTTTGCATTTCTCTTGCGGACGTTACTCTGCCGGCGGCAGCGGGGGAGGATCGACCAGTGACCGAGGCCAATAGGGCAGAAAATTCCTTCTGGAACGGCGATCCCGGTCTCAACTGGGTCCGATTTCAACCCGTACTCGACGCGCACCACCGCTTGATCACCGAGCGCCTGCTCGAAGCCTGCGCGCCGCGCCCCGGCGAGATTGTCCTCGACATCGGCTGCGGGGCAGGGGGCTCGACCCTGGAACTCGCCAAGGCGGTCGCGCCCGCGGGCCGCGTCGATGGCCTCGATATATCCGAGCCGCTGCTTGAGCTTGCCGAGACGCGTCGCAGGGAAGCCGGAATTGCCAACGCGACTTTCGCGCACGGCGATGCCCAGGACCACGCACTTCCACCCGGCCGCTACGATCTGGCGGCATCGCGCTTTGGAGTGATGTTCTTTTCCGATCCGGTCGCCGCGTTCCGCAACATTGCCGGCAGCCTCAGACCGGGCGGTCGCCTCGTCTTCGTCGCGTGGGCGGGCCCCGAGGTGAACCCCTGGTTCACCGTCCCGGTGCGCGCCGCGGTTGCGCGTCTCGGTCCGATCGAGGCACCGCCGCCCGAGGCGCCTGGACCGATGGCCTTTCGCGACGCCGGCCGAGTGCTCGGCCTCCTAAAGGCCGCCGGTCTCGTGGCGGCGAGTGCCGAACCGTTCGACACCCATCTGCATCACCCCGGCGGTGTCGACTCCGTGCTCGACATGCTCGGGACCATCGGCTCACTCCCGCGGATCCTCCGCGAGAAGCCCAGCACGCCCGCCGACCGCACCGCGATCCTCGAGGGCATCCGCACCGCCTTTGCGGATCACGTCGGCCCGGACGGTCTGAACATTCCGGCGCGGGTGACGATCTTTACGGCCCACGCGCCAGCCTGAGCCGCGCTTCAGATCACCATCACCTGCGTGCCGACCTTCGCGCGGTCGTAGATCTCGACGATGTGCGGGTTGTGGAGCCCGATGCACCCCGACGACGACTGCCGCCCGATCTTGCGGATGTCGTTGGTGCCGTGGATCAGGTAGTACTGCCAGCTCAGGTTCATCGCCCGCACCCCGAGCGGGTTCTCCGGCCCCGGGCCCACGTAGCGCGGCAGGTCCGGGTTGCGCTCGATCATGCTCGGCGTCGGTCGCCACTCCGGCGCCGGCCGCTTCATCACGATCTCGGTGCGGCCGCGGCGGGTCATCTCGTCGCTCAGCGGCACCGAGGTCGGGTAGATCCGGTAGAACCCGCCCGCGCCCCAGTAGTGCAGCACCCGGTCGTCGATGACGCAGAGAATGCAGTCGTTCTCGACCGACGGAAAGAATTCCTGCCACTCACGGGTATGGAGGCCCGAAATCCGTCGGGTAGCCTTGCCGCCGCTGCCCTCCACCGCCTCGCTCGCCAGCCCCGGCCCGGCCGCCGTCGCGACCCCCGCGCCCAGCGCCAGCCGCGCAAACCCCCGCCGCGTCATTCGCTCGAACATGCCTCTGCCCTCGGTCTTGTTGATTTCGTTGGATAGTTCGGAACCTGTCGTGGTGCGAGTGGTGGGTCAACACACGAACCTGTGCGCGCGGTGGCGGCCCAGCGCGCCGCCGGTTAACGAGAAATGAATCTCGCGACTCAAGTTGAATGAAATCAACAGGATGACCCCTATGCGCACTGTGCCCACCCGCCGGGTCTCCGTGCGCCCTTCCCTCTGCCAGCAAGCGTGCCTACCTTGCCCGGATGGCCGACCTCTTCGACCCCCGCCCCGGTGATCGCCCTCCCGCCGCCCCGCCCTCCGAGGCGCCGCGGCCGCTGGCCGACCGGCTGCGCCCGCGCCGGCTCGACGAGGTGGTGGGGCAGGGGCATCTCCTCGGCCCGGACGGCCCGCTCGGCCGCATGCTTGGCGAGGGCAACCTCGGCTCCATCGTCTTCTGGGGCCCGCCCGGCGTCGGCAAGACCACCATCGCCCGACTTCTGGCCGACGCCACCGACCTCGCCTTCGTCCAGATCAGCGCCATCTTCACCGGCGTCGCCGACCTCAAGAAGATCTTCGAGGCCGCGCGCCTGCGCCGCCAGAACGGCCGCGGCACGTTGCTTTTCGTCGACGAGATCCACCGCTTCAACAAGGCCCAGCAGGACGCCTTCCTGCCGCTGATGGAGGACGGCACCATCGTCCTCGTCGGCGCCACCACCGAGAATCCCTCCTTCGAGCTCAACGCCGCCCTTCTCTCCCGCGCCCGGGTCCTCACCCTGAAGCGCCTCGACGAGCCCGCCCTCGACTCGCTCATGGCGCGAGCCGAGGCCGAGCTCGGCCATCCGCTGCCGCTCACCCCCGACGCCCGCGAAACCTTGGTCTCGATGGCCGACGGCGACGGCCGCGCTCTTCTCAATCTCATCGAGCAGCTCGCCGCCGAGCGCCGCCAACTCGACCCCACGGCGCTCACCCAGCGCCTCACCCGCCGCGCCGCCCTCTTCGACAAGTCTGGCGACAGCCACTACAACCTGATCTCCGCCCTTCACAAGTCGGTCCGCGGCTCCGATCCCGACGCGGCCCTCTACTGGCTCGCCCGGATGCTCAAGGGCGGCGAGGATCCCCGCTTCCTCGCCCGCCGGATCACCCGCATGGCGGTCGAGGACATCGGCCTCGCCGACCCCGCCGCCCAGCGCCTCTGCCTCGACGCCTGGGCCACCTACGAGCGCCTCGGCTCCCCCGAGGGCGAGCTGGCGCTGGCCGGCGCCGTGATCTACCTCGCACTCGCCCCAAAGTCGAACGCCGCCTACCGCGCCTTTTCTGCCGCCATGGCCGCCGCCGAGCGCACCGGTTCGCTCACCCCGCCCAAGCACATCCTCAACGCCCCGACGCGGCTGATGAAGTCCGAAGGCTACGGTGCGGGCTATATCTATGACCACGAAACCGAATCCGGTTTCTCCGGCCAGGACTACTTCCCCCCGGAAATGTCCCGCGAGACCTACTACGATCCCGTCGGACGCGGTTTCGAGCAGGATCTGCGCGAAAGGCTTTTGTCATTCGCGGCCGAGAGGTCTAGGAAGGGAGACGGTCGGGATTCGAGTGACGACGCCTGAAGGCCGACACCTTGGAACAGGATCGGAGCCATCGCCGGGATCCGCAGGAAGAGCGAACGCGACCTGATCCGGCTGGTCTTCGTCAGCACGGCCGCCCCCGGCCTGACCCCGCCCGACCTCGACCGGATCGCCGCCATCTCCCGCGCCCGCAACGAGGCGGCCGGCCTGACCGGCCTCCTGCTCTACCAGGGTGATTCGTTCTACGGCCTCCTCGAGGGTCCGCAGCCGCGGGTCTTCCAGCGGATGGAGGTGATCATCTGCGACCGGCGCCACGCCCGGGTGGAGATTCTCCGCGAGGACACCATCGAAAAGCGACGTTTCGAGAACTGGAGCTTCGGCATCCTGCCCGCCTCCGCCCGCGTCGAGGGCAAGGGCCCCTCAGAAGCTTTCATCCGGAGCCTCGCAACGCGTCTTGGATGACACTCTCATGACAATTTTTGCCGTTCCCGCTTGATCGCGATGCGATTTTGTCGCACCTTCCGTCGGGGAAACCGATATCGTTTTGGTTTGACAACGAACAAAAGTCGGCAGCGGGGAATAAATGAACGGTTCAGGGGCTGAAGCGGATCTGGTGGAGTTCTCCTTCGAGTCGGAACTTCCGCAGGGCGGCCTGCCCCCGGCGGCTCTCGCCCGGCTCGCCCGCCAGTCCTGGAGCTACAACGCCCGCATGGGCCTGACCGGCGAGCTCGCATACCGGGACGGCCGCTTCTCCTTCGCCATCGAAGGCGCCTGCGCAATCGTCCAGCCGCTGGCGGCGCGCATCCTCTGCGACCGCCGCCACGCCCTCATCCGCATCACCTCTTTTCGGCCGCTCAGGGCGCGCCGACACGCGGGCTGGGTCTTGACCGGTTTCGACCTCCGGACGTCCGCATTCGCCCGGGCCGACCGCAGCGCCGATAACCTCGTCGTCCTCCCCCTGGCCGAGCGCCGCGCCCCCGCCGCGCTCCCGGTCCGGACCGCCGAAGCCCGCACCGTCTGACGCCAGCGCTGCCGGCTTGACAACATCCGGGCATGGGGGCCTTTGAGCCCTATGTCCAGGGTTTCCACATGAGCGGGGTGCGGCTCGTCACCGTCACCGACGACGACGCCGACCAGCGGCTCGACCGCTGGCTCCGCCGCCTGCACCCGCACGTCCCCCAGGGCCGCATCGAGCGCATGTGCCGCAAGGGCGAGATCCGCGTCGACGGCGGCCGGGTCGCCCCGGCCACCCGCCTCGCCGCCGGCCAGACCGTCCGCATCCCGCCGGTCCCCGACACCCCCGCGCCGGCGCCCGAAGCCGACACCGTCTCCCCAGCCGACGCCGCGATGATCCGCGCCGCCGTTCTCTACCGCGACGACGACATCATCGCCCTCAACAAGCCCCCGGGCCTCGCCGTCCAGGGCGGCACCGGCACCCGTCGCCACGTCGACGGCCTCGCCGAAGCGCTGCGCTTCGACCGCCCCGACAAGCCCCGCCTCGTCCACCGCCTCGACCGCGACACCTCCGGCGTCCTCCTCCTCGCCCGCACCGGCAAGGCCGCGGCTGGCCTCGCCCGCGCCTTCCAGGCCCGCACCACCCGCAAGCTCTACTGGGCCGCCGTCGCCGGCACCCCCTCGCCCCGCGCCGGCACCATCCGCTACGGCCTCGTCAAGGCCCCCGGCCACGGCTCGGGCGGCGAGGCCGAGAAGATGCTCTGCATCCTCCCCGACCGCATCGCCGCCACCGAGGGCGCCAAGCGCGCCACCACCGACTACGCGGTGATCGACGCCGCCGCCACCCGCGCTTCCTGGGTGGCGCTCAGCCCCATCACCGGCCGCACCCACCAGCTCCGCGCCCACATGGCCGAGATCGGCCACCCCATCGTCGGCGACGGCAAGTACGGTGGCTCCGGCCAGGAGAACCTCGGCGAGGGCTGGGGCGCCCAGCTCGGCGGAGCCGTCAGCCGCAAGCTCCACCTCCACGCCCGCTCCATCGACCTCACCCACCCGCTGACCGGCAAGCGCCTCCACCTCACCGCGCCGCTGCCCGAGCACATGGCCCGCACCTGGGACCTCTTCGGCTGGCGCCCGCAGGACGCCCCGGACGACCCGTTCGAGGACCTGCCGTGACCCCCGCCGCCTGGCTCTTGGCGCTCCCGGTCCGCGGCTACCGCCTGCTCTTCTCCCCCTGGGTCGGCCACGGCTGCCGCTTTCAGCCCACCTGCTCCGCCTACGCCCTCGAGGCCCTCGAGACCCACGGCGCCCTGCGCGGCGGCTGGCTCACCCTCCGCCGCATCGCCCGCTGCCACCCCCTTGGCGGCGCCGGCATCGACAACGTCCCGCCGCGATGACCGGCGCTCTCGCCGACGCCATCCGCGCCCGCCGCGACGACCTCGTCGCCCTCACCCAGGCGCTCGTCCGCATCCCCACCGTCAATCCCCCGGGTCGCGACTACCGCGCCATCTGCGAACTCGTCGGCAACCGCCTGGCAGGGCAGGGCTTCGCCATCGAATACGTCCGCGCCGAAGGCACCCCCGGCGACAGCGACCGCTACCCGCGCTGGAACCTCGTCGCCCGCCGCGAGGGTGCGCAGTCCCGGGCCTTGCGTCCACTTCAACGGCCACACCGACGTGGTCGAGGTCGGGCAGGGCTGGACCACCGACCCCTTCGGCGCCGCGCTCATCGACGGCCGCATCTACGGCCGCGGCACCTGCGACATGAAGGGCGGCCTCGCCGCCGCCATCGTCGCCGTCGAGGCCTTCCTCGACACCCACCCGGACTTCCCCGGCGCCATCGAAATCTCCGCCACCGCCGACGAGGAGACCGGCGGCTACGGCGGCGTCGCCCACCTCGCCCGCCTCGGCTACTTCTCCCCCGACCGCGTCCAGCACGTCATCATCCCCGAGCCGCTCAACAAGGACCGCGTCTGCCTCGGCCACCGCGGCGTCTGGTGGGCCGAGCTTGAGACCTACGGCCGCATCGCGCACGGCTCGATGCCCTTTCTCGGCAACTGCGCTGTCCGCCACATGGGCGCCGTCCTCGCCGAGATGGAGGAAACCCTCTACCCGGCACTCGCCGAACGCCGCACCGCCATGCCGGTCGTTCCCGCCGCCGCGCGAGCCTCGACCCTCAACGTCAACTCCCTCCACGGCGGCCAAGCCGAGCCGGAGCCCGACTTCACCGGCTGGCCGAGCCCGGTGGTCCCGGACCGCTGCCGCATGATCATCGACCGCCGCTTCCTGGTCGAGGAGGACATCGGCGCGGTCAAGGCCGAGTTCCGCGACACCGTCGAGCGCGCCCGCCTCCGCCGAGACTTCCACTACGAGATCAGAGACATGCACGAAGTCCTTCCTGTGATGATCGAGCCCGACGCGCCGGTGGCCGCGGCGCTCGCCCGGGCGATCCCGCAGGTGCTCGGCCAGGAAGCGGAGTTCGTCGTCTCCCCCGGCACCTACGACCAGAAGCATATCGACCGCATCGGCCGCTTGCGAAATTGCGTCGCCTACGGTCCCGGCATACTGGATCTTGCGCACCAACCCGACGAATATGTCGGCGTCGAGGACATGCTCGATGCCGCTACGGTGATGGGCCTGGCACTTGCCGATCTCCTGGGTGCGGTCAGGGAATAGGGGCGGGGCCAAGGCCGCTCCGGACGGTGGAGGTCTTTTCGATGAAGCTAGCTTCCCTCTCGCTTGCGCTGGGCCTGTCGCTGATGGCCGGTGCGGCCTTCGCCCAGCGCACCGACATCGTCGTCGGCATGCAGCTCGAGCCGCCGAACCTCGACCCCACCTCCGGGGCCGCCGCCGCCATCGACGAGGTGGTCTACGCCAACGTCTTCGAGGGCCTCACCCGCTTCGCCGAGGACGGCTCGGTCCTGCCCGCCCTGGCCGAAAGCTGGGAGATCGCCCCCGACGGCCTCTCCTGGGTCTTCCACCTCCACGACGGCGTGAGCTTCCACGACGGCACGCCGTTCACCGCCGAGGACGTGGTCTTCTCCTTCGACCGGGCGATGGCCGACACCTCCACCAACGCCCAGAAGCAGCTCTTCACCGGCATCAACGAGGTCACCGCCATCGACGACACCACCGTCGAGATCGGCCTCGACGCCCCCAAGGGCTCGCTCCTCTCCAACCTCGCCTGGGGCGATGCCGTCATCGTCTCGCCGGCGAGTGCCGACACCAACGCCACCAATCCCGTCGGCACCGGCCCCTTCAAGTTCTCGCAGTGGGTGCAGGGCGACCGGGTCGAGCTGGTCAAGAACCCCGACTACTGGGGCGAGCCGGCGAAGCTCGACAAGGTCACCTTCAAGTTCATCTCCGACCCCACCGCCGCCTTCGCCGCAATGATGGCCGGCGATGTCGACGCCTTTCCGGTGTTTCCCGCCCCCGAGAATCTCGCGCAGTTCGCCGCCGACCCGCGCTTCCAGGTCATCGTCGGCTCCACCGAGGGCGAGACGATCATGGCGATGAACAACGCCCGGGCGCCGTTCGACGACATCCGCGTCCGCGAGGCCGTCGCCCACGCCGTCGACCGGCAGGCAGTCATCGATGGCGCGATGTTCGGCTACGGCACGCCCATCGGCAGCCACTTCGCCCCGCACAACCCGGCCTACGAGGACCTGACGGCACTCTCGGCCTACGACCCGGAGAAGTCCAAGGCGCTCCTCGCCGAGGCCGGCCTCGCGGACGGCTTCAAGACCACGCTCACCCTGCCGCCCCCCGCCTATGCCCGCCGCGGCGGCGAGATCGTCGCCTCCCAGCTCCGCGCCGTGGGGATCGAGACCGACATCCTCAACGTCGAGTGGGCGCAGTGGCTGGAGCAGGTGTTCAAGAACAAGGATTTCGGCCTCACCATCATCAGCCATACCGAACCCATGGACATCAACATCTATGCCCGCCCGGACTACTACTTCGGCTACGACGACCCGGTGATGCGGGCGCTGATGGCCGGCGTCGAGGCCACCGCCGACCCTGCCGAACAGGCGGAGATCCTGAAGGCGGCGCAGGAACGGGTTGCCTCGAAGTTCGTCAACGTCTTCCTGTTCCAGCTCGCCAAGACCGGCGTTGCCGACGCCCGCCTCCGCGGCCTCTGGGCCAACATGCCCACCCAGGCCAACGACATGACGGCGGTCTACTGGGCCGAATAGCGCCGCCCGAATCCGCGCCCGCCCAACCGGCGGGCGCCAGAATTTAAGGGAATTTTATTGAAGATTAATCCGTTTAGAATCAACGTGTTCACGCGTGAACACCCCCTCTGTTCACACCTCACTCCCGCGCCGCAGCGACCTCCGCCGTCCCTCTCTCGTCTTCCTCAAGCGGCTCCCGCCCCGCGGGATCGGCGGTCCACGGCCGTGCCCGGTTCACCTCTCGCGCCCCTTCGACCTCCAGGCCCCGCCCCGCGAGCCGGATCGCCAGCGCCCCGTCCCGGCGCAGCCTATCGGCCCCGATGAACAGGCACCGCCCCGCCGGCGCCTGCCGCCAGCGCGGGGCCAGGAGGATCGCCGCATCCCGGCAGGCGTCCCGCGTGCCGGCGTCCGGCGCCTTCGATCCCAGGTAGCGAAACGCCCCGACCCCCGCCACCTCCATCTCCGCCCGCCCGCGCCCCAGCGCCATCACCCCCTTGCCCCGGGCGAACGCCGCCGCCTGGTCCGCCCCGTCGCCGTCGTTCTGCAGCCAGTTCTCCGCCGCGAACCCGTTCCCCCGTCCGGTGTTCAGCACCCGCCCCCCGGCATCCATGATCCCGAACAGCCGCCCGTCCTCCGCGATCAGGATCTCCGGCCGCTCCGCCTGCGCCCAGAGCGCCAGCCCCGCCACGATCGGCACCACCCCCGCCAGGCGCCACCGTCCAAGCCAGAGCACCACCACCAGCCCCCCGACCGCGATCAGCACCAGGCTCGCCATCGGCCCCGCATGCACCGGGCGCACCGCCCCCTGAAGCCCCGCCACGAACTCCGCCACCCGCAGGATGTATTCGAGCCCCAGATCCATCGCCCAGAGCGCCGGCGCCGCCAGCCCCAGCGGCGCCAGCAGTCCCGCCAGCACCGCCGCCGGCATCACCACCAGCCCCATCGCCGGCACCGCCAGCACGTTCGCCAGCAGCCCGTACTGCGACACGGTGTTGAAGTGGAACGCCGAGATCGGCGCCGTCGCCATCCCCGCCACGAAGGACGTCACAGCCACCCCGATCAGCGGCCGCAGGAACCGCCACCGCTCCGACTGCATCTCCCGCCACCACTCCCGCCCCCGCAGCGCCTCGAACGCCGCGATCAGCGCCGTGGTCGCCGCGAACGACATCTGGAACCCCGCCTCGGTCAGGCTCTCCGGCCGGAGCATCAGCACCACCATCGCCGCCAGCGCCACCGACCGCAGCGTGAACGCCGGCCGGTCGATCATCACCGCCACCAGCACCACCGCCGTCATGATGAACGCCCGCTGCGTCGCGACATTCGCCCCCGAGAGCACCAGGTACGCCGCCCCTGCCGCCAGCGCCACGACCGCGGCGATCTTCTTGGTCTGATAGCGGACCGCCACCCCCGGCAACAGCGCCAGCCCATAGCGGATCAGCGCGAAGACGAACCCGGTCAGCAGCCCCATGTGCAGCCCCGAGATCGCCAGCAGGTGCGCGAGGTTCGACGCTCGCAGCGCGGCTAGCGCCCCAAGGTCGACCCCGGCCCGGTCCCCGGTCAGGATCGCCGACGCAAACCCGCCGTTCCGCCCCGGGATCGCCGCCTGCAGCGCCCGCGACAGCGACACCCGCAGGGCGAAGACCGCGGCACGCAAGCCCACGCCGCCCTCGTCCGCCCACGCTTCCAGAAACGGCGTGCGCGTATAGCCCACCGCGCCCAACTGGTCGAACCAGGCCATGCGGCGAAAGTCGAACCCTCCCGGCTCCGCCGGCGCCGGCGGCGGCGACAGCCGCGCATACCCGAGGATCCTCAGCCCGGGCTGCAGCACCTCCGGCGGTGTCGTCTCGTCGAGCGAAATCCGCACCCGCGCCGGGGTGCGCGCCGGCTCAAGGCCGTGGATCACCACCCGGTCGAGCAGCACCCGGTCCCGGCCGGACGCCGACCGGTCGAGCCACACTACCCGGCCCTCCACATTCACGGTCATCGCCCAGGGCAAAACCGGCGCCGCCACCACCCAGCTCCGCAGTACCGCGAACTCGAACCCTGCACCCGGCAGCAGCACCAGCATCAACCCGATCCGCACCACCGGCCCGACCCTGACCGCCGTCGCGAGTCCCATCGCAAGCAACGCTGCGAGCGCCGCCAGCATCCAGCCCTGAGGTTCCGCCGGAGCCGAGAAGTATCCCCCGATCCCCGACGCAAACAGCACTGGTGCCCAGAGCGCCAGGTTCGGACGCTGCGCATCGATCACCGCGGCGAGACGCTCGACGCCCACGTCCCTTGTTCTCCCGTCCGGAAATGGCCTAAGAAAGCCTGGCCCGCCCATGGTTAAGAGGAGATTATCCGCATGCCAGGTTCCCCGGTGGTGACGCGCTTCGCGCCCTCCCCAACGGGCTACCTGCACATCGGCAGCGCCCGTACCGCCCTCTTCAACTGGCTCTACGCCCGGCACACCAACGGACGCTTCCTTCTCAGGATCGAGGATACCGACCGGGCCCGGTCGACTCCGGAGGCGACTGCGGCGATCTTCGAGGGTATGCGCTGGCTGGGCCTCGACTGGGACGGCGACGCCGTCAGCCAAGCCGAACGCGCGCTCCGCCACGCCGAGGTGGCCAGCGAGATGGTAGCCCGCGGCACGGCCTACCGCTGCTGGTCCACCCCCGAGGAGATCGCCGCCTTCCGCGAACAGGCAAAGGCAGAGGGCCGCCCACCGCTCTTCCTCTCCCCTTGGCGTGATGCGGATCCATCGACCGCGCCTGATGCCCCCTTCGTGGTGCGTCTGAAGGCGCCGCGCGAGGGCGAGACGGTGGTCGACGATTTGGTCCAGGGCGCCGTCACCTGGAAGAACGAGACGCTCGACGACCTCATCCTGCTCCGCTCCGACGGATCGCCTACCTACATGCTGGCCGTGGTGGTTGACGATCACGACATGGGCGTCACCCACGTCATCCGTGGCGACGACCACCTGACCAATGCAGCCCGCCAGACGCTGATCTACCGGGCCATGGGCTGGGAGGTGCCGGTGTTGGCGCACATCCCGCTCATCCACGGCCCGGACGGCGCCAAGCTCTCCAAGCGCCACGGCGCGCTCGGCGTCGACGCCTACCGCGACATGGGCTACCTCGCAGAGGCAATGCGCAACTACCTCGCCCGTCTCGGCTGGAGTCACGGCAACGACGAGTTCTTCACCACCGAGCAGGCGATCGCGTGGTTCGACCTCACCCATCTCGGCAAGGCGCCGGCCAGGTTCGACTTCGCTCGCCTCGAGAATCTCTCCGGCCAGCACATCCGTGCCTCCGACGATCGGGCCCTCTTGGCCGAGATCGAAGCTTTTCTTGCAACGCAAAAACAACCGCCTCTGACCGAGGCCGCACGCATCCAGATGCTCGCGGCAATGCCAGGCCTCAAAGAGCGGGCAAAGATCATTCCGCAAATGATTGACATGGCAAGCTTCATTCTCGCAGAGCCACCCTTCGATCTGGACGCCGCCGCCAGCAAAGCCCTGGCCTCAGGACCACCGGATCTGCTGGACAAATTGACTTCGCGCCTGCAAAACGCTACATGGAATTCAAACGATCTCGAGACGATCGTACGGGATTTCGCCGCTTCGGAGGGGATTGGCCTGGGCAAGGTTGCGCAACCGATACGGGTCGCGTTGTCAGGCCGGACCGTTTCCTTGGGCGTCTTCGACATGATGGTTATCCTCGGGCGGGACGAATCCCTTGCACGTCTTGAGGCCTGTGCGAAAACGGTTCCGAGCCGGATCTGAGAGCCCGCCTTGCCGACCCGGCGCACCACCGCCGCCGGGCCAACTACAGAGGTTGCCGCCCCGCCGCGGCGCCAGAGCCATAGGGGACGACGCATGACCAATCAGGCCCATCACACCGCCAAGCTCGCGCTGGGTGACAAGACGCTGGAACTCCCGATCTATCACGGCACCGTCGGCCCCGACGTCATCGACATCCGCCGCCTCTATTCCGACGGCGGCGTCTTCACCTTCGACCCGGGCTACACCTCTACCGGCTCCTGTGAGAGCGCCATCACCTACATCGACGGTGACAAGGGCGAACTCCTGTACCGCGGCTACCCCATCGAGCAGCTCGCGGAGAAGTCTCACTTCCTCGAGGTCGCCTACCTCCTGCTCTATGGCGAGCTTCCGACCGCCGCCCAGCTCGAGGACTTTGAGAGTCGGGTGACCAACCACACCATGCTTCACGAGCAGATGTCTTACTTCTTCCGGGGCTTCCGGCGCGACGCGCATCCGATGGCCATCGTCTGCGGCACCATGGGCGCCATGGCGGCCTTTTACCACGACTCGACCGACATCACCGACGCCTGGCAGCGCGAGGTGGCGACGATCCGGATGATCGCCAAGATGCCGACCATCGTCGCCTGGGCCTTCAAGTACCACGTCGGCCAGCCGTTCGTGTACCCGCGCAACTCGCTCGACTACGCCTCGAACTTCCTCAATATGTGCTTTTCGGTTCCGGCCGAGGACTACGTGGTCGACCCGATCCTCTCTCGCGCCATGGACCGGATCTTCACCCTTCATGCCGACCACGAGCAGAACGCCTCGACCTCCACCGTCCGCCTCGCCTCCTCCTCGGGCGCCAACCCCTTCGCCTGCATCGCTGCCGGCGTCGCCTGTCTCTGGGGCCCGGCTCACGGCGGCGCCAACGAGGCCTGCCTCCGGATGCTCCGCGAGATCGGCACCGTCGACCGCATCCCCGAGTTTATCGACCGCGCCAAGGACAAGGACGACCCCTTCCGCCTCATGGGCTTCGGCCACCGGGTCTACAAGAACTTCGACCCGCGGGCGAAGGTGATGAAGCAGTCCGCCGACGAGGTCCTCGGCTTGCTCGGCATCGAGAACAACCCGACGCTGCAGGTCGCCAAGGAGCTCGAGAAGATCGCGCTCGAGGACGAGTACTTCATCGACAAGAAGCTCTACCCGAACGTCGACTTCTACTCGGGCATCATCCTAGACGCCATCGGGTTCCCGACGTCGATGTTCACCCCGATCTTCGCGCTCGCCCGCACCGTCGGCTGGATCTCGCAGTGGAAGGAGATGCTCGAGGACCCGCAGCTCAAGATCGGCCGCCCGCGGCAGCTCTACACCGGCAAGACCTACCGCGACTACGTGGATGTCGAGGCCCGCTGAGGTCGAGAGCCCGTCTGTCGCGCGCGTCCGGTCCGATGCCGAGGCGAAGGACCTCGCCATCGCGCCGGTGCGCCTCGACGAGGGCACCCGCACCGCGGCCGACGCGGCCCGCTCCTGCGGCTGCGCGCTCGACCAGATCGTCAAGTCGATCGTGTTCCGTGCGGCGGGCTCCGACCGCCATGTCCTGTTCCTGACGGCGGGCGGAAACCGCGTCGATCCGGGCAAGGCCGCCGCCCTCGCCGGCGTTCCGCTCGAGAAGGCTGACGCCGCCGGCGTGCGCGCTGCCACCGGCTTTGCCATCGGCGGCGTGGCCCCATTGGGGCACCTCACGCCGCTCCCGATCTGGATCGACCCGAAGCTCCTGGACTACGACACGGTCTGGGCCGCCGCCGGCACGCCCAACCACGTCTTCGCCGTGGCGCCGCGCCGGCTCGCGGAGGCGGTGGGCGCGATCGTCGCCGAGTTCACCGGCTGATCGCCGCCAGCACCGAGCGCGCGGCCCGCAACCCCGGTGCCTCCCCGCCCTTGCCGAGGAGCACCATCGCCGCCTCGTCCGTCCGCCGCTGCGCCGCCGCCGCCTCCGGATCGGCAAGCAGCGCCTCGACGGCCGGAGTCAGTTTCTCCGGGGTGCAGTCCTCGGCGAAGAATTCCGGCACCGCCCGCGTCTCCGTCACCAGGTTCACCAGCGTCGCGGTGTCCACCCGGATCAGCCGCCTGACGATGAAGACGGTGAGCGAGCTGGCGTCGTAGCCGATCACCATCGGCGTCCCCGCCGCGGCAAGCTCCAGGCTGACCGTCCCCGAGGCCGCCAGCGCCACGTCGGCGGCGGCGAAGGCCGCGCGCTTGCGCGCCTCCCAATCCTTCGCCGCGAGACGGCGCGGGTCGAGGATATGCGGCCAGCCCGCCTCGTCCGCCCGGATCAGCCGGTCGATGAGGTCCATGGCGCCAGGCGCCGCCGGCACGATCACCGCGAGGTCCGGCAGCAGCCGGCGCAGCCGCCGCGCCACCTCCGAGAAGACCGGCGCCAGCCGCGAAACCTCGCCCCGCCGCGACCCCGGCAATAGCGCCAGCACCGGCTGCCCGGGCGCTATAGCAAGTTCCGCACGGAGAGCGGCAACCTCCTCCGGTGTGGCCTGCCGCTCCGCCACCACCGGATGCCCGACGAAGTCGCAGGTCATGCCAGCGGCTTCCATGTAGGGCGGCTCGAACGGCAGCAGCGCCAGTACGTGGTCGATCACCCGCGCCATCTTCAGCGCCCGCCCGGGTCGCCAAGCCCAGACTGAGGGCGCGACGTAGTGAATGGTCCGCAGCTCCGGCAGCCGGGTCCGCGCCCGCTTCGCCACCCGCAGCGAAAAATCCGGGCTGTCGATGGTGACGAGCGCGTCCGGCGCCATCTCCGCCGCCGCGTCGCCGGTTTCGCGGATGCGACGGAGAAGGTTCGGCAGCCTGGGCAGCACCTCGGCGATGCCCATTACCGACAGCTCCTCCATCGGAAACCGGCTCACCAGTCCCTGTGCCGCCATCGCCGGCCCGCCGATGCCCTGAACCTCCAGCCGATCGCCGCAGAGTTCTCGCAGACCGGCAAGGAGTGCCCCGCCCAGCCGATCCCCGGACGGCTCCCCGGCCGCCAGGAAGAGACGGACCGGCCGCCCGCTCATGCCCGCGCCCGCCGCACCCGCGGATCGATCAGATCGCGCAGCCCGTCGCCCATCAGGTTCAGGCCCAGCACGGTCATCACGATGGCCAGCCCCGGCGCCAGCGCCAGCCAGGGGGCGATCGAGATCATCGTCTGGCTCTCCGCCAGCATCCGTCCCCAGGACGGCGTCGGCGGCTGCGCCCCGAGCCCGACGTAGGAAAGCCCGGCTTCCGCGAGGATGCCGAGCGAGAACTGGATCGTGCCCTGCACGATCAGCAGGTTGGTGACGTTGGGCAGGATATGCTCCACCGAGATCCGCGCGGGCCCCTTGCCGGCGACCCGCGCTGCCAGCACGAAATCCCGGGTCCAGAGCGACAGCGCCGCCCCCCGGGTCAGCCGGGCGAAGACCGGCACGTTGAAGATGCCGATGGCGATGATCGCGTTCACCGCCGAAGGCCCGAAGACCGCGGTGATCATGATGGCGATGAGTAGCGACGGGAATGAAAAAACGAGGTCGTTGCCCCGCATGATCGCCTCGTCGAGAAGCGACGCGCGCCGGGCCGCTGCCGCCAGCCCAAGTGGCACGCCTAGCCCCATGCCGATCCCGACCGCCACTAGCGCGACGGCGATTGATACCCGCGCTCCGACCATGATCATCGACAGCACGTCGCGGCCGAAGTGGTCTGTCCCGAGCCAGTGTGCCGCCGAGGGCGGCTGTAGCTTCGCGGCGATGTCGAGGGCGGTCACATCGTAGGGAGTCCAGACAAACGACAGCATCGCCGCCGCGAGGAAGCCAGCCACGATCGCGGCGCCGAGGGCCAGAGTGCGCATCAGCGTTGCCGGAGTCGCGGATCGACCGCCGCATAGCCCAGGTCGACGAGGTAATTTACCAGGATGACCGCCACCACCAGCAGCATCACCACGCTCATCACCACGATCAGATCCCGCTGGCTGATGGCCTGGAAAATCAGCCGGCCGAGGCCGGGTAGGAAGAAGACGTTCTCGATGATGATCGCGCCTGCCAGCAGAAAGGCGAACTGCAGCCCGATGATCGTAAGCACCGGGATGAGCGCGTTTCGGAGCGCGTGCCGGCGCAGCGCCTGGCCCCGGGAAAGCCCTTTGGACCGCGCTGTGCGGATGAAGTCCTCGCCCAGCGTGTCGATAAGCGCCGAGCGCATTACTCGTGCCAGGATCGAGGCTTGTGGCAGTGCAAGCGCGATGGCGGGCAGCGTCAGCGCCTTCATGCCGGGCCAAAGGCCCGCGGACCACCCGGGGAACCCACCGGCCGAAAACCAGCGCAGGTTGATGGCGAAGGCCATGACCAGCAGCATCGCGAACCAGAAGTTCGGCACCGCCACCCCGAGTTGGGTGGCGGCCATGACCGCCCGATCCACGAGACTCCCCCTCTGCGCCGCCGCCCAGATGCCCACCGGAAAGGCGATCAAGGTGGAGAGCGCCAACGCCATAAGTGCCAGAGGCAGCGATACCTGCATCCGGTCGAGCACCATGCCTGAAACCGGCGTTCGGTAGGTGTAGGACACGCCGAGATCGCCGGCCAGCATCCCGCCCACCCAGTGGAAATACCGCGCCATTGGGCCAGCATCGAGCCCAAGCTCGGTTCGGAGCGCCGAGACTGTCTCCGGGCTGGCGTTAAGGCCGAGCATGTAGGCTGCCGGATCCCCCGGCACTACCGACAGCGTGACGAAGATTACCACACTCGCGATGGCGAGGCTGACCGTCAGCGATAGGAAGCGGGTCGCGGCGTAGCGAAGCATTAGGCTCCCTTTCCCGCTGACCTTAGGTGATGCGCGGCCGGAGGGGAATTCCGCAATGCCGTAGGCAGGGGCACACTCTTCCCCGGGGTTGACCCCTTGGGACCATCCTCAGATACGTCGCTTCGCCGCTCTCGCCGACAAAGTCTCGTACGAAGTGGCCATCGTCGGCTTTACGCGGCGTCGGAGCAGGTCGGCAGGTGGAGGCGCAAGCAGGCCCCGCCATTGGGGCTAGTGACGGCCTCGATGCCGCCGCCGAAGGTTTCGAGGATCCGCGCTGAGATTGGCAGGCCAAGGCCGGCGGAGCCGGCGCGGGAGCCGCGGAAAAACGGCTCAAAAATGCGCCGTCGCAGGGCTGCGGGGATACCGGGACCGTTGTCGGCAATCTCGAGGACGAACGCGCCGGGTCTCAGGCGGGCGCTCGAGATCGAAATCTCAACGTTCGGCTTGTCGTTGTGCAGAACGGCGTTGGCGATCAGATTTATGAACACTTGGCTGAGCCGGCCCGGATCGATTTGGACGCGCACGCCGCTGGCGCGCTTCGGGCGGGTCAGCGTCACCTTTCGGTCGGCAAAAGGCGCAAGAGCGATTTCTACGGCGGTGTCGAGGACCTTCTCCGGATCGACCGGCTCGGGCGGCGCTGCGGGGTCGCGCGCCTCCGGGAAGGTAAGGTCATGAATCTGATCGATGAGACGGGTGAGGCGCAGGCTCTCGGACTGGATGATGCCGGCGAAGCGCGCCCGCGCCTCGATCGGCAAGTCTGGAGTATCGCGCAAGATTTCGGCGAAGGATCGCACGGAAGTCATCGGGGTGCGAAGTTCGTGGCTGACGTGGCTCAGGAATTCGTCCTTCTGGACATCGAGCGCCAGCAAGCGCTCGTTGGCCGCCCGGAGCTGCGCGGCGCTTTCTTCGGCCTCGGCGCTCTTGGCCCGCAGCGCCTCGGTGGTGCGCAACAGACGCGCGTTCTCGTCGGCGATCTCGATAAGTTCGTCGAGGGAAATCGACTCCCCCTCGGCGATGCGGCCGACCATGGCGTGGGCGGAGGCCGCGCCGACCGAACCGGCAAGCTCGCGTTCGAGGCGGGAAATAAAGACGGGAGTCGGTTCCGGCAGGCCGGTGGCCCTGCCTTGGGCCCGCGCGGCATCCTGAAAGATTGCCGAAGCTGGGTCGGCGCCGAGGATGCGCTGAGCGAGGACGTAGAGCTCGGCCCTGGGCGCTGAGCGGCGGACGATGCCGAGGGTCTCGAAGGGGTCCGAGCGGAAGGCGCCGACGAAGAGGGTGCCCTGCAGGCGCTCCATCGGCGTAAGCCGGGTGAAGAGCGAAACCGCGACGAGCACCGCCGTATTGGCGCCTACGCTCCAGGCCGTGGCGTGGACGAGGGCGTCTACGCCCTCGACGCCGAAAAGGGCGTAGGGTTGTAGGGCGGCAATGCCGAAGAGGCCACGGGCTATGGTGTCTTGCGAGAGCAGGAAGGCGCCGCCGAAGCTCGGCAAATAGAGGGTGAAGGACCAGAGCGCGAAGCCGACCACGAGCCCTGCGATGGCGCCTGCGCGGGTGGCATTGCGCCAGAATATGCCGGCGAGTAGCGGCGGCAGGAACTGGGCGACGCCGCAGAAGGCGATGAGCCCAGTGGCGGCGAGAGCATCCGAGCGCCCTGAGGTCCGGAAGTAAATGTAGCCGAGCGCCAGGATCAGCACCATGGCGATGCGCCGGGTGTTGAGTAGCATGCTCTGGACATCGCCGGATCGCTCGACGCCGCGCGCCGCAAGCATCCGCAGCGCAAGGGGCGCGACGATGTGGTTTGAAACCATGGTGGAGAGCGCGATCGTCGAGACTATTACCATGGAGGTCGCTGCGCTGAGACCGCCGATGAAGATCAACGTCGCCAAGGCCTCGCGGCCGAGATGGAGCGGCAAGAGCAGCATGAAGAGGTCGGGATTCGAGCCTGCGGGCAGCGAGGCGCCGCCGACCGCGGCCAGCGGCAGCACGAAGAGCGACATCAGCAGCATGTAGAGCGGGAAGAGCCAGGACGCGGTGGCGAGGTGGTTCTCGTCGGAGTTCTCGACGACCGTCACCTGGAACTGCCTCGGCAGGCAGATCGCGGCGGTTGCAGACAGGAAGAGCAGGGTCATCCAACGCGCGCCGAAGGCGTCGTCAAGCCGGAGGCTTTCCGCCGTGACGTCGGCGAAGGCGACCGCTGGGCCGCCGGCGACCGAGAAGACGGCGAAGATGCCGACCGCGAGCACGGCGGCGAGTTTTACTACCGCCTCGAACGCAATGGCGGCGACGACCCCATGGTGGCGCTCGTTCTCGTCCAGCGAGCGGGTTCCGAAGAGGATAGTGAAGAGTGCGAGGCCCGCGGCGGCCCAGAAGGCGATGACGGCGTCCTGCTCGGGGGTGCCACCGGTAATGGTCTCGTAGCTGAGGGTCAGTGACTGGAGTTGGAGGGCGATGTAGGGCGTGGTGGCGGCGACGGCGACAACGGTGGCGATCGCAGCCAGTGCGCCCGACTTGCCATATCGCGACGAGATCATGTCGGCGATCGAGGTGATTCGGTGGGTGCGGCCGATCCTGACCAGCTTGCGCACCAGCCACCACCAGCCGGTGAAAACAAGGGTAGGGCCGAGGTAGATCGTCATGAACTCCACGCCCGATCGGGCGGCGGACCCCACCGCGCCGTAGAACGTCCAGGCGGTACAATAGACCGACAGCGAAAGGGTGTAGACGAGGGGCGATCCCACCCAGCCCGCGGCGCCGCGCGCGGCGCGGCGGTCGACGAACCAAGCGAGCCCAAAGAGTGCGGCGACATAGGTGAGGGCGACCACCAGTACGAGGTTGGGGCCGGCGGCCTCGCCGCTCACCGCGAATCGTCCTCTCGGAGGCGCCGGGAGAGCCGCTGGGCGCAGAGGATGAGAAGACCCCAGACCGTGAAGAGGTAGACACCTATCAGCGGCGCCCCAAAGATCGAGATGTCGGCGATGAAGAGGTTGATTACAGGCGGGGCGATAAGCACGAGCCCGGCGAGCGGCAGGACGATGGCTGCGTCCCGGGCGCGGTGGCCGCGGAAGGCGTCGCTGGTCGGACGGGGATCGGGTGGCGGTTCGGCCGGGGTCTCGGGCGATATCATCGGGCGAGCTCCCGCACCGCCGCGACCACCTCGGCGTTGGAGAAGGGCTTGGCCAGGAAGCGGTCGGCGCCGAGGCCTTCGGCAATCTCGCGATCGCGACGCTGGCCCTTGGCGGTCAGCATGAGGATTGGCAGCTTCGCCGAGCGCGCCTGGGCACGCAGGCGGCGCAGGATCGCGAAGCCGTCGGCGCCGGGGAGCATGGCGTCGAGGACCAGCACCTCGGGCAGGCTGACGGCGAGGGCGGCGAGCGCGGCATCACCGTCGGCGATCGCCTCGACCTCGAAACCCTCGCGGGTCAGCAGGAACGTGAGGGATTCGACGATGTGGGGCTCGTCCTCCACGATCATCACCTTGCGCGGCATGGCGTTTCTCCCGGCGCGCCTTGTGCCGGCGCTGCTGCACGATAGGCCGGTCGGCGGCGTGGTCACAAGGCTGTCGCGCCACTGAACTCTTCGGTTCGGGTGTTGCCCGGGGGGCGAATCCGCTTGCGCGCCGATAGAATCGGCATCCCGGGGAAGGGGGTGTTTTCTTCCAGCGGTAGCAGCGGGTTGGACGAGCTGGAATGCGTATGGAAAGCGGCTGGAAAGTGGCCATACGAATGACCCGGTGGTCGAGAGGTCTACGCAACACCGCGCAGCACCAGGGTAGCCGCGTGAAGGAGTGCCGCCAAAGCGGGGCGGTGCGGATGAAAAACCGTCCCCCTGTCGGATGCTCGGCCATCCGTGCGGGATTCAAACTCAGGTGCCTGCCTCTCCTACCTCTCGATTACGGAGGGTTCCCGGCGCCGGGGGCAGGCGAGGTGGGCGCAGATGCGGCAGGCGGTGCCGACCGGAAGCGGCTCTCCGGGTCCGGATTCAGGAACGGTCTCGGGGTCGAGGACCAGCATGTCGCGGACCATGCCGTCCCGGCGCGGGAAAGCGATGACGTGGCGGGTGCCGCCTCCGGAGAGGGCGACGTCGGCGCGGGTGGCCCGGGGCCCGGCAGCGAGATGGAGCGGCCAGATCGGGCACTCGAGCTGGCGCGCCCGGGGCAGCAGGTCGAGAGCGCCGGCCCGGGACAGCGTCTGGCCGGCGGCGTCGGCGGTAATGAGGCCGGCGCGCAGGCCTGAGCGGTGCAGGTCGGCAACGCGGCGGAAGACCAGTGCGCTGTCGCCGTCAGTCGCGGCGACCAGCGCGTCGACGTCCCATCGCAGGTGGGCGCCCAAGGCGAGGAAGCGGTCTGCCGGGTACCGGATCGCATCGCCAAGCCGGCGAACGACGGCGGCGTGGGCATGCGGGTGGGCGTCGGCGCTGCAGCCCGCAAGGGCGGCGTCGATCTCCGGCGCCTCCGAGGCGGCGGCATGGGCCTCGGCGAGGGCGGCGAGCCGGCGGGTGCGGCCCCAGTCAGGCCCGACCGGCGGCAGTCGACGCGGGGCGGCGGCAAGGAGCGCCTGTTCGAGGTCGCGCCCGCCATCGGTGAGCGACGCCCGAAGGCGGGCGCCCGCGGCCTCGAGTGCCTCGGCCGCCTCGCTGCGGTGGAGGAACTCCTCAGCTTCCTCGATGGCGGCCCTCGGCAGGCGGTTCTCGGCCAGGCGGTCGAAATGCGCTACCAGCGCCCGGCCGGTGCGGACGAGGCGCGAGGATTGCTCGTTGACGATGCCCTCGAAGCGCAGGCGCTGGGCCGGGTCGATGGCCCTGGGATCGGCGAGGATCTCGGCGGTAGAGTGCAGCGCGGTGATCTCGGTCAGCATCCGGTGCATGGCATCGGCAAGGACCGGATCGTTGGCGAGGCGATCGGACAGCGCCTGCGCCTCGGCCTCGGCGCCGCGGTAGGCGGCATAGGCGCGCGCGGCGCCGCGGGCCCAGGCGGGGTAGCGGGCTATCAGCGCGTCGACACTGCCGTCGCGGAGGTCGTCAGCGCCGATGGCCGGGTCCTCGGCCAGGGTCTGAAGCTGGTCCCGCAGGCGCCGCTCGGAGCTGCCGTCGAGCTCGTCCATGGACAGGCCGAGTTCGCGGCCGATGGAGGCGAGGAGCGTTCCGCCGATGCTGCGGTGCTCGCGCTCAATGAGGTTGAGGTAGGACGCGGAAATGCCGACGCGGCGGGCGAGCTCATTCTGGCGGAGGCCGATTGCCCGCCTGGTTTCCCGGATCTTGAGGCCGGCGGCGGTGTGCACCATGCGGCTAACCCGTTGATTTTGCGAACCCCAATCGGTCAGCGAGTGTCAAAATTTTACTGACATGGTGCGCTGCGTCAACATGGATTTACAAAAAAGTCAATTAACGTCAATTGGTTGTTGAATCTCTTTTCCAAAGCGAAGAACTATCGTCCACAAGAACACGGGCGCGGGATCCGCGTCGATATCCGGCGGCGGTGCCGCTTCGACTAGGGAGGAAGTGGATGTCCAAGTTGATCATGACCCGCCGCGGCGTGCTGCGCAGCGGCGTTGCGCTCAGTGCGGCGGGCCTCGCCACGCCGACGATCTTCACCAGCCGGTCCTATGCCCAGGACAGCTATCTGAACGCGCCGACCGGCGACACGGTAACTCTCGGCTTCAACGTGCCGCAGACCGGACCCTATGCCGACGAGGGCGCCGACGAGCTGCGCGCCTACCAGCTCGCGGTCGAGCACCTGAACGGTGAGGGTGACGGTGGCATGCTGGCGACCTTCTCGTCGAAGGAGCTGCAGGGTGCCGGCATCAACGGCAAGAAGGTCGCCTTTGTCACCGGCGACACCCAGACCAAGTCCGACGCCGCCCGCGCGTCCGCCAAGCGGATGATCGAGAAGGACGGCGCCATCATGATCACCGGCGGCTCGTCCTCCGGCGTCGCCGTGGCGGTGCAGGCCCTCTGCCAGGAGATGGGCGTCATCTTCATGGCCGGCCTCACCCACTCCAACGACACCACCGGCAAGGACAAGAAAGCGAACGGCTTCCGTCATTTTTTCGACGCCTACATGTCGGCTGCGGCACTCGCCCCGGTGCTCGAAAAGGAATATGGCACCGACCGCAAGGCCTATCACCTGACCGCCGACTACACCTGGGGCTGGACGCAGGAAGAGTTGATCGCCGCGGCCACCGAGGCAATGGGCTGGGAGACGCTGGCCAAGGTGCGGACGCCGCTGGGTGCCGGCGACTATTCGCAGTACCTGACGCCGGTGCTGAACTCGGGGGCCGACGTGCTCATCCTCAACCACTACGGCCGCGACATGGTCAACTCGTTGACCCAGGCGGTGCAGTTCGGGCTGAAGAGCAAGCAGGTCAACGGCAAGAACTTCGAGATCGTGGTGCCGCTTTACTCCGAGCTGATGGCGCAGGGCGCCGGCGAGGCGGTCAAGGGGATCCTCGGGTCGGCCAACTGGGACTGGAAGCTCGAGGACGAGGGGACCAAGGCGTTCACCAAATCCTTCGGCGCGAAGTACGGCTTCCCGCCGAGCCAGGCGGCGCATACCTGCTACGTGCAGACCCTGCTCTACGCCGACGCCGCGCAACGAGCCAAGACCTTCAACCCCTGCGGCATCGTCGAGGCGCTCGAGGGGTTCGAGTTCGACGGCATGGGCAACGGCCCGACGCTCTACCGCGCCGCCGATCACCAGTGCTTCAAGGACGTGCTGGTGGTGCGGGGCAAGGAACAGCCGGAAAACCAGTACGACCTTCTCGAGGTCGTGCAGATCGTCCCGGCGGCGCAGGTCACATACGAGCCGGACAACCCGATGTTTGCGGGCGGCGACCTCGGGGCCTGCAACCCAGGCGCCTGACCGCCGCCTGCCGCCGCGCACCGGTGTGCGCGGCGGCATTTTTCTCGCGGGCGATGCACAGGATCCACGCGGCCGCCGGCGGTGACCGCGTGGCGAACGTCAGGGGGACGACGTCGCGATGGACGCAATACTGCTTCAGATCCTGAACGGCCTCGACAAGGGCAGCGCTTACGCACTAATCGCGCTCGGTCTGACGCTGATCTTCGGCACCCTGGGGGTGGTGAACTTCGCTCATGGCGCGCTGTTCATGCTCGGCGCCTTCACCGCGGTCACCGTCCGCGGCGTCCTGACGCTGCAAAAGGTGACGCTGTCGGAGACCGAGACCACCGCCTGGGGGACACCGCTCGAAACCCATACGCCCTATGCGCAGATCTGGTTCGGCGACTTCGGCCAAACCCTGATCGACTATTCGGTGCCGGTGTCGATCCTGCTGGCGATCCCGGTGATGCTGCTGATCGGCCTGGTCATGGAGCGCGGGCTGATCAAGCATTTCTACAAGCGGCCGCATGCAGACCAGATCCTCGTCACCTTTGGCCTCGCCATCGTGCTCCAGGAGATCATCAAGGCCTGGTTCGGCGCCAACCCGATCCCGCAGCCCGCACCGGACTCGCTGCGCGGCATGGTGGACCTCGGCGCGGCGATGGGCTTCAGCCCTGGCAACATCGTGTACCCGCTGTGGCGTTTCGTCTATTTCGGCTTCGCCGCGGTGGTGATCGGGGCGGTCTTTGCCTTCCTTCAGTTCACGACCTTCGGGATGGTGGTACGTGCCGGCATGGCAGACCGCGAGACGGTGGGCATCCTCGGGATCGACATCGACCGGCGCTTCACCTGGATGTTCGGGCTGGCGGCGGTGGTGGCGGGACTGGCGGGGGTGATGTACACCCCGATCCTCTCGCCGGACTATCACCTCGGCATGGATTTCCTCGTCCTCAGCTTCGTCGTCGTGGTCGTCGGCGGCATGGGCTCGCTGGGCGGCGCGGTGCTCGCGGGGTTCCTCCTCGGCATCCTGCAGAGCTTCGCCTCGATGAACGAGGTCAAGGACATCTTCCCCGGCATCGACCAGATCATCATCTACCTCGTCGCGGTGGTGGTGCTGCTCGCCCGCCCGCGGGGGCTGATGGGCCGCAAGGGCGTGATGGAGACCTGACGGCATGCGCTTCTCCGAAAACCCCAAATACGATGGGCCGCTGTTCGCGCTCTTCTGCATCGCGGTGCTGGCCGGGCCGGTCATCCTCGCGCCGTTCGGCGCCGGATACCCGGACCTCCTGCAGAAGTTCGCGATCTACGGGATCTTCGCGATCGGCTTCAACATCCTGTTCGGGCTGACCGGCTATCTCTCCTTCGGCCACGCGGCCTTCCTCGGCGCCGGGTCCTACGCCGCGGTCTGGATGTTCAAGCTCCTGTCGATGAACGTCATCCCCGCGATGATCCTGGCGGTGATCGTCGCCGGGGTGTTCTCGCTCCTCGTCGGCTACGTCTCGCTGCGGCGGTCGGGGATCTATTTCTCGATCCTGACGCTGGCCTTTGCGCAGATGAGCTACAACCTGGCGTATTCGGTGCTGACGCCGATCACCAACGGCGAGACCGGCCTGCAGATCCAGACCAGCGATCCGCGCATCCTCGACGGGCCGCCGGCAAACGGCGCGCTGCCGGCGACGAACCTCTTCGGCCTCGACATGCACTCGACCACCGAGGCGCATCTCATGGGCATGACCCTGCAGTTCAACGTCGGCTTCTACGTCTGCGCGGTGATGCTGATCGCCGCCTTCTACCTGTCGATGCGGATCTTCCGCTCGCCCTTCGGGCTGATGCTGAAGGCAATCCGCACCAACCAGAACCGCCTCGGCTACATCGGCGTGAGCACCAGGCCCTACGCGCTGACCGCCTTCGTCATCTCCGGCATGTATGCGGGGCTCGCTGGGGGCCTGCTCGCCTGCACCGACCCGCTGGCGGGGGCCGAGCGCATGCAGTGGACCGCCTCGGGCGAGGTGGTGCTGATGACCATTCTCGGCGGCGCCGGTACGCTGCTCGGGCCGGTGATCGGCGCGGGGGCGATCAAATACTTCGAGAACATCTTCTCGGCCTTCAACAAGAGCCAGATGCTGGATCTCTTCAGCTTCCTGCCGGAACCGCTGCAGAACCTGATGGCCTCGATCACCGCCGCCTTCGTCGGCGAGGGGTGGCAGCTGACGCTGGGGGTGCTGTTCATGCTGGTGGTGATCTTCCTGCCGGGCGGGTTGATGGAGGGCTTCCGTCGCATCCGGGGGTGGTTTACCCGCGGCGGCGGCGGGGCGCCGGAAGCAGTGGCCACGCCGGCCGAATAGGAGTGCAGCCATGGGTATTCTGTCGGTCCGGAACCTCAACAAGCGCTTCGGCGGGCTGCAGGCCCTCAACGACGTCAACCTCGAGGTCGAGGCGGGGACGGTGCATGCGATCATCGGGCCAAACGGCGCGGGCAAGTCGACGCTGCTCAACTGCTTCGTCGGACGGCTGGTACCCGATACCGGGACGGTCGCCTTCGACGGAGTGTCGCTGATCGGGCTGAAGCCCCACGAGATCAACCAGGCCGGGGTGAGCCGGGTGTTCCAGACGCCGGAGATCTTCGGTGAGCTGACGCTGCTCGAGAACGTGATGATTCCGGCGCTGGCCAAGCGCGACGGTGCCTACCGCCTCAACCTCTGGTCGCCGCTTCTCGGCGAGACCGAGATCCGCCGGCAGGCTCTGGGCGCGTTGGCCGAGGTCGGGATGGAGGCCAGGGCGACCGAGATCGCCGACAGCCAGAGCCGCGGCGACAAGCGCCGGCTGGAGCTCGCCATGGGCATCGTGCAGCGGCCGAAGCTGCTGCTGCTCGACGAGCCGACGGCCGGCATGTCGCGGGCGGACACCAATGCAACCATCGACCTTCTGCGCGAGATCAGCCACACCGGCATCACCATGGTGGTGATTGAGCACGACATGCACGTGGTATTCTCGCTGGCGGACCGGGTGACGGTGATGGCCCAGGGGGCGCCTATCGTCGAGGACCGGCCGGAGAACATCAAGGGCAACGTCAAGGTCCAGGAAGCCTACCTAGGCGGCGCCCATCTGTGAGCGGGGTCTGCTATGTTCGACGAGCAACGACGGGGACACGACTTGGATAAGCCGGTGAACGCCGGGTCTGCCCCGGCCTACTTCTCCGCCCACGACCTGCACGCCTACTACGGCGAGAGCTATATCGTGCAGGGGGTGTCGTTCAACGTCCACGAAGGCGAGATCGTGGCGCTGCTCGGCCGCAACGGCGCCGGCAAGACCTCGACGCTGCGGGCCATCGCTCGGGTCGACTCGCCGCAGCTCAAGCACGGGGAGATCTGGCTCGACCACCAGCCGCTGCACGACATGCCGGCGTTTCAGGCGTCGCGGCACGGGGTGGGGCTGGTGCCGGAGGATCGGCGGATCATCGCCGGGCTGACGGTGGAGGAGAACCTGCGGCTCGCGCAGATCGCCCCGCCCATCGGCTGGTCGATCGAGCGGATCTACGAGCTGTTCCCGCGGCTCGGCGAGCGCCGGGCGCAGGAAGGGGTGACGCTGTCGGGCGGCGAGCAGCAGATGCTGGCCATCGGCCGGACGCTGGCGCGGGACGTGAAGCTGCTGCTGCTCGACGAGCCCTACGAGGGGCTGGCGCCGGTGATCGTGCAGGAGATCGAGCGGACGCTGGAGGAGATCAAGAAGCTCGGGATGACCACGATCATCGTCGAGCAGAACGCCATCGCGGCGCTGCAGCTCGCCGACCGGGCGATCATCCTCGACATGGGCCAGGTGGTGTTCGACGGGACCGCCGACGAGGTACTGCAGGACGCCGAACTGAGGCAGGAATACCTGGCGCTCTGAGACCGCACCGGGCGTGGGCACGCGTGCCCACTTCAGCAAGTTGCTGATAAAGCGAGTGAATCCGTTTCGTGTTAACCAAATCGCAACCCACACGACAGCTGGAGAGCGCGTCGAAACGGTGCTGTCCGACGGACGTTTGGCTCCCAAAGGAAGCGTCGCCTGTTTCTGTGAGCAACCACCGACGGCAGACGCTCGGCTCCTGGCGATGGCCACGCCGAAGGCCCGGAGGACATATCTGAGCGCCTCGGAATTTCCGGACCGCGAACTCGCGCAGGGCTGAACGGTGCCGGTGGGCGGCGGGAGGCCTGCGGCTCGACGGGCCACTGACACAGGTACCGGACTATCAGCGGCTTCCGCATGTTTTCCCCGCGTGCGCCGCGTGCGCGTACAAGGTCTGAGCACGCCTCTGTTCGCACTCACACACCCTGCGTCGCCTCGATCTCCGCGTGCCGCGGGGCTTCCCATTCCTGACGGGGCATGAAATAGCACGGGACCTCACCATCCGGCTCGGGAGTCTCAAAGATGCAACTGCGCGAGGCCCTCACCTTCGACGACGTCCTGCTGGTTCCCGGGGCCTCGGACGTCCTGCCCGGAACCGCCGACACCCGGACGCGGCTGACCTCCACCATCGCCCTCAATATCCCTCTGATCAGCGCCGCGATGGACACGGTCACCGAGGCCCGCATGGCGATCGCCATGGCCCAGGCCGGTGGCCTCGGGGTGGTCCACCGCAACCTCGACATCGCCACCCAGGCCGCCGAGGTCCAGCGGGTGAAGCGCTTCGTTTCCGGCGTCGTCTACGCCCCGGTCACGCTCCGTCCGGACCAGACCCTCGCCGACGCCAAGGCATTGATGGAGCGCTACCGCATCACCGGCTTCCCGGTCGTCGACGACCGCGGCGTCGTCGTTGGTATCGTCACCAACCGCGACATGCGCTTTGCCGCCGACGACCGCACGCCGGTCAGCGCGATGATGACCGGCGAGAACCTGGCGATGCTGCGCGAGCCCGCCGACCTCGGCGAGGCGAAGCGCATGATGCAGGCCCGCCGCATCGAGAAGCTCCTCGTCGTCGACGACGGCGGCCGCCTCAACGGCCTCCTGACGCTCAAGGACACCGAGCAGGCCGTCCTCAACCCCCACGCCGCCAAGGACGACCTCGGCCGCCTCCGCGTCGCCGCCGCCTCCACCGTCGGCGACGCCGGCTTCGATCGCTCCGTCGCCCTCGTCGAGGCCGGCGTCGACGTGGTCGTCATCGACACCGCTCACGGTCATTCCCGCGGCGTCGCCGAAGCCGTCGACCGGCTCAAGCGTCACTCCAACGCCGTCCAGATCGTCGCCGGCAACGTCGCCACCGCCGAAGGCACCCGCGCCCTCCTCGACGCCGGCGCCGACGCGGTGAAGGTCGGCATCGGCCCCGGCTCCATCTGCACCACCCGCATCGTCGCTGGCGTCGGCGTGCCGCAGATGACGGCGATACTCGACTGCGCCGAGGAGGCCGCAAAGTCCGGCCACTGCATCATCGCCGACGGCGGCATCAAGTTCTCCGGCGATTTCGCCAAGGCGGTGGCGGCAGGCGCCCACTGCGCCATGCTCGGCTCCGCCCTCGCCGGCACCGAGGAAGCCCCGGGCGAAGTCATCCTCTTCCAGGGCCGCAGCTTCAAGTCCTACCGCGGCATGGGCTCCGTCGGGGCCATGGCCCGCGGCTCCGCCGACCGCTACTTTCAGAAGGAGGCCTCCGCCGACAAGCTCGTCCCCGAGGGCATCGAGGGCCAGGTCCCCTACAAGGGCCCCGTCGCCGCCGTCCTCCACCAGCTCGTCGGCGGCCTCCGCGCCGCCATGGGCTACACCGGTAACGCCACCGTCGACTCCATGCGCACCGGCTGCCGCTTCGTGCGCATCACCGGCGCCGGCCTGCGCGAAAGCCACGTGCACGACGTGCAGA
>CAWCTE010000004.1:0-222825 GCA_963798385.1 uncultured Alphaproteobacteria bacterium | reverse complement strand
CGTGCAGCAGCAGGAACCGGCCGAGGAAGAACGTGGCGTAGCCGACGTCCTTCTCCTCGGCCTCCTAGTCGCCGCGGCCAGGCCGCGGCGCGCATCGTCCAGGTCGGTCTCGTCCACCAGGAACCTGTTCTGCGCCACCCGCGCCATGGCCAGGTGAAAGTAGTAGCCGTGCTTCCTGGCCGCCGAGCCCCGGTCAAGCACCGGGCGGGCCGCCGCCAGCGTGGCCAGGGCCTGCTCCAGCTGATATTCGGTGCTGTACTGGCAGGCCCGGCCGTCGACCATCAGCTCCAGCCACTCCTCGACGGTGGCCGCGTCCATCTCCTCCGGGTTCCCGCCGAGCAGGTCCTCGGCGGCGTCGTAGGCGGCCCAGGCCGCCTCGTAGTGGCCGTCGGACACCTCCAGCCGCCCAGCCGGATCAGCAGGTGGGCCCGGCGGACCGTGTCACCGGCGGGGACGACGCGCAGGCCGGCCTGGAACGCCTCCCTGGCCTGCCCGCGCCGCTGGATGCGCCACAGTACGTTGGCCAGCTTGGCCTGCAGGTCGACGGCGGCCTCGTCCTCGCCCGCGATGGCGAGCGCGGCGCGGAAGGACGCGATGGCCTCGTCGTTGGCGAAGGACGCGGTGGCGTGGTCGCCCGCCATCTCGTAGTAACACAGCGCCCGGTCCGGCTCCCCGGCGGCGGCGAAGTGCCGGCCAAGGACGGCCGCCACCTCGTCCGTTCGGCCGTCCGCTGTTGCCTCGAGCGCCCACGCGGCGCGCCCGTGCAGCAGACGGCGCTCGGCGCGCAGCAGCCCGTTGTAGGTCGCCTCCTGGATCAGGGCGTGCCGGAAGCGGTAGACGGGCTCGCCCCGTCCGGGCACCTCGTGCAGCAGGTCCCGGGCTCGGAGCTCGTCCAGGGCGGGGCCGAGCGGCTCGTCGGCGGCGCACACCGCGGCCAGCAAGGACAGGGGGAACTCGGTGCCGAGCACGGACGCGGGCCGGACCGCGTCCCGGGCCGCCGGGCTGAGCCGGTCCACCCGGGATCGGACCATGCGCTCCAGCGCCTGGGGGACCTGCGCGCCCGCGGTCTGGCCGAGCCGCCAGGCGCCCCGCTCGCGCACCAGGGCCTCGGTCGCCAGCAGCGAGCTCAGCCGCTCCTCCAGGAACAGCGGGTTGCCGTCCGCGCTGGCCAGCACCGCGTCCAGGACCTCGCGGCTGGTGCCCTCCCCCATCAGCGACCGGGCCAGTTCCTCTTCGGCCGCCCCGCCCAGCGGGCCGAGCTCCAGCCTGCGGGCATCCAGGCTGTCCAGCGCCGGGGCGGCCTCGGGCCGGCCGGTGGCCAGGATCAGCAGGCGGCGGCCCGCGGCCAGCCGGGCCAGGTCGAGGGTGAGGCGGAGCGAGGTCGGGTCGGCCCAGTGCAGGTCCTCCAGGACGAGCACCGCCGGGCCCGCCGCCACCAGGCGTGAGATGAGCGTGCGCCAGGCGGCGAAGGTCTGTTTCTGGAGTTCTCCCGGGCCCATCCGGCCCAGCGCCGCTCCCGTGGGCAAACCCATCATACGGGCCAGCAGCGGGAACAGGTCGCCGACCCGGACCGTGGCCAGCACCCGCTCCAGGGCGGGCCCGGTCACCGCCGCGGGCTGGTCCGGGGTCACGCCCGCCCAGTTGGCCAGCAGCTGCTGGTAGAGGCCGTAGGGGGTGGACGAGGCGTAGGAGGCTGATGATCCCTCCAGCCACCGGGTGCCGCGGGCGGCGCGCCTGCGGCACTCCTGCACCAGGCGGGTCTTGCCGAGCCCGGGCTCGCCGGTCACCAGCACGACCGAGCCGTGACCGCGGGCCGCTTCGCGCAGGGCCGTGCCGAGCGCGGCCAGTTCGGCCTGCCGTCCGACCAGCGGGCCGCCGGGGCGGAGCCGGTGGCCCGCGACGCGCGGCATGGGCGGCCCCAGGTAGGTGGCTTCTCCTTCGGCCGCGCCCCAGGCGAACAGGTGCCCGGTGGCGGCCCTGGTCACCGGGCCGACCAGGGCCGAACCCGGCCTGGCCCGCGCCTGCAGCGCGGCCGCCTGGCCGACGACCTCGCCCACGGCGCCGTACTCGACCCGGGCGCCGCCGCCGATGGGACCGAGCACGGCCGGGCCGGTCTCCACCCCGATCCGCAGGGTCCCTCCGTCGATCGCCGCCACCGCCGCGAGGGCGCGGAAGGCCGCCCGGGCCGCCCGCTCGGGGTCGTCCTCGTGCGCCTCCGGCGCCCCGAACATGGCCTGCAGCCCTCCCCCGGACACCGACGTCACCGTCCCGCCCAGCGCCTCCACCTCGGCGATCACCGCGGCCAGGCCGCGGCCGGTCACGTCGCGGAGCTCCTCCGGGTCGGCCAGGCCCGCCGCGGCCACCTCGGCGGCCAGCACGCTGACGGTCCTGAGCTCCTCCCGCGCCGGGGCCTGCGTCCGGGGCGGCCCGGCCTCGAAGGCGGCCGTGGCGTACACCTCCTCCAGCCACGGGGACAGGCCGAGCCCGAGCTCGCCGAGGGCGGCCCGGCAGCGCTCGTAGGCGCGTACCGCGAGCTCCCGGTGTCCCGCGGCGAAGTAGCCGCGGACCAGGGCCGCGGCCGCCTCCTCGGAGGCGGGGTCGTGCTCGGCGCAGGCCGCCCAGGCGGCGAGCTGGGCTTCGGGCCTTGCGTCGCCTGCCCCCCTGGCCCGGTCCCTGGCCAGGGCCAGCCGCGCCTCCTGGCGCAGCGCCTCCAGCCGCTCCCGCGGGCGCAGCGCCCAGTCGGCGTACGGCTCGTCGGCGAGCAGCTCGCCGTCGTCGGCCAGGGCGGTCGCGAGCAGGTCATCGCGTTCCTGGCCGGGGCTCTTGGCCAGCGCGGCGCGCAGAGCCTGCTCGTGTTCGGCCGCGTCGACCTCGACGGCCGGGTTCGCCCAGATGTGGGTCAGGTCGGCCTCGAGCAGGGATGTGCCCGGCTCGCCGAGCGGGGCCAGCGCGGCCCGCGCCATCGACAGCGCCTTGGAGACCGAACGGGCGGCCGCGCGCGGGTCGAGGTCGGGAAAGAGCTCATCGCAGACGAGGTCCCGGCTGACCCGCCGGCCGGGGCTCACCAGGACAAGCTGGCAGAGTCGCCGGGCGCTCGGCCGCGGCCACGGGCCCGCGGCGCGGCCCCCGGAGACGACGGAGAACGGCCCGAGCAGCCTGACCCGTACGGCCACATCCCCATTGTCCCGCATTTGTCACGCGCTTTTCCCGCCCGCCGAACCGGCGGGAACACCGCGGGAACAGCGCCTTCCTACTGTTGCGGCAGAACCTTCCGAAAGGGGCATTCGAGATGTACACGGGGTACCAGATTTACCAGGTCGAGCGGCCTAAGTCCGCTCGCGAGCAGCGCGAGATCGATGTGACCAACGCCAGGCTGGCGGCGGCGATCGGCCGGTTCGGCCGGTTCGGCCGGTTCGGCCGCCGGCTGGCCAGGCCGGTGCGTCCCCGGCGCCAGACCTGGCGGCCGGCGCCGGGACGCCCGGCCGCGCCCCCGGCCCCCTGCCCCGAAACCAGCCAGTAGTACGTGACCCGGGGGCCAAGGGGCGCCAGGGCGCTGCGCGCTGCCCGGGTGCGGCGCTGCCCGGTGCCTGGGGCGGAGTCAATGAGAGTGGCGCTCTACCGATTCTTTAGGGTAGAACGCCACTCTCATTGAATTTCTCTGGGGATGGCGCGGGGCGTGTGGGCTTTGGGGTGCGAGTGGTGCGCGTGAGGCGGCCAAGTCCGCGAAGATCTCCGCAAATCGAGCGGCCAGGACGCGGGAAATCGACCCGGGTGACGGGTGAGTCAACAGCGACGGATGGAACGGATGAGCATCGGTCACCGACGACCCCATCCGGGTGGTCCGCGCCGCCCCGCCTGCCCCGTAGTGAGGCGACGACGTAGGGTGGCAGGTGCAGGCGGAGGGCTGAGCGCTTGTCCCTGATATAAGGGGGCGGGGTTCTCCCGTCCGGGATTTAAAACAAGCGAGGAAAACGACATGGCTTTCGAACTTCCCGATCTTCCGTACGCGCACGACGCCCTGGCCGCTTCAGGCATGTCGAAAGAGACCCTCGAGTTTCACCACGACATCCACCACAAGGCCTATGTCGACAACGGCAACAAGGCCATCGCCGGGACCGAGTGGGAGAACAAGTCCGTCGAGGAGATCGTCAAGGGCACCTACCAGAAGGGTGCGGTCGCCCAGAACGGCATCTTCAACAACGCCTCCCAGCACTGGAACCATAGCCAATTCTGGCAGATGATGGGCCCGAAATCCGGCGCCATGCCGTCGGAGCTCGAGAAGGCCCTCAAGGACGCCTTCGGCTCGGTCGACAAGTTCAAGGAAGAGTTCTCCGCCGCCGGCGCCGGCCAGTTCGGCTCGGGCTGGGCCTGGCTCGTCAAGGACGGCGACGGCTCGCTGAAGGTCACCAAGACCGAGAACGGCGTGAACCCGCTTTGCTTCGGCCAGACCGCCCTCCTGGGTTGCGACGTCTGGGAGCACTCCTATTATATTGACTTCCGCAACAAGCGGCCGGCCTATCTCACGAACTTTCTCGAGAAGTTGGTGAACTGGGAGAACGTCGCCAGCAGGATGTGAGGTCCTCGAAAGCGCGCGATTATCAGGCCCCCGGACGGATCCGGGGGCTTTTTTCGTCCGCCCCGGCGCTCGCGTGATGCGATCCGCTCGCTCCCACGACCGAGGGAGGGGTTCGCCCAGGCTACGCGGCCTGACATTTTCCGACCGCTGGCTGGCACGGGGGGGCCGATGACCGAGGGGCAGAAGGGCGTTTGGGCCATTTTGGGCGCCGCCTCGATTTGGGGGCTCTCCGGCATTTACTACAAGGCGCTCTCCTCGGTGCCGCCACTCGAGGTGCTGAGCCACAGGACGCTCTGGAGTTTCGTGTTCCTCGGCACGGTCCTCGTTCTTCAGCATAGGTTGGCGGAAGTACGGGAGGCGGTGGCGCGCCCAAGGATCTGGGCGACACTGACGGCGAGCGCGGTGATGGTCGCTGGCAACTGGCTCTGCTTCATCTTCGCGGTCCAGACGGGCCTCGCGCTTGAGGCGAGCCTCGGCTACTACATCTTCCCGCTATTTGCCGCGGCACTCGGATTTCTGGTGCGCGGAGAGCGGTTCACCCCGGCGCAGTCGGTGGCGATCGCCCTGGCTACGGTCGCGGTGCTGGTCCTGACCGTCGGGCTCGGCGTGGCGCCCTGGCTGGCGCTAATCGTCGCCGCGACCTTCGCAGCTTACGGTCTGATCAAGGGTGCGGTGGCCCTCGGCCCGGTGCTGAGCGTCTTCATCGAGACGATGATCCTGTCGCCTCTGGCGCTAATCTGGCTCTGGGGGATACACAGCGGCCACTTCACCGATATTGGCGGGCGGCACGGTGGCATCTTCGGGCACGACCTCGGTATCAGCGTCATGCTGATCTTATCCGGCCCGTTGACCGCGACGCCATTGATGCTGTTCTCCTACGCCGCTCGACGAATCCCTTACGCGACGCTCGGACTCATCCAGTACCTCAATCCTACCCTGCAATTTCTCGTCGCCGTGGGGCTTTTTGGCGAGCCCTTCACCATTTGGCACACAATTGCCTTCCCGCTGATCTGGGCCGGCCTGGCGCTCTATTCCTGGGATGGCTGGCGGCGGTCGGCTAGTCCCTGAGCACGACGAGGCTCCGCATCAGGTCCGTCACCGTGTCCCGTGTCAGCAGGAAATCCAGGAAGCCCGGCTCGGCAAAGCCGTTGTCCACGAGGTGGTTGAGCAACGCCCTGAGCGGGTTCCAGTAGCCCTCGACATTGAGCAGGTAGACCGGCTTCTCATGCAGCCCGAGCTGCCGCCAGGTCAGAACCTCAAAGAGCTCGTCGAGGCTCCCGGGCCCGCCCGGTAGGGTGACGATGGCGTCGGCGTTCATGAACATCACCTTCTTGCGCTCGTGCATGGTCTCGGTGACCACCATCCGCGACAGGTCGCGGCGCCCCTGCTCGCGGGCGATGAGGTGCGCCGGGATCACCCCGAAGGTCTCGCCGCCCGCCGCCATCGCCGCCCCGGCCACCGCCCCCATCAGCCCGACGTCGCCCGCGCCGTAGACCAGTCGGAGGCCCGCCTCCGCCAGCGCCGCTCCCAGCGCCTCCGCCGCCGCCCGGTACGCCGGATCGTTGCCCTGGCGCGAACCACAGAAGACGCAGACGGATTTGCGTGGGCGAACATGCATGGACAGGCTCCTGACTTATCAATAACTTTGCGGCGCGGCGCATTTCGTGACACTCTATGAGCTAGCAGGTCGCCGCAGGGGGCGCGAGCCCCCAAGACCGGTGCGGAACGGGAACGGAAGATGGAGGCGGGATCGCCGGGTACGAAACGCAGGGTTCTCGGAGTGGCGCTGACCCTCCTCCTGCTCGGCGGGCTCTACACCCTCGCCACCGGCACGTTCGCGCCAACGCCCGCGCCCCCGTCGCCGGAGCCCGACCTGGCCGCCGCCCCGGAGGCCGCCAAGGAGCGCCCCGCCGAACCCGCAGCCGAGCCCGCTGACGCCGCGCCGGAGACCGCGGCCGAAGCCGCCCCCGACGCCGCAACGCTCGCGCCGCCGAGTTTCGACCTCGTCCGCGTCGAGCCCGACGGGTCCGCGGCTGTGGCCGGGACCGCCGAGCCGAATTCGACGGTGACGATCTATGCCGACGCGGCGCCGCTCGCCGGGGCGGAGGCGGACGCCGATGGCAACTTCGTCGCCATCTTCGAGGTGGCGCCCTCGGCCCAGCCGCGTTCGCTCACCCTCGGCGCCGTCACCGCCTCCGGCGCCGAGACCCGCTCCAGCGACGTGGTGATGCTCCTCCCCGAAGCGCCGGGCACCCCCGGCGCGGAAGCCGCCCCGGCCACGGCTCCGGCGGCCGTCCTCGCCACCGCGGCCCCCGAGGCGCCCACCCCGCAGGCTGCGCCGGAAACCCCGGCCGCTGCCCCGGACGCCGCGGCGGTGCCCGAGACCGAGCCCGCATCCGCGGCAGAGGTCGCGGCGGCGCCGCCGGCGGCGGCCGAGCCCGCGATCGCGGCGACGGCGCTCATCCGCGAGGATAGAGTCGAGGTCCTGCGGCCCCCGGGCGACCCGGCTGCGGCACGGCGGGTGACGCTCGCCAGCATTTCCTACGCCGAGGCCGGCACCGTAGCGCTCGCCGGGGTCGGCACCGCGGGCTCGGTGGTCCGCGCCTACGTGGACGACCGCTTCGCCACCGAGGGGACGGTGGCCGACGACGGCCGCTGGCGGATGGAACTCGACGACGTCGCCACCGGCCTCTACCGGCTCCGCATTGACCAGATCGCCGCCGACGGTCGGGTCGCCAGCCGCATCGAGACCCCGTTCCAGCGCGATTTCCCCAAGCCCCCGCTGCCGCGCCCGGGGGTGCCGGCACCCGCGGCGCTCGGCCCTGGGACCACGTCGGTGACCGTGCAGCCCGGACATAATCTCTGGACTCTGGCGCGCGAGCGCTATGGTTCCGGGATCATGTATGCCCAGATCCTCACCGCGAACCGCGACCTCATCCGCGACCCGGACCTGATCTACCCCGGACAGATCTTCAACCTCCCCGACGCTGCGGCCGAATAGCCTTCAATGCCAGATACCTCCGACACCTCCCGCGCCAGTGGCTGGCGCACGATCCGCCGAGTCGCACCCTACCTTTGGCCCAGGGACAACCGCGAAGTCCGGGTTCGAGTCGTGGCGGCGATGACCGCGCTCGTCGTCGGCCGCCTCGCGTCGGTCGTCACGCCATTCTTCTTCAAGGCGGCGGTGGACGGGTTGGCGCCCGCGGATCCCAACGCGCAGCTTGGATACCTGGTCGCCGCCGGGCCGGTGGCGCTGACGCTCTTCTACGGGCTGATGCGGCTCGCGGGCGTCGGCTTCTCCCAGCTCCGCGACGGTGTCTTCGCCCGCGTCGGCCAGGACGCGCTGCGGCAGCTCGCACTCGAGACCTTCCGCCACATCCACGCCCTCAGCCTGCGTTATCACATCACCCGCAAGACCGGCGGCCTCAGCCGGATCATCGAGCGCGGGGTGAAGGGCGTCGACTTCCTGCTGCGCTTCATGCTGTTCTCGATCGTGCCGATGGTGCTGGAACTCGCCCTCGTCGGCATCATCCTCTTCTTCGTCTTCGACGTCTGGTACCTGGTGGTGGTGGCGGTCACCGTCGCCCTCTACGTCTGGTACACCTTCAAGGTCACCGAGATGCGGGTGGCGATCCGCCAGCGGATGAACGAGCGCGACACCGACGCCAACCAGAAGGCCATCGACAGCCTGCTGAACTTCGAGACCGTGAAGTACTTCAACGCCGAGGGCCGCGAAGCCGAGCGCTACGACGCCTCCATGCGCGGCTACGAGGTGGCGGCGGTGCAGACCCAGGTGAGCCTCGCCTGGCTCAACTTCGGCCAGTCGCTCTTCATCACCATCGGCCTCGTGGTGGTGATGGTGATGGCGGCGCGCGGGGTGCAGTCCGGCACGCTCACCGTCGGCGATTTCGTGATGGTCAACGCCTACATGATCCAGATCACCCTGCCGCTCAACTTCCTCGGCACGGTCTATCGCGAGATCCGCCAGAGCCTCGTCGACATGGGGGCGATGTTCGACCTGCTCGACCAGCCCTCCGAGATCGTCGACAAGCCGGAGGCAAAGCCGCTCGCGATCACCGCGGGACGGATCGAGTTCCGCGACGTCGGCTTCTCCTACGAGACCGAGCGCTCGATCCTCGCCGGCCTCAGCCTCACCGTGGAGCCCGGGCAGACGGTGGCGGTGGTCGGGCCGTCGGGGTCGGGAAAGTCGACGATCGGCCGGCTGCTCTTCCGCTTCTACGACGTGACCCGGGGGGCGGTGCTGATCGACGGCCAGGACCTGCGCGACGTGACCCAGACCAGCCTCCGGGCGCAGATCGGCATGGTCCCCCAGGACACCGTGCTGTTCAACGACACGATCTACTACAACATCGCCTACGGTCGGCCGGAGGCCACACGGGCCGAGGTCGAGGCCGCGGCGCGGTCGGCGCAGATCCACGACTTCATCAGCCGGCTGCCGCAGGGCTACGAGACCACGGTGGGCGAGCGCGGGCTGAAACTCTCCGGCGGCGAGAAGCAACGGGTCGGCATCGCCCGCACCCTGCTCAAGAATCCGCCGATCCTGCTCCTCGACGAGGCGACGAGTGCCCTCGACAGCGAGACCGAGCGCGGCATCCAGGACTCGCTCAAGGCGATGGGGGTAGGGCGCAGCGTCATCGTCATCGCCCACCGGCTCTCCACGGTGGTCGAGGCCGACCGGATCCTGGTCCTCGACCACGGCCGGGTGGTGGAGCAGGGCACCCACGACCTGCTCCTGACCCTCGGCGGCCGCTACGCCCGGATGTGGACCCGCCAGCTCTCGGAGCCCGACGCCGTGGATACCGACGCCGCCTGACGCTCCGGCGGCAGAGTCCGCGGCCGGAAGGCCTTCGCCCTTGGCACGGTTGGGGCCGGACGGTATACGGCGCAACGGACGATCCGGAGGCCCCGCGTGCACGACAGTGATTCCTTCATCAGCGAAGTGAGCGAGGAGGTCCGCCGCGACCGCTTCTACGCCACGCTCCGCCGGTATCGCTGGCTGCTCGCAGCGGTGGTGCTGCTGATCGTCGGCGGCGCCGCCGGCAACGCCTGGTGGAAGGCGCACCGGGAGGCCCGGGCCGAGGCCGCCGGAGACGCCCTGCGCGCCGCCTACGCGGAGACCGATCCCGCCACCCGCGCCGGGTTGCTGGGCGATCTCGCCGCGTCCGAAGCCGGGGCAGGCGTGGTGGCACGGCTCGCCCAGGCCGGCAGCCTCGCGGAGGCCGGCGACACCGACGCGGCCGCGGCGATCCTCGAAGACGTGGCCGGGGACGGCAACGCCAGCCAGCTCTACCGCTCCCTCGCCTCGCTCCAGCGGGTGATGCTCCTCGGCGCCGCGATGCCTTCGTCCGAGCGCCAGGCGACCCTCGAGCTCCTCTCCGCACCCGATGCGCCGTTCCGGCCGCTGGCCCTCGAGCAGCGGGCGCTCATGCACCTCGACACCGGCGACAAGGACAAGGCGATCGCCGACCTGAACGCGGTGCTCGCCGAGCCCGGCGCCACGGAAGCGTTGCGCGGACGGGCCCAGCAACTGCTCATCGCCGCCGGCGGCTCCCTCCCCGCCGCCGCCTCGGCGGACGGCTGACGGGCTGACGGTGCCTTTGCCGGAACCCTCCTGCCGCCTGCCCGCCAAGCGTGGCCTCGGCCTCGTGCTGGTGGCCGCCCTGCTGGTGCTCGCGGCCTGCTCCGACAAGGATGCGCCGCTGCCCGGCGAGCGAATCCCGGTGCGCCCGGAGGAAGAGCCCGTCGCCGGCGCCGCCCGCGCTCACGGGCTGTCGATCCCGGCGCCACGGGTCAATGCCGACTGGACCCACAGGAACGGTGCCGCGGCTGGGCGGCTCGTCAATCCGGCGTTCCGGCCGGTGCCCCAGCTCATCTGGGCCGTCGACATCGGTGCCGGCGACAGCAAGCGCGCCCGCGTGCTGACCAGCCCGATCGTCGCCGGCGGGCTCGTCTACACCATGGACGCCGACGGCCGGCTTACCGCTGTCACCCGCGACGGCCGCATCGCCTGGTCCCGCAGCCTTGTTCCCGAGGGCCAGGCGCCGGATTCAGGCCCCGGCGGTGGCATGGCCGCCGCGGGCGGGGTGCTCTTCGTGACCACCGGTTTCGGCGAGGTCTTCGCGCTGTCGCCCGCGAACGGCGGCACCATCTGGAAGCGCACGCTGGAAGGCCCGGTCCGCGCCGCGCCGGTGGTCAGCGCCGGCCGGGTGGTGGCGGTCCAGCGCGACGATACCGCCTTCGCGCTCGATGCCCGGAGCGGCGAAATCCTCTGGCGGGTCCAGGGCACCGGCGGCACCGGCCTCCTCGGCGGCGCCAGCCCGGCCTCGGACGGCAAGCTGGCGGTGATCCCCTTCGCCTCCGGCGAGGTCCTCGGCATCCTCGCCCGCAACGGCCTCACGGTCTGGGGCACCGCGGTGACCGGCGGCCGGCGGGAATACGCCCGCAACGACATCACCGACATCAGCGGCGATCCGGTCATCGACGGCAGCGTCGTCTACGCCTCGAACCAGAGCGGCCGGACGGTGCGGCTGAACGCCGAGACCGGCGAACGGGACTGGACGATTCCGGAGGGTTCCTACGGCCCGGCCTGGCCGGTTGGCGGCTCGGTCTTCCTGCTCTCCGACGTGGGATCGCTGGTGCGGGCCGACGCCGCCACCGGCGAGCTCCTGTGGGAGGTGCAGCTTCCGGAATACTTCCCGCATCGCGGCTTCTTCGGGCGCGGCAAGCCGTTCCGCGCCGTCGGCTACTACGGCCCGATCCTCGCCGGCAGCCGCCTCTGGGTGGCGGGGGCCGACGGGCTGCTGCGCGCCTTCAATCCGGTGGACGGCAGCGCCCTCGGCGAGGTCGCGTTGCCGGGCGGGGCCGCGGCGGCGCCGGCGATTGCCGGGGGCGTGATGTACGTCGTCACCCAGGAAGGGCGGCTTCTGGCTTTTCAATGAGCCGGCGAGCCGCTAAGGATCCCGCCTCGGGGCCGGGGGAGCTCCGGGATTTGCCGAAAGCCCGCTCATGTCGTTCACGCTCGCCATTGTCGGCCGGCCCAACGTCGGCAAGTCGACGCTGTTCAACCGCCTCGTCGGTCGGCGCCTCGCCCTGGTCGACGACCAGCCGGGGGTGACCCGGGACCTGCGGGAAGGCGCCGGGCGTCTCGGGCCGCTGCGCTTCACGGTCGTCGATACCGCCGGGCTCGAGGAGGCGACCGACGCGAGCCTGCCCGGGCGGATGCGGGCGCTGACCGAGCGGGCGGTGGACGCCGCCGATGTCTGCCTCTTCATGATCGACGCGCGCACCGGCGTGACGCCCGTGGACCGCACGCTGGCCGAGCTGCTGCGCAAGCGCGCGTCGCATGTGGTCCTGGTCGCCAACAAGGCCGAGGGCCGCGCCGCGGAGGCGGGGCTGATCGAAGCCTGGGAGCTGGGACTCGGCGAGCCGGTGGCGCTGTCCGCCGAGCATGGGCAGGGGATGGACGATCTCCTGCGCGTGCTGGAGCCGGTGGCGGAGAAATTCCCGGATGCGGCGGAGGTGGTGGAGGTCGACGTCGGCGAGCCGGTCGACGACGACGTGGACGAGGAAGGCGAAGGCGCCGCGCTACCGGTAGGCCGGCCGATCCAGATTGCGGTGGTGGGGCGGCCGAACGCGGGAAAATCCACACTCGTCAATGCGATCCTCGGCGAGGATCGCCTGCTGACCGGGCCGGAGGCTGGGATCACCCGGGACGCGATCGCTGTCCAGACCGACTGGTTTGGGACGGCGTTCCGGGTCTTCGATACCGCCGGCATGCGGAAGAAGGCGAAGGTCCAGGGCAAGCTCGAGAAGCTGAGCGTTTCGGACGGTCTGCGGGCGGTGAAGTTCGCCGAGGTGGTGGTCGTGCTGCTGGACGTGCAGGTCCCGTTCGAGTCCCAGGATCTGCGGATCGCCGACCTGGCCGAGCGCGAAGGGCGGGCCGTGGTGGTGGCGGTCAACAAGTGGGACCTCGAGGAGGAGAAGCCGCAGAAGCTCAACGAGTTACGCGAAGCTTTCGGGCGGCTGCTGCCGCAGCTCCGCGGCGCGCCGATGGTGATGGTCTCGGCCCTGACCGGCAAGGGACTGGATCGGCTGCACGCCGCGGTTCTGAAGGCCTATGCGGTCTGGAACACCAGGATATCCACCGGCAGGCTGAACCGTTGGCTCAGCGTCCAGACGGCCGATCATCCGCCACCGGCGCCGTCGGGGCGGCGGGTGCGGCTGCGCTACATGACGCAGATCAAGACCCGGCCGCCGACCTTCGTGCTGTTCGCCTCGGTGCCTGACGCCGTGCCCGAGGACTACAAGCGGTTCCTCGTCAACGGCCTCCGCCGGGACTTCGACATGCCCGGCGTGCCGATCCGGCTCTACCTGCGCAGCGGCGAGAATCCTTATGCTGGTCGGCGCAAGACCAACGTGACCTCCCTCGACAAGCACAAGCCCCGCCGCCTCGAGGGCTGATGCGCGGCCTCGAACCCTTCAAGATACCCGTTAAGACTTAAGCCCGCGTCAAAATCGTATGGCTGGTTTCCAGCCACTTTCCAGCCGCTTTCCAGCCACACCAAAACCCCGTAAACCTTTGCCGTCCCGCAGGTTCTCTCCGGCGAAGTGCCGTATCGACCGGCTCAAGCCACTTCCGATTTTTCCCTCCGCGAGTCAGCTTTCTGCCCTGCGACCGGTAATGGTGCCGGCAATGCGATCGGCGAGCAGATCCATGGCGCGGGCGTGCGCGGCAAGGAGCCCGGGGTAGCCATCGCCTTGGGACGGAACCGTGAAGGCGAAACGATCGAAGGCGGTAATGCGCCCGTCGCGCGTCGCCACGACGGCATACTGCCCGGCAAAGTCGAGGCCGCCATCTTGGGCGCCGATCATCCGATCGACGGTCACCGCCACCCGCAAGGTCGGCTCGTCGAACCCCGGCCACGGATCGCTTCCGACACGGGCATTGAGGCGCTGGTCCAGCGCGGCCGCGAGCTGCCGCGTCAGCGCCCGCGTCGGCATGTCGGCCCAGAGCGAGACCTTGTCGAGCGTCACCGTGCCGGGGCCGGAAAGTGAAGCAATTTCAAGCGCATTGGCATAGGACGGCAGGTTGATGTCGGCAACCGAAATGCTGCCGACCGGCGACGCTTGGCGGGTCGCGGCCTGCGGCGGGGGCAGCAGGAAATAGTCGGGGTTGGCGCCGCAGGCGGCGAGCGCGAGGGCCGCGGCGATCAGGGGCAGGGTCGCACGCATGCTCATCTCCCGAAGAGGACGGAATTGGGGCGCCGTTCCAGCGCCGTGACCAGGGAATTGACCGACCGCGCGGCGTCGCGGACCTCCTGAAGGAGCAGGAGCGTGTCGCGGTTGACCCGGGAATTGGGACCGACGCTGGCAAGCGTCGCGTCCGCCGCGTCGGCCAGCGCATTCAAGCGTGCGACCAGCGCCGGCAACTCGTTCGCGGCAGCCGTGACCGCATCCGCCGCCTGCGAAGCAGAGGCAAGGGTGGCGTTGACGTTCTGCGCCGCACCACCTTCGTTCAGTTCCGCCAGGATCGCCCGCAGCTCCCCAAGCGCATCGTTGAGCTTCGGCGGCAGCTCCTGAACGCCCTGGCTCGCCAGAAACGCATCCGCCGTGGCGAGGACCTGGTTGCCGGTCTCGACAAGCTGGTCGAGCGGCAGCGCCTCGACATTAGCCGAGATGGCATTGACGCTGTCCATCAGCTTCGGGAGCCCGTCTGAGGCGCTGTTAAGGTTGCCGATGGCAGCCTTGGCCTCGGTGACCACGCTCTGGATGCTGTCGGTGAGACGCGCAGCGGCGAATTCGTCGGTGATCTGGCGCACCGATGCGAGTGACGCGTTGACGTTCTCGACGGCGCCGCCGTTGCGTAGGTCGGCAACGATGCCGCGGAGTTCCGCAAGCGACGTCTGCAGCGTGGCCGGGAGATTGGCGAAATCGTCACTCTTGACGAAGCTGTCAATGCTACCCAGAAGGCCGTTTGCGGATGCCACCGTCTCGTCGAGCGGTAGGGCGTTGGCCTTGGCCGCCAGCGCCTTGACCTGATCGAGGAGTGCCGGCACGCCATCGGCCGCGGTTCCGACGCTGGCGACCGAGGCCTTGGTAGTCGCGAGGATGTCGTCGAGCCGGGCCACGAGGTCGGCTTGGGCGGCCTGGTCGGCAATCGCGCGAGTGGAGGCGAGGGTTCCGTTCAGGTTGTCGACGGCGCCGCCCCTGCGCAGGTCCTCGACTACGCTCCGGAGGTCTGCGAGGGACGCTTCCACCGAGTTGGGCAGTCCGGTGACACCATCGCTTTGGACGAACGCGTCGATCCCGTTGACGACGTTTGTGGCGGAGGCGACCAGCTGGTCGAGGGGCAGGTCCTGAGCCTTGGCGGCGAGCGCCTCGATCTGGTCCACGAGGTCGGGTACGCCATCGGCCGCGGTGCCAATGCTGGCGAGCGAGCTCTTGGCGGTGGCGAGGACGTCGTTGAGGTTGGCGACGAGCTGCTCCTGGGCCGCCTGATCGACGAGGGCGCGGGCGGAGGCGAGGATGGCGGCGACCTCGGCGGGGGCTTGCTGGATGCCCTCCTGCCCGATCAGCTTGCGAGCATCGGCGAGGAGAAGGCCAAGGTTCTCCGGGGCCTGGCGCACGCCCTCCGACGTGACGATGGTGTTGGCGTTGGCGAGGAGCGCCACCGCGGCGTCGACGAGGTCCTCGAGCGGCAGCTTGGCGACGCGCTGCATCACGCTCTCGGCGGAGGCTGCGATGCCGGTGATGTCGGAGGGAGCGCTCGGCAGGAGCGGATACGGCTCGGCGTTCCGGTCGAGCACCGCGGGGGCGGCGTCCGGTACCTCGGCAAGATCGACGTAGAGCGTTTGGGATAGCAGCCCCGAGGCGGCGAGCTGCGCCCGAAGGCCGCTGCGGACCTGGGATTCGAGCAGGTCGAGTGCCGCATCGGGGGCGGTATCGGTAGTCATGTCGGTGATGCCGAGGCGCTCGGGGACGAGCGCGAGGGTGGTGCGGAGCGTCACTTGCTTCTCGCCGTCCTTCTCGACGATGGCGGCTTGGAGCGAGCTCACCTCGCCGACCTTGATGCCGTGGAACTCTACCGAGGCTCCTGGTTGCAGGCCGCGGACCGAGCCGTCGAAGTCGGTGTTGACGATCAGCCGCTGGCCGGGCGCGTCCTCGAAGAGGTTCTGGCGGGCCGCGGTCTCGGAGGGATAGAGCTCGAACACCTTTCCATCTTTGGCGCGGGTGGTGTCGGAACCGATGGTATCGAAGGAGATTCCGCCCTGCAGCAGCGAGATCAGGCTGTCGACGTTCAGGGACGCGCCGGCCGCACTGAGGTTGATGGAAAAGCCGCTGGCGTTCCAGAATCGTGTACCCTCGGTGACCCGGACGTCGTTCGGGGCGCCTATAAAGAGGTCGATCATCACGTCGCCCGCGTCGGTCAGGTTGATGTCATCGATCTGGCCGACCTTGATGCGCTTGTAGAGGATTGGGGCGCCGATAGTCATCGAGCCGCCGTCTGGTGCGCGCAGGCGCACCCGGAGCCCGGGTTCGTCCGCGGATGTCTGCGGGGCGCGCGGCAGCGCGTCGAAGCGGGTCTGGAGTTCGCCGGGCTGGTCGTTCCAGTAGGCGCCGATATAGACGCCGGAGATCACTGTCTCTATGCCGGTGACGCCTTGGGGGGTGACGCTGGGGCGGACCAGCCAGAACTGGGCATCGGAATCGACGTAGCGGGCTACGTCCTTGTTGAGTCGGGCGGTGACGATGACGCTTTGCAGGTCGTCGGATAGGGAGGTCTTCTCGACGAGCCCGACATCGACGTCGCGGAAGCGGAGGGTTGTCTTGCCGGCTTCGACGCCGGCGGCGTTCTGGAAGACGATCTCGATCAGCGGGCCGCGTTCGGCGTAGGTGCGCCAGGCGACGACGAGGGCGACGGCAAGCGCCAGGAGCGGCACCAGCCAGACGAGGGAGAACCCGCGCGCGCTCTCGCCGGGCGGCGGATCGAGCCGCGGGGCGGGCGGCTGAGTTTCAGGCATGGGTGGAAGTCTCTCGCTCGGTCGTGTCCCAGATCAGGCGCGGGTCCAGAGACTGCGCCGAGAGCATTGTAAAGGCAACCGAAAGCGCGAAGAAGATCGCGGCGGGGCCGGGGTTGATCGACACGATGAAGCCGAGTTGCACCAGCGCGGTGAGGATGGCGACGACGAAGACGTCGATCATCGACCAGCGGCCGATGAACTCCACCGCGTCGTAGAGGTGGATGCGGGTGTGGATGTCGAGGGTGACGCGGAAGCGGATGGAGAAGAGCAGGTAGAGGATGACCACGAATTTGGTGCAGGGAATGAGCACGCTGGCGGTGAAAACGATCAGGCCGACGTCCCAGGCGCCGTGGTGGAGGAGCTCGATGACGCCGCCGACGATGGTGTTGTCGCTCTCGCGGCCGAGGGTGCGGGTCTTGAGCATCGGCAGGAGGTTGGCGGGGATATAGCACATGAAGCCGATGGCGAGCCAGGCCAGCACCCGCTGCAGGCTGTGGGGGATCCGCTGGTGCAGCGGCGTGCCGCAGCGCGCGCAGACGGACGTCGCCGCAGGCGAGACCTTGCCGCAGGTGCGGCAGCCGGCGAAGCCGGCGGCGCGGGCGGTCAGCGCGTGCGGTCCAGGAGCTGCCATATCGACCATTCGTTGAGGCTGCTCGAACTCGAGCACGACGAGGAGGACGAGGCCCGCCATGGCCCAGAAGGCGGGGCCGAGGTCGATGCTGGCGAGGCCGCCGATCTTCACCAGGGCGACGACGACGCCGATGAGGAACACCTCGGACATCGCCCAGGGCTTGAGGTGCTCGGCGATGCGGAAGGCGTGCTCGGCGCCGCGGGCAGGCGGGCGGCCGAGGCGGAGGGGGAGGAGGGTGTAAGCGAGGGCCGAGGCGCGGACGACGGGGATGACGACGATGAGCAGGAAGGTCGCGATGGAGAGGGGCGCGGTCTGGGCGGTGTGGAAGGCGATGGCGGCGTCGAGGAGCGAGGCGTTGCGGTGGAGGCCGGCGGCGGAGAGCTCGAGGAAGGGAAAGAAGATCGCGGCGACCATCAGGATGACGCTGGCCGAGGCGGCGGCCAGGGTGCGGTCGATTGCGCCGGCGCGGTTGGTGAGCAGGACGGTGTGGCAGCGGCGGCAGCGCAGGCGGCCGCCCACCGGCACCGGGGCGACGGTATGGAGCATGTCGCAGGTGGGACAGGCGATCAGGTCGGCGGTCATCGGTCTGGCTTTAGGGGGAAATCCGGCCGCGGGGAAGGTGAAAGTGCGTGAGCGCACGGCGTGCGCACTGTGCGCAGGCAGGTTAAGTATATGAAACTAAAGGATATTGGCGATTGTCTTAACGCTCTTTCAATGTGTATTGAGGCCGGAAGTAGGCGGCAAATGGCAATGGTTAACGTAGGCGGCGATTAGTCGGCCTCTTCTTGGCGGGGCGATGCGGTCGGTAGAATAAAGTGGGCGGGAGATACGCGGTCAAGGTCTGCCTCGGCCAAGTTGTCGGCGCTAAGATAGCATGGGCGCGCCTCACCCGCTCGTGATACGGCGTCGACGGCGCATCCCCTGGGCCTTTGCTTTGCTCAGCCGGGGCTCATGCCGCGTAGTCTTTCGGACCTGCGGCGCAGGAGTTCGAGCACGATGAGCAGCACCACGGAGATGGCAACGAGGATGGTGGCGACGGCGAGGATCGTCGGCGAGATCTGCTCGCGCAGGCCGATGAACATCTGCCAGGGCAGGGTCTTCTGGTTGGCGGAGCCGACGAAGAGGACGACGACGACCTCGTCGAAGGAGGTGATGAAGGCGAAAAGCGCGCCGGAGATGACGCCGGGCAGGATCAGCGGCATCTGGACCTTGAAGAAGGTGCGGACCGGACCGGCGCCGAGATTGGCGGCGGCGCGCACCAGGCTGCGGTCGAAGCCGACGAGGGTGGCGGTGACGGTGATGATCACGAAAGGGATGCCGAGGGCGGCGTGGGCGAGGACGACGCCGAGGTAGGTGCCCTGCAGGCCGAGTCGCGAGTAGAAGAAGTACATCCCGGCGGCGGAGATGATCAGCGGCACGATCATCGGCGAGATCAGGATCGCCATGATCGCCCGGCGGAACGGCACGTGCGGCTGGCTGAGTCCGATGGCGGCGACGGTACCGAGCACCACCGAGAACAGGGTCGCAACCGGTGCGATCCGAACCGAGTTCCAGAGCGCATTCTGCCAGTCGTTGCTGGTGAAGAAATCATGGTAGTGCTTGAGCGAGAACGCGTCCGGGTCGAGGCGGAGCATGCCCGGCGTGAAGGTGAAGAAGTCCTCGACGTTGAAGCTGAGCGGGATGATCACCAGGATCGGAAAGATCAGGTAGAGGAAGATCAGCGCGCAGATCACTCGGAAGCCGTAGTACCAGATGCGCTGGCCGGTCGAGGCGTAGGAGGGAAGTGCCATGGCGCGTTACCCCAGCTTCACGTTGTCGATGCCGACGATGCGGTCGTAGACCCAGTAGAGGACCAGCACGAAAGCCAGCAACAAGGTCCCGAGCGCCGCGGCCAGGCCCCAGTTCAGCGACGAGGAGATGTGGTAGGCGATCCGGTTGGAGATGAAGGTGCCGGTGGTGCCGCCGACCAGTTCCGGGGTGATGTAGTAGCCGATCGACAGGATGAAGACGAGGATGGCACCGGCACCGATGCCGGGCACCGTCTGCGGGAAGTAGACCCGCCAGAAGGCGGTCCAGTCGGTGGCGCCGAGCGACTTCGCCGCGCGGACGTAGGACACCGGGATGGTCTTCATCACCGAGTAGAGTGGCAGGATCATGAACGGCAGCAGGATGTGGGTCATGGCGATGATGGTGCCGGTGGCGTTGTTGATCATCACCAGCCGCTGGTCGTTCGAGATGATCCCGGTCCAGACCAGGAGGTCGTTGATGACGCCCTGCTGCTGCAAGAGCACCTTCCAGGAGGCGGTGCGCACCAGCAGCGACGTCCAGAACGGCAGCAGCACCAGGATGAGGAGGAGGTTCGAGGTTCGCATCGGCAGGCTCGCGAGCAGCCAGGCGATCGGGTAGCCGAGGAGCAGGCAGGAGACGCAGATCGTCATCGAGAGCACGAACGTGCGGACGAAGAGCATGACGTAGACGCGTTGGCGCTCGGCCTTGTGCGCCGGGCCGTCCGGAGTCTTCTCGAAGTCGACCGCGTTCAGGAAGTATCCGTCCGTGTAGGGGCCGGAAAACAGCCAGATCGTCTGCCAGGTCCCGACCTCGCCCCACTTCTTGTCCGCGTCGATGAACTGCTCCTTGAGCGGCAGGGACGGGTCCATCTTCTTGAGGTCCCGGCCGACGCCTCGCATCAGCGAGGACATGCCCGAGGATTCGTAGTTGAGCCGCGAGCCGAGGCGGGTGTTGATCTTCTCCTCAACGGCGACCGTCAGGTCGTCGTAGAGCCCCGCATAGGCGGCCTCGCCGGGGAGTTCGCCCGACTTCGCGTCCCAGTCCTTAAGCTCCGCGACGGTCTTGGGCAGGGTCTCGGGGACGATCTGGTTCTCGACCGAACGGAACAGCATGTCGCCGATCGGCATTACGAAGGTCAGGAGCACGAAGAGCAGCAGCGGTGCAATCAGAAGCAGCGCCCGGATCTTCTGGGCGCGGAGCGCGCGGTTCAGGCTGGCCTTGAGCGGCGTGCCGTCGGCGGCCAGCATCGGACCGCTGGTCGCGACCGGGGGTGTGGTCATCGCTACGTCGGCCATCGGTCCTCGCCTCCTTCGTCGGGATGCGGGCGGGGCCGAAAGGTCCCGCCCGCTGTCGTCGGACGTGCTTACTGGGCGAGCCAGACCTGGAAGCGGGCTTCCATCTCGTCCTGGTTGTCGGCCCACCACTCGATGTTGTTGACGAGGTAGTTCTTCTGGTTGGCCGGGTTAGTCGGCATGTGCGGCGCCATCGGGATGCCGAGCTCGGCGTGGTCGCCGACGAGCGGCTGCGACGAGGCGCGGGCGGGGCCGTAGGAGATCCACTTGGCCTGGTCGGCGAGGCGCTGGGTATCGGTGGCGAAGTGCAGGAAGTGCATCACCCGGTTCAGCCGGTCCTCGGGCAGGTCGGCCGGGACGATCCAGCCGTCGAAGTCGAAGACCTGCCAGTCCCAGAGCATGGCGACCGGCTGCTTCTGCTCCTCGATCACGGAGAAGAGGCGGCCGTTGTAGGTCGAGCCGATCACGACTTCCTTGTCGGCGAGGAGCTGCGGGGTTTCCGCACCGGCCGACCACCAGACCACCTGGTCCTTGATGGTGGCGAGCTTGTCGAGGGCCTGCTGGACGCCCTCGTCGGTCGAGAGCACGTCGTAGAGATCGGCCTTGGCGACGCCGTCGCAGAGCAGGGCCCATTCCATGTTCTTCTTGGGCCGCTTTTCGAGGCTGCGCTTGCCGGGGAACTTGTCGAGGTCGAAGATGTCGCAGAGCGAGGTCGGCACCGCGCCGTTCCATTCGGCGACGTCGGTGCGGTATCCGAAGGTGGTGGAGAAGACGATCTGCGGGATGAAGCACTCGTTGATGAGCGAGTCGCCGAAGTCGTCGGTGGGCGTCGAGCCGTCATTGCCGGCGGCGAGCGCCTCGTCGAAGTTCACTTCCATTGCCAGGCCCTCGTCGCAGAGGCGCTGGCTGTCCGGGCCCTCGACGTCGACGAGATCCCAGGTGACGTTGCCGGCCTCGTTCTGGGCGCGGAGCTTGGCCACCGCCTCGTTCGAGCTCTCGTCCCAGGTGAAGCTGGTCCCGGTAAGCTCGGTGTAGGGTTCGGAGTAGGCCTTCTGCTGGGACTTCTGGTAGGCGCCGCCCCAGGACACCACGGTCATCGAATCGGTGCAGTTCTCGCACGGAGGCAGATCCTGGGCCACGACCGATGTCGCGAGCGCGCAGGCCGCAGCTCCGAAGAGGAAGGTGGAAAGTCTCATGTCGTCAGTTCTCCCAGTTGAGCCCGTCTGTGATCTGAGCAGGGGGGACGGGCCGCCCCACCTGTCGCATGGGTTCAGCCGTCGAGCGCGCGGCAGTCGTCCGCCGCCCAGCCGACCTGCGTGGTCTCGCCGACCTTGAGGTGGTCGATCCCCGCCGCGTTGGCCACCTTGACGATGAAGTCGGAATCGCCGTGGACTTCCATCCGGCTGCGGATGTGGTCGCCGAGATAGATGAGCTCGAGCACCTTGGCCGCGACCCGGTTCTCCTCGGCCTTCGGGCCGATCACCACCCGTTCGGGGCGGATCGAGATCTGGGTGCGCGACCCGGTCTCGCCGCAGCTCACCGCCAGCGCGCGCACGGTCTCGCCGTTTTCGAGCTTCACGGTGGCGAACCCGCCCTCGATCGCTGCGACGGTGCCGTAGAGGCGGTTGTTCTCGCCAATGAACTGGGCGACGAAGGCGTTCGACGGGCGCTCGTAGAGGTCCTCGGGCGGGGCGAGCTGCTGGATCTTGCCGTCGTTGAAGACGGCGATCCGGTCGGACATGGTCAGGGCCTCGGACTGGTCGTGGGTGACGTAGACCACGGTGACGCCGAGCTGCTCGTGCAGGTGCTTGATCTCGTACTGCATGTGCTCGCGGAGTTGCTTGTCGAGCGCGCCGAGGGGTTCGTCCATGAGGACGAGCTCGGGCTCGAAGACAAGGGCACGGGCGAGCGCGATGCGCTGCTGCTGGCCGCCGGACATCTGCCCCGGGCGACGGCCGGCGAAGGCGCCCATCTGCACCATGTCGAGGGCGCGCTTGACCTTGGTGTCGATCTCGGCCTTCGGCAGCTTACGGACTTGCAGCGGGAAGGCGAGGTTCTCGCCGACGGTCATGTGCGGGAAGAGCGCGTAGTTCTGGAAGACCATGCCGATGCCGCGCTTGTGGGGCGGGATGTTGTTGATCGGCCGGCCGGCGAGGCGGATGTCGCCGTGGGTGGCGGTCTCGAAGCCGGCGAGCATCATCAGGCAGGTGGTCTTGCCGGATCCGGAGGGCCCGAGCATGGTCAGGAACTCGCCCTGACCGATGTCGAGGTTCAGGTCTTTGACCACCAGAGTTTCGCCGTCGTAGCTTTTCTGGACGTGGTCGAAAGCCACGAAGGCCGCGTCGCCGCGTTCTGCCGCCATGCATACATCCCTGTCACATCTCAGGACTTCGTGTCCCTTGTCGGTCGGATGTTAATCACATCGCCGGATTGGACGCAAATTCTTACCGGCCGCGCCCGGACTGGGGCCATATTTGCGGAATTTGCCCCGAACGGCGCCGCTGGAGCAACAAATCTGCCCAATATTCCGTCAGCGGAGGAGGGGATCCGGAAATTCTCGGGGATGCTCCTCGTGCAGGCGCATCCGGGTTGCGTTTTGGCAGGCCGTCGAATTTAGTTGGCCGCGAGGCGCGATCGGGGGAGGCAGCCATTTCCACCTTCAACGAGATGTTCGACGGCGAGCGGGTCCGGCCCGCCTATGCCGGTCTGATGGACTGGGTGAAGCGGACGTCTCCGGAGATGCTTGGGCAGAAGAAGGAGGAGGCCGAGGCGCTATTCCGGCGCATCGGCATCACCTTCGCGGTCTATGGCGAGGGCGGCGACACCGAGCGGCTGATCCCGTTCGACATGATGCCGCGGGTCTTCACCGAGGGCGAGTGGCGCAAGCTCGAGAAGGGGGTCAAGCAGCGGGCGCGGGCGCTCAACGCCTTTCTCTGGGATGTCTACCACCGGGCCGAGATCGTGCGGGCCGGGGTTATCCCTGCCGACCTGGTCTTCCGCAATGAGGCCTTCGAGCCGGCGGTCGTGGGGATCGATCCGCCGGGGCGGGTCTATTCCCACATCGTCGGGATCGATCTGGTGCGCACGGGGCCGGAAGACTTCTTCGTGCTCGAGGATAATTGCCGCACGCCCTCCGGGGTCTCCTACATGCTGGAGAACCGCGAGATCATGATGCGGATGTTCCCGGAGCTCTTCCGCTCGACCCGGATCGCACCCGTCGACGACTATCCCGACCGGCTGCGGCGGACGCTGGCCAGCGTGGCGCCGGAGTCCGCCCAGGGCGAGCCGGTCAGCGTGGTGCTTTCGCCGGGGTCGTTCAACAGCGCGTACTACGAGCATTCGTTCCTCGCCGACCAGATGGGGATCGAGCTGGTCGAGGGGCAGGATCTGTTCGTGCAGGGCGACTTCGTCTACATGCGCACCACCGAGGGGCCGCGGCGGGTGGACGTGATCTACCGGCGGATCGACGATACCTTCCTCGACCCGCTGTGCTTCCGGCCGGACTCGATGCTGGGGGTGCCGGGGCTGATGAACGTCTATCGCTCCGGCGGGGTCGCCATCTGCTCGGCGCCGGGGGCGGGGGTGGCGGACGACAAGGCGGTCTATACCTACGTTCCGGACATGATCCGCTTCTACCTCGGCGAGCAGGCGATCCTGAAGAACGTCCAGACCTGGAAATGCGCCGATCCCGACGACCGGGCTCACGTGCTCGCCAATCTCAAGGACCTCGTGGTCAAGGAGGTGCATGGCTCGGGGGGCTACGGGATGCTGGTCGGGCCGAAGTCCACCAAGGAGCAGATCGCCGCCTATGCCGAGCGGATCAGGAACGACCCGGGCGACTTCATCGCCCAGCCGACGCTGGCACTCTCGACCTGCCCGACCTTCGTGGACGAGGGCCTGGCGCCGCGGCACGTGGACCTCCGTCCCTACTGCCTCGTCGGGCGCGAGGTCCACCTCTGCCCGGGCGGCCTGACCCGGGTGGCGCTGACCGAGGGCTCCCTGGTGGTGAACTCGAGCCAGGGCGGCGGGGTGAAGGACACCTGGGTCTTGGCGGACTGAGGGGGAATCGATGCTCAGCCGCACCGCGGAAAACCTCTACTGGCTCGCCCGCTACATGGAGCGGGCCGAGACCATGGCGCGGCTGCTCGAGGTCGGCTACCGCATGGGGCTGATGCCGTCGGCCGGCGAGGGCTATCACAACGAATGGGCGTCGCTGGTGGCGGCCGCAGGCTCGTCCGTCGGCTTCGAGGCGAAGTTCGGCGAGGATTTCCGCCAGCGCGACGTCGAGACCTGGCTGTTCTTCGACCGGGAGAATCCCTCGAGCGTCACATCCTGCATCGAGACTGCGCGCCAGAACGGCCGGGCGGTGCGCACGGCGCTCACCACCGAAATGTGGGACGCGCTGAACGGCGCCTATCTGGAGCTGCGCGAGCTAGAGCGGCAGCCGCGGTCCGAGGCGCTGCTGCCGCAGCTCTGCGACTGGACCAAGCGTCAGGGTGCGCAGCTGCGCGGCGCGACCGAGGGCACGCACCTGCAGAACGACGGGTACGACTTTCTCAATCTCGGCCTCTACCTCGAGCGCGGCGACAACACCGCGCGGCTCCTCGACGTGAAGTACTACGTCCTGCTTGCCGACGACCGACATGGTCGGCGGCTCGATCGACACCTACCAGTGGACGACGCTGCTGCGGGCGCTGTCGTCCTACCGGGCGTTCCACTGGAGCTATGGCGGCGAGTACAACCCGCGCAAGATCGCGCATTTCCTGATCCTGAACCGGGCGTGTCCGCGCTCGCTCCTTCACTGTCTCGACAAGGCCGGCGAGCATCTCGGGCGGCTCGCCCATGCCTACGGGCACCGTAACGCTGCCCATGACCGGCTGAACATGCTCCTCGGCGAACTCGCCGAGGCCGAGGTCGACGACATCATCGAGGAGGGGCTGCACGAGTTCCTCACCCGCTTCATCCACCACAACGCGGCGCTCGGCGCGGATGTGGCGGAAGGCTATCTCTTCGGGATCCAGTGATGCGCCTGACGGTCCGGCACGACACCCTGTACCAATTCGAGACGCCGATGCGCTTCGTGACCCAGAGCCACCGGCTTCGGCCGGCGGGCAACGCCAGCCAGACCGTGCTGGACTGGACGGTATCGGCGGAGGGCGCGGTCTTCGGCGCCGGGTTCGTGGACGGGGCCGGCGACAGCATCAGCACGATGACGGTGCAGGGACCGGTGGAGCGCATCGCCGTCAAGGTGGATGGCGTTGTCGAGACCACCGACACCGCCGGGGTGTTGCGCAACCACCGCGAGACCATCTCGCCGCGGGTCTACCTGCAGGCGACCCGGGCGACGGAGGCCAACCGGAGCCTGCTCGAGCTCAAGGACGCGGCACTGTCGGGGGCCGGCAGCGGCGGCGACCTGGAGCGGGCGCACCGCTTGTCCGCAGCGGTGGCTGATGCCATCGCCTACGTCACCGGGGCGACCGGCGCCCAGACGACCGCCGCAGAGGCGCTCGAACTCGGGAAGGGCGTCTGCCAGGACATGACCCATGCGCTGATCGCGCTCGCCCATGCCGCGGGTCTGCCGGCGCGGTACGTCACCGGGTATCTGCTGACGAGTGAGGAGATCGAGGCAGGCGAGGCCGCGCATGCCTGGGCGGAAATCCACGTGCCCGATCTCGGCTGGGTCGGGTTCGATGCGGCGAACCGCTGCTGCCCGGACGCGCACTACGTCCGGCTCGGTTCCGGGCGCGACGCCCGGGAGGCGGCACCGATCCGCGGCATATCGAGGGGTGGCGGCGGCGAGGCGATGGATGTATCCGTCGTTGTCTCTGCACAACAATAACGTCCCCCGACACCCGAGGCCGGAGCACCGATCCCATGACCTACTGCGTCGGTCTTCTTCTGGAGAGCGGCATCGTGATGCTGTCGGACACCCGGACCAACGCCGGGTTCGACAACATTGCCTGCTACCGCAAGATGTACGAGTTCGAGACGCCGGGCGACCGGGCGATGGTGCTTCTGACCGCCGGCAACCTCTCGGTGACCCAGACGGTGATGGCCAAGCTCCGCCACGAGATCGCCCGGAGCGACGCCACGCCGAAGTCGTCGGTGCTGCTGGCCGAGACCATGCTCGACGTCGCCGAGATCGTCGGGCGGACCCTCAACGAGGTGACGGTCGAGATCGGCGAGAAGATGTCGCGGATGAGCCGGGCGCCCTCGGGGTCGTTCCTGCTCGGCGGGCAGCGCAAGGGCGGGCAGCCGCGACTGTTCCTGATCTATCCGGAGGGCAACTGCATCGAGGCGACCGAGGACACCGCCTACCTGCAGATCGGCGAGCACAAGTACGGCAAGCCAATCCTCGACCGGGTGGTGCGGCCGTCGACGAGTCTCGAGGACGGGCGGAAGGCGGTGCTGATCTCGATGGACTCGACGCTGCGCTCCAACCTGTCGGTGGGGATGCCGCTGGACCTCGCGATCATCCGGCGGGACGAGTTCCGGATCGGGCTGCGCGAGCGGATCGAGGCCGGCGACCCGACCTTCGCGGCGATGTCGGAGGCGTGGAGCAAGGCGCTTCGGGACGGGTTCGCGAACCTGCCGGATGCGGTGACGTGATGGTCAGCTTCGGGGCAGCGCTGGGTTGAGGGCCGGCAGGGCCGGCGGCGCCTCGGTCCGGGCCGGGGGGCGGGCGGCGTCGATGGCGGCCGCGAGGTCGCGGCGGCCGTCGCTGGGGCCGGAGGCGGACGGCGGGCCGTAGGCGGCGCGGTCTAGGCGGCGCAGGGCGGTGTCGATGGCCGCGACCGCGGCGGGCGGCGGAGGCGCGGGCAGGGCGGAAAGCCAGGCGGCGAGGTGGCGGCGGACGGTTTCGGGCGGATCGCTGCGGGCGGAGCGGCGCAGGGCGCGGCGGAGGGCGGCGGCGGAGGGCGGCCGCGGCGCGGCGCGGCGACGCGCCACCAGGGCGAGGAGCGCGGCGACGGCGATGGCGGCCAGCGCGAGGAGGATCGCGGCGCGGCGGCCGGACGGGCCCGCGGTGCCCGGCGGGTGCCAGCCGGGCGGGGCGGGGACGTCGATGGTCAGCGGGGCGGTGGTGGCGGTCTCGCGGGTCTGGCTCGCGGTGTTCCACCAGTCGAAGGAAAGTGCCGGGATGGCGTAGGTGCCGGGCGCCTGGATGACGTAGGCGATGGCCTCGGTACGGGTGGCGGGGTCGCCGTCGGCGAGCGCGGGCTGGCGCGGGTAGGCGCTGAGGCCGGGGAGGTCCGGCAGGCGGTCGGCGAGGGGCGGCAGCAGCATCGCCGGGGGGCCGCTGGCGGTCGTGGTGAGCGTCAGGGTGACGGCGTCGCCGGGCTTCGGCGCGTCGGGCAGGCCGTCGAGGCTGGCGGTGACGGTGAGGGAGGTGGCGGCGAGGAAGGGGTCGATGCCCTCGGCGCCGGGAGGGACGGTGGCGGTGAAGGCGACGCCGGGGATGTCGAGGGCGGTCTCGACGGGGGCGTTGGTGATGGGGTCGGCGTAGGTGATCGTCACCTGGGGGGTGCCGAGGTCGTAGTCGGCGGGGCGCTGGGGGGTGATCTCCCAGGTGCGGGCGATGCCGGACCAGCTCTCCTGGCCGACGCGCTGGGTGACGGGGTGGGTGGCGCGCTCGGGCAGGCGGGTGATGGCGTCGGCGATCTGCAGGTCGGGCCAGACCGGCGGCTCGGGCATGTAGGTGGGCACGAGCAGGGTGATGGAGACCGCGACCGGGGAGCCGACGGCGACCGGGCCCGCGGGGTCGATGGCGACACTGACCTGCGGCGCCGGGGCGGGCTGGGCGAAGGCCGGGGCGGCGAGGATGAGGGCGAAAAGCTGTGCGCGGGCACAGGCGCGCACGCGTGCGCAGACGGATAAGTGTAGGAAACGAAATTGAAATCCCATTCTCGTCAACGCTTTCTCAATCATCGTTAACGGGCGCCGTCGGGCGGGCGGCCTCGATGGCGAAGCGGGACTTGAGGAAGTCGGCGGGACGGGTCTCGACGGAGCGCATCCATTCGTCGGCGGCGGATTCGGAGAGCTGGGAGGCGGCATCGATGCGGACGCGCTTGCCCTCGTCGCCGCTCAGGTCCTCGACGATGGAGTCGGGCTTCTCGGCGCCTTCCTCGGTGTCCTCGGCCTCGCGGGTTTCCGAGAGGTAGTCGATGATGCGCCGGGTGACGTCGAGGCTGCGGGCCGCCGCCTGGTTGTCGGGATCGAGCTTCAGCGCATCCTCGAAGGCGGCCACCGCGCCCTGGTAGTCGCGGCCGTGCACCAGGGCGGTGCCGCGGTTGTATTGGGCGACGGAGGTCCGGATCGGCGCGAGGGCCTCGGCGGAGTTCGGTGTACCGGCCGGCACGGAACAGGGCGGCGGCGCGCCATGCGGGGTCGGTGAAGGTTTCGGCGGCGTCGGCGTAGTCCTTGGCCTCGTAGAGACGGCGGCCCTGCTGGTCGGGCGTCCAGAACCAGTCGGCGAGGGTGTCGGCAAGTCCTGCGGCGTGTGCGTGGCCGGGGTGAAAGAGCGACAGGGCGACGAGCATCGCGCCCCAGCGCAGCGTGGTGCCGCGGCGGAACCAGATGAGCAGGAGGAGTGCGGCGGGGAACGCGAAGAGCCAGCCGTCGTCCTGGAGGCGGCCCTCCGCCGCGGCGGCGCGGGCGAGGCTCGAGGCGAGCGCGCGTTGCACGGCGCGCACGTCGCCGCCGTCGATACTGACCGGGACGGTGGCGACGTCGGCACGGCGCGACCAGTCGGCGACCTCGGCGGGCATGTCGGGGGCGACGACCAGGGCAGCGCGGGCGCTGCCGCCCGCGGGGAAGGCGGCGATGTCGCCGGGGTCGATGCCGTCGGTGACGAAGAGGATGGAGCCGGCGGCGTCCTCGTGGGCGAGGAGGCTTTCCGCCAGGGTCAGCGCGGCGGAGGCGGTGCGGCCGGCGTCGGGCATGATCTCCGGGTCGAGCGCCTCGAGGAACGGCAGGAGTACGGTCGGATCCTCGGTCAGCGGCATGACGAGGTGGGCGGTGCCGGCATAGGCGAGGAGGCCGACGCGGCCGCCGGCGCGGAGCGCGATGAGGTCGCGGATCTTCTGCTTGGCGCGTTCGAGGCGCGAGGGGGCGATGTCGGTGCCGGCCATCGACGGCGAGAGGTCGAGGGCGACGACGAGCGGCGCGGTCTCGGTGACGAAAGGCGAGGGCGCCGGTCGCCAGGCCGGGCCGGCGGCGGCCAGCGTCATCAGCAGTGCGGCAGCCGATGAGCAGGTCCGGGGCGCGCAGGCGGCTGCGGGCGCTGCGGCCGATGGTGAGCGCGGCGAGCAGGTGCGGCGCGATGTGCGGCACCGGCGGCGCCTCGGCGCTGCCCTGCCGGCGCAGGACGAGCCAGAGTGCGGCGAGGGGCAGGAGCGCCAAGAGCACCAGTGGACGGAGGAAGGTGAAGGCGGCGAGGGCGGTCATGCCGTCACCGTGCGGGGGCGGCGTCCGCGGAGTCGGACGGCGGCGAGCGAGACGAGATAGGCAAGGAAGACCAGGACCGCGAAGGCGGCGGCGGGGAGCGCCGCGAGCGGGGTGCGTGGACGCCAGGAGGTGGTCTGGCCCTGGCGTTCGCCGGCGGCGTCGATCTGGTCGTAGATGGCCTCGAGCCCGGTGGCGTCCTCGGCGCGGTTGAAGCTGCCGCCGGTCGCGCCGGCGATGGCCTGCAGGCCCGGGATGTCGACGCGGTCGGCGTCGGAGCCGGTGTCGGGATTGCCGACGGCGATGGTGTGGATCACCACCCCGTTCTGCGCCGCGATGTCGGCGGCCTTGGCCGGGGCCATGCGGCTGCCGGTGTCCGAGCCGTCGGAGAGCAGGATGAGGATCCGCGTCTCGACCGAGCTCGCCTCGAAGGAGCGGATGGCGAGGCCGATGGCGTCGCCGAGCATGGTGTTCTGTCCGGCCATGCCGGCTTGCAGGGTCTCGAGGAGCGAGCGGGCGGCGGCGGTGTCGCGGGTGAAGGGGACGAGGACGTAGGGCGCGTCGCCGAAGACGATGAGGCCGATGCGGTCGTCGCGGCGGTCGGCAATGAAGCCGTCGAGCACCGACTTCACCCCGTCGAGGCGGGTGCCGCGGGCGCCGTCCGGGCCGATGAAGTCCCGGGTGTCCATGGAGCCGGAGATGTCGACGGCGAGCATCACGTCGCGGGCGGCCTCGGTGCGCTCGATCGGGGCGCCGACCCATTCCGGGCGGGCCAGGGTGAGGACGACGAGCGCCCAGAGCACCCAGGCGAAGGCCATCTGCCACCAGGAGCGCGGCAGGACCACGGCGCCCTCGCCCTTGTCGAGGCCGGCGCTGGTCGCCTCGAAGAACGGCACGCGGACCGCCGGCACCACCTCGCGGCGCGGCGGCGCCAGCCAGATGACGAGGAGCGGCAGCGGCAGCGCGAGGAGGGCGAGCGGGAAGGCGAGGTCAAGCATGGCGGTGCCGGATCCAGCGGCGCGCGGCGGCGAGGACGGAAGGGCCGTCGTAGGGCGTGGCCGGGCGGTAGGGGGCGTCGGCGACGGCCGGGGCGAGGGGGCCGAAGTCGCCGCCGGTGCTGGCGAGGAAGGCGGCCCAGGCGGCGCCGCTGAGGGCCGCGACCTCGGCGCGGGGGGCGGTGGCGAGGGCGACGCGGTGGAGGAGCGCCTGGAGGCGGGCGAGGGCGTCGGGCTCGCGCGCCTCGAGCCCCGGGGCGAGGGTGTCGAGCTCGGCGAGCGCCGCGCGGCGCCAGGCGGTGGCGCGGCGGTGGCGGAGGAAGACGACGAGGCCGAGGGCGAGGGCAGCGAACAGCGCGGCGGCGACGACGGCCCAGGCCCAGGTCTGCGGGGTCATCGACACGGGCGGCGGCAGGACGATGTCGTCGAGCTGGTCGAGGAGGTCGATGAGGCTGTCGGCCGGGGCGGCGGGCTGCGGGTCCATCAGGGCCTCCGCCGCGGCGGCGCGCCGAAGAGCCGCAGGAGCTGGGCGCCGGTGGGCTCGCCGGCGCTGACCGGCAGGATCGCGGCATCGAGGCGGTCCTGCCAGGCGAGGAGGCGCTTCAGGCGGTCGCCGCCGACGCTGGCGAGGTTGCGGCGGACCTTGGGGGCGGCGAGGTCGAGCTCGACCTGCAGCCGGCCGTCGCCGACCACGAGGCGGCCGGTGTCGGGGAGCTCGTGGGCGGAGGGGTCGTGGACGAGGGCGAGGACGATGTCGTTGGACCGGGCGATGCCGCTGAGGATGCGCAGGGTCGCGTCGCCGGCGCCGTCGAAGTCGGAGACGACGAGGAGGAGCCAGTCGTGGGTGACGATCCGTGCGGCCTCGGCGAGGGCGGCGTCGAGGCGGGCGGGGGCGTCGGGGACGACCGGGGCCTCGGCGGAGAGGGCCAAGTTGCGGTCGGCGACGAGGTCGAGGAGGCGCAGGACGGCGGCGCGGCTGCGGCGGGCGGGGACGGTGGCGACGTCGGTGTCGGAGAGGACGAGGCCGCCGACGCGGTCGCTCTGGCCGAGGATGCGCCAGGCGGCGAGGGCACTGATCTCGGCGGCGGTGACCGATTTCATGTTGAGGCGGGTGCCGAAGAACATCGCCTGGCGCTGGTCGACGAGGATCAGCGCCGGGCGGTCGCGCTCCTCGCGGGTGACCCGGACGTGGGGGGTGCCGGTGCGGGCGGTGACCTTCCAGTCGATGGCGCGGACGTCGTCGCCGGGGAGGTAGGCGCGCAGCTCCTCGAACTCGAGGCCGCGGCCGCGCAGGCGGCTGGCGCGGCGGCCGGAGAGCGCGCTGCCGACCGGCTGGCGGGGGAGGAAGTCGAAGCCGCGGGCACGGGCCTCGAGCCCGGCGAGGTGGGCGAGGGTGGCGTGGATGCGGGGATCGGGCTCGGGCATCAGCGGGAGGAGGAGGCGTGGTGCGCAAGTTGCGCAGAGGGGTCAAGCCTTTGAGATGACTGGATTCGTGGTCCGGTTTTCATGTCCTGTTAACCCGGATTTGGGGCCCCTCCTTGCTCAGGCGGGCGCGACGAGTTTCAGGAGGTCGGCGAGGACGGCGTCGGGGTCTCGGCCCGCGCCCTTGGCCTCGTAGGAGAGGGCGACGCGGTGGCGGAGGACGTCGGGGGCGATGGCCTGGACGTCGGCGGGGGAGACGAAGTCGGAGCCCTGGAGCCAGGCGTAAGCGCGGGCGCAGCGGTCGAGGGCGAGGCCGGCGCGGGGGCTGGCGCCGAGCTCGATCTGGCGGGCGAGGTCGGGGGAGTACTTGTCGGGGTGGCGGGTCGCGCCCACGATGTCGACGATGTAGGTCTCGATCGCCTCGGCGAGGTGGAGGGCGGCGATCTCGCGGCGGGCGGCGAAGACGTCGTCGAGGGCGATGGCCTCGGCCGGCGACGTCGCCTTCGGGGCGGTGTCGGCGGCGGGCTTCGGGGCGAGGGCGGCCTGTTCCTCGCCGCGGACAAGGCGGAGGACGCCGAGTTCGTCGGCGGGGGCGGGATAGTCGACGAGGACCTTCATCAGGAAGCGGTCGGTCTGGGCCTCGGGCAGGGGGTAGGTGCCTTCCTGCTCGATGGGGTTCTGGGTCGCCATGACGATGAAGAGGTCTGGGAGTTTGTGGGTTTCCTGTCCGACGGTTACTTGGCGTTCTTCCATCGCTTCGAGGAGGGCGGCCTGGACCTTGGCGGGGGCGCGGTTGATCTCGTCGGCGAGGAGGATGTTGCCGAAGACCGGGCCGGGCTGGAAGCGGAACTCGCCCTTGCCGGCCTCGGAATAGTAGATGTCGGTGCCGGTGACGTCGGAGGGCAGGAGATCCGGGGTGAACTGGATGCGGGAGAAGTCGGCCTTGAGGTGATGGGCCATCGCCTTCACGGCGCGGGTCTTGGCGAGGCCGGGGAGCCCCTCGATCAGGAGGTGGCCGTCGGCGAGGAGGCCGATCACCATGCGCTCGACGACGCGCGGCTGGCCGAGGACCTCGGCGTTCATCGCGGCTTGGAGGGCGAGCATCGAGTCGCGGGAAGACATCTTGATCAAGCTGTTCTTTTTACTGGGTTTCTGGTGGCTGGAAACCGTATGGAAAGTGGCTGGAAAGCAGCCATACGATTTCAACAATCGCGCAGCGTCCGCGGTCCCGCGTCAGGGAAGCCGAAACATTTCCTGACGGTCCGTGAACCGAACGGCTCCGCCACGCGAGTGCTGGACCGCCCCGGGGGGCGGTCCAGGCATTGGCGCTACTGGCTGCCAGCGGAGTTGAGCTGTTCCATCAGCTTCTCCTCGATTTGGTCCAGCGAGAAGCTCGCTGCTTTCTGCGCCGGCGGGTAGTCCTGGAAGGTGCTGAGGAAGTTCGCGACGTACGCCTGCGCCGGAACCAGCAGGTAGGCGTGGGTGAAGACCCAGTCCCAGTAGGTGTTCGAGGTGATGTCGGCGCGCTCGTAGGGATCGGAGCGGAGGTCGAACATCTTCGGCAGCCGGAGCTTGGTGAAGGGCTCGGCCCAGATCTGCAGGGTGCCGGTTTCGCGCTGCTCCTCGAAGGCCAGCTTCCAGTTCTCGTAGCGGAGTCCGACGATCTCGTTGTCGTCGTTGAAGTAGAAGAAGCTGTCGCGGGCGCTCTTGTCCGACTGGCCGGTCAGGTAGTCGAGCTGGTTGAAGCCGTCGAGGTGGTTCTTGTACTCCTTGCCCTGGATGGTGGTGCCGTCGAGGAGCTGCTGGGTGATGTCCGGGTTGCCGGCGGCGGCGAGCAGCGTCGGGAACCAGTCGAGGCCGGAGAAGATGCCGTTCAGCCAGGTGCCGGGCTCGATATGGCCGGGCCAGCGGATAAGCGCCGGCACGCGGTAGGCGCCTTCCCAGTTGGTGTTCTTCTCGGAACGGAACGGCGTCGTCCCGGCGTCCGGCCAGGTGTTCTGGTGCGGGCCGTTGTCGGTGGTGTATATGACGATGGTGTTGTCGGAGATGCCGAGCTCGTCGACCTTGTCGAGAATGGTGCCGATCACCGCGTCGGTCTCGATCATGCCGTCGGCATATTCGGTGCGCGCGGTCAGGCCGGGCTGGTCGCGATGCTCGGGCCGCACGTGGGTGCGGGCGTGCATCCGGGTGGTGTTCATCCAGACGAAGAACGGCGTGTCAGCCGCGACCTGCCGGTCGATGAAGTCGATCGCCGCGGCGGAGGTCTCGTCGTCGACGGTCTCCATGCGCTTGCGGGTGAGCGGGCCGGTGTCCTCGATGGTGCCGTCCGCCTTGGACTTGATGACGCCGCGCGGGCCGAACTGCTCGCGGAAGGCCGGGTCCTGCGGGTAGTTGAAGTCTTCCGGCTCCTCCTCGGCGTTGAGGTGGTAGAGGTTGCCGAAGAACTCGTCGAAGCCGTGGTTGGTCGGCAGGAACTCGTCCTTGTCGCCGAGGTGATTCTTGCCGAACTGGCCGGTGGCGTAGCCGAGGTCCTTGAGTGCCGAGGCCATGGTGGCGTCGCTGGCCTGCAGGCCGAGGTCGGCGCCGGGCAGGCCGACCTTGGACATGCCGGTGCGGAGCGTCACCTGGCCGGTGATGAAGGTCGAGCGGCCGGCGGTGCAGCTCTGCTCGGCGTAGTAGTCGGTGAAAGCCGCGCCCTCGAGGCCGATCCGGTCGATGTTGGGCGTGCGGTAGCCCATCAGGCCCTGGGAATAGATCGACAGGTTGGTCTGGCCGATGTCGTCGCCGAAGATGACCAGGATGTTGGGTTTTTCGGCCGCGGGCGCGTCCTGCGCCATCGCCGTGCCGGCGGCGACGGCCAAAATGGCCGCGGCGCCCAGGAACTTGAACATGATGGTTTTCCTCCCACGGACAGAAGCCGTCCCGCGTTCGCGGCGCGGGGCCGGCACGGCGTCCATGGGAGCATCCGCGGCGACTCCGGTCAAGCCCGCGCTGCCGCCCATGGCCGTTCGTCGCCGGTCACGCTTGCGTTCGACGCCCGGGGCTGATGGTGATTGCGGTGCGGCCCAACTGCGACGGATGGAGACGAGGTGACGGACAGGACACGCATCGCAATCGTCGGCCTCGGGATGGCGGTGACGCCGCATGCCCGCGGCCTCGTCGACCTCTCCGACCGGGTCGAGGTGGTGCATGCCTTCAGCCCGAGCGCGGCCCGGCGCGCAGCGTTCGCGGAGCGGTTTCCGTTTCCGCTCTGCGACAGTCTCGAGACCATCCTCGGCGACGACGAGCGTCGAGGCGGTGGCGGTGTTCACGCCGCCCAACACCCACCGCGACATCGGGCTCGCCTGCGCGGCCGCGGGCAAGCACGTGCTGATGGAAAAGCCGGTCGACACCACCACCGCCCGGGCCGAGGAGCTTGTGCGGGGCTGCCGGGCGGCGGGGGTGCGGCTCGGGATCGTGCTGCAGCACCGGTTCCGGCCGGCGGGGATGCGGCTGGCGGAGATGCTGGCCGCCGGGGCGCTCGGCCGGATCGTCGGCTGCTCGACGACCATCCGGCTGTGGCGGCCGCAGGCGTACTACGACGAGCCGGGGCGCGGGTCGCTGGCGCGCGACGGCGGCGGGGTGCTGATGTCGCAGGGCATCCACACCCTCGACCTGATGCTGAGCCTCGCCGGGCCGATCGAGACGGTGACGGGCTTCGCGGTGACGACGCCGGTGCACCGGATGGAGACCGAGGACATGGTCTGCGCGGCGGCGCGCTTCGCCGGCGGTGCGATCGGGGTGATCGACGCGACGACGGCGGCGTACCCGGGGTTTCCGGAGGAGATCGTGCTGACCGGCGAGACCGGCACGGCGCTGCTGCGCGGGACCGAGCTCCTGGTGCAGTTCCAGGACGGGCGCATGGAGCGGGTCGAGCCCGACCATAGCGCCGGCGGGACCGGGGCCGACCCGATGGCATTCCCGCACGACTACCACCGCGCGGTGATGGCCGATTTCGTCGACGCTGTCCGCACCGGGCGCGATCCGAAGGTGACCGGCGAGGAGGCGCTGAAGGTGCATCGCCTCATCGACGCGCTGATCCGGACCGGGGCGACTGGGGCGCCGGAGACGGTGGCCGGCGTGCCGCAGGGTTGAGCCGCGGCGGAGGATCCCGGTAGACTTGCGGCAGGGCGCGGTCCCGTCGCGCCGGTCTGCATCGGGGGGTGCCAGCGGATGACCGAATCTCGCCTGCGGCAGCGGGTCGTCCGCAGATCCGCCTCGCGCGGGACCGGCAGTCCCGACGTCTGGGGGATCTACGAGCCGGACACCGGCTCGATCCAGTATGTCTGCGCCGATCCGGCCAGCGGGGACGCGGCGCTGATCGACGTCGTCTGGAACTTCGATCCGGCGCATTGCCGGTTCTCGACCGGAAGCCTGGAGCAGGTTCTCGACCTCGTCCGCGACAACGGCCTGACGGTGCGCTGGATCCTCGACACCCACCCCCACGCCGACCACGTGATGGCCTCCGCGCGGCTGCGGGAGTTGACCGGTGCTCCGACGGCGATCGGCGAGAAGGTCCGCGACATCGCCGGGATCTGGAGCGAGATCTACCACCTGCCCGGCGGCTTCGACCCGGCGGCGGATTTCGACAGGCTGCTGGCGGCGGGGGAGAGCTTCAGCGTCGGCGGACTGGAGATGCGGGTTATGCTGTCGCCGGGGCACACGCTCGGCTCGGTCACCTATGTCTGCGGGGATGCGGCGTTCACCCACGACACGCTGATGCAGCCCGACGTCGGCACCTCGCGCGCCGACTTTCCCGGCGGCGACGCGGCCGAGCTCTGGGAGTCGATCCAGGCGATCCTGGCGCTGCCGGGCGGGACGCGGCTCTTCGTCGGCCACGACTACGGCACCGACGGCCGCGACGAACCGGAGTGGGAGGCGACGGTGGCCGAGCACCGGGCGGGCAACGTCCATGTCCGGGACGGCACCGGGCGCGAGGACTGGATCGCGCGGCGGCGACGCCGCGACGGGACGCTGCCGCTGCCCGACCGGATGCTGGCGGCGCTGCAGGTCAACCTCCGCGGCGGGCGCCTGCCCGAGGCCGAGAGCGACGGGCGCCATTACCTGAAGTTGCCGGTGGACCGCTTCTGATCGGGCGCCGCTCGGTCAGCGACAGGCTTGTGCGGCCGCTCGGCTTCCAGCATCCTTGACGGCAAGGGCCGGACAGGCCCGCTTCGGGAGGACGGATGACCAGGGTCGCGACGCTCGCCGACAAGCGGGCCATCGAGGCGGAAATGCCGGTCGGCGAGCGCTGGCAGGCACGGTCGCTCTACGCGCAGCTCGCGGAGACCGCGGGGCGGTTTCCGGCGCGGAAGGCCATCACCTTCCAGTTGAAGGCTGGCGCCACCGACAAGGCGGTGACCCTGACCTGGGCCGAGGTGCGGTCCGACGTGACCCGGGCCGCGAACCTTTTCCGCCGGCTCGGGATCGGGCCGGGCGATGTGGTGGCCTTCGTGCTTCCCAACGTCATCGAGACGGCGGTGGTGCTGCTCGGCGCCGCGACGGCGGGGATCGTGAACCCGATCAACCCGCTGCTGGCGCCGGAGCACATCGCCGGCATCCTGCGCGAGACCGGGGCCAAGGTGGTGGTGACGCTGGCGCCGTTTCCGCAGACCGACCTGGCGCAGAAGGTGGCGGAGGCGGTGGCACTGGCGCCGAACGTCGAGACCGTGCTGCAGGTCGACCTCGGGCGCTACCTGTCGGGGCCGCAATCCTGGGTGGTGCCGCTGATCCGGCCGAAGCTGAAGGCGGCGCACAAGGCGAAGGTCCTGGACCTGGCCAAGGCGATGGCGGCCGAGCGGGGCGAGGCGCTGGACTTCGCGGAGACGCTCGACGACCGGATCTGCGCCTATTTCCACACCGGCGGCACCACCGGGCTGCCCAAGGTGGCGCAGCACCGGGCGAGCGGCATCCTCTACAACGGCTGGTGCGGGGCCTACTACATCTTCACCGAGGCGGACGTGCTCCTGTGCCCGCTGCCGCTCTTCCATGTCTTCGCCGCCTACCCGATCCTGATGTCCTGCCTGATGACCGGGGCGGAGATGGTGATGCCGACCCCGCAGGGCTACCGCGGCATCGGGGTGATGCGGAACTTCTGGAAGCTGATCGAGCGGCACAAGGTGACGTTCCTGATCACCGTGCCGACGGCGGCCTCGGCGCTGATGCAGCGGCCGGTCGACGCCGACGTCTCGAGCCTGCAGTTCGCGATCAGCGGCTCGGCGGCGATGCCGGTGGAGCTCTTCCACCGCTTCGAGGCGGCGACGGGCGTCAAGATCATGGAAGGCTACGGGATGACCGAGGCAACGTGCCTCGTCGCCATCAACCCGCCCTACGGCGAGCGCAAGATCGGCAGTGTCGGGCTGCCATTCCCGTACACCGACGTGCGGATCCTGCACTGCGACGGCGCGGGGCAGATCAGCAAGGAGTGCGACGTCGACGAGGTTGGCGAGATTTGCGTGAAGAATCCCGGCGTGAACGCGGCGACCTACACCGATTCGACGCGCAACCGCGGCATCGTCACCGAGGACGGGTATCTCCGGACCGGCGATCTCGGCCGCATGGACGCGGACGGCTACGTCTGGATCACCGGCAGGTCCAAGGATTTCATCATCCGCGGCGGGCACAACATCGACCCGGCGCTGATCGAGGATGCGCTGATGCAGCATCCGGCCGTCGCCTTCGCCGGCGCCGTCGGCCAGCCCGACGCGGTGTCCGGCGAGCTGCCTTGCGTCTATGTCGAGCTGGTCGAGGGCGGGACCGCCGACGTGGACGAGCTGATGGCCTGCGCGCGCGAGCATATCCCCGAGCCCGCGGCGGTGCCGAAGCACCTGGAGATCCTCGCGGAGTTGCCCAAGACCGCGGTCGGCAAGGTGTTCAAGCCGGACCTGCGGCGGCTGGCGATCGTCCGGGTCCTCGACGCGGCGCTCGCCGCCGGCGGCTCCGGCGCCCGGGTGGGCGCGGTGGTCGAGGACCGCAGGCTCGGGCTGGTGGCCGAGGTGGTGCCGGGACCGGAGGGACGCAGGGACGACGTGGCGGCGGTCTTCGGCGGCTTCGTGATACCCTGGCGCTGGCGGGGCGACGCCGCCTGAAGGGCGGCGTTCACCGAAAATTATTCTTCATTAATCCCTTTCATATCAATGCGTTCACGCGTGAACACCTCCGTGTTCACACAAGGGCTGGCGCGCCGCCTCCGGGGCCGGCGCGCCCCGGACGCTCAGGCGGACTGGGCCGCCGGCGCGGTCTTCATCCGGCGCACCAGGAGCTTGTTGAGCGCGTTCACGTAGGCCCGGGTCGAGGCGACGACGGTGTCGGTGTCGGCGGACTGGCCGGTGGCGATCTTGCCGTCCTCCTCGAGCCTTACGCTGACCGTGGCCTGGGCGTCGGTGCCCTCGGTCACCGCGTGGACCTGGTAGAGCGCGAGACGAGCGCTGTTGGGGACGAGCTTGCGCACCGCGACGAAGGCGGCGTCGACGGGCCCGTCGCCGGTGGCGGTCACCTCGTGCTCGACGCCGTCGATCGCCAGGATCAGCTCGGCGGTGCGGGGACCTTCGGTGCCGCAGACCACCCGGAGCCGCCGGACCTGGATGCGGTCGTTGGCGGCGTGGGTGTCGGTGTCCTGCATCAGCGCGATGAGGTCGTCGTCCCAGACCTCCTTCTTGCTGTCGGCCAGCGCCTTGAAGCGGACGAAGACGTCCTTGAGCTGGTTGTCGCCGAGCTTGTAGCCGAGTTCCTCGAGCTTGGAGCGCAGGGCGGCGCGGCCGGAGTGCTTGCCCATGACGAGGCTGGTGGCGTTGAGGCCGACGTCCTCGGGGCGCATGATCTCGAAGGTCTGGGCGTTCTTGAGCATGCCGTCCTGGTGGATGCCGCTCTCGTGGGCGAAGGCGTTCTTGCCGACGATGGCCTTGTTGAACTGAACCGCGAAGCCCGAGACGGTGGAGACGAGGCGGCTGGCCTGCATGATCCGGGTGGTGTCGATGCGGGTCCTGTACGGCATGATGTCGTTGCGGACGCGGAGCGCCATCACCACTTCCTCAAGCGCGGTGTTGCCGGCGCGCTCGCCCAAGCCGTTGATCGTGCATTCGATCTGCCGGGCGCCGGCCTCGACGGCAGCGAGGCTGTTGGCGGTCGCCATGCCGAGGTCGTTGTGGCAGTGGGTGGCGAAGACGATCTCGTCGGCGCCGGGGACGCGCTCGATCAGCATGCGGATTAGGTCGGCGCTTTCGCGCGGGGCGGTGTAGCCGACGGTGTCGGGGATGTTGATGGTGGTGGCGCCGGCCTTGATGGCGATCTCGATGGTCCGGCAGAGGTAGTCGTGCTCGGTGCGGGTGGCGTCCATCGGCGACCACTGGACGTTGTCGCAGAGGTTGCGGGCGTGGGTGACGGTGGCGTGGATGCGCTCCGCCATCTGGTCCATGTCGAGGTTGGGGATGGCGCGGTGCAGCGGGGAGGTGCCGATAAACGTATGGATTCGCGGCCTTTTCGCGTGGCGGACGGCGTCCCAGCAGCGGTCGATGTCGGCGAGGTTGGCGCGGGCGAGGCCGCAGATGACGGCGTTGCGGGCGAGGCCGGCGATCTTGCTGACCGCCTCGAAGTCGCCGTCGGAGGCGATGGGGAAGCCGGCCTCGATGATGTCGACGCCCATGTCGTCGAGGATCTCGGCGATCTGCAGCTTCTCGCCGAGGGTCATGGTGGCGCCGGGGGATTGCTCGCCGTCGCGCAAGGTGGTGTCGAAGATCAGGACGTGGTCCTGTTCGGGCGTTGGAGTGGGTCATGAAATCTGTTCCTGGACTGAGGCTTACCGGCGGCGCTTCAAGCTCTCCCCTGAGCGCGTGCGCCGGGATCCGGCACGCTCAGAGGCGGCTAAGCAGAAGCAGGCCGAGGGGCAGACCCGTGGGGGTCGCCGCCGTCTCGTAACCCGATCCTGTCCGCGCAGCTTCGCTCATGACGAGGCGCAGTATAGGGGGTGCGTTAAGGAATTGAAGCCTGAAATAAGGATTTGTGGGGTTGGCGGGTGTGAGTGTGGAAAGTCAGAGGGTTAACGCGGATTCCGTGCGTGTGGAAACAGTATGGAAAGCGTATGGAAACCGTATTGCGACTGTTTTTGTCAGGATTGAATCGTTAACGCTGGGCGGGATCCGGCTGCGCACGACTGCAATTGGCCGGCCAGGCCTCTCCCCCCTCGGTCTTCGCGCTCGCGCGCTCCAGCCGAGGGGCGAGGCAGTGCCTCGCGTTGTCCGGTTCGGGGTGAAGTCGTGGGGGGCGTCAGCGCGACTCGAGGGTGAGGGTGACGGGGGGGAAGCGGGGGGAGGCGACCTCGAGGGCGACGGGTCCGGGGGTGCCGGTGCTCTCGAGCCAGAAGCCGGTGGTGCCGCCGGCGAGCGTCAGGACGTCGGGGCCGACGAGGCGGGCGGGGCCGGCGAGGGTGACGGCGACGGGGTCGAGGAGGAAGGGCAGGAGCTGGTCGGCCTGGTCGAGGGCGCGGACGACCACGCGGACGTGGTCCTTTTCCGAGGCGAGGAGGGTGGTGGCGTCGGGGGCGACCTCGAGGCGGGTCGGCACCGGGTCGGCGACCATGCGGAGGGTCCGGACGGCCTCGCCGGCGAGGTAGCCGGTCAGGGTGAGGCCCTGCCAGCTCGCGCCCCAGCCGCCGAGCTCGTCGCGGGTGAAGGTGCGGTGGTCGAGGACCATCGGCGGGTGCGGCAGGTGCGGGTACGTTTCGCGGTCGGGGCTTGCGCGCCGGGGCGGGCCGTCGCCGTAGCGGAACTCGATCTCGTCGCAGTTGGTCAGCACGATCAGCGGCATCACGCCGCCGATGTTGCGCTCGCCGCGGGTCCAATATGTCACCGGCTTCATCACGATGCCGCCCGCGGGGTCGCCCTGGCTGGCATAGGCCCAGGCGGCGAACTTGGGCTCGCGGATACATGTCGAGGACGCCGTGGTAGCAGACGCGGTCGCCGGCGCCGAAGTCGCGGTGGGTGTTGTAGTCGGCCATGCACCAGCCGATGCAGCCGGAAATGCCGGGGTCGCCGTAGGCGGCGTTCAGGACCTCGAGGTGGCGGGTGACGTGCTCGGCCTGGCGCAGCTCGGGGTCGATGCGCTTGGTCGGGTGCATGTGGCCGCCATACTCGGTGACGAGGTAGGGGACCGGGTGCGGCAGGCCGGTGACCTCGGCCGGGGGGCGCAGCGGGGTGCGGGGGCGATTGGCGCCGGGGAGCTCCTCCTCACCGAGGATGAAGTCGTTCATCGTGTAGACGTCCTCGAGGAGCTCGCTCTCGGTCCGGTTGCGGACGCCGCCGGTTTGCCGCGTCGGGTCGAGCTGGCGGGCGAGCTGATTGGTCTTGCGATAGAAGACCGGGGCGTCGCGGAACTCGTTGATGCGCACGCCCCAGAGGACGATCGAGGGGTGGTTCCAGTCGCGGCGGATCATCCGGCGGACGTTCTGGATCGACTCGTCCTTCCAGCCCTCGCCGCCGATGTGCTGCCAGCCGGGGATCTCCTCGAAGACCAGGAGGCCGATGCGGTCGCAGTGGTCGAGGAACCACGGGGATTGCGGGTAGTGCGAGGTGCGGACGAGGTTGAGGCGGAGGTCGTGCTTGAGGATCTCGGCGTCGCGCTCCTGGGCGCGGCGGCCGAGGGCGTAGCCGACGTAGGGGTAGGACTGGTGGCGGTTGAGGCCGCGGATCTTCAGCGGGCGGCCGTTGAGGAGGAAGCCCTGGGGGGTGAACTCGGCGGTGCGGAAGCCGAAGGCGGTGGCGAGGCGGTCGCGGCCGCCGGGGCTCTCCAGGGTGACCTCGGTTGTGTAGAGCGCCGGGTCGTCGAGGTCCCAGAGGCGGATGCCCGAGTGGGCCGGGAAGGTGAGGGTGACGCTGTCGCCGTCGACCGGGGCCTCGGTCTCGGCGAGCGGGCGGCCGTCGGGGTCGAGGAGGCGGGCGACGAGGCGGCCGCCGGCCGCGGCGGCGGCATTGGCGAGGTCGCAGCGGACGGTGGCGGTGGGGGTGGCGGTGAGGACGTCGCGGGTTTCGACCTTGAGCGCGTCGATCCAGACGCGGTCGGTGACGCGGAGCCAGACGTCGCGGTAGAGGCCGGCGTAGGTGAGGTAGTCGATCTGGCCGCCGAAGGGCGGGATCTCGGGGTTCTCGCTGCCGTCGATGCGGACGGTGACGAGGTTGTCGCCGGGGCGGAGGTGCGGGGTGAGGCGGGCCTCGAACGGGGTGTAGCCGTCGGGGTGGGCGGCGACTTGCGTGCCGTTCAGCCAGACGGTGGCGTTGGCCATGGCGGCGTCGAAGATGAGGGCGACCTCGCGGTTCTCGAAGTCCGGGCGCCAAGGGAGGGTGGCCTGGTAGGTGAACCGGCGCTGGTAAGCGGTCTCGTCGAAGTAGTTGAACGGCAGGTCGACGGCGTTGTGCGGGAGGGTGACGGGCACGCCGGCGCGGGCGGAGGTGACGAGGGCATCGTCGAAGCCGTCGTGGAAGGTCCAGCCGGTGTTGAAGGGGGTGACGCTGCGCAAGGCTCAGGCCGCCCGGGCGGCGGTGGCCTTGCGGACCTCGGGGGCGACGCGGGTGCCGAAGAGCTCGATGGCGCGCAGGAGGTCGGCGTGGGGGAGGACGCCGATCGCCATCTGGATGAGGAAGCGGTCGAAGCCGAAGATCGCGTGGGCGGCGAGGATCTTGTCGGTGACCTCGGCCGGGCTGCCGGCGAAGATGGCGCCGCGGGGGGAGCGGGCGGCGTCGAACTGGGCGCGGCTCGTCGGCGGCCAGCCGCGCTCGCGGCCGATGCGGTTCATGACCTCGGCCTGAGCGGGGTAGAAGATGTCGGTGGCGGCCTGGGTGGTCTCGGCGACGAAGCCGTGGACGTTGATCGAGGTGCGCAGGGTGTCGGGCGCGTGGCCGGCCTGGGCGGCGGCGCGGCGGTAGAGGTCGAAGAGCGGCGCGAAGCGTGCGGGCTCGCCGCCGATGATGGCGAGCGCGAGGGGCAGGCCGAGGGTGCCGGCGCGGACGACGGACTGGGGGGTGCCGCCGACGGCGATCCAGACGGGCAGCGGTTGCTGGACGGGGCGGGGGTAGACGCCGCGGTTCTCGATCGGATGGGTGTGCGGGGTGCCGGGCCAGGCGATGCGCTCGCCACCGCGGGTGAGCGCGAGGAGGAGCTGGAGTTTCTCGTCGAAGAGGGCGTCGTAGTCGTCGAGGTCATAGCCGAAGAGTGGGAAGGATTCGATGAAGGAGCCGCGGCCGACCATGATCTCGGCGCGGCCGGCGGTCAGGGCGTCGAGGGTGGCGAACTGCTGGAAGACGCGGACCGGGTCGTCTGAGCTGAGGACGGAGACGGCGCTGGTGAGGCGGATGCGGCTGGTTTGCGTCGCTGCGGCGGCCGAGCGCCACGGCGGGGGCGGAGGCGGCGTAGTCGGGGCGGTGGTGCTCGCCGAGGCCGAAGACCTCGAGGCCGAGCTGGTCGGCCAGCACGATCTCCTCGACGAGGTTGCGCAGGCGCTCGGAGGGGCCGATGCGCTGGCCGGAGACCGGGTCGGTGCCGACGTCGGCGAAGGTGTAGAGGCCGAGTTCCATGGGGTGCTCCGCTGGCGCGTCCTCGAGGTATGCCAGAGCGGGCGCGCCGTCCAGCCCGCAGCGAAGAGAGGCCGTGCGCGCACTGTGCGCAGCGGGGTCAAGTCATTGAAAAATATCGTGATATGTTACGAGATTCATCTTTCGTTAGCGAGGGTGCGCGCGCGGCTCAGCGCGACGATGGCGCCACCTCGGCCGGGAGCGGGGCGGCGGCGTCCTGGGGGATTGCGGCGGCGGCGCGGCGCTGGCGGTAGCTGGCGAACTGCTGGTCGGCGAGGACGCCGATCAGGATCACCGAGCCCATGACGGCGAAGTTGAGGGAACTGGGGATGCCGAGGAGGTTGACGAGGTTCTGCAGGACCTGGAGGAGGACGGCGCCGAGGACGACGCCGATGATCGAGCCTTCGCCGCCGCGCAAGCTGAAGCCGCCGAGGACGGCGGCGGCGATGGCGTAGAGCTCGTAGAAGTTGCCGTGGGAGGAGGGCGAGATCGAGCGGGTGTACATGGCGAAGAAGATCGCCGAGATCGCGGTCAGGACGGCGCAGATCACGTAGGCGGCGACGATGACCCGGCCGGTGGGGACGCCGGCGTAGCGGGCGGCCTCCTCGTTCTTGCCGACGGCGTAGAGGTAGCGGCCGAAGACCGAGCGGTGGAGGACCACCCACATCACCGCGGCGATGAGCAGCATGGCGACGAAGGAATGCGGGATGCCCCAGCTTCGGCCGGTGGTGAGCCAGTCGAGTGACGGGAACTCCTGGCCGAAGCCGAAGCCGGCGGTGCCGTCGGCGGTGTAGAAGCGGGCGATGCCGCGGTAGATGAGGAGGCCGCAGAGAGTGACGATGAAGGGCTGCATGTTCATGCGGGTGATGAGCAGCCCGTGGGTCAGGCCGATGATCACGCCGAGAAAGAGCATCAGGACGAAGGCCAGCGGCCAGGACATGCCGTGGTTGGCGAGGAGGTCGACGAAGAGGACGCCGAGGAGGGCGATGACCGAGCCGACGGAGAGCTCGATGCCGCCGGTGATGATCACGAAGCCTTGGCCGATGGCGAAGATGCCGAACAGGCCGACGAGGTTGGCGGTGTTGGCGAGGTTGACCGGCGAGATGAAGCGCGGGTTGATGAAGGCCACGACGGCGCCGACCACCAGGATCAGCACCAGAAGCCCGAGGAATCCTTCTTCTGCATCCGCGTCCCTTATGCGTGGCCGACGGCCAGTTGGAGCACCCGGTGCTCGGAGAAGTCCGCGCGGTCGAGGATGCCGCTGACAGCGCCTTCGTGCATCACCGCGATGCGGTCGCTCACCCCGATCACCTCCTCCATGTCGCTCGAAATCATCAGGATTGCCACCCCGGCATCGGCCAGGGCGCGCATGATGTCGTAGATCTCGCGCTTGGCGCCGACGTCGATGCCGCGGGTGGGCTCGTCGAAGATGATGGCGCGGGGGTGCATGGCGAGCCATTTCGCCAGCACCACCTTCTGCTGGTTGCCGCCGGAGAGCGAGCCGACGGTGGTGGCGATGCCGGGAGCGCGGATGCCGAGGCGCTTGAACTCGGTCTCGGCCACGTCGGTCTCGGCGTCGCGGCGGACGAGGGCGAGGCGGGAGAGGGCGTCGAGCTGGGGCAGGGAGATGTTCTGGCCGATGGGCAGGTCGAGGAGGACGCCGCTGGCCTTGCGGTCCTCGGGGATGAGGTAGATGCCCTTGCCGATGGCGTCCCGCGGCGAGGCGATGGAGAGGTCCTGGCCGCCGAGACGGACGCTGCCGGCGAGGAGCGGCTCGATGCCGAAGACGGCGCGGGCGAGCTCGGTGCGGCCGGCGCCGATCAGGCCGGCGAGTCCGAGGATCTCGCCCTGGCGCAGGGTGAGGTCGACGCTGCGGCCGGGGTAGGTCGAGGTGCGGGCGCCGGCGATCTCGAGGAGCGGGCCGCCGGGCGGCGCGGCGGGCGGGCGGTAGATCGACTTGAGGTCGCGGCCGATCATCAGGCGGATCATCGCGGCAGGCGAGATTTCGTCGTGGTCGAGGCGGCCGACGAGGTGGCCGTCGCGAAGGACCACGACGCGGTCGGCGCAGGCCTTCACCTCGTCGAGGCGGTGCGAGATGAAGATGACGCTGACGCCGGAGGCCTTGAGATCGGCGATGACCTTCAGGAGCCGGTCGGTCTCGCTGAGGGTGAGGCTCGAGGTCGGCTCGTCCATGATGACGAGGCGACTGTCGAGCGACAGGGCCTTGGCGATCTCGATGAGTTGGCGCTGGGCGAGGGAGAGGCCCTCGACCTTGGCGCTCGGGGCGAAGTCGACGCCGAGGCGCGCCAGAAGCGGGGCGGCGTCGGCCGTGAGCCGGGCGCGGTCGACGAGCTTGAGCGGGCCGCCCCGGAGCGGCTCGCGGCCGATGAAGATGTTGGAGGCGGCGTCGAGGTTGTCGAAGAGGTTGAGCTCCTGGTGGACGAAGGCGATGCCGGCGGCGATGGCGCCGGGCACGGTCATCGCCGCGAGGTCGCGGCCGTCGATGCGGATGCTGCCGGTGGTGGGCTTCACCACGCCGCCCAGCACCTTCATCAGCGTCGACTTGCCGGCGCCGTTCTCGCCGACGAGGCCGATCACCTCGCCCGGCGCCACGGCGAGGCTGACGCCGTCGAGGGCGACGACGCCGGGGTAGGTCTTGCCGATGTTGCGGAGCTCGAGGAAGGGCTCGGTCATGGCTGGGCCTGGAGGTGTGTTACGGGGGTGTAACACGTGTGATACACCCGTATCATATTGATGTGACAGGGGTTTGTAATCAATAATTCTTCGTAAACGGGTTTCGCGCCTGAAGATCGCACGGCGTCGCGCGGTTGCGGGCGGTCCCGCAGCGAGTGCGGAAGCCTGCGCCGGGCGTGCCCGGCGCAGGCAGGATCACTCAGCCCGCGGAGGCGATCTTCGCCTTCAGGTCGGCCGAGAAATCGTCGACGTTGTCCTTGTCGATGATCTTGGTCGGGACGATGATCAGCTTGTCCTCCGGGATCATCGACTTGTCGCCCTGAAGATAGGCGGCCATCAGCTTCATGCCCTGGTAGCCCCACTCGAAGGGCTGCTGCACCACGGTGCCGGCGAAGGAGCCGTCCTTGACGGCGCCGAGGGTGATCGGGTCCTCGTCGAAGGCGATGACGGTGATCGCGCCGAGCTTGCCGGCGGCCTGCAGCGCCTCGTAGATCTTCGGCGGGTTGTAGGAATAGAAGCCCACCATGCAGGTGATCTCGGGGTTGGCGGCCAGCACGTCGTCGACGTTGGAGCGGGCCTTGGCGAAGTCGACGTCGTCGCCGCGCACGTCGACGAGCTCGATGCCGGTGCCCTCGACGGCCTTGCGGAAGCCGGCGATGCGCTCGACGGCGTTGTCGGCGCCGAGGAAGCCGACGAAGCCCATGCACTTGCCGCCGTCGGGCAGCGCCTTTTTCGCGATGGCGCCGGCCTGCTCGCCGGCCTCGGTGTTGGACGAGCCGAGATAGGCGATGCGGTTGGACTGCGGTGCGTCGCTGTCGGTGGTGAAGAGCGGCACCTGGGCGGCGATGCGGTTGAAGGCGTCGGTCGAGGTCTTGGGATCGACGGACGAGATCATGATGGCGTCGAAGCCCGCGGCCACGAGATCGTCCATCAGCGCGTTCTGCAGCGCGGCGGTGCCCTGGGCCGGGTAGCGCAGCTCCATCTGGTAGTCGGGCATCTCGCCCTGGGCCTTCTTCACGCCGGCCTCGGCCAGCTTCCAGAAGTCGGACGCGGCGTTGACGACGAAGGCGAGCTGGGGCTTGTCCTGGGCCTGCGCGGTGACGCCGGCGAAGGCCAGCGACGCCGCGATGGCGGAGACGACGAAGCGATTCATGTGGTTTCCTCCCGTTGTTTCCGGTGCCCCGCCTTTTGGCCGGCGCGAGCTGCCGCGACCGCCCCGAGGGGCATGGGTCTGCCCCATGCTAATAGAATTAGCGGCCGAAAGGCAATCCAAATTATCGTTGACATATCAATTTGCTAATGCCGATAATATTCCCGGTCCGCCAGGGAGGGCGGCCGGGCGGGCGATCAGGCACCAGGATGACGGGCGACAGAAGGATCACCGCCGGCCCGGGGGACGACGCGTCCGATGCGCGCCGTCCCCCGACGATGATCGACGTCGCCGCGGTGGCCGGGGTGTCGCAGACGACGGTGTCGCTGGTGCTCAACAACAGCCTCGGGGCGCGGATCTCGCCCGCCACCCGGCAGCGGGTGCGCGATGCGGCGCGGGAGCTTGGCTATGCCCTGGCGCGGCATCGGCCGGCGGAGCCCGAGCGGGTGGGCTCGAGCGTCATCGGGTTCATCGCCGACGAGATCTCCACCGATCCCTGGTGCGCGCTGCAGTTCGACGCGGTGAGCGAGCGGGCCTGGGAGCACGGGATTACGGTGACCGCGGGGGTGAGCCATGGCGATCCCGACCTCGCGTCGACGCTGATCGGCGGGCTGGTGGGGCAGCCGCTGGTCGGGCTCATCCACGCCACGGTGCTGACCCGGCGAATCCGGCCGGACCCGCGGCTCTACGGGGTGCCGACGGTGCTGCTCAACTGCTTCGTGCCGGACCACTCGCTGGCGTCGGTGGTGCCGGGGGAGCTCCTCGGCGGCTACGTGGCGACGCTGCACCTGATCCGGGCCGGGCACCGGCGGATCGCGCATATCCACGGGCAGTCCTGGACCGATCCGTCGCGGGACCGGCTGAACGGCTACCGGCGGGCGCTGGCGGAGTACGACATCCTGTTCGACCCAGCGCTGGTGCGGCCCGGGAACTGGGAGCCGCCGACGGGGTACGAGCATACCGCGGCGCTGATGGCGCTGGCCGAGCCGCCGACGGCGATCTTCGTCGCCAACGACATGATGGCGCTCGGCTGCTACGACGCGCTGAAGGAGCGCGGGCTGCGGGTGCCCGAGGACGTGTCGGTCGTGGGCTACGACGACCGGGAGATCGCGCAGTTCATGCGGCCGCCGCTGACCACGGTGGTGCTGCCGCACCACGAGATGGGGCTGCAGGCGGCGTCGGCGCTCATCGACGGGCAGGTCGGCGGCGGGGTGGGGCGCAAACCGCAGATCAAGGTGGAGTGCCCGCTGGTCGACCGCGAGTCGGTGGGGCCGCCGAGCCGCTAGCGCGGACCCATGCGGATTGCGCCGTCGAGGCGGATCACCGAGCCGTTGAGCATGGCGTTCTCGGCGATCTGCAGGACGAGGGCGGCGTATTCGTCCGGGCTGCCGAGCCGGGCGGGGAAGGGGACCTGGCCGCCGAGGCTGGCCTGGGCCTCCTGGGGCAGGCCCTCGAGCATCGGCGTGAGGAACAGGCCGGGCGCGATCGACACCACGCGGACGCCGGCCTTGGCGAGGTCGCGGGCCATCGGCAGGGCCATCGCGGCGACGGCGCCCTTCGAGGCGGCATAGGCGATCTGGCCGATCTGGCCCTCGAAGGCGGCGACCGAGGCGGTGGTCACCACCACGCCGCGCTCGCCGTCGTCGTTGAGCGCCGCGGCGGCAGCCATCCGGGCGGCGGCCTGGGTGGCGACGTTGAAGGTGCCGACGAGGTTGACGGCGATCACCCGGCCGAAGAGGCCGGGGTCGTGGGGGCGGCCGTCGCGGTCGACGCTGCGCCCGGCCGGGGCGATCCCGGCACAGGTCACCGCGATCCGCGCCACGCCGTGGGCGGCCTCGGCGCGGGCGATGGCCTCGGCGACGGAGGCGGGGTCGGTGACGTCGGTGGTGCAGTAGAGGCCGTGGACCTCGCCGGCGACGGCGGCGCCGCGCTCGGCGTCGAGGTCGAGGATCGCCACGCGGGCGCCGCGGCGGGCGAGGGCGCGCGCGGTGGCGGCGCCAAGGCCGGAAGCGCCGCCGCTGACGACGGCGGGGGTCTCGGGGCCGGGGCGCATCAGGCGGTCGCTTCTGTGTCGGACATCATGGGCTCCAGATCAGGTCGCCGCCTCGGAGGCGCCGCGCTCGCGGTAGGGGGTGGTCTTGTAGAGCGCCCGGTAGCATTTCGAGAAGTGCGACGGCGAGGCGAAACCGCAGGCCAGCGCCACCTCGATGACGCTCATGTCGGTCTGCATCAGCAGGTTGCGCGCCTTGCCGAGGCGGAGCTCCATGTAATAGCGCTTCGGGCTGCGGTTGAGGTAGCGGCGGAACAGCCGCTCGAGCTGGCGGGTGGACATGCCGACGTCCTGGGCCAGCAGCATCGGCGAGACCGGGTCCTCGACGTGGGCTTCCATCCGGTGGATGACGGTGGCGAGCTTGGGGTGGCGCACGCCGATGCGGGTGGGGATCGACAGGCGCTGCTCGTCGGTGTCGGAGCGGATCTGGGTGTGGATCATCTGGTCGGCGACGAGGTTGGCGAGCTCCGCACCGTGCTTCTGGGCGATGAGCTTCAGCATCAGGTCGGTGGAGGCGGCGCCGCCCGCGGCGGTGTAGCGGTCGCGGTCGATGACGTAGATGTTCTGGGTGAGCTCGATCTCGGGGAAGTCCTCCTCGAAGCTGTCGCGGTTCTCCCAGTGGATGGTGCAGCGGTGCCGCTCGAGAAGGCCGGCCTCGGCGAGCACCTGGGCGCCGGTGCAGAGCGCACCGATGGGCAGGCCGAGGCGGGCCTCGCGGCGGAGCCAGGTGAGGACGGGCCGGGTGATCGCCTGCTTCACCTGGAGCCCGCTCACCACCAGGATCACCGCGTCGCGGCCCACCTCGCCGAGGGCGGCGTCGGCCTGCAGGACCACGCCGTTCGAGGCGGTCACCGGGCCGCCGGTCTCGCTGACCACCTGCCACTCGTAGAGGCTGCGGCCGGCCATGCGGTTGGCGATGCGCAGCGGCTCGATGGCGCCGGCGAAGGCGATGAGGGTGAAGTTGTCGAGGAGCAGGAACACGAACCGCTGGGGTCGCGGGTCGGGAGCGGCGCTGGCGACGGCTGGGCACATGCGCGAACTACGCGGACCGGGGCAGGGCCGGTCAAGGCCGAATCTGCGGCGCCCGAGGTCTGGTCAAGGCGGCGCGGCTCTTCTATAGAGCGGCGCAACCTGCGAGGAGCCTGTTGGGGAGGCCGAGCCATGTGCGCCGACTGGAGCAAATCCGCGTGGAGGTCGCGTCCGCGGATCCAGATGCCCGAGTATCCCGATCCCGTGGCGCTGGCCGCGGTGGAGAAGAAGCTCGGCACCTATCCGCCGCTGGTCTTTGCCGGCGAGGCGCGGAAGCTGAAGGCGCAGCTCGCCGAGGCGTCGGAGGGGCGGGCGTTCCTGCTGCAGGGCGGGGATTGCGCCGAAAGCTTTGCCGAGCTTTCGGCCGACAACATCCGCGACACCTTCAAGGTGATGCTGCAGATGGCGGTGGTGCTGACCTTCGGCGCCAAGGTGCCGGTGGTGAAGATCGGGCGGATGGCCGGGCAGTTCGCCAAGCCGCGCTCGGCACCGACCGAGGTGCAGGGCGGGGTGGAGCTGCCGTCCTACCGGGGCGACATCATCAACGGGTTCGAGTTCACCGAAGCGGCGCGGGTGCCGGATCCGGCGCGGATGCTCGAGGCCTATACCCAGGCGGCGGCGACGCTGAACCTGCTGCGGGCGTTCAGCCAGGGCGGGTACGCGGACATCACCCGGATCCATTCGTGGACGCTGGACTTCACCTCCGGGCAGGCGGGGTACGAGCAGTACCACAAGCTCGCCAACCGGATCTCGGAGGCGCTGGAGTTCGTGGGCGCGGCCGGGGTGAGCCCGGACAATGCGGACGCGCTGCACCGGGTGGATTTCTATACGTCGCACGAGGCGCTGCTGCTCGAGTACGAGGAGGCGCTCTGCCGGATCGACTCGACGACCGGGATTCCGGTGGCGGGGTCGGGGCACATGATCTGGATCGGCGACCGGACGCGGCAGCCGGACGGGGCGCACGTGGAGTTCGCGCGGGGGGTGCAGAACCCGATCGGGCTGAAATGCGGGCCGTCGATCTCGGAGACCGACCTCTTGAAGCTGATCGACCGGCTGAACCCGAAGAACGAGGCGGGGCGGCTGACGCTGATCGCGCGGTTCGGGGCGGGGCAGGTGGCCGAGCACCTGCCGCGGCTGATCCGGGCGGTGGAGCGCGAGGGGCGCAAGGTGGTCTGGTCCTGCGATCCGATGCACGGCAACACCATCAAGTCGGCGTCGGGATACAAGACCCGGCCGTTCGAGCGGGTGCTGCGCGAGGTGCGGGAGTTCTTCGCCATTCACGGGGCGGAGGGGACGATCCCGGGCGGGGTGCATTTCGAGATGACCGGGCAGGACGTGACCGAGTGCACCGGCGGGGTGCGGGCGGTGACGGATGAGAACCTCAGCGACCGGTATCACACGGCCTGCGACCCGCGGCTCAATGCGGCGCAGGCGCTGGAGCTGGCGTTCCTGGTGGCGGAGATGCTGCACCAGCGGGTGCAGGCGGCGCGGCGCGCGGCGGTGTGAACTGAAAGTGTTCACGCGTGAACGCCTTGATATCATTGAGGTTAATGAAGAATAATTTTCGGTTTACGCCGGGAGCTCTCAGTCGAAGCCGCGCGCGCGACCGCGGCATTCACTTCGCGGATTTGGGGTACACAAATCCGCGCGCGCCTGCCTGCCCCCGGCAGGCGCGTTGCCGCGCCCGCCAGGCAGGCGCGCGCGGATTACAGGCCGACGGATCTGCCCGACGCCCCTTCCCCTCCGCGCTCGCGCGCTCCGGGGAACGAACCTGCGCGAGGCAGTGCCTCGCCAAGGGCAGGTTCGGTGCGCGGGCGGACGCATACGATGACGGCGCGGGTGCTGGTGCTCACTGCCGCCGCCGGAGTGTCCGACGCGGCGGCTGCGGCGGCGGCGCGGGAGGTCGGGGGCGCACCGCGGCGACTGGCGGCGAGTGCGGTGGAGATCGGCTTCGAGGGCGACCTGCCGGCGGGGTTCGCGGTGCCGGGGTGCGACGCCAACGTGGTGCCGGCGGCGGGGCGGCGGAAGCGGCTGCTGATCGCCGACATGGATTCGACCATCATCGGGGTCGAGTGCATCGACGAGCTGGCGGACTTCGCCGGGTTGAAGGCGGAGGTGGCGGAGATCACCGAGGCGGCGATGAAGGGCGAGCTCGACTTCGAGGCGGCGCTGATCGCCCGGGTAGCGCTGTTGAAGGGCCTGCCGGCGTCGGTGCTCGAGGAGTGCTACCGCGAGCGGGTGCGGCTCAATCCCGGGGCGCGGACGCTGGTGCAGACCATGGCGGCGCTGGGGGCCGAGACGGCGCTGGTCTCGGGCGGGTTCAGCTTTTTCACCGAGCGGGTGGCGGCGGAAGCGGGCTTTGTCCGCAACCAGGCGAACCGCCTGGAGGTCGCCGACGGCAGGCTGACGGGCGAGGTCGGGCGGCCGATCCTGGGGCGGCAGGCCAAGCTCGCGGCACTGGAGGCGATCTCGGCGGCGGCCGGGTTCGGCGCCGAGGCGGCGCTGGCGGTGGGCGACGGGGCCAACGACCTCGACATGGTGCGGGCGGCGGGGCTCGGGGTCGCCTACCGCGCCAAGCCGGCGCTGGCGGCGGCCGCGGACGCGCGGCTGGCGGTTTCGGACCTCACCGCGCTGCTGGCGCTGCAGGGGATCGCCGAGGAGGCGTGGCGGGGGTGATCCCCTTGCCCGTGGATCAGGACCGCCGCGCGGGCAGGTGCAGGCCGTGCTCGGTCTTGTTCCAGTAGAACGGGGCGTAGAAGACCTCGGCGACCGCGCGGTAGGCCGCCAGCGCGCCGAGCGGCCAGTAAAGCGGCAGGGTGAGGATCCAGGGCAGCATCCGGGCACGGCCGCTGTCGATCAGCGCCAGACCGGCGGTCGTCACCATCACGATCTGACCGAGGGCCATCGAGACGAAGAACGCGGCGAGGAGCGGGCCGGGCAGGTGGTCGTAGACCGGCGCTCGCAGTCCGATGGCGGCTGCGGCGAGCAGCCAGAGGAGCGGCAGCGCCAGGTAGGAGGTCATGCCGCCGAGAAACAGCACCTGGAAGCCGAGGAATCCGCGCCAGCCGAGCTCGCGCCGGAGACGGGCCGGGTTGCGCATGTGGGTGGCCCAGGTGATGGCGTAGCCCTTGAGCCAGCGCGACCGCTGGCCGATCCAGCGCCGCGCGCCGTGGCAGTTCGCCTCCTCCATCGTGGTGGTGGCGATCATCTCGCAGCGGTAGCCGAAGCGGGCCAGCCGCATGCCGAGGTCGGCGTCCTCGGTGACGTTGTGGGCGTCCCAGGCGCCGATTTCCTCGAGCGCGCGGCGGCGGAAGAAGACCGTGGTGCCGCCGAGGGGGATCGGCAGGCCGAGGCGCTGGACGCCGGTGAGGAGCACCCGGAACCAGGTGGCGTACTCGATGGTGAAGCAGCGGGCGAGCCAGTTGTCGGCGGTGTTGTAGAAGTCGAGGTATCCCTGGACGCAGGCGACGTCCGGGGCGGCGTCCATCAGGTGCTGGACGACGGCGCGGATCTGGCCGGGGTCGGGCTTGTCCTCGGCGTCGTAGACCCCGATGATCTCGCCGCGGCAGAAGGGCAGGGCGTAGTTCATCGCCCGGGGCTTGGTGCGGAGCGTGTCCTTGGGGACCGTCACCACCTCGATCGTCGGTGGCAGGACGCTGCGGGCGATGGCGGCGCGGGTGGTCTCGTCCTCCTCCTCGAGCACCAGCTTGATGTCGAGGAGCGGTGCCGGGTACTCCATCGCCGAGAGCGCCTCGAGGAGCTGTGCGGCCACGCGTTCCTCACGCCAGAGCGGCACCAGCACCGAGACCGGCGGCAGGCGCTTGTAGTCGACGAGCCGCGGCACGGAGGTGACGACGCGGGGGCCGCGCCGGAGCCGGGTGAAGATCGCCACCAGTCGCAGCGCCATGGTGGCGAGGTTGGCGACGAGGATCCAGGCGAGCGCCAGTTGCAGCGCCAGCCAGGGTGCTGTCGCGATGCCGCCGGCGAGGGCCGCGATGGACCCGAGCTTGCGCCAGCTCGTGCGGTGGCTCATCAGCGACCGGCAGCTCAGGTCCGAGGGGCAGCGCGTCGCGGCGTCGCGGCGCATCTGCGCGCCGAAGTGGCGGTTGATTGCCCGGCGGATCGCTTCGGGCCGGGCGATGGCCAGTGCGGCCCGCGCCGGATCGGCGGCGAGGGCCTGCATCGCCGCGGGACCGTCCGCGGGGTTCGCCACCGCGATGACGTGGCGGCCGCCGAAGTGCCGCCACGGCACGGCGTCGAGCTTCAGGCAGGTGTAGGGGTCGACGGCGTCCATCAGCGTCGGGTCGGGGGGTGCTGCGTCGAGGTTGATGCGGCCGAGGCCCGACTGTTCCGACAGCGCCTCGTCGAGCTGGTCGCGGGAGACGAGGCCGCTGACGACGAGGATGGTGCCGAGGAGGGTGTCCTGCTGCTGCTGCTGGTTCAGCGCCGCGTCGCGTTCCTCGGGCGCGAGGTGCCCGAGGCGGACGAGGACGTCGCCGAGATACGGACGCGGGCGCGCGACGCCGCCGCCGGAGGGCGCGGGTTCGGGGGCGGTGAACGGAAGAACCTGGGCCATACCAATACTCGCGCCGTGACTGCGAGGATTGGTACGGGAGGTTTAACGAGCCGTTAAGCGGGCCGATTCTTAAATATTAATCAGCGGCCTGCTTGACGTTGTCCATCAAGGCGACGAAGCGCTCGAACAGGTAGAAGCTGTCCTGGGGACCCGGGCTCGCCTCGGGATGGTGCTGGACCGTGAAGATGCGGCCGTCCTCGGTGGCGATGCCGCAGTTCGAGCCGTCGAAGAGCGAGACATGGGTTTCGATCACCCCGCGCGGCAGGGTCTGGCTGTCGACGGTGAAGCCGTGATTCATCGAGGTGATCTCGACCTTTCCGGTCGAAAGCTCCTTCACCGGATGATTGGCGCCGTGGTGGCCGTGGTTCATCTTGATGGTGCGGGCGCCGAGGGCGAGGGCGAGGATCTGGTGGCCGAGGCAGATGCCGAAGACCGGGATGCTGCTGCGGTCGAGCACCTCGCGGAGCATCGGCACCGCGTATTCGCCGGTCGCCGCCGGGTCGCCGGGGCCGTTCGAGAGGAAGAGGCCCTCGGGGTCGTGGGCGAAGATGTCCTCGGCGGTGGCGGTGGCGGGCAGGACGGTGACGTCGCAGCCCGCCGAGGCGAGGCAGCGCAGGATGTTGCGCTTGGCGCCGTAGTCGATCGCCACCACCCGGCGGCCGGGCTTGGCGCGGCGGGCGTAGCCCTCGGGCCAGGCCCAGCGCATCTCGTCCCAGCGGTAGCTCTGGGCGCAGGTGACGTCCCGGGCGAGGTCCATGCCTTCGAGGCCCGGGAAGGCGCGGGCGCGGGCGACGAGGTCGTCGAGGTCGAAATCGCCGTCGGGGTCGTGGCAGATGGCGACGTGCGGCGCGCCCTGCAGGCGGATCGCCCGGGTGAGGCGCCGGGTGTCGATGCCGCCGACGCCGATGCGGCCGCGGCGGCCGAGCCAGTCCGAGAGGGTGCCGGCGGCGCGCCAGCTCGAGGGCTCGGTGGGGTCCCACTTCACCACCATGCCGGCGGCCACCGGGTCGGCGGTCTCGTCGTCGTCGGGGTTGACGCCGACGTTGCCGACATGGGGGAAGGTGAAGGTGACGATCTGCCCGGCATAGGACGGATCGGTCATGATTTCCTGGTATCCGGTCATCGCGGTGTTGAAGCAGAGCTCCGCCACCGCGATCCCCGTCGCGCCGAAGCCGCGGCCGTAGAAGACCTGGCCGTCCGAGAGCACGATGCAGGCCGTCGGATGCAGCGCGCCGTCCGGCGCCGAGGCCAGCGCCTGGTCCGAAGGGGCGGCACGTGCGGTCATGGGGGGATCGAATCCTGAAGGGTTTGGGGCGCAACCTACGCGCGCCCCGCCGGGCGGTCAAGTCACGCGGTTCCGGAATTGCACGCGTCATATCAAGGGCTTATCAGCACCACCCGTCGCTTGCAGCGAAGTGTCACGAAGCTTATATATTCCAGTCTACGCCGTGTTCCGGCAGAAAGATCAAGGTAGCAGGATGATCCGGGAGCGATTCTCAGGGGACCTCAAAGACGCGATCAAGGCGCGCGATACCCAGCGCGTGTCGACGCTGCGGCTGATCTGTGCCGCGATCAAGGATCGCGACATCGCCGCCCGGACGGAGGACAATTCCGACGGGGTCTCGGACGCGGACATCGTCGCGATCCTCGGCAAGATGGTGAAGCAGCGCCAGGAGAGCGCGCGCGCCTACGAGGAGGGCGGCCGGCTCGACCTCGCCGACCAGGAGCGGCAGGAGATCGACATCATCCGGACCTACCTGCCGCGGCAGATGTCGGAGAACGAGGTCGACAAGGCGGTGGCCGACGCCATCGAGGAGACCGGCGCCTGCTCGATTCGCGACATGGGCAAGGTGATGGCGACGCTGAAGGCGCGGCATACCGGCAAGATGGACTTCTCCCGGGCGGGCACGGCGATAAAGCAGGCTTTCCGCTGATCGAACGCCTCCCGGCCCCCGAGGGGCTGGCGGTGTCTCCGGTTCTCGTGGCAGAGATCGGAAAACACCGGGGAGGTCTCCAATGAAAAAGCGTCCGTTCGGCCGCATCGACGACGGTCGTGCCGTCGAGGAGGTGGTGCTCGAGAGCGGCGACGCCGCGGTGTCGATCCTGAGCTACGGCTGCGTGGTGCGGGATTGGCGGGTCGACGGGCCGGACGGCAGCCTGCCGATGGTGCTGGGGTTTCCGCGGGTCGAGGACTACCTGCGGCATTCGCGCTCGCACGGGGCGATCGTCGGGCGGGTGGCAAACCGGACGGCGAACTCGACGTTCGACCTCGACGGGAAGACCTGGCAGCTCACCCCGAGCGAGGGGCGGCATCACCTGCACGGCGGCGCAGTCGGGCTCGGCAACCGGGTCTGGACGATGGAGGTCGACAGCGGCTCGGGGACGGTGCAGCTCGCCTATGCCAGCCCGGATGGCGAGGAAGGCTACCCCGGCGCGGTCAACTTCGCGGTGACGTTCCGGCTCGAGGGGCCGCGGCTGATCTGCGAGATGGCGGGCGTGCCGGACCGGCCGACGCCGGTCAACCTCGCCAACCACAGCTATTACAATCTGGGCGGGGCAGGGACGGTGAAGGATCACCTGCTCTGGGTGGACGCCGAGGAATATACCCCCACGGACGCGGAGCTGATCCCGACCGGGGAGGTGCGGCCGCTGGAGGGGACGCCGCTCGATTTCTCCACGGAGCGCGAGGTTGGCGACACGAAGATCGACAACAACCTCGACCTCCGGGCGGGCCGCGACCGCAAGCGCGCGGCGGCGCGGGTGCGGTGCCCGCGGACGGCGAGGCGGCTGGAACTCTGGACGGACGAGCCGTGTCTGCAGCTCTTCGACGCCTCGGAGATGACGATCGGGACGCCGGGGCACGAGGGGCAGACCTACGGGCCCTATGCCGGGCTCTGCCTCGAGGCGCAGCACCGGCCGGACAGCCTGCATCATCCGGATTGGCCGAGCATCATCTGCACCCCGGAGGCGCCGTATTTCCAGCGGCTGGTGGTGGAGATCAGGCGCGACTGACGCCTCCTGCGCACAGTGCGCAGAGGCGTCAAGTATCTGATGTTTCTGAAGATATGTTTCCGGATTCATCTTTCGTAAACCGGGTGTCCGCGCGGGGAATTTCACCCGCTTGACCGCCCCCGTCCGACCTTCTCGGGGCGCGCCGCGGGCGGCATTCGAGGACGGCAGCCAGCCGCGGCGGACCTCGGACACCGGCGGTCTGGCGCGGATCCGGGCCGCCGCGACTCGTTCCTTAAGGGGGCGTTAACAGCCCTTGGTGGACGGAATGCGTGTCAAACACAAAATGTGGTGGTCGCGAGCAATATTTCGATTGACGCACGGCCCAACTCGTCATTTGCTGGTGGTCCGCTCCAGACGGAGCACAACATCTGGTAGGCGCAGCAAGCGCCCGCAGGCAGGCAAGAGCCAGGGATAGTGACATGAAGATCGAGCGCCGCTTCACCACCGAGGACACCGGGGCCTACGGAGCCCTCGCGTTCCGAACCACGAGCTCGGAGATTCGCAATCCCGACGGCTCGGTGGTGTTCAGCCTCGACAACATCGAGGTCCCCGAGGGCTGGAGCCAGGTGGCCTCCGACGTGCTGGCGCAGAAGTACTTCCGCAAGGCCGGGGTGCCGGCGGCGCTGAAGCGGGTGCGCGAGAAGGGCGTGCCGGCGTTCCTGTGGCGCTCGGTCCCGGACGAGGCGAAGCTGGCGGAGCTGCCCGAGGATGCCCGGTCCGTGGGCGAGACCACGGCGAAGCAGGTGTTCGACCGGCTGGCCGGCGCCTGGGCCTACTGGGGCTGGAAGGGCAGCTACTTCTCCACCGAGGCGGACGCGCGGGCATACTACGACGAGATGCGCTACATGCTGGCCGCACAGATGGGCGCGCCGAACAGCCCGCAATGGTTCAACACCGGGCTGCACTGGGCCTATGGCATCGACGGTCCGGGGCAGGGGCACTACTACGTCGACTTCCAGTCCGGCGAGCTCACCCGCTCCACCTCCGCCTACGAGCACCCGCAGCCGCATGCCTGCTTCATCCAGTCGGTCTCCGACGACCTGGTGCAGGACGGCGGCATCATGGACCTCTGGACCCGGGAGGCGCGGCTGTTCAAGTACGGCTCGGGCACCGGCACCAACTTCTCCAGCTTGCGTGCCGAGAACGAGAAGCTGGCCGGCGGCGGCAAGTCGTCGGGGCTGATGAGCTTCCTGAAGATCGGCGACCGGGCGGCGGGTGCCATCAAGTCGGGCGGCACCACCCGGCGCGCGGCGAAGATGGTGATCTGCGACATGGATCACCCGGACATCGAGGACTTCATCAACTGGAAGGTGGTCGAGGAGCAGAAGGTCGCCTCGCTTGTCGCCGGCTCGAAGGTGCACGAGGCCAAGCTCAACGAGATCTTCGCCGCGATCCGGACCTGGGACGGCAAGGAGGCTGACGCCTTCGACCCCAAGGTCAACGCGGGTCTCAAGGCGGCGATCCGCTCGGCGAAGAAGGCGATGGTGCCCGAGACCTACGTGAAGCGCATCCTGCAGTATGCCGAGCAGGGCTACACGTCGATCGACTTCCGCACCTACGACACCGACTGGGACAGCGACGCCTACCTGACTGTGTCGGGGCAGAACTCCAACAACTCGGTGCGGGTCACCGACGCGTTCCTGAAGGCGGTGCGCGAGGATGCCGACTGGCAGCTCACCCGCCGGACCGACGGCAAGGTGGCGAAGACGGTGAAGGCCCGCGACCTCTGGGACCAGATCGGCCACGCCGCCTGGGCCTGCGCCGACCCGGGGGTGCAGTTCCACGACACCATCAACGCCTGGCACACCTGCCCGGAGGACGGGCCGATCCGGGCGTCGAACCCGTGCTCGGAGTACATGTTCCTCGACGACACTGCCTGCAACCTCGCGTCGATGAACCTGCTCACCTTCCTCAAGGGCGGCCAGTTCGACGCCAAGGCCTACGTCCATGCCACCCGGCTCTGGACGGTCACCCTCGAGATCTCCGTCTTGATGGCGCAGTTCCCGAGCCCGCGGATCGCCGAGCTCTCCTACCGCTTCCGCACCCTCGGCCTCGGCTACGCCAACGTCGGCGGCCTGCTGATGACCATGGGCTTCGGCTATGACAGCCCCGAGGGGCGGGCGCTCTGCGGTGCGCTGTCGGCGATCATGACCGGGGCCTCCTACGCGACCTCGGCCGAGATGGCGGGCGAGCTCGGGGCGTTCCCGGGCTACGCCGCCAACGCGCCGCACATGCTGCGGGTGATCCGCAACCACCGCCGTGCGGCGGAGGGCCATCTCGACGGCTACGAGGGGCTGGCGGTGCCGCCGGTGGCGCTCGACCATTCGAGCTGCCCGGACAGTGCGCTCCTCAACCTCGCGCATGCGGTCTGGGACGACGCGCTGGCTTTGGGCGAGAAGCACGGGTTCCGCAATGCCCAGACCACGGTGATCGCGCCGACCGGCACCATCGGCCTGGTGATGGACTGCGACACCACCGGCATCGAGCCCGACTTCGCGTTGGTGAAGTTCAAGAAGCTGGCCGGTGGCGGTTACTTCAAGATTATCAACCGGGCGGTGCCGGGGGCGCTGGTCAACCTTGGCTACAAGCCGGCCGAGGTCGAGGAGATCATCGCCCACGCCGTCGGCCACGGCACGCTCGGCAACGCCCCGGAGATCAACGCCACGGCGCTGATCGGCCACGGCTTCGGCAAGGCCGAGATCGAGAAGATCGAGGCGGCGCTGCCGACCGCCTTCGACATCCGCTTCGTCTTCAACCAGTGGACGCTGGGCGAGGAGTTCTGCACCGGCGTCCTCGGCATCCCGGCGGAGAAGCTGCGGGACCCGGCCTTCGACCTGCTGCGGCATCTGGGCTTCAGCCGGACGCAGGTCGAGGCGGCCAACGCCCATGTCTGCGGGACGATGACGCTGGAAGGCGCGCCGCACCTTCGCCCCGAGCACTACGTGGTCTTCGACTGCGCCAATGCCTGCGGCAAGACCGGCACGCGGTACCTCTCGGTGGAGAGCCATATCCGGATGATGGCGGCGGCGCAGAGCTTCGTCTCGGGGGCGATCTCCAAGACCATCAACATGCCGAACGAGGCGACGATCGGCGACTGCAAGGCCGCCTACGAGCTCTCCTGGTCGCTCGGGGTCAAGGCCAACGCGCTCTACCGCGACGGCTCCAAGCTCAGCCAGCCGCTCTCGGCCGCGCTGATCGAGGACGACGAGGATCTGGAGGAGGTGCTGACTCGAGGCGCCGCAGGCCGAGCGGGTCACGGTGCTCGCCGAGAAGATCGTCGAGAAGATCATCTACAAGGAGATCGAGCGCGCCAACCGCCAGCGGCTGCCCGAGCGACGCAAGGGCTACACCCAGAAGGCCATCGTCGGCGGCCACAAGGTCTACCTGCGCACCGGCGAGTACCAGGACGGCTCCCTGGGCGAGATCTTCATCGACATGCACAAGGAGGGCGCGGCCTTCCGGGCGATGATGAACAACTTCGCCATCGCCGTCTCGGTCGGCCTCCAGTACGGGGTGCCGCTCGAGGAGTTCGTTGAAGCCTTCACCTTCACCCGCTTCGAGCCGGCGGGGATGGTGCAGGGCAACGACTCGATCAAGAACGCCACCTCGATCCTCGACTACATCTTCCGCGAGCTGGCGGTGAGCTACCTCGACCGCACCGACCTCGCCCACGTGAAGCCGACCGGCGAGAGCTTCGACGACCTCGGCCGCGGCGAGGAAGAGCGGGCTGCCGCCGGCAACGTCGCCCGGGTCGACGGCGAGAGGGCGCAGAGTTCGATCGCGGTGATCAAGCAGCTCTCCTCCACCGGCTACCTGCGCAAGCGGCTGCCGCAGGAGCTGATGGTGCTGCAGGGCGGGGCGGCGGTCGCCGGGGCGCTGGAGATGGGCGCGCTGAGCGGGCTGGCGGTGCGCGAGGTCGGCATGGCCAGCGTCACCGCCATCGACGCGCGGACCAAGGCGAAGATGCAGGGCTACGAGGGCGATCCTTGCGGCGAGTGCGGCAATTTCACGCTGGTCCGGAACGGCACCTGCATGAAGTGCAACACCTGCGGCGGCACCTCGGGCTGCAGCTGATCACGGGCGGCACCGTCGGGCAGGACGAAGAAGACCGACCGAAGCGAAGAGGGGCCTTGCGGCCCCTCTTTCCCGTTTCAGAGCAGGAAGTTGTCGATGGAGAGGTCGTTGATGTCGACGTGCTTCAGCGTCAGCATGCCTTCGTCGAAGGTCATCACCACGTTGTTGCCATCCTGCTCGGAGACCGCGGCGACGTCGGCGAAGTTGGCGAGGCCGTCGATCTTCTTGAGGTTGATCAACTCGTCCGAGGCGGCGAAGTCCTTGATCTTGTCGTTCGCCGCTGGTGAAGAAGAAGGTATCGTCGCCGCCGCCGCCGACCATGACATCGTTGCCGCCGCCTGCCTTGAGCCGATCGTCGCCGGCGCCGCCGACCAGCCGGTCGTTGCCGTTGCCGCCGTTCAGCACGTCGTCGTCGTCGCCGCCGAAGAGTTTGTCGGCGCCCTTGTTGCCCCGCAGGATGTCGGCACCGGCATCGCCCCAAACGAGGTCGTTGCCGTCGCCACCGGACAGCGTATCGTTGTCGGCGCCGCCGTGGAGACGCGTCGTCGTCCGCGTTACCGGTGATCTCGTCATCGCCGGCCGAGCCGAAGAGGGTGTCGCTACCGCCGTACCCGTGAATGACGTCGTCGCCTTCGCCGCCGTCGACGTAGTCGGCGTCGCCTCGGGCGACGATCTCGTCACCGCCGTCCTTGCCGAGGATGTAGTCGTAGCCATTGGTGCCGTCGAGTTCGTCGGCGGCGTTGGTGCCCTGGATCAGTGGCATTGGGTTCGTCTCTCCTCACGGGTCCCGCCGGGTGCGGCGGGACTTCCGGGGGGCAACGCCACAAACATCGGGAAGTTCTGCGCGCCGACCGCGCTCGGCAGGATCCTGCCGCGGCGGTTTCAGCCCACCGAGGCCACGGCCCTGGCGGCGTCTTTTGTCGCCACCTGGTGGAGCATGTGGCCGATTCCGGGCAGGCGGGTGAAGTGCGCGGCGGGGACCTGCCGCGCCAGGACGGCTGAGTGGATCTCGAGGCCGACGGTGGTGTCGGCCTCGCCGTGGACGATCTCGACCGGCATCGACAGGCCGGGGTAGGACGGGATCATCGGCCGCAGCTCTTCCTTCAGGCCGACGAGCTGGCGGGCGTTCTCGCGGAGGCTCGCGGGCTGGAGCACCAGCGCGAGATCGAGGTGATCGAGGTATCCGGCGGGCGGCGCCTGTGGGGCGAAGGTGGTGGCCAGGGTGCGCTCGGCTAGCCCCTCGGTGGCGAGATGTGGCAAGGTCCGGGCGGCGACGGGGCCGGTCACCGGGTTGGCGAGGAGATCGGTGGTCAGCCCGAGGCCGCCGTCCCAGGTCTGCGACGGCGCCGCGAGCAGGACGAGGGCGGAGAGGGAATCCGGCGTGTCGACCGCCCAGGCGAGTGCCACCGCGCCGCCGTAGCTGTGCCCGACGACGATCGGCCGGCGGATGCCGATGGCGTCGAGCGCGCCGCGCAGGAGGGCGGCCTGGCGATTGATCGACACCCCGCCGCCGGGCGGCAGGCCGCTCAGGCCATGGCCGGGACGATCGACGGCGATCACCTCGTAGCGCTCGGCGAGCATCGGACCGAGTCGGAAGGTCATGTCGTTGAGGTTGCCGCTCGCGCCGTGGATGAGGCAGACCGGCCGGCCGCGCCCGGAGCGGGCAAGGTGGATCGGCACGCCGTCCACCTCCACGATCGTGCCACCGGCGGGGACCACTGCGCTCACCCCCGCGGCGCCGGCGCCGGCCGCGAGGGCTGCGCCGGCGGCCAGGAAGCTGCGACGGGAGAGCGGGGCCGCCATCTCATTCCCCGGCCGGTCGGATGGTGCCGACCAGCTCGCCGAGGAGGATGCCGAAGCGTCGGAACTGCGCGCGGTTGACCACGACGCCGTCCTCGCCGCGGTAGAGCCAGTCGGTCACGTCGAGCTCCCAGCCTCCGGCCTCGGGCGGCAGGCGCAGCCGGTAGCGCAGCGTCGCCGTCGCCCCGGAGACGGTGCCGGCGCCGGGGCCGACCACATCGTCGGCGGTTGCCGTGAACCGGCCATCGGCGCCGGGGACGATGTGCCATGCGCGCTCCTGGGTGCGGCCGGAATCGTAGCGAAAGGATTCCGCCAGCGTGCCGCCGTCGGCGTCCCACCGGCCCTCCATGTCGGCCGCGAAGCGCGTGGCGACGCGGCCGGTCGGTCCGTAGATCACCCCGCTCGCGACGAGCGGACCGTTCAGGGTCGCGCGGAGGTCGAAGGCAGGGCCGGTGTCCGCATAGTCTTGCGGCGCCTGCGCCATGAACCCGAGGAGCAGGCGCTGGCAGAGCAGGAGCACGAGGGCAAGGATCGCGAGGACCAGCGCGGTCTTCGCGGCGAGGCCGGGCAGGCCTTCAGGCATGGGCAATCTCCACCTGGATGACGTCCGTCCGGCCGACGGCGAAGCAGGCTGCGCAGGCCTCGAGGTAGTAGCGCCAGTGTCGCAGAGTCGGCCCGCCGTAGCCGAGGGCGGTCAGCCGGTCGCTCCGGGCGGCCAGGCGGTCCGCCCAGGCGCGGCAGGTAACGGCATAGTCGCGCCCGAAGGCGAACGGCGTCTCCGCCCGCAATCCGACCCGGACGGCCTCCTCGGCGATCGCCCGGTTGCAGAGGAGCATGCCGCCGGGAAAGGTCGTGTGCCGGACATAATCGCTGCCGCGGCGGTACTGCGGAAAGTAGTCGTCCGAGACGGTGATCGCCTGCAGCATCGCGCGCCCGCCCTCGGCGAGGCGCTGCTTGAGGGTGGCGAAATACGCCGGCCAGTAGCGTTCGCCGACCGCCTCGATCATCTCGATCGAGACGATGCCTGGATAGCGCCCCTCGGTGGCGCGGTAGTCGCAGAGCCGGATGTCGGCGCGGCCGTCGAGCCGGGCGTCGGCATAGGCCTTCTGGCTCGGCGAGATGGTGATGGCGGTGACATCGTGGCCGCGCTCCGCCGCGCGCTCGGCGAAGCCGCCCCAGCCGCAGCCGATCTCGAGGACCCGGTCGGCGTCGCCGAGGCCGTCGAGGATGCGGTCGTACTTGCGCGCGTGGCCGCGGGCGAGATCGCTGTCGCCATCGGCGAAGAGCGCCGACGAGTAGGTGAAGCCCGGGTCGAGCCATTCGCCGTAGAACTCGTTGCCGACGTCGTAGTGGGCGCGGATGTTGCGGCTGGCGCCACGGGGCGAGTTGTGGCGCACCACCCGGTCGAGGGTGCGGAAGACCACGCCGTGCCAGGCGCTGGGAAAGGCGTAGCGGCGCATCGGTTCCTCGTTCAGCAGGCCGAGGGTGACCACCGCCTCGATCGAGGGGGTATCCCAGAGGCCGGCGACGTAGCCTTCGCCGAAGCCGATGTCGCCGCGGGCGAGTAGCGCCGTCACCGCCGACCAGTCGTTGAGCTGCAGCTCGGCCTCGGTGCCGGCGCTGCCGAAGTCGTGGACGTGGCCCTCCGGCGTGCGCACCCGGAGGCGGCCGGTCTCCATCCGCTCGCAGGTGGCGAGGAAGTCGGCGGCGATCCGCCGGGTCAGGAACGATGTCATGTGGTGAGGTCCTCGGCGGGGGGCAGCGGGCGCCGGCGGAACGGCGCGCCCTTGAGGCGCAGGCGCAGCGCCTGCCAGTGGATGAGCGTGATCGCCCGCAGGCCGGCGAAGGGAAAGCGCGCGGCGGCGCGCAGGATCGCCGGTGCGGTCAGCGGCCGGCGCGGCCCGGCGAGGGTGGCGACCAGGCCTTCGTTGCCGTGGCGATGCGCGATGCGAATCGAGACGGCGTCGGGGCGGATGTCGAAGCTGAAGGCGTAGCGGCCGGCGACCGGCTGGAACGGCGAGACGTGGAAGACCTTGTCGGCGGCCAGCACGTCGCCGGGCTCGATGGCGGCGAAGCCGGGCTTGGCGCAGAGATAGCTGTGGCGATCGCCGTAGGTGTTGTTCACCTCGGCGATCGCCGCGACCAGGCGGTCGCCGTCATAGGCGAGCCAGAAGCTCACCGGGTTGAACACCTGCCCGAGCCAGCGCGGCTGGGTCAGGAGCAGCAGCCGGACATCCCGCGAGAGACCGTGGACGGCGAGGGCGCGGCGCGCCCAGGCCGCACCTTCGCCGTTTCCCGGCGGCCCGCCGTGGTCGCGGTCGTGGACGCTGGCCACCGCGCGGCGGTTGCGTCCGAAAAGGCCGGTGTCGGCGGGCGCCTCCGGGTCGATGAGCACATAGTCGATGCGGTGGCGGAAGGCATGGCGGACCGCGCCGGCCCGCCCGTGCCAGGTCGAGCCGGCGACCAGCTCCGGGCCTACCATGCCGGCACCCGCATCAGCCGGGCGATGCGCATGGCGCTGGCGATGCCGTCCTCGTGGAAGCCGTTGCGGAGCCAGGCCCCGGCGAACCAGGTGCGGTTCTCGCCCTGGATCGCGGCGATGCCCTCCTGAGCGAGGATCGCCGGCTGGTCGAACATCGGATGATGGAACACAGTCTCGTCGTAGACGAGTGCGTCCGGGATCGGCGTCACCGGGTTCAGCGAGACGAAGAGCGGGTCGTCGTCGGGGATGCCCTGGAGGCGGTTCATCCAGTAGGTGACCGCGATTCCGCCCCGGGGCGCGCCGCCGGTGCGGTAGACCCAGCTCGACCAGCAGGCCCGCCGCCGCGGCATCTGGTCCGGGTCCCGATGCAGCACCGCCCGGTTCGCGCGGCTGCGGATCGCGCCGAGGAGGCGCCGCTCCGTCACCGTCGGCCGCTCGAGAAGCACCAGCGCCTGGTCCGGACGGCAGGCCAGCACCACCTGATCGAAGCGCAGCGGCATCCCGTCGGCGACGACCGTCGCGCCCGCGTCGCCGCGCAGCACCGCCTGCACCGGCGCGCCGGTGCGTAGCGTGACGCCGTCGGCTTCGAGGCGGCCGGTCAGTCGGCGGACGTACTCGATGCTGCCGCCCGCGACCGTCCACCAGGTGTGCTGGCCGCTCAGGCCGAGGAGCCCGTGGTTGCGGAAGAAGCGCACGAGGAGCATGGCCGGGAAGGCGTCGACCTCCATCTCCGGCGTCGACCAGATCGCCCCGCAGAACGGCCGCAGGTAGTGGCGCCGGAACCCCTCGCCGAGGCCGAGCGCGTCGACGAGCGCGCCGACGGTCTGCCCGTCGCGCGCCGTGGCCTCGGCGTGGCGGTTGAAGCGGGCGATGTCGCCCAGCATCGCGAGAAAACCCGGCCGCAGCGCGTTGCCCGGCTGGGCGAAGAGCGCCCGGAGATCGCGCAGGCCGTACTCGAGCCGCCCGCCGTCGATGCTGACGCCGAAGCTCATGTCGCTGCGGACGACCGGGACCTCGAGCTCGCGGAACAGCCGCCCGAGATGCGGATAGGTGGCGTGGTTGAAGACGATGAAGCCGGTGTCGACCGGGGTGTCGCCGCGGCGTCCGGCCAGCACGGTGCGGGCGTGGCCGCCGAGGCGCGGCGCCGCCTCGAAGAGCGTGACCGACGCGTGTGGCGCCAGTGCCAGCGCCGTCGCCATGCCGGCGATCCCGCCGCCGATGACGGCGATGCGCTGGCGTTGCGGGGCGGCGTCGAGCGGCATGGCTTCTCCTCATTCCCGGTCTTGATACGGCGATGAGCGGCCGACGGATCAAAAACAGATCCGAATGCGCGGCGCCTGCGTAACCGTCCCATCATGATCGCGGTCCGGATCGATGGAGGAATGACGGCTGTGCAGCCGCACCGATTGCATCGGACGGCGATTGCGGGCCTGATGGCGGCCATGCAGAAGCAGGAGCCGGAGCTGTCGGAGCAGACGTTGTGGATGCTCGCCGTGCGTGACCGCGGCGACCGGGCCGCCTTCGCCCGGCTGTTCGACTTCTACGCGCCCCGCGTCAAGGCGATGGCGATGCGGGGCGGCGCGCCGGCGCCGGTGGCCGAGGAGATCGTGCAGGACGTGATGCTGCGGGTCTGGCGTGCGCGATCGCAGTTCGATCCCGGCCGCGCCCAGGTCTCGAGCTGGATCTACCAGATCGCCCGCTACCGCCGGATCGACCTCGTGCGCCGCGAGGTCTATCCGGTGCCGGAGGATCTCGGGACGGCCGAGACCGATGTCGACGCGAGCGCCGCTGTGGCGCTCGGCGAGGAGGTGGCACAGCTCCGGGCCGCGCTCGGCGCGCTGCCGGCGCGGCAGCGCGAGATCGTCGAGAAGGCCTATCTCGGCGAGCTCACCCACCGGGAGATCAGCCAGCAGAGCAACCTGCCGCTCGGCACCGTCAAGTCGCGGCTGCGGCTCGCCATCGACCGGTTGCGGCACGAGTTGCGGGAGCTCCGGAAATGACCGAGCCCGGCCACCACGTCCCCGACGCCATGCTGGCCGCCTACGCGGCGGGCGCGCTCGACTATCCCTTCGCGGTGCTGGTCGCTGCCCACGTCTCGCTCTGCGACACCTGCCGCGCCGGGCTCGAGGCGCATCGCACCCTGGGCGGCGTCGTCCTCGACGGCCTGGCCCCGGCCCCGGTGCCCGACGGGCTGCGCGACCGGACGCTCGCCGCCCTCGACCGCGCCGAGCCGCCGGCGCCGGCTGCCGTCGGCACCGGCATCTATCCCGCGCCGCTGGCGGGGTTCTTCGGCGCGAGGGGGCCGCGCTGGCGCAGCCTTGGCTTCGGGGTGAAGCAGGCGATCCTCTGGCACGGCGCCGAAGGCAGCCTGCGGATGCTGTCGATCCCGGCGGGCCAGGCGGTGCCGGACCACGGCCACCGGGGCCTCGAGCTGACGCTGGTGCTCTCCGGCGCCTTCTCCGATGCCGCCGGCCTCTACGGGGCGGGCGATCTCGAGGTTGCCGACGAGGACCTCGTCCACACCCCGCGCGCCACCGACGACGGGCCTTGCATCTGCGCGGCCGCCACCGACGCGCCGCTGCGCTTCCGCACCCTCATCCCGCGCATCCTGCAGCCGGTGTTCAGGATCTGAGCACGGGTCCGGAGCCGGTCAGGCGGGTCGGCGGCGGGTCTCGGCGCGGAGGTTGATGAGGTTGCCGGCGACGATGAGTCCGGCGCCGAGGAAGACGGCCGCCCGGAGGGGCTCACCGTAAATCCACATCCCGACGAGGGCGATGAGCGGCAGGCGGATGAACTCCATCGGCGCGACCACCGAGGCCGGGGCGTAGCCGAGCGCCGAGGTCAGGGAGTAATGCGCCGACAGCCCGGTCAGCCCCACCACCAGCAGCCACGGCGCCGTGGCCGCCGACGGCGCGGGGATGCCGCCGGGGAGCGACAGCACCAGGCTGGCCAGGCCCTGCAGCAGCGTCATCCAGAAGATCACGCAGAGCACGCTGTCATGGCGCATGATCTGCTTGGTGAAGATGGTGTTGAGCGCGAAGCAGACCGCCGCGGTCAGCGCGGCGACGTGCCCGGGTTCGAGCGGCGCACGACCGGGCTGGGCGACCACGAGGACGCCGACAAAGCCGAGGAGTGCGCCGAGGATGCGGGTGCGGGTCAGCGGCTCGGCCAGGAGCAGCGGGGCGAGGAGCGCCACCCAGATCGGGTTGGTGAACTCCAGCGCCACGAGCTGGCTGAGGGGAATGATCATCACCGCGTAGAACCAGAGGTTCTGGCCGGTATAGTGGAAGAGGTTGCGGGTGAGGTGGAGCGAGAACCGCTTGCTGCGCACCTGGGCGAAGCCGCCCTTGCTGCGCGCCAGGATCGCCAGCGCCACCGCGAAGCCGATCGCCGAGCGGTAGAGCATCAGCTCGAAGGTGTTCATCTCGACCTGGATTTCGCGCCCGGCGACGGCCATGGCCACGAAGGACACGACGGCGCCCATCATCCAGGCGACGGCCTTGAGCGTGTTTGAGCGTTCCATGGCGCGGCGGACTTAGCGACGGCGCGCGGGCGGGATCAAGCTGAATCTGGGACCGCGGCGGCGCGGGTGCTAGGAAGGCGCATGGCCGCGCCCCGCACCCATGTCGCGCTCCTCTACAGCATCGTGCTGGCCCCCGGCCGGCGGGTGGTGATGGCCGACCTGCGGGAGATGGCCGCAGGCCTCGGGCTCCTCCGGCCGCGGACGCTTGGGGCCACCGGCAACCTGGTCTTCGAGGCGGCCGCGTCACCCCGGGCGCTCGAGGCCCGCCTCGAGGCGGCCTTCGCCGAGCGGTTCGGCCGCGCCATCGACATCATCGTGCGGCCGGGCGCCGCCTGGGGGCGGCTCCTCGCCGGCAACCCGTTTCCGGAAGCGGCGGAGCGGGATCCGTCGCGGCTGGCGGCGCGGGTGATGCGACGGCCGGTGGGGCCGGAGGTGCTGGCGGCGCTGGAGCCCTACCGGTCCGGCGAGGAGCGGCTCGCGGTGGTGGACGGCGATCTCTGGGCACACTTCCCGCACGGACAGGGGAGGTCGCGGCTGGCGTCCGCGATCACGCCGGCGCGGGCCGGCGGCGTCGGGACCTTCCGCAACTGGAACACGCTGACCAAGATCGGCGGGCTTCTGGGGTGAGCCTCGGTGCTCTCCGGCCAGGGAACGCTAGCGCTGCTTCATCGCGTCGATGAGCGCCGCGCCGAAGCTGCCGGGTTCCGCGGGCGCGGCCTCGGGCGGGCGCGCCGGGCCGTGCTCCGGCCTTGCCGATCGCTGCCGGGCCGCCTGCGGCTGCGGCGCGTCGCGGCTGCCGGTCTCCTTGCGCATCGAGAGGCTGATCCGCTTGCGGGGCACGTCGACCTCGAGCACCCGCACCTTCACCACGTCCCCGGCCTTCACCACCTCGTGGGGGTCCTTCACGAAACGGTCGGCGAGCTGGGAGACGTGGACGAGGCCGTCCTGGTGAACGCCGACGTCGACGAAGGCGCCGAAGGCCGCGACGTTCGTCACCGTGCCCTCCAGCAGCAGCCCGGGCTTGAGATCGGAGATCGTCTCGACGCCGTCCTGGAAGCTCGCAGTCACGAAGGCCGGCCGCGGATCGCGCCCCGGCTTGGCGAGCTCGGCGAGGATGTCCCGCACCGTCGGCAGGCCGAAGCGCGCGTCGACGAAATCCGCCGGATCGACGCCCTGCAGCCGGGCCTCGTCGCCCATCAGGCTGCGCAGGTCGCGTCCGCAGGCCTTCACGATGCGTCGGGCCACCTCATAGGCCTCGGGGTGTACCGCCGAGGCGTCGAGCGGCTCGACGCCGTCGCGAATCCGCAGGAACCCGGCCGCCTGCTCGAAGGCCCGTGGCCCGAGGCGCGGCACCGCGAGGAGGTCCTTGCGACTGCGGAACGCGCCCTTGTCGTCGCGGTGCGCGACGATCGCCTCGGCCAGTGACGGCCCGAGCCCGGAGACGTGGGCGAGAAGCGGCGCCGAGGCGGTGTTGAGGTCGACCCCGACCGCGTTCACCGCATCCTCGACCACCGCCTCGAGCGAGCGTCCCAGCCGGTGCTGGTCGACGTCGTGTTGGTACTGGCCCACGCCGATCGCTCGCGGCTCGATCTTGACGAGTTCCGCCAGCGGATCCTGCAGCCGCCGCGCGATCGAGACCGCCCCCCGCAACGACACGTCGAGATCCGGAAACTCCCGCGACCCGAGCTCGGAGGCCGAATAGACCGAGGCGCCCGCCTCGGAGACCACCACCTTCGTCGGCTTCCCCGGACCTGGCAGCAGCGCCATCAGCTCCGTCACCAGCCGCTCGGTCTCCCGGCTGGCCGTGCCGTTGCCGATGGCGATGAGTTCCACCCCGTGCCGGCGGATCAGCGCGCCCAGCGCCGCCTGCGCGCCCCGCACGTCGTTCCGCGGCTGGAACGGATAGACCGTGTCGGTGGCCAGGAGCTTGCCCGTGGCATCGACCACCGCCACCTTCACCCCGGTCCGCACCCCCGGGTCGAGCCCCATCGTCGTCCGCGCCCCCGCCGGCGCCGCGAGGAGCAGCGCCCGGAGGTTGCGCGCGAAGACCCGGATCGCCTCTTCCTGCGCCCGCTCGCGCAGATCGGCCATGAGGTCGAGCATCATCGAGAGCCCGAGCTTCACCCGCCAGGCCCAGCGCGCCGTCTCCTTCAGCCAGCGATCGCCGGGCGCGTCCCCGGCAACGCCGAGTGCTGCCTCGACCATCGCCTCGACCCGCGGCAGCCCCTCCGCATCCGGCCCGATGTCGAGCGTCAGCACGCCCTCGTTCGCGCCGCGAAACATCGCCAGCGCCCGGTGGCCCGGAACCCCCGACCAGCGCTCGCCATGGGCGAAGTAGTCGCTGAACTTCGCGCCCTTCTCCTCCTGGCCCTTCATCACCCGCGCGCTCATCACCGCCTCGCGCTGCAGGAAGCCGCGCAGCCGCCCGAGCAGCGCCGCGTTCTCGCCGAGCTCCTCGGTGAGGATGTCCCGCGCCCCCGCCAGCGCCTCCTTCGTATCCGCGACCTCGGCCCCGAGATACCCCTCCGCCAGCCGCTCCGGCGGCGTCCGGCGGTCGGCGAGGATCGCCTCGGCGAGGGGCCCGAGCCCGCGCTCGCGGGCGATCATCGCCCGCGTCCGCCGCTTCGGCTTGAAGGGCAGGTAGAGGTCCTCGAGCACCGCCTTGGTCCCGGCCGCCGCCACCTCCGCCTCGAGCGCCGGCGTCAGCTTGCCCTGGTCCCGGATCGAGCCGAGGATCGCCTCCCGCCGCGCCTCGAGCTCGCGCAGATAGGCCAGCCGGTCGGCGAGGGTGCGCAGCTGCGCATCGTCGAGCCCGCCGGTCGCTTCCTTGCGGTAGCGCGCCACGAACGGCACCGTGGCGCCGCCGTCGAGCAGCCCCGCCGCCGCCGCGACCTGGTCGGGCCGCGCCCCGATCTCCACGGCGATCAGTCCTGCGATGCGGCGTTGCGTGTCGGCGGCCATCTGCCCTCGCTCCTCTTCCGGGGAGCCGGACCATACCGGCCCCGGCCGCCGACGCAAGCCGGCGTCAGCGGCTGGCGCTGTCGAGCCAGATCGTCACCGGCCCGTCGTTCACCAACTCGACCGCCATGTCCGCGCCGAAAGCGCCCTGCGCCACCGTCACCCCGTGGCCGCGCACCTCCGCCGCGAAGGCCTCGTAGAGCCGCTCGCCGTCCTCCGGCGCCGCGGCGGTGGAAAAGCCAGGCCGGTTGCCCTTGGTCTCCGCCGCCAGGGTGAACTGGCTGACGACGAGCGCGGCCCCGCCGGTGTCGAGGAGCGAGCGGTTCATCCGCCCCTCCGCATCCCGGAAAATCCGCAGGTTCACCGTCTTGCGTGCCAGCCACGCCGCCGCGGCGTCGTCGTCGCCGCGCATCGCGCAGACCAGCACCACGAGCCCGGCGCCGATCTCGCCGATGACCCGCCCCTCCACCGCGACGCGGGCGCCGGTCGTCCGCTGGATCAGCGCCCGCATCGTCAGACCCGTCCGATCAGCGCCATCGCCGCCGCCGGATTGCGCCGCTTGGCGCCGCTGATGACGTAGAGATAGACGTCCCGCGCCACCGTCTCTGCCGGCGCCGCCACCGTCTCGAGATCGTCCGGCGCCCCGCCTTGGGCCCAGGCCCTGGCCCGCTCGGCCCAGCGGTCGAGCGCCGCCGCCCCGTAGCCGTCCGCCTCGTCCTCCGCGGTCCCCATGATCCGGGCATAGACGAAGGGCGCCGTCACGTCGGCGATCTGCGGAAACTCCGAGTCCCCGGCGACGATCGCCGCCACGCCGTGCGCGCGAGCCAGCGCCACGAAGTCCGGGTGCCGGAAGCTCGCGTGCCGGACCTCGACCGCATGGCGGATCGGCCGCCCGTCCACCTCGGCGGGCAGCAGCGCCAGGAACGCCGCGAAATCCTCGGCGTCGAACTTCTTCGTCGCCATGAACTGCCAGTTCACCGGCCCGAGCTTCTCCTTCAGCTCCATCACCCCGGAGCCGAAGAACCGCGCCACCGACTCCCCGGCCTCGGCCAGCACCCGCCGGTTGGTGGCGAACCGCGGCCCCTTGACCGCGAACTGGAAGTCCTCCGGCGTTTCCTCGTACCACTTCCGGAAGCTCGCCGGCTTCTGCGACCCGTAATAGGTGCCGTTGATCTCGATCGAGGTGAGATTGCCGGCTGGCGTATTCGAGCTCGCGCTTCTGCGCCAGCCCGTCGGGATAGAAGACCCCCCGCCAGGGCTCGAACACCCAACCGCCGACGCCGACGCGGATCCGGCCCATGCGTCAGGCCAGCGTGTAGGCGGTCTTCACCACCGTGTAGAACTCCTGGGCGTAGCGCCCCTGCTCGCGCGGGCCGAAGCTCGAGCCCTTGCGGCCGCCGAAGGGCACGTGGAAGTCGACCCCGGCGGTCGGCAGGTTCACCATCACCATGCCGGCCTCGGAGTTGCGCTTGAAGTGCGTCGCGTGCTTGAGGCTCGTGGTGCAGATCCCGGCCGAGAGCCCGAACGGCGTGTCGTTCGGCCACGGCCAGCGCCTCGTCGTAGTCCTTCACCCGGATGACGCTCGCCACCGGGCCGAAGATTTCCTCGCGGCTGATGCGCATCTCGTTGCTGGCGCCGACGAAGAGGGCAGGGGAGAGGAAGAACCCCTCGGTGTCGCGCTCCAGCCGCTCGCCGCCCCAGACGAGTTCGGCCCCCTCGTCCTTGCCGATGGCGATATAGTCCTCGTCCTGCTTCAGCTGGCTTGCGTCCACGACCGGCCCGATCTGCGTGCCATCCTTCAGGGGATCGCCGACCTTCAGCGCCTTCAGCCGCTCGGCCACCGCCTCCACGAACCTGTCGTGGATGCCCTCGGTCACGATCAGCCGCGACGACGCGGTGCAGCGCTGGCCGGTGGAAAAATAGGCGCCGTTGACCGCGCACTCGACCGCGGTGCCGAGGTCGGCGTCGTCGACGATCACCAGCGGGTTCTTGCCCCCCATCTCGAGCTGGAAGCGGCGCATCACCTTGACGCTCGCCTCCGCCACCCGGGTGCCGGTGGCCTGGCTGCCGGTGAAGCTGACCGCGGTCACGTCCGGAGCTGTCGAGGATCGCCTGGCCGACCACCGAGCCCTTGCCCATGACGAGGTTGAGCACCCCCTTGGGCAGGCCGGCGCGGTGCAGGATGTCGACGAGCGCCCAGGTGCAGCCGGGCACGAGGTCGGCGGGCTTGATCACCACGGTATTGCCGTAGGCGAGTGCCGGCGCGATCTTCCAGGCGGGGATGGCGATCGGGAAGTTCCAGGGCGTGATCAGCCCGACCACGCCCACCGCCTCGCGGGTGATCTCGACGCCGACGCCGGGACGGACCGACGGCACCATCTCGCCGGTCAGCCGCAGGCACTCGCCGGCGAAGAAGTCGAAGATCTGCGCGGCGCGCACCGTCTCGCCGATGCTCTCTGGCATCGACTTGCCCTCCTCGCGGGCGAGGAGCTTGCCGAGTTCCTCCTTGCGCGCGAGGATCTCGTCCGAGGCCTTCCGCAGCACCCCGTGACGCTCCAGCGGTCCCGAGCGCGACCACGCCGGGAAGGCGGCCTTCGCCGCGGCGATGGCGGCGCTGGCATCCTCGGCGGTGGCGCGGGCATACTCGCCGACCACTTCCTTCAGGTTGGACGGATTGACGTTGGGGATCGCCTCGCCCTTCACCCATTCGCCGTCGATCAGGTTGCAATGCAGGGTCATGGTTTTCGTCCTTCAGGTCAGATCAGCCCGCGGCCCGCCAGGTTGCGCATCAGAGCGGCTGCACCGAAGGTCCATTCCGGCGCCTCGGTGGCGAGACCGACGGTATTGACCAGCGCCCCCAGCCCCGGCGCGGCGATGGTGACGACATCGCCCGCATGGTGGGTGAAGCCCTGTCCCGGCCCGTCGCGGTCTTGGACGGGCGCGAACATGGTGCCGAGAAACAGCATGAGCCCGTCAGGATACTGGTGGTGCCGCCCGACGGTCTGGGCGACGAGGTCCGCCGGGTCGCGGCTGATCTCGCGCATCGACGAACGGCCCTCGAGATGGAAGCCGTCCGTCCCCGCCACCGTCATCGTCAGCTCGGCCGCCCGCACGTCGTCGAGCGAGAAGCCGTCGTCGAAAAGCCGGATGAACGGCCCGATCGCCCCCGAGGCATTGTTGTCCTTGGCCTTGCCGAGCAGCAGCGCCGAGCGCCCCTCGACGTCGCGCAGGTTCACGTCGTTGCCCAGCGTCGCCCCGCGGATGCGGCCGCGGCTGTCCACCGCCAGCACCACCTCGGGCTCGGGATTGTTCCAGTGCGACACCGGGTGCAGCCCGACCATCGCCCCGAAGCCCACTGCCGAGAGCGGCTGGCCCTTGGTGAAGACCTCGGCGTCCGGGCCGATCCCGACTTCCAGATACTGGCTCCACAGCCCCTCGCCGCGGAGCGCCGCCTTAGCCGCCGCGGCCTCGTCGCTCCCGGGCCTGATGTCGCGGAGCGACGCCCCGATCAGCCCGGCGATCCGCTCGCGGATTTCCTCCGCCTTCGCCGGATCGCCGGCGGCGCGCTCCTCGATCACCCGCTCGACCATCGAGCGCGCGAAGGTGACGCCGCAGGCCTTGATCGCCTGCAGGTCGCACGGCGCGAGCAGTGTTTCGGCGGCCGCGTCGAGCCGACCCAGCGGCCGCCCGCCGGTCGCCGCGAGCCAGCCCACCGGGTCGTCGAGCTCCAGCAGGTCGCGCACCGTCGCCACCTCCCGCGAGGTGACGTCGATGAGATCCCCGTCGCGGAGCGTGACCACGCAGGGGCCCTCGGCGTCGGTATCCCAGACCCGCCCGACCCAGGTGCCGCCGTCGTCCTCGGGATGTGGCAATGGCCCGGTCATGCCGCGCCCGTCTCGCAAGGAAGTCCCATGGCCCCGTTCCCTCCCCCGGAATCTCGCCCGAGCCTCCCCGGCCCGCTGGCGGCCACGATAGCCATCGCGCCGCCCGGCGCAAGGCCCTGCCGGGCGCCGCGGTGAGCGTTTACGGAAAATTATCGAAAATAGACGCCTTTAATATCAATAACTTGCTGGTGTAACACGCGTGTTACACACCCCGTTTCACACCCTTCGCACCAGGATCGCCAGGGTCCGCGGATCGGCCTCGCCGCCGCAGAACGCATCCAGCGCCGCCCCGAACGCCGGCTCCTCCGGCCGCGCCTCCCGGAAGAGCGTCATCGACGAGCGAAACTTCATCGCGTCGACCGATCCGAGGATCGCCTCCGGCGTCTTCCCGGCGTGCCCGAGCATCAGCCCAGTCGTCTCCCGCAGCCGCGCCCCCAGCACCGGATGGTCGAGATAGGCTCGGGCCTCCTCGATCGACGCGATGCCATAGCGCCGCGCCGTCGGGCTCGTCCCGAGCCCGGCGATCTGCGGGAACACGAACCACATCCAGTGGCTCCGCTTCGCCCCGGCCGTCAGCTCCGCCACCACCGCCGGCCAGACGCGGTCCTGCGCCCGCACGAACCGCTCCAAATCTTCCATCGTCGGTCCTCCCGCAGGGCTTGAGTCGTTGCCGGCCGCGCGCTAGGCAGCAGCGTCGAAGCCGGGGCCGCCAATGGACCATTTCACCTATCGCGGCGGCATCCTCCATGCCGAGGACGTGCCCCTTCCCGAGATCGCCGCCACGGTCGGCACCCCGGTCTACGTCTACTCCACCGCCACCCTCACCCGCCACTACCGGGTGTTCCAGGAGGCGCTCGCCGGCCTCGACCACCTGATCTGCTACGCGGTCAAGGCCAACTCCAACCAGGCCGTGCTCGCCCTCATGGCCTCTCTCGGCGCCGGCATGGACGTGGTTTCCGAAGGCGAGTACCGCCGCGCCCGCGCCGTCGGCGTGCCCGGCGAGCGCATCGTCTTCTCTGGCGTCGGCAAGACCCGCACCGAGATGCGCCTCGCCCTCCACCACGGCATCCGCCAGTTCAACGTCGAGTCCGAGCCCGAGCTCGTCGCCCTGAGCGAGGTCGCCTCCGAGATGGGCCGCACTGCGCCCATCGCCATCCGGGTGAACCCCGACGTCGACGCGCAGACCCACGCCAAGATCGCCACCGGCAAGGCCGAGAACAAGTTCGGCGTCCCCATCGCCCGCGCCCGCGACGTCTACGCCGAGGCCGCGCGCCTGCCCGGCATCGATGTCGTCGGCGTCGACGTCCACATCGGCAGCCAGCTCACCGAGCTCGCCCCCTACGAGGCCGCCTTCACCAAGGTCGCCGCGCTGACGGAGCGCCTGCGCGAGGACGGCCACGCCATTCGCCGGCTCGACCTCGGCGGCGGACTCGGCATCCCCTACCGGCGGAGCAACACCGCCCCGCCGCTGCCGTTCGACTACGGCGAGGTCGTCCGCCGCACCGTCGGCCACCTCGGCTGCGAGATCGAGATCGAACCGGGCCGCCTCATCGCGGGCAACGCCGGGGTCCTCCTCTCCGAAGTCATCTATCTCAAGCGCGGCGAGGGCCGGGACTTCCTGATCCTCGACGCCGCGATGAACGACCTCATCCGCCCGGCCATGTACGATGCCTGGCACGACATCGTCCCGGTGCGCGAGCCGGCGCCCGGGGTCGACCTCGCCCCCGTCGACGTGGTCGGCCCGGTCTGCGAGACCGGCGACACCTTCGCCGTCGCCCGCGACCTGCCGCCCCTTTCCGCCGGCGACCGCGTGGCCTTCCGTTCCGCCGGTGCCTACGGCGCGGTGATGGCCTCGGAGTACAACTCCCGGCCGCTGGTGCCGGAAGTGCTCGTCCACGGCGACCGCTTCGACGTCGTTCGCGCCCGTCCGAGCCACGAGGCGATCCTCGCCCGCGACATCGTCCCGGACTGGCTCCGCCGATCCTGACGTCGGCATCACTTCGCCGTTGGCGGCGACCGCGACGCTTTGACGTCCCGGGGAAGCACGATACGATCCTCACCGGCGTCCGCTGCAGGACGCGGCCGAAGGGATCTGCATGACCGGACGACAGCGCGGATGACAGACGGGCAGGCCCGCCTCGGAAAGGATCCACTGGCCCGGGTCCTTCGGCGCAGCCGTGCCGCCATGGCCCTCGAATCCTTCACCCGGGCCTTCTGGCCGCTCGGCTCGGCGCTCGCGGCCTTCTGGGCGGCGCTGGCCTTCGGGCTGGCCGAGATCACCACCCGGCAACAGCTCGCCGCACTCGTCGGCGTGGGCAGCCTCATGCTGCTGGCGCTCCTCGCCCTCGGGGTCCGCCGCTTCCGCTGGCCGACCGAGGTCGCCGCCCGGGCCCGGATCGACGCGAGCCTGCCCGGACGGCCGCTCGCCAGCCTGCGCGACACCCCGGCGCTCGGCCGCGACGACCCCGGCGCCCAGTCGGTTTGGGCGGCGCACCTCGCGCGGATGCGGCGCTTGGCCGCGCAGGCGCGGCCAGTCCGCGCCGACCTGCGGCTCGCCAGCCGCGATCCCTGGGCGCTGCGGCTGATGGCGCTGGTGTTGCTTCTCGCCGCCGCGGTCTTCGCGCGCGACCCGCGCATCGAGACGGTGTCCGCGGCCCTTCGGCCGGCGCCGGGGGCTGCCGTGGCCGCGGGGCCGAGCTTCGAGGGCTGGGCCGAGCCGCCTTCCTACACCGGCCACCCGACGCTCTATCTTCCCGAGGTTGCGAGCGACGCGCCCGTTGCAGTGCCCGAGGGTACCGTGGTGACCCTTCGGGTTTACGGCGAGCCGGAGAGTTTCGAGCTCGACGAGTTGGTCTCCGGCGCCGACGGCGGCGCGCGCCTTGCCGAGGCGGCGCCCGGGATCGCCGCGGCCGAGTTCCCGGTCGCGGCCAGCGGCACGGTCACCCTGCGACGGGGCGGGACCCAGCTCGGGGCTTGGTCCTTCACCATGGAGCCGGACCGTCCGCCCGAGATCGCGGTCAGCGGCGACATCGAGCGCGGGCCGACCGGCGAGACCAAGCTGCCCTACGAGGCTCGCGACGACTATGGCATCGCCGCCGCTCGGGCCGAGATCTCTCTCGACCTGCCCAACGTCGCCCGCCGGTACGGGCTCGCGGTCGATCCCGAGCCACGGCCGCCTCTACAGGCGGACCTCCCGATGCCGCTGTCCGGGGCCGGCTCCGAAATCGCCGAGGTGCTGGTGGAGGATTTTTCCAGGGACGCCTTCGCCGGCCTGCCCGTCACCGTGCGTCTCACCGCCGAGGACGCCACCGGCCAGACCGGCGAGAGCGCGCCGGTAAGCGCGATCCTACCGATGCGGAGCTTCTACGATCCGATCGCCGCAGCGTTGATCGAGCAGCGCCGGGACCTTCTCTGGTCGACCGCCAACGCCCGGCGGGTGACCCAGGTGCTGCGCGCCGCCACCAACCATCCGGAAGGCACCGGGGTCAGCCCGCGGGCCTACCTCGTGGTGCGAACCGCCATCCGCCGGCTGGCGGAGGCTGAGGCGGCCGGATCGGTGCCGGCGGTGCGCGACGAGGTGGCCGAGGCGCTGTGGCAGGCGGCGGTGCAGATCGAGGACGGCAACCTCGGCGACGCGGCCGAGCGGCTGGCGCGGGCGCGGGAGCGGCTGCAGCAGGCGCTGCGCGAAAACGCCCCGGACGAGGAGATCGCCCGGCTGATGGACGAATTGCGCCAGGCCACGCGCGACTACATGGAGCAGATGGCCCGCAACGCCGAGCAGAACGGCGAGCAGCAGCAGGCGCAGATCCCGCCGGGGCAGATGGTCACCCAGGACCAGATCCAGGAGCTGATGGACCGCATCCAGGAGCTCTCCGAGCAGGGCCGCAAGGCCGAGGCGGAGGCGCTGCTCGAGATGCTGCAGCAGATGCTCGAGAACATGCAGATGATGATGGGCTCGAACCCCGGCGGGCCTGGCGAGAACGGCCAGGGGCAGCAGGCGATGCAGGGGCTGGCCGACGCCCTGCGGGAGCAGCAGGGGCTGGCGGACGACAGCTTCCAGCAGCTCCAGCGCGAGTTCCAGCGCAACCGCAGCGATCCGAATGGCGGGCCCGGCCAGCAGGGGCAGCAGGGGCCGGGCCAGGAAGGGTCCCAGCCCGGGGACGGCGATCGGCCCGGGCAGAGCCTGGCCGAGCGCCAGGAGGCGCTGCGCCAGCTGATGGAGGGCATGCAGGGCGGCCTGCCCGGGGCGGCCGGCGACGAGACCCGCGAGGCGCTGCGCGAGGCCGAGCGCAACATGGGCGAGGCGCGCGACGGGCTGCGCGAGGGCGACACGGCCGAGGCGCTCGACCGGCAGGCGGAGGCGATCGACAACCTGCGCGAGGGAATGCGCCAGATGGGCGAGGACCTGCGGCGGCAGGCCGGCACCGCCGGCGGTCAGCAGGGCCAGGAGGACAGCACCAGCACCGCCGAGAACGGTGGCCGCGATCCCCTGGGCCGGCCGCTGGGCCAGAGCGGCGGCGTCGGCACCAATCAGCTGATGCTGCCGGAGGGGGACAGCGCCGCGAAGGCCCGGCAGCTCCTCGACGAGATCCGGCGGCGGGCCGGGCAGCAGGAGCGGCCGCAGCTCGAGCTCGACTACCTCAACCGCCTGCTCGACCTGTTCTGAGCGAGCCGCGCCGCTTGCACACTGTGTGCAAGCGGGTGTCGACGTTGATTTTGCAGGAAAAAAGTTGCCGCGTTAATGTCCGGTTCACCGGTCGGCGGCGGCTAGAGACCGGCCTGTTCCCGGACCTGCTCGTAGCGCCGGGTGACCTCGTCGCGGGCCTTGTCGACATAGCCGGCATAGGTAGTCAGCGCCGGACCGGCCGCGGGCACGCGGTCGACGATCGGGCCGCGGTAGATGTACGCCCCGAGGGCCAGCAGCGCCAGGACAAGCGCCGTCAGGAAGCCGCGCCCGAAGCGGCTCCGTGGCGGCACTGGCGGCGGCGCCTTGGCCGGATCGCCGCCGAGTTCGAGCCGCGGCCGCGACGGCGGCGGGGCGGCACCAGCGAGCGGCGCCGAATGCGCCGGCTTCGGCCTGACGGCCGGCGGCGCCACCGCGGGCGCAAGGTCCGGGACGGCGTCCGCAGGCGGCGCGGGGGGAGCCTCGACCTCGACCTCGGCCTCAGGCTCGGTCGGCTCCGGCCCGGCGCTTTCTTCGGCCTCCATGGGGAGGTCCGCTTCGGACGTCGGGTCCGGCACCAGCGACAGGGGTGCTGCTTGAACGGCGGCCGGCACCGGAGTCGGGCGCGGCCGCCAGGTCTCGAGACGGGTCAGGATCTGGTCCTCGGACGCCGCGGCGCGGGTCCCGCCGCGGACGAACCAGCGGGTATGGCAGGAGGTGCATTGTACATGGCGGCCGGCGGCGGGCACCATGCCCTCGGCAACCTCGTACTCGACACCGCAGTTCGGGCAGGTCAGGCGCATCGCCACCTCGGTCGGAAGGCCGCCGGGGCAGCCGAATCGGTCCCCCCGTTCTAGCGGGGCGTCCGGTCCATTCCAAGTCGCTGGCGGGTGTTCGCCGGCGGATCCGCTCGCGCGCACGTTGCGTCCGGACGCCGGGTCTGTATAAGTCGCGCGGAAGGCGCCGGAGAAAGCCGAGTGATCGAATTCGAAGACGCAGGTTTCAACTATGGCGCGAAGGCGGTTCTGCGCGGGTTGACACTGAGCCTCGCTCCAGGAGCCTTCCACGTGCTCCTCGGTGCCTCCGGTTCCGGCAAGACCACCCTGCTACGGCTCTGCTATCTCGACCTCGTTCCCAGCAGCGGGCGGGTGCTCTGGTCCGGGCGGGCAATTCGGCGAAATGATCGTATTGCGATTGCATCGCTGCGGCGATCCATCGGGGTCGTGCCGCGGGATCCTGGGTTTCTCGACCACCTTACCGTGGCCCAGAACATCGCCCTGCCGCTAGCGGTGAGCGGGGTCCGGCCCGAGGAGCGGGCCGCCGACCTGCAGGCGCTGGTCGAGTGGGTGGACCTCGGCGGCCGCGGCGAACAGGCGCCTTGCGAGCTCACGGCGGCCGAACGGCGACGGGCGGCGCTGGCGCGGGCGGTGATCCTGAGCCCCGAGATCATCCTCGCCGACGAGCCGACCGCCGCCGGCGACCGGGACGCGGGCGAGCGGCTGCTGGAGCTCCTCGTCGAGCTGCACCGCATGGGCAAGACAGTGCTGATCGCCACGCACGACCCGGAGGTCCTGGACGTGCTCGACGGCGAGGTCGAGGCGGTGCTGCTGCATCTGGCCGACGGCCGGGTCAGCGCAGTGGAGACGGCGCAGTGAGCCGGCTGGCGGGCTGGCTGCGTCCGGACGCAGCCGAAGCGGTGCTGCCGCGGACCGGCGGTTCGGGGCCGGCGCTCGCGTTGCTCACGGCGATCCTCGGGTTCTTCGCGGCGCTGGCGGTGGCGCTGGCGCTCGCCGCCGGGCGGCTGGCGTCGGCCTGGGAGGGCGGAATGGCCGACACGGCGACGCTGCAGGTCTTCGCGGCGCCGGACGCGATCGAGGACCAGGCCCGGGCGGCGCTCAACGTGCTGAAGGCGACGCCGGGGGTCCGCTCGGTCCGGATGGTAGACATGGCCGAGCAGGAGAAGCTGCTCGAGCCGTGGCTCGGCGCCGACATCCCGGTGGAGAGCCTGCCGCTGCCGCTGCTGATCGAGGTCTCGACGGACCGCGCGGCGCTCGACGCCGCAGGCCTCGAGACGCGGCTGGCGGAGGAGGCGCCGGGGGCGGTCTACGACGACCACGCTGCCTGGCGACAGCCGCTGGTCGCCACCGCCGAGCGGCTGCGGCTCGCGGCGCTTGCGGGGCTCGGCCTTCTCGGCCTCGCGCTGGCCGCGGCGCTGGCCCTTGCCGCCCGGGCGGCGCTGGCCGCGAACCGGCCCGCACTCGAAACCCTGTCGCTGGTGGGTGCCGAGGACGGGTTCGTCGCCGGCGCCCTGGCACGCCGCTTTGTCCGGCGCACGGCCTGGGGGGTGATGGCGGGAACCGCGGCGGCAATGCTGGTCCTCGGGCTCTTGCCGCGGACCAGCGAGCAGGGTTTCTTCCTGGTGGGAATCGGGCTCTCCGGGTGGGACTGGCTCATCCCCCTGGCGGTGCCGGCGGCGGCTGGGGCCCTCGCCTGGGGCGTCGTCCGCCGGACCGCGATGCGGAGCCTGCGGCGCGGGATTTGAAGGAGGCCGCCGATGCTGCTGGTCCGCTCGCTGGTCTTCGACGCGGTGCTCTATCTCGCGATGGCGGTGATGGGCATTCTCGGGGCGCCGCTGGCGCTCTGGTCGGTGGACGGGGCCTATGCGGTCTGCCGGGCCTATTGCCGGGTGGTGTTCTTCTTCCTGCGGCTGATCTGCGGATTGAAGGTGGAGGTGCGCGGCGAGGTGCCGACGGGGGAGGTGCTGGTCGCGGCCAAGCACCAGTCGTTCCTCGACATCCTGATCCTGTTCGAGGCGCTGCCGCGACCGAAGTTCATCATGAAGAAGGAGCTGAAGTGGGCGCCGTTCATTGGGCTCTACGCGCTCAGGATCGGCTCGACCGCGGTCAACCGCGGTGACCGCTCGAAGGCGATGAAGCAGATGGTCGACCATGCCGGCCGGGTCACCGAGCCGCGGCAGCTGGTGATCTATCCGCAGGGCACCCGGGTGGCGCCCGGCGCGCGGCCGCCGTTCAAGATCGGCGCCGGGGTGCTCTACGAACGGCTGGGCGAGACTTGCGTGCCGGCGGCGACCAATGCCGGGGTGTTCTGGGGGCGGCGGAGCTGGTACCGGCGGCCGGGGACGGCGGTGGTGGAGTTCCTCGCGCCGATCCGGCCGGGCCTGCCGATACCCGCCTTCATGGCCGAGCTTCAGGACCGGGTCGAGACCGCTTCGGACCGGCTGATGCGCGAGGGCGGGTTCGATCCCGGCGAGCGTCCGCCGACGCCAGTGCTCCGGCCTTCTTGATTCGCCGTCCCTGTGGTAGTTTGACGCAGGGGCAATCGGGACGGGGGAGATGGTATGTCGTTGAACTGGTGGACGCTGGGGGTCGCCGCTGCCGCGGTACTTCTACCGGCGGCAGCGGGGGCGGTGACCCGCAACATCGATTTCGGGAGCTACGAGACCACGTTCGAGGCGCCGGAGGCCGGCGGAGCGGTCAGCGACCTCGTGGCCGTCCTCGGGGGCGTGACCTTCGACACACCCGATCCGGTAGACCCGCCGTTCTACAACGTCGCCACCAATGATTTCTCGGCCGAGGACGGTGGCATCTTCAGCTACTACCTCGGCGGCGCGGGGTGTCCGGTTCTGGTCTGCGTGCTCGAGTTCGAGGATGCGATCGACGACATGACCCCGCCGGTCTGGGCGGCCTTCACCCTGGAGATGGGGTTCCCGGGCGATGTCTTCGCCTCGGGTTACTACGTGATCTCGTCCGCCGGGCCCGCCCCGGTGCCGCTGCCCGCGCCGCTGGCGCTGTTGGCCGCTGGGCTTGGCGGGCTGATGGTCCTGCGGAGGCGCGGCGCGTCGGTCGCCTGACCGGTCAGGCGACCAGCGACTTCTGGCCCATGTCGAGGAACTTCTTGCGGCGGGCCTTGCGGATTTCCGCGGGCTTCTTGCCGTCGACCTCGGCAAGCATCTCGGCGATGGCTGCGCCGACGCGGGCGATCGCCTCGGGCTTGTCGCGCTGGGCGCCGCCGCGGGGCTCCGGCACCACCCGGTCGATCACCCCGAGCGCCAGCAGGTCCTGGGCGGTGAGCCGCAGCGCCTCGGCCGCCTCGCGCATCTTCTCGGAGTCCTTCCAGAGGATCGAGGCGCAGCCCTCGGGAGAGATCACCGAGTAGATCGAGTGTTCGAGCATGGCGATCCGGTCGGCGGTGGCGAAGGCGACGGCACCGCCCGATCCGCCCTCGCCGATGATGACGGAGACGATAGGGACGCCGATCTGCAGGCATTTCTCGGTGGAGCGGGCGATGGCCTCGGCCTGGCCGCGCTCCTCGGCGCCCTTGCCGGGATAGGCGCCCGGGGTGTCGACGAGGGTAATCACCGGCAGCGAGAAGCGGTCGGCGAGGTCCATGAGGCGGATCGCCTTGCGGTAGCCCTCGGGGCGGGCCATGCCGAAGTTGCGGGCGATGCGCGAGCGGGTGTCGTTGCCCTTCTCGTGGCCGATCACCATCACCGCGCGGTCGTCGAAGCGGGCGAGGCCGCCCATTACCGCGTGGTCGTCGGAGAAATTGCGGTCCCCGGCCAGCGGCGTCCATTCGTGGAAAAGCGCCTCGATGTAGTCCTTGCAGTGCGGGCGTTCCGGGTGGCGGGCGACCAGGGTCTTCCGCCACGGATCGAGGTTCTTGTAGAGCTCGTCGAGCAGCGAGGCGGCCTTGCGGTCCAGACCCTGGGCCTCGTCCTCGACATTCATCTCGTTGTTCTTGCGGGCGAGGGTCCTGAGCTCCTCGGCCTTGCCCTCGATCTCGGCGAGGCCCTTTTCGAAGTCGAGATAGGTCTGCATGCGCTGCTCCGTCGCTCGGGGCGGAATATCGACCGGCGGTGGAGGGATTGCAACAGCGGGCGGGGTTCAGGCGGTGTAGCCGGCGGTCGGCGCCGCGAAGGTTTCGTTGGCGGTAAAGACCGTGTCCACGACGAGGGGGGCGTGCCGGGCCACCAACGCCGCCAGGATCGCGGCGCGCAGGCGGTCGGCGGCGGCGAGATCCAGGGGGGTGCCTTCGGGCAGGAGCACGTGGACGACCACGTAGGCGGTGCGTCCCGGCCGGATCGCCCGGATCCAGACGGTGCGCACCGGCAGGTCGCCGAGGGCGGCGAGGACCAGCGCCCGCATCCCGGCGACGACCTCCGCGGAGGGGGCGCGGTTGAGAAGGCCGAGAAGGCCACCCCAGGCCATCCGCACGGGCACGGCAAGCGACAGCAGCACCACGAGCGCGACCATCGCCGGATCGACATAGGCTGCGGCGCCGGCGTGGCCGCCGCGGCCCAGCCAGGCGGCGAGAAGGAACCCGGCGAGGACGCCGCCGGAGATCGCGGCGTTGACGGTCCAGTTGCCGATGTCGGCGGCGACGAGCGGGCTGGCGACGCGGCGCCCGGCGCGGCGCAGGACGGCCATCACCGCGAGGCAGGCGAGGGTGGCGAAGGCGGCATAGGCGACGGCCGGTCCGAGGACGACGGCACGGCCGCCGGCGACGAGGGCGGCAACCGCGTCGACCAGTGCGAAGGCGGAGACGCCGAGGATCAGGAGCCCCTTCACCGTGTTGATCAGCGGCTCGAAGAACAGGTAGCCGAACGGATAGCGCTCGTCGTCCGGGCGCTTGAGGAGTGTCGCCACCCGCAGCGTGAACAGCGCGGCCACGAAGAAGCAGAGGTTGAAGAGACCGTCGAGCAGGATCGCGCCCGAGCCGGTGGCCAGCGCCGCCGCGAGGCCGACCGCGCCGAGAACGAGCGCCGCGGCCGCGGAGAGGAGAAGCGTGGCGCGCTCGGAGCGCACGGGCGACGCTCTAGCCGTCGATGAGTTCGGCCATCCCGACGATGACCTGCGCCTGCCGCGCCGAGGCGATGTCGATCAGCCGGCCCTTGTAGGTGACGGCCCCCTGGCCCCTGGCCTCGGCCTCCTTCATCGCGGCGAGGATCTCGCGGGCCTCGGCGACCTTGGCCTCGGGGGGCGTGAACACCTCGTTGGCGAGCGTCACCTGGGACGGGTGGATCGCCCACTTGCCCACCATCCCGAGGGTCGCTGCGCGCCGGGCCTGGGCGGTGAAGCCGTCGGGATCGGAGAAGTCGCCGAACGGGCCGTCCACCGGCAGCACGCCATTGGCACGGCAGGCGGCGACGATCGCGGCGGTGACGCCGTGCCAGGGATCGCCGTAGATCGGCCCGCGCTCGCCGCCGTCCTCCTTTGGTGCCAGCATGTAGTAGCCGTCCTGGGTGCCGCCGATGCCGGTGGTCTGCATGCCCATCGACGCGGCGAAGTCGGCGGCGCCGAGGCTCATCGCCTGCAGCCGCGGCGAGCCGCCGGCGATCTCGGCGACGTTGGCGAAGCCCGCCGCCGTCTCGATGATCACCTCGAACCCTAGACGGCGCCTGCGGCCCTTCGCGGCCTCGACGGCGGTGACCAGGGCATCGACCGCGTAGAGATCCCCGGCGTTGCCGACCTTGGGGATCATGATGAGATCGAGCCGGTCGCCCGCCTGCTCCAGCACCTCGACGACGTCGCGGTACCAGAACGGCGTGTCGAGCCCGTTGATCCGCACCGAGAGCGTCTTCCGGCCCCAGTCGATCCCGTCGATCGCCTTGATGACGTTGGCCCGCGCCGCCGGCTTGTCGGCGGGAGGCACGCTGTCCTCGAGGTCGAGGTTGACGACATCGGCGGCGGAGGCCGCCATCTTCGGAAACAGCTCGGGCCGGCTGCCGGGGCCGAAAAGCTGGCAGCGGTTCGGACGGGCGGGAGGGCTCGGCGGAATCGTGAAGCTCATGACCGGACTCCTTCGCGCGGGGCTGGAGTCTGATAGATGCTGCGCCGCAGCACGTCAACGCATGCGACCGGTGGCCGTTGGCGGGAGGGCGCCGGACCGGGGCGCCTCGGGCGCCTCCCGGGTTTTTGCGGTGCCGGCGGGCGGCCTGCCGGTAGAGTGCCGGAGAACAGCGATTCAGGACCGACGCCATGGTTTCCGCCCCATTGCCGCTCCCCGCCGCGGACGCGCGGCTCCGCGACCACATCAGGACGGTCGTCAGGACGCTCCGGCAGGCGCCGGGGCACCGGCCGCTGTTCTTGCTGGTGGCGGGGATCGTCGTCGTCATCGTCGCGACCGCGGTGGCGCAGGTCTGGCTGAACGCCTGGAACCAGCCGTTCTACAATGCCATCGAGCGCCGCGACCTGCCGGGCTTCGTTCGCCAGCTCTGGGTGTTCTTCGGGCTGGCGGCGATCCTGCTCGTCCTCAACGTCGCGCAGACCGGGATCAACCAGTTCCTCCGGCTGGAGCTGCGCAGGTTCGCCACGGAGGACCTGATCGGCACCTGGATGAGCGAGAAGCGGGCGGCGCGGATCGGGCGGGCCGGGGAGATCGGGGTCAATCCCGACCAGCGCATCTCCGCCGACACCCTGCACCTGACCGATCTCTCGACCGGCCTCGGCATCGGGCTCCTGCAGTCGACGATCCTGCTCGCGAGCTTCATCGGGGTGCTCTGGGTGCTGTCGCGGGAGATCGTGCTCCATGTCGGCGGCAGGAGCTTCGACATTCCGGGCTACATGGTCTGGGCGGCCTTGATCTATGCGATCAGCGGATCGGTGCTGTCGTGGCAGGTGGGGCGGCCGCTGGTGCGGCTGCAGAAGGACCTCTACGCCCGCGAGGCGGATTTGCGTTTCGCGCTGGTGCGCAGCAACGAGCAGGCGGACGGGATAGCACTCAGCAACGGCGAGGCGGACGAGCGGCGGATGCTCGGTGCCGACCTCGGCGCGGTGCTGGAGGTGGGGCGGCGCATCGTGCTGGCGCAGGTGCGGCTGACGACGGTGACCGCCGGTTACGGGTGGGGGGCGCTGGTGTTTCCGATCATCGTTGCGGCACCCGGCTATTTCGGCGGCAGCCTCAGCTTCGGGTCGCTGATGATGGTGGTCGGCGCCTTCAACCAGGTGCAGAACGCGCTGCGCTGGTTCGTGGACAATACCGGGGTGATCGCCGACTGGCGGGCGACCTTCGCGCGGGTGATGGACTTCCGGCGGGCGCTTCTCGACCTCGACCGCTACGAGGCGGGCGCGGAGCGGCTGGAGCGGGTCGAGGATCCGGAGGGACGGCTGCGGCTCGACGACCTCGCGGTCGAGACCCGGCACGGGCGGGTCCGGCTCGCCCAGCCGCACCTGGAGGTGAAGCCGGGGGAGCGGGTGCTGATCCTCGGCCGGCAGGGCGGCGGCAAGAGCTCGCTGTTTCTCGCCGTTGCCGGGCTCTGGGTCTGCGGGACCGGGCGGATCGCCATGCCGCCGGAGGCCGAGACCATGTACCTCACGGCGCGGCCGTTCGTGCCGGCGGGATCGATCCGCGAGGTGCTCGCCTATGCCCGGGCGGAGGGCGTGCCGAGCGACGAGGCGATGGCGGGGGCGCTGCGCCGGGTCGGGCTCGAGCGGCTGGCGCTCGACATGACCGGGCGCTGGGACCGCGAGCTGACCCTGGGCGAGCAGGAGCGGCTGGGATATGCGCGCCTCCTCCTCGGCAAGCCGAAGTGGCTGATCTCCGACCAGGGACTCGATCCGGCGGACGATCTCAGCCGGGAGACCATCCGGTCGATCCTGGGCGAGGAGCTGGCGCAGACGGCGGTCCTCAACATCGCGTCGACGTCGATGCCCGAAGGCTTGCACAGCCGGACCGTGCGGCTGGTGATGGAGCCGGCGCAGGGGGTCTCGCCGGAAAGGCTGGCGGGGTAGGGAAAACCGGGCTGCACAAGTTGTGCAGAGGGGTCAAGTATATGAAATAAAATGAAATGGTGTCGCAAATTTACTTTGCGTCAAGGCTTCTTCATCAAGGTTGACGAGGTCTTGACGCCGTCGGAAGTATCCATAGTTATCAATGGGATAGCTTGGGTGCGCACAGTGCGCGCACGCCTTGCTACTGCAGGTCGGCAAAGGCGGCCTGCAGGCGCCGGATCGCCTCGTCGATGCGCGGGCGCGGGGTGGCGATGTTGAAGCGCAGGAAGCTCTCGCCGCCGGTGCCGAAGGTATCGCCGTGGCTCGGGGCGATGCGGGCGTCGCGCTCGACCCGGGCGGTGAACTCGGCCGGCGCCATGCCGGTGCCGGCGAAGTCGACCCAGGCGAGGTAGGTCGCCTCGAGTGGCATCGAGACGAGGCCGGGGATGCTGGCGATCCCCTCGTCGAAGCGGCGGGCGTTGCCGGCGAGGTAGCGGCAGAGCGCGTCGACCCAGTCGTCGCCATGGGCATAAGCCGCGGTCGCCATCAGCACCCCGAACCGGTTGAGGCTGCTGCCCGCCGCCATGTGCGCCGCGGCGAAGCGCTTGCGCAGGGCGGCGTCGGCGATGGTGACGTTGCCGGTGAGGGCGCCGGCGATGTTGAAGGTCTTGGTGGGGGCGGTCAGCATCACCAGGCGGTCGGCGATGCCCGGCGCGGCCAGCGGCATCGGCGTGTGGTGCTGGCCGGGCATCACCAGGTCGTGGTGGATCTCGTCGGAGACGAGGAGAAGGTCGTGGGCCTGGCAGAAGTCGGCGAGGCGGTTGAGCTCGTCCCGGCTCCAGACCCGGCCTGCCGGGTTGTGCGGCGAGCAGAGGACGACGATGCGCTCCCGCCCGGTCAGCGACGCGGCAAGCGCGTCGAGGTCCATCACGTAGCGGCCGTCCTGCTGCACCAGCGGCGATTCCACCACCTCGCGGCGGTTGGCGCGGATGATGCGGTAGAAGGCGTGGTAGACCGGCGAGAACAGGATCACGCCGTCGCCCGGCTCGCTGTAGGCCTGCAGGCAGAGGGCGAGGCCAGCGACGACGCCGTGGGTGGTGGCGATGGCGGAGGGGTCGACCTCCCAGCCGTGACGGCGGGCCATCCAGCCGGTGATCGCCGCCTTGTAGGCGCGGTCGTCGCCGTAATAGCCGTGGACACCGTGGTCGATCTCGGCCTGGAGCGCTTCGGTGACGGCGGACGGCGGACGGAAGTCCATGTCGGCGACCCACATGGCGAGGCCGTCCTCGGGCGCGACGCCGTAGAGGGGCTCCATCATGTCCCATTTCGAGCAATGGGTGCCGCGGCGGTCGATGATCTCGTCGAAGTCGAACATGAAAGCTCCTCGCGGCGGGCATTGAATCCGGACGTCAGCTACCCCGTGGCCGCCGTCTTGCCAAGCCTCGGGGCTTCGCCTATCTCGCGGCCATGGCGATCCGCGACATCCTGATCCACCCCGATCCGCGCCTGCGCAAGCCGGCGGCCACCGTCGAGGCGGTCGACGTCGGCCTGCGGGCGCTGGCCGAGGACATGCTGGCGACGATGTACGACGCGCCGGGGATCGGGCTCGCGGCGCCGCAGATCGGGGTGATGAAGCGGGTCTTCGTCATGGACTGCGCCGGCAAGGACGAGACGGAGCAGCCGATGGTGCTCTTGAACCCGGAGATCGTCTGGACCTCCGAGGAGACCGAGACCGGCGAGGAGGGCTGCCTGTCGATCCCGGACGTCTACGACGACGTGACCCGGGCGGCGCGGGTGCGGGTGCGCTGGCTGGGGCTCGACGGCGAGATGCACGAGCGGGAGTTCGGGGACCGCTGGGCGATCTGCGCGCAGCACGAGATCGACCACCTGAACGGGCGGCTCTTTATCGACTACCTTAGCGGGGTGAAGCGGACGATGATCACCGCGAAGATGAAGAAGCTGAAGCGGGAGAAGGCGCGGGCCTGACCCCGGCCGGGGAGGCGCGGCCTTGCGGCCGCGGGCCGCCGTTGCGGCCAAATAGAGCGCGCAGGTGCGCGCATTGTTTCTTTGCTGGTTTTCCGCCTGTGGGCGGAAAACGACTGCTCTCCAGGTTAGCAAACCTGTATGAAAGCCGGTCGCGGCGAGGCGTCAGTCCGGCGTGACGGCGAACATGGTGCCGAGCATGGTCGCGACGTGGCGGCGGGGGCCGGCGTCCTCGGCCCAGATGTCGGCGGCGACGACGAGGAGGCGGCGGCCGGGGCGGATGACCCGGCCTTCGGCGACGAGGCGGGTGCCGGCGCCGGGGGCGAGAAGGTTGATCTTCATTTCTGTTGTCAGGACTTCCACGCCGGCGGCGAGGAGGCTGAGGGCGGCGTAGCCGGCGGCGCTGTCGCCGAGGGACCAGGCGAGGCCGGCATGGGCGTAGCCGTGCTGCTGGCTGGTCTCGGGGCGGATGGGGGCCGTGAGGGTGCAGAGGCCGGGCTCGAGCGCGGCGATCTCGGCGGCGAGGAGGCGCATCATGCCCTGTCTGGCGAAGCTGGCGCGGACGGTGGCGTCGTAGGCGGGGTTGCGGGGCTGCATCAGATCGGGACGGCGAGGCAGGGGTCGCCGGTGAGGACGGCGCGGGCGCCGGGGCCGAGGAGGGCGGCGAGCGACGGGTGGTCGGTGCGCAGGCCGCCGGTGTAGGCGCCGAAGGCGGGGAGGATCAGGCGGGTGGTGTCGGTAAGGAAGCAGGGGCGGGTGACGGCGCGGCCGCGGACGGGGAGGCGGTGCTTGGGGTGGTAGTGGCCCGAGACCTCGCCGGGGGTGGCGTCGGCCCGGGCCTCGTGGCGGAAGGTGAGGGGGCCGAGGGCGAGGGCGGCGAGGTGGCGGCCGCCGAGGGGGAGGGGGGCCGGGTCGTGGTTGCCGGCGATCCAGATCCAGTCGCGGCCGGCCATCAGCGCGGTGAGGCGGGCGGTCTCGGTGGGTGCCAGGGTCTCGCCGGCGGCGCAGTCGTCGAAGCTGTCGCCGAGGCAGACGACGCGGGCGGGGGCAAGGGCGGCGATCTCGGCGGCGAGGCGGTCGAGGGTGGCGGCGGTCTCGTAGGGGGGGAGGAGCGGGCCGCCGCGGCGGGCGAGGCGCTCGGACTTGCAGAGGTGGAGGTCGGCGACGCAGAGGAGCCCTTCGGCCGGCCAGAAGAGGGCGCCGGTGGGGCGGGCGAGGAGGCTGGCGCCGGCGAGGGCGAGGGGCTGTCCGGTCATGGGGTGGGACATGCCGGAGTTGGTGGAGCGGCGCAAGGGGCGTGCGCGGGCATGATCTGCGCAAGTTGCGCAGAGGGGTCAAGAGATTGATTTTACACGTGATATGTTACGGGATTCATGTCTCGTCAACTGGTGTCGCGCGGCGCGGGCTTTGAGGCTCATGGGCGGAGGCCGGCTTCGGCGAGGAGGGCGGCGGCGGCTTCGGTGACGAGGCGGGATTCGGCGCGGCCGTGGATCGGGACGCGGCCCATCTCGAGGAAGAGCGGGGCGGAGAGGGGGGTGACGTGGGGGGTGCGGAGGTGGTCGATGCGGCCGCGGCTGCGGGCGAGCATTTCCTCGATGCGGCCGAAGTCGACGAGGCCGCGGCCGGCCTCCTGGCGGGTGATGTGCAGGAGGAGGTGGTCGGGGTCGTATTTGCGCAGGGTGTCGTAGAGGATGTCGGAGGAGAACGTGGCCTGGCGGCCGGTCTTGCGCAGGCCGGGGAGGTTTCGCTCGATCAGGCCGGCGACGGTGGCGGCGGTGCGGAAGGTGCGCTTCATCACCGCGTTGGCCCCGAGCCAGCCTTCGAGGCCGTTGCGGAGGTCCTCGGGCTCGAGGAGGGCGGCCGGGTCGGGGACCTCATCGAGGCCCCAGATCAAGAGCGCATAGTCGTTGGCGACGAAGCCCATCGGGTGGAGGCCGGCGGTCTCCATGCGGCGGGTGACGAGGAGGCCAAGGGTCTGGTGGGCGTTGCGGCCGGCGAAGCCGTAGAGGCAGAGGTGGTGCTGGCCACCGCGGGGGAAGGTCTCGGCGAGGAGGCGGCCGGGCTCGGGGAGGCGGCTGACCTCGGCCTGGAGCGCGAGCCAGTCCTGCATGTAGGCGGGGAGGCCAGTCCAGCGGGAGGGATCGGCGAGAAGGTCGATGACGCGGTGGGAGAGGAGCGTCGAGGTGGCGAGCTTGGTCCCGGCGTACATGGCGATCTTGGGCTCGCGGGTAGGGTGGCGGGTGACCTCGACGGTCATCTCGCGCAAGGACTCGTAGCGAACGGTCTCGCCGCCGATGAGGAAGCTGTCGCCGGGGGTGAGGGTGGCGGCGAAGTCCTCCTCGATCTCGCCCAGGGGGGCGCCGTGGCGGCCCTTGATGCGGACCTTGATCTTCTCGGTGTCGACGATGGTGCCGACGTTCATGCGGATGGAGCGGGCGCGGCGGGGGTCGCGGAGCTGCCAGCGGCCGGCCTTTAGGATGAGGCGCTGCCAGCGGTCGTAGGCCTGGAGCGCATAGCCGCCGGTGGCGCAGAACGCGAGGCAGTCGTCGAAGTCGGAGCGGGCGAGGGCGCGGTAGGGGCCGGCGCGTCGAACCTCGGCGTAGAGCGCGTCCGCGTCGAAGGGAGCGGCGCAGGCGGTGAGCAGGATGTGCTGGCAGAGGACGTCGAGGGGGCCGGGACCGCGGGGCTCGCCGTCGAGGTCGTGGGCGTGGACGGCCTCGAGCGCGGCGCGGCATTCGAGGACCTCGAAGCGGTTGGCAGGGACGAGGACGGCGCGGGACGGGGCGTTGTAGCGGTGGTTGGCGCGGCCGATGCGCTGGACGAGGCGCTTGACGTTCTTGGGCGCGCCCACCTGGACGACGAGGTCGACGTTGCCCCAGTCGATGCCGAGATCCAGCGAGCCGGTGGCGACGATGGCGCGCAGATCGCCGGCGACCATGGCGGCCTCGACACGCTGGCGCGATTCGCGGGAGATCGAGCCGTGGTGCAGCGCAATGGGCAGATCCTCGAGGTTCTCGGCCCAGAGGGACTGGAAGAAGAGCTCGGCCTGGGCGCGGGTGTTGATGAAGACGAGCGTGGTGGTGGCCTCGCGGATCAGGTTCATCACCGCGGGGGCGGCGTAGCGGGCGGTCTGGCCGGCCCAAGGCGGCGGCTCGCGTGTCTCGAGGATGCGGATGTCGGGCTCGGGGCCGGGGTCGGCGGTGAGGATGCGGGTGTCGGGGCCGAGGTAGGCGGCCAGCGCGGTGGGGTCGTCGACGGTGGCGGAGAGGCCGACGCGGCGCATGTTCGGCGCGAGGGTCTCCAGGCGGGCGAGGCCGAGCATGAGCTGGTCGCCGCGCTTGGATTCGGCCAGGGCGTGGATTTCGTCGACGATGACCCGGGAGAGGTGGGCGAAGATCTGCGGCGCCTCGGGGTAGGAGAGCATCAGCGCGAGGGATTCCGGCGTGGTGAGCAGGATGTGCGGCGGGTCGACGCGCTGGCGGGCGCGTTCGGAGGCCTTTGTGTCGCCGGTGCGGTCCTCGACGCGGATGGCGAGATCCATCTCCGCAAGCGGGGTGCCGAGGTTGCGGCGGATGTCGGCGGCCAGCGCCTTCAGGGGCGAGACGTAGAGGGTGTGGAGGCCGGGGGCGGGGCGGGGGCCGAGCTCGCGGAGGGAGGGGAGGAAGCCGGCGAGGGTCTTGCCGCCGCCAGTGGGGGCGATGAGCAGCGTGGCCGGGTCGGCGGCGCGGGCGAGGAGGGCGAGCTGGTGCGGGTGCGGGTCCCAGCCGCGGCGGGCGAACCAGTCGGCGAAGGGCGGGGGAAGCGCGGGCATTGGGTCGAGATTACAGGCGGTCCGGCGCGGGGTCACGCGGGTTGCATGGCGCCGTGAAAGCCGGGGGTGTCCTGAAACTTTATCGGCGGTCCGTCCGTTTCTCCTCAGAGAGGCGGCGCCGGTGGTGTTCCGGTCGTACCGAGTAAGGGAGTTCCCCGTCCCGTTGTGTCGGCGCCGTCCTCGCTGATCTGCCCCCGCACCGCCTCTGCGACGCGAGCTACGGCGTCGGAAGATGTGGCTTTACAATGGCAATGCCTGGCGCTCTCCTGACCGAAATGCGGGAGGTTCCGGTGCGGCAGCTTGGTATTGCGGCGGTGTTCGCGGCGTTGGCGAAAGCGGCTGTGGCGGGGCCGGTCTTTGTGGAGCGGGCGCACGACTTCGGTTTCGAGCACGAATACCTTGGCGGCTGGGAGCATTTCGTCGGCGGTGGCGTCGCGGTCTTCGACTGCAACGGCGATGCGTTGCCGGATCTCTATGTCGCGGGGGGGACGGCGCCGGCGCGGCTGCTGGTCAACCGCACGGAGGGGCCGGGGGCGCCGATCCGGTTCGAGGACGGCACGCCGCCGGAGCTCGGGCTGACCGAGGTGACCGGGGCCTATCCGCTGGACGTGGACGGCGACGGCGCGCTCGACCTCGTGGTGCTCAGGGCCGGGCCGAACCGGCTGATGCTGGGGGACGGGGCCTGCCGGTTCGAGGACGGCGGGGAGCGGCTGGGGTTCGACGACGGCGGTGCGCGGTGGAGCACGGCGTTCTCGGCGACCTGGGAGCCGGGGCAGCGGCTGCCGACCCTGGCGGTTGGCAACTACGTCGACCGCAGCAATCCGGACGGGCCGTTCGAGGCCTGCGACGTCAACGAGATCCATCGGCCGGAGGGGGAGAGGTATGGGGCGCCGATGCTGCTCCCGGGGCATTGCGCGCTGTCGATGCTGTTTTCTGACTGGGGTCGCAAGGGGCGGCAGGATCTGAGGGTGTCGAACGACCGGCAGTACTACGTGCGCGGCGGCTTCGAGGAGATGTGGCGGATGGGGCCGGAGCCGCGGCTCTATACAGAGGAAGAGGGCTGGCGGCGGGTGTCGATCTGGGGGATGGGGATCGCCAGCCGGGACATCACCGGCGATGGGTTGCCGGAGGTGTACCTGACCTCGATGGGCGATCAGCTGCTCGAGGTTCGCGATCCCGGGGCGGCGGGGCCGGTGTGGAACGAGGCGCCGTACAAGCAGGGGGCGACGGCGACCTCGCCCTATACCGGCGGCGACGGGCGGCCGTCGACGGGGTGGCATGCGGCTTTCGGGGACGTCGACAACGACGGGCTGGACGACATCTTCGTCACCAAGGGCAATGTCGACCAGATGCCGGACATGGCGACGGCGGATCCGAACAACCTGCTGATGCAGCAGACGGACGGGCGTTTTCGCGAGGCCGGGGGCGAGGCGGGGCTGGCGAGCTTCGCGCGCGGGCGGGGCGGGGCGCTGGTGGACCTCGACCTCGACGGGCGGCTCGACGTGGTGGTGGTGAACCGGCGGGCGCCGCTTGAGGTCTACCAGAACGTCACCGAGGGCGGCGGGCACTGGCTGGCGGTGGAGGTGGCCCAGGCGGGCACCAACCCGGCGGCGGTGGGGAGCTTCCTCGAGGTGAGGGGCGGCGGGCGGACCTGGGTGCGGGAGATCACCGTGGGCGGCGGGCACGTGAGCGGGGAGGCGGGGTTTCACCATTTCGGGCTGGGGGACCTCGAGCGGATCGAGGTGCGGCTGGTGTGCGCCGATGGGACGTCGACGCCCTGGCAGGCGGTGGCGGTGGACCGGGCGGTGCGCTTCGGGCTTGCATCGGACGGAAGGGTGACGGTGGCGGAAGTCGGGCCGGGGCGGTGACCCTTTCGGCGCCTTTGGCAATGGGTTAGACCGGAGGGTGAGCGCCGCCGTGTGCGCTTCCGGAGGACAGGAGCGCCGTGACCGCTGCGTTTGCGACATTGCCGGAGATGAGCCGGGGGCGGCGGTTCGCCGAGGATGGCTCTGCGCATCGGTCGGCGTTCCAGCGGGACCGGGACCGCATCATCCATTCGAGCGCGTTCCGGCGACTGAAGCACAAGACCCAGGTCTTCGTGGAGCACGAGGGAGATTATTACCGGACGCGGCTGACGCATTCGGTCGAGGTGGCGCAGGTGGCGCGGACGCTGGCGCGGGTGCTGGGGCTGAACGAGGAACTGGCGGAGGCAGTGGCGCTGGCGCACGACCTCGGGCATCCGCCGTTCGGGCATACCGGGGAGGATGCGCTGCAGGCGCTGATGGCGCCGTTCGGCGGGTTCGATCACAACGCGCAGGCGATCAAGATCGTCACCTCGCTCGAGGCACATTACGCCGAGTTCGACGGGCTGAATTTGACCTGGGAGACGCTGGAGGGGATCGCCAAGCACAACGGGCCGGTGATGGGCGAGGTGCCGTTCGCGCTGGCGGACTACAATGCGGTCGATGACCTGGAGCTTGACACGCACGCCAGTGCCGAGGCGCAGGTGGCGGCGATCGCAGACGATATTGCCTATAACAATCATGATCTTGCGGATGGGCTGCGGGCGGGGCTGTTCACGCTCGAGGATCTGCGGCGGCTGCCGCTGATCGGGCCGTGCATCGCGGCGGTGGATGCGCGCTGGCCGGGGCTGGCGGCGGGGCGGCGGGAGCACGAGGCGCTGCGGCGGTTCTTCGGGTTGCTGGTGGAGGACGTGCTGGCGGCGAGCCGGGCGCGGCTGGCGGCGGCGGATCCGCAGTCGGCGGAGGACGTGCGGCGGCTGGGGGCGCCGGTGATCCGGTTCTCGGAGCCGACGTTTGGAGAACTCAAGGAGATACGGGCGTTTCTTTACACGCGGATGTACCGGCATTGGGCGGTGCAGCGGATGCGGCGCAAGGCGCGGGGGGTGGTGGAGGAGCTGTTCGCGACGTTTGCGGAGGCGCCGGAGCTGATGCCCGACGAGTGGAACGCCTGCCGGGCGCTGGACGCGACGGCGCGGGCGCGGGTGGTGGCGGACTACATCGCCGGGATGACAGACCGGTTCGCCCTGCAGGAGCATCGGAAGCTGACGGACCCGATGGTGAAGGGGTGATTAAACCGAGAAGAGATTATGTCGGGTTAGCAAGGGTTAATGGGGATTTCCTGAACGTACAACTCATGTACATCGCATGTACATTGCAGGTACCTGGCGTCGAGGAGCGTTCGGGAGGTTAACGGGCGGGGCGGTGTGGCGCTTGCCACCGGCGGTCCCGCCGGGGTATCAGGCGCCGGCGGGCGATTAGCTCAGTTGGTAGAGCGCTTCGTTTACACCGAAGATGTCGGCGGTTCGAGCCCGTCATCGCCCACCAGCCCTTGCCGTCTGTTGAGACGGATGGCACGCGTTTCAGCCGAAGCCTTCGTTCGTCCTACGCGATGGGCCTTGGTCGCTGGTGACGCAACACCTTGATGATCTCGTCGCCGCGGCGGGCGAAACGACGGTCCCGGCGTGTCATGACCAAACCTTCGAAGGGCGCTCGAACCTCGTGATGTTCCTTTCCTGCCTCCGAAAGGACAACTGCAAGACGCTGGCCTTCCGTCACCCAATCCCCGACCGCCACATCATAGAGAAGAGCGCCGGGCACCGGAGTTGCAATCAACTCCGCCGCCTCGATGTCGCCGGAGACCAAATCGATGGGAGGGATAGCGGGCAACTCGTCGATCACCGTGCCTATGTCCACGAGATATCGGTACAGGCCTTCCGCATCGCGCTCGGCCAGCGCGGCCGTCACGTCCATCGTGCCGCGCAGTTCGATTGTGGCGGCAAAACGCGGATCGTCTGCGCGCCTCTCCGCGGCCCAATGAGCCAGGACGGTGGCGTCGAAGGTGGCCGGGTCGGAGCCGGAGTCCGTAAGGATCACCGTGGCCTCGATTGCCCGGGCGAGGCGCCGCCCCATCTCGAGCTGCCTTTCGGCAACGTAGAGATAGACTGGCCCCTCGTCGTCGCAGTGAAGGTCGAGGACCACGGTCGCTTGCCTCGCCAGCCCGACAAGGAGCGCCTTCAGCCGTTCGGGCGCAGGTTTCCCGGTCAGCCTATCTATGGCCTCCGACGGGAAGGACCGGTTGAAATTGATCCGCCCGTTGAGGTCGAAGCGGCCGAGGGTCTCGGCGAAGATCGCCTGGGCCAGTCCGATCGGATTCGCGTGCGGGACGATTGTGACCCAGCCAGCCAGGCGGCCGTCGTTCTCGGCTGCCTCGAGACGTGGGATCAGGCGATCGAGCGCCACCATTCCCGGCAACTCGTGTGCATGGAGAGCCGCCTGCATGTACACCGCAGGACCACGCCCGGAGCCGGTAAAGCGCAAGACACGAAGAAAATACTCCTGCCCTGACGTATCGGACTCCAAAGAGATGCGCTCGATCTCCATGGAGGGAAACCTTACTGCAGCCCGTTCGCAAATGTGAGGGATTTGGCCGACCCAATCTTGGCCGTAGGTCGAGCGTGGCGCAAAGCCGCAGCCACCGGAAGGATCGTTGCGTTCAGTCGCGCTTGCCGCCCATGCGGGCGAAGGCGTCCATCATCCCCTCGAAGGCCTTGAGGTTCGAAGGCAGCCACATCTTCATCAGCTCGGACGGCTCCATGGCGTGGAGGTTGGCGGTCAGGCGCTCCTGCATGTCCTGCATCAGCGCCTCCTGCATCGGCTGGACGTCCGGCAGGCCGAGGAAGGCGCGGGCCTCCTCCGGCGTGCAGTCGATGTCGACGGTGATCTTCATCAGAACTTGTAAGTAATGCCGAGGAGCGGTCCCTGGATGTTGATGTCGAGGGCGGCACGGCTGGTGACCTGCTTTTCGATCGAGATGTAGCGGTAGCCGATGATGCCGGCCCAGTGATCGGCGAAGGCGTAGTTGGCGCCGCCGTAGACCTCCCAGCTCAAGTCTGAGCCGGAGTCGAAGCCGCCGACGTCGGCGAAGCCAGAGACCGACCAGTGCTCGGAAAGCGGCATGCCGCCGCGGACGCCGATGATTCCGTCGGTCCAGTCGAGCTTGGCGTCAGTGGAGTCCTTGAAATTCTGGCCAGGGAGCTTGAGGTCGAAGGTCGCCTTGGTGTCGAAGTAGCGGGCGCCGCCGTAGACGTCGACGAACTTCCGGTCGACGTCGTAGACGCGGTAGAAGGCGGCGGCGGTGTAGAAGCCGAGTTTGGTGTTGAGCGAGGTCTTCACCCGGTTCTGCACCCAGGTGCCGTCGGTGCCGAGGTCGGCGTAGACGGCATCGAAGAGCAGACCGAAGCGGTCCTTGCGGATTTCCGCGGCGCCCATGAAGGCCATGTCGAGGGCCTCGAGGACGGACCAGTTGTCGAGGTCGACCAGCGGCTGGCCGTCGGGCCCCTCCTGCGAGCCGTTGATCGCCGGCAGCCAGGCGTAGATCGTGGCCTGGCCCGACCAGCCCTGGCTCCAATCGGCAACCTGGGCCGAGGCGGCCGCGGCCGAGAGCCCGAAGGCGAGAAGCGCGGCACCGGCCGCCTTGGTGAATGCTTGCACGTCTCGGCTCCTTGGACTTCAGCGGAGCGCCAGTGTTCCGTCGGGCCGGGGTTTGTCAATAGTCGGTAGGAGCGCCGCCCTCGCGTTTGCGGCGGGCGACGAAGTCGGCAAGTTCGTCGCGGATGGCGGCGTCGATCGGCGGTGGCTCGAACTCAGCGAGGATGGCCTTCCAGATGCGGTTGGCGCGCTGTTCCGCGGTGAGCGCGCCGGCTTCGGCCCAAGCCTCGTAGTTTCGCCAGTCGCTGAGGAACGGGGCGTAGAAGGCTGAGGTATAGCGGCTCTGGGTATGGTCGGCGCCGAAGAAATGGCCGTGGGGGCCGACCGCGGCGATGGCGTCGGTGGCGAGCGAGTTGGGGGAGGTGTCGGTGAGGGACGGCTCGAAGTAGCGCTGGATTTGCTGGAGGACCTCGCAGTCCATTACGAACTTCTCGTAGGAGGCGATGAGGCCGCCCTCGAGCCAGCCGGCGGCGTGGTAGACGAGGTTGGCGCGCGACTGCACCGCCGACCAGAGCGAATTGAGGCTCTCCCACATCGCCTGGCCGTCGGGGGCGTTGGAGGCGCAGGCGTTCGAGGCGCGCAGGGGCAGGCCGTAGAAGCGGGCCATCTGCCCGGTCATCTGGGTGGCGCGGATGTATTCCGGGGTGCCGAAGGCCGGCGCGCCGGACTTCATGTCGACGTTGGAGGTGAAGGTGCCGACCATGCAGGGCAGGCCCGGGCGGACGACCTGGAGGAGGGCGACGGCGGCCAGCGCCTCGGCGACGGAGAGGACGACGGCGCCGGCCATGGTGACCGGCGCCATCGCGCCGGCGAGGGTGAAGGGCGTGACGATCACAGGCTGGCCGCGGCGGGCGAAGCGCATGGCGCCGTCGAGCATCGGCCAGTCGTGCTTCAGCGGGCTCGACGAGTTGATGTTGGTGAAGAGGCGGGGGGCGCTCTCGAACTCGTCCTGCGGGAGGCCGCTGGCGATGCGGGTCATCTCGATCACATCCTCGACCCGCTCGGGGCCGAGGCTGTAGGCGTGGACGACCTTGTCGGTGAGCGTCAGCTTGGTGAAGAGGCAGTCGAGGTGGCGGACGGAGGCGTGGATGTCGACGGGCTCGACCGGGTAGCCGCCTACGACATGGAGGCAGTTGAAGTACTGGGTGAGGCGGACGAGGTTCTCGAAGTCCTCGAAGTTGCCGACCCGGCGGCCGCGGTCCAGATCCATGACGTTGGGCGGCGACGAGACGTTGACGAAGCACATGTGGCCGCCGCCGAGCGTCACCCGGCGCTCGGGGTTGCGGGGGGTGATGTCAAAGCTCGCCGGGGCCTTGCCGACCTGCTCCATGACGAAGCCGCGGTCCATGCGCACGGTGTGGCCGTCGATGGTGCAGCCGGCGGCGGCGAGGATGTCGCGGGCCTCGGCGTTGAGGAAGTCGATGCCGGTCTCCTCGAGGACGCGCATGGCGGCGTCGTGGACGGCGGCGACGCCCTCGGGGGGCAGCGGCTCGGTGGGGCGGTCGGGGTTGAGCGGGATGCGCCAGGGCATCTGGCGGATGGCGGTGGCCGCCTGGTCGCGGGCGTGGCCGGCATGGCCGCCGCCGCGGCTCCTCCTGCGCTCCGGCATGGGTCAGCGTCCTCCCGACGCGCAACCATGCATATCGCGCCGGCGTAGTAAACGGGTCGGATGGAGGGCGCGATGGACTACGAGGGCGGATGCCGGTGCGGCGCGGTGCGCTACATCGTTCGGGGCGAGCCGGTGCGGGTGGGGCTGTGCCACTGCGCGGATTGTCGGAAGGAGACCGGGGGCGCGTTTCTATACTACGGGGACTGGCTGCCGGAGCGCTTCGAGGTGACGGGAGCGTTCGCGACCTGGGGCGGGCGGAGCTTTTGTCCGATATGCGGGTCGCGGCTGTTCCACCTGGACGAGGGGGGTGCAGAGATTTGTCTCGGCTCGCTCGACGCGGCGCCGGCCGGGCTGGCCCCGGTGCGGGAGCTCTGGGTCAGGCGGCGGGAGCCGTGGCTGCCGCCGGTGGCCGGTGCGGAGCAGTTCCGCGAGGATGCGGACTAGGCGGTGCGGCTACCCGCGGGCACTCACTCCACGATCTTCCAGTAGGAGTCCTTGCGGGTGACCTTGCCGTCGCGGAAGCTGTAGAAGTCGCAGCCGCGGACTTCCTTGCGGACGCCTTCGGGGGTGGTGCCGGTCAGGGTCCACTTCGATATGCCGGTGCTGGCGGCTTCGTCGACGATGTGCTCGGCGCTGCCGTAGTGGACGTCGGGGAGGCCGGCGAAGCGGGTGGCCAGGGCGGCGCGGACGTTCTGGCTGCCCTCGTGGCGCGCGCCCCAGGGGTGGGGGCCCCTCGGCATCTCCAGCACGCAGTCGTCGGAGAAGTGCGCCATGATGCGATCGAGGTCGTGGGCATTGAACGCGGCGCAGAGGTCGATCAGGGTCGATCGGATGTCCATCGGCAGCACCTTTCCATCAAGCCGGGGGTTCGGACGGCTCGGGCAGGCCGAGCCAGCGGGGCAGGGCGGCTATGTCAGCGAGCACCACGTCGGCGTGGGGGGCGAGGTCGGCGCGGGCGGCGAGGCCGGTGAGGACGGCCACCGCGGTCATGCCGGCGGCGCGGGCGCTGTCGAGGTCGTGGGTGCTGTCGCCGATCATCGCGCAGGCCGAGGCGGGGATGCCGGTGAAGGCGCAGAAGGCGGCGAGCTGGCCGGCCTCGGGCTTGGCGCCGTGGCCGCTGTCGTAGCCGGCGACGAAGGCGAAGCGGTCGAGGATGCCGGCGCGTTCGAGATGCGCCTTGGCCGGCGCCTCGGAGTCGTTGGTGGCGAGGCCGAGGGTGATGCCGGCGGCGATCAAGCGGTCGAGGAGAGGGATGAGCGGCGTCACCTCGATCTGATGGGTGGCGGCGGTGGTTTCAAGGATCATCCGGCGGAGCGGCGCCTCCTCGAGCGCGGGGAGGACCTCGCGGATCGCGTCGATGATCTCGTCCATGGTGCCGGCAATCGCCGGGCTGGTCTTTTCGAAGCGGTGGGCGTCGAGGTCGAACTCGAGGCGGCGGGCGAGGCGCACGGTCTCGGCGGGGTCGGGGCCGGTGAGGTCGCGGATGAGGCCGTCGCACCAGGTCGACCAGGTGGCGTGGAAGTCGAAGAGGGTGCCGTCCTTGTCGAAGACGATGCCGCGGATCGGTTCCTGCACTTGCACGCTCCCTGCGAGCCGCTAGCCTGCGGCGACCGACATAGACGAGACGCGAATGCCCCGCAGCCGCTCGACCCGCGCCGACTACCGGCACTTCGTAACCTATCCGACCCGCTGGCGCGACAACGACGTCTACGGGCACATGAACAACGCCGTCTACTACGAGCTTGCCGACACGCTAGTGAACGGCTGGTTGGTCGAGAGCGGCGGGCTCGGGGTGCCGGAGGGGCCGGTAATCTGCCTGGTGGCGGAGACCGGCTGCCGGTACTTCGAGAGCCTGGGGTTCCCGGAGCCGGTGGAGGCGGGACTTGGGCTCGAGCGGGTGGGGACGAGCTCGATCACCTACCGGATCGGGATGTTCGGCGCGGGGCGGCAGGTGCCCGGGGCGGAGGTTCGGTACGTTCACGTCTGCGTGGACCGGGACAGCCGACGGCCGGTGCCGGTTCCGGAGGGGCTGCGCCGCGTGCTCGGCGAACTCGGCCCGTCGCACGCGTGCGACGGCGGCTATGCAGTTGATTCCGATAGAGAATAAGTGCGGCGTTAACGGTCCAGCAATACCCGTTAACGCAGTTTTCAGGTCCAGTTCGGCAGATCGCCGCCGGCCAGAGTGAGGCGGGCGCGGGCCGGATCTTCGGGCCGAAGGCCGGTATCGGCGGAGAAGGCGAGGATCGTCGCGTCCGATCCGAGAAGGAAATCCAGAACGAAACCAAGGAATTCCGGGTCGGAGGCCCGCTCGCGCATCGTCGCGGGCGCAAGGCCGCTCAGGTGAAGAAAACCGTCGAGCATCTCCGGCTGGCCGGCGAGCCAGATCAGGGCGTCCTGTCCGATCGACGTCGCCTCGTCGGCAGTCATTTCAGCCTCCCGAAACCATTCGTTAACACAATTCGGCCTATGGTCCGGCCGAGGTTTAGCAGGCCAGAAGAACACTCCAAAGGGAGAATGCCGCATGTCGGGTCGAGTGTTGGTTGTGGACGACGTGGCAACCAATCGGCTCCTGCTGCGTGCGAAGCTTTCATCGGCCTATTACGATGTCGTTGTCGCGGAGAACGGCACCCAGGCGCTGGAACTGGCCCGGGCCGAGCAGCCGGACATGGTCATGCTCGACGTGATGATGCCCGACATGGACGGATTCGCCGTCTGCGCGGCGCTCAAGGCGTCCGAGGAGACCTCGCACATCCCGGTTATCATGGTCACCGCGCTCGATACCCCCGAGGAGCGCATCCGCGGGCTGGAGGCTGGCGCCGACGACTTCCTGTCGAAGCCGTTCAATGACCTGGCGCTGTTTGCGCGGGTGCGCAACCTGATGCGGATGAAGATGATGTTCGACGAGCTGCGGCTCCGCGACATGACGTCGAGGGAGCTGGGGCTGGCCGATCTCGTCAGCGAGCCGGAGGTGGAGGTCGAATTGGGCGGGCCGATCCTGCTGGCGCCGCCCAGCGACGCCCAGGGGATGCTCTGGGCCGAGAAGCTGCGCGACCGGCTGAACATTCCGACGATCGTCACCCATTCCGAGCGCGAGGCGCTGAACCTCGCCCGGCTCGAGCTGCCGGACTGCTTCGTGGTGCACCAGTCGCTGGCCGAGGGCGGCGACGGGCTGCGGCTGGTCTCGGCGCTGCGCTCGCGGCCGGAGACGCGGCAAGCGGCGGTGATCCTGGTGGTCGAGAACGGCGACGTGCAGACCGCGGCCAAGGGGCTGGACCTCGGGGCGTCCGACTATATCGAGTCGCCGTTCGACGTCAGCGAGCTGATCGCGCGAATCCGCTCGCAGCTGCGGCGCAAGCGCTACTCGGACCGGCTCCGCACCAACCTCCGCAACGGGCTGAAGCTCGCGGTCATCGACCCGCTGACCGGCATCTACAACCGCCGCTACGCCAGCCAGCACCTCTGCCGGGTGATGGAGCGGGCGCGGGAGACCGATGGCGCCTTCGCGGTGATGATGATGGACCTCGACAAGTTCAAGTCGATCAACGACCGCTTCGGCCACGATGCCGGCGATGCGGTGCTGCGCGAATTCTCGCGGCGGCTGCAGGAGAACATCCGCGGGGTGGACCTGGTGGCGCGCTTCGGGGGCGAGGAGTTCTTCGTCGCCATGCCGGACGTCGACAAGATGGCCGCCGCCGCTGCCGCCGAGCGTATCCGCCGCGCCGTGGAAGGCGCGCCGGTGCTGCTGCCGGGGGCGGGGGAGGTCTCGGTGACGGTTTCGATTGGGGTGGCGATCGCCACCAGCGCCGACACCGACGCCGAGGCGATCATCAAGCGGGCCGATTGCGCGCTCTACCAGTCGAAGGAGTCCGGTCGAAACCGGGTGAGCTTCTTCGCACAGGCAGCTTGATCAAAACGATTTTTTAGACGGCCTGACATCAGTGGTCGTCGGGCCCTCGTCGGCGGTCGGGTCCGCGCGGCAGGTCGCGGATGGCAGCGACATAGGCGGCGCGCTCCTGCGGTGACATGCGGACGATCTGCTCGAGGAGCATCTCGCTGCCACGGGCGGTCAGTTCGCCGGTGATCGCGGTCTGGCGGTCGAGCGCCGCGGCCACCGCGTCGGGGACGAAAGGATCGGCGGTCAGTGCCGCGGCCATCTGGTCCTGGGCCGCGCGGAGATCTTCGCGGCGGGTCACCCAGTCGCCGCGTCGGGCGCGCAGGCTGGCGCCGAGGTCGTGGCGGTAGGGCTCGGGAAGGGCACGGGCGTAGTGCCAGAGGGCGAAGCCCGGCGGCGGGGGCGGCGGGCCCTTGATGATCGCCCCGCCGATGACGCCGATGGCGGCGAGGTTCAGCCCCAGTGACGCCACCAGCGCCCATTTCATCCAGGCGCGCCGCTCCGCCATGCTCAGTTCTCCGCCGAGGCGAGATCGAAGAACTCTCCGACCGGGTCGGTGGCGGTCTCGCTGACCGTCGTGCCGGAGCCGGCCCAGACCGTGCCGCCCTCCACGGTGATGCCGCCGGCGATGCCGATCCAGAAGCCGAAGGCCGCGCAGGCGCCGAGGGCCGCGAGCCCGCGCCAGCCGCCGATGGGCTCGAAGGGATGGCGGCGCCGGGGGGCGGGGGGAGACATGGAGGCGGGATGCGCCCGCCGGGCGGCGGAGACGTCGGCGGCGTCCGCGAGCATCGCGTTCAGGAGCCGTGTGGGCGGCTCCGGGGATTCGGCCCGCGCGGCGGCGAAGAAACTCCGCCAGCGCGGCATCGTCCGCGTCGTTCTCCGGCGTCATGGCACCATCCTTTGTCCTAGCCATCGCCATACCCCAGTTCTTCCCGTTGCGGCGCAAGTTGTGCCGACAGCGACCGCCGGCCGCGGGCGAGCAGGCTCTCCACCGCCTCGACGCTCACCCCGAGGATCTCGGCGATCTCGGGGTTGCCGCGTTCGTCGAAGTGCCGCAGCACCAAGGCGAGCCGTTGCCGGTCGGGTAGCGCCGCCATGGCGCTCTGCAGCGCCTCGGCCCGGTCGCGCTCCTCCAGCCGCCACAGCGCGCCGGGGCTGTCGTCGGCGATCTCGGGGACCGCGTTCGAGCCGAGCTCGCGCCGGCGCCGCAGCCGGTCGATGCAGAGGTTGCTCGCCACGCGGTAGAGCCAGGTCGCGACCTCGGCGCGGCCGGTCTCCCAGTCCGGGGCGATCCGCCAGAGCCGGAGCATCGCCTCCTGGGCGATGTCCTCGGCTTCGGCTGTCTCGCCGAGCATCCGCCGGGCGAGGCCGAAGACCCGCGGGGCGTGGCGCGCCACGAGTTGGCGCGCTGCCGACTGGTCGCCCTCGGCATAGGCGGCGAGGAGCGTCGCGTCGGAGGCGTCCGCCTCTGCATCCGGGCCGGTCATCATCCGCGCGACTATGATCCTTTCCGGTGCCGCCGTCTGCAGGAAGCGGCGCGGGATCCGGTGCGCCGGTGCCCGCGCCGCAGCGCTCATCCGCGCGGAGCCGGGCCGTCATCGCCCTGCGGTCCCATCGGTGGGGCCGGCGGCGCGTCCGGGCCGGGCCGCCCGGGGCCGCGGTCGCCGCGGTCGCCGCGGCCGTGACGGTGGTGGGCCTGCATCGCATCGGCCTCGGCCTGGGAGATCGCCGCGTCGCGGTTCTCGTCGGCGACGGCAAGCAGCATGTTCACCCGGTGGTCGGCCATCACCGTCACGTCGACCTGGCCGGATTCGGTGGCGCCCATCATCGCCAGGATCCGGTCGACGAAGCGCTCGGCCGGGTCGGGAGCGAAGACGGCGACGAAGCCGCCGTGGGGCCCGGGCACGGCGGCGATGAGCTCGTCGCGGTCAAGGACGCCGTCGCTGTTCTCGTCGATCTCGGCGAGGCGCGCGGCGGCGCGGGCCTGGAGCTCGGCGCGGCTGAGGCTGCCGTTGCCGTCTGTGTCGATCGCGGCGAAGTCGATGCCGCCGCCCGGGCCCATGCCCATCGGTCCCATCGGGCCGCCGCGCATCGGGCCGTCGGCGGCGGCGATGCCGGCGACGGCCGCGGTAACCATCAGGGCGGCGAGGGCGGTCATCGTGGTTCGTTTCATCAAGGAGGCCTTTCTTCCAGTCGTTTCGCTGATCGTCATACGCGGCGGTCGCGGGGTTCCGTCGCAGGCGGCGCGAGAGTTTGGCCGTCACACGGTACGGGGCGTAAGAACGGCGGATGATCGCGGGGAATCATTTCGAGGCCGGCGAAGGCGAGCGCGACCTGCGCACGGCGCTGCTGCGCGGCTGGCGGCGGCGCTGCCCGGCCTGCGGCGAGGGCGCGATGATGGACGGGTATCTGACCGTCCGCGCCGCCTGTCCGGTCTGCGGCACCGAGCTTTTCCATCATCGGGCCGACGACGGGCCGGCCTGGGCGACGATCCTGGTCACCGGGCATCTGATGGCGCCGCTGATGCTGGTGGTGTTCCTGGCGTTCCGGCCGGAGGGCTGGGTGATGGCGCTGGGGTTCTCGACGGTGTTCGTGGCGCTGTCGCTGTGGCTGCTGCCGCGCTTCAAGGGCGGCTTCGTCGGGCTGCAATGGGCCAAGCGCATGCACGGGTTCGGCGACGGGGAAGAGCGTGCCGCCTGACGGCGAGGGGCCGAAGGTCCGCGACGCGGCCACGGTCATCCTGCTCGATCGCACGGCCGGGGGGCCGAAGGTCCTAATGGGCCAGCGGGGGGGCGGCGCCGCCTTCATGCCGGACAAGTTCGTCTTTCCGGGCGGCGCGGTCGATCCCGAGGATGCGGCGCTGCCGGGGGCGTGGGCGCTCGAGCCGGTGACCGCGCGGCGGCTGGCCGAAGGTGCGTCGCCCGGGCTGGCGGCGGCGTTGGCCTGTGCGGCGGTGCGGGAGCTCTGGGAGGAGACCGGGCTGATGCTCGGGGTGCCAGATGCCAGCGCGCCGGGGATGACGGTGCCGGCGTCGTGGCGGGGGTTCTATGCGGCCGGGTTCGTGCCCGATACCGCGGCGCTGCGGCTGGTGTTTCGAGCGGTGACGCCGCCAGGACGGCCGCGGCGGTTCGATGCGCGGTTCTTCCTCGCGGATGCGGCGGCGGTGGCGGGCGACGACCTGGCCGCGTCGGGGGACGAGCTGAGCCACCTGCAATGGCTCGACCTGGCTGGGGCGCGGGCGCTGTCGCTGCCGTTCATCACCGAGGTGGTGCTTTCCGAGCTCGAGGCACTGCTCGCCGATGACGATCCGGCACGGCCGGTGCCGTTCTTTCACCAGTCGCCCGAAGGGCCGGAGTTCCGGCTGCTGCGCGCTTGACAGCCGGGCCTGAAGGCGTAGAAGGACGCTCTGGATTTTCCGGCCCCTGCCGCGCGGGCCGACGAGGCGAGGACGAGGACCATGGCGAAGCCGACCACGATCAAGATCCGGCTGAATTCGACGGCCGACACCGGGCACTTCTATGTGACCAAGAAGAACTCCCGCACCATGACCGAGAAGATGACGGCGCGGAAGTATGACCCGGTGGCCCGTAAGCACGTCGAGTACAAGGAAGGCAAGATCAAGTGATGGCGCCGCGGCGGCGCTGCCGTCGCGCTCCGCTTGAATGCACGGCCCGCCAATTGGCGGGCCGTTTTCTTTGGAGGGTGGCTAGCCGCTGACCACGAGGCCGACGATCACCTCGCCATCGTACCAGACCCGGACGGCCTGGCCGGCGGTGAAGGCACGCTGGACCATGTCTTCCCAGTGCCCCGGGGAGTTGTCGTAGCGCTTCCACGTCCCGCTCACCAAGAGCCAGAGGCTGCGGGCGCTGCCGCCCGGATAGGCGACGAGCTCGGTCCAGAACTGCGTGGCGACGCCTGAGGCGACCGCGGGCAGGGCCTCGCCGCCGGGCATGGCGTAGCCCGCCGCCATCATCGGCGTCGTCGCAGTCGGTCCTAGGGCCTGGGCGGCGCCGCGGGGTGCGGCGGCGGTCGGCGTTGTCATTCCAGCCATGGTGTTTCTCCTTTTCTCGATGCGTTCACGCGCCGTCGACCACGAGGCCGACGATCTCCCCTCCCTGGTACCAGACCCGTACCTGGGCCCCGCCGGCGCCGAACGCCCGCTGGACCATGGTGCGCTCGTGCGGGCTTGCCGCGTCCCGCTTGCGCCAGCCGCCGTCGACGTCCAGCCAGAGACTGGCGGGCGTGTTCGGGGGATAGGCGAGTTCCTCGTCCCAGAACTGGGCGGCGATTCCGGATTTCACCGCGACCGCCATCAGGCTGGCCACCGCCGCCCGGATGTCGGGACGCCGGCCGATGCGCTGGGTCGCCGGCCGTCCCGGCGCGTCCTGCTGCGGCGAGCCGGTGGTCCGTAACACCTGGATCGCCCCGGCCGGGGTGAGGAGCGCCTGGCCGGCCGACGAGAGGATGCCCTGGATGCAGGCGAGGCTGCCGACCACGATCGGCGAGGCGCTCGACGTGCCGCTGAAGCTGTTGGTGTACCAGATGTTCTCCGATCCGCCCTGCAGGTCGCCGTAGCCTGTGGTGGTGACTTCGCGTCCCCAGCCCTGGGCGTCTACCCGTGCGCCGAAGTTGGAGAAGTCGAGGCGCGAGCGGTCCGGCCCGTGGTCGTGGCCGTGGGTGCCGGGGGGCGGGGCACCGGCGCCGACGACGACGGCGAGCGAGCTCGGGTTATTGGGGTTGAACGGGTTCTTCCAGGTCGCCGGGAAGCCGGCAGCCGGTGTGTCGTAGAGCGCGTCATCGAGGTCCTCGGCGCCGTTCCCTGCCGCCTCGACGACGATCACACCCTTGGCGGTGGCAAATCGGATCGCGGCATAATCGTCCGGCCACCATTCCATAGCGATGTAGCCGCGCTGATCGAGCCGGCTCTGGAAGTTGAAGCGGGGTCCCGGGCGGTGCAGCTCGATAAGGATGATGTCGCCGGCATTAAGGAGCGTCGCCGCCTGGTGGATGGCCGCGGAGGAGGATGAGGCGCCGAAGATCGAGATCGCCCGGACCTGCGCGTCCGGCGATATGCCGGTGATGCCGAGGCCGTTGGCGTCACCGCCGAATTCCCCGACGACCGCGGTGCCGTGGTTGCGCCACGCCTGGTCGGTGGTCGGCGTGCCGCCGACGACCCCGCCCTGGTTCTGCCCCAGATCCTCATGGGCGAAGTTCCAGGCGCCTTCGATATCGATGATGTCGATTCCGGCGCCGCGCCCGCCGGCCACGGTGGCGGCGTAGACGGCGTCGACGCCGCCGGGGGCCGCCAGGAGGTAACCTTGTCCGGCGGTGAGGTCCGGCGTGACCGGCGGACTGTCGGCATCCGCCGCCGGCTGCCGCTCGAGCACGTTGTCCTCGATGTAGGGCACGGCCGGTTCGGCAGGGGGCTTCACGTAGGCCCGATCGATGCCCGGCAGCTTGGCCAGCGCCTCGGCGAGGTCGTCGAGGCGCGCGTCCTCGGCGCGGACCCGGTAGAAGACCGACAGGTCCGGCACATCGGCGGCCGACAGCGCCTCCGCGGCCGCTCGGGTTCGCGCCTCGCTGGCGCCGAAGAGGGGCTCGAGCGCGATGCCTTCGCTAGCGAGCATCGCGTTGAGCGCCTGGGTCTCGGTGCCTGGTGCGGCTTCGACGCCGCGTTGTCCGGCCCGGAGCCTGGCCTTCGGATCGGCCACGACCACCAGTTCCCGGTCGGGTAGCGCGTAGGTCGGCCGTTCGGGCTGGTCGCCCGTGGTTGCCTTGGTTCTCGCCATGTCACCCTCCTAAGTGGCTGCAGTTTCGGGCCGATGCCTTCAGGGTGCTTCCGCCGCCGGTTTCCAGTAGGCGGCCTCGACGCCGTCCAGCCCCCGCAGGAGGCCGGCCGCGCGCTCGGCCTGATCCCGGTCGTCGATGTCGAGCTGGAAGTGCCTCGACAACGCAGAATCGGCCGTCTGCGGATGCACCGGGGTAAGGACCCGGCCAAGCGAGCCGAGCGCGCCCGTGAGCGCCGCTGCGGCTTCGTCGAGCGACCGGCTGTTGCCGGCGCCCTTTCTGAAGTGGTCTGAAATATCCTCGCTAAGTATAACGATTACAGGCATAGAAAACCCCGCGACGCGTCCAACTGGACGTGTCTGAACTCGATGTACTGTTGAGTAAGCGTATGCGAGAGGCTGAAATGCTTAGCTTGAAAACCAGGTCAGGATACTCGCATTAGGCGCAGGAATCAACGATTTGCCGACGCGAGGCTTTCGCGAGCGAGATCAAACCGGTGGCGGCAAGAAGCGCGGTCCGGGACTCAGTTTCCGGCCAGCAGGTACTCCGCGAACATCGTCCGCTGCAGCGGGAAGAAGTTGTCGTCGGAGATGAGCGTGACGCGGGTGCGACCGTCGTCGTCCTGCCAGACCGAGATGCCTTCCATGTTGTCGAGCTCGCCGAACGGCGTCTCGAGGAGGGTTGCCTCGTCGACGAAGCCGTTGGGGCCGAGGTGGAAGCGGCGAATCCGGGTGGCGAAGCCCGCGAGCCAGCCGAAGTCGCGCTCGAGCAGGTAGAGCTCGCCATCGGGACCGAAATCGGAGTCCACCGGCAGAAAGGTGCCGTCGCGGCGGATGCGGAGTTGGGTGTCCCAGCGGCCGTCGCGCAGACGGTAGACCGGGAACGGACGGGTCCAGGCGCCGGAGCGTTCCGGGATGGCGTAGACGGTGTCGTCGGAGTTGATCGCCAGGGCCTCCAGCCCGGAGTTGTGCTGCAGCCCCGGGAAGGCGGGATGCCCGCGTACCCCGGTGGCGGGGCCGTCGATCCGGTCGTAGCGACGCACCCGGTGGAAGCCTTCGAAGGAGACCCAGGCGCGGCCGTGGGAGTCAATTGCCAGCCCCTCGGCATTGGTGTCGTCGCCGCCGTGGAGCTCGCCGCCGGAGATCTCGTGGAGCGGACCCATGGCGGCCAGGCGGGCGCCGGTGAGCCGGCCGGCTTGGCGCTCGAAGCTGCCGGTCGCCCAGTCGCCCCGGTCAGAGATGGTCAGGAAGCCGGCGCCGCCGTCGAGGACCACGAGGCCGGAAAAGCCGCCGAAGCCGGGGGCGGTCTCCGTCCAGGTCACGGTCGCGTCGAGCTCGAGCCGGGGCGCTTCGGCGCCGACCGGCGCGGGAGCGAGCGCCAGCGCGACGAGCGGCCCGAGCAGCGAGGCTCTCATCGCGCGTTCAGCACCTCGGTACACTGGGTCGGCAGGTCTGCGAGGCGCAGCGGCGGCTTGGGTTGCGGCTTGGGGGCGTTGGGGTCGGGCGGCAGCAGTGCGTCGGTGACCCACCAGACCGCATCCTTGCAGCCGTCGCCGGGTGGCACCGGGTCCTGATCGACGCAGCCGACAGCGCCCTTCGGGCAGTTCAGGCGGACATGCATGTGGTCGACATGGTCCCACCACGGGCGGATCTTACGCAGCCAGGCGGCGTCGCCGCGGCCGGCGTGGGCGCACATTTGCAGTTTCACCGGCGGGGTGACGAAGATGCGGTTCACCCGCGGGTCGCGGGCGGCGGCCTCGAGGATGTATTCGTGCGACGGGGTCCAGTTGGAATTGACGTGCTTCTGGTCGGCGGCCTTGACGCTAATCGCTGAGAGCCGTTCGCGCTCGGAGCGGCTGAGGTCGAGGCGCGTCGCCGGCGTGAACCAGATGTCGGCGTCGAGGCCGGTCTGATGGCTGGCGTGGCCGCGGACTGGGCCGCCGCGGGCCTGGGCGATGTCGCCAACGTAGAGGCCTTGCCAACCGGCCTGGGTGGCGGTGCGGCTGAGGTCCTCGATGAAGTCGATCATCTCCGGGTTGCCCCAGTGGTGGTTGCGGCTGAGCCGCATCGCCTGCCAGGTGGGACCGGTCTCGGGGAGTTGGACGCCGCCGGCGAGGCAGCCGCGGGAGGGCTGACCGACCGAATAGGGGGCGTGCGGTGACGGGGTGCCCTTGCCGGCGAAGAGCGACATGGCGGTCTGCGCGCCGGCGGGGATGGCGAGGGCGGCGAGCGCGAGGCAGGCCGCGAGCAGGGAGCGGATCATGCGAGGGTTTCCTGAGGCTGCTCGTTGTCGGTTTTGACCCAGTATAGCAGGACGAGGCCGAGGAGGAACAGCAGGATGACCGGGCTGACGCCGAGGCGCTGCGACCCGCTCGCGGCGGTGACGATGGCGATGAGCGCCGGGCCGATGAAGGCGGTGGCGCGGCCGGAGAGCGCGTAGAGGCCGAAGGCCTGGGCGGAGGCGACGCGACCCTCGGCCTGGTGGACGAGGAGGGTGCGCGAGGCCGCCTGGAGCGCGCCGCCGCCGGCGCCGAGAAGGCCGCCGGCGACCATGAAGACCAGGTCGGGGAGCCTGGAGCCTTCGGCAACGGGCAGGCCGAGGACCGTGGTGCGGGTGGTGAGGAGCGCGATGAGCCCGACGGCGATCAGGAGCCAGATCGAGGCCACGATCACCGGGCGGGGGCCGAAGCTGCGGTCGGCGCGGCCGCCGATCCAGGCGCCGACCGCGCCGATGCCGGCAGCGACGATGCCGAAGACCCCGAGCTGGAACAGGCCCCAGCCGAGGACGCCGGCGGCGTAGATCCCGCCGAAGGCGAAGAGTGCGGCGAGCGCGTCGCGGTAGACCATGGAGGCGACGAGGAAGGCGAAGAAGCTGCGGTTGCTGGTGGCGAGGCGCAGGGTGGCGACGAGGTCGGCGGCGGCACCGCGGAGGAGGCCGGGGGCGGGGTGCGCCGGCGCGTCGGGGGTGAAGAGGAAGAGCGGCAGGGCGAAGACCACGTACCAGAGTGCGGCGAGGGGGCCGGTGGCGCGGGCGGGCTCGCCGGCGGCGACGTCGAGGCCGAAGATTGGCGGGATGCCGAGGAGCGTGGTGGTGCTGCCGGGGGCGGGCGCGAGGAAGAGCAGGACGAAGACCAGCGAGACGAGGCCGCCGAGATAGCCGAGCGCCCAGCCGGAGCCGGAGATGCGGCCGATCTCCCGGCGCGGGCCGAGGCCGGGGAGCATGGCGTTGGTGAAGACCTGGCCGAACTCTGAGCCGACGAAGGCCACGGCGTAGACGACGAGGATGATCCAAGGCGCGGGCATGCCGGGCGTCGCGAGCCAGAAGCCGAGGCAGCCGACGAGGTAAGGGACCGAGAAGCCGAGGACCCAGCGTTTGCGGGCGCCGGTTCGGTCGGCCATGGCCCCGAGGAGCGGGGCGAGGATCGCCACGGTGGCGCCGCCGATCGCCGCGGCGGTGCCCCACATTGCCTGGCCGCGGACCGGGTCGCCGATTACCTCCGCGACGAAGTAGGGGGCGAAGATGAAGGTGACGATCAGCGTCGCGAACGGCTGGTTGGCCCAGTCGAAGAGCATCCAGGCGAACACGCCGCGGCGGTTGAGGACGGGCGTGGCGCGGAGCGCGTCGGCGGGGAGCGTCATGGGCTCGGGAACTCCGGGGGCCACTGGCGCTGGTCCTCGGCCTTGGACCAGGCCTCGGCCCAGGCGGGCAGGACGGCGGGGTGATCGGGGGCGCCGAGGGCTTCGACGACCCGGTCGGTGGGGACGATGCCGGCGGAACTGGTGACGGCGCCGCGGAAGAGGGCGGAGGAGAGCGGCTCGCCGCCTCGGAACATCGCCTGGTGGATGTAGAGGAAGCGGGCGTCGCGGCCGATGTACATTGAGCGGGTCTCGAAGCGGTGGAAGGCGCGGACGCGGCGGCGGTAGCGGACGGAGGAGCCGGCGACGGTGAGGCCCCAACCATTTGAGTTCAGGGCAGAAACCAGGCCGGTGCGGTGGACGAGGGGGACGCGGCCGAGGTCGTAGAGGGTGAGGGTGCGGCCGTTGTTGAGCTCGCCCCAGGGGTCGAGGTCCCAGGGCCAGCAGGTGTGGTGCGAGACGTGGACGCCGTCGAAGGGCAGCGGTGGGGCCCTGAGGGCGAGGGCGATCTCGATGCCGAGGCGGACGAAGGGGTACATGGGCCGGGCGCGCTCCGGGAGGGGGCGGGCCTTCTGTCGCGCGGATCTGGGGGCGGTGCAAGCCTTGCGGCGGGCGGGCGGCGCGGCTAGGTAGGGTGCGCACCGGAGAAAGCATAGGAACGCTCCCCGATGGGCTCGCTGATCATCATCCTGCTCTACATCATAAATATCATATGGTTCATCGTGATCGCTCACGTGGTGATGAGCTGGCTGATCGGCTTCAACGTGCTGAACCGGCACCAGCCGCTGGTGGGCTCGATCTGGGACGGGCTGAACCGGCTGCTCGAGCCGATCTACGGGCCGATCCGGCGGGTGCTGCCGAACATGGGCGGGCTGGATCTGTCGCCGCTGGTGCTCCTGGTGATCCTCTACGCGTTGCAGGTGGTGCTGCAGAGGAACGCCTACGCGTTCATGTGAGATTGGGGTCGAACCGGCGCGGCACCAAAGGTTTACGGGGATCTGTTGTGGCTGGAAAGCGGCTGGAAACCGGCTGGAAAGTGCCCGTACGATCTTTACGCGGGCTCAATCGTTAACGTGTAAAATGCGATCTACCTGCGACTCGTGCGGAGCGCGTGTGAACTCGGCGCACCGGCCACACTTCCAAAACGCCGGCGGCCAAGACTAAAGCGCCTCCAATGAGTTCCGCGGTGTGAAGCCTCTCATCAGCAAGCACCGCCGCCGACAATGCGCCCACCAAGACCTCGGACATGAGCAGAATTCCGACCCGCGCGGGTTCTAGCCGGGTCGCGGCCCACATGAGACTGCCAACAGACAGCGCCCACCAAAGGCCCCCCGTTACGAATGCGGTCGCAAGTGCCTGACCAATCACGCCGGTCGTCCCGACAGTGGGGAACGGCGCCAGAACAGGGGCAAGCAGACACGCTGTTACCAGGGCGCCGACCGAGAAGACGAATGCAGCTTCGGGCGGAGCAAGGGCCGATCTGGCACGAATACCGGTCGTGGCGATCGACCAGAGCAATCCGGCAAGCAAGGCCATCCATTCTCCGCTGCTGCGTGGGATCGGCGCGGTGCCGTTTGCGCTCAGCATGACCGTGAGTCCGAGGAGCCCCACCGCGATCGCCGCAACACGCATGCGGGTCGTCCTCCAGCCCATCACATATCGGCCGATGAGGGTGCTCCAGACTGGCGTCAGGAAGTAGAGGAGGATGATGATCGCGACCCGGCCATAGACGAACGCCACGGAGTAGAGGGCAAAGGCCGCGCCGCCCAAAGCGACAGAGGCCAAGACAACGAGACTTGCACCTCGGATAGCCTGTCGGCGCTGGATCGCCACGGGAAGCAGGAGAGCGACAGCCGCGCCGGTAATGGCGACGGTTCCCCACGCGCCCGGCAGTCCCATCTCTGTCAGGGCCCGAACAGGAAGCCAGTAAAAGCCCCAGAATGCTCCTGTAGCAAAGACGATCGCAGTGGACAGAATGATGATGCGATCATTCGCCATGCCCTCGGCAGTAGCTCAAGCTGGCGCGACGAACAACATGGCAGGGACGCCTGCGCGTTCATGTGTCGCGCGAGCGGCGCGCATCTAGGCCAAACCGACCTCCTGACTCCAGGCGCGTTGCAGCTTTTCCCGGAGAGCCGTCTTTTGCCGTCGTTCAGGCGAAATTTGGCCGTCAGCGCGCGCTTACGGCCGGCCGCGTCAACGCCGGTGGTATCGACGGGCGTCTCCCGGACGGCCAGATCGGGGCACCGGTGCGGGGTCGCCGCCCGGTTCATCCTGAGAGAAAGGTTTCCGTTGTGAAGAAGACGCTTCTGTTCGCCCTGGCCGTCTCGGCCGCCCCGTTCGCGGCCTTCGCGATGCCGTCCGTCGGCGATGTCGTCGGCACCAACCCGACCGACGCCACTGCGGCCCTGGCCAATGCCGGATGCACGGTCCAGGAGTTCGAGGCCGAGGACGGCAAGATCGAGGCGAAGTGCACCGACGCCGACAAGAAGATGTGGGAGGTCTACATCGACGCCAAGTCGGGGTCGGTGACCAAGGTCAAGGACACGGACTGACCATGTCCGTCTCCGACATTCGGGCCAGCGGGGGCGCGGTGGCGCCCCCCGTGTGGGATCCGGTGGTGCGCATCAGCCACTGGGCCATCGCCGTCGCCGTCATCGTCAATGGGCTGATCGACAAGCCCGGCGGCGTGCTACATGTCTGGATCGGCTGGGCGGTGATCGGCATCCTTGCGGTCCGCTTCGCCTGGGGGCTGTTCGGCCCGGCCGAGGCGCGGTTCTCGGCGTTTCCGCCCGACCCGCGGGCGGCGGTCTCGCACCTGTTCGAGCTGCGGCGCGGGCGGCCGCGGGAGTACCCGTCGCACAACCCGGCCGGGGCGATCATGGCCTATGCGCTCTGGGTGTGCCTGGTGGTGGTCGTCGCGACCGGGCTGGTGATGACCGGAGCGAAGAGTCCGGCCGCGATCGCGGAGGAGAAGGCCGCCGTTGCCGCAGGGGACTGGTCGGCGCTTGTCAACGAAGCGGAGCACGCGGATGATGAGGGCGACAACGCCTTTGGCGAAGTCGCCGAGGAAGTGCATGGAGCCGCCGCGAACCTGATGCTGGTACTGGCGCTGATCCACGTGGCCGGCGTGGCCGTCGAGAGCCGGGCGATGGGACGCAATCTCGTCCGTCCGATGGTGATCGGCCGCGGCAGGGAGCGATGAGCCGGATCGCCACGGACAAGGCGCGGGGGCGGCGTCGGACGGCCGTCCTCGCGGGGTTCCTGGTGCTGCAGAGTGTCGCGGCGGCCTTCTTCGTCGGCGACGCGCTCACCGACGTGCTCAACGATCCAGCGGGTCCCCATACGTTCGTGGAAGCGCTGGTGGCCGTCGTCTTGGTGATCGGGATCGTCCTTGGCGGGTCACAGCTGCGCCACATGCTCGAGCGTATGCGTGACCAGGAGCGGGCGCTGGAGACGGCGCGCGGCGGACTGTCGCAGGTGATCGACGCCCAGTTCGCGGACTGGAAGCTGACCCCGGCCGAACGCGACGTCGGCCTGCTGGCGCTCAAGGGGCTCGATGTTGCCGAGATCGCGGGGGTGCGCGGCGCGGCGTCAGGGACGGTCCGGGCGCAGCTGACCCGCATTTACGCGAAGGCGGGCGTGTCGGGGCGGGCCCAATTCGCGGCCTGGTTCGTCGAGGATCTGCTCCACGAAGGGCTGGCGGGATCGCGGGAGGTCGAGCCGGTCGGGAAGGATGCGGCGCAGGAGGCGGCTCAGAGCGTGTAACGCGCGGCTCGGCGCCGGCAACTTGAGCGAGGCACATCTCCAACGCGGGTGTTCGGCCGACGATGCGCGATCGTGAGCTTCCAGGCCAGAGGAGGGGGACGGTCCATGACCTCGAGGCCTACATGAAGGGCGTCCGCTTCGGGCGGCGATGGGCCAGGAACGCCCAACCGCTGCAGTTCCTCGAGAGCCTGCTCTGGGCCCATGGCGCCGCGGAGCGTCCGCGGGCGATTCCCGCTGGGACGCCGGACTTCGAGCGGGGCGTGCGGCACGCGCTCCGCGCGCTGCCGCCGTATCGTCCTCCGGGGGAGGATTGAGCGAGGGCTACCCGGCGCTGCGGCGGTCGCGGGTGGCGAGGAGGCGCAGCCGCAGGGCGTTGATCTTGATGAAGCCGGCGGCGTCTTTCTGGTCGTAGGCGCCGGCGTCGTCCTCGAAGGTGACGTGGCTCTCCGAATAGAGGGAGTGCGGCGAGGACCGGCCGACGACGCTGGCGCTGCCCTTGTAGAGCTTGACGCGGGCGGTGCCGGTGACGTGCTCTTGGCTACGGTCGATCAGCGCCTGGAGCATCTCGCGCTCGGGGGAGAACCAGAAGCCGTTGTAGATGAGCTCGGCGTATTTCGGCATCAGCTCGTCCTTGAGGTGGCCGGCGCCGCGGTCGAGCGTGATCTGCTCGATGCCGCGGTGGGCGGCGAGGAGCACGGTGCCGCCGGGGGTCTCGTAGATGCCGCGGGACTTCATGCCGACGAAGCGGTTCTCGACGAGGTCGAGGCGGCCGACGCCGTTGACGCCGCCGAGCTCGTTGAGGCGGGCGAGGAGGCTGGCGGGGGAGAGGCGCTCGCCGTCGATCGACACGGCGTCGCCACGCTCGAAGCCGATCTCGACGTAGGTCGCGGTGTCGGGGGCGTCCTCGGGGGCGACGGTGCGCCCGTAGACGTAGGCCGGGGCCTCGTCGGCGGGGTTCTCGAGAACCTTGCCCTCGGAGGAGGTGTGCAGGAGGTTCGCGTCGACGGAGAACGGCGCCTCGCCGCGCTTGTCCTTGGCGATCGGGATCTGGTTCTGCTCGGCGAACTCGAGGAGCCTGGTGCGCGAGGTGAGGTCCCATTCGCGCCAGGGGGCGATGACGCGGATCGACGGGTCGAGGGCGTAGGCGGAGAGCTCGAAGCGGACCTGGTCGTTGCCCTTGCCGGTGGCGCCGTGCGCGATGGCGTCGGCACCGGTCTCGGCGGCGATCTCGACGAGGCGCTGGGCGATCAGCGGGCGGGCGATGGAGGTGCCGAGGAGGTAGAGGCCCTCGTAGATGGCGTTGGCGCGGAACATCGGGAAGACGAAGTCGCGGACAAAGGTCTCGCGCAGGTCCTCGATGAAGATGTTGGCGGGCTTGATGCCGAGGAGCTCGGCCTTGGCCCGGGCTGGCTCGAGCTCCTCGCCCTGGCCGAGGTCGGCGGTGAAGGTGACGACCTCGCAGCCGTACTCGGTCTGCAGCCACTTCAGGATGATCGAGGTGTCGAGGCCGCCGGAATAGGCGAGCACGACCTTCTTGGGTGCCGGCATGAAAATCTCCCTCAGCGCTCGCCGAGCCTCTAGGGGGTTTTGGGCGGCGGGACAAGCCGCGGCCTCGGGGCCGGGATCAGGTGGCGAGCCGCAGGAGGTCCGGGCGGGGGATCTCGGCGGGGAGGGCGCGGAAGCGGGCGGGGCGGCTGACGGCAGCCTCGAGCTGCCGGTGGTAGGCGGCGCGGCCGATCTCGACGACGCCGAGGCTGGCGAGATGGTCGGTGACGAACTGGGTGTCGAGGAGGCGGAATCCGCCGGCACGGAGGCGGGCGACCAGCGCGATCAGGGCGAACTTCGAGGCGTCGTGGCGGCGGGAGAACATGCTCTCGCCGAAGAAGGCGGCGCCGACGGCAACGCCGTAGAGGCCGCCGGCGAGCGCACCCTCGTGCCAGACCTCGACGGAATGCGCGTGGCCGAGACGGTGGAGGTCGAGGTAGAGCTGGCGGATGGCGCCGTTGATCCAGGTCTCCGGACGGGCGGCGCAGCCGTCGAGGACGCCGGCGAAGTCCGCGTCGATGCGGATGTCGAAGGGGCGGGAGAGGAAGCTTCGGGCGAGCCGGCGAGAGACGTGGAGGGCATCGAGCGGCAGGACGCCGCGGCGCTGGGGGTCGACCCAGAAGAGGTCGTCGGAATCCGCCGCCTCGGCCATCGGGAAGACGCCGGAGGCATAGGCCTGCAGCAGCAGGGCCGGGGTGATCTCGGGCTGGGTCTCGTCGCGCACCGCGGGTCAGTCCTCGCGGGCGAGCCAGGCCTCGAGCCAGTGGATGTTGTAGTTGCCGGTCTGGATGTCCGGCTCCTCGAGGAGGGCGTGGAAGAGCGGCGTCGTGGTGTCGATGCCGTCGACGATGAGCTCGGAGAGCGCGCGGCGGAGGCGGGCGAGCGCGAGCTCCCGGGTGCGGGCGTGGACGATGAGCTTGCCGATCAGGCTGTCGTAGTAGGGCGGGATCGTGTAGCCGTCGAAGATGGCGCTGTCCATGCGGACGCCGAGCCCGCCGGGGGCGTAGTAGGTGCGGATCCGGCCGGGCGAGGGCTGGAATTGCGGCAGCTTCTCGGCGTTGATGCGGCATTCGATGGCGTGGCCGGCGGGCTCGAGTTCGGCCTGGGTGAAGGACATTGGCAGGCCGGCGGCGACGCGGATCTGTTCCTGCACGAGGTCGACGTCGTAGATCGCCTCGGTCACCGGGTGCTCGACCTGCAGGCGGGTGTTCATTTCGATGAAGTAGAACTCGCCGTCCTCGAAGAGGAACTCGATGGTGCCGGCGCCGGCGTAGCCGATCCGGGCCACGGCGTTGGCGCAGATACGGCCGATGCGGGCGCGCGTGCGGGCGTCGATGACCGGCGAGGGGGCCTCCTCCATCACCTTCTGGTGGCGGCGCTGCAGCGAGCAGTCGCGCTCGCCGAGATGCACCGCGCCGCCCTTGCCGTCGCCGAAGACCTGGACCTCGATGTGGCGCGGGGTGGTGAGGTACTTCTCGAGGTAGACCTCGTCGTTGCCGAAGGCGGCCTTGGCTTCGGAACGGGCGGTCTGGAAGGCTGTCTCCATCTCGGCCTCGGTGCGGGCGAGCTTCATGCCGCGGCCGCCGCCGCCGGCGGTGGCCTTGACGATCACCGGGTAGCCGAGGGCGGCGCCGACCTTCCTGGCCTCGTGGAGAGTGGGGACGGCGCCGTCGGAGCCGGGGACACAGGGGACGCCCAGGGCCTTCATCGTCTCCTTGGCGGTGATCTTGTCGCCCATGAGGCGAATGTGCTCGGCGGTCGGGCCGATGAAGGTGATGCCGTGGTCATCGCAGATCTGCACGAAGGTGGCGTTCTCGGAGAGAAAGCCGTAGCCGGGGTGGATGGCCTCGGCACCGGTGATCTCGCAGGCGGCGATGAGGTTCGGCATCGAGAGGTAGCTCTGGGTCGCCGGCGGCGGGCCGATGCAGACGCTCTCGTCGGCCATGCGGACGTGCATGGCGTTGGAATCCGCCGTCGAGTGGATCGCGACGGTCTGGATGCCCATTTCCTTGCAGGCGCGGTGGATGCGCAGGGCGATCTCGCCCCGGTTGGCGATCAGGACTTTGGTGAACATGGCGTCACGTCCGGATCATGGCGCCGGTCATTCCAGGACCATCAGCGGCGCGCCGAATTCGACCGGCTGGCCGTCGGTGACGAGGATGCGCTTCACCCGACCCGCCCGTGGTGCGGCGATCTGGTTCATCGTCTTCATCGCCTCGATGATGAGGATCGTCTGGCCCTCGGCGACGGCATCGCCGACCTTGACGAAGGCCGGGGTTCCCGGCTCGGCCTGGAGGTAAGCGGTGCCGACCATCGGCGAGGGCACGACGCCCGGGTCGTCGGACGGATCGGCGGCTGCCGGCGGCGCCGAGGCGGCGGCCGGCGACGCAGGGGCGGGCGACGCGGCAATGTGGACCGGCGCCTGGGCGGAGGGAGCCTGGGCCATGGCGGCCTGACGCGCGACGCGCACGGTCAGGGCTTCTTCCTCACCGTAGTCGCGCTGGACCTCGATCTCGGTCAGGTCGTTGGCACGCAGAAGTTCGGCGAGCGCCTTGATGAACTCGATGTCGGAGTCCTGGGGTCGCTTGCTCATTGTCCGCCCCTCGTTATTGGAGCGGGCTTGGCCGCCCGCCTCGTTTCGGGTGAACCCTTTGTATATTCGCCGTGCAACGGGGTGGGAAGGGCGGAAATGCCGCCCTCCCGATCGGCATCAGTTGGCGGCGCGGATGTCGCCGACGAGGCCTTGCATCTCCGCCAGCGGCACATAGCCGCGCACCATCCGGTTGTCGAAGACGAAGGTCGGGGTGCCGGAGATCGCCAGCTTTCCGGCGAGCTCGCGGGTGACCGCGATGCGGCGCTCGACCTCCGGGTCGGTCATAGCGGTCCGGATCGCCACGGGGTCGAGGCCGGCCTCGGTCAGGGCCTTGTCGAGGCTGATGTCGGTGATCTGGCCGGGGAGCGCCATCAGGCGGTTGTGGAGGTTCTCGTAGGTTTCCGGGCCCTCTGAGATCAGGGTCGCGACGGCGGCGCGGGCGGCGAGGTCGGAGCCGGGGCCGAGGATGGGCATCTCCTTGACGATCAGACGGATGTCGCCGTCGGTATCGAGAAGCTCCGTGATCTCCGGCTGGGCCTTGCGGCAGAAGCCGCACTGGTAGTCGAGGAACTCCACCACGGTGATGCTGCCCTCGGGGTTGCCCCCGACCCAGGAGAAGCCGTCGTCGAAGATGTCGCCGGAATGGGCGGCGACGAGGTCGCGGTCGCCCTCGGCGGTGGCGGCGTTCTGCTTTTCCTCGAGCAGGGAGATCATATCCCGGAGGATCTCGGGATTTTCGAGAAGGTAGGCGCGGAACTCGGCGTGGAGCGCCTCGCGCTCGGTATCGGTGAACGGCGAGGACTGCGCGCTCTCGGCGAAGGCGGGGAACGCCGCGGCACAGGTCAGCGCCAGGGCGGTGAGGGCGGGGATGAGCGGTCGCATGGGGTCCTTCAGTTCAGCGCGCGTTTGGCGATCCTAGTCATATCCTCCGCCCGCCGCCAGCCCGGGGAGCCCTCTGGCAGGAGCGCGGCGGCGCGAGCGGCGTTGCGTTCGGCGTCGCGGAACTGGCCTTCGAGCGTGAAGCGTTCGGCGGTGGCGAGCGCGGCGGCGCCTTCGTTGCCGAGCCGGGCCTCTGCCAGGGCGAGGTCCCGGAGGACGGCGGCGTTGGCCCTGTCAGCGGCAACGGAGCGGGCGAGCGCGTCGCGGGCCTCGGCGGTGACGCTGTCGTCGTTCATGTTGAGGAGCGCGCGGCCGAGGCCGCCGAGTATGAGCGGTTCCTTCGGGGCGAGCGCGACCGCGCGACGGTAGGCGTCGGCTGCCTGGGTGGCGTGGCCGGATTCGAGGAGGAACTGGCCCTCTAAGTCTAGGTAGTAGGGATCGTCGGGGCGGGCGGCGATCAGGGCGTCGATGGCGGCCGAGGCCTTGGCCGGGTCGGGGCGCCGGTGCCAGGCGATGGCGCGGGCGAGGTCCGCCGCCTCGGAGGTGTCGGAGGCCGGGTAGTGGCGGAAGCTCTGGGCCGGGCTGTCGAGGAAGGCGCCGAGCTTGGCCACCATACGTGCGTGCCAGTAGGCGTCGTCGGGATCGGGCGGCTTGCCTTTGGGCATCTTGGCGACGCGATCCTCGATCAGCGCGATGCGGTCGGACCAGAGCGGGTGGTTCTGGGCGTAGGGGTCGGCGTATCTGCCGAGAAGCGCCTCCTGGCCGCGGAAGTGGGACAGCACGTCGAGCATCGCCTGCGGGTCGCTCCCCGATGCGGCGAGGTAGCGCAGACCGGCCTGATCGGCGCTCGCTTCCTCGGTGCGGCTGTAGGCAAGGGCGCTGCGCTGCGCCACCTGGCTCGATCCGGCGGCGATGGCGATGCCGGCTTGCGGGCTGCCGCCCACGGCCACCGCGGCCGCGCCGAGCATACCGATGGCGGCGATGCCGCGGGCGCCCTGCAGGCCCTGGTCGCGGCGGGCGAGGTGGCCGCCGGTGATGTGGCCGAGCTCGTGGGCGATCACCGCGCGGAGCTGGTCGATGTTGTCGGCCTCGGTCAGCATTCCGGTGTTGATGAAGATGTTCTGGCCGCCGGCTACGAAGGCGTTCGGCTCGCGGTCCTGGACGATGTAGATGTGCACGGTCGCGGGGTTGAGGCCGGCGGTGCGGAAAAGCGGCCAGGCGATCTTCTGCAGCGTGTGCTCGATCTCTGCATCGCGGATCAGCGACAGCGCCGAGGCGGGGCCGGCGCCCAGCGCCATGGTCACGACGGGTAGGAGGAGGCGGAGAAGCGAGCGCAGGCGGGGCTCCATCGGTTGCGCGGGCGGGCGTTTCGTGGCTTAGGGCGAAGTCGGGCGACAGTAGGAGAGGCGCGGTGCGCACATCAACCCGGCGGGAGGTCGATCCCTTCATCGTGATGGATGTCATGGAATCGGCGCGGGCGGAGGAGGCGCGCGGGCGGTCGGTGATACACATGGAGATCGGCCAGCCCGGGACGCCAGCGCCGGCTGCGGCGCGGGCGGCGGTGGCGCGGGCGATGGAGGCGGCGGCGCTGGGCTATACCGTGGCGCTTGGACTGCCCGAGCTTCGCGGGCGAATCGCGCGGCTCTATCGGGACTGGTATGGGGTCGATCTCGATCCTGGGCGGGTGGTGGTGACGGCTGGATCCTCGGCGGGGTTCATCCTGGCATTCACCAGCCTCTTCGACCGCGGCGACCGAGTTGCGATTGGCGATCCGGGGTATCCAAGCTATCGCAACATCCTGCGGGCGCTCGATCTCGTGCCGGTGAGGATCGAGACCGGGCCCGAGGATCGGTTCCAGCCGTCGCCGGGCGATCTCGGACCGGACCTTGCCGGGGTTCTGGTGGCCTCGCCGGGCAATCCGACGGGGACGATGCTGGCGCGCTCGGAGCTCGCCGCGCTGATCGGGCGGGCGGCCGAACTCGGGATCGCCTTCGTCTCGGACGAGATCTACCACGGAATCCAGTATGGGGCGCGGGCGGTCAGCGCGCTGGAAATCTCGGATGAAGTCTACGTCATCAACTCGTTCTCGAAGTACTTCTCGATGACCGGCTGGCGGATCGGCTGGATGGTGGTGCCGGAGGCGCATGTCCGCCGGGTCGAGCGGCTGGTGCAGAACCTTTTCATCTGTGCGCCGCACGCAAGCCAAGTTGCGGCGCTGACGGCGCTCGACGCCAGGGAGGAACTGGAGGCCAACCTTGCAGTCTATCGCGCCAACCGGGCGCTGATGCTGGACGGGCTGCCGAAGGCGGGCTTCGACAGGTTCGCGCCGCCCGACGGAGCGTTCTACGTCTACGCGGACGTGAGCGAGATGACAGATGACAGCCGGGCGCTCTGCGCGCGCATTCTTCGCGAGGCCGGTGTTGCGGTGACGCCTGGGCTCGACTTCGATCCGCGGCGCGGGGCGGGGACCCTGCGGTTCTCCTACGCGGGGTCGACCGCGGACATCGCCGAGGGGTTGCGTCGGCTTCGGGAGTGGGCGGACCGGTAGCGCTTTAGAACAGGCCAGCGCAAAGCCGGCCAGATCCTGTGCTTCAGCCGCCGCTGAGCGCGCGTGACCACCAGCCGCGGCGCTTGGGGCCGTCCGACTCCGTCGGCGCGCTGCCGGCGTCGGCGGTGGCCGGCTCCGGTTCGCGATCAGGTTTTGCCGACGGCGTCGGCTCTTCGGGCGCGGGCGTTTCCGTGGCGGTCACCGGTTCGACCTCGGCCAGAACGGCGGTGACCGGCTTGCGGACCCGCTCGCGCGAGCGGCGCTGGGGCGCGTCCGATTCGGGGACCTCGACGATCTCCGGAGACGTCTCCTCGCCCATGTCGATCACGTCGCCGAAGGGCGAAGGCGCAGGCGACGCGGCGGGTTCCGCGTCGTCAGCCGGCGGCGCCGCGTCGTCCGAGCCGGGCTTGCCGCGGCTGCGAGAGCGACGGCGCGACTTTGGCCGGGCCTCCGGCTCTCCGTCGGATGCGGTGACGGCCTCCTCGGGTTCGGCGGGTGTACCGGTTTCGGTCTCGGCCATCGGTTCGGATCGACCGGCTTCGGCATCCGCGTCGGCGGGACCGTCGGTTGCGGTCTGGTCGTGGGTCGACTTGCCGCCGCGGCGCCGCCGGCGGCGCTTACGCTTGGTCCCCGCGGGCTTTTCGCCGGACGTGGTCTCGACCGTGGTCTCCTCTTCGTCCTCCTCGGCCACGACGTCTTCCTCGATCTCATCGGGATAGGCGACGGTGGGCAGGTTCAGGCTCTCGGGCGTCGGGATGATCCGCGAGGCGGTCTTGAAGCGTTCGAGGCGGTAGTCGGGGCTGATGAGCGACGCATCTCCCTCGATCCGCACGGACAGGCCGAAGCGGGCCTCGATCATCGCCACGTGCTCGCGCTTGTGGTTGAGCAGGTAGTTGGAGATCTCCACGGGTGCCACGATCAGCACCTCCTTGGAGCGCTGCCGGACGCCTTCCTCCTCGATCTCGCGGATAAGGGCGAGTGCCATAGAGTTGTCCGAGCGGACCCGCCCGGTGCCGTGACAGTGGGCGCAGGCCTTGGTGGTGGCCTCGATCATGCCCGGGCGCAGGCGCTGGCGGGACATCTCGAGCAGGCCGAAGGCGGAGATTCGGCCGACCTGGATGCGGGCGCGGTCGGTCTTGAGCTTGTCCTTGAGCTTCTTCTCCACGGCGGCGTTGTTGCGCCGGTCCTCCATGTCGATGAAGTCGATGACGATGAGGCCGGCCAAATCCCGGAGCCGCATCTGGCGGGCGGCCTCCTCCGCGGCCTCCATGTTGGTCTTGAGGGCGGTTTCCTCGATCGAGGCCTCGCGGGTGGCGCGACCGGAGTTGACGTCGATGGCCACAAGCGCCTCGGTGACGTCGATGACTATGTAGCCGCCGGACTTGAGCTGGACCGTCGGGTTGAACATCGCCGAGAGGTAGCTCTCGACCTGGAAGCGCGAGAACAGCGGCAGGGCCTCGGCGTAGTGCTTCACGTTCTTCGCGTGCGAAGGCATGAGCATCTTCATGTAGTCCTTGGCCTCGCGGTAGCCGCGCTCGCCGTCGACGAGGATCTCGTCCATGTCGCGACTGTAGAGGTCGCGGATGGCGCGCTTGATCAGCGAGCCTTCCTCGTAGATCGGCGCCGGAGCGATGGACTTCAGCGTAAGGTCGCGGATCACCTCCCACTGGCGCAGGAGGTATTCGTAGTCGCGCTTGATCTCGGTCTTGGTGCGGCTGGCGCCGGCGGTGCGGATGATGAGCCCGGCGCCGGCGGGCACGGTGATCGAGGAGGAGATTTCCTTGAGCTTCTTGCGGTCGGCGGCGTTGGTGATCTTGCGGCTGATGCCGCCGCCGCGGGCGGTGTTGGGCATCAAGACGCAGTAGCGACCAGCGAGCGACAGGTAGGTGGTCAGCGCCGCGCCCTTGTTGCCGCGCTCTTCCTTAACAACCTGGACGAGGAGGATTTGGCGGACCTTGATGACCTCCTGGATCTTGTAGCGGCGGGCGCGGGGGCGGCGCGGGGCGGCGCGTTCCTCGGCGGCGTCGTCGCCTCCGACGGCTTCGAACTCTTGTTCGTCATCGTGATCATGGTCGGCCGAGTCTTCGCCTTCCGGTTCGTCAGGCACGAGAATATCGATGTCGCCGGCGGCCGCAGAGGGGGGCGGGACGTCCTCGAGGCCGTCGGTTGCGGCCTCGTGGATCTCGGCGAGCGGTTCGGCGATGATCGCGTCACCTTCGGCTGCGACACCTTCGGCGGCCGGTTGGGGACGCTTGCGGCTCCGGCTGCGGCTCTTGCTTTTGGGCTTCTCGCGGGCAGCCTCTTCCTCGTCCTGGCGGGCGAGCTCGGCCTCCTCGGCGATCAGCGCCTCGCGGTCGGCCTTAGGGATCTGATAGTAGTCGGGGTGGATTTCCGAGAACGCTAGGAAGCCGTGGCGGTTGCCCCCGTAGTCGACGAACGCCGCCTGCAGCGACGGCTCGACCCGGGTGACCTTGGCGAGATAGATGTTTCCGGCGAGCTGCCGCTTGTTCAGAGATTCAAAGTCGAACTCTTCGACGCGGGAACCGTCGACCACCACGACGCGGGTCTCTTCCGCGTGGGTGGCATCGATAAGCATTTTCTTTGTCATGATTTCTTTCGTGAACACATGGGACACGCGAGGCCTGGAGGCCATTGGCGTCCTGCGTTCCATTGGATAAGGCCGAAGCACTGCGACCGGCCGACACCGAAAGGCCCTGGTGGGGGCCGGTTTCTCGGGTCGCTTCAGGTCCTTCGCGCTTCACCGCGGTTCTTCTCCGGCGCGGGACACACCGCCCCGGGCCCAGTTCGGTCCGGGCCACCGGCCCGGGAGGATTCGATCTTGGCGCGAGCGCCGGTGTCGCAGGGGTGCCGGGATCATCCAAGACAACTTCAGCGGTCTTGCAATGCCGCGAGCGTGCGACGAATACGATTAGGAACTGTCGCATTTTGCAACCGTCCCCAGCATGACACCATATTGATGGCCTACTGAATTGACAAATGGTTTTTCCGGCGGCGAAAGCAAGCCGCGGGCCTATGGTGCGCCGATGCCGGCCGCCGTGGCCGGCGCTTTTGACGTTTGCGGGGGGCTTCTGTAGGCTCCCGCCCTGCGGTGATGGAACCCGAATCGTGCTCCGACTGATCCTAAGGTTTTTTGGCTTTCTTTTCAGTTGGCTGGCGATCGGGTCGATCATGGCGCTCGCCGCGCTGGCGGCCGTGTTCTCCATCTACGGCAAGGACCTGCCTGGCTATGCCCAGCTCGAGGTCTACGAGCCGGCGACGCTCAGCCGGATCTACTCCGGACAGGGCCGTCTCATGGACGAGTTCGCCCGGGAGCGTCGAATTTTCACGCCCATCGACGAGATCCCGGACCGGGTGAAGGACGCCTTTATCTCGGCGGAGGACAAGAACTTTTACGAGCATCACGGCTTCGATCCCCGCGGCATCGTCGCGGCGATTTACGACGCCGCGGTCAACGGTGGGCGCCTGCGCGGCGCCTCGACGATCACCCAGCAGGTGATGAAGAACTTCCTCCTCACCGGCGACCGCTCCGGCGAGCGCAAGATCAAAGAGATCATCCTCGCTACCCGGCTGGAGAACACCCTGTCGAAGGACGAGATCCTTCAGCTCTATCTCAACGAGATCTTCCTCGGGCAGAACTCCTACGGCGTCACGGCGGCGGCGCAGGTCTATTTCGCCAAGTCGCTCGAGGAGCTGACGCTGGCGGAGACGGCCTACCTCGCGGCGCTGCCGCAGGCACCGAGCGTCCTGCACCCGGTGCGGGAAAAGGCGCGGGCCATCGCCCGGCGGAACTACGTGCTCGACCAGATGGCGGACAACGGCTACGTCACGCGCCCGGAGGCCGAGGCGGCCAAGGCCGAAGATCTCTGGACCGTGCAGAGCGGCGATATCGTCTCCGCCCGTAGCGAGATGCCGCCGCGCGACTACTTCACCGACGAGATCCGTCGCCAGCTTTCGGAGAAGTTCGGCGACGACGAGCTCTTCACCGGCGGCCTTACGATCCGCGCCACCGTGGATCCGGACCTGCAGACGGTTGCGGCCAAAGCCTTGCGCGACGGGCTGGAGGAATACGACCGCGGCCTGAACGTCTATCGCGGGCCGGTGGCAGAGATCGATCCCGCGAGCTTCGATCCTGCGGACGAGCAGAGCTGGCGGAAGGCGCTCGCGGCGACCCGGGTGCCGCGCGACATCGACGGCTGGTTTCCCGCCGTCATCCTGTCCATCGGCGAAAGCGCGGCACGGATCGGCATCGAAGGCGTGCCGGAGGACGAAGACGGGCAGTTCCTGACCTTCGCGGATGCAAGCTGGGCGCGGGTGCGTGCCGAGAACGGTCGGCTTCGGGCCGCACAGGGACCGGACGACCTCTGGAACGTGGGCGATGTGGTCTTCGTCAAGCCGATCGAGAAGGACGGCGCCTTCGACCACTGGTCGTACCGGCAGATCCCGGCGATCCAGGGCGGGTTCATGGCGATGGACACCCAGACAGGACGGGTTGTGGCCATGCAGGGCGGGTTCTCCTACCAGTCGAGCGTCTTCAACCGTGCCACCCAGGCGCTGCGTCAGCCCGGCTCGTCGTTCAAGCCGTTCGTCTATGCCGCGGCGCTCGACAACGGCTACAGCCCGGCGACCATCGTGCTCGATGCGCCGATCGAGGTGGCGACGGGAGCGGGGATCTGGAAGCCGGAGAACTCCGGAAACACCTACTACGGCCCGACGCCGATGCGCACCGGCATCGAGCAGTCGCGCAACCTGATGACGGTACGCATCGCCCAGGACGTGGGCATGGACACGGTGGCGAAGTATGGCGAGCGGTTCGGCATTTACGACAACATGCCCCACCTGCTCAGCTACTCGCTCGGGGCAGGCGAGACGACGCTCTACAAGATGGTGACAGCCTACGCCGAGATCGCCAACGGCGGGCTCAAGGTCGAGCCGACGCTGGTCGACCGGGTGCAGGACCGCTACGGGCGCACCATCTATCGCCACGACCAGCGCCCCTGCGAGGAGTGTACTGCCGACGACGTTCTCGACGCCGAGCGCCCGATGATCCATTCGGACGCCGAGCGGGTCATGGACGCGATCACCGCTTACCAGGTGACCTCGATGCTGCAGGGGGCCGTGGCGCGCGGCACCAGCGCCTCCAGCACCGGGCAGCTTCACCTGAACCTCGCGGGCAAGACCGGCACCACCAACGAGGCCAAGGACGTGTGGTACATCGGCTTCTCGCCGCGGATCGTGGCGGGTTGCTACATGGGCTACGACACGCCGCGGCCGCTCGGCAAATCGGCCTTCGGCGGTACTCTCTGTGCGCCAATCTTCGTCGAGTTCATCAAGAAGGCGATGGAGGGACAGGGTCCGGTAGCCTGGGCTGTGCCGCCCGGGGGACATTTCATCAAGATCGACCGGCATACGGGCGTGCGTCTGCCCGACTACGCCGAGGGCGCCAACGTGCAGGCGGAGTATATCCGTGACGGGCAGCAGCTCATGGTCGGCGGCTATGGCGACACGGTGGACGGCGGCTGGAAGATGGGGTCGGACGTGCCGCTCTTCGACAACGTGCGCAACTCGCCGGCGATCGAACGGGTGACGGTGCGAGGGCAGACGAAGGCGTTGCCAAGCAATCCCTCGCTCGGGTCGATTTCGAGCGGCGGGCTCTACTGACGGTGGCGCGCGGCCGCAAGCGCAAGGTTTTCTGCATCGGTTTCCACAAGACCGGCACCACCACGATGAAGGAGGCGCTGGAGCTTCTCGGCTACCGGGTGACCGGGCCGAACGACACCCGCGACCCGGACATTGCCCGGAAGCTCGACGGGCTGGTGGAGGCGCTGTCCAGAAAGTACGACGCCTTCCAGGACAATCCTTGGCCGCTCGTCTACGAAAGGATGGATGGGCTTTATCCGGGTTCGAAATTCATCCTGACGGTTCGCGACGAGGACAAGTGGTATTCAAGCAACCTCAAGCACTTCGGCACCGAGGCCACGCCGATGCGCGAGCTCATCTACGGCAAGGGTAACGGTTTTCCGGAAGGCCACGAGGCACTCTACAAGGAGCGGATGCGGCGGCACAACAGAGAGGTCGCCGCATACTTCGCGGGAAGACCCGAGGATCTTTTGACCGTCGAGCTCGCGCGCAACCCGGGCTGGGAGCCGCTCTGCGCCTTCCTCGGTGAGCTGGTCCCGTCGGTGCCATTTCCCCACGCCAACAGTATCAAGCAGCGGGAGCTGCGGCAGAATTGGGGGGCTGTCGGGCGCCTAGCCGGACGGTTCGTGAAGCCCACCTGAAGGGCGATCGAGGTGACATTGACGCCTCGAGCAGGCGAGCATAGAAGCCCGCCATGCGTGCGGAAACCGAACATCTGATCGAGGACATCGAGAAGTCGCTGGGCCTCTTGCGCCAGCGGCTTGGCTGGGAAACGGCGGAGCATCGGCTGGAAGAGCTCAATGCGATGTCCGAAGACCCTGAGCTCTGGAACGACCCGGCGCGGGCGCAGAAGCTGATGCGCGATCGGCAGACGCTCGCGGACGCGCTCGACAGCTACCGGGCGCTGGAGCGGGAGCTCGCCGACCAGCGCGAGCTGATCGAGCTCGGCGAGGCCGAGGGCGACGAGGCGGTGGTGGCCGACGCAGAGGCGGCGATCAAGGCGCTCCGCGAGCAGGCGGCACAGCGCGAGATCGAGGCGCTGCTCGACGGCGAGGCGGATGGCAACGACACCTTCCTCGAGGTCAACGCCGGTGCCGGCGGGACAGAGAGCTGCGACTGGGCGGCGATGCTGGCGCGGATGTACGTCCGCTGGGCGGAGGCGCATGGGCTGAAGGTCGAACTGATCTCGGAGAACCCGGGGGAGGAGGCTGGGATTCGGTCGGTAACCTACCGGATCAACGGGCATAATGCGTATGGCTGGTTGAAGAGCGAGAGTGGAGTCCATCGGCTGGTGCGGATCTCGCCGTTCGATAGCGCGGCGAGGCGGCATACGTCGTTTTCGTCGGTCTGGGTCTACCCGGTGGTGGACGACAACATCGAGATCGAGATTCAACCGAACGACATCCGCATCGATACGTATCGTTCGTCGGGTGCCGGCGGGCAGCATGTGAATACCACCGACTCCGCGGTGCGGATCACCCACATTCCCACGAACATCGTGGTGACGAGCTCGGAGAAGTCGCAGCACCAGAACCGGGCGAATGCGATGGCGGCGCTGAAATCAAGGCTTTACGAGATGGAGCTGCGCAAGCGCAACGAGGCTATCACCGCGGCGCACGAGGCCAAGGGCGACGCGGGCTGGGGGAACCAGATCCGCTCGTACGTGCTGCAGCCCTATCAGATGGTGAAGGACCTGAGGACGAACTTCGAGACCTCGGATACGTCGGGGGTGCTCGACGGAGACCTTGACGGCTTCATGGCGGCCGCCTTGGCGCTGCAGGTGTCGGGCAAGAGCCGGGCGGAGGCGCAGGCGAGCGACTGAGGGTATGAAGCGCGGGCCGGATTGGCTCGATGCGGAAAGGGTTAGCGGCGGATTGTTAGACGTACATGTTATGTACATCGCATGTACAACCCATGTACATGCCGTGCGCGAGAAGCCTAGAGGTTAACGAGCGCAGGGCGCAATCGGCGGAGTTTGCCAGCAGTACACACGGCCCCGCCGATCTTAGAGATCGGCGAGGTCCGCACGGGGGTGCCCTATTCCGCGGCGGCGATTGCCGGAGCGCGCGTGGGCTCGCTCTTGCCGTTGCCGTTCTTGGCGAGCGGGTCTTCCTGGCGCTGCACCGAGCCTTCGAAATGTGCGCCGCTCTCGATGGCGATGGTCTTGTGGACAATGTCCCCTTCGCAGCGGGCGGACGAGCTGAGACGAACCTTGAGGCCCCGGAGGCGGCCGACGACCCGGCCGTGCACGACCACTTCCTCGGCCATCACCTCGCCCTTCACCGTGGCGCTCTCGCCGACGATGAGCATCGAGGCGCGGACGTCGCCCTCGACGTTGCCTTCGACCTGGATGTCGCCGCTCGAACGGACGTTTCCGACGATGACGAGGTCCGAGGACAGTACCGATGGTGCCGGCTTGGCCTTTGACGGCGCCGCGGGGGTCGGCGTGGTCGGGGGGGCGAACTTGGCGGTGTCGAGCGACGGGGACGGCGTATGATTGGACGAGGTCGTCGCGGGCTGCGGCGGTATATCGTCCTGTTTCGGCTTAGAAAACATCCTTGGCGGCCTCCAAATAGGTCATCGGATTCACAGGCTGACCATTGACCCGGACCTCGTAGTGGAGATGCGAGCCGGTACTACGCCCGGTTGAACCCATATCACCTATTTGCACGCCACGCGATACTGTTTGTCCGACTTTGACCCGGATTTTGCTCTGATGAGCGTAAACTGTCTCAATCCCGAACTCATGCTGGATGCGAACGACGTTGCCATAGCCGCTCTCCCGCCCGGCCGCGACCACCACCCCGTCGGCGGTGGCATAGATCGGCGTGCCGCGCGGCGCCGCCAGGTCGACGCCGGCATGCATCCTGCCCCAGCGCCGGCCGAATGGGCTGGTGAAGCGGTAGCTCGAGGCAAGCGGAACTGCCAGCGGTACTTTTTCGGCGGCGATCCGCATGAGGTTCATACGGTCGAGATTGAGCATCAGCCGATCGAACCGAGTGTTGAGCGCCGGATCGTCGAATGACCTGGTGCTGACACCAGCTGGGGCGCCAAGCGGGCCGCCCTGGCCGGAATAGGCGCTGCGCACCGTTGCGACGAGGCTGTCCACGTCGAGGTTGGTCTTCTTGAACATGTCCTCGAGTGGGCCGAAGGACATGGCGACGGCCTGCTCGAGCTGATCGACCATCTCGTCCTGGCGCTGGGTGTTCACCCGCACCCGAAGCTCGAGATCGGCGAGTTGCTGGCTGAGGGCCTCTCGCTCGGCGGTAGCAGTGTCGCGGGCGGTCACGGCCTCGCTCAGGGCGGCGGTGACGGTCTTCAGGGTGGCGTCGAGGTCCGCTCCGGAGGTCGTCCGCGTCAGGGACTGGCTTACCTCGTTCATCTGGGCGAGAAGCCGGTCGTTGGCCTCCGTGACCGCGTCGCGCTGTCCGACGGCGTCGTGCAGCCGCTCGCGCATCAGGTCGAGGGCGGTGGAGAGTTCGCGCCGTTGCTCGACCGATTGCAGGATGGCGGTCTGCTGGCGGCTGATCTGGTCCATGGCGACCTGGAAGCGCTCCTGGGCGGAGCGGGCCTCCGCGGCGCGCTGGTCGCGTTCGCCGGCAAGGTCCTCGAGCCGGGTCTCGTAGGCGGTCTGGAGCACCACCGCGTGGTCGGGGCCGTCCTTGGGGTCGAGAAGCTGGATCGAAATCGTGGCGGTGGCGATGGCTACCCAGCTCACCAGGCCGAGCCCGGCGATGCCGGTCATCAGTTGCGAAAGTGGCGTGAAGCGCAGGTAGCGGGTCGCGTCGCCGGATTGGATGAACAGTCGCTTTTCCGTAAAGAATACGGACAGTAGTCCGTTCACCCGCCGAAGGCCCGCCATGCGGTTTCCCTTTTTTGTTTGTTTCTGACCGTCTCGTGGGCGCCGCCCCTTCGGGCTGTCTAGAAAGCCTGACCCCCCAATGCAACGGCACCCCGGCCGCAGTGGGCCTGCGGCGGCAGGGTTCGGCGGATATATGCCGACGCACAATCCGGGGTTGAGGATGACCCGGCTTAAGCCGTGGTCTGAAACGATATTGCCAAGCCGTTGGCCAGCCGCTCAATCTCGGCGGCCAGCGGAGATCAGAGCGCCCGCGCGGCCTCCAGGACCTCTTCGACGTGACCCGGCACCTTCACCTTGCGCCAGACCCGGGCGACGACGCCGTCGCGGCCGACGAGGAAGGTGGAGCGGTCGATTCCCATGTATTTCCGGCCGTACATCGACTTCTCCTGCCAGACGCCGAAGCGCTCCACGACGTCGCCGGATTCGTCGGAGAGCAGGATCACCTTCAGACCATGCTTGTCGCGGAAGCGGTCATGGCTCTTCACGCTGTCCTTGGAGATGCCGAAGACCACGGCGCCGGCGGCGTCGAAGTCGGCGATGCGCGCGGTGAAGCCGAGCGCCTCGGTAGTACAGCCGGAAGTGTCGTCCTTGGGATAGAAGTAGAGAACGAGCGTCCTGCCCGAAAAATCCGCCGGACCGATCTCGCCGCCGCCGTCGCGGGGCAGTCGGAAGGCAGGGAGAGGCTGGCCGGCTTCGATGGACATGGGGTTTCTCCGCGAGCGACTCGGGAAGCGTCATCGCACACCATCCGGGGCGCGGCTTCAAGGTTGTCGCCTGTCCGCCCGCGGCCTATACCGCCGGCCGCGATGGAACTCAGCCCGGACGATTTCGACTACGACCTGCCCGAGGCGCTGATCGCGCTCCGGCCCGCCCGGCCGCGGCCGGCGTCGCGGCTGCTGGTGGCGGGGCCGGACCGCCTCGCGGACTCGAGCGTGGCGCGGCTCGGCGACTGGCTGGAGCATGGCGATCTCCTGGTCTTCAACGATACCAAGGTGATCCCGGCACGGCTGACCGGGACCCGGCTGAGGGCCGGCGGCACGGGAGCGCGGATCGAGGCTACGCTCATAGGTGCGACCGCGGACGGGGCCTGGCGGGCGCTGGCGCGGCCGGGCAAGCGTCTGGCCCCGGGCGACCGCATCGCCTTCGGCCCGGGACTGAGCGCGGAGGTGCGCGACAAGGAGGGCGCCGAGGTGGTCCTCGACCTTCGACCGCAGTGGGCCGGACCTCGAGGCGGCGCTCGAGGCGGCCGGCGAGGTCCCGCTTGCCGCCCTACATTGCCGCCCGGCGCAAGGCCGACGCCCGGGACCGGGAGGACTATCAGACCGTCTTCGCCGAACGGGCCGGGGCCGTGGCGGCGCCGACGGCCTCGCTGCATTTCGACGCGAGCCTTCTCGCCGACCTCGACGCGCGCGGGATCGGCCGGACCCGGCTCACGCTCCACGTCGGGGCGGGGACGTTCCTGCCGGTCAAGGTCGCGAACATCGCCGCGCACCGGATGCACGGCGAGTGGGGCGAGCTCGGGCCGGAGGCGGCGGAGGCGGTGACAGCGACCCTGGCCGCGGGCGGGCGGATAATCCCGGTCGGGACCACGGCGCTGCGGCTCCTCGAGACCGCGGCGACCGGGCCGGGCCGTATCGCGCCCTGGAGCGGGGTTACCGACATCTTCATCCGGCCAGGCTACGGGTTCCGCATCGCCGGCGGCCTGATGACCAACTTCCATCTGCCTCGTTCGACGCTGATGATGCTGGTCTCCGCTCTGATGGGCATGGAGCGGATCCGCGAGATCTACGCGCACGCTATCGCCCACGGGTATCGCTTCTTCAGCTACGGGGATTCGTCGCTGATGCTGCCGCGTGGCCAACCGGGACCGCGGGCCGGATCGCAGGGGGAGCCATGCTCTATGTGCTGAAGACGTCCTGGCCGTTGCTTCTGGGCATGCTGCTGCTCCTGCTCGGCAACGGGCTGCAGGGCACGCTCCTCGGCATCCGCGGGGCGATCGAGGGGTACGACGCGCAAACGATGTCGCTGGTGATGAGCGCCTACTACGTGGGCTTTCTCGCCGGCTCCCGGCGGGCGACCAGCATGATCGCCCGCGTCGGCCATGTCCGGGTGTTCGCAGCGCTCGGCTCGATGATCTCGGCGGCGTTCATCCTCTACGCCGCAGCGCCGGACGTCTGGATCTGGGTGGGGCTTCGGCTAATGGTCGGCTTCTGCTTTGCCGGCGTCTACGTCGTGGCCGAGAGCTGGCTGAACGACGCGGCCACCAACGAGACCCGTGGCCAAGCGCTGTCGCTCTACATGATCGTGCAGATGGCCGGGATCATCTCGGCGCAGTTCATCCTCAACCTCGCGGATCCGGGCGGCTACGTGCTTTTCGTGGTGATGTCGGTGCTGGTGTCGGTCTGCTTCACGCCGATCCTGCTCGCTGCCGGGACGGCGCCGGCGTTCCAGACCACGAAGCCGATGACGCTGAGGCAGCTTTTCAACATCTCGCCGCTCGGCTGCGTGGGCACGTTCCTGCTCGGCGGGGTCTTCGCCGGCATCTTCGCGATGGCCTCGGTGTTCGGGACCACCAAGGGACTGTCGGTGGCGCAGATTTCCGCGTTCGTGGCGGCGATCTATGCCGGCGGGCTGCTCTTCCAGTTTCCGATCGGCTGGGCGTCGGACCGGATGGACCGGCGCAAGCTGATCCTCGGCCTCACCGCCGCCGGGGGTTTGCTGACGCTGATCGGCGGGTTCTTCTCCGACACGTTCGTCGTCGTCCTCGTCCTCGGCTTCATCGTCGGCGGGGTGGCCAACCCGCTCTATTCGCTGCTCATCGCCTATACCAACGACTTCCTGCAGTCCTCCGACATGGCGGCGGCCTCCGGGGGCCTTTTGTTCATCAACGGTCTCGGTGCGATGACCGGGCCACTGGTCATCGGCGCGCTGATGACGCGGTTCGGGGGCGACGCGTTCTTCGGCTATGTCGGCACGCTCTTCGCATTGATCGCCGCCTACGCGTCCTATCGGATGACCAGGCGGGCCGCGCCGTCGGTGGACTCGACTTCGTCCTATGCGCCGGTGCTGCCCTCGGCCTCGCCGGTGGCGCTCGAGGTGGCGCAGGAGGTGGCGATCGGGCGCGCCGAGGAGGCGGCGGCGCGCAGCTAAGGCTCGGCTCTTCCCTTTTCGCGGTGGCTCGACAAGACTGCAGAAAACAGGAGGCACACATGGACGCCGGCGCGGAGGAAATCCTCGAGTTCTGGGGCGGCATCGGTCCCGATGGGTGGTATCGCGCCGACGATGCGGTGGACGAGACGATCCGCAGGCGCTTCGGCGATCTCTGGGAGACGGCACGGCAGGGCGGCTTCGCCGACTGGGCGGCCAAGCCCCCTTCATGCCTGGCGCTGATGATCCTGCTCGACCAGTTTCCACGCAACATGTTTCGTGGCGACCGGCGTTCGTTCGCCACCGATGCCCGGGCGCAGGACGTGTCGAGCTGGGCCATCGCCCACGGCACGGACATGCGGATCGAAGGGCCGGAGAAGCAGTTCTTCTACACGCCGCTGATGCATTCCGAGATCCTGCCGAACCAGGACCGGAGCGTTCGGATGTACCTCATCCGCTTCGGGAAAGGCGAGCTGCTCCGGCATGCCCGGGCACACCGGGAGATCATCCGCCGCTTCGGCCGGTTCCCCTATCGCAACGCGGCTCTGGGGCGCGAAAGCACCCCGGCGGAGGTGGCGTTCCTGGAGGAGGGTGGCTACGGCAAGATCCTGAAGGCGCTGCCGGCCTGAAGGCAGGGTGAGGGGAGGGACGCAGATGGCATCCACCAAATACGACGTCGCCGTGATCGGCGCGGGCCCCGGCGGCTACGTGGCGGCGATCCGCGCAGCGCAGCTCGGCCTGAAGACCGTGGTGATCGAGCGCGAGCATCTCGGCGGCATCTGCCTCAACTGGGGCTGCATCCCGACCAAGGCGCTGCTGCGCTCCTCGGAAATCTTCCACCTTATGCACCGGGCCAAGGAGTTCGGGCTGAAGGCCGAGAACGTCGGCTATGACATCGACGCCGTGGTCGCCCGCTCGCGGGCGGTGGCCAAGCAGCTTTCGAGCGGCGTCGGGTTCCTGATGAAGAAGAACAAGATCGCCGTGGTGATGGGTGAGGCGAAGCTTGTCGGCGAGGGAGAGATCAGCGTCAGGACCGACAAGGGGACCGAGGAGATCGCGGCCAAGTCGATCATCCTTGCGACCGGAGCGCGGGCGCGTGACCTGCCGGGACTGGAGGCCGACGGCGAGCGGGTCTGGAGCTACAAGCACGCGCTGATGCCGCCGCACATGCCGAAGAAGCTGCTGGTGATCGGCTCCGGTGCTATCGGGATAGAGTTCGCGAGCTTCTACAACACGCTCGGCGCGGAGACGACGGTGGTGGAGGTGCTGCCACGCATCCTGCCGGTAGAGGACGAGGAGATCTCGGCCCTTGCCAGGAAGCAGTTCCAGAAGCAGAAGATGACGATCCTTGAGGGCGCGACGGTGGAGAAGCTCGATCGCGGGGCCGAGAAGGTGACGGCGACAATCGAGCAGGGCGGCAAGGAGACGAAAGCCGATTTCGATACGGTGATCTCGGCGGTGGGGATCGTCGGTAACGTCGAGAACCTCGGGCTCGAGGACGCCGGCGTGAAGGTCGACCGCACGCACGTGGTGGTGGACGAGTATTGCCGCACCGGGGTCGAGGGCCTCTATGCCATCGGCGACGTGGCCCGGGCGCCCTGGCTCGCGCACAAGGCGATGCACGAGGGCGTCATGGTGGCCGAGCTGATCGCCGGGCAGCATCCGCATCCGACGGCGGCCAGTTCCATTGCTGGCTGCACCTATTGCTGGCCGCAGGTGGCGAGCGTCGGGCTGACCGAGACCAAGGCCAGGGAGCAGGGATACGAACTCAAGGTGGGGCATTTTCCCTTTATCGGCAATGGCAAGGCGATTGCGCTCGGCGAGCCGGAGGGGATGATCAAGACCGTGTTCGATGCAAAGACCGGCGAGCTGCTCGGCGCACATATGGTCGGGGCGGAAGTGACCGAGCTGATCCAGGGGTACGTCATCGGGCGGACGCTGGAGACGACCGAGGTCGAGCTGATCAACTCGGTCTTCCCGCATCCAACGCTGTCGGAGATGATGCACGAGGCCGTGCTCGACGCCTATGGGCGGATGCTCCACATGTGACGGCCAGTCGTGCCATCGGCACGGCGGACAATCCCATGGATCGTTACTTAAATTTGGCCGCTAGGGGCGGCGCATGCCGCTAGTTCGGTGCGGGAGCGCTCGGCGCCTCGGCGAGGAGGTCCTGGACGAAACCATCGACCTTGGGGCCGGTCGAGAGCAGGCGGCGGGCGGCGGAAAGGGTCGGGCGGTCGAGGGACGGGACCGGCTCGAGGAAGGCGGCCTCCGGGGCGAGGGCGTCGGGATCCTCCGCGGGGGCCGGGGTCGGCGCTCGGCCGGTTTCCGCGGACATGTAGTCGGCCATTGCCCGGCGCGTCGGGTCGGGAGCGGCGGCGCTGGCGCGCTGCCAGTCACCGGAGGGCCAGGCGTAGGTGGCCGAGGCGCCCGGCATCCCCCGGTCCGCGAGCGTCGACAGGGCCCGGTCGTAGTCGCCGTCGAGCGCGAAGGCGCGGGCGCGCAGCTCGGTCGCCTCGGAGCCTTCGAGGCCGCCGAGGGTTTCGCGGGCGACATCGCCCTGGCCGAGACGCAGGTGGGCCTTCGCCGCGAGGATTCGGGCGTCGACTTCGCCCGCGGCCAAGGCCGGCGCCAAGGCCGCAAGCGCGGGATCCGGTAGACCGAGCGCGATCAGATGGGAGGCCAGCGCGGTCCGCGCCGGATCCTGCGCCGGCGCGGACGCCAGGAGGTCGGCGGAGCCGAGCACCGTTTCCGAATAGGCGGCCGGTCCCACCCGCGCCGGGTCGGCCTCGGCCAGCACCCGCACCGCCAGCGCAGCGAAACGATCGGCGGCCTGCGGCAGGTCGCGGATTGCGGCGCGGGCCGCGGCGAGCGCATCGGGCAGGGCATCCTGGCGGGCCAGTGCCTCGACCAGCAAGCGGCGCAGCGGCATCTCTTCCGGGGCGCCACGATATTGCAGGGCCGCGGCGCGCAGGTCGGTGACGACGCGATCGGGCACCGGCAGCCGGGCGTCGACAACGATGCGCACCAGTTCTGTCAGAGTCTCGACGGAGGCATGGCCGTCGGCTTCGATCAGCGCGTTGAGGGCCTTCGCGGCTTCGAGCGGCTTGCCTTCCGCGGCCGCGAGCCGGGCGGCGGTGAGCTTGAGGGCTGCGTCCTGGGGTTGGCCGGGGCGGACCGCGGTGTCATAGATCACCCGCGCCTCGTGCGGGTATCCAGCATCAAGCAGCCGACCGGTGAAGTTCGGGGCGAGCATCGCCCGGAGGTCCGGTGGCAGCGCCTCGAAGGCCTGCTGGGCGGCAGCGAAGCCCGCCTCGTCCCGATAGATCGGCGCCGCGCCGCCGAGCGCCAGCCAGAGGCCGTGAAAGCTCGGGCAGGATTCCGCGATGGCCAGCGGGCCGTCCGGCTGGACCGGGTTGCCCTCGATGATGCGGGCGAGGTCGGCGAGGATCGCCCGATCCTCGATCTCGACCTGGCCGAAGGCCGCGAGCGTCCCGATGGCCTCGGCGCCGAAGCCGAAGCGGATGTAGACCCGGGCAAGGTCTGCCACGGCAACGGGGTCGGGCGTGTCGAACTCGCCAAGGAGGCGACGGCGCAGCGCGGCGACCTGAGTGGTGAACGCCAGTCCGTTCGTCCAGGAGGCGACGTCGAGCCGTTCGTCCGGAAGGCAGGCCGAGGCGACAGGCGTGTTTTCGCCACGGCGCGTCACGGCGTTGCGGGTGTCGCGGTCGAAGACGGTCGTGGCCTCGACCTGGTCATGGAGGGCAAGTTGGGTGAGGGCGCTTTCCGGGTCGACGCCGGCGATGGCCATCTGCGGCTCACCGGCGTCCGGCGCCGTTGGCTCCTGGGCTGCGGGCTCCGGCGCCGCAGGTTCGGGTGCCGGTTCGATTTCGGCGACCTCTGTCTCCTCGGGGACCTCCTCGGCGTCGGGCGGGGCGTCGGGATCGTGCATCCGCACCAGTCCCTGGCTGGCGGCCCGCTCGATCTGGCGGATGAGGATCTGCTCGGCGGTGGATACCGCCTCGGCCTCGCGGGCGGCGCGGGCCTCGGGGTCCTCGGCGGGCTTGGGCGCAGGGACCGCCTCCGTCACCGGCGCGGGGGCGTCGCGGTCGGCGATGTCGAGGGCGAGATAGCGCGCGCCGACGAAGGAGGTGCTGACGCGACAGTCGCACCCGAGATCGACGGTGACGGTGGTGCCCGCGTCCTGCCGGGCTGTGGTGACGCCGGTGACGCGGCTACGCGGGATCTTGTCGAAGACCTCGCCGGTGCCGAAGTCGAGGCGGCGGCCCGGGAAGCGCAGGGTGGCGCGGCCGTCGACGGTCTCAAGCGACCACTCGGTAGTGGGCTCGATGATCAGCACGATGCGGGTGAAGCCGTCGTGCTCGCCGCCGCGGATCGGGCCGCCTTCGGCCGCGAGGGCGGGGGCGGCGAGAGCGAGCGCCGCGAGACCGATTGCGGCGCTGCGGATCACGCGGCAAGGCTCTGCTTGGAGGCGCGGAGCGCGCCCTCGAGCTCGTTGTAGGACGGGCGGAGGTTCGCGGGGGTGTTCTGGCGGCCGACCTCGACGCAGATGTTGGGGGCGTGGTTGTGGAGGGCGGCCACCATCACCTCGCGGATCAGGTTGTAGAAGTGCTGGTCCTCGTCGATCACCGCCTTCACCCGGTTGGCGAAGGGGCCGACGAAGCCGTAGGCGAGGAACACGCCGAGGAAGGTGCCGACCAGCGCGCCGCCGATCATCTTGCCGAGGATCTCCGGCGGCTGGTCGATCGAGGCCATGGTCTTGATGACGCCGAGCACGGCGGCGACGATGCCGAGCGCCGGCAGGCCGTCAGCCATCATCTGCAGGGTGTGGGCCGAGTGCAGCGCCTCCTGGTAGTTGGCCTCGATGCGCTTGCCGAGGACCTCCTCGACCTGGTGGGGATCGTCGTAGTTCATCGAAGCCGAGCGCAGGGTGTCGCAGATCAGCGCCACGGCTTCCGAATCGGCGAGGATCCGGGGGTAGGTGCCGAAGATCGACGAGGCGCCGGGATCCTCGATGTGCTGGTCGAGCTCCACCGGGTTGGAGCGGGCGATGCGGATGAGCTGGAACATCAGGCAGAGCAGGTCCCGGAAGTCCTGGGTCTTCCAGTGCGGGCCTTTGAACACCTTGGCGATGTCCTTCATAGTATGCTTGATGCCGTGCTTGTCGTTGCCGATCACGAAGGCCCCGGCGGCGGCGCCGAGGATGATCATCATCTCGAAGGGCAGGGAGTGCAGGATGATACCGATCTTGCCGCCGGCGAGCGTATAGCCGCCGAAGACCATCACGAACACGATAGCGATGCCTGCGATGCCGATCATTGGTCCCTTCCAAGGCGTTGAGCCGCGCCCGTTGCGCGCCCCGCGCCGCACCCCAATGGTCTTAGCGGCCAGGTGATTAAGAAAGCTTCAAGCAAGGCCCGGGGAACTGCCAAAACCTCAGGAGAAAGTGGCGACGGGCCGGCGACAAGATTGGAGCCGTCGGGCAATGCGTCGGGCCCTCGGGGCTACTGCTTGGGGACGCCGGCGTTGCGGCTGGCGACGGTGACGGTGAGCGCGTAGGCGCTTTCCGGGGTCATGCCGGTCAGCACCTGGGCTGCGACATCGGGACGCATCCGGGCGAGGAGACCGGCGGCGAACTTCACGTCCATCTTGTCGAAAATCTTCGCGGCATCCGCGGGCTTCATGTTCTCGTAGACCGTGGTCATCCGGGCGATGTCGCGCTCGGCCGCCTCGTCGGCCAGGGTCAGGGTCTTCTCGAGGTTCTTCTGGGCCTTGTCGAAGGCGGCGAGTTGCTCGGCGAGCTTCGCCTCGGCCACACTCAGGGTCTGCTTGCGGTCGGCGAGGCGCTTCTCCTCGGCGTCGAGTTGGGCCTCGCGGTCGCGAATCGCCGCGAGGAGCTCATCGCCGGAGGCCGGGGCCTCCGCTTGGATGTCGCCGGCAGCGGCGCTGCCGATGCCTTGGGCGAGCGCCCAGCCGTCGTCGCTGAGCCGCAGCACGGCCGATGTGAAGAAGCAGAAGACGATGAGGCCGATGCCGCCGAGCGCCGGCCGGCTGTCGCCGGACATGGCTCAGCGGCCTCCGGCCAGGGCGCTGAGGGCCTCGAGGATGTCGTCCTCGCTGGCCTGGGGAGCGTCGGGGTCGTCGCGGCGGCGCAGCGGGTTCTCGATCGGTGCGAGGGTGCGTGGCTTGGGCACCTCAGCGAGCTGGGGCGGGGCGGCGTGCGGCACCGGGGCTTCCTCGGGCTCGGGGTCGGGGACGGCGCGGATATGCGGGACCGCCGGCGGTTCTGGGGCCTTCGGCGCCGCGGCAATCGTGGGGAATGGGGGCGCGGACGGAGGCGCGATGCTCAGCGCCGCCGCCGGGGCCTGTGCCGCCGGGCTCGGGACGACCGGGGCGGCGGCGAGAAGGAGCCGGAGCTGGTTCGCGGCCCCCTCTGCTTTTGCGACGAGCTGCGCGAGGTCCTGGCGCGTGTCCTTCGACGAGGCCTTGGCCTCGTCGAGGGTGGTGCGCGCCAGCTCGATCTGCCGGGTGAGGGTGACGATGGCGCCGCCGAGACCCCTGTCGAGGGCCTTCAGGTCGCGCACCCGCCGCCCCAGCACCCAGCAATAGCCGCCGGCGAAGAGGCTCGCCGCCACCAGAAGGCCGTTCATCAGCAGGTCCATGCGCCCCGTCCCTCTAGTTGAGCACGAATTCGGTGACGAGGAGGTCGTTTACCTGGCCCTCGCCGGTCACCACCTGGATGCGCCGAAGCATCTGCGCCCGGAGCCGCGCCAGGGCGGACGGATCCTCGAGGTCGCGGACCTCCACGGCACGAAGATAGGTGTTGAGGACGTCGAGCACCCGCGGCATCAGAGCGGCCACTGTGGCGGCGTTCTCCGGGGCCACCTCGAGCTGTCCTGCGAAGCGCAGGTGGCGGGCGGTCGAGCCCGGCGGCAGCGAGATCATGATCGGGTCCATCGCCACGAAGGCGATGTCGCCGGCCACCGCGGCCGCCGCCTCGTGCCCCGACCCGTGCCCGTCCGCCGACCCGTGTCCGCCGCCTCCGCCGCCGCCGAAGAGGGCCGTTGGATCGAAGAGCCCGCTCCGGATCGCGTAGAAGCTGCCGCCGCCGAGTGCGAGCGCGAGCACGACTTCGATGATGAGTTCGAGCTTGCCCTTGGGCTTGGCCGCTGGTGCGGCTTCGGCGATGTCGACGGCGTCGGTCATGGTGCCCCGATCGTTAAAGTTCGTGTTTCGGACACAGGTAAACCGAGCATCCTAACCAATTCTTAAGCATGGACGCCCGAGTATCGCCGACACCGAGACCGGCGGGGCCCTCCGCCGACCCCGCGAGACGAAGGATGGCTGTGAAGCAGCTCAAGGAAATCTGGGACGGACTAGACCCGCGCCGGCGGCTGATCGCCGTCCTCAGCGTCGTCGCCATTCTGGCGGCTGTCTACGGCATCAGCCGCGTCGCCACCGAGCCCTCGATGTCGATGCTTTATTCCGGCCTCGACGCCACCGCCGCCGGCGAGGTGGTGTCCGAACTCGAGGCCGAGGGCATTGCCTTCCAGATCGACGGCGCGAGCATCCTCGTCGACGGCACCGTCCGCGACCGCATCCGCATGGAGCTTGCCGCCAAGGGCCTGCCGGCCGGCGGGCCGGAGGGCTACGAGATCCTCGACAGTCTCTCGGGGTTCGGCACCACCAGCCAGATGTTCGACGCGGCCTACTGGCGCGCCAAGGAGGGCGAGCTCGCCCGCACCATCACCGGATCGCCCAACGTCCGCGCTGCACGTGTCCACCTGGCGAACCCAGTCTCCCAGCCGTTTTCGCGCACTCCCGCCGGCTCCGCCTCGGTCACCGTCACCATGGCCCGGGGCGACCTCGTCCGCGACCAGGCCGAGGCCATCCGCTATCTTGTCTCCTCCGCCGTCGCCGGTATCTCCCTCGATGCCGTGGCGGTGATCGACTCGGCCCGCGGCGTGGTGCTCGCCGGCAAGGACGACCCGCTCGCCATCGCCGGCGCGCGACCCAACGAGCGCGCCGAGACGCTTCGCGCCAACATCGAGCGCCTGCTCGAGGCCCGCGTCGGGCCGGGTCGCGCCATCGTCGAGGTCAACGTCGACGCCGACATGGACAGCCAGACGATCAGCGAGCGCACCATCGATCCCGACAGTCGGGTTGCGATCAGCTCGGAGACCGAGGCGACTTCGGAGAACGCCACCGGCAGCACCCCCGGGGTCACCGTCGCCAGCAACCTGCCGGACGGCGACGTCTCCGGCGGCTCCGGCGAGAACAAGCGCAACGCCACCACCAGCCGCGAGCGCCAGAACTTCGAGGTCTCCGAGACCAAGCGCGAGCGGGTGATCCTGCCGGGCCAGGTCCGCAGGATCAGCGTCGCGGTGATGGTTGACGGCATCATGGAGACCGGTACCGACGGCAAGGCGACCTGGGCGCCGCGCCCCGCCGAAGAGATGGAGACCCTGCGCCTCCTCGTCCAGTCGGCTATGGGCTTCGACGAGGCCCGGGGCGACACGGTGACACTCGAGTCGCTCCAGTTCACCGTTCCGCCCGAGCAGGGCGTGCTGGCGGACGCGGGCGGCTACGGTTTCCTCGACGCCTACGGTGGCCGGCTGGCGCAGCTCGGCGTGCTCGGGGCGATCGTGCTGGCGCTCATCTTCTTCGTGATCAGGCCGATGACCAGCCGCGCGCCGATGGTGCATCTCGCCGAGCTCACCGGTCCGCGCGAGTCCGAGACCCTGCGGGCGCAGCAAATGCTGCAGATCGGCGACGACAACGTCCTCGATCTGCCGGCGCAGTCCGTCACCAAGATCGAGCGCCTGCGCGACCTCATCTCCAGCCGCAGCGAGGACAGCGCCGCGGTCCTCAGGAGCTGGATCGAATCTCCCGACACCCGCAAGGAGCCTGCCGGATCATGAACGCCTTCCGCCTCGAGACGTTTTCGCCTGCGTCCGGACCCGTTCCGGTCAGGGTAAGTCCCGTCGAGCGCCGGGTGGCGGCCGCCCGCGAGGAGGCCTACCAGGCGGGCTTCCTGGTCGGGCAGGCCGAGGCGACCGAGGCCTTCCTCGCCGAGGAAGCGCGGCTGACCAGCGACCTCGTCGAGGCCATCGCCGACGCCCGGCTGACCAACGAGGCGGCGCGCCGTCACGTCGCCGCGAGCCTCGCGCCGATGATCGAGGCATTGGTGGCCGGGATCAGCCCGGTCCTCGCCGCGGGTGGCCTGGGGCCGGAGATCGCCCGGCTGGTGGAGCGGGCGCATGCCCACGCGCCCGCGGCGACGCCCCGCCTGCGCTGTGCGCCGGAGCTTGCCCCGCGCATCGGTGAACTGCTCGCGGAACGCGGGCTCGAGGCCACGGTCGAGGAGGCGCCGGAGCTCTTGCCGCGCGAGGCGCAGGTGTTCTGGGACCAAGGCTACGACCATCTCGATCTCGACGCCTGCATCGCCCAGGTCAAGGCCTGCGTCGCGTCGCATCTGAAACCGGGGAAGACGGGCGAGGACGATGACCCAAGACAATACGGATGACGATCGCCAGGCGCCGCCGGCGGCAGCACCGGCCGCGGTGGAGCCCGCCGCCGAGGCAGGCCCGGACCGCATCGCCCGCCAGGCGCGGGCCGGCGCCTTTCTGGGCGTCCCCATTGAGGTGACAATCTCGGTCGGCAAGGCCAGGCCGCTGGTCAGCGAACTGGTCGAGCTCCGCCGCGACTTGGTTCTCACGCTCGATTCCAGCATCGACGATCCCGTGGAGCTCTACATCGGCGACCGGCTGATCGCCCGCGGCGAGTTGCAGGAGATCGGCGACGACAGCGGCCGCCTCGGGGTGCGCCTGACGGAAGTCGCCGACTTCTCGAATGAACTCTGAGCCCCGCCGCCCGCGAGTGATCCTCCTCCTCGCGCTGGCGGCGGGACTCCTTTTTCTCGCCCACCCGGCCGCGGCCCAGCAGATTTCCATCGACCTCGGTGACGGTCAGTCCTTCAGCCTGCGCACCGTCCAGCTCTTCCTGCTCGTCACCCTGCTTTCGCTGGCCCCGGGGCTCGCGATCATGGTCACCTGCTTTCCGTTCATGGTCACTGTGCTCTCGATCCTGCGCCAGGCGATCGGCGTGCAGCAGGCGCCGCCTAACATGATGATCGTGAGCCTGGCGCTCTTTCTCACCTACTTCGTGATGGAGCCGGTCTTCACCGAGGCCTGGTCGAACGGCATCGAGCCGATGATCGCCGGAGAGATACAACCCGAGGACGCCTTCGCGCCGGTGATGGCGCCGTTCCGGGCATTCATGGCCGGGCGGGTCGATCCCGGGACCGTGGACATGCTCCGGGACGCGGCGCCGCGCCCGGCGGCCGAGGACGCGATGCCGCTGTCGCTGCTGGTGCCGGCGTTCCTCCTCAGCGAGATCAAGCGCGGCTTCGAGGTCGGGTTCCTGATCTTCCTGCCGTTCCTCGTCATCGACCTCGTCATCGCCGCGGTGCTGATGTCGATGGGCATGATGATGGTGCCGCCGGCCGTCGTCTCGCTGCCGTTCAAGCTCGCCTTCTTCGTCATCGCCGACGGCTGGAGCCTCCTCGCCGGCGCCATGGTCCGGAGCTACGCCCAATGACCGACACCGCGCTCGTCCCCGCCCAGAAGCCGAAGCTGCCGCGGCTCCGCGCCGAGGCGATGCCGTCGCCGATCGAGAAGGCGGCGATGATCCTCGCCGCCATCGGGCCGGAACACGCCTCGGGCTTCCTGCGAGACCTGGCCGAGCCCGACATGGAGCGCTTCGCCCGGGCGATCAGCGGCCTCGGCAAGATCAGCCAGGACGTGCTCGACGCGGTGATCGGGGAGTTCCTCGAGCTGCTCACCACCGGCCCCGAGATCTCGGGCGGCTCGAAGGCGGCGCAGAAGCTCCTCGCAGCCGTCCTCGACGACGAGGACGAGGTGCGGCGACTGATCGAGGGGCGCCGCCGCAGCGAGGTCCGCTCGGTCTGGGAGCGGCTGAACGACACGCCGGCGCTGACGCTGGCGAACTTTCTGCAGGCCGAGCATCCGCAGACCGCCGCGGTGGTGCTGAGCGAGGTGCGCGCCGAGGTGGCCGCCAGCGTGCTCGAGCGCCTGGAGCGCGGTTTCGCGCAGACCATCGTTCTTCGCCTGTCGCGGATCCCGACCCTCGATCCGCCAATCGCCGCCGCCATCCAGGGGGCGATCGAGAAGGATTTCCTCTCGGTCCTGCAGCGCAATCTTTCCAAGCGCCGCCCGGCCGACCTCATCGCCGGGCTGATGAACAACATCTCGACCGAGGTGCGCGAGGGGTTCCTCAGCTACCTCGAGGCCCAGGAGCCGAGCCTCGCCCAGGACGTGCAGCGCACGATGTTCACCTTCGAGGACATCGCCGTGCGCCTCTACGGCCGCGACGTCGCCGGCGTGCTCCGTGACGTCTCCGAGGAGGTGCTGCTGAAGGCGCTGAAGCTCGGCGAGGCGCAGTCGAGCGCGACTGTCAGCTTCGTGCTCGAGAACCTGCCCCGGCGCCTGGCCGAGCGCTACGTCGAGGAGCTCGCGGCACTGGAGGACGTCAGCCGCAAGGAAGGCGAGTCCGCCCAGATCGAGATCACCAAGGCGATCCAGGCTCAGGCCAAGGCGGGCACCATCCGCTTCATCGAAAAAGACACCGCCGTCTAGTCCCGCGTTGCCAGCCCCCCGGGCTGGCGATAGCCTCCCGTTCGCAGGCGCGGGGACGCCTTCGGGAACCGGGGCCGATGGACACGTCGCACGAGCACAAGGCCTTCCTGCTGCTGCTCGCCCTGGTGACGGTGGCGTTCTTCTGGTTATTGCTGCCGTTCTACGGGGCGGTGTTCTGGGCCGTGATTCTCGCCATCGTCTTCCAGCCGCTGCAGCGCGCCTTCGAGCGGCGGTTCGGCCCCCGCAGCAACGTCGCGGCCGCGCTCAGCGTCCTCGTCTGCCTCGTCATCGCAGTGATCCCGGTGACGTTGATCGTAGGCTCGCTGATCAACGAGGGGGCGCAGCTCGTCGAGAAGTTCAAAGACAGCAACGTCGACACCACCAGCCTGTTGCGGGACCTTCAGGAGATGGTTCCTGACTGGGCGCAACGGTCCCTCGACCGCCTGGGCGCCGGCGACTTCGAGGCGCTGCGCGACCGGCTGATCTCCGGGCTGCAGCAGGTGAGCCAGCTCGTCGCCTCACGGGCGCTGAACATCGGCCAGAACACCCTTCGCTTCTTCGTCGGCGCCGGGATGATGCTCTACGTTCTGTTCTTCCTGTTCCGCGACGGCCGGTCGATCGCCCGCAACATCGGCGCCGCGATGCCGCTCAGCGACGCCTACAACCGCGCGCTGCTCACCCACTTCACTGCCGTGGTCCGCGCCACGGTCAAGGGCAACATCGTCATCGCTGTCATCCAGGGCACCATCGGCGGCGTCACCTTCGCACTGCTCGGCATCGAGGCGGCGCTGCTCTGGGGCGTGATCATGACGTTCCTGTCGCTGCTGCCGGCGGTCGGGTCTGCGCTGGTCTGGGGACCGGCCGCGATCTGGCTGTTCCTGTCGGGTGCCGTGGCCAAGGGGATCGTGCTGGTCCTCGTCGGGGTGCTGGCGATCGGGCTCGTCGACAACGTTCTGCGGCCGATTCTGGTCGGCAAGGACACCCGGCTGCCCGACTACGTGGTGCTGGTCTCGACACTCGGCGGCATCGCGATCTTCGGCATCAACGGCTTCATCATCGGCCCACTGATCGCCGCGCTCTTCGTAGCTGCCTGGACGCTCTTCCGCAACGAGAAGGCCGCCCGGCGCGCCGCAGCGGAGCCCGTGCCCGAACCCTGACGCCCGGGTTTGCATCTCCCGCCGCCGCGGTTTACGGGGAGGCCGGTCCGGGTGGGCGCGAGGCGGGGATGGCGTTTTTCCAGAAGCTGAAGGATCGGCTGTTCAAGTCCTCCTCGAAGCTCGAGGAGGGCCTCGACGCCATCATCGAAGAGGCGCCCGCCGAACCGGTGCCGGTGCCGGCGGCACCCCCGCCGACCGCGCCGGAAGCGTCTGAACGGCCTGGGCTGGTCGGCCGGCTCCTCGGCCAGGAGAAGGGCAGGGTGCTCGACGACGCCATGCTCGAGAGCCTGGAGGAGCTGCTCATCCAGTCCGATATGGGGGTGGAGACGGCCCTCAAGGTCACCGCCAACATCGCCGAGGGCCGCTTCGGCCGCCGGGTCGGCGCCACCGAGATCCGCGAGCTCCTCGCCAGCGAGATCGCCGCGATCCTCGAGCCGGTGGCCCGGCCGATGCCAATCTACGCCAAGCGCCCGCAGGTGGTGCTGGTGGTCGGCGTCAACGGCTCCGGCAAGACCACCACCATCGGCAAGCTCGCCAGCCAGTTCCGCGCCGCCGGCAAGTCCGTGGTGATCGCCGCCGGCGACACCTTCCGCGCCGCCGCGGTGGAGCAGCTGCAGATCTGGGGGCAGCGCGCCGGAGTGCCGGTGATGACCGCGCCCCAGGGCAGCGACCCCGCCAGCCTCGCCTTCGACGCCATGGCCCGGGCCGAGGCCGAGGGCGCCGACCTTCTCCTCGTCGACACCGCCGGGCGCCTGCAGAACCGCGAAGACCTGATGGCCGAACTCGGCAAGATCGTCCGGGTCATCCGCAAGCGCGACCCGGAGGCGCCACACAACACGCTTCTGGTCCTCGACGCCTCCACCGGCCAGAACGCCCTCTCCCAGGTCGAGATCTTCCGCAAGATCGCCGACGTCACTGGCCTCGTCATGACCAAGCTCGACGGCACCGCCAAGGGCGGCGTGCTGGTGGCGCTCGCCGACCGCTTCGGCCTGCCGATCCACGCCATCGGCGTCGGCGAGGGCATCGACGACCTCGCCCCCTTCGATCCTGAGGACTTCGCGAAGGCACTGACCGGCCTCGAGGCGTGACGGCCTGGATCGACGCGATCTCCGGCACGCCGGAGGGACATCTCGTCGCCATGGGGCTGGCGCTACTGGCCGCCGTGTCCCACGCGATCTTTGGGGCGCTGCAGAAGGGCCGCCACGATCCCTGGCTGACCCGCGGCGCCATCGACGTGTTTTTCGTGGTCTTCGCGCTGCCGGTGGCGCTCTTCGTCGTCCCTTGGCCCGAGGGGCGGATCTGGCTGATCCTCGCCGGCGCCATGGTGATCCACCTCGGCTACAAGACCGTCCAGGCCATGGCCTACAGCCGCGGCGACTTCACCGTGGTCTATCCGGTGGTGCGCGGCACCGGGCCGCTCTTGACCGTGGCGGCGGCGGGACTGGTCTTCGGCGAGCACTTCACCACCCTGCAGTGGCTCGGCGTCCTGCTCCTCTCGGGCGGGATCTTCGCCCTGTCGGCGGTGAACGTGATGGCGACCCGGATCGACCGGAGGCTTCTCCTGCAGGCCCTCGGCCTGGCCCTGGTCACCGGCGGCTTCGTCGCCATCTACACCACCTACGATGCCTACGGTATCCGCGCGACCCCCGACCCCTTCACCTTCCTCGCCTGGTACTTCGTGGCCGACGGCCTGATCTTTCCGTGGATCGCCTTCGCCCGCTGGCGGGCGATGCCGGACCCGCCGGAGCTGGCACCGCTGATGCGCCGCGGCGCCGTCGGCGCGCTGGTGGCGTTCGTCAGCTTCGGCTCGGTGATGCTCGCCACCCGCATCGACAAGGTCGGCCAGGCGGCGGTGCTCCGCGAGACCTCGGTGGTCTTCGCGGCGCTGATCGGCTGGGCCGTCCTCGGCGAGCGCGTCGGCCGGGTACGCGCCGCCCTGGTCGTCGTGATCGCCCTCGGCGCGGTCGTGGTGGAATTCGGCGGGCGCTAGTCCAGCGACGCCGTCCGGCGCGGCTCCGGCTTGGCTTCGGCCTGCCGGTCCACCGGCGCCGGCAATGACCTTAGGCCCGCCGCCACCGCGTCGCCGGCAATGGCGATGCGGCTTCGCCGCATCGCCGCCAGAAGCTCGTCGCGGAAGGTCGTGTGCACGTCGGGCAGGCGGGTGGTGCGGTAGGTGAACGAGTAGTCGGGGAATCCCGCCCAGGGCGCGCCACAGATGTCGTCGCCCTCGCACGGGTTCAGCGCGACGGTCTCGATGAAGCTGTCGCCGACGTTCGGCAGCGTGGTTTCGAGGTCCGGAATCGGGAAGAACAGCTCCCGCCAGCCGATGAAGTCGTCGCCGTTGTGGTCGTTCACGCAGTGCGGGCCGTTGTGGTGGCCGGGAGGCGGCGGCAGGGCGGCGCAGAACCCGGGCGGATAGCCGAATGCGTCCTTCTCCCACATCTCCACCTTGAAGCTGAAGGGCCCGGGCTCGCCGGCCTCGTCGCAAACCGAACTCTTGCCCAGAATCACGGTTCCGGGACGCACCCCGACGATGCAACTTACGGCCGGGTCGAACTCGTGAACGTCTCCCGAGTCGATGTCGCCGATCTCGTTGGTGACGGTGGCGCCCTTGGCGTCGAAGGTCCCGACCATCACCTCGTCGCTTCCGGGCCAGTCGACGCCGGTTTCGTCACGGGCCTTGAACCGTATCGCCTCGACCTTGTAGCGGCGTTCGACCCAGTCGGCCGTGATCGTGCCCCAGTCGAAGTCCGCCGGCACGACGATGGGCGTCGTGGCTTCGCCGGCGCCTTGGGCGAGGGCGCCGGTGGAGAAGAGGCCGAGCGCAAACAATGAGAAAACTCCACGAGCGATCATGACTTGTCTCCTGGACACACTATCGGGTCCGTCCGCTCGAAGCGGACAGGACCGAGGCTTCAAACACATTGTAAGACCGCGTAATGCGCGGGAATCCCGGATTTCAATGGGATGAGAATACCATCTTCCAGGTCGCGATGCATCGAGTCTTTGAACGTCTCTCACGAGACCGCCGGCCGGCCTCGGTATCGGTGGCATTCGGCGGGCGGTGAGGCTATGTCGGGCGGATGTCGGAACGCCACATCAACCCGATCCTGAAGCTCGTCCTCGAGGTCGGCCCGATTGCGGTCTTCTTTCTCGCATATCGCTGGGCGCCGGTCCCGGATGGCTTGAGCGATACCGAACGTCAGCTTGAGCAGATCCTGTTCTCCACCAAGGTCTTCGTCCCGACGATCCTGCTGTCGCTGCTGGCGAGCTGGCTGCTCACCCGCAAGCTGCCCAAAATGGCGGTGATCACCGCGGTGGTGGTGACGGTGTTCGGCGGGCTCACCCTGATCCTGCGCGACGACACCTTCGTGAAGATGAAGCCGACCATCCTCTACGGGATATTCGCGGGCATCCTCGGCTTCGGCCTGCTGCGCGGCCAGAGCTACCTGAAGTACCTGATGGACGAGCTCATCCCGATGCGGGACGAGGGCTGGATGAAGTTCACCGGCCGGTTCGTGGCCTTCTACCTGTTGCTCGCAGTGCTGAACGAGGTGGTCTGGCGCGTCTACGGGACCGACACCTGGGTCAATTTCCGGACCTTCGTGCTGCCGGCGGCGAACTTCCTGTTCATCATGGCGCAGGTGCCGCTCTTCCAGCGTTACTCGGTCGGAGAGGGACGCAAGTAGCCGGCGTCACCGGCACCGGCAGGGCCTCGCGCCGGCGGAAAAAGGTTTGGGCCAAAACCAAAGTTGCGGGTATTTCCGCCTTGCCCTATCATCGGCGCGGCACTCCTATGAGCGATCCCGCGGTCGGCGATGCCATGTCCCCGGTCGCGGGCGAAGTTGAACGGGAGTTGGGGATGCAAGAGGCTTCGGGCGCCGCCGGCGAAAGAAGCGAGGTCGATCTGGGCCTCCTCGGCGGCTACATCGGCTACCATCTGCGCATGGCGCAGGCTGCCTCGTTCCGGGCCTTCAAGCGCCACACCGGTGTCAGCAGCCTGCGGCCGGGGTGGTATGCGGTGCTGTCGCTCATTGACGACAATCCCGGCATCACCCCGATCGCCCTGAGTCGCGCCAGCGGCCGGGACAAGTCGACCCTGACCCCTGTGCTCCGCGACCTCGGCCGCGAGAAGCTGATCCGCCGCGAGGCGATCCCCAGCGACAGGCGCAGCTATGCGCTTCACCTGACCCCGGCCGGCGCGGACCAGCTCGCGCACCTCGCCGCCTGCGCCGCCGCCCACGACAGCGAGCTCGACGCCATCGTCGGCGACAGGAAGCCGGAGCTACTCGAGCTCCTCCGCAGGATCACCGCCGAGCTGGACGCGACGTGACCGGCTCGCCCGCCTACACCGCCGGCACGGCGTTCCTCGACGCGCTGGTGGAAGCGGGCGTCGGCTACATCTTCGCCAATTTCGGCAGCGACCACCCGGCGCTGCTCGAGGCCATCGCCCGGGCCCGCGCCACCGGCCGGGCGATCCCACAGATCGTGACCTGTCCCAACGAGATGGTGGCGATGAGCGCCGCCCAGGGCCACGCCCAGGTCTCCGGGCGAGCGCAGGCGGTGCTGGTCCACGTCGAATGCGGCACCCAGGCGCTGGCCGGCGCCATCCACAACGCCGCCAAGGGCCGGATCCCGATGCTGGTCTTCGCCGGTGCCTCGCCGTTCACGCAAGGCGGCGAGCTCCGCGGCAGCCGCAACGAGTTCATCCAGTGGATCCAGGACGTCCACGACCAGCGCGGCATCGTCCGCGGCTACATGAAGTACGACAACGAGATCCGCACCGGCCGCAACGTCAAGCAGCTCGCCCACCGGGCGCTGCAGATTGCCGCCTCCGACCCCAAGGGCCCGGTCTACCTCATGGGTGCCCGCGAGGTGATGGAGGAAGCGCTCGAGACCGAGGTCGCGATCGACCCCGACGTTTGGCGCCCGCTGCCGCCGCTGCCACTGCCCGAGGAGGCCGCGGCGGAGATCGCGGCGGCCGTCCGGTCCGCGCGGCGGCCGCTGGTGGTGACCTCCTGGCTCGGGCGCAGGCCCGAGGCGGTGGCCGAACTCGTCGCCTTCTGCGAGGCCACCGGCGCCGGAGTGCTCGAATCCGTGCCCGCCGCGATGAACTTCCCCCACGACCATCCGCTCTACCGCGGCAACCAGTGGAACGACCCGCGGCAGAACGAGGCGCTTGCAGAGGCCGACTGCGTCCTCGTCGTCGACAGCGACGTCCCCTGGATCCCGACGATCAGCCGTCCCGGGCCCGATGCTGCGATCTTCCACATCGACGTCGACCCGCTGAAGGAGCAGATGCCGCTCTGGTACATCGGCGCCCGCCGCTCGCTGCGCGCCGACGCCGCCACCGCCCTGCGCCAGCTCAACCGCCACCTCTCGGCCGATCCCGTCGACCCCGAGCTGCTGCGGACCCGGACCGAGGCGCAGGCGGCGGCGAGCCTGCACCGCCGGGGCGAGCTCGCGGCCCGTGAGGCAGCGCCCGAAGGCGTCATCACCGCCGAATACGTGACCGCCTGCTTGCGCCGCCACCTCGACGCCGACACCATCGTCCTCAACGAGGGCATCACCAACTACGGGGTCGTCCACGACCACCTCGCTATGACCCGTCCGGGCTCGATCTTCGCCTCCGGCGGCGGCTCGCTCGGCTGGAGCGGCGGCGCCGCGATCGGCGCCAAGCTTGCGGCGCCGGAGAAGACCGTCGTCACCATGACCGGCGACGGCTCCTACATGTTCTCGGTGCCGTCGAGTGTCCACTGGATGGCGGCGAAGTACCGCACGCCGTTCCTGCAGGTGATCTTCAACAACCGCGGCTGGAAGGCGCCGCGCTTCTCGGCGCTCGCCGTGCATCCCGACGGCTTTGCCAGCCGCGCCAACGATCTCGACATCGCCTTCGACCCGCCCCCCGACTACGGCGGCATCGCCGCGGCGGCCGGCGGCGCCCACGCTGCGAAGGTCGAGCGGCCCGAGGACGTCGAGGCGGCGGTGGCCGAGGCGTTCCGGGCGGTGCGCGAGCAGGGACGGGCGGCGGTGCTCGACGTCTGGCTGGCACGGTCATGAGCCCACCGAAGCGCTTGATCGCGAGGCAGGAAAATGTTCGACTGAACCAAGAAGGGTGCGAGGACATCCGGCCCGCGATCCGCGGGCGAAATGGGAGGACGACCACGATGAAAAGACGTCATTTCCTGGCGACGACGGTCGGTGCCCTGGCGGCTCCGGCACTGCTCCGGCCCGGCTACGCGCAGACGCCGGAATACACCCTGAAGCTCCACCACTTGCTCGGTCCGAAGTCGCCGGCGCAGACCCAGATGCTCGAGCCCTGGGCCAAGAGCGTCGAGGAGGGCACCGGTGGCCGGATCAAGATCGAGATCTACCCGGCGATGTCGCTCGGCGGCGCACCGCCCCAGCTCGTCCGCCAGGTGGCCGACGGGGTCGTCGACATCATCTGGACCGTGAACGGCTACACCCCGGGCCTCTTCCCGCGCTCCGAGGTCTTCGAGCTGCCGACGGTCTTCACCAACGACATCGCCGCCACCAACCTCGCCATGCGGGCGATGTTCGACGAGTACCTCGCGCCCGAGTATGAGGCGATGCACGTGGTCTTCAACCACGTCCACGCCGGCCAGGCGATCCAGATGGCCAAGGATCCGGTGAAGACCGTCTCCGATACCCAGGGCAAGAAGCTGCGGGTGCCGGGCCCGACCGGCAACGCCGTGGTCGAGGCGATGGGGGCGACGCCGGTGACGATGCCGGTGCCGGACCTGCCGCAGGCGCTGGCGACCAGTGCCGTGGACGGGGCGCTGATCCCGTGGGAGATCATCCCGGCGCTGAACCTGCAGGACGTGACCAAGTACCAGATCGAAGGGCCGGACAAGTCGCGCTTCGGCACCACCACCTTCCAGGTATCGATGAACAAGGCGCGCTGGGAGTCCTTCCCCGACGACATCAAGGCGGTGATCGACCAGGTCTCCGACGAGGCCTGGCTGAAGAAGGTGGCCGAGGTCTGGCGCGCCAGCGACGATCACGGGCTGCAGGTGGCGATCGACGCCGGCAACGAGTACGTGGTGCTCACGCCCGACGAGATGGCGACCTTCGACGAGGCGCTGGCGCCGGTGGTGGACCAGTGGGTGGCCAGCCATACCGACTTCGACGCCCAGGCGCTGGTCGACGCGGCGCGGGAGAACATCAAGGCCAACGCGTCGACTTGAGCGACGCCGCAGCCCGCGGGAGCGGGGCCGGCGGGCCCCGGTCCGAAGCTCCGCCGCCGCGCCCGGTTCTCTGGCTGGGCGCGGTGGTTCGTTTCTGGGCGATCCTCGGCGGGCTGCTGGCGACGGCGCTCGCCATCATGTCCGCCGGCAGCGCGGTTTCCAACCTGCTCCTGCACAAGCCCTTTCCCGCCGACTACGAGCTGGTCAAGCACGTGATCGCCGTGGTGATCTTCACCTTCCTGCCGTATTGCCAATTGGTCGGCGCCAACGTCACCGTCGACATCTTCACCGAGAGCATGAGTGCGGGGAAGAAGGCGGCGATGGCGTTCTTCTCCTCGCTCTTCGCCGTCGCGTTCTCGGCGCTGCTGCTACGGCAGATGTGGTACGGCTGGTTCAGCTACATGCAGTTCCCCGAGACCACGCCGGTCCTGAAGCTGCCGCTCTGGACAGCGTTCCCGCCGATCCTGGTGTCGCTGGTGCTGCTCCTCCTTGCGGCGCTGGTCACCGCGATCGACGGCTGGCGGGTGATGCGGGGGCGCGCGCCCTGGCTCGCGCCCGGCTCGCCGCTGGTCTCCGAACCGACATGATGGACAGCCTCGCCCTCGGGTTCGGCGGCCTCCTCTGCCTGCTCCTGCTCATCGCGGTGCGGGTGCCGATCGCCTACACGATGATCCTGGTCGGCATCGGCGGGACGATGATCCAGTCCGGTCCGGCGATCGTCCTCAACCAACTCAAGGATCTGGCCTACGCCCAGTTCTCGAACTACGACCTCTCGGTCCTGCCGATGTTCATCCTGATGGGCGGGCTGGCGTCGCGGAGCGGCCTGTCGCGGGACCTCTTTCGCGGCGCCAACGCCTTTCTCGGCCGGTTCCGCGGCGGCGTCGCGATGGCGGCGATCGCGGCCTGTGCGGGGTTCGGGGCACTTTCGGGGTCCTCGACCGCCACCGCCTCGACCATGGGGCAGGTGGCGCTGCCGGAGCTGCGCCGCTATCGCTTCTCGCCGGCGCTGGCCACTGGGACGGTGGCGGCGGGTGGGACGCTGGGGATCCTGATCCCGCCGTCCGTGGTGCTGATCGTCTATGCGATCATCGTCGAGACCAACATCGTCACCATGTTCGCCGCGGCCTTGATCCCCGGCATCCTGGCGATGCTGCTCTTCATGCTGACGGTGGCGATCTATGTCCGCCTCGTCCCCGGCGCCGGTCCCGAAGGCCAGCGGGTGCCGCGGGCGGAGTTGGTTTCGGCGAGCCTCGGGATCATTCCCGTGGTGGTGATCTTCGGCATCGTCATCGGCGGCATCTACGCCGGCATCTACAACCCTACGCCCGCGGCGGCGATCGGGGTGTTCCTGGTCGGTCTCTACGGGATCGTCCGGGGGCGGCTGAACTGGACCGGGTTCATCGGCGCGCTGCTCGAGACCGCGCGTACCAGCGGCATGATCTTCCTGATCCTGCTCGGGGCGGAGCTCCTGAAGATCTTCATGGCGCGGGCCGGGGTGCCGCAGTCGGCGGCGGCCTGGCTGCAGGGCAGCGGGCTCGGGCCCTACGTGATCCTCTGGCTGATCATCGTCGCGTTCCTGATCTTCGGCTGCCTGATGGACAGCCTGTCGATGGTGATCCTGGCCATCCCGTTCTTCTGGCCGGTGATTGCCGGGCTCGACTTCGGGCTCGATCCGAACGAGACCAAGATCTGGTTCGGGATCATCATCCTGGTGGTGGTGGAGCTCGGGCTGATCACCCCGCCGGTGGGGCTCAACGTCTTCATCATCAACTCGCTCAGCCCCGACGTGCCGATGCGCGAGACCTTCAAGGGGGTGATGCCGTTCTTCGCCTCGGAGATGGTGCGGGTGGTGCTGCTGGTGAGTTTCCCGGCGATCTCGCTGCTGCTGCCGCGGCTGATGGGCTGAACCGCGCGCAGGCGGCTGCGCAAGTTGCGCAGCGGGGTCAAGTGCCTGATTCTAAAGGGAAAGGGAGTCGGAATTAATCTTCCGTCAGCAAAGGTTTCCACGACCTTGTCCGCAATGGAGAGATCATGCGAAATCAATGACTTAATTTGCCTGCGCACAGTGCGCGGGGCTCAGGGCAGGACGGTGTCGAGCGTCCCGAGGCGGGGCTTGAAATAGGCCACCCTGTGGATGACCCGGGGGGCGAGCCCGATGCCGAAGATCGGGGTGAAGTCGTAGAACACCTCGGCCGCGATCACCGTCTCGCCCTGCTTGATGTCGAGGTCGTCGGGCAGCGTCGCCGATCCGCCCTCGCTGCCGATCTCGCTTGTGGCCGTCAGGGTGCCCGAGCCGTCGCGCTGCCAGTTGACCACGGCGTTGTTCGACGCGTTCACGCCGACGCTGGTCACGATCGCCTTGCCGTCGGCGGCGAAGTCGAAGGGCTGGATGATGTTGTCGATGGCGAGGAAGATGTTCTCGAGCTGATCCTCGCTCAGCGTCTTGTCCCGGGCGGTGAGGTCCGCGAGGATGAACGAGCCGCTCTGCAGCTTCTGGGTGAGCAGGATCAGCCGGCTGTACTCGATGGTGCCGGCGCTGAACATGAGAAGGACCGGCAGGATCAGCGCGAACTCGGTCGCGGCGATGCCGCGCCGGTCGCCGATGAAACGGGTGATGAAGCGGCGCATCGGATGCCCTCCTCAGAACGGCTCGTTGCGGACGGCGACGCTCGAGACGTGGGTGACGCTCTCGCCCATGATCTCGCGCATGATCGGGGTGATGATCCCCCAGGCATAGGTGAGCCGGTAGACGACCACGTCGCTCGGGCCGCCGAGGCCGGCCTCGCCCATGTCCTCGTCCCACTGGCCGTTGCCGTTCACGTCGACGAACGGCTCGCCGGTGTTGTAGGTCATGTTGCCGTTCTGGTCGGTGAACGGCTCCGGCTTGCCGATGTCGGCGAAGCTGTCATAGACCAGCGTGTCCATCTGCACCTGGTCCATGTCGATGAGCCCGTAGGTGCGGTCGCCGACGATCTCCAGCACCTTGTCGGCGCGGCTGACCCCGGCCTCGCTGCCGGTGACGCCGTAGCGCGACGCCTCCATCACCGCCGACTCGATGCTCGAGCCGATGAAGAGGTTGATCGCCATCTCCACCGACCCGACGATGAAGAGCAGCAGGATCGGCAGTATCAGCGAGAACTCCACCGCCGTGGACCCGGCGGTGCAGGCAGCGAGCGCCCCGAGGCGCAGCGAGCGGACCCTGCGCATCCCCGTCACTCCACGATCCGCAGGTTGGCGAGCTGGCCGCCGATGGCGCGGAAGGCGGCCGCGAGCTGGGTGTTGTCCGGCGCGTAGTAGTACATCGCCGGCGTGGTGGCGCAGGCCTGGTAGAGCGCCTTGGTCGTCGCGTTCGGCGAACTGCCGAAGATGATCGTGTAAATCCGGATGTTCTGCGCCTTCATCGCCGTGCAGATGCTGGTCATCCGCGAATTGAGGACGGTGACGCCGGCGGCCGTGGTCGACGAGTTGAGCCCGACCGGCCCCGGGGCGTTGACCCGGCCGTAGGCGGTGTAGTCGGAGGGGGACGAGGGATCGCCGCCCTCGCCGTCCGGCAGGTTGTAGAACTCGTTATTGCCGTCGGTGAGCATCACCACGACCTTTTCCATGAACTTGGTGCCGTAATCGAGCGGCAGGTCCGCATCGCCCCAGAGGCCGCGCCAGTCCGGCGAGATCGTCCGCCAGCCCCAGACCAGCCCGAGGTTGCCGGTGGTGCCGCCGCGCCGCCAGGGCTTCATCGCGGCGATGCCGGCCTTCAGCGTCGTCTTGGAAGCGGTCAGCGGCGTGATCGGGGTGCCGCAGCCGAGGTTCGGTCCTTTGCGAGCGCCGTTGCTGGCGGTGTAGTTGTCGTTGATCGACGACCAGTTGTTGTCGGTCGAGGTCTTCGGATAGAGGAACGACGTGAAGGAATGCGCGCCGGGCGTCGAGTCGTTGGTGTCGTTCGGCGCGGCGCGCGCCATCACGCAGCCCTTCCAGCCGCCGCCGGCGAGGTCCGGCCGGTAGGCGGACGGGTTGGTGAAGACCCGGTCGGTCGCCGACAGCCAGGACGAATTGCCGGTGCCGATGTTGACCGATGCCGTATAGGGCACGAGGCTGACCCACAGGTTCTCGATCTCGTCCTCGGAGCCGTAGAGGATGTCGACGAGGTCCTCGGCGGCGTTCTGCAAGGCCTCGAACGGCGTGCCGGAAAGATTGGTGCTGGCGCTACCCCAGAGCGAGCCGGTGTTGTCCATCACCAGCGCCAGCTCCATGCCGGTGGTCTCGCGCTCGATGACGCTGCGGGCGGTCACCGTCATGGTGTCGTGGCCGAAGACCCGCATGAACAGGGTCGGCGTGGTGGCCCGGGCCGAGAGCGTCACGTAGCGAAAGGTCGGATCGAGCTCGAAGTCGACCGGCTCCACCGTGACGTTGGCATTGGAGACGCCGAAGTTCGCGTCGAAGAACTGCTGCGCCACCTCCTCGGCGTTGGCGTCAAGCGCGACCCGGCCGGCGGCGAGGCCAGCGGTGTCGAGCGCCTTGCCCATGCGGGTCTTGAGCAGGTAGCCGAGCGAGGAATTCGACCGCGAGGCCGACGGCGCCGATCAAGGGCACCAGCGCAACCGCGAGAAACACTGCTGCGACACCGCTCCGGTCCCCGAGGACCGGAGAGAAGAACGACCGAAAGGCTGAAATACTCCGCCTCAACATGCCAGATCACCCCGTTGCTGGTCGGCCTGCCTCGACAAAGGCAGGTAACGCTGCTGCGGCCCCGAGTTGTCGGGACGCGGCCATTGTGACCGGCCATGGTCAATCGCGGGTTAAAGCCGGCGCCGGATTTTCGTTAAGACTAACGACATTACAATGACTTGGCGTTTACCAAACCGCCGCGTCCCCGTCGAAAACTGGTTTCCGAAACGTTACTCTGAAGCCGCGGACAGCGTGCCGGAGGACGGGAGAGAGACCATGATCGAACGACGACAGCATCCCAGGGCGCATATCCTGCGACGCGGCAAGATCGTCTACCGCCGCGGTCATGGTGCCATCGACTGCGTCGTGCTCGATCTGTCGAGCGGCGGCGCTAGGCTCCGGGTGGGCGAGTGGCTGGGGATGCCCGACCGGTTCGAGCTCCGCGTCGACAACGGTCTCGCCCGCGAGGCGGTGGTGAAGTTCCGCGCCCTCGACATCGCCGGCGTGGAGTTCGTCGACCTCGCCGCCTGATCTCACATCCAGAGCGGGCTGGCGGTGGTCAGGATCCCGCCCGCCGCGATGGCGACCGCATAGGGCAGGCTCGGACGGTTCGCCGCCGCCATCCGCCCCGGAATCGCCAGCTGCCAGGTGATGTAGAGGACCGCGAGGACCCCGCCGGCCAGCACCGTGATCAGCAGGTAAGGGCCGAGCGCCGCCGCGCCGAACCAGAGCGTTCCGGCCGCGAGGAGCTTGGCGTCGCCGCCGCCGAGCACCCCGAAGCGGAAGGCGCCGGCGGCGAGGGCGAAGACGGCGAGCGCGGCGACGAGGTCGAGCGCCGAGGCGAGCGCCCCGGACCCCGCGACGAGCGCCAGCACGATGCGGACGAGGCCGAGGGCGGCAAGGCCCAGCGACAACCAGTTCGGGATCCGCCGCTCGCGGGCGTCGGTCACCGCCGCCACGGCGAATAACGCAATCGCGGCGAGGGAAAGCAGGACGGCCATGCGGTGCCTCCGGAGCCAGGCAGCCGATGCGCTGCCAATCGGGGGGAGACTATCCGGGCTAGAGGTTTCCGGAAGGTAACCTGCCCGCCGGCCCGGCGGGAACCTGCGCGGCATTCGCCACCTATACGCTAAAAGCTTTGGTAATATTCAACCTGAATGATATGCTCTTCGGCGCGAGGCCAAGCACGAGGCGAGCAGCGATGACCAGAAGACAGATACGCTACGGGAAGCTGGCGGCCGGCCTGGCGGCGGTTTCGGTCCTGGGGGCGTGCTCGGGCGGCATGGGCGGCATGAGCGCCGGCGGCGGCTCGCAGACCCGGCTGGCGGAACGCTCGGCGGATGCCGGCGACTACGAGACGGCCGAGGCGCTCTACCGGCAGGCGTTCGAGGCCAATCCCAACAGCGTCGAGGCGCTCGTCGGTCTCGGCCGCAGCTATGCCGGCATGGGCCAGTACGCCCGGGCCGAGCAGGCGCTCAACGAGGCCAACCGCCGGCATCCCCGCGATCCGGACGTGCTGATCGAGCTGGCGCGCACCCAGATCAACGCCGGCCAGCCGCAGGCGGCGCTGACCAACATCGACATGGCGCTGAAGAAGCAGCCGAAGAACACCGAGCTCCTGTCCGCCCGCGGCATCGCGCTCGACCGCCTCAGCCGCCATACCGAGGCGCAGGCGACCTATCGCCAGGGGCTGCAGCGCGACCCGACCGACTTCGCGCTGCTGAGCAACCTCGGGCTGTCGCTCGGGCTGTCCGGCAAAACCTCGGAGGGGATCAGCATTCTGCGCGAGCTCGTCCAGGACGGTTCGGCGACGGCGAACACCCGCGGCAACCTGGCGCTGGTCTACGGGCTGGCCGGGCGCGACCGCGAGGCCTCGGCGATGCTGGCCGTCGACCTCAGCCCGGCGCAGATCCAGAACAACCTCTCGTATTACCGCCAGCTCCGGGCGCTCCTCCAGCAGGGCAAGCCGATCGGAAACCTCGATGCCGGGACAAGGGCCAAGCCCGCGTCGGCGGCGCCTGCGCAGACGGCGACCGCCAAGCCCGCGGCCGCCGTACCGGGCACACCGTCGAAGCTGCAGCCGCTGAGCACCCCGGCCAAGCCGGTCCCGACCGCCAAGGCGACGACGCCGGGCATGCCCCTGAGCGCCGTCGAGCCGCCAGCGCCGGTGAAGACCGAGCCGATGAAGACCGCGCCCGTGAGCGCCGTCGCACCGACGCCGCCGGCGCCGGTGAAGACCACGCCGCTGAGTTCGGTGCCCGCGAGCGCGGAAGCCACGACCCCGACAGCGCCCGTCACCAACGGCTTCACCGCCGCCTCGGGCGGTGGCGGCACGGCCTCGCCGGTCAAGTCGACGCCGCTGCCGGAGGCGCCGACGGTCGGGACGCTTCGCTAAGGCTCTTGCGAGCCTAGTGGCCGCCCATGCCGATGAAGTTGTCCATGATGTCGAGGATCGCCGGCCCGATCAGCACGATGAAGAGGGCCGGCAGGATGAAGAGCATCATCGGAACGGTCATGGTGGCGGGCAGGCGGCCGGCCTTTTCCTCGGCGCGCAGCATGCGCTCGGTGCGCTGCTCCTGGGAGAGGACCTTGAAGGCCCGGGAGAGGGGGGTGCCGTACTTCTCCGCCTGGATCATGGTGCTGACGAAGGCGTTGATCGACGGCAGCGGCGCCCGCTCGACGAGGTTTTCGAGCGCCTGACGCCGCTCCGGCATGAAGCTGAGCTCGAGCGCGGTCTGGTTCAGCTCCTCGCTCAGGGCGGAAGCGTTGCGGCTGGTCTCGGCGACGACTCGCTTGAGCGCCGCGTCCGAGGCGAGGCCGGCCTCCGCACAGATCACCAGCATGTCGAGCGAATCCGGCAGCGCCTTGCGGATGGTCTCCAGACGCTTCTTGCGGATGTTCTTGATCACCATCTCGGGCAGCATGCTGCCGACCAGCGCCGCGGCCATCACCGCGCCCACGTCCATGATCGGGCCCTTGTCGATCGGGTTCATCCCGTAGACGTAGAGGGCGGCCCCGCCCAGGAACACCAGCGGCGACACGAGCTTGAAGAACGTGAAGACGACGATGGCGTCGCGTGAGCGGAAGCCGGCGCTGACGAGGAGCTTCTTCACCTCGTTGATCTGCCGGCCCTTCATGATCGACACGCCCTTGGTCGACACCTTCATGAAGGCCAGCGCGCCCTGCTGGAACTGGTTCTTCTGCTGCTGCTTGGCGGTCCCCTGGGTCACCACCCGGCCGGCGCGCTTGCCGGTCGCGGTGCGCACCCGCTGCATCCGCGCGCGCTTCTCGACCAGCCAGTGGCTGCCGCCCGCGAGCAGCAGCGCGCCGGAGAGCGCCGCCGAGATACCGAAGACGGCAAAGGGGGAAATGGCCATGGCCGGGGCGCTCCTAGATCTCGAACTGGGTCATTCGCCACATCACGAAGGCGCCGAGGCCGATGCTGGTGAGGCCGGCGCCGAGCATGATGTGGCCCCGCGGGTCGGTGAAGAGCTTCATGATGTACTCGGGGCTCATCATCATCAGCAGGCCCAGCATCATGAAGGGCAGGGCGCCGATGATCATGGCACTGGCCTTGGCCTCCGACGAGATCGCCTTGATCTTGAGCTTCATCCGCTCGCGGGCGCGCAAGAGGTCGGCCAGGTTGCCGAGGGCGTCCGAGAGGCTGCCGCCGGTCTCGATCTGGATCGAGATGCAGATCGCGAAGAAGTCCATCTCCGGCTTCGCCACCACCCGCGCCACCCGCCAGAGCGCACCGTCCAGGGTCTCGCCCAGCGATACCCGCTCGCTGATCGTCCGGAAGTGGCCGCCGACAGGGTCGTCGAACTCCTGGCCGACGCCGCCGATGCACTCGATTACCGGCAGGCCGGAGCGGATGCCGCGGATGATGGTGTCGATGGCGTCGGGGAGCTGCTTCATGAAGCGGTTCGAACGCCGCCCGCCGACGAACCGCACGTACCGGTCCGTCGCCAGCATGCCCAGGAACAGCCCGGGGATGAGGCAGAGGATGAACGGCTTGGCGAAGAGCACGAAGCCGGCGACGGTGAGCACCGCCCCGAGGACGAGCGAGATCGTCACGAAGGTCGCCACCGACCACTCGAGCCCCGCCCGCCGGAAATTCGCCCGTAGCCGCGCGGTGTCGAGCAGCGGAATGAACTTCGCCAGCGCGTCGGTCAGCTTCACGACGATGTTGGACTCGGTCTTCTGGCGCACCAGCATCATCCGCGCCTCTTCGAGGTCGAGCCGCCCGGACATCCGCCGGCGCCCGACCCGCGCCAGGCGCTTGCGGTGCTTGTGCTGCATCCGAAGCACCACGGTGATGACGAAGAGCCCGAGCCCGATCACCACCGCCACGGAGGCGATGAAGATCGCGATGGCAATGATCAGGTCGAACGACATCCCATCGCCTCCATCAGCCGGGTGCCGAGGCCGAAATACTCGGCGCGCGGCATGAAATGCGGGCGGAGATTGCTGCACTGAAAGCGGCCGGCGACGCTGCCGTCGCTGTTCTCGCCCTCGTAGATGAACTTGAAGAGGTCCTGGGTGGTGACGACCTCGCCCTCCATCCCGGTGATCTCGGTCACCTGGGTGATCCGCCGCTTGCCGTCGCGCTGGCGGCTGATCTGGATGATGAGATGCACCGCCGACTGGATCTGCTCGCGCACCGCCTCGGCCGGCAGCTTGAAGCCCGACATCGCCACCATGTTCTCGAGGCGCGTCAGCGCGTCGCGGGGCGTGTTGGAGTGGATCGTGCCCATCGACCCATCGTGGCCGGTGTTCATCGCCTGCAGCATGTCGATCGCTTCCTCGCCGCGGATCTCGCCGAGGATGATCCGATCGGGCCGCATGCGCAGGGCGTTCTTGACGAGGTGGCGCATGGTGATCTCGCCCTCGCCCTCGATGTTGGCGGGGCGGGTCTCGAGGCGCACCACGTGCGGCTGCTGGAGCTGCAGCTCGGCGGCGTCCTCGATCGTCACCGTGCGCTCGCCCATGTCGATCATCCGGGACATGGCGTTCAGGAGCGTGGTCTTGCCCGAGCCGGTGCCGCCGGAGATGAGGATGTTGAGCCGTGCGCGCCCGGCAATCTTCAAGACCGTCGCCATCTCGGCGGAGATGTTGTTCTGCCGCGCCATCACATCCAGCGTGATCTCCTTCTTGGAGAACTTGCGGATCGAGATGGTCGGTCCGTCGATGGCGAGCGGCGGGATGATGATGTTGACGCGGCTGCCGTCCTTGAGGCGCGCGTCGACCAGCGGCGTCGACTCGTCGACCCGGCGGCCGACCTCGGTGACGATGCGGGTTGCGACGTGCAGCACGTGAGGGTCGTCGCGGAACTGCACGTCGGTGAGGATCACCTTGCCGCCACGCTCGACGTAGACCTGGTGCGGGCCGTTGACCATGATGTCGGTCACGGCGTCGTCGTGAAGGAGCGGCTCCAGCGGGCCGAGGCCGACCATGTCGTCGACGAGCAGCCGCACGATCGAGCGGAGCTCGGTGGCGTTGAGCTGGATCTTCAGGTCGACGATGATCTCCTCGACGATCTCAGCGATCTGGTTGCGGAGCTCCTCCGGCCCCAGCGCCGAGGCGACCGAGATATCGATGCGCTGCATCAAGAGCGGCATCACCTGGGCCTTCACCTGCAACTCGCGCTTGTTCTTGACCTCGGGCGCGTTCTTCGCGGTGGAATCCGCCAGCGGATCGGCGAGCGTGTCGATCAGCGGTTCCGCGGCCACCGCAGCAGCGGCGGCGGGGGAGGCGGCGGCGCGCTCGGCGCGCATGAGCTCGACGAGGTCGCGCAGGAGCTGGCGCTGCTCGTTCAGGGTCGGCTTCTGCGGCGCGCCGTCGACCAGCGCGTCCAGCGCCTCGTTGGCGAGCTCCGCAAGCTCGAACGGGCTGGCCTTGGCCAGCCCCTCGGGCCCGAGCCGCTGGCGCAGGCGATCGGCCGCGGCGTTGCGCAACGTCGACAGCGGGTCGGCGTTCGCCGAGGTCTGCTCGAAGCCGTCTTCCATTCCGTCTTACCTCCGGACGAGCCGGCGCTTGAAGAAACCGCCGCCGGACGACTTGGTCTCCTCCGGTACACCGGCGAGCTCGATGCAGAGCCGGTGCAGGTCGCCGACCATCTTGTGCTTGGCGTCGCCGGCGGCCAGCGCCTGGCCCTTCAGGGTCATCTTGGCCATGGTCTTGGCGTCCTGCGGGAAGACGCAGCGCAGCCGACCCTCGATCCCGGCCTCGAACTCCTTGACGGTGACGTCGGGTTTCGCCGCCACCTGGTTGGCAATGACGTGGAGCTTGGCCTGGCGGTTGCGATTGCCCATCAGCTTCATCATCCGGTTGACGTCGCGCAGCGATTGCAGCGTCAGCTCGGTGACGATGACGATATCGTCGAAGCGGGTGAAGAGGGCCGGCTCGCGCATCACGAAGTGCCGCGGCAGGTCCATGATCGCCATGTCGAAGTTGGCGCGGATGGTGTCGGCCAGCATCAGCATCTTGTCGTCGGTGAGGCGCACCGTGTCGTCGAAGGCCTCCTCGGTGGCCAGCACGTGCAGCGACTTGCCGAACTTCGCCATGGCGTTCTGCAGGAAGGTCTCGTCGACCCGCTCGGGATCGTCGAAGGCCTCGCGCAGGCCGCGCGTCGGCTCGATGTCGAGCGCCAGCGCGATGTTGCCGGAATAGAGGTCCATGTCGACGAGCGCGGTGCGCCGCGACAGCTTTTCGGCCATGATGAAGGCGGTGTTGACCGCGATCGTCGTCACCCCGACGCCGCCGCGGGCGCCGACCATGCCGACGACGCGGCCCTTGGGCGTCACGCCGTCGCCCGGCTGCTCGAGCCGCACGAAGATCTCGCCGAGCACGTCCGCGTCCACCGGCTTGATCAGGTAGTCGCGGGCGCCGGTGCGCATGATCCGGCGGAAATAGTTCACGTCGTTGATGGTGCCGAGCACCATCACCGACGAGCCGAGGCGGGCGAGCTCGGTGAGGCCGGTCTCGACCTCCTCGATCGGCAGGCCCTCGACGTCGATGATCATGAAGCGGGCAGGGGGTGCGACCCCGAGCAGCCGCAGGGCAGCGGCGAGGCCGCCCTTGCGGATGTTCGACGTCGACCAGCCGCGCTGGCTCGCGACCGCCTGGGCGGCGGCCTGAGAGGTGTCGTCGGTGAGGTAGGCGGCGAAGGGCTCGCGCTCGTCGCCGGCATCGTCGAAGATCATGCCGCTGTGGGCGGATGCTGCTGACTGGGCCATCTCAGTTCCCTGACGTCGTCGATTCGAGTGGGATGACTTTGACCTTGTCCTCGTAATACCGCTGGATCGCCGCGGCACTGGTGGTGCCGTCGGAGCCCCTGAGCCTGCGCGGCGTGATGAGGTCGCCCTTCTCGGCGGCCATGGTCGCGCGGTTGTAGGCGTTGGAGCAGCCGATCTCGGGGAGCGGCGTGGTCAACTCGTCCGGACCTGCCGGATTGCCTGGGCATTTGACGATGATCTTGTTGTAGGACAGCACCCGCACCTCGGCGGCATCGGCGCGCATGTCGCTGCCGAGGTCGCTCTGCGGCGTGGCGACGATGCGGACCTGCGCCGCGGTGCGGGGCATGTCGTGGAGCACGGTGCCCCGCCGCTGGGCGTCGAGCGTCGACGAGCCGGTGCCGCCGACATAGACGAGGACGTCGTCCTTGGCGGTGAGGTACTGGCTGGCGACGAAGCTCTGCAGGCGGCTCACCTCGCCGGCGCGCAGCGTCGCGGCGCCGGGGTTGAAGTAGACGGTCTGCACCGCCTGGGTGTTGCCGGCCACGTACTCGGCATTCCGGAACGAGCCGACCGGCTGCTGCTCGCAGGCGGCGAGCGCCAGGGCCGAGGCCATCGCCAGCGCCGCGGTGCGGAGCGGGCGGGGGCACTGGGTGGGGAAGCGTTTCATGGTCTTCGCCCTCACTTGAACACGAAGCCGGACTGGCCGACGAGACGACGGTTGCCGAGGCTGTTCTGCACGCGGTTGATCTGCACCGGCTTGCCCTGGAACCGGCCGAGCAGGATCTGCTCGAAGTCGTTCGGCGGCACGAAGGTGTCGATCGGCGTGGCGACGCGGTTCGGGCTCGTCGGGTTGACGATGATCGGCGTCACGATGATGACGAGCTCGGTCTGGCCGCGCTGGAAGGCGTTGGAGCGGAAGAGGGCGCCGAGGACCGGCACGGTGCCGAGCGCCGGCATCCGCGAGGCGTTCTGCGAGGACTGGTTCTCCATCAACCCGGCGATGGCGAAGCTCTGGCCGCTGGCGAGATCGACCGTGGTCTCGGCCCGCCGGGTCCTGAGCGACGGCACGTCGGCATTGTTCTGGAAGTTGAGCTCGCTCACCTCGGTGCCGACCGTCAGGCTGATGCGGTTGCCGTCGACGACCGTCGGCGTGAAGTTCAGCCCGATGCCGAAGTTCTTGAACTCGGTGTTGGTGCCGTTGTCGCTGACGGTCTGGTAGGGGTACTCGCCGCCGGCCAGGAACGTCGCCGGCTCGCCGGAGCGCGCGGTGAGGTTCGGCTCGGCCATGATCGTCACGAGGCCCTCTTCGGCCAGCGCCTGCAGCACCACGTCGATGTTGAAGCTGCCGCGGGTGGCGCCATAGGAGGTCGAGTACCCGCCCGCACCCGCGCCCCGGGCGCCGCTGCCGCCGCGGAAGCGGACGGTGGCACCGCCGGTGTTGACGCTGATGTTGTTCCACTGGATGCCGAGCTGCCGGTCGATGTTGCGCGACACCTCGGCGATGCGGACCTGCAGGTTCACCTGCGTCGGCGTCGCGACGTTGAGGCGGTTCACCACCCGCGTCGGATCGTCGACGAACTGGGTCGCGACCTGGAGCACGTTCGCCGCCTGCTCGGCATTCTGCGACCGTGCCGGTCAGCACCAGCGACTGGTCCACCGTCGCGGCGGTGACGTTCTGGCCCGGAGCCATCGAGCGGATGCCCTGCTGCAGCGCGTCGATGTTGTGCGTGACCTTGATCCGCGCCGACATCAGCACGTTGTCGTTGTCGTCGACCGCGAAGAGCGAGGTCTCGCCGACGCCCACCCCGGTCAGGTACATGAGCCGCGGCGATTTCACTTCCACGTCAGCCACTTCCGGGTTGGCGACGAAGAGCGAGCTGAACTCCTCGTCCACGCGGATGAGCTGGCCGGTGCCGACCACCAGGCTGACGTCCTGCTCCTTCTCCGGCGAGACCAGCTCGAAGGCGTCGGTCTGCACGGCCCAGGAGGACGGGAGGATGAAGAGTGCCGTGGCGAAAGCGACGGCGAGGGGACGATGTCGGTACACTGTACTCATTCCCTTCTGGGGCCGCGGGAAGCGGGGGTTACTCCGTTACCGGCGCGGGGGCCGCCGTCTCGTCGGGGGTGGAAGCCGTCTCGGCGGTCGCCGCCTCGAGGCCGAGCTGAACGGCGCGGGACACGACCCCGCGCACGACCTGCACCTTGGTGGTGCGGTCCCTGAGCGGCACCGGGCTTTCCTTGGTCGCCAGCATCTCGCTCTCGTTGGCCTCGATCTCCCGCTGCAGGAGCGAGGTGACGTCGGTGTCGAGGGTCATGTGACGCGGCATGATCGCGTCCACGGTGAGGGCGCTCACGGCGTTGCCGTCCTCGTCCTCCTCGTCGCGATTCGGGCCGCCGTCGCGGACCGAGTTCAGCACCAGCGACAGGTCGCCGAGCGTCTGGCCCAGGGTGATCATCTCCGCCTGCTGCGGCGAGACCTCGAGGGTCGCGGTCCGCGCCACCGGCGGCGTCTCGGCCTTGGCGGCTTCCTTTTCCTTCGGGATGACCGGCCCGAGCCGCTGGTCGAGCGCCAGCACCCGGATGTTCTTCATCACCGTCTCGCTGGCGCGGATGTCGCGCTCGGATTCGATGAGGCTGCCGGCGATGGAATAGGTCAGGATCAGGTCGACGCGGTCGCCGGGGAGCACGAGGCCCCCGATGCCGGCCACTTCGCTGATCGGAATGGTGATGGCGCGCTTGCCCTTGGGCAGCACCGCGGCGAGAAAGCCACGGTCGCCGGGCTGCACGATCGCCGACCGGGCGATGGGCACGCCCTGCGGCAGCACCTGGCGGGCAACGCTGCCCGCCAGGAACTCCTGGCCCGTCGCGTCCGCAACGATCATCTGCCCGGTGATGGCCCCCTCCGTCATTTCCATGCGGCTGAGGCGTTCAGGGGTGATGATCGTTCCGACCGCGATCTCGTAGGCCGGTGTGAACACCTCCGTCGTTCGCGGAGCTGCAGCCTGCGCCACCTGAGCGGGCGCCGCCGGCTGAAGACCCTGCAGCACGTAGAATCCGGTGCCGCCCGCCACGACGAGAGCAGCTAGGATGACAAGGAAAATACGCATGTCGCTACAGGCTCCGCTTCTGAGGAGGTGGGGTCGGTTCGGACGCTCTTACGGCGAGGTCGCGGTGGCGTAGTTGCCGGCCGGGTCCATCTTGGTGTTCACGTCGCCGAACACACCGTTCAGGGTCTGGCCCAGGGTGGTCACGGCGAGAATGATCGCCACCGAGATGAGAGCCGCGAGAAGGCCGTACTCGATCGCGGTCGCGCCGGATTCGTCCTTCCAGAGCGACTTTCCGAAGGTCAGGAACTTGGTCACTTCATTACTCCTTGCACGCTTACAGTCGACGTGGTCTTCCCACGGGGGCAGTATGGATCTTGTTTGTGCTTAAAGTCAAACACGTTATACTTCGAGTTGTTCCCAATAGGTTCACTGGAAACTAACCAAGACTTTCCGCCTATGGGGCGGAGGCCGGCATGTTGTTCACGAGCTCGGAATTCGTGTTCTCGAATATTCCGTTCAGCGTCTGGCCCAAGGTGATCGCCGAGGCGATGATGACAATCGCGATCAGTCCCGCCAGCAACGCATACTCGATCGCCGTCGCGCCGGACTTGTCCGCCAGGAGGCGTCTTGCAGTCATGCACATCGCGCTCATGCGGTCCTCCGTTTGCACAAATGTGCCCGACAGGGTCGCCACTAGAACTTAACAACCCGTCACCGGCGGTCCGGCCGCGAGGTTCCATTTTTAGCAATTCCAAAGGAAGTTCTAACATCTGCATGGAATCACTCGCCTATCTCCCGTTCCTCGGAAAGCTCTGCCACCCGCGGGAGCCCGCTCAGAACCCGCGGCAGCGCCTCGGGCGCGGCCTTGTCGGGCAACGCCGCCTCCTGGGACGGCGCCGAAACCGGCAGCCTCGGCTTGACGCTGATGATCTTCGGCCCGCGGCTCATCCGGGTCCGGCTCTTGCGCGGCACCGCCGGTTCGGCCTGCGCCTCGGGCTCGGCCGCGGCCACGGTCAGCGGCGCGCCGCCGAGGCCCGCGAGGATCCGGTCGAACCGCGCGCGATAGATCCCGGCCCGCGCCGGCGTCTGCGAGTGATACGCCCCGGCGGCCGCTGACCAGTTGCCGCGCTCCTGGTAGAGGCTCCGCAGGAACCGCGCCGCGTAGTCGGCGCCGGTGTCGGGATCGAACATCGACTCCAGCGACGGAAAGTTGTGGCCGTGCCAGTGATAGTTGATCTGGAAGCAGCCGACGTCGAAGCTGTGCCGCCCGGCCGCGACGCTCGCCTTGGCGAAGGCCAGCGCCTCGTCGCGGCTGGCGAACCAGAACCCCTTGCCCTCGCGGTTGATCGCCCAAGGCCAGGGCCGCAGCCGGCCGCCCTGCGCCCGCCCGGTCTCGGTCAGCGAGATCGCGTGCAGCACGCCTTCCGGGATCCCCTCGCGCCGGGCGCCCGCGACGATCGCCCGCTCGCAGGTCTGCGCGCCGGCCTCCATGCTCTCGGCGCCGGCCGGGGCCGCGGCAAAGAGGACGGACAACAGAAGGACGAGTGCCGGCCAGGGGCCGAACCGGCTTTGCATGGGGTCGCCTCCGAAAGGGAGCGGATTGCGACAAGCCCTAACACTCCCGCATTAGCAGCGGGTTAGCTGATAAAGGACAGATAAAACTGTAAGAACAAATCTCGAACCGGGCCGCCGTCGGTGCGCCCGGGTCTCGACACGCCGCCGTCGAGGTGATCCCTTCCGGCGATCCCGCCCGAGAAGGACTCCCCGATGCCCGCGTCCTACCGAACCCCGCTCGAGGACCGGCGTCTCTATGCCATTCTCCTGATGATCCTGGCGGTCACCGGCTTCACCGGCATCGACACCTGCGCCAAGTGGCTGGTCACCGCCGGACTACCCACGACCGAGGTGGTGTTCGTGCGCTATTTCGGCCACCTCGTTCTCGTCGTTGCCCTGGCGCTGCCGTCCGGCGACCCGATCCACCGCACCCGCAATCTCGGCGCCGTTTCCCTGCGTGGGATCGTCCTGCTCGGCAGCACCATGCTCAACTTCGCGGCCCTCGGCTTTCTTCCCCTCACCATGACCGCCGCGATCATGTTCTCGATGCCGCTGTGGATTTCGCTCCTGTCGATTCCGATCCTCGGCGAGCGGGTGGGGCCGCGCCGCTGGGCGGCTATCCTCGTCGGGTTCGGCGGCATCCTCGTCATCACCCGGCCCTGGACCGGCATCGTCCACTGGGCCGCCATGCTGTCGATCGGCGCCTCGCTCTGCGGGGCCCTCTACGCCATCCTCACCCGCCGCCTCGCCGGCCGCGACAGCACCGCGACCCAACAGTACTACGCCGCCCTCGTCGCCACGATCGGCACCGCCCCGCTGGCGCTCGCCGACTGGGTCTGGCCCAGCGGCGCAGCGAGCTGGATTGCGTTCTTCGCCATCGGCGTTTTTGGCTGGCTCAGTCACCAGCTCATGATCGTCGCGCACAGCTATGCCCCGGCCTCGACGCTGGCGCCGTTCAACTATACCCAGATCGTTGCAATGACCGTCTCGAGCTGGCTGATCTTCGCCCAGCCCCCCGATGCCTGGGTGCTTGTCGGCGCCGCGATCGTGGTGGCCAGCGGCCTCTACATCTGGCTGCGCGAGCGCACGCTCGCCGCCATGCCGGTCCGTCGCGGCTTGTGACCGGCGGCGATACCGCCGAGACTGTCCGAAAATCGAGGGAGGGAGACCCGAATGCCAGACCCACAGATCGTCCTTGTCACCGGCGCCAGCCAAGGCATCGGCGCCGCCACCGCGCGCGCCTTCGCCGCCGCGGGCCACAAGGTGGTGCTCGCCGCGCGCAATGCCGGCAAGCTCGAGGCCGTGGCCGCGGGTCTCGGCGGGGCCTGCTCGGCCGTGGCCTGCGACGTCACCGACCCCGACTCGGTCGAGGCGCTCTTCGCCCGCATCCGCGCCGACCACGGCCGCCTCGACGTGGTCTTCAACAACGCCGGCGCCAACATTCCCGCCGCCCTCGCCGGGGACATAAGCTTCGCGGACTGGCGCAAGGTGGTCTCGGTCAACCTCGACGGCGCCTTCCTGATCGCCTCCGGCGCCTTCCGTCTGATGCGCGAGCAAAGCCCCCAGGGCGGCCGCATCATCAACAACGGCTCGATCTCGGCCCATGTGCCGCGCTACGGCTCCGCCCCCTATACCGCGTCCAAGCATGCGATCACCGGCCTGACCCGCTCGCTGTCGCTCGACGGCCGCGCCTTCGACATTGCCTGCGGCCAGATCGACATCGGCAACGCCGCCTCCGACATGACCGCCCGGATGACCGGCGGGGTTCCCCAGGCCGACGGCAGTATGGCGCCGGAACCGCGCATGGACGTCGATCTCGTCGCCCGCGCCGTCGTGCAGATGGCGGACCTGCCCCTCGACGTGAACGTGCAGTTCATGACCATCATGGCGACGAAGATGCCGTTCATCGGCCGCGGTTGAGGCGACCGAAAGCGGTTTACGGAAAATTATCGAAATATGCAGCCTTTGAAATCAGGCACTTAAGGGTGTAACACACGTGTTACACCCTGCGGGACTCCATCGACAGCGGGGCCCGCGACGGCTAAACCGGCGCCAAACCCCGGGGGAGCCGCGTGCCCGATTTCAGCCAGAGACAGCTGCGCGACGCCCTCGGCCGTTTCGTCACCGGGGTCACCGTCGTCACCACGATGACCCCCCGCGGCCCGCTCGGGATCACCGCCAACAGCTTCGCCAGCGTCTCGCTGTCGCCGCCGCTCGTCCTCTGGTCCCCCGCCCGCAAGTCCCGCCGCTTCCCCGCCTTCGAGGCCGCCTCCCACTTCGCCATCCACGTCCTCAGCGCCGACCAGCGCGGCCTCGCCGAGCGCTTCGCCCTCCCCGGCGACGGCTTCGCCGAGGTGGCCTTCACCGCCGGCTTCGGCGGCGCACCGCTCCTCGAGGGCTGCGCCGCCCGGTTCGAGTGCCGCCACGCCGCCGGCCACGACGGCGGCGACCACCTCATCGTCGTCGGCGAGGTGCTGCGCCTCGAACAGGCCGACCTGCCGCCGCTCGTCTATCACCGCGGCGAGTACGGCGGCTTCCCCGGCCGCTGAGCTTGCCCTCCCGCCGCGCTCCGCGCTAGGAGGGCGCCCGACAGCGACCCGGATCCCGAGACATGGCCAAGGACAAACCGAAGAAACCCCGGCGCCCCCGCGCGGAGACGCCCAAGGGCTTCCGCGACTATTTCGGCGCCGAAGTGCGGGCGCGCGCCGAGATGCTGTCCCGGATCACCGAGGTCTACCACGCCTGGGGCTTCGATCCGCTGGAGACCAGTGCGGTCGAGACCGTCGAGGCCCTCGGCAAGTTCCTCCCCGACGTCGACCGCCCCAACGACGGCGTCTTCGCCTGGCAGGACGAGGACGAGCAGTGGCTCGCCCTCCGCTACGACCTCACCGCGCCCCTCGCCCGCGTCTACGCCCAGCACCGCATGTCCCTGCCCACCCCCTACCGCCGCTATGCCGTCGGCCCGGTCTGGCGCAACGAGAAGCCCGGCCCCGGCCGCTTCCGCCAGTTCTACCAATGCGACGCCGACACCGTCGGCGCCGCCTCCGTCGCCGCCGACGCCGAGATGTGCGCCATGCTCGGCGAAGCCCTCGAGGCCGCCGGCATCGCCCGCGGCGACTATCTCGTCCGCGTCAACAACCGCAAGGTCCTGAACGGTGTGATGGAGTCCGCCGGCGTCCTCGATCCCGCCGACCCCGACCGGGACGCCGCCCGGCGCGGCATCGTGATGCGTGCGATCGACAAGCTCGACCGCCTGGGCGAATCCGGCGTCCGCGCGCTCCTCGGCGCCGGCCGGCGCGACGAGAGCGGCGACTTCACCGCCGGCGCCGGCCTCGGTGACGAACAGGCCGCGATGATCCTCGACTTCATGGCCGCCCGCGCCGGGGATCCCCTGTCGACCTGCAACCGCCTTCGCGAACTCGTCGGCAGCTCCGCCGCAGGGGCCGCCGGCGTCGAGGAGCTCGAGTCCATCGCCGTGTTCCTCGATGCCCGCGGTGTAGGCGCCGTGATCGATCCCTCGGTGGTGCGCGGCCTCGGCTACTACACCGGCCCGGTCTACGAGGCGGAGCTCACCTTCGAGGTGGTGGGCGACGACGGCAAGCCGCGGCAGTTCGGCTCGGTGGCCGGCGGCGGCCGCTACGACGACCTCGTGAAGCGCTTCACCGGCGAGGCCGTGCCCGCGACCGGTGTCTCCATCGGAGTCGACCGCCTGCTCGCCGCCCTCGGCGAGAAGGGCCGGCTGGCCGCGGGCGCCCCCGGTCCGGTCATCGTCACGGCGATGGACCGCGACGCCATGTCGGGCTACCAGGCGATGGCGTCCGAGCTCCGCGCCGCCGGACTGCGAGCCGAGGTCTTCCTCGGCGGCGGCAACCTCGGACGCCAGCTCAAGTACGCCGACCAGCGGGGCGCCGCGGTGGCGGTGATCGAAGGCGGGGATGAACGGACCCGCGGCGTCGTCCAGCTCAAGGACCTCGCCCTCGGCGCTCGCCTTGCCGCGGACATCGCCACCCACGAGGACTGGAAGGCGCAGCCCGCCCAGGTCGAGGTGCCGCGCGGCCGGCTGGTGGCCGAGGTCCTGGCCATGCTGGCCCGGGGGGCCTGATGGTCGCCGACCGCGCCTATCTCAAGGGCGCCCGCATGGGCGCAGGCCTGGCGCGGCTCGAAGGCGAGGTGGCGCGCATTCTTGCGGTGCTCGGATCGACCGGCGCGGTGCGGGCGGAGCCCGCGGCGCTCCAGCCTGCAGACGTCCTCCTCGATCTCTACGGCGAGGACATCCGCGCCCGAGCCTTCGTCACCCGCGACGAGGGCGCGGAGATGATGCTGCGCCCCGACTTCACTGTACCGATCGTTCGCCTCCACATGGATGCCGGCGCCGAGCCAGCGCGCTACGTCTATTGCGGGCCGGTCTGGCGGCGGCAGGTGTTCGGCTCCGACCGGCCGCGGGAGTACCTGCAGGCGGGTTTCGAGATTTTCGAGGCCGGCGACGCGGCCGCCCACGATGCCGAGGTACTCTCGGCGATCGTCGCCGCTCTCGCGGCAGCGCCGGTGGAGATCGTCATCGGCGATCTCGGCCTGGTGCTGGCCGCGATCGACACGCTCATTACCAGCGACGCCCGCAAGGCCGCGCTTCGGCGGCACGTCTGGCGTCCGGCGCGCTTCCATGCGCTGCTCCACGATTTCGGCGAGGGGCACGCCGCGGCCTCCGCGGCGCGGACCGAGTTGCTCACCGCCGAGTCGGAGGGCAGGACTGCGGACCAGATTGCGGGGGCCGGGTTGGTGGTCGGCCTGCGGACGCCGGCGGAGGTGGCGGCCGGTGTCGCGCGCCTCGCAGCCGAGGCGGCAACGCCGCCGCTCGCTGCGGAGGAAGTGGCGCGGATCGAGGCGGTGCTCGCGGTGAGCGGGGATGCCGAGGGCGCCTTGGAGGAGCTTCGGAGGCTGGCGAGGGGGCTTCCGGGGCTCGAGGCGGCGGTGGATCGGTATGCGGCGCGGCTTGAGGCGTTCGCGGCGCGGGGGCTCCGGCCGGAGATGTTGCGGTTCGAGGCGAGTTTCGGGCGGACCTCGCTCGAGTACTATGACGGGTTCGTCTTCGGGGCGCTGGCGCGGGGGCGGCCGGATTTGCCGCCGATCGCCAGCGGCGGGCGCTACGATGCGCTGACGCGGGTGCTGGGGCAGGGCCGGGGCATCCCCGCGGTCGGCGGCATGATCCGGCCCGAGGCGCTGGTGGCGCTATGCGGCTGAAGCTCGGGGTGCCGTCGAAGGGACGGCTGCAGGAGGAGACCATCGCCTGGTTCGGCCAGCGCGGGGTGACTCTGGCGCTGAACGGCGGCGGCCGCGAGTACCGGGGCGTGGTCCGGGGCGTCGAAGGAGTCGAGCTGGTGCTGCTGGCCGCGGGCGAGATTCCAGGAGAGCTGGCGGCGGGGCGGCTGCATCTCGGGGTCACGGGACAGGACCTGGTAAGAGAGCAGATTCCGCAATGGGAATCGCGACTTAGCGAACTGGTGCCGCTGGGCTTCGGGTTCGCCGACCTCGTGGTGGCGGTGCCGTCGTTCTGGATCGACGTGGCCGACATGGGCGATCTCGATGCCGCGGCGGGCGACTTCCGGGCGCGGCACGGGCTTCGATTGCGGGTCGCGACGAAGTACCATCATTTGGTGCGGGCGTTTTTCCAGTCTCACGGCGTGGCGGACTATCAGCTGGTGGACAGCCAGGGCGCGACCGAGGGAACGGTGAAGAACCTGACCGCCGAGGCGGTGGCGGACATCACCACCACCGGGTCGACGCTCCGGGACAATCACCTGCGGGTTCTCGATGACGGCCTTATCCTGCGGAGCCAGGCCACGCTCTTCGCGGCGCAGGGGGCCATGTGGGACGGGGGGACGCGAGCGGCGCTGGCGGCGGTTTCCGCGCGGGTGGGGTTGGCGGTTCCGGTTGGGCTCTGGCGGTGAAATCGCCACCCGATATGGATCGGTGAATTCGGTTTTGCGGCAAGGGTTAACAGCGGTTTTCTGAACGTACATCTCATGTACATCGCATGTACAATGCATGTACCTGTCTTGCGCCCGAAGCCGATAGGTTAACGGGCCGCCGCCCGGCCTCAGCGCGTGGCGGTGTAATAGGCGAGGCGGGCGCGCAGGGTGTCGCTCCGACGGGTGGCGAAGAGGACGTCGTCGATGCGGCTGGTGCCGTCGGCCTCGGGCACGATGACCAGGTACTCCGTCCAGGACGGCGGGGCGCCGCCGGGCTTGCTGCGGCGGATCTCGACCAGCGCGGCGTTGCGGGTACTGGCGGAGCATTCCGAGACTTCATTGGTGTAGCTCTGAAACAGCACCCGCGCCGGCATCAGGTTCGGGTTGGCAGCGGCGGCCTCGATGTCGCGCTGCAGGTCCCGGCTGAGCAGGGGGCGGAGATTGGTGAAGTCGCCGGCGACCGTCAGCCGGCAGAACTCGGCGCCGAGGGCATCCCAGTCGTACTTGCTTCCGGCCCCGGCGGCGGACGCGGCGAGGGTGACGAGTGCGGCAGCGGCCAGGAGCCGGGGCAGGGCGGGCATCAGAGCACTCCGATCTCGGCCAGCTCGGCCACGAGGTTGGCGGGCAGTTCGGCGGCCGCGGAGGACGACAGGTCGGCGGGAGCGTCCTCGGGCCGCAGGTACCGCCAGCCCTGGAACGGCCGGCGTGGCTGCGGCGCGGTGCGGACGACCTCAGCGTCGAGCCGGATCGCGCAACGGCCGATGCCGTCGGCGCCCACGCGCGGCTCGAGGCCGAGGATGCGCTGCCGGGCCAGCACCAGCCCGCGAAACACCCAGTAGAGCGAGCCGCCGTCCAGGAGCGCGTCGCTGCGCTTGGGCCACATCCGGGTGACGTGGAAGGGCCCGGGCTCGACCCCGGCGGCGCGGCGCTCGGCGAGCCGCGCGCGCCTGCCATTGGACGAGGTCGTCGACGCCGTCGGCGCCGACGCAGAGCTTGAGGAGGTGGACGGTCGCCGGCATCGAATCGCTAGGGCTAGGGTGGCGCGAACGCGGTTGGCGCAAAATAACGGGATTCTTGCGGCGGCTCAACGTCCCGCGGCGATTGACCGCGGCGCAGGCGATACCTATCTTCGGAGGCTCTCCGATTGCATGAGGCGCTCTGTCCGATGAACAAGCCCGACACCCGGGATTTCCGCGGCCGCGCCGCCGACCTGCCCTGGCAGACCGTGAGCCTCGACGTGCTCCGGGAAAAATACGCCAAGGGCGCGGAGCGCGATCTCGACGGGCCGGAGACCGCGCACGCGGTGCGGCTCAGGGTCGCCCGGGCGCTGGCCGAGGTCGAGGAGAAGCCCGGCGTCCACGAGGCCGCGTTCCTGAAGGCGCTCGAGGCCGGGTTCATTCCGGGCGGGCGGATCAATTCGGCAGCGGGATCGGGCATTCGGGACGTCACGCTGATCAACTGCTTCGTGCAGCCGGTAGGGGATTCGGTCTCGGAGACGGTCGACGGCAAGCCCGGCATCTATATCGCCCTGCGCGAGGCGGCCGAGACCATGCGCCGCGGCGGCGGCGTCGGCTACGACTTCTCGGCGATCCGGCCGCGCGGGGCGCGGGTCCACGGCACCGACAGCGCCGCTTCCGGGCCGATCAGCTACATGCACGTCTTCGACCAGTCCTGCGCCACGGTGGAGAGTGCGGGCGCCCGGCGCGGCGCGCAGATGGGCGTTCTGCGCTGCGACCATCCCGACATCATGGAATTCGTCGGCGCCAAGCGGCAGGCGGGCCGGCTCAACAACTTCAACATCTCGGTGGGCGTCACCGACGCGCTGATGCGCGCGGTCGAGGCCGACGGGCCGTTCGAGCTCGTTCACAGGGCCGAGCCGGGGGTGACGCAGGTCGCCGGCGGCGCGCACCGGCGCGACGACGGGCTCTGGGTCTATGCGACGATCCAGGCGCGGGAGCTTTGGCAGGCGATCATGCGCAACACCTACGAGGCCGCCGAGCCCGGGGTGCTGTTCCTCGACCGGATCAATGCGGAGAACAATCTCCACTACATCGAGACCATCGAGGCGACCAATCCCTGCGGCGAGATCCCGATTCCCGATCACGGCTGCTGCTGCCTCGGCTCGATCAACCTCACCCGGTTCGTCCGCGACGCCTTCACCGAGGAGGTCGGTTTCGACCACGCCGGCTTTGCGGAGACGGTGGCCACCGCGGTGCGGATGCTGGACAACGTGCTGACCGCAACGGTCTGGCCGCTGCCGCAGCAGGCCGAGGAGGCGGCCAACAAGCGGCGGATCGGGCTCGGGTTCACCGGGCTCGGCGATGCGCTCATCATGATGGGCCTGCGCTACGACAGCGCCGCGGCGCGGGGTGCGGCGGCCGAGATCGCGCGGGCGATGCGCGACGCCGCCTACCGCGCCAGCGTCGGGCTGGCGCGGGAGAAGGGGGCGTTTCCGCTGTTCGATGCCGAGGCCTATCTCGCCTCCGGCAACGCCCGGCGCCTGCCCGAGGACATCCGCGACGCCATCCGCGCCGATGGGCTGCGCAACAGCCACCTCCTGTCGATCGCGCCGACCGGCACCATCAGCCTCGCCTTCGCCGACAACGCCTCGAACGGCATCGAGCCGGCGTATTCCTGGTTCTACACCCGCAAGAAGCGGGAGCCCGACGGCGCGATGCGCGAGTACCGGGTCGAGGATCACGCCTGGCGGCTGTGGAAGGCGCGGGGCGGCAACGAGGCCGAGCTGCCGCCGGCTTTCGTCAATGCGCTCGAGATCAGCGCCCGCGACCATATGGCGATGCAGGCGGCGATCCAGCCTTATATCGACGCGGCGATCTCCAAGACGGTGAACGTGCCCGAGGACTATCCCTTCGAGCGCTTCGAGAGCCTTTACCTCGAGGCCTGGCATGCCGGGCTGAAGGGGATCACCACCTACCGGCCGAACAGCGTTCTCGGCTCGGTGCTGTCAGTGGGCAAGGACGCGCCGCAGGACCTCGACCAGTCCGAGCCCGACCGGCGCATCCGCATCGCCGACGCGCCGCAGGTGGCGCTGGCGGCGCTGCGCTGGCCGCACCGGCCGAAGCTCGCCGCCGGCTCGCCGTCCTGGACCTACATGGTCGAGGCGCCGGGCACGCGGTTCGCGGTGTTCGTCGGCCACGTCGAGAACGGCGGCAACCATCCCTTCGAGGTGTGGGTGAACGGCGAGCAGACCCCGCGCGGCCTCGGGGCGCTGGCCAAGAGCCTTTCTATGGACATGCGTGCCCAGGATCCGGCCTGGTTGAAGCTCAAGCTCGACAGTCTTTCCAAGACCCCGGGCGCGCCCTTCACCCTGGCGATGCCGCCGGACGGGCGGCCGCTGCCGGTGCCCGGCAACGTCAGCGCCTTCGCCCGGGTGGTGGAGTACCGCTGCCAGGCGCTCGGGGCGTTCGACGAGCCGGAGGGCGAGACGCCGCTGGTCGACGCGATGTTCTCGCGCAAGGAGCCGAAGTCCGGGGTCGACGGCACGCTGAGCTGGACGGTTGACGTGCTCAACCCGACCACCGGCGACGACTTCGCGATGTTCGTGAAGGAATGCGTGCTGCCCGACGGCAGCAAGCGGCCGTTCAGCGTCTGGTTTTCCGGGACCTACCCGCTGGAGTTCAACGGCCTGACGAAGTCGGTGAGCCTCGACATGCGGGTGATCGACCCGGCCTGGATCGGCAAGAAGCTGCGCGGGCTGAAGGACCTGCCGGAGGCCCAGGGCGATTTCTTCGCGCGGGTCCCGGGCAGCGAGAAGCAGGCGGTGCAGCCCTCGACGCTGGCCTACGTGGCGCGGCTCCTCATCCATCGCTACGAGATGCTCGGGGTGCTCGATGCCGGCGGCTATCCCGCCTCGGGTACGGCGATGCTCTGGACCGACGCCCCGGCCCCCGGCACCAGCGCGGCGCCGGCCACGGGGCGCATCTGCCCGGAATGCGGGCACCCGACGCTTATCCGCCGCGACGGCTGCGACTTCTGCACCTCCTGCGGGCATGTGGGCGCCTGCGGCTAGAAGGCGGCGCGGTAGATTGCGAGGGCGTCGTCCTCGGTGACGGGCCGCGGGTTGTTCACCAGCAGCCGGGTCTGGTTCATCGCGTCGCGGGCGAGCATCGGCAGGTCGTCCTCGGCGATCTTCAGGTCGCGCAGGCGCTGGGGGAGGCCGCAGCGGGCCGAGAGATCGGCGAGGCGCGCGGCGAAGGCGGCGGCGCGGGCCTGGCCCTCGACTGCGGCGAGGTCGGGGAAGACCAGTGGCGCGAGTTCGGCGTAGGGCTGCGGCGCGGTCAGGGCGTTAAAGCGCAGGACGTGGGGGAGCACCAGCGCGTTCGACAGGCCGTGGGGGATGTGGAAGTGGCCGCCGAGCGGGTAGGCGAGGGCGTGGACCGCGGCGACCGGCGCGTTGGCGAAAGCCTGCCCCGCCAGCATCGAGCCGAGGAGCATGTCGCCCCGGGCGTCGAGGTTCGACCCCTCGTGCACCGCGGTCAGGAGGGCGCCGCCCATCAGGGTGAGGGCCTGGCGGGCGAGATCTCTGGAGAGGGGGTTGTTGTTGGCGCTGGCCGAGGCGTAGCCCTCGATCGCATGGACCATCGCGTCGATCCCGGTGGCCGCCGTGACGTGCGCGGGGAGGCCGAGGGTGAGGTCCGGGTCGAGGAGCGCGAGGTCGGGGATGAGGACGGGGGAGACCACGCCCATCTTCTCGGCGGTGCCCGTAGTGACGATCGCGATCGGCGTGACTTCCGAGCCGGTGCCGGCCGTCGTCGGGACGAGGATGAGCGGGAGGCGCGGCCCGCGGGCATTGCCGACGCCGTAGACCTCGGGGAGCGCCTGGGTGCCGCCGGCGAGGAGGGCGGCGAGCTTGGCGACGTCGAGGGAGGATCCGCCGCCGATGCCGATGACCGCGCCGGCGGCGGCTTCGCGGGCGGCGGCAACGGCGGCCCGGACCACGGTCTCCGGCGGGTCGGCCTCGACGGCGTCGAAGACGGTCGCCGCGACGTCCGCGGCCTGCAGGGCGTCGAGGGCCCGGGCGACGATGCCGGTCGCGACCATGCCGCGGTCGGTGACGAGGAGAACGGCGGCGTCGGTCAGCGCCCGGGCTGCTGGACCGAGCTCGTTCAGCGCCCCGGCGCCGAAGCGGATCGAGCGGGTAGTGTTGAAGACGAAGGGCGATATCATCCGGGTGGGCTCCCTCAGCCGAAGGACAGGGCGGTGAGCGACACCAGCGCGAAGGCGATCACCGCTGTGAGGACCAGCGCCCGCAGGCGCCGGCGCTCCGCCTCGCGGGTGTCGCGCAGGAGGCGGGGCGGCGGCGTGTAGGGCCGGATTGCGTCGCCGACCGGGCTCGCGAGCTCCATCCGGTAGGCGAGGAACCAGACGAGGCCGAGCCCCAGCGCCCAGAAGACCAGACCCCAGGCCCAGAGCGGCGGCAGGCCGAGGAGCCAGAGGCCGCCAGGCGCCCCGAAAGCGCCGTTGCCGAGGACGAGGCCGGGCCCGACGGCGAGGAATAGCCAGGCGAGTGCGACCGACCACGCGGTTGGACGCTGCGCTCGGGCGCCGGGCGACTGCGCGACCGATCGGGAGAGAAAGCGCCGGACCTCGCCGGCCGCCTCGCCGAAGGCGCGGCGCCGGGTGAAGGCGGACGCGAGGAGGGTGACGGTCAGGTTCGCGGCCATGCCCCAGGCCGCGGCATGGATCGTCCAGGGCCAGCGGCCCCAAGGCAGATCGAGGCCGAGGAAGGCGAGGACGGCGTGTCCGGCCGGCTCGGTCAGCAGCACGCCGAGCAGCCCGAAGCCAACCCCGGCGGCGACCGCCGGCGCGGGGATCCACGGCACGAGGGTCATGCCGAGAAGCGGCGTCCAGAGCTGGAAAGCCAGCGGCAGCGCCAGTGCGGCCAAAGCTGAAAGCGTAACCGGCGCGAGCGACTGCAGGAGGACGGAGAGCAGCGCGAGCAGGACGACGGCAATGCGCGCCAGCGCGACGGTCTCGCTCCGGGACAGCGAATTCCGGAACCAGGGCTTGAAGAGGCTGCGCACGAGCGCCTCGGCGGCGGTCAGCAGGCCGAGGCCGGCGACGAGTTGTGCGCCGGCGACGAGACCGAGGAAGAGCCAGGCGGCGAACCACGGGGACATGGCCTCGAGAAGCCCCGGAACCGAAAAGCGCTGGTCGAGGAAGGCGGCGGCGCCGAGCGTCGCCGCGCCAAGGGCCAGGAGAATGCCGAAGGCACCGGCCATCACCCAGGTCTGACCGGCGGCAAGGCCGCGCACGCTGCGGGTCGAGAGCACGACCTTGAGGGCAAGCGGGCTCGCCTGAAAGCCCATCAGCGCGCAGGCGAGCGACAGGCTGGCGACCGCGGTGCCCTCGTGGCCGGCAGCCGCCTCGCGGCCGATGCCGGCGGTGAACTGGATGACGCCGGAGACGAGGAAGTCGGGAAGACGCTCCGGGTTCGCCGCGAGGCCGGCGAGACCGGCGTTGAGGGCGGCAAAGCCGCCGACGCCGAGCAGGGCGAAGGCGGCGAGGCCGCCCAGGGCCGCCACCACCAGCACGGCCTGGATCGCGCCGAACCAGCCGACGGCGCGCATGCCGCCGATGACGACATAGCCGACCAGCACCGCCCCGAGTGCGAACCCGGCCGTCTCCGGCGTCCAGGCCCCGCCGGAAAGTGTCGCCGAAAGGCGCGAGAGTGCGAGAAGTTGCAGGCCGGCGAAGCAGACCGCGAAGAGCACCGCCACGACCGCTGAGACGACGACCAGGAACTCCGAGCCATAATACGCCCGCAACAGCTCGCCCTGCGAGGAGAGCCTCAGGCGCTGGCCGAGGAGCCAGATCCGCTTGAAGAAGAGCACGCCCGGCAGCGCGAAGAGCACGCCGGCCTGAAGGAGGGCCGCGTGCGAGAAGCCGGTGGCGCCGATCTCGGCGGCGGCGCCGAGAACCGCCCAGGCCGAGACCGAGGCGCCGGCGAGGACGATGGCCGAGATCCAGGGCGAGAGATCGTGCCCGGCGGAAAACCAGTGCTGGGCGTCGCCGTTCGCGATCGCCGCGACGCGGGCCCAGTGCAGCGCCGCGGCCAGATAGATGAGCGCAAAGAGGGGAAGCCAGGCCATCAGCGGCCGCGTTCCGCCGGCCGGGCGTGGAACTGCGAGAAGGCGCCGCGCAGGCCGTGGCGGGTGATCAGGTAGGCCAGCATGCCCCCTCCGATGACCGCGAAGAAGGTGAGGCAGGCGCGCAGATCGGTGCCCGAGAGCCCGCCGGTCAGCGCACCGGCGACGAAAACGAGGCCGAGGACGCCGTAAGCGCCGATGCCGAGCACGGTCTCGCCGCGCGTGAAGCCGGTCCCGGATACGCCATTAACCACCATGTGCGCAACGAAGGCCGCCGCGACCGCCAGCACGCCGGCGGCGGCGAGGAGCCAATGGTCGCGGGACAGGCCCTCCAGGAACAGGCAGAGGCCGAGCGCGCCGAGGCTCGCCCAGATGGCGAAGACCAGGATGGCACGGTCCTGCGTCTGCATCGCTCGGCCTCAGCCCTTGCCCTTCTTCGGCGGCTCCGGCGCCGCCGGCTGGGTGTAGACGATCTTCGAGAGGTCCTGCAGCGGCTGGGTGCGATGGATGGTGTCCCCCGACAGCCCGATCTCGCTGAGGAGCGTGTCGACGAACGGCGCCTGGCTGCGGTAGCGCAGCGCCGAGCTCACGACCTGCTCGGCGAGATTGCCGTCGCGCGGTGGCTCGCCGGAGGCGTCGCCCTTGCCTTTGCCGTCGCCGCCGGCGGCGCCGCTCAGGCCGGGCAGGCCCTCCACATGCAGGATCTTGATGCCGTCGATCTTCTCCATCGGCTTGACGCTTTCGCGGATGATCGCCGGCAGGTTCTGCACCAGCGCCTGATGCAGCGCCGAGCGGCGGCTGGCGTCAGAGCGCAGGTTCTCGGCCTCGTTGAGCTCGTGCTTGCCGGCGGCCTCCACCCGCAGCCTCTCCTCCAGGGCTGCGACGGCGATCCGGTCGGCCTCGGCGCGGTCCTGCGCCGCCGCCTTCTCGGCCTCCGCCAGGATGCGCTGGCGCGCACCTTCGGATTCGGCTGCCTTCTGCGCCTCGATAAGCTCGATCTGCTTCTGCCGGTTGGCGATCTCGGTGTCGCGCAGCGTCTGGACCTTTTCGGTCGCCTCGACGGCGGCGGCGCGGGCTCCCTCGGCGATGGCCAGCGCCTCGCTGCGCTCCTTCGACTTCATCGAGACGGCGATGTCGCGGGCGTGCTGCTCGAGTTGCAGAGCCTGGCTGCGCTTGACCTCGAGCTGCTCGACGGCGCGCTCCATCTCGATGCGGGCCCGCTCCACCTGCTCGCGCTCCTTGAGCTTGACCGACTCTATCTCGCGCTCCTTGGTGGCAGCGTCGCTGGCAATCTCGGCCCGGCGGTTGGCGCGCTCTACCGCGACCTCGGCTTCATGGGCGAGGCGGGCGTACTCGCTCTCGCGCTGGATTTCAAGCGAGCGCTTCTCGGCCTCGAGGTTCTTGGCACGCATCGCCACTGCGGTGTCCTTCTCGATGTCGTTGCGCTTCTTCTTGCGACTCTCGATCTGCTCCGTGAGCTTGGTCAGGCCCTCGGCGTCGAAAGTGTTCGACGGGTCGAGGAGCTTGATGTCGGTCTGGTCGAGCGAGGTCAGCGAAACGCTTTCGAGCTCGAGACCGTCGAGCGCCAGGCTTTCGGCGACCTCCTGCTTCACCTCGCGGACGAAGGTCTGCCGGTTCTCGTGGATCTGCTCCAGGGTCATGTTCGCCGCCGCCCCGCCCATGGCGTCGACGAGCCGGCCCTGGATCAGCTCCTTGAGCTGTTCGGCATCCATCGTGCGGTTGCCGAGCGAGCGCGCGGCGATCGTCACGGCCTCCTCCGTTGGGGCGACGCGGACGTAGAACTCGACGGTCAGCTCGACCCGCATCCGGTCGTTGGTAAGATGGCGCGGCCGTAGAGCGTGGTGCGCATGCCGACGATAAGCACCGCCGCCGCCGCCGCCCAGATGGCGATCACCGGCGGAAACGGCAGACCGAAGGTAACGCCGTTCATCGACGACAGGTTGGCGAGCCAGCCTGGGACCGCGCCGAAGACATTACCGGAGTAGGCGCTGCCGATGGAGGTGATGATCTGCACGCCGCCGGAGATCGCGAAGCCGGTGCCGAGCGTCACGATCAGCGCCTGCCCCTGCAGCCGGTAGCTGAGCAGGCCGTTGATGGTGCCGAGGAGCGCCCCCATGGCCAGAACGATCAGGGTGGCGAGCCAGGGCGGCACGCCGAGGGAAATGAGATAGAGCAGACCGACGTTGGCCGCGCCGATCACGAAGGGGATCGAGAGGTCGAGCCCGCCGAGGAGTGCCACCAGCGTCTGTCCGATCGATGCGAGTCCGAGAAAGGAAGCAAAGAGCAGCATCGACTTCACGTTCGCCGCCGAGGAGAACCCGTCGATGTTCATGGCGCCGACCGAGAACAGGCCGGAGAGCACCATGATCCCGATGAAGGCCGACCGGTTCTGCTGGAACTGCCGGCTGAGGGTGCGTGTCAGCACCAGGATGCCGAGCAGGATCAGCAGCGATATGACATTCCAGATGTTGAGAAAGCCCGGGATCGCGAGGCTCAGGATCAGGAAGGCCGCGAGGATCGCGGCGAGGCCGGTCAGCGGCCACCGATAGTCGCCCCAGAGCCGCCGTAGCGGCGACGGCCCGTCCTCGGCGCCGGCACCGAGCGCGACGACCTGCCCGATCAGCCAGAGCCAGGCCCACATCCAGAGCGCCAGCGTCGCGATCGCCGCGAGAATGACGTACTGCACCAGCACGCCCTGGACGAAGCCCATGACGACCCCGATGCCGGTCAGGATCAATCCCGCGGCGAGCCCGATGACGAGGCCTCCGAGTCCGAGCCGGGGCCGCTCCGCCGCCGTGAAGGGCGCGTCGGTCACGGCCTCGCCTCCGCTGCAGGGATGCCCGCCGGGCGATCGGCGGCAAGCAGCCACGCCCCGATCACCACCAGCCCGGCGAGAACCACGCCGACGGCGAGCCCGATGCCGCGATGCCGCGAAGCCTCGCTCATCGCCACCCGCGAGAAGAGCGCGATGAGGGCGAGAATGATAGACCCGGCGATATACGGCGCGGCAGCCGCACGCAGGGCGACGGTGCCGGGATCGGCAAGGCCCACCTCGAGCGGTCCGACGAGGGTTCGCTGCATCGAGAGCGGTCCGACGGCCACCGGCCCGGGCTGCCCCAGTGCAGCGTAGTCGAAGGTCGCGTGCAGGATCACCCCGAGGACCACCACCGCCAGCACGACGAAATAGAGAAGCGGCGAGAACCGCGGGATCCGGCGCTGGATCACCGGAATGAGCAGGGTGAGAAGCAGCGAGATCACCAGGATCGCGCCGTAGGCGAGGTTGGTGACGAAGCTCTGCACCGCGCCGAAATTGAACGTCGAGAGCGCGAAGGTGATGAGGTAAAGGCTCATCGCCCCGAGCGCCGACCCGACGACGCTCGCTCGTCCGCCGCCCAGCGAGGCCCCGCCCAGGACCAGCGCCGTGACCGCGATCAGCGTGTAGGTGGTTCCCTGCGAGGGATCGCCCGACCCGATGAGCGCGGTGAAGCAGATCGCCGCGAGCCCGGCGAAAGCGCCGGAGATGAGGTGCGCCCCGATCCTGACCGCGGTGATCTGCACGCCCGCGGTATAGGCGGCCCGCTCGTCGGATCCCGTCAGCCGAAGGTTGGTGTAGAATGCCGTCGCGGTCAGCAGCAGCCACGCGGCGACGGCGAAGAGCACGATGAAGAGCACCGGCGAGAAGATCGAGGTGCCGTATCCCCATTCCTGCATGAACTCGGGCGCGAGGCCGCCGGGTCGCGGCAGGATGACGAGGTTGATCCCGGCCAGCGCCAGATAGCCGGAGAGCGACACGATGATCGGCTGTACCCGGACATAGACGACGGTCAGCGCAAAAATCAGCTGATACGCCGCAGCGGCGAAGATCGCATAGAGAAACACCGCGATCGGCGAGGTCACGATCCCGGCGCCGTTGAGCTGGATCAGGGTGACGTTGACGAAGCCGATCAGCGGCCCGATCGACAGGTCGACGGTTCCGCGCCCGGCGATCACCGTCGCCATCAGCGCGAAGGTCGCCAGCATCAGCGGCGCCACCACGATGATCGCCGCGCCGAGGCCGGAGCTGGTCACGAGGCTCGGCGAGCGCAGCGCCGCGACGGCCAGCAGCGCGAAGAACAGCGTGATCGGCATCAGCAGGAACGGATTCGATCGACCGCCCATCCGCCCTGTCGTCTCTCCCGCCGGCACAGGCGCCGCTGGCTCGCGCGACAGGGAAGGGGCGGCGAGCGCGCTCACCCGTCGCTCCGGTCGCGTCGGCGACCGTCGGCATCGAACTCGACGATGCGGATCCGCGGCCCGGAACGCTGGTTGAGAACAGCCGCCGCAGGCTCGGGCGACACCGGCTGCGACCGTACCGGGCGCAGCGCCGGCGGCACCTCGACCCGGACGCGGCCGCCGACATCGACGTGCGCCGCTCCGGCAGTCGTGTCCCCGGGACCGCCGGCGAGGCCGGAGCCGTCGGTCTGGCCGAACATTGCCTCGAGCACACGGGGGGCCTCGATCTGCCTGCCGTCGAAGGCGTCGAAGGGTGCGCCGTTGCGAAAGACGAGGACACGGGTGGCGAAGCCGGCGAATTCCTCGATCTCCGAGGAGAGATAGACCACCGACCGCCCGTCCCGGGCAAAGTCGCGGAGGTGGCGGTAGAGCTCGAACTTGGCGCTGACGTCGATGCCGCGCGCCGGATCGTTGAGAACGATCACCTCCGGTCGCATGGCGAAGCCGCGACCGATCAGCACCTTCTGCTGGTTGCCGCCGGAAAGCGAGGTGATGCGGTCCTCCTTGACCCCGAACCGCAAGTGCAGCCGGTCGGCCTCGCGGCGGAAGATGGCGGTCAGCGTCTCCCGGTCGATGATCCCGAGCACGCCGGCGCGGTGGCGGCGGCGCCGCCAGCGCCGAGGCGGGGGCCGCGCGGCCGGCCGGCGCCCGGTCCGGCTCGACCTCGACGCGGCGGCCCTTGTCGTCGAACTGGACGATCTTCACCGGGCGCGCTCCTCGATGAGCCTGAGCGCTTCCTTCAGGTAGACGGCGAACAACGGATAGTTCTCCGACATCGGGAAATGCCCGATGTCGTCCATCTGGATGTAGATACCGCCGGGGATCTGCCGCGCCGTTGCCTCGGTGGCCTCGGGCGGGGTCAGGTAGTCGTAGGTGCCGGTCATCATGATCACCGGGCAGCGCCGGGTGTCGATGTTGCCGAGCTGCCCGCGCATGTCGTGGTCGACCGAGTAGAAATAGAGATCGCCGCGGAACACCTCCGAACCTTGGGTGTAGTAGTGCCAGGTCAGCCAACGGTCCATGTCCGGCGACTGCGGCGCCATCAGGTCCCAGACCCCGGAGGCGCAGACCTGTCGAGGAAGAACCCCGGTGCGTGCTCCGCCGCCTCGCCCGGATCAGACCTTCCAGCTCGGTCCCCACGTCATGCGCTGGTCCAACGCCTTCGCCCTGCGGTCCGACGTCAGCGCGGAGTTTGCCGCGATCTGGGACCTGGATACCGAGCTTCCCGGGGCGACCATCACCCTCACCGTGCTCGAAGGCGCCGAGGTGGTCTACATCGCCGCGCGCAATGCCACGGGCTTTCCCGCCTTCGAGTTCCGCACTGGCATGCGCCTCCCCGCCGCCTTCACTGCCACCGGCAAGGCGTTCCTCAGCCACATGAGCGAGGCGGAGGTACGGCGGCTCCATCCTGACGGCCTGCCGGCGCCGCTCACGCCGAAAAGCGTGCGAACCCTTCCGGGCCTCCTCTCCGAGCTCGCCGAGGTCCGGCGGAGCGGGATCTCGGTCGACGACCAGCAGGTCGCCGAAGGCATGGTCTGCTTCGGTGCGTCGGTGCTCGACTCCCAGAACCGGCCGGTCGCGGGCGTCGCCGTCAGCCTGCCGGCCGACCGCCTGGCCGACGAGCAGAAGCGGGCGGTCGCGTCCAGCGTGCAGCGCATCGCCTCGACCCTGTCCCACAGGATGGGGGCCGACCTTGAAGCGGTCGCTGCCCAGCCCCGTCCGCCGCGCCTGTAGCCGCCGCCCTGTTCACGCCACCGTCATGGGCTAAGCTGCGCCCGCAGGGCGGCGAGGTCGGGCTGACCGGGATTGGCGGCGAGCGCGTCGTCCAGGGCGGCGCGGGCCCCGTCCGGGTCGCCGGTTGCGGCGCGGATCCGCGCGATCATGATCCAGCCGTCGACCAGTTGCGGGTCGAGATCGACCGCTTCCCGGAAGGCGGCGTCGGCCACGGAAAAGTTGCGGGCGCCGAGGGCGGCGCCGGCGATCTGCATATGGGTCTCGGGAAAGTCGAGCCGGGCTGCCAGCGACGCCCGCCACTCGCTGCTCGCGGTATCGAGCGCGGCCCGCGCCGCGGCCGGCGCGCTCGTCGGGTCGACGCCGATCATCGCCTTCGCGGCCGAGATGCGGACCGATCGGTCCGGGTCGGCGAGGACCGGCGCGAGACGCGCGAGCCGGTCCTCGGGCGCAACCCCGCGCTGCAGGGCCGCGGCGGCGCCGCGGACCAGTGGGTCGGGGTCGGTCAGGAGCGGCGCCGTCCGCTCTGCCGTCGCCGGGTCGGCCACCGGCGCCAGCAGGTCGAGCGCGGTCGCCCGGACGATGCCGGCGAGGTCGTCGCGATCGGCGAGCGCGACGAGCGCCTCGGACTGCGCCGCGGGATCGTGGCGCGCGGCCGCGAATGTGGTGGAGAAGTGCAGGCCGCGGTGGGTGCTGTCGGGGAACCTTCTGGCGATCTCGTCCGCAGCCCAAGCGGGGTCGCGGTCGCTATGGCAGGACGTACAGGTGTCGGGCGCGCCGGTCGCGGCATCGAGGTCCGGACGCGGTACCCGGAAGCCATGGTCCCGGCGGCCGTCGACCCCCATGTAGACCTCCTGCGGCATGTGGCAGGTCCGGCACTGCGCGCCCTCGGAACCCGGCTCGTGGAAGTGATGGCTGGGATCGTCGTAGAGCGCCGGCCGGAGCGCCGGAAATCGGGGGTTGCCTGCCGGCGAATGACACTGGGTACAGACCGCATTGCCCTCGGCGCGGAGCCGGGTCGAATGCGGCTCGTGGCAGTCGCTGCAGCGGACGCCGTTGGCGTACATCTTCGACTGCAGGAACGAGCCGTAGACATAGACCTCGCCGTGGATCTGGCCGTCGGGGTAGTAGAGACCGTCCCGCAGCAGCGACAGCGCATAGGCATCGTGGTAGGGGGTTCCGGGCAATGGGTTCCCGTCGAAGAACGCCTCGCGCCGCGAATGGCAGCCGGCGCATTGCTGGATCTGCACCTCGGCGGACGCCGCGAGATCGACGGTCAGACCCTGCGGCGTGAGCCCGGGCCAGGCCCCCGGGTCGTAGGCGTCCGGCGCGGCGGCCCAGGCGTTATGGGCCTCGCCGGGACCATGGCAGGCCTCGCAGCCGACGCCAATCTCGGCCTCCCGCGGGTGATAGGCTCGGGCCTCGGGGTCGTAGTTGCGAGTGAAACCGGTGGCATGGCATTCCGCGCAGCGGGCCTCCCAGCTCTTGTAGGGGCCGGTCCAGTGCATCGCGTCCCCCGGCAGAAGTGCCTGATCCGGGTAGAGGTCGTACCATCGGCCGCGCACCGTATCCCAGGCGAGGTCGAAGGCCTGGGTGCGGCCGGGTTCCGGCGAGAGAAGGTACTGCTGGAGCGGCCGGATGCCCGCGACCCCGACGACATCGAAGCTCCGTCGCGCGCCATCTCCGTCCTCGGTCTCGACGACGAACGCGTCGCCCCGGCGGCTGAAGCGGGTGACGACACCGTCCCGCTCGAAGCTGGCATCGTCGAAATCGCCGAGGACCGTGACGTCGCTCGGTTCGGTCCAGGCGAGGGCATGGTCGGAGCCCGCCCAGGCCGCCCCGGCCGCCTCGTGACAGGCGACGCAGCTCTCCGTCCCGACATAGCGGGGCTGCGGCGGCATCTCCGCGGCGGCGGCCGGAAACGCCCCGGCAACGAACAGGCCCAGGCCGGCGATGAGCGTCGCGATGCGGAAGCGGCCGTCGGACATGGCACCCCTATCCCGGCGGCGTGCCGGAGCACCCGAGGCTAAGGGAAGCACCGCGGCAGCGCCACCTTGAACTGGTGGGCGGCCGGCGGCGGCTAGCGTCCCGGCCCGAAGGCGAGATCGGGAAGCCAGAGCACGACCTGCGGCACGAACAGCAGGACGACGATGAGCCCGATGATGGTCGCAAGAAACGGCAGCGCCTCCACCGTGTACTCCTCGATCTTCACGTCCATCAGCGAGCAGACCGCGAACATCGCCACGCCGACCGGCGGCGTCATGCCCCCGAGCGTCACGATGCTCATCATCAGGATCCCGAAATGCACCGGGTCGACGCCGACATGCGTGACGATCGGCACGAAGATCGGCGTGAGCAAGCAGCACCAGCACCGTGCTTTCCACGAAACAGCCGGCAACGAGCAGGAACACGAGCACGATGAGCACCGTGGCCGCCGGGCTTTCGATCCCCGAGAGCATCCAGGTCGATATCTCCTGCGGCACCTGCAGGAAGATGATCGCGAACCCGACCATCCCTGACATCAGGATGATGAGCATGATGAGCCCGATGTCGGAGATCGCGTGCCCGAACGCCCGCTTCATCTTCTCGAAGTCGAGCTCGCGATGGGCAAAGAAGCCGATGAGCACCGCGTAGACGACGGCGAAGGCCCCGACCTCGGACGGCGTGAAGAAACCGCCCCGGATCGCCACGACCAGCGCCACCGGGAAGAACAGCGCCCACTTCGCCCCCCAGATCGCCGCCGCGAGCGCCGCGAGCGTGGGGCGCTCTGAGTCCGCCACCACATAGCCGCGCCGCTTCGAGATCACGTAGACCGTCGCCATCATCCCGACCATCATCAGCAGCCCGGGAACGATGCCGGCGAGAAACAGCCGGCCGATCGAGACGTTGCCGATGTAGCCGTAGAGGATCAGCCCGATGCTCGGCGGGATCGTCGCGGTGATCAGCGAGCCGACGGCGATCGCCGCGGCCGAGAACCCGCGGCCGTAGCCGTTCCGGATCATCGTCGGCCCGATGATGCGCGCCTCCATCGCCGCATCGGCAACCGCCGAGCCCGACACTCCGCCCATCACCGTCGAGAGCAGGATCGCGACCTGCGCGAGCCCACCGGCCATCCAGCCCACCGCCACGTGGCTGAACCGGAAGAGGCGGCTGGTGATGCCGCTCTCGTTCATCAGGTGGCCGGCGAGCACGAAAAACGGCACCGCCAGCAGCGGAAAGCTCTGGCTCATGGTGGCGATCTTCTGCACGCCGATCGACATCGGCATCACCGCCGAGGTGACGAAGAAGAAGAACCCCGAGATGCCGATGGCGAAGGCGACCGGCATCCCGAGAAACATCAGGACGAAGAAGACCAGCGTGATCGTCAGCATCTCAGAGCTCCGTCGCCACCGGGGCGTCGGCATCGGTCCGCGAGTAGATCAGCCGGCCCCCGGTCTTCCGCCAGGGCCATGCCCTCACCAGGTTCGCCGTGAGGGCAACCGCCAGCAGCAGCGCGCCCACCGGAACGGCGGAGGTGACCCAGGCGTAGGAGAGCCCGCTGTCGCCGAACTGCCGCGCCAGGTTCAGCACGGTGAGCTTGTAGCCCTGGTAGGCAAGCACCAGCAGGAAGACGAGGACGACGAGGGTCAGCAGCAGCTCCAGCCCGAAACGCATCCGACCGGGCAGGTGCCGGACCACGAGATCGATCCCGATGTGGCTCTTCTCGCGCATGGCCCGGCAGGCCCCGAGAAAGCACAGCCAGATGAACAGAAGCTGCGCCATGTCCACGGACCAGATCAGCGGATGTCCGAAGCTGCGCATGATCGCCGCGACGAAGACCAGCAGCACGATGACTCCGAGCAACACGGCCGAGAGCGCGAACTCGATCCGCGCCAGCATCTTCACCATGTCCGGGACCCCTTCCGAAGATCGGCGCCGCGGCTTTCGCGGCGGCACCGTCTCGCGCTCAGTTGCCGAGGATCTCCTCCACCTGCTTGCGCAGGTCGCCGTAGCCGAGGGTATCGTAGACCGAGGCCGTCGCCTCGCGGAATGGCGTCACGTCGATCTCGCTGATGGTCACGCCCTGGTCCTTCAGGTCGGACTGGATCTGCGCGAGCGCATCCTCGGTCCCGTGTGACGCGACGTCTCCAGCCTTCAGCGACTCCTCCTTCAGGATGGTCTGCAAGTCTTCCGGCAGGCTGTCGACCCAGGCCGCGCTGGTGATGAGGCCGGTGATCAGGTTGATGTGGCCGGTCATCGTCACGAACTTGGTGACCTCCTGCAGCTTTGAATTGAAGCCGGCCGGCAGCTGTGCCTCCACGGCGTCGATGACGTTGGTCTGCAAGGCCGAATAGACGTCGGCGTAGGGCATCGGCGTCGGCGTGGCACCCATTGCCGTCACCGTCTCGATCCAGACCGGCGCGCCCGGCGTCCGCATCCGCACGCCCGCGAGATCGGCCGGCGTCGAGACCGGCTTCTGCGTCCAGAGCTCGCGCTCGCCCTGCCACCAGTTGAAGGACAGCACGTCGAGGCCGGCGCTGTCCTTCAGGCCGGCCGCCCATTCGTCGAAAAGCGGCGATGTGACGACCTTGCGGATTCCCTCGAAGCCCGAGGCGAGGTAGGGGGCGCCGAGGATGCCGAATTCGTTCTGGAAGACCGCGAGCCGGCCGCCGTCGACGACGACCGCCACCGGCGCTCCGGCGCGGGCCTGCTCGAGCACGTCCTCGTCCGGCCCGAGCTGCGAGTTCGGGAAGAGCTTGATCTCGAGCGCACCGTTCGACCGTTCGGCGACCGCCGCCTGCAGGCTCTCGAGCCCCTTGTAGAGCGGGTCGTTGGTGTTGAGCGCCGTGTTGATGCTCAGCGAATAGTCCGCTCCCCAGGCCGGCGCGGTGGCCGCCATGGCTGCCACGAGCGCGATCGTGCGGATGGAACCGATGTGCATGAGTCTCTTCCTCCCCAGGATTTGTTTCGGCTTGAAGAGCTGTAGTATGGTAGTATAGGACTGTCAACCATGACCGCGCGAACTCGGCTGCCCCTGCTGAACGACAAGGACACGGTGCGCCAGATCACCATGGGCACGCGGGTCTACGAGCTGTTGCGGCAGGCGATCATCCGGGTGGAGCTCCGGCCGGGATACCTGCTGTCCGAGGCGCAGGTGGCCGAAGAACTCGGCGTATCGCGCCAGCCGGTACGCGAGGCCTTCATCAAACTGGCGGAAACCGGGCTCGTTGACATACGGCCCCAGCGCGGCACCTTCGTGCGGTCGATCTCGATCCGCGACGTGGCGAACGCCCAGTTCCTGCGCCAAGCGATCGAGGTGGCTGTCGCCGTCCGCGCCGCTGAGCGCGCCAGCCGCGAGGCGTCGGCGGCGCTCGAGGGACTGATCGCCGCGCAGGCGCGGGCAGCGGAGGCCGGCGACACCGACCTCTTCCTGCGCCTAGACGAGGAGTTTCATCAGGCGGTCATCCGCCTCGCCGACTGCGGCGACGCCTGGAGGGTGATCGAGGGCCTGAAGGCGCAGATGGACCGTGTCCGCTACCTTTCGCTGCGGCACGCCACGCCCCTCGGAACCCTGGTGGCGCAGCACTCCGCCATTGCCGAGGCGATTGCGCGACAAGACACCGCCGCCGCCGGCGAGCGCATGCGGCTCCACCTGTCGGAGATTCTGCGATCCCTGCCAATTGTCGCCTCCGAGGACGCCGAACTCTTCGCAGACTGACGTCGGCGCGGCGTCGGAGGTTCGCCCCCGGCGGATCGCAGACCGCCGGAGGAGATGGCGGTCAGGCCTCGAGCTTGGCGTCCAGGGTAATGTCGATCGAGCCGTTCAGCAGCTTGGAGATCGGGCAAATCTCCTTGGCCTTCTGTGCTGCCTCCTTGAAGGCGGCCTCGTCGGCCCCGGGGATTTTCGCGCGGACCGTCAGGTGGACGTCGGTGATCGTGAACCCGCCGCCATCCATCGAGCCGGTGACGGCCGCCGTGGTGTTGATCTCGTCCGCCGTCAGGTTCGACTGCGCCAGCACGCCCGAGAGCTGCATCGAGTAGCAGGCCGCGTGGGCCGCGCCGACCAGTTCCTCCGGGTTGGTACCCTTCTCGTCGCCGAAGCGCTTGGCAAAGCTGTAGTTCACGTCGGCAAGCGTGCCGCTTTCGGTCGAGAGCGTCCCGGCGCCTTCCTTGAGGCCGCCCTTCCAGACAGCGGATCCCGTGCGTTTCATTGATTTTCTCCTTATAAACTGCGGTTCATTTCACGTGGCGCGATCGGATCCTTTCCGCTGGGCGTCCCGGCGCAGGCGGATACCGTCACCTTTCGAGATCGTTAATGCGAGTCGCGTTATCGTGTGAAATCATCAGCTTAAGCTGCCTGCGCACAGTGCGCGCGGCGCAGCTTTCGACCGATCTTCGGCTCAGGTCCTCGCCTTGGCCCGCCCCCGCGAGGCGCCGCGGCCGGAGAAGACCTTTTTGCCCGGAGGCGGCAAAAGCACCGCGTCGCGCCGGGTGTCGGCGGCCTCGCGGACGATGGCACGCACGAAGAGGGCGATCCCTGCGAGGGTCGCCAGACGGATCAGGCTGGACGGATGTAACATGCGGTCGGGCTCCCTTTCGAAGTCATCGACCCGACAACGGCCCGACCCCGCACCGCGTTCCCCCTCATCCCCCGGTATGGCTCATGTGCCGCGAGACCTGGCCGTGAACGGTCTGCCGTGAATAGTCGAAATCGTGCCCCTTGGGCTTCCGGGCGATCGCGGCGGCGATGGCCGCGGTAAGCGGCGCGTCGTCGCCGGGATTCGCCCGCAGCACGGCACGCAGGTCGGCATCGTCCTCCTGGCCCAGGCACATGTAGAGCTGGCCGGTGCATGTCAGGCGCACCCGGTTGCAACTCTCGCAGAAATTGTGGGTCAGGGGCGTGATGAATCCGATCCGCCCGCCGGTCTCGCCCACCCGCACGTAGCGCGCCGGCCCGCCGGTGCGGTCGGCGGTATCGGTCAGCGTCCAGCGGGTCTCGAGCGCGCGGCGCAGGTCGCGCAGCGACCAGTACTGGTCCAGCCGGTCCTCGTTGCCGAGATCGCCCATCGGCATCACCTCGATGAACGTGAGATCGTGTCCGCCCGCGCCGCACCAGGCGACCAGGTCATGGACCTCGTCGTCGTTCACGCCCTTGAGCGCGACGGTGTTGATCTTGACCTTCAGCCCGGCTTCCACAGCGGCGTCGATCCCGTCCATGACCTGCGCGAACCGGCCCCACCGGGTGATGCGCCTGAACTTGTCCGCATCAAGCGTATCGAGCGAGATGTTGATCCGGCGCACCCCGCAATCGGCGAGTTCCGCGGCGAAGCGGCGGAGCTGGCTGCCGTTGGTGGTGAGCGTCAGCTCCTTCAGCGCGCCGCTCTCGAGGTGCCGGGACATGGCCCGGAAGAAGCTCATGATCCCCTTGCGCACCAGCGGCTCGCCGCCGGTGATGCGCAGCTTCTGGACACCGAGGCCGACGAAGGTCGAGCAGAGCCGGTCGAGCTCCTCGAGGGTCAGGAGCTCCGCCTTCGGCAGGAACTCCATGTGCTCGGACATGCAGTACACGCAGCGAAAGTCGCAGCGATCGGTGACCGACACCCGGAGATAGGTGATCGCGCGCGCGAACGGATCGATCAGACGTGACTCTACGGACAAGATGATGTTCTCCCCAAACGGAGAGTAGGGCCGGCGACCCGGTTCTTCAAGCCGCACCTCAATCGACCGGCAGGCCGCTCGGAACCGTGGTGGGGGCCGGGAGGCGACCGGCGAGGCTGCTCTCATCGGTGAGCGCTTCGAGGAAGGCGCAGATTTCCGCCACTTCCGCATCGCTCAGGATGACGGGAACCGCCTCGCTCGCGGCCAGGATGGCGGCCGCCTCGTCGGGCGCGTCGGCGACGGTCCAGTCCGGGCGGGCAGCGTCGAAGGGGGCGAGGACGGCCTGGGTCCGGTCCCAGGCCGCAAACCCCGCCGTCGGGTCGGCCATGTGCCGCACCATGGCGGCCAGGTTGGCATAGGCGCCCGAGTGCCCGTAGGGCGCGGTATGGGCGACGTTGCGCAAACTTGGGGTCCGGAAACGGTAGGCATCGGCGGGATCGCCGGTAACGCGCATCCGGCCGGTGTCGCGCTGGTGGCGCTCGAAGCGCGCCGCCTTGCCGGGGCCGAACTGCGGCACCGCCATGGCATGGTAGGCCTGGTCGGTCTGGAACGGCCCGGCGTGGCAGGTGGCGCAGCCCGCCCGGCCGTAGAACAGCGTCATGCCGACCTTCGCCGGCTCGGGAAGGTCGGCCTCGCCCCGCAGGTAGCGGTCGAACGGGCTGTCGTCGGCGCGGAAGCTGACCGCGATGAAGGCCGCCATGGCATTGGCGATGTCGGTGAAGGCGATGGGTCGGCCCTCTGCGACCTCCGGGATGGCCGCGGCAAAGCCGTCACGATAGGCGGGGATGGCGGCGACCCGGGCGGCGAGCCGCTCCCAGGCCCCGCCCGGGCCGGTGATCAGGCCCTGGCGGACGGCCTGGGCAACGTCGTTCTCCTCGTAGTGGCCGGCCATCTCGTCGGGCGAGAGCACAGGAAACATCGCCTGGGCGGAGAGAACGCCGTCGAACCCCATGACCATTTCGTCCTCGAGCGGCGTCCGCATGCCGGAGGGACGGGCGGGGTCCTCTTCGAGGCGTCCGTCGTCGAACATGGCGGTGAACTGCCGGGCACCGAGGTTGAAGAGCGCTGGCGCGTTGCGCGGGACGCGTTGCTCGGGAATGTCCTCGGAGGTGATCCGCCGGTCGGGGCCGACTCCGGTGGCGCCCTCGCCGAGGGTCAGCGAGACCCCGTCCGAAGTTGCGAAGCGGGGGTGGTGGCAGGTGGCGCAGGCAATGTTGCGATTGCCGCTGAGAATGCGGTCAAAGAAGAGGGCGCGGCCCAGAGGCACGAGCGCCGCATCGACCGGGCGGTAGTCGGCATCGGTGACCGGCGCGGGCAGGGAGCTGTCGGACGCCGCGGCTGCACCGGCCACGAGCAATGCCGTCGCAAGGATCGTGCGATGCACCTTCCGGACCTCCCTTCCGGCTTTCGGATAAGTTCGACGGTTTCGCGGTCCGGCGCAAGGCTTGCGTCAAAAGTCGGCCTGTGGCGAAGAAGCCACACCTCTACGGGAAGAACCGATCGGGTGAAACCGATCTCCGCGCTGTTCCGTAAGGTATCAGGAGGACGGCGGCGCATGTGCTCCAGTACCAGGTTTGCGAGCGGCGCCGCGAGGCTCACGCTCGGTCGCCGTTCTCGCCTCCCTCTGGCTCTGCCCGGACGTTAACAAATTAGCACAGTTTCGCTACGCCTTTTCCCGATTGCGCGTATCCTTGGACAGCGTGCCTGGGGGTGGCGAGTATGAGTGTATTGTCCGAACACTATGGGATGTTGGGTTGGGCGGGCGCAGACCCGGCGGTCGGGGAGAGCGACCCGGGGACGAAGCCGGATGGCGGGCTGCGACCGCGGACCATCATCTCGGCAACCATGGCAGTCTTCCTGGTGCTGCTCGTCCTGAACGTGCTGGGGTACGTCGTGTCCTGCACGGTCGACAGCAAGTTCTTCGAGCGGGTCGCTCTCCTGTTCATCTTCGATGAGGAGGCGAACTTTCCCACCTTCTTCAATTTCACGCTCTTGGTGGGGCTGTCGGTGATCCTCGGTCACCTGGGATTCCGGTCGCGGGCGGCGGGCGATCCCTGGTGGCGACATTGGCTGGGTCTCTCGCTCGTTTTCCTGCTGCTCAGCTACGACGAGGCGGCGCAACTCCACGAGACGCTGGCGCCGATCGTGGACAAGTTGGTGACGGCGACCGGCCCGCTCTATTACTCCTGGGTCGTCCCGGGTGCGGCATTCGCCGTCGCCGTCGGCCTCGTGTATGTCCGTTTCGTCTTCGCCCTGCCTCGATTGGTGATGGTACTGACGATTGTCGGCGGAGCGCTCTATGTCGGCGGCGCGCTCGGGGCGGAATCGATAAGTGCCGCCTACGACGAGGCGTTCGGCGTCGACACGGTCGGCTACATGGTCATCGCAACCGTCGAGGAAAGCATGGAGATGCTCGGGCTCGTGGTCTTCGGCGCCGGGCTGCTTCAGCTCCTTGCCGGGCCGGATGGGCGATTCCACCTGGGGTCCCTGTCGCGGTAAGCGGATCGCCTGACCGCCCGGAGGGAAGGGACCTCCTCAGTCGACCCGACGGGCCGTCAGCCGGTCAGCGCCTGCCCCCCGGGGCAGGCGCTCGTACGTTCCGCACCTACTCGGCGGCGACGCGGCGGGCGGCGAGGATTTCGGCGAGGTAGTGGCCGGTATGGCTGGCGGCGACGCCGGCCACGGCCTCGGGAGTGCCGGTGGCAACGATGGTCCCGCCGCCGTCGCCGCCTTCGGGGCCGATGTCGATGATGTGGTCGGCGGTCTTGATGACGTCGAGGTTGTGCTCGATGACCACCACGGTGTTGCCCTGCTCGACCAGCTCGTGCAGCACCTCGAGGAGCTTGCGGGTATCCTCGAAGTGCAGGCCCGTGGTCGGCTCGTCGAGGATGTAGAGGGTGCGGCCGGTGGAGCGGCGCGACAGCTCCTTGGACAGCTTCACCCGTTGCGCCTCGCCGCCCGACAGGGTGGTCGCCGACTGGCCGACCTTGATGTAGCCGAGCCCCACCCGCATCAGAGTGGTCATCTTCTCGCGGATCGACGGCACGGCGGCGAAGAACGCCTCGGCGTCCTCGACCGTCATGTCGAGCACGTCGGCGATGCTCTTGCCCTTGAAGTGCACCTCCAGCGTCTCGCGGTTGTAGCGCTGGCCCTTGCAGGTCTCGCAGGTGACGTAGACGTCCGGCAGGAAGTGCATCTCGATCTTGATGACGCCGTCGCCCTGGCAGGCCTCGCAGCGCCCGCCCTTGACGTTGAAGCTGAACCGTCCCGGCTTGTAGCCGCGGGCCTTGGACTCGGGCAGGCCCGCGAACCAGTCGCGGATCGGCCCGAAGGCGCCGGTATAGGTTGCCGGATTCGACCGTGGGGTACGGCCGATCGGCGACTGGTCGATGTCGATGACCTTGTCGAGGTGCTCCAGCCCCTCGATCGCCGCGGCGGGGGCCGGGGTCTGGCGAGCGCCGTTCAGCCGCATCGAGGCGGTCTTGAACAGGGTCTCGACGGTGAGCGTCGACTTGCCGCCGCCGGAGACGCCGGTGACGCAGGTGAAGGTTCCGAGCGGGAAGCTGGCGGTGACGTCCTGCAGGTTGTTGCCGGTGGCGCCGCGGACGGTGACCTTCTTGCCGTTGCCCTTGCGCCGCTCCGCCGGGATCGGGATGCGGCGCTCGCCGGTCAGGTACTGGCCGGTGATCGACGCCGGAGCGGCGGCGATGTCTTCCGGGGTGCCCTCGGCGATGATCGCGCCCCCATGCACCCCGGCCCCCGGGCCGATGTCGATGACGTGGTCGGCCTCGCGGATCGCCTCCTCGTCGTGCTCGACGACGATCACGGTGTTGCCGGCGTCGCGCAGGTTCTTCAGCGTGGTCAGCAGCCGGTCGTTGTCGCGCTGGTGGAGGCCGATGGACGGCTCGTCGAGGACGTAGAGCACGCCGGTGAGGCCGCTGCCGATCTGCGAGGCCAGGCGGATGCGCTGGCTCTCGCCGCCGGACAGGGTGCCGGCGTTGCGTGCCAGCGTCAGGTAGTCGAGGCCGACGTTGACCAGGAAGCCGAGTCGCTCGCGGATCTCCTTGAGGATGGCGCGGGCGATCTCGTTCCGCTGCGCTGTCAGCGCCGACGGAACGGTTTCGACCCAGGCGAGCGCCTCGCGGATCGACATGCGCACGACCTCGCCGACGTGCAGGCCGCCGATCTTCACCGCCAGCGCCTCGGGCTTCAGCCGGAAACCGCCGCATGTCCCGCAGGGGCGATTGTTCTGGTAACGCTCCATTTCCTCGCGCGACCACGAGGAGTCCGTCTCGCGGTAGCGGCGCTCGAGATTGGGGATGACGCCTTCGAACGGGCGCGAGATCTCGTAGACGCGGCCGCCCTCGTCGTAGCGGAAGCGGATCTTCTCGCCGTTCGAGCCATAGAGCAGCACCTGCTTGGCGTGCTCCGGCAGGTCGCGCCAGCGGGCGGACTTGTCGAACTCGTAGTGCTTGGCCAGGGCCTCGATGGTCTGGCGGTAATAGGGCGACTGGCCCTTGGCCCAGGGCGCGATGGCGCCGCGCAACAGCGGCAGGCTCTCGTCGGGGACGATCAGGCGCGGATCGAAGAACAGCTCAACGCCGAGGCCGTCGCAGGCGGGGCAGGCGCCGAACGGCGCGTTGAAGGAGAAGAGGCGCGGCTCGATCTCGGGGATGGTGAAGCCGGAAACCGGGCAGGCGAAATTCTCGGAGAAAGTGATGCGCTGCGGCTCCTCGCCCGGTCCGTCCTCGCCGGCGGCCGGCGCGGTCTCCAAGATGGCGATGCCGTCGGCGAGGTCGAGGGCGGTGCGAAGCGAGTCGGCGAGGCGGGTCTCGAGGCCCTCGCGCACGACGATGCGGTCGACGACCACGTCGATGTTGTGGCGGTACTTCTTGTCGAGCTCCGGCGGCGTGTCGAGGTCGTGGAACGCGCCGTTGACCTTGACCCGCTGGAAGCCCTTCTTCAGCAGCTCCTGGAACTCCTTACGGTATTCGCCCTTGCGGTCGCGGACGATGGGCGCGAGCAGATAAGCGCGGGTGCCCTCGGGCAGCGCCATGGTGATGTCGACCATCTGGCTCACCTGCTGCGCCTCGATCGGCAGGCCGGTGGCGGGCGAGAACGGCGTGCCGACTCGGGCGAAGAGCAGCCGCATATAGTCGTAGATCTCGGTGACGGTGCCGACGGTCGAGCGCGGGTTCTTCGAGGTGGTCTTCTGCTCGATGGAGATCGCCGGCGACAGCCCGGAGATGTGGTCGACATCCGGCTTCTGCATCATGTCGAGGAACTGCCGGGCGTAGGCCGAAAGGCTCTCGACGTAACGGCGCTGGCCCTCGGCATAGATCGTGTCGAAGGCGAGGGAGGACTTGCCGGAGCCCGAGAGGCCGGTGATCACCACGAGCTTGTCCCTGGGAATGTCGATGTCGATCGACTTCAGGTTGTGCTCGCGCGCCCCGCGAATCTCGATGAACTTCTGCTCCGGCATGTCCAGCTCCTGGCTCGAAGCGCTTTACATAAGCGCTGGCCGCGCCGATGCGAGTCGCATTTTGAGAACAAAACGCGATCATGCGCAAGGCCGGAAGCAAACTCAGCGGGCGTTGGCCGTCACCGTTCGGTCGGCGTCGCGGTTCTGCAGCCACTGGTGGCCGAATGCCGCGATGTAGAGGGAGGCCACCGACGCGATCAGGACCAGCGCCCGCCCGGCCGCGGAGAGGTCGAGCAGCGGCAGCAGGGTGGCGAGCAGGTAGTAGACCAGGATGTGGAACGAGAACACGTGCAACGAATGCTGGCCGAGGATGACCAGAGCCGGCCGGGTGAACAGCCACTGCGCGCCTTTGGCAGCGCGGCGGACCCACAGGAGCGCGTCTCCCGACCCGACCTGCAGCAGCCAGACCACGGCGAAGAGGTCGATCGCGAAGGCGACGGGATAGAAGAAACCGAGGATCGCGCGGTCGGTTCGGATCAGGATGCGGGTCGAGTAGTCCTCGCCGAGGAGGCGCAACTCCACCACCAGGTCGTAGAGACCGAGCAGGGTGATGGCGCCGAGCGCGATGAAGAACGTGGTGCGGTACTGCGGCTGGTGCAGGAACCCGAGGTCGAGCCGGCGCTGCGCCATGCGGAACCCGATGTAGAGCCCGCCGAAGAACAGCACCTGCCAACCGAATAGGTTGAAGTAGAGGCCGAAGGCCGCCGGGATGCCCTGGTCGGTCAGCAGGCGCTGGATCTGGTAGAACGTAAAGCCCGCGAGATTGGTCTGGGCGACCAGCCAGAGGACGACCATGATCGCAAAATACGGCGCCACCTGGTCGCGGTGGAGCAGCCGGAAGGCGAAGGGGGCGACCAGCATGAAGCCGATATACATCGGCAGGATGCCCATGTTCGCCGAGGACGACAGCAGCAGCAGGCTGGAGACCGCGAAGGTCACCGGCGCGTCGCGGTAGGGCCCGAAGTCCGCCGCGGCCAGCGGCCCGAGCAGCAGTCCCGCGGTCAGCAGGATGAGCACGAGCCCGGCCTGGTGCGAATAGATCGTGCGGACTCGTGCAAGGATCGGTCCGTAGATCGCCTTCACCGACGGATTGCGCAGGTACTTCTTGCCGTAGACCAGCCCGACGACGAGCCCGGAGATGAACACGAACCCCTGGGCGTCCTCGACCCAGCCGAAATACTGGTGGTGGAGGTGGCCGAGCCACGTGCCGATCAGGCCGTTGTAGTGCGCGACGGCCATGAACAGCAGGAAGTACCCGCGGAATCCATCGAGTATGACCAGCCGGTTCATGAACGTTCCCCCCGAAAGGCCGATAGGATGTCAGCCAGCCCGCGGGGTCAACGCCTCAGCCCGCCGATTGGATGCAACCGGCGGGCCGATGGCGGTTTTCCGCGCAATTGCCCGGGTCAGCGCCCGAGAATCGCGCGCACGTACTGCTGGGTCTCGGCGTAGGGCGGGATGCCACGAAAGCGTTCGACCGCCTCCGGCCCGGCGTTGTAGGCGGCGAGCGCAAGGCGCCAGTCCCCGAATCGGCGGTACTGCTGGCTGAGGTAGCGGGCGCCGCCTTCGAGGTTCTCCTTCGGGTCGTGCGGGTTCACCCCAAGGTGGCGGGCCGTGTAGGGCATGAGCTGGGCGAGGCCGATGGCGCCCTTGCTGGACTTCGCCGTCGGGCGGAAGCCCGATTCCGTCCGCACCAGCCGGAGGAACAGGTCCTCGGGCACGTTGTGCCGCCGTGCGGCGTCCCGGGCCATCTCCTGGTAAATCCCGGAGGCCCCGCTGTAGATCGGGATTCCGGCCCATTCGTCGGCTTCGATCCGCGACGGCCGGCGCGGCTGGCCGGCCAGCGCGCCTGGCACCGGCGGGCGGATCAGCGCGCGGTAGTCCGGCGACAGCGCCGACTGGCTCCGCAGCACGGTACTCAGCTTGGCGTCGGCCATGGCCGCCCCGCTGAGCGTCAGCGATACGCCGAGCGCGACAAATAAGCTTCGCATCGTCCCCTCGTTCCTGCCTCGGCGGATATGCTTCCGCCGTCGGGCTTTGCCCGATTTGCGGCGAACTATGGCAAAAAACTTTTCGCCTGTCAGCTTTCATCTGCCTTCATCCTCCGCTAACCCTTGCAGGAGAATTTTCGAGCCTCGGCTCGCGCCGAAGGCAGTGCATTTAGCCTGACGGGAGAAAACGATGGCGGGCAGCGTTAACAAGGTGATTCTGGTCGGAAACCTCGGCCGCGACCCCGAGGTCCGCAGCTTTCCGAACGGCGGCAAGGTGGTGAACCTGCGCATCGCCACCTCGGAAACCTGGCGCGACAAGCAGAGCGGCGAGCGAAAGGAGCGCACCGAGTGGCACTCGGTGGCGATCTTCAACGAGAACCTCGGCCGCATCGCCGAGCAGTACCTGCGCAAGGGCTCGAAGGTCTATCTCGAGGGCCAGCTCGAGACCCGCAAGTGGCAGGACCAGTCCGGCGCCGACCGCTACTCGACCGAGGTGGTGCTGCGGCAGTTCCGGGGTGAGCTGGCCCTGCTCGACGGTCGCGGCGATAGCGGAAGTTCCGGCGGCGACTACGACCAGGACCGCGGCAGCAGCCTCGGCGGCGAAAGCCGCAGCCCGGCCGGGGCGCTCGACGACGAAATCCCGTTCTAGGCGCGATGCCCGGCGGCCACTGGCCGGCGGTCGCGCAGGGCTGCGGTGCAGCCGCCCGGCGCTCTGCGGCGGCTCCACCTTGCGCTCGACATGGTCCTCGCGTCCGATCGGTGTGATGCTTCCGACCGGCGGCCTCATCTTGGAGCGCCGACATGGATATCTCAGGCACGGTTGCGCTCGTCACCGGTGGCGCCAGCGGACTGGGCGAAGCGACGGCCCGCCGGCTCGCCGCCCGGGGCGCGCGAGTTGCGGTCCTTGACCGCAATGGCGCCGATGCCACCCGCGTGGCCGAGGCGATCGGCGGGATCGCCGCGGCGGCCGACGTCAGTGATGCCGCGAGCGTCGAGGCCGCCTTTGCCACGGCCGCGAGCGCACTGGGCTCGGCCCCCCGCATCGTCGTCAGCTGCGCCGGCATCGGCACCGCCAGCCGCATCCTGCCGAGGGACGGCGCCCTCACCATCGACGCCTTCGAGCGCACCGTCCGCGTCAATCTCCTCGGCACCTACATTGTCCTCAACATCGCCGCCCGCGCCATGGCCGCCCTCGGCCCGGTCGACGCCGACGGCGCCCGGGGCGTCATCGTCAACACCGGATCGGTGGCCTGGCAGGACGGCCAGATCGGCCAGGCCGCCTACGCCGCCTCCAAGGGCGGCGTCGCCTCGCTCACCCTGCCGGCCGCCCGCGAGCTCGCCCGCTTCGGCATCCGCGTGATGACCATCGCCCCGGGCCTTTTCGAGACCGCCATGGCCGCCGGCCTGCCGCCCGAGGCCCGGGCCTCGCTCGCCGCCGGCCTGCCGTTCCCGTCTCGTTTCGGCCACCCGGACGAATATGCCATGCTCGTCCAGCAGATCGTCGAGAACCCGATCCTGAACGGCGAGGTCATCCGCCTCGACAGCGCCGTTCGGCTTGCACCGAAGTGAGGCCTGCATGAGCCGGGGCACCTGAACCGAGCGCCGCGCCCCGGCGCCCATCCGCACCCGAGGGAGGACACCATGGTCGACTTTGCATCCGTCCGCGCCATCGACTTCCACACCCACGCCGAGGAGCCCTGCGGTTGCCATGCCGACGACGGCTACGACGATCTGCAAAGGACGATGGCGACATATTTCGGCGCGCCCTGGGACCATCCGCCGACGATCCCCGAGACCGCGGCGCATTTTCGCGCCATGAACATTGCCGCGGTCATCTTCCCCGTCGACGCCGAGCGCGAGACCGGCTACCGCCGCTATCGCAACGAGGAGGTCGCCGAACTCGCGGCCGCGAACGCCGACATCCTCATCCCCTTCGCCTCCATCGACCCGCACAAGGGCCGGCTCGGCGCCCGCGAGGCCCGCAACCTCGTCGAGAACCACGGGGTGCAGGGCTTCAAGCTCCACCCGACGATGCAGGGCTTCTATCCCAACGACCGGCTCGCCTATCCGCTCTACGAGGCGATCGCCGAGACCGGCAAGCCGGCGCTCTTTCACACCGGCCAGACCGGCGTCGGCTCCGGCATGCGCGGCGGCAACGGTATGCGGCTGAAGTACTCGAACCCGATGCTGATCGACGACGTCGCCGTCGACTTCCCCGATATGCCGATCATCCTCGCCCACCCGTCCTTCCCCTGGCAGGAGGAGGCGCTGGCCGTCGCCCAGCACAAGCCGAACGTCTACATCGACCTCTCCGGCTGGTCGCCGAAGTACTTCCCGAAGATCCTCGTCCACTATGCCAACACCCTTCTGCGCCGGAAAATGCTGTTCGGCTCCGACTGGCCGATGATCGCGCCTGAGAAGTGGCTCGACGCCTTCGACAAGGCCGATTTCCGCGACGAGGTCCGCCCGCTGATCCTCAAGGAAAACGCCATGCGTCTCCTGGGCGTCGCCTGAGCAGTGAGCGCACGAGACCGCATTTAACCGAATTTTATTGAAGATTAATCCCTTTAATTTCAATGCGTTCACGCGTGAACACCCCCGATGTTCACACCTCGCGGCAGTGCCCCGGGTGCGGCGGAGTACGCAAGATCGACTTGCCCGCATACCCTAGTCCGCGCGAAGAGGGCTGGACCGACCGATCGCAGGAGAAACGACCTTGACCGACACCGAGCCTGGCGCCCACGAGCGGCTGTTCCCCTCGCCCGAATTCCCGACCGTGCCGGTGACCGGCGAGCGATCCGTCTTCCCGGTCCACCGGATCTTCTGCGTCGGGCGCAACTACGCCGAGCACGCGAAGGAAATGGGCTTCGAGGTCGACCGCGAGGCGCCCTTCTACTTCACAAAGTCGCCGCTCGCGCTCGTCGCCAGCGGCGCCACCGTCCCCTATCCGCCGGGCACCGAGAACTACCATTACGAGATGGAGCTGGTGGTCGCCATCGGCGCGCCGGCATGGCAGACGCGTGTCGAAGACGCGCCGAACGCGGTCCTCGGCTTCGCCTGCGGCCTCGACATGACCCGCCGCGACCTGCAGCTCGCCGCCCGGGCGAAGCAGCGGCCCTGGGCCTTCGGCAAGGACTTCGAGCACTCGGCCGTGATCGCCCCGATCACCCGGGCAAGCGCGTTCGCGGTCGGCGAGCAGGCGATCCGGCTGACACTGAACGGCGACGTGAAGCAGGACGCCAAGCTGTCCGACCTCGTCTGGTCGGTCGCGGAACTCGTCTCCCACCTGTCGCGCTACTATCACCTCGAGCCCGGAGACCTGATCTACACCGGCACGCCCGCCGGCGTCGGACCGGTGCAACCGGGGGACGTGATCCGTGGCACCATTGACGGCCTCGAGCCAGTCGAGCTCACCATCGGCGCGCCGAACTGATCCTTGCCCCGACGGCACGGTCGCTCGCGTGCAGCCCATCGAGGCACCGACAAACTTCGGCAAAGCTGTGACCGACCGACGCGACTGATGCGCTTCAAGGTTGGAGCGTTCAGACGCGTCGCGCCTGTGGGACCTCCGGAGGCAGGACTACCACATCCGCGAAGTCCAGCACGGCTTCGAAGCCGTCCGCGCGGCCGCGCGTCGGCGAATGCAGCGTGAGCTCTCCTCCGGCCTGCCGGGAGATGGCCTCGCAAATGGCGAGGCCGATGCCGAAGCCTTCGACGCTGCTGGGCGCCCGGGCAAACCGGTGGGTCAGTCTGGCGAGGTCCCCGGGCGCGACCACGGGGCCTTGGTTTGCGACGGAGACTTGCCCTGCGGCGTCGAGAGCGACCGTGACGTCGCCGTCGACAGAACCGTGGAGGAACGCGTTGTCGACGAGGTTTCCCACCAGAATCGCGAAGGCGTCCGGATCGATCGGTGCCTCGACCGGCACGTCGGGAAGCGTGACCCGCAACCGTGCGGCGCGAGACGGGTTGCGGCGGGTTTCGTCGAGCGCGATGTCGAGGAGGTAGCGCAGGTCCTGCGGATCTTCTCCGGGGCCGACACCTGCGTCCGCCCGAGCCAGCTGCAGGAGACGCGTCACCACGCCCGACAGCCGCTTGAGTGCTGTCTCCACCTCGCCGATCCGCGCCCGGGAAGGGCCATCCGCCGTCTCCATGCGCAGCCGTTGTGCCTGCGCCAGCGCAGCCGCGACCGGGGTACGCAACTCGTGCGCGGAGTTGGTGGCGAAGGCGCGCTCGCTCGCGAGCATTTTCGAAAGCCGATCCATGAAGGTGTTCAGGCTTGCGGTAATCGACACCAGCTCGCGCGGCTGGCCGGCGGTGTCGATCGGCTCCAACTGGCCGCCATGCCGCGCCCTGATCGCCGATTCCAGTTCATCGAGCGGCCGGAGCGCGGTGCGTGCGATCCATCCAACAAGCAGATAGGCGAGCGGCAGCATCGCCAGCATCGGGATAAGGAAGGTAAGGAAGCTCTCCCGGAACGCCTCGGACCGTTCGCTCAAGGGGTCGCCGACCTGAACCGAGTAGCCGTCCTCATCCGGACGGGTCGCATAGAAGACGTAATCGCCCGTGCGCAGGTAGCCCTCTTGCTGCCGGCCGGCCGGGAAGAAGGCATTGGTGCCGCCGGGCGAGCGCAGGACCACGCGTCCGTCGGGGTCGATCAGCCGGTAGAGCAGGCTTTCGTCGCGGTCGAAGCCTTCCGAGACATCGGCCAGGGCCTCGCCGCTTTCCAACCCGTCGATCGATGACGCGCGTTGCCGGTAGTCATGCACCAGGACCGGGAGGAAGACATGCGCCGTCTCGCGCAGCGCCTGGTCGAGCAGTTCGTCCTGCTCCCCGTTCAGCACCACGGCAGTGGCGACGAGGGCCACGAGCCAGATCGCGGCCAGCCCCAGGCTCACAAAGATCGCGAGTCGGCCGGCCAGGGTGCGCGGACCGCGCGTCATGCCCCCATCCGGTAGCCGAGCCCGCGAACGGTCTGAATCGAGCCGCGCCCGAGCTTGGCCCGCAGCCGGCTCACATGCGCCTCGATGGCGTTGCTCTCGAGTTCCTCACCGAAGCCGTAGAGGGTGTCTTCGAGTTGTTCGCGCGAGACGATCCGCTCGGGCCAGCGGCTGAGGGTCTCGAGCACGGCCCATTCTTTGCGGGTCAACGCGATTTCCTCTTCGTCCCGGAACACCCGCCGCCCCACGGAGTTGATGCGAAGCCCCCCGAATCGCCGGTCTGGGCGCGGTACCCCATCGGCGCGGCGCCGGATGGCCGCAATCCGCGCCAGCATCTCGTCGAGATCGTAGGGCTTGACCAGATAGTCGTCGGCGCCGGCGTCCAGTCCCGCAATACGCTCGGTGATCCGGTCGCGCGACGTGGCGATCAGGACCGGGGTACGATCGTCCCTGGCGCGCAGCCGGCGAAGAAGGTCGAGACCGGCACCGTCCGGCAGGTGCAGGTCGAGCAGCACCAGGTCGTAGCGCGTCGTCTCGAGGGCGGCCTCGGCGTCGGCACGCGTCTCCGTCCAGTCGACCGCATGGGACTGGGCGCGTAGGTGGCCCGCGACGGCCGATCCCAGCGCAGGCTCATCCTCCACAAGCAGCAGGCGCATGATGTCTCCGACGCGTCGAACGGGCAGATCGTAAGGCCTGCGTCAGCAAACCGTAAGGTTGCACCGTCAGGACTGGAACCGGAATGGGAAAATCGATGACGTGAGAGAAGCAGCTGCCGTGACAGTGCTGGCCGAAGCAAGCGGCGGTGCTCAACGCACCCCGGCGCACCGCAATCGTCGGCATCAAGCGGGACGTGGATCGTGAAACCCCGTCGCCTTGGGCTGGGTTTGGTGACTGTATCGGCGTTGGTTGCGGTTCTGGTGGTCGGCAGCCGTGGACAGGTGTTTTCGTTCGCAGCCTTTGCCGCACGGGACGTCGCAGGCCTGGCCTCTTCCTCTCCGGGAGGCAATACCGAGCCACCGGAAGTCATCGGACGGGTCTGGGGGAATGAAAGCAAGCCCCTCGAAGTACTTGCTGCCGGTGATATCGCACAATGCCGATTCGGCGACTGGCTTCACCAGACCCTGCGCAACGTCGCCTATTCTGTCGGAATGCCGCTGCATGCCGATCCGGGGGGCGACGGCGCCCGGCTCACCGCGGCGCTCGCCGGACGGCATCCCGACGCAGCCATCCTCGCCGTGGGGGATCTGGCCTACTACGACGGATCGCCGGCGAACTTCGGGTTGTGCTTCGACAGGTTCTGGGGGCGCCTGAAGCCGCGCGTTCTGCCAGCACCGGGAAATCACGAGTACAACTCCCGCGACGCCTATGGCTATTTCGAAGAATGGGGCCCGCGCGCGGGTCCGGAGCGGCGGGGCTACTACGCCGTCGAGCGGGGAAACTGGCTGCTGCTTTCACTCAACAGCGAGGTTGCGGCGAACCCTGGGTCCGATCAGGCCGATTGGCTTGACGGGGTGCTGGTGCAATCCGACGCGACCTGCATCTTGGCGTTCTTCCACAAGCCGGCCTACTCGTTGCAGGCCCGACCGGACAGTCAGAATGCCCGGCTTCTCTTCGAGCGGCTCAGCCGCGCCGGGGCGGCACTCGTCGTGAACGGCCACAATCACTTCTACGAGCGCAGCCTGCCGCTCGCGGCCGACGGCACACGCGCTGCCGGTGGTCTGGTCACGTTCGTGGTCGGAACCGGCGGCGCAAGCCCGACCAGTCCCATCCGCCCCGTGGAGTCGACAGCCACCTCGATCTTCGGCGTCTACGGATTGCTGCGTCTCGAGCTTCTCGACGGCTCCTATCGCTGGCAGTTCATCGATGCGAAAACGGACGCGGTGCTGGACAGCGGCGAATCGGCCTGCACTCGGCCACGACTTTCAGCGAGGAAATGAACATGAGTCGCACTGCGACGCGGGCGGGCTGTTCCCGGATACAGATTACGTTGCACTGGGCCATCGCCGGACTGGTGCTGTTCCAATGATCTTCGGGGAGAGCGTGGTTGCGTCGTCGACGCCGCCGAACGCGGCCGCACCCCATCCGCGTCCGCTACACTTCTGGGTTCGCTCCATTACTGGTTTGGGATCGCGATTCTCGCGCTGGTGCTTGTGCGCCTCTCGGCCCGGCTGGGCCGGGGCACGCCCCCGCCGACCGGCATATAGGGATTGGCGGCAAAACTCGCGGGGACGGCCCCATGCTTTTCTACGTCCTTCTTGTCCTCGTCCCGATCACCGGCTTGCTGGACCACTACTTCGGCGACCCATGGGGTGAGCTCCACACCTGGGGCAAGCCGCGTTCATCGTCCTGATCGGTCGGCACGCCCTGGCGGCCGTCTACCATCAGTTCGTCGTAAAGGACGGCACGCTGCGACGGATGCTGGTTGTCAGCGAACGGTAAGGTTCCCTCGGCATGAACCGGCGGACGGGAGCGGTTTTGCGCGTCGTCCAGACGACATGTGACGGGGACCTGGATGAGCAAGAAGCATATCCGCCTGACCTCGCGAGAAATCGAGGCGATCCTCCGGGTCCTAGACGAGGGTGAGGAAACGGAGAGCGAGAGGAACGGGTGCGATCCGGAGGGAGCGCTCGCCGCGGCCTTCTTTGACGGCATGGAGAAATTGCGCGCGATGCTCTGTCAGGAGCGCGGCGAGATCCCACGCGCGAACTGCGAAGTTCCCGTTGGGCCGAATGCAGCGCGCAACGCGCGGCGATAGTCAAGGCCTCGGGAACACCGCCTCGGTTAGCGGGCGCTGTCCATATCGGCAAGCTTGCGGACCCGGCGGCGGAAGTCTTCGTCCGTGGAGAATTCGGCAGCGAGGTAGGCCCCGACCAGGTCCTTCGCCAGCCATGGCCCGACGATTTGCGCACCTACGCACATGACATTGACATCGTCGTGCTCGACCGACTGGTGGGCGGAATGCACGTCGTGGCAGACGGCGGCGCGGATGCCCTTAACCTTATTGGCGGCGATCGAGGCCCCGACCCCGGTCCCACACACGAGCAGGCCGCGCTCGGCCGCGCCGGAGGTCAGCCGGTCGGTCACTGCCCGCGCGATGTCGGGAAAATCGACTGGCTCGGGTCCGTAGGAGCCCACGTCCTCGGTTTTATGGCCGAGCGCATGGACGTGCGCGATGATTTCGGCCTTAAGCGGAAAGCCGGCGTGGTCCGAGCCGATGACGATGCGCATGGGTCCGTCCTTTCTGAAGGTTCATCGAAGCATTCCGGGCAGCCACAGCACCAATCCGTCAGCGAAGGTGATGATGGCAAGCGTTAGAAGCAGCGGGACGTAGAACGGGAGCAGCGCGCGCAGGAGCTGGCGCAGGCTGACCCGGGCAATACTTGAGAGCAGGAACAGCGAGAGCCCCATCGGCGGGGCCAGGAGCCCGAACATCAGGTTGAAGATAACGACGATGCCGAGATGCACCGGATCGACGCCGGACAGAACGAGGGGCGGCGCAATCACCGGAACCACGAGCAGCGTCGCGGTGGTGGAGTCGAGGAACATGCCGGCGATGAAGAAAATGAGGTTGGCGATCAACAGCAACACGAAGGGATCGCTGCTGAATTGCAGAATCCAGCGCGAAAAGTCCTGCGGCACCTGCTCGACGGCGAGGATCCAGCCGAACATCGCCGCGGCGGCCACGATGATCAGGATCGCGCTGGTGCTGCGCACGGTCAGCAGCAGCGCCGACCAGAAGTGCCGCCAGGTCAGGACCCGGTAGAAGACCGCGCTGATGACCAGCACGTAGACCACCGTCACCGACGCCGCCTCGGTCGGGGTGAAGAGGCCGAGCAGCATGCCGGCGATCATCAGAACCGGTGCGAAAAGCGCGGGCAATGCCGGCAGGAGGTCGCGCAGCAACTCACTGGGGCGCGGCCACCGATCGGCGCGCGGCAGGTTCATGGCGTAGGCGAGCACGACGGTGGTCAGGATCAGCAGGATCACGCAGATCAGCGCGGGCACGATGCCCGCCAGCAGCAGCTGGACGATTGAGACGCTGGTCACCGAGCCGTAGACGATGAGCGGGATGCTCGGCGGAAAGATCGGGCCCACTACCGCCGACGCGCCGGTGACCGCGGCAGAGAATGGCGCCGAGAAGCCGCGCTGCCGCATTGCCTCGATCTCGATGCGTCCGAGCGCTCCCACGTCGGCGAGGGCGGCGCCGGACATGCCGGAGAAGATCAGGCTGGAGAAGATGTTCACTTGGGCCAGCCCGCCTGGGAAGCGGCCGACGGCCGTGTCTGAAAATCTGAAGATGCGCTCGGTAATGCCCGCGGCGTTCATGAGGTTGCCGACGAAGATGAAGATCGGCACCGCCACCAGCGGAAAGGAGTCGAGCGCGTAGGTCACCCGCTGCGCCAGCAAGCCGTAGGGCAGCCCCTCGACCAGGACGTAGCCGATCGCCGGGATCAGGATAGCGTAGACCACGGGAAAACCGGCAACGAATAGGACGAGGAACGCCGCGATAACCGCCAAACCCATGCTCAGAAGACCCGTGTCTCTTCACGAGGCGGGTGGCGCAGGTCCACGAGATGTCTGAGCGCTGCGGCGGCGAAGCCGAAGAAGCTGGAGCCAAGGAATAGCCAGAACGGAATTCTCAGCGTCGGCGTCGCATTGTTAAGGTTCTTGAAGATCGTCACCCAGGCGACCCAGGCGATGAAGCCCGCAGCAAGGCACGTCGAGAGGGCTATAATGAAAGTCAGCGCACGGCGCAGTCGTTCGGAAAGCAGCTCCTGGAATTCCGCCATCACGATGTTCTCGCGCTCCATCACGACGAGGGGGTAGGCCGCGAAGACCAGCACGATCAGGAGAAACCGCGTGAGCTCCTCGGCGCCGATGATCGCCGAGCCGGCGACTTCGCGCATGATGATCTGGACGAACGGCACCAGCACCAGTGCGACGAGCACTGACGCGCAAAAGGCGGCGAGTAGGCGTTTGAAGATCGGCATCGGGGTGACCCTGTTCGATGGACCTCCCACGACCGGGGGCCGCGGGAGGCAAGCGTCGGCTACTGCACCGCGGCGATCTGCTCGATGTAGGGCTGATACTCCGGGAAGTCGGACTTGATCTGCGCCAGCACCGAGGTGCGGAAGGCTTCGAGATCGAGCCCGTCCGCCTCCGTGACGATCGTCATCCCGTTCCCCTTCAGCTCCTCGACCAGCGCCGCTTCCGAATCGGTCGCCATCTGGAGGGACTTCTGGGCCTCGTCGTCGAGCACTTTGGTGATCGTCGCCCGCTGCTCCTCGGTCAGGCCCTGCCACACCTCCTCGTTGACGAAGACCGCCAGCCCTCCGCCCCATAACTGCTGTAGTGAGGTCGCGACACCGCCACCGAGACGACGGTGAATGAGTGCAAGGCCGACAGCTTTAGCAGGGTCGAGCTTGCGGCCCACGGCCTCGTGGCTTATGAGCTCTTGCTACGCGGGCATGGTGTAGCGGTAGCGCTTCGGCCTTCCAAGC
>CAWCTE010000003.1:0-445655 GCA_963798385.1 uncultured Alphaproteobacteria bacterium | reverse complement strand
GTTGAGCCGGTCGTAGCCGACGAGGTAGCGGTCGCGGTTGTTGCGGGTCACCTCAAACCAGACGAGCGCGCCGATAAATTCGTTGTCGCCGCACCAGAGGGCGACGTGGTGGGCGAGGCGGCGCGACTGGTAAGAGACCTCTCGGGTGCCTTCGGCGAGGAAATCGTCCGATGCGGGATAGAGGTGGCAGGCGAACATGAAGTCCTGCCAGACGAGCAACCCGAGTTCGTCGCAGGCTTCGTAGAAGCTCGCCGGCTCGTAGCGGCCGCCGCCCCAGACGCGGATCATGTTCATGTGGGCGTCGGCGGCGGAGCGAAGAAGGGCGGCGGTCTTCGGCGGGGATGGGCCGGGCAGCGCGTCGGCTGGGATCCAGTTGGCGCCGCGGGCGAAGACCTGGCGGCCGTTGACGGTGAAGCCGAAGCTGCGGCCGGTGGCGTCGGGTTCGGAGACGAGTCGGATGTCGCGGAGCGCGACGGGCCAGGGCGGGAGAGCGGGCCGGATGGAGGGTGAGTTCGTGGAGCGGCTGGTCGCCGAGGCCGTTCGGCCACCAGAGGGCCGGGTTCTCGACGGTGAGGGTGGCGCGGATTGGCGCCTGGCCGTCGGTGACGGTGGCGCGGCCGCTGGTGCCGACGCCGCAGAGCGCGAGTTGCCAGTCGATCTCGGCGCGGACGCCGCGGAGCCAGACGTCGAGCTCGACCAGGACCGAACCGTCGGCGTGGGTCTGGCGGATCAGGGTGCGGCAATCTCGCCCTCGGGGCCGACGAGGTGGATGCCGCCGGCGAGGCCGGCAGGGGCGAGGGCGATGTTCCAGTCCCAGCCGAAGTCGCATTGCGGCTGGCGGAACATGTTGCCGTTGGGGATCGGGCAGTTGCTGGCGGAGTAGGGGATGGGGAAGGGCTGCGCGGCCTGGAGCGCGTCGGCGAGGCGGGGGTTGGAGCGAAGGACGATGTCGATGCGGTTCTCGCCAGGTCGCGTCTCCACGTTGGCGGTCTGCTCGCGGAAAGCGGAGGGCGACGTGAGGACGGCGGTGCCGTTCAGCCGGACCTCGGCGCCGGGGTCGAGGCCGCCGACGACCAGGAGGCGGGAGCCGCCGCTTTCCTCGAAGCTGCGGGTGAGCGTCCAGTCGCGCTCGGCGACCCAGCGGACGGCGTATTCGTTGCGGCCGCCGTAGGGGTCGGGGATCAGGCCGGCCGCGAGCAGCGCCGAGTGAACGTCACCGGGCAGACGCATCGGCGCGGTGAACTCACCCGCCGGGTCGGCGAGCGTCCAGGATCCTGCGAGATCGAGCATTTCCCCCCGGGAACAGGCGTTGGACGATCAGAGCCGCTGTTCGGTCTTCTTGTCGAACAGGGAAGCCTTGGACATATCGAGGGCAAGCGTGACCTTCTCCCCGCGACGGAAGCCGTGGTCCGGGGTGGCGCGGACCGAGATCGGCTGGCCCACCATGGTCAGCCAGACCAGACTGTCCGATCCCATCGGTTCGTCGAGGTCCACCACCGCCGGGACGCCGCCGGTGCCGTCGCGCCGGATCTCGGTATGCTCCGGGCGCACCCCGAGGATCACCGGCAGACGGCTTGCCGCGGGTATGACGCCGTCGTAGCCTGCGAGCGGGACCTCGACGCCTTCCTTGCGAAACACCGGGCCGTCCGGGCCGTCGGTGACTTCGCCCTCGATGAAGGTCATCGCCGGCGAGCCGATGAACCCGGCGACGAAGAGGTTCGAGGGCCTGTTGTAGATGGTCTTGGGGTCGGCGAGCTGCTGGATGAAGCCGCCGCGCATCACGGCAATGCGGTCGGCCAGGGTCAGCGCCTCGATCTGGTCATGGGTGACGTAGATCATGGTGTTCTCGAGGTTGTTGTGCAGGCGCTTGAGTTCGACGCGCAGCTCGGCCCGCAGCTTGGCGTCGAGGTTCGAGAGCGGTTCGTCGAAGAGGAAGACCTCGACGTCGCGCACCAGCGCCCGGCCGATGGCGACGCGCTGGCGCTGGCCGCCGGAGAGGGCGGCGGGCTTGCGGTCGAGGAGCGGTTCGATCTGGAGGATCTCCGAGGCCCGCTTGATGCGCTTGTTGATCTCGTCCTTGGGGAGCTTGGCGTTCTTCAGGCCGAAGGCCAGGTTGCCGCGCACGGTCATCTGCGGGTAGAGCGCGTAGGACTGGAAGACCATGCCGATGCCACGGTCCTTGGGCTCTTCCCAGGTGACGTTCTTGCCCTGGATCCAGATCTGACCGTCGGTGATGTCGAGCAGACCGGCGATGCAGTTGAGCAGCGTCGACTTGCCGCAGCCCGAGGGGCCGAGCAGCACCAGGAATTCGCCCTGCCCGATGTCGATGTTGAGGTTGTTGAGGACCTTCACGTTGCCGAAGGCGAGGTCGAGGTCCTTGACCGAAACGCTGTGCTTGGTCTCGGCATGGGTGGACATGGACATGGACTTATCCCTTCACCGCGCCCGCGGCGATGCCGCGCACGAAGAGCTTGCCGGAGATGAAGTATATAACGAGGGGAACGAGGCCGGTGATGATCGTCGCGGCCATGTTGACGTTGTATTCCTTCACGCCCTGCACCGAGTTGACGATGTTGTTGAGCTGGACCGTCATCGGGTAGGTGTCGGGCTTGGTGTAAACCACGCCGAACAGGAAGTCGTTCCAGATGCCGGTGACTTGCAGGATGATCGCAACCACGAAGATCGGCAGCGCCATCGGCATCATGATCTTGAAGTAGATGCCCCAGAAGCCGGCGCCGTCGACGCGGGCGGCTTTGAAGAGCTCCTCCGGAACCGAGGTGAAGTAGTTGCGGAACAGGAGCGTCAGGATCGGCATGCCGAAGATCGAGTGGACGATGACGAGCCCGGTGAGCGAGCCGTAGAGGCCGATGGTGCGAAGGATGATGACGATCGGGTAGAGCATCACCTGGTAGGGGATGAAGGCGCCGAAGATCAGGATGGCGAAGAAGGTGTTGGCGCCCTTGAAGCGCCAGTTCGCCAGCGCGTAGCCGTTCACCGAGGCGATGGCGATCGAGATGATCACCGAGGGGATGGTGATGCGGACCGAGTTCCAGAAGCCCCGGCTGAGACCGTCGCAGTTGAGGCCGGTGCAGGCTTCGGCCCAGGCCTTCACCCAGGGCTGGAAGGTGATCTCCATCGGCGGCGAGAAGATGTTGCCGAGCCGGATCTCCGGCATCCCCTTCAGCGAGGTCACCACCATCACGTAGAGCGGGATCAGGTAATAGACCGCCACCACGAACAGCGTGCCGTAGAGGATGATGTTCCGCCGCGACAGCCTCGGGCGCGGCCGTGCCCCACGCGGCTCGGACCGGTCGAGGGTCTCGATGACGGTATCGGCGGCGACGGCGCCGGCAAGGGAGTCGGGGTTAGACACGCTTCTTTCCTCCGAACTCGAGATAGGCCCACGGGACAATGATGATGGCGACGGTGACCAGCATCATCGTCGAGGCGGCGAAGCCCTGGGCGAGGTTCTGCGCGCCGAACATGTACTGGTAGACGTATTTCGCCGGCACCTCGGAGGCCGTTCCAGGACCGCCGCCGGTCATCGCGACCACGAGGTCGTAGAGCTTGACGATGCCGCTCATCACGATGACCAGCGTGGTGATGAAGACCGGCCGCATCATCGGAATGATCACGAAGATGTAGGTCTTCCACATCGGGATGCCCTCGACGCGGGTCGCCTTCCAGATATCCTCGTCGATGCCGCGGAGCCCCGCGAGCATCAGGCACATGACGAGACCCGTGCCTTGCCAGAGACCGGCGATCACGAGGCCGTAGAGCACCAGGTTGGCATCGTAGATCGGGTTGAAGGTGAAGCTTTCCCAGCCGAGCCCGCGGACGATATGTTGCACGCCGAAGTCGGGGTTCAGGATCCACTGCCAGACGAGGCCGGTGACGATGAAGGAGAGCGCGAAGGGGTAGAGGAAGATGGTGCGGAAGGCGTCCTCGAAGCGGATCTTCTGGTCGAGGAGGGCGGCGAGGATGAAGCCGATCAGGAAGGAGAAGATCAGGGCGAGGAGGCCGTAGATTGCCAAGTTCTCGATCGAGACCAGCCAGCGCGAGCTGGACCAGAGCCGGCGGTACTGGTCGAGGCCGACAAAGTCGAACCGCGGCAGCAGCTTGGAACTGGTGAAGGAGAAGACTACCGTCCAGATCGTGCCACCGACGAAGACGACGACCGCGGTCAGGATCATCGGAATCGAGGCGATCTTGGCGCTGAGATTGTGGAAGAGCTTGCTCGGACGCTGCGCTGCCATACGGTTTCCCCCCACGGACGTCTCGGACTGATCCGCCGGCCCCGCGCGGGGCCGGCGGTCTCGCGGGCGCCGGTTCAGTCGGCGCTGGCGATCAGGTCCGCGAAGCTCTTCTGCGCGTCCTCGACCGACATGTCGGTGGCGAAGAACTGCGTCATCAGGTCGTTGAGCTGCGAGTTGGTGTCCTGGGTGATCATCTCGTTGGTGCTCTTGACGACGTTACCCGTCTTCAGCACGTCGAGCCCCTTTTTCATGCAGTCGTTGGCGGCGGTGAGGTCGACATCGCCGCGCACCGGCATAGAGCCCTTCTTGAGGTTGAAGGCCACCTGCGTCTCGGGCGATAGCATCACCGAGGCCAGGACCTCCTGCGCCTTCGACTTCTCCGGGTCGTCGAGCTTCGGGAAGTAGAAGGTGTCGCCGTCGGTGGTGATGTAGGGATCGGAGACTCCGAGGTCGAGCAGGCAGGTATAGTCCTGGCCGGCAACCTGGCCCGCGACCTGGAACTCGCCCTGCGCCCAGTCGCCCATGATCTGGCCGCCGGCCTTGCCGGTGATCACCATATTGGTGGCCTGGTTCCAGTCCTGGACGTTGGAGCCCTTGCCGAGATCACGGGCGTCGGCCAGGGCCGCGAACGCCTTTGCCACCTCCGGCCCGCCCGCCACGTCGGCGTCCTTCTCGTCGTAGACCTTGAGCCAGGTATCCTTGCCCCCGATCGAGAGCAGCAAGAGGTTGAACAGGCCCGATTGCTGCCAGCCCTGCTGGCCGACCGCCAGCGGCTGGATCCCGGCGTCGCGCAGCTTCGGCCCCGCGGCGACGAACTCGTCCCAGTTGGTTGGCACCGGCACGCCGGCGGTTTCGAACGCCTTGTTGGAGAGCCAGAGCCACTGCCAGGCGTGGATGTTGACCGGGACGCAGTAGACGTGGCCATCGAGCATGCAGGCGTCGAGCAGCGACGGCGGATTGACCACCGCCGCCCAGTTCTCTGCCGCGGCGACGTCGTCGAGGTTGCGCATCAGCCCGGCCTCGACGAGCTCCTCGGCCTGGCGGCCACGGTTGAACTGGGTCGCCGCCATGGGGTCGCCGCCGGTGATACGGCTGATCATGATCGGCCGCGCCGTGTCGCCGGAGCCGGCGATGGCGCCGTCGACCCAGTGGTTGCCGGTGGCGTCGAAGGCCTTGGCGAACTCGGCCACCGCAGCAGCCTCGCCGCCGGAGGTCCACCAGTGCGTGACCTCGAGATCGGTGGCATGCGCCATGCTGCCGGGCAATGCCACGGTCGCGGCAAGCGCCGCGACCTGCGAAAGAGTCTTCATTGTGAACCTCCCAGTTCTACATCGTTGCAGGAAAAGGCTAAGGGAGCGGCGGCGATAACGCAATAGCCGGATTTGCCCTTACGAGCTTGAGTGCGGCGTCCAAGTCATCTCGCGCTGATATCGCAAGATTTTCAGTGGTGTGGGCGATAGATCGGTCAAGCGGTCATGCTGGAATAAGCGGCGGTCCCGGAAATTCCGGCCGCTACTGTAACGTTTCAGCTTGAATGGCCCGTCGGACCGAATATCGTGCGAATCGGGGCAAGGTCTGCCGAGGATACTCGAAAAGTGAAGGTGCGGGACGAAGCGATCGATCCGACGGAGGGCGGCGGGCGGCCGACTCTGAAGACGATCGCCTACATGACCGGCCTCGGGGTAACCACGGTGTCGCGGGCGCTGCATGACGCGCCGGATATCGGGCAGGCCACCAAGGAGCGGGTGCGGCTGGTGGCGCAGCAGATCGGCTATCGGCCGAATCGTGCCGGCGTGCGGCTGCGGACGGGCAAGACCAATGTGATCAGCCTGATCCTGTCGGTGGAGACCGAGGTGCTGGGGCCGACGTCGCACCTGGTCTACGGGATCTCGGAATACCTCGCCGGGTCGCCGTATCATCTGATCGTCACGCCGTACGGGGCCCGGAGCGATCCGCTCGACCCGGTGCGCTACATCGTCGAGACGGGGTCGGCGGACGGAGTGATCTTTTCGCGGACCGAGCCGCAGGATGCGCGGGTGCACTACCTGAGCCAGCGGGGATTTCCCTTCGCCACCCATGGGCGGACCGACATGGGCATCGCGCATCCGTTCTTCGATTTCGACAACGCCCGCTATGGCGAGGTGGCGGTGGGACGGCTTGCCGGAAGGGGGCGGCGGCGGCTGGCGCTGTTGGCGCCGCCGGGAGAGCTGACCTACTCGCGGCACATGACCGAGGGCTTCCAGCGGGCCATTGAGCGCCACGACCTGATCGACGTCCCGATCCGGGCGGTGACCACCGACAGCAGCCACGAGGATATCCGGGCCGAGATCGGCCGGCTGATGACGTCGCGGCGCCGTCCCGACGGGATCGTCTGCGGCAGCGCCTCGGCAGCGATCTCCGCGATCGGCGCCGCGGAGGCGGCGGGGTTCGTGATCGGGCGGGACTTCGACGTGGCGGTGAAGGAGTCCTTCAATATGATGCGGAAGTTCCGGGGCGAGATCGAGGTGGTCCACGAGGATTTCCGGCGGGCCGGGATGGGTTTGGCGGAAGCGGTGCTGCGTACCATCGACGGGACGGCCGGCGGCCCGTTGCAGACACTGGACGTGCCGGAAAGCTGATCTGCCGCTGCCCCCGAATCCATCGGGCTCCGCGTGGCGCGCGTTAATGATTGAGCCGGCATTAAAATCGTATGGTTACTTTCCAGCCGCTTGTCTGCTCCCTTGAGGGCGATTTCCGGCAAGGTGGGGCGCTGCCGGAGGGTGGCCACCCTCCGGCGGCGCGAGGGATCGGACCGCATGGCCGCAGGCCCGAAGGGGCCGATGGAAAGATGGGTCGCCCCTCGCCCTTCCCGAGACCCGAACGGAAAATCGAGCGCGAGGCTCGCATGACAAGCATGGGGCACCGGAAAAGATGACGAAGTCTACCATCGGCGTGGGCATCTCCAAAGACCATCTCGACGCCTGCCGCTTGCCGGGCGGAGAGACCTGCCGGGTCGCCAACGACCCTGCCGGGCACCGGCGGCTCATCCGCTGGATCGGCGCGGACGTCGCCCGCGTCGCCTTCGAGGCGACCGGCGCCTATCATGCCGCCTTCGAGCGGGCGCTGCACCGCGCCGATGTCCCCTGTTCGAAGCTGAACCCGGCCCGCGTCCGGCGCTTCGCCGAGGCGATCGGCACCCACGCCAAGACCGATCGGGGCGACGCCCGGCTGATCGCCCGCATGGGCGCGATGCTGGAGCCGGCGCCGCAGGAGCCGAGGTCGGTGGTCCTCGCCGAGTTCCACGAGCTCCGGCTCGCCCGCAGCGCGCTGGTGCGCGAGCGCACCGCGGCGACGAACCGCGCCGGCCGGCTCACGCTCGCGCTCCTGAAGCGCCAGCATGCCACCCGCCTGCGACAGATCGAGCGCGCGCTCGACGAGGTCGACGCGGCGATCGCCGACCTCGTCGCCTCGGACGCGGGCCTGGCGCGCAAGGCCGAGATCCTCTGCAGCATTCCGGGGTCTCCCTGGTCACCGCCGCGGCGGTCCTCGCGGAAATACCCGAGCTCACCCTCGAAGCGGCCACGGTCGCGAGCCTCACCGGCCTCGCCCCGTTCACGCGCGAGTCCGGGACATGGAAGGGTCGGGCGAAGATCGGCGGCGGCCGGCGCGACCTCCGCCGGGCGCTCTACCTGCCGGCCCATTCGGCGGCGCGCTGCAACCCGGACCTCAAGGTCGTCTACGACCGCCTCCGCGCCAAGGGCAAGCCCGCCAAGCTCGCGCTCGTCGCGGTGATGCGCCAGCTCGTCATCCTCGCCAACGTCCTCGTCCGCGACGACCGAACCTGGCAACCTCGTGCCTGACATCAACGAACTAACGGGCCAAACATCACGGAAACTTTCCAGCCGGTTTCCAGCCACCCCGGATCCCGGTAAACCATTGGCGTCCTGCCGGGTTCGCCGTCATCAAAGGCCCGACTTGTTGATTTGCACTGAGAACTGACCCGGGCGGCCGGGAGATTTCCACCGAGATGTGACCCATGTTCGAACGTCCCCTGGCTGGAGAAGCGGTGGCAACGGAGTGATCGACATGGCGCTGTTGAGCGTGATCCGACGTTGGGCATTGCGGGATCAGCTTTCGATTCGGGAGATTGCACGGCGGACGGGGCTGTCGCGGAACACGATCCGCAAGTACCTGCGGTCGGGAGCGGTGGAGCCGGCGTTGGTCGTGTCCCATGAGGTGGTGTAGCTGGCGAAGGCCACCACGAGTTCTGGGACTGGCCGGGCCGATCAACCTGCCACGGGTGGCAGGCCGATGATGGGATCATCGGGGATAGGGGCGATCGTCTCAAGGGTCATGTAGCGGGAGCGCTGGACGGCCCACTCGTCGTTCTGCTCGAGGAGGATTGCGCCGACAAGGCGGGTGATGGCGGCCTCGTTGGGGAAGATGCCGACGACCTCGGTGCGGCGCTTGATCTCGCCGTTGGGCCGCTCGAGCGGGTTTGTCGAGTGCAGCTTCGAGCCGGTGCTGCTGGGGAAAGGTCATGGAGGCCAGCACATCCGGCTCGGCCTCGTCCATCAGCGCGGCGAGCTTCGGGACCTTGGGACGGAGCTGGTCGGCGACGCGGCGCCATTGCTGCTTCGCACTGTCTGCGTCGTTCTGGGCGAAGGCGGTGGCGACGAAGGCGGAGACCACGCGACGGCCGCTCTTGCCGGCATGGGCAAGGGCGTTCCGCATGAAGTGAACGCGGCAGCGCTGCCAGGTGGCGCAGAGCACCTTGGAGATCGCGGCTTTCAGCCCCTCGTGCGCATCGGAGATGACGAGCTTCACGCCGCGCAGGCCGCGGCGGGCGAGCTTGCGCAGGAAGGCGGTCCAAAAGGGCTCGGCCTCGGATGGGCCGATGTCCATGCCCAGCACCTCGCGCCGGCCATCGCTGTTGACGCCGACCGCGACGATCACCGCCACCGAAACGATGCGGCCGTTCTGGCGCACCTTCAGGTAGGTCGCGTCGATCCACAGGTAGGGCCAGTCACCTTCCAACGGGCGTTCGAGGAACGCGGTCACCCGTTCGTCGATCTCGGCGCAGAGCCGGGAGACCTGGCTCTTGGAGATGCCGCTCATCCCGAGCGCCTTCACCAGGTCGTCGACCGACCGCGTCGAGACGCCGTGGATGTAGGCTTCCTGGATCACCGCCGTCAGCGCCTTCTCCGCCATCCGCCGTGGCTCGAGGAAGCCCGGGAAGTAGCTGCCCCTCCGCAGCTTCGGGATGCGCAGATCCACGCTCCCGGCTCGGGTCTCCCACATCCGCTCCCGGTAACCGTTCCGCTGGGCCAGCCGCTCGGGGGCTCTTCTCGCCCCAGGCGGCGCCGGTCAGGCCACCCACCTCCAATTCCATCAGACGCTCGGCGGCGAAGCCGATCATCTCTCGCAACAGATCGGCGTCGGGGGTCTTCTCGACCAGGCCGCGCAGGGTCATCATCTCGTCGGTCATCGTGTGTCTCCGATCAGGTTGGCTTCGCAAACCCGACCATCACCGAAGATCGCGCGATGACCACCGCGTCGCCGCCTGCCTGCCAGCGCGTCAATCCGCGCAGGCAGCCGGCGACGCTACCGTCGAGCTACACCACAACCCGGGACGCGACCCCGGCGACCCCGGCGTTCAGGGTTCCGGAACGGCCGAGCAAGCTCGATCCCTTCGTCGACAAGCTGTCGGCCTGGCTGAAGACGGAGGCGGGCAAGTCCCGCAAGGAGCGACGGACCCTGAAGCAGCGAAGCAGCTCCACGCCGATCTGGTCGCCCTCGGCTACGAGGGGTCCTATAACCGGGTCGCGGCCTTCGCGCGGAAGTGGAAGGCTGACCGCCAGCGCGAACAGCAGACCGCCGGACGCGGCACATTTGTGCCGCTCGTGTTCCAGCCCGGGGAGGCCTTCCAGTTCGACTGGAGCGAGGACCGGGCGGCGATCGCCGGGGAGCACATCAAGTTCCAGCTCGCCCACATCAAGCTGTCGCACAGCCGGGCATTCCCTCAGGGCCTACCTGCTGCAGACCCACGAGATGCTGTTTGATGCCCACCGGCACGCCTTCCGGGTCTTCGGCGGCGTGCCGGGGCGGGGTATCAACGACAACATGAAGACCGCGGTGGACCGGTCGGTTCCGGCAAGGCGCGTCAGGTCAATGCCCGGTTCCTGGCCATGGCCAGCCACTACGTCTTCGAGCCGGAGTTCTGCAATCCGGATGCTGGCTGGGAGAAGGGGCAGGTCGAGGAGAACGCCCGCCGCCTGATCCTGCAGCTGATGCCGGACTTTCCTTACCTGGCGGCCCTGAATCCCTGGCTCGAGCGGCGTTGCATCGAGCAGTGGGAGCGCACGCCGCATGGCACGCTGCCGGGGACCGTCGCCGAGGTCTGGCGCGCGGAGAAGCCGGCCCTGATGCCGACACCACCGGCCTTTGACAGCTTCGTTGAGCAGAGCAAGCGGGTGTCGCCGACCTGCCTGATCAGCTTCGAGCGGAACCGCTACAGCGTCCCGGCGTCCTTCGCCAACCGCCCGGTCAGCCTGCGGGTCTACCCCGACCGGCTCGTGGTCGCGGCCGAGGGGCAGATCGTCTGCGAGCATGCGCGGGTGATCCAGCGCTCGCACAAGCTGCCGCCTCGGACGATCTACGACTGGCGGCACTACCTGGCCGTCATCCAGCGAAAGCCTGGCGCATTGCGCAACGGCGCGCCCTTCGCCGAGCTGCCCGAGGCCTTCCGGCGCCTCCAGCAGCATCTGCTGAAGCGCCCGCGGCGACAGGGAGATGGTGGAGATCCTCGCCTTGGTGCTGCAGCACGACGAAGAGGCGGTGCTCTGTGCGTTGGAACTGGCGCTTGAGGCCGGGGTGGCGACCAAGACCCATGTGCTCAATCTGCTGCACCGGCTGATCGACGAAAGGCCTACGGGCACGCCCGAGGTCGCCCCGCCAACGGGTCTGGCGCTGCTCGAGGAGCCCAAGGCGAATGTCGCGCGCTAATGACGGCCTGCGCGGCCGGAAACAGGGGGCGCGCCATGATCATGATCCCGCCAGCGCCGCCATCGTCATCATGATGCGCAGCCTGAAGATGTACGGGATGGCCCAGGCCGTCGAGGACCTCATCGAACAGGGCTCGCCCGCCTTCGAAGCGGCCGTTCCGATCCTGTCGCAATCTCGCTCGAAGGCCGAGGTCGCTGATTTACGCGAAGTACCGGGGCGAGTTCATCGACGGCGTCCACAACGTCGTCCTGATCGGCGGGCCAGGGCAGACACACGTCGCGACGGCGCTTGGCGTCCAGGCCATTGAGCATCACCGGAAGAAGGTTCGGTTCTTCTCCACCGTCGAACTCGTCAACATGCTTGAGCAAGAGAGGCAAAGGGCATAGCGGGGAAGATCGCAGAGAGCCTCATGCGCGCCGACCTCGTGATCCTCGACGAGCTCGGCTACCTGCCGTTCAGCGCCACGGGCAGGGCCATCACCACCAATCTCAGCTTCAGCGAATGGGCCACGGTCTTCGGCGACCGCCAAGATGACCACCGCTCTCCTCGATCGCCTGACCCATCGCTGCCACATCCTCGAGACCGGAAACGACAGCTTCCGTTTCAGGGCCAGCGCCGAGGCGGCACGCAGGAAGAAGGAGAGATGACCGCCATTGACCCAGTCATGACCCGCAGACCATAAACTTCAGGCGCGTCACCTCTCGATGGAAACCCCCGGGTCAGTTCTCAGCGGAAAACAACAGCCGAAGGGCATGAACGGCTGGCCGGTGTCGAGCGGCCCGTCGTCGGAGAAGGCGGCGAGGCGGCTCATGCCCTCAACCCGGACCGCGATCCTGACCTCCTCGATGGCGTAGCTCGAAGAGCGAAAGGGGGCAGAAGCGCGCCTTACCGCCGGTGCGGATCGAGAGCTCGGGCGCGGCGGCGCCGGGTGGCGGCACGATGGCGGGGGCGGCCTCGTCGAGCTGAACGGTGAAGACGATCCCCGGTCCCGCCTCGACCGGGCGGGGCGCCACCCGGACGGCGCCGGTTCGAAGGTCCCGTTCTCGGCGGTGAGGGCAAGGGCAAAGCGTCGTGAAGCAGCGTCTGGAACACCTCGTCGCGCCAACGGTCGAGGAGTCCGGCCGCGACCGAGCGCGCGGCGTTGCCGCCGAGATGGGTGGCGATGCGGTCGAGCGCCGTCTCGCGGAACCCACCCTCGGTCCAGGGACGGCCTTCAACCAGGGTGGCGGCGACGATGCGACCGTAGACCGTCCGGCGTCGTTGCGGCGCGGAGGCAGGCCTGCTGCAAGAGGGCCAGCGTCGGGGCGAGACCGGTTTCGGCGACGAGAGCCTCGACCCAGCCGGCGATGATCTCGACGGCGGCCTCGGGCACGCCGATGCCGAAGGGCTCGATCATCGCGGGGTCCGAGAGGATCACTCCGGCGACGGCCTCGCGGGGCGAGGCCCCTCCGGCGCGGTCCGTCGCTCCGGGCCGCATGGTCTCCGGGTCGGTCGCCTCCTGCCGGCGGTCGAAGCCGAGCGTGATCTCGATGCGACGGCGGCCCTCGCCGAGGGCGAGCATCGGGCTCGATACGGCGAGGCCCATGGCGACGTCGCCCTAGGCGCCGGTGGCGAACAGGCGTCGCGGCTCGCCGCGCCGTCGACGCCGTGGGTGGCGAGGCTGACGCCGCTGATGAAGCCCATCTCGGACTGCGGACAGATCATCGGGTCGCGAAGAAGCGCAGGACGCGGGCGTCCGCGACCCAGACCGGCGCCACTCGCAGACCCTCGACCAGCCGGTAGCGTTGCGGTTCCGGCGCGCCGGACAGGCGAGCGAGGAAAGCGGTGCCTTCCTCGAGAGGGACCGGCTGCTGGCCGGGGGCGATGCGCAGCAGCACGCGCTCGGGCTGGGCCGGCAGCGGCGTCTGGCCGAGGATATCGGTGAAATACCAGGCGACGTGGCGGTCGGGTAAGCGGTTGATCCGGTCCTCGACGTCGCCGAGGAGCTCGAGCTCGGTCAGGAGGAGGCCGAGCGCGGGTCGATCTCGCCGGAGCCGAGGCGGGCCTCGAAGCGGCGCGCGACGGCGGGGCCCAAGGCGGCGACGACGTTGAGGAGCCGCTCGTGGGCGTCGACCAGCGCCTGGCGGGCGGCACGGGCGCGACCGACGGCGTCCGGAGGCGCGGCGGTCCCGGTGACGGCGAGGATTGCGGCGGCGAGGGTGCCGGGGGCGGCGTCGGGGACGGCGGCGATGGCGCGCACGAGGTGGGTAACGGCATCGCGGCCATCCATCGCCTGGAGCTGGGCCGAGAAGGCGGCGCGGCCGGCGGTGGCGGCACGCTCGAGCCAGACCCCGACCTGACGGGCGAAGCCGCGAAGTTCGGCGGCGGCGGCGGACGGGTCGGTCTGGATGAGCTCGGCGAAGTCGGCCCGGCGCGCCTCGCTGCGGGTGGCGAGGAGCCCGGCCATCATCACCGCGGGCTCCTGGACGAAGAGTTTCTCCCAGGTGTCGGCGCGGCCGGCGAAGCGGACGAGGCCGGCGATGGCCGCGGCCAGCGTCAGCTTGTCGGCGAGGCTGCGCTCCTGGGGGCGGACGTAACCGTCGGCGAGCGCGAAGGGAAGCCGCCGGCCGCGCGCGGTGCCGTCAGTGACGCGCCCCACTCACGGCGAATCCGGTCTTCCCAAGATTTGGGCGGCGGGCTCACCAAAGGGAGCGCCGGCTGGTGAACACTTTTCGCGATAATCTATGTGACGGGAACTCAACTAGAGGTATTTTGCAGGCTTCGGTCCGGCAAAGCAAGCCGGACGGGTCCGGGACGGGTCAGGGTTCGGGACTGACGGCGAAGATTCCGGAGATGGCGCCGAGTCGCGCTGGATCAGCAGACGCCGGAGATGCCGGCGGGGCGTCCGGCGGCGGCTTCTCGACGCCGTACAAGTGGCATTGACCATGGCGGAGCCGCCGGGGGCGCCGCCGCCGGAGCCGACGAAGCTGACCGCCCTTCCGTCGGGGCCGGCGGTGCGGAAGCCGCCTTGGCCGGTGCTGCAGAGACGCGGGCCGCACATGCCGATGCCGGTCCAGTCGATGCGGCTGAAGGGCAGGGCGCCGGACGGGGTGGACACGGTCATCGACACCTGGCGCGAGCCGAAGCCGACGTCGAGGACGGCGGTTCCGGTGACCTCGACCGGCAGCGCGGGAGGGGCGCCCTGAACGGTGAGCTGCACCGGACCCTGGTAGCGGACCTGGCCGTTGCTCGGCAGGCGCGACCCCGGGGTCGGCGTGCCGATGGCGAGGCGGCCGGTGTAGGCGGTGCCGTCGAGGCGGTAGCCGACGGTGAAGGCTGAGGCGCCGGCGGCGGAGATCGCGAGGCCGGGGATCGGCTCGGCGCGGGCGCCGCGGCTGCCGTCAAGGCCACCGTCGTCGTCGGCGCGGGCCTTGAAGGTGTAGTCGTCGAGCCAGAGTCGCCGGACCGCCCCGGACCGGCTGGCGCGGCCTTCCACCGCGAGGACCTCGAAGAGGCCGACCCCTTCCGGTTGCCGGAGGAAGGCGCCCACGAGGTTCCGGGCCGGGAGGTCCTCGCGCGGGCAGGCCTCGACCGGCGCCTCGGGCTCGTCGCTGCCGAGGAGACCGCATCCGCCAACGGCGAGAAGCGCCGAAAACGCCACGGTGCGCAACTTGCGCGGGAGGGTCAAGTATCTGATTCCAAACGAAACCGAGCCCGAAATTAATCTCTCGTTCATGCAGCCTTTCTCGCCGCCGGCAGGGGCGGCTCGGTGTGGCGATTCCGGGCGATCCACGCCAGTGTGCGGGTAAGCACGAGGCCGAAGGCCAGGAACCACGCCGAGACGTAGAGATAGGTGGCGATCAGGAATTCGACGCGGTTGTCGGGGGCGATGACGTGGTTGGCGCGGCCGACGATCTCGTCAGCGCCGATCACGGACGCGGTTGCCGTCGCCATCAGCACGATCAGGAAATACTGGAGCCACGCGGTCAGATAGGTCGCGTCCGCTCCGGCGATGCCGGCGCGGCGCTGGCGCCGCAGGGCGAGGCCCTGGTCCGAGGCAAAGCCGATCACCGGGATGGTGAGCGCCAGCGCTGCCTTGATCCAGAGCGGCACGCTGACCACCGTGTCGTCCCAGGCAATCTCCGGCGGCAGCACCAGCGCCACGTAGAACATCAGCACGAAGCTCGGGACGTTCCGGCAGAGGGAGGTGAGCGCCCATGCCGGCGCCCGCAGCAGCACGAGGCGGGAGTCGCGACCCCGCCCGAGGAGCGCGCCAGGCCGGTGCCCGCGATCATCGCCAGGGCGGCGACGGTGAGGTTGCCGGCGAAACCGCCGGCGAGATAGGGGGGCCAGCCCCAGAGGATGCCGGCTATCTCGCCCACGCGAGCGCTCCCCTGGCGGTGCGCAGCAGGCCGAGGACGACCAGCACGAAGATGAAATAGAATGCGAGCAGCGTGTCATCATCGTCGCGGCGTCGGCGCCTTCGGCGATGATGGTGCTGACCGCCGAAATCGCCTCGGGGACCGCGATGGTGCTGGCGAGGCCCGCTGCCTTGACGATGTTGACCGAAGTCGAGACGAGGCCCTCGTAACAGCGCTCGACCGCGGTGGGCAGCAGGGCAAGGGCGCCTGCACCTGGTCGCTCCAGCCGGACCTGGGTGAGGGCGCCGCCGAGGAGCACGGTATTGGTCGCGCCGGCTAAGCGACAGCACCAATGCGGCGACCGAGAACCCGCCGGGGGTGATGCCGTAGCCGCTGGCGACGGCGGCGCGGTCGCGCAGGGCGAGGAGGTAGCGACCGCTGCCGCACCCGAAGTCGAGGACGTGGCCGTGCTGCGGCAGAACGCGGCGGATCATCCGCAGGACGGTGGGATTTGGCCGCGGGTAGCGCCGGTCGTAGTGACCGCTGGCGAAGCAGCTCGCGTAGGCGTCCGGGACGCCGGGCGGCGGGCGGTGCGGTGGCCAGCGGGGCGGGTTCGGGCAGGGCCATGGTCATTCCGGCAAGATGCTGCCGCTGCCCATGTATTCCTGGACCACGAACCGCCATTCGGTGCTGCGTACCCGCCGCATCAGCGCCCGGTCGACCTCGGCCCGCAGGTCCGGCCGGCGCGGGGACACGCCCCAGCCGTAGGGCTCGAGGCGGAAGGTCGAGGACTGGACGGCTACCCGCCCGGCGAAGTCCGGCTGGCGGGCGAGGTAGGTGAGCTGCGCCCAGTCGCCGAGCACCAGCTCGACATTGCCGTCGACGAGAAGGCGCATGGCCTCGTCCCAGGATCCCGCGGCCACGCAGGCGGTCTCGGCATCGGCCTCGTCCGGGGCGACGCAGACTGGAGCCGCGGGCGCGGGCGCGCCGCGGCGCTGGGACACCGGCTCGAGCCGGGGATCGGGCGCGGCGGTATCGCGCCGGATTTGTCCGAGAAAGGCCTCCGCGGTCGAGTCCTTCAGCGTCGCCACCCGGTGGGTGCCGAGGTCCTGGAGGGTGATCTCGCGGCTCGCCCCGATCGAGCCGACGAGCGCCGTGGTGAGCACGCCGAAGATCGTCGCGGAGAGCGCCGTGCCGACGACCGCCATGAACACCTCGAGGATCCGCCCCGGGGTGGAGCGGCCGCCGTCGCCGATGCCCTTCAGCCCGATGGTGCGCACGATGGTCTCGATCACGTAGCGGTAGAGGCGGATCGGCAGGGGCTCGCCGGGCGAGACGCTGAGGCCGCGGGCGATGAACGCCGCCAGCACCATGTTGGCGAGGAGGAAGGCCAGGATCGCCGTCGGCACCCCGCGGTGGGTGACGGTCTCGCGCAGGATGCCGGTGGCGTAGCGGAAGTCGATGGCGTTGCTGGCGCGCTGGGCGACGGTCAGGCCGGAGCTCAGGTACTGGTAGGTGAAGTCGAGCCGCTCCAGGCGCTCGGCGGTGATGGTGAGCGGCGAGATGACGAGGTCGAGGTCGCCGCGGGCGAGTGCGTCGAGCTGCTCGCCGAGCGGGCAGTCGACGAAGGCGGTGCAGCCGATCCGCCGGGTCTCGGCAAGCTCCTCCGCGATGCTCTCCCAGAGATCGAAGGTGAGCCCGCGGCGGCCGCGGACCGGGTCGGTCGTCACGAACGGCGGTGCGGTGCGGATGCCGACGGCGACGTCGACGTCCGGCCCGGGGCGCAGGCAGGCGGCGCCCGCCGCGCCGGGGTGCCGAGGGCAAGGAGGAGTGTCAATGCAAGGAAGTGTCGCTGATGCGGCACGAAACGCCTCCGCCTGACCGGATGCCGCACGTTTGCCGCTAACCATTTATGAAAGGTAAGGTCGCGCCGCCGAGGTCCGCGCCTAGGCCTAGGCGAGCGCCACCACCTCCTCGGCGATGGCGAGCGAGGCGGTGAGGCCGGGGCTCTCGATACCGAAGAGGTTGACGAGGCCGGGCAGGCCGTGGGTCTCGGGGCCCTCGATGACGAAGTCGGTCGTCGGACCGCCCTGCGGGAAGAGCTTCGGGCGGATGCCGGTGTAGTCGGGGACGAGGGCGCCGTCGCGGAGCGCCGGCCAGTAGCGACGGACCGCCTCGTAGAAGGGCCGGGCACGCCCTGGATCGAGGCCGTAGTCAAGGCTTGGGATCCATTCGGTGTCGGGTCCGAACCGCCCCCGCCCGGCGAGGTCGAGGGTGAGATGGACGCCGAGGCCGTCTCGCTCGGGCACAGGGTAGATCAGCCGGGTGAAGGGCACGCGGCCGACGGCGCCGAAGTAGTTGCCCTTGCAGTAGTGGACCTGCCGGCGGTGCGCCGGGGCGAGCCCGTCGATGCGCCCGGCGACCGCTCCGGCGAAGAGCCCGGCGGCGTTGACGAGGAGGCGGGTGCGGAGCCGGTGCCGGTCCGCGCCGCTGGTCGCCTCGATCTCGAAGCCGCCGGGAACGGAGTGCGCGGCGGCGAGCGAGGTCCGGAAGGCGACGGCGGCGCCGCGGTCCTCGGCCTCGCCCTGGTAGCTCAGCATCAGCGCATGGCTGTCGACGATGCCGGTCGATGGCGAGAGAAGGCCTGCGACCCCGCGCAGGTCAGGCTCGAGGCGAGCGAGGTCCGTGGCCGTGAGCGGCGCGAGGTCCGCCACCCCGTTGCGGCGGGCGGCGGCGTCGATCTCCGCCAGATCCGCGACCTGCCCGGCGTCGGTGGCGACGATGATCTTGCCGAGCCGACGGTGCGGCACGCCGTGGGTCTCGCAGTGGCGGTAGAGGAGCTCGCGGCCGCGGACGCAGAGTCGCGCCTTGGCCGAGCCCGCAGGATAGTAGATGCCGGCGTGGATCACCTCGGAATTGCGCGAGCTGGTGTGGCTGCCGATCAGCCCCTCGGCCTCGAGCACCACCACCTCTCGGCCGGTCAGGGCGAGGCCGCGGGCCACCGCGAGGCCGACCACGCCCGCTCCGACGACGACGCAGTCGGTGTCCATGCCGAGGCTCAGCGCAGCAGTTCGTCGAGCATGAAGCGGAACTCTGTGCAGACCTGTTCCTCGGTCGACCGCGCCGCGACCTGCTTCATGATGTCGAGGGCCATTACCCAATCCGGCCCGCCGAAGCCCGACTCGGCCCGGAGCCAGGTCATCTCGAGATCGGCCGGATCGAGGCTTTCGGCGTAGAAGGGATAGTCGTCCCCAAGGTAGAAGGACGCGTTCAGGTCGTCGCGGGTGACGATGACCGCCGCGCCGCAGCGGGCGGCGACGAAGCCCTTCAGGAATGGCTTGTGCCATTCCCACTGGCTGATCCGGCGCACGATCCAGTGGCAGTTGAACCGCGGCGCCGCCTCCTGCCAGTGCCGGGCGGTGAAGCTCGAATCGACGGCGCTGACCAGCTCCACCGCGCCGGTGAGCGCACCCGGCAGTACCGTGTTGTCGAGCAGGCCGAAATAGCCGGTGCGAAGCTGGTCCGTCGGCGGCGTCGAATGCGGGACGTCCGGGTTGACGTGGTGGGTGACGTAGAAGCACGGCGCGTCCGGATAACGCCGGCTCATGTCGAGAGCCTGCAGCGGCGACATCGCCAGGTGCGCGTCGAAGAGCCGGTTGGTCTCCGTCACCACCGGCAGGTCCAGCCAGTCGCTGACCAGAAGCGCGTTGCGGGCCTTGAGCCCGGCCAGCTCCTCGACGGTGTAGCCTTGCAGGGCGCCGCGGTTGACGATCACCATCTGGTCGCGCACCGCGTCGAGATCGGCGGTGTAGGTGACCTCGAAGCGGTCGGGGTAGCGCTCGGCGATCATCCGGCTGAGCTGCCGGCCACGCATGATGGTGATGCCGTGGTCCCGCCATCGGTCGTGGTAGACGAAGGCGATTGGGATCCGGGCGGCCCTGAGGGACGGCGAGTCCGGCCGCGGCACCGGCGGCCGGGTGTAGCGGCCGAAGAAGATGTTGAGACCTTCGCTGCCCAGGCCCGCTGGCAGGATATCCGGCGCCGTGCCGACCGCATGCTCTGCCCGGCAGAGCGACATCTCGTCGGCGCCCGGGGCCTCCTCCTCGCAACGCCACCAGGTCTCCATCAGTCGGACGACCGCCGGATCCCCGTGGCGCCTCCACAGGAGCCCTGTGTCGTGGAGGCCCTGGTCGCGCGAGACCGCCGCGGCAGCGCACGCTTCCGCCTGGGTGAGGACTGCGGCGGCGGTGGGCGCCCGGCCGATGGCGCGGCGCTCGGCGAGGTCGGTCCAGTCCGGGCTCTCGCCGTGGCGCCAGGTGGCGAACGGCGAATGCACCAGCCAGCGGGTGAAGAGCGTGTCGAGGTTGCCGACGAGGAGCCGGTCCGGCGCGACGTAGAGCGAGAATTCGGCGTCGGGGGCGGTGCCGCGCAGCACCTCGTGGGGGCAGATCTTGTGGAAGGCGGCGTTGCCGGAGCCGAGCGGCCGAATCTCCCAGCCCGGCACCGCGAGGTCCTGGTCGGTGAAGCAGATGAACCGCAGGCCCGCGGGCTTGGCCAGGATCGGATGGAGCGGCGGGCGGCCACCGGCAGCGACCGTGTAGACGACGATCTTCGCGGCGGCCTCGGGCGGCAGGTCGACCGGCCGCGAGGCGACGGGCACGACGAGGCTTGCCGCCGGGTACGGCCGGGGCGGCGCGAGCAGCGATCCGGCGCCTGGGCCGTCCAGCGGCTCGGCGGCGATGGCGCGAAAGAGCGGCAGGGCCGCGGCCCAGCCGGCGGTGCGCGCGGTCAGCAGCGCCTCCGCCTGGGCCGGGAAGAGCGCCTGCGGTGCGCGCTCCCGCTCGGCCCGCATCGTGGCGAGAAGCACGTCGGGCGTCTCGATCGCGGCCCGGCGCAGCGCCACGTCGCGGTCGGCGTCGCGGGCCCGGGCGACCGATTGCGGGTCGAGCAGGGTCTTCAGCAGCGCCTCTCCCCGGCGCCTCATCCCTAGGCGACGGGAAATCCTGCGCAGGGCGCCGGTCGGCTTCGGCGCCGGCGCGGGCGGCAGGTCGGGGAACTTCACCGGCATCGGCTAGGCTCCCTTGCGCGCCGGGCGGATGTAGAGGTCGGTGGTCTCGGCGGTGGCCGGCAGGGCCAGCATCCCCATCACCGCCGCGGCCACGTCCTCGGGCTGGAGCAGCGCCTCGCGGCGGTAGGGCTTACCTTCCTCCCGATGCACCACCTCCTGCATCCGGCTGGCGGTGCGGCCCGGAAAGACGCTGAGGACGCGCACGCCGTCGCCGTTGACCTCGGCGCGCAGCGAGTTGGCCATCGCCTTTAGCGCAAACTTGCTGGCCGCGTAACCTCCGATGCCGCCGCGGGCCGCGCCCCAGACCGATGAATTGACGAAGACCACCCAGCCCCGGCGCCGGCGCAGCGCCGGGAGCAACGCCCGGGTCAACACCCAGGGGGCACGGACGTTGACCCGCCAGAGCCGGTCGAGATCGGCGAGCGGCGCCTCGGCGAGCGCACCGGTGGCATAGGCGCCGGCGGCATGCACCAGCACGTCGAGCTCCGGCAGCGCTGCGGCCAGGACCGAGGCGGCGCGTTCGACATCCGCCTCGTCCGCCAGATCGACCGTGTGCACGTCCGCAGCACCAGGGGTCGCCGTGCGGACGAGGCCGTGAACCCGGGCGCCCTCGGCGGCGAGCGCGGCGGCCAGGGCGCCGCCGATCCCGCCGGCCGCGCCGGTCACGAGAATTATGGCTCCGGCTCGGCTCATGCCGCTGGCGCGAGGAGGTCGTGGGCGGCGAGCGCCTGCGCCGCCTCGGCGATCGTTGCGAATTCCAGGCCCGACCGCTCGGCGATGTCGACGAGCGAGTGCCGCCCGTCGGAAAGGTTCAGCACCCAGAGCAGCGCCAATTGCCGGTCCTTGGCGTCCGACGCCCCGCCGATCGCCGCGTAGAGCCCGCGCCGCCCCAGCATCGGCTCGCCCTTCGGGCTGAGGTTGATCCAGGTCCCGTCCCGCTCGAGCACCCCGACGATCGCCTCGATGGCCGCCAGCGAGTCGGCGAGCGCCTCCGGCGTCACCAGGTCGAGATTGTCGGCGGAGGTATGGTATTCCGGGAACCGCCCGTAGGGGGTGCGCGCCAGGCAGCCCACCGGCAGGTCGAACCCCGGCGAGCAGTACTGGCGTTCGTCATAGCCGTAGGGCTCGAAGTCGAGCACCACGCCATCCCGCCCCCCGACGATCAGCGCCGCGGCGCGGTCGATGGCGGCATCGCCCCGGCGGCTGCGCTTGTAGTGCAGCGGGCCGGGATCGCCGAGGTTGCTCAGCACCAGCCCGTGGCGGATCGCCCCGAGCCCCGCCTCGTTCCGCGCCAGCCAGGCGATCGCCCCGATGGTCCCGGGGGCAAAGACGAAGCGGTAGCTCAGCCGGTTCTTCCGCCCCCGCAGCCGGCCGATCAGCCGGGTCGCGACCGCCAGCGCCGAGAGGTTGTCGTTGGCCAGCGACGGGTGGCAGACATGGGCGGAGAGGAGCACTTCCTCCGCCGTCTCGCCGGGGATGAAGCACTCTCCATAGGTGAGCGCGCCGGGCGCCAGCGTGCTGTCGACGACCACCTCGTAGCGGCCCTCGGGGATGGCCTCGAGCGCCCGCTGGCTCAGGCAGAACCCCCAGTCCTCCGTGTAGTAGGAGGTGCGGTAGGGCACCCAGTCGGGGTGCTCGGGGGCGGTGTGCAGGTGCGGGCGCAGCTCGGCCAGGGTCATCGTCGCGCGGACCGGCGCGCTGTAGCTCACCACGTGGAGGTTGCTGGCCTTGAAATCGATGACCCGCTCGCCGCGGTGGTTCTTCACCCAGGCGTCGCGGATGGTCCACTCCGGCGGCACCACCCAGTCGAGCACCGGCGTGCCGGAGGGCACCTCGTGGACCTCGATTGGTGCCTGCCGGCCGAGGATCCGCAGGGTCTCGCGGACGCCGTCGCCGGTGATGCTGCGGCAGATGGGGAAGAGCTCGGCGATCAGCCGGTGCATCTCCCGTCCATCGTCCGCTTCCCCGGTCACGTCAGTCGAGGACCGCCACTTCGGGCAGGGGCACGACGAACTTGCCGCCCCACTCCCGGACGCCGGCCATCTGGGTCATCACCTCGTCCTTGATGTTCCACGGCAGGATCAGGACGTAGTCGGGCCTGGTCTCGGCGATCGCCTCGGGGCCGCGGATCGGGATGCGGGTGCCCGGCAGCAGGCGGTCCTGCTTGTTGGGGTTGCGGTCCACGGTGTAGTCGATGAAATCCGTCCGCACCCCGCAGAAGTTCAAGAGCGTGTTGCCCTTGGCCGGTGCCCCGTAGCCCACCACCGACTTGCCGTCCTCTTTGGCCGCCATCAGGAAGCGCAGCAGGTCGCGCTTGCTGCGATAGACCTGCTCGGCGAAGCGCCGGTAGTAGTCGAGCGAGGTGACGCCGTCGGCGAGCTCGGTCTCGAGGAGCGTCGTCACCCGGTCGCTGACCGGCTTCGAGCCGTCGCCCTCGTGGCACCCGAAGACGCGCAAGGACCCGCCTTGCGGCTTGATCTCCTCCACGTCGAAGACCCGGAGCCCGTTCCGCGCAAAGACGTCGCGGATGGCGTAGAGCGACAGGTAGGAGAAGTGCTCGTGATAGATCATGTCGAAATAGTTCTTGTCCATCATCTGCTTGAGATGTGGGAACTCGAGCGTGATCACCCCGTCGTCCTTGAGCAGGATCTTCTGGCCGCCGACGAAGTCGTGCAGATCAGGCACGTGCGCGGTGACGTTGTTGCCGATGATGAGGTCGGCCCGGATGCCCTCGGCCACCAGCGCCCTGGCGGTCTCGACCCCGAAGAACACGTTGCGCGTCGGGATGCCGGCGGCGATCGCCACCTCGGCGGTGTTCCCCGTCGGCTCGACGCCGAGGACCGGCACGCCCCGCTCCTTGAAGTACTGGAGCAGATAGCCGTCGTTCGAGGCGAGCTCGACCACCTGGCTTCCGGCGCCATAGCCGAAGCGCTCCATCATCATCCCGACATACTCGCGGGAATGCGCGAGCACCGACTCCGAATAGGACGAGAAATAGGCATAGCTGTCGCTGAAGATAGCCTCGGCCTTGGTCACGGCCGGCAGCTGCACCAGGAAGCACTGGTCGCAGACATAGGCGTGGAGCGCGTAGAACGGCTCGGCTTCCAGAGCCGCCCCGGGCTGGACATAGGAATTCGCCAGCGGCGACGGCCCGAGGTCCACGAAGGTGTGCCGCAGCTCCGCCTTGCAGTTCCGACACGGGACGTTCATCGCACTCTCCAAACCCGACCAGGTACCCTGGGATCATCAAGCCGGCCCATGTCGTGCCCCGGAATGCCCCTGGAGGCAAGGGGGGCGCCGCGTTCACCTTCGACGTTGGTTAGTGCGCCGCGACCCGCAGCCGTCGGCGGCGCGCAGGCGCGATGCGATTAAGGGATTGCGAAAATTTTAGCCTCCAATCTCCGCGGCGATCTGCTAGGTAAGCCCGCGTGAGGCGTAGTGAGTGGGAGTTGCCATGAAGGTGGTGATCTTTGCCGGCGGTTATGGAACGCGTCTGAGCGAGGAAACCGCGGTCGTGCCGAAGCCGCTGGTCGAAATCGGCTCGATGCCGATGCTCTGGCACATCATGAAAATCTATTCGGCCCACGGCATGAATGAATTCATCATCTGCTGCGGCTACAAGGGCCACCTGATCAAGAAGTACTTCCTCGATTTCTTCAACCGCACGAACGACCTTACCATCGACCTCGCCACCAACGCGGTGGAGGTGAAGCGGGTGGAAAGCGAGCCCTGGCGGGTGACGCTCGCCGATACCGGGCTCGAGACAATGACCGGCGGGCGGCTCAAGCGCGTCCGAGACTACATCGGAGACGAGACCTTCTGCCTCACCTACGGCGACGGCGTCACCGACCTCGACATCACCGAGACCGTCCGCTACCACCGCGAGCAGGGGTGCCTGGCCACGGTCACCGCGGTTCAGCAGCCGGGACGCTTTGGGGCGCTCGACTTCTCGGCCGACGGCAAGCGGGTCCACGGCTTCCGCGAGAAGTCGGTGACCGACGGCCACCTGATCAACGGCGGCTTCTTCGTGTGCGAGCCCGGGGTCGTCGACTACGTTGACGGTGACGCGACGGTCTGGGAGCAGGAGCCGCTCAAGGCGATGGTGGCCGAGGGCCAGCTCGCCGTTTACCACCACAAGGGCTTCTGGCAGAACATGGACACCCTGCGCGACAAGCACGTCCTCGAGGAGATGTGGGAGACGGGCAAGGCGCCGTGGAAGGTCTGGGACCGCCCGCCCACCGAAGCGGCCCGCGCCGCCTTCCGCTGATCCGGAGACATCATCCATGCGCGTACTTCTGACCGGAGCCGACGGCTATATCGGCGCGATCATGGGCCCGAAGCTCATCGAGGCCGGCCACGACGTCATCGGCCTCGATACCGGCTACTACCGCCGCGGCTGGCTCTACGACGACCGCCGGGCCCGGCCCCGGGTGATCTCCAAGGATCTGCGCCAGGTCGAGGCGGCGGACCTCGAGGGCTTCGACGCCGTTGTCCATCTCTCGGAGCTCTCCAACGACCCGATCGGCGAGAACGACCCCGGGCTCACCCTGGAGATCAACCACCAAGGATCGGCCGGTCTCGCCCGCAAGGCCAAGGCGGCCGGCGTTTCACGCTTCATCTACGCCTCCTCCTGCTCCACCTACGGCGCCGGCGGCGACGAGATGCGCACCGAGGAAAGCGAGCTCTCCCCGCAGACCGCCTATGCTCGCTGCAAGATCCTGGTAGAGCAGGAGGTCGGCCCCATGGCCGACGCCAGCTTCACCCCGGTCTTCATGCGCAACGCCACCGCCTACGGCGCGTCGCCTCGCCAGCGCTTCGACGTGGTCCTCAACAACCTCTGCGGCTTCGCCCACACCACCCACGAGATCCGAATGACCTCCGACGGCTCGCCGTGGCGGCCGATCGTCCACATCGACGACATCTGCCAGGCGATGCTATGCGCGCTGGACGCCGACCGCGAGGCGGTCTCCGGCGAGTCCTTCAACGTCGGCGACGATGGCGAGAACTACCGGATCCGCGAGATCGCGGAGATCGTCGCAAGGACCTTCCCCGGCTGCCAGCTCACCATCGGCGACTCCGGCGGCGACACCCGCAGCTACCGGGTTTCCTTCGCCAAGATCCGCGAGCGGATGCCGGCGTTCCGCACCGCCTGGACCGCCGAGCGAGGCGCCCGCCAGCTCCGCACCGTCTTCGAGCACATCGGCCTCACCCGCGAGATGTTCGAGGCCGCCCCCTACACCCGCCTCAAGGAGCTCAAGCACCTCCGCGGCACCGGCCAGCTCGACGACCGCCTGCACTGGCGCGCCCTCGAGGCGGTCTGACCCGACCTCCGCTCGAGTCGTTCGCGTTGCCTGCCCTCCCATGGATCCGCAGCGATGTCCGATGACCGCCATAGTCCTTTGGCGCCGCCATTCTTCAGCGCGGAAATGGCCGGCGGGTATGACGAGCGGAACAGCAAGCTCGCCGCCATCGCGGACAGCATGCACTTGCTGGTTCACCTGATATTGCAGGACCTGCCGGCTCGTGCGCGCATTCTCTGCGTCGGGGTCGGGACCGGTGCCGAAATCCTCTCGCTTGCGAAAATCCATGCGGAGTGGTCCTTCGTCGGCGTCGACCCTTCGGCGCCCATGCTCGCGGTCTGCCGCGACAGGTTGGAGCGCGCGGACCTGCTCGACCGATGCGAGCTGATTCAGGGCCATGTCGAGGACGCGCCGGAAGGCGCGGCGTTCGATGCCGCCCTCAGCATTCTTGTCGCGCATTTTGTCGGGCTCGAAGACAGGACGGGCTTCCGTGCCAGGATCCGCGACCGGCTGAAGCCGGGCGGCTACTTCGTCAGCACCGAGATCGCGTATGACCTCGATTCCACCGGCTTCCCGGCCATGCTGACGAACTGGGAGCGGGTTCAGAAGCTGATGGGTGCGACACGACAATCGTTGCAAGCGCTTCCGGACACGCTGCGAAAATCGCTCAGCATCGTGTCGCCGACGAAGACGGAGGGCTTGCTGAGGGCTGCCGGATACGCGCTGCCGGTTCAATTCTTTCAAGCCTTTCTGATCCGCGGCTGGTACGCGACGAATTAGGAGGACGCGGCATACATGGCGGATGACGCGGCCGGATGCCGCCTCAAGGGAATCGCCCTCGGAGTTCCCGTGGGCAGCCGGCGGCCCTACCCACCGGTGCGTTAACCTTCGATCCAGCGTCCAAATCGTTTTGCCGCTTTCCAGCCGCTTTCCAGCTCGTCCAACTCGTTGTTAACCCGAGAGGATTTCGCCTCCATCCCCGACCGTCGCAATTCATTCGCCGCGAGCGCATCGCAAACCTGCGCAACACCCCGGGCGCCATAGTCGGGGAACCCCGTCCCCGCCGCCGCCTTGCAATCGACGGCGATCTGGTGGCATTACCGGGGGACGGACGAAGACGGGGAGGTGAAGATGGCAGACGTCGACCGGGACAACCGCCCGCTCTCGCCCTTCATGATCGGCCCGATCTACCGGCCGCAGATCAACTCGATCATGTCGATCTGCCACCGCATCACCGGCCTCGGCCTCGGCCTCGCCGGTATCCTCGTCGTCTGGTGGTTCGTCGCGCTCGCCAGCAGTCCCGGCTACTTCAGCGTTGCCGACGGCATCCTCAGCTCTTGGATCGGCGGTCTGATCATGATCCTGGCGATGGCCGCCCTCTGGTATCATTTCTTCAACGGAATCCGTCACTTGGTCTGGGACGCCGGTGAAGGCCTCGATCTCGACCAGATCAGGCCGACCTCCATCGCCGTTCTTGTCGCCGCCGGGGTGATGACGCTCCTCACCCTCATCATCTCGTTCTTCTAGGGAGGCGGCCGATGGGCTTTCGCACCGACCTGCAAAGGGTTCAGGGCCTCGGCACCGCCGGCGGCGGCACCAGCCACTGGTGGGCGCAGCGACTCACCGCCGTCGCGATGATCCCGCTGACGCTGTGCTTCATCTTCCCGTTCGCCCAGAACCTAGGCGCCCCGTGGATCGAGGTCCGCGAGACCTACGGCCATCCCTTCAACGCCGTGGTGGCGATCCTCTTTCTCGCCGTCGGCTTCCGCCACCTGCAGCAGGGCGTCCAGGTGGTGATCGAGGACTACGTCCACGACAAGCCGCTGCGCACCGCGATGCTCCTCGCCAACACCCTGCTCACCCTGGCCTTCGCGGCCACCGGCATCTTCGCGGTCGCCAAGATCGCCTTCTCCTGAGGAACGCTTAGCCATGGCCGCATACGAGTTCACCGACCACACCTACGACGTCGTGGTGGTGGGCGCCGGCGGCTCGGGCCTCCGCGCGACCCTCGGCATGGCCGAGCAGGGGCTGCGCACCGCCTGCGTCACCAAGGTCTTCCCCACTCGCTCACACACCGTCGCCGCCCAGGGCGGCATTGCCGCAAGCTTGGGCAACATGGGCCCGGACAACTGGCAGTGGCACATGTACGACACCGTCAAGGGCTCCGACTGGCTCGGTGACACCGACGCGATGGAATACCTCGCCCGCGAGGCGCCGAAGGCGGTCTACGAGCTCGAGCACTACGGCGTGCCGTTCTCCCGCACCGAGGACGGCCGCATCTACCAGCGCCCGTTCGGCGGCCACACCACCGAGTTCGGCGAGGGCCCGCCGGTGCAGCGCACCTGTGCGGCCGCCGACCGCACCGGCCACGCCATCCTCCACACGCTCTACGGCCAGTCGGTCAAGCACAAGGCGCAGTTCTTCATCGAGTACTTCGCCATCGACCTGATCATGGCCGAGGACGGTACCTGCCAGGGACTCCTCGCCTGGAAGCTCGACGACGGCACGCTGCACCGCTTCAACGCCAAGATGACGGTGCTCGCAACCGGCGGCTACGGCCGCGCCTACTTCTCCGCCACCTCCGCCCACACCTGCACCGGCGACGGCGGCGGCATGGTCGCCCGCCAGGGCCTGCCGCTCCAGGACATGGAGTTCGTCCAGTTCCACCCCACCGGCATCTACGGCGCCGGCTGCCTGATCACCGAGGGCGCCCGCGGCGAGGGCGGCTACCTCACCAATTCGGAGGGCGAGCGCTTCATGGAACGCTACGCCCCCACCTACAAGGATCTCGCCAGCCGCGACGTCGTATCCCGCTGCATGACGCTGGAGATCCGCGAGGGCCGGGGGGTCGGCCCCAACAAGGACCACATCCACCTCAACCTCAACCACCTGCCGCCCGAGGCGCTGGCCGAGCGGCTGCCCGGCATCAGCGAGTCGGCGAAGATCTTCGCCGGCGTCGACGTCACCAAGGACCCGATCCCGGTGCTGCCCACCGTCCACTACAACATGGGCGGCATCCCCACGAACTACTGGGGTGAGGTGCTGAACCCGACCGGCGACAACCCCGACCGCATCCAGCCGGGCCTGATGGCGGTGGGCGAGGCCGGCTGCGCCAGCGTCCACGGCGCCAACCGCCTCGGCTCGAACAGCCTGATCGACCTCGTGGTCTTCGGCCGCGCCGCCGCGATCAAGGCCGGCAAGGTGGTCGAACGCGGCACCTCGAACGCCCCGCTCAACGCGGCCTCGGTCGAGGCAGCGGTGGAGCGCTTCGAAAAGCTCCGTCATGCCGACGGCGCGATCCCGACCGCCGAGCTGCGCCTGACCATGCAGAAGGCCATGCAGGAGGACGCGGCGGTCTTCCGCACCGACAAGACCTTGGCCGAGGGTGTGGAGAAGATGAAGAAGGTCGCCGGCCAGATGACCGAGATCCACGTCACCGACCGCTCGATGATCTGGAACTCCGATCTCATGGAGACGCTCGAGCTCACCAACCTGATGCCGAACGCCCTCGCCACCATCGTCTCGGCCGAGGCCCGCAAGGAAAGCCGCGGCGCCCACGCCCAGGAGGACCACCCGGACCGCGACGACCAGAACTGGCGCAAGCACACGCTGGCGGTGGTCCATCCCGACGACAGCGTTACCTTGTCCTACCGGCCGGTGCATCTCGACCCGCTGACGGCGCAGGACGAGGGCGGCATCGATATGAAGAAGATCGCGCCGAAAGCGCGGGTTTACTGAGGATATCGCCATGGCCGAGTTCACGCTGCCGAAGAACAGCCGGATGGTCACCGGCAAGACCTGGCCGCGGCCGGAGGGCGCGAAGAACGTTCGCACCTTCCGCATCTACCGTTACGACCCGGACTCCGGGCGCAATCCGCAGGTCGACACCTACTTCGTCGACCTCGACACCTGCGGCCCGATGATCCTGGACGCGCTGATCAAGATAAAGACCGAGATCGACCCGACGCTGACCTTCCGCCGCTCCTGCCGGGAGGGCATCTGCGGCTCCTGCGCCATGAACATCGACGGCATCAACACGCTCGCTTGCATCTACGGCATGGACGAGGTCCAGGGCGACGTGAAGATCTACCCGCTGCCGCACATGCCGGTGATCAAGGACCTCGTCCCCGACCTCACCATGTTCTACGCCCAGCACGCCTCGATCCGCCCATGGCTCGAGACGAGCACGCCCGAGCCCGAACGCGAGTGGAAGCAGTCGATCGAGGACCGCCGCGAACTCGACGGTCTCTACGAGTGTGTGATGTGCGCCTGTTGTTCCACCTCCTGCCCGTCGTACTGGTGGAACGGCGACCGCTACCTCGGCCCGGCTGCGCTCCTCCACGCCTACCGCTGGATCAACGACAGCCGCGACGAGGCCACCGGCGAGCGCCTCGACGACCTCGACGACCCGTTCAAGCTCTACCGCTGCCACACCATCATGAACTGCACCCAGACCTGCCCGAAGCACCTGAACCCGGCCAAGGCCATCGCCGAGATCAAGAAGCTTATGGTCGAACGGCGGCTCTGATCGAGGCTGTCGCCCTATGCCGGGCCGGCTTTTGCCGGCCCGGCTACGCGATGCCGTGCGGGGTGGCAGCCTTCACGCCGGGATCGGTGCCGCGGGATCGACCAGGCCAGCCGCCTTCATGTCGGACCAGAGCGCCGGAGGGATGGCGACCTCCGCGTCGCGGACGTTGGCGGCGATCTCCTCCGGTCTGACGGCGCCGAGGACGACGGATACCACAGCGGGGTGCATGCCTGCGAACTGGATTGCGGCCTGCCGGAGGCTGACACCGTGGGTGGCGCAGAGGGCTTCCAGCCGCCGCACCTTGTCGAGGACCGCGGGTGGCGCGTCGACGTACTCGAACTTCGCCTGCGCGATGGAGCCGGTGGCGAGGATGCCGGAGTTGAACACGCCCGCCACCAGGATGGCGATGTTCCTCTCGAGCGCCAGCGGCAGCATCTCCGCGAGGCCGCTCTGGTCGAGAAGCGAATAGCGGCCGGCCATCATGCCGATGTCGAAGTCTCCGGCCCGGGCGAATTGCGCGCAGGTGTCGGCTTCATTGATGCCGAAGCCGATGCCCTTGACCACCTTCTCCGCGCGCAGCCGGTCGAGGGCGACGTAAGCGCCGTCCATCGCCTCCTTGAAGCGCTGCGGCGCGTCGTCGCCGTGCGTCCAGCGATCGCAGTCATGGATCAGGACGATGTCGAGCCGGTCCATGCCGAGTCTGAGCAGCGAGTGTTCGATCGAGCGCATGGCGCCGTCGTAGGAATAGTCGAACCGGGCCGCGTGCGGATGGCCGCCGGCGAAGGCCACGACGCCGGGCACCGGCTTCGGCTTTTCGCCGCGTGGGTCCATGATCCGGCCGATCTTGGTTGAGACGACGATGTCGCCGCGCGGGACCGCGCGCAGCCCGGCGCCGAGGCGGGCCTCGGCGAGGCCGTTGCCATAGTGCGGTGACGAATTGAACATGCGGACCCCGCTTTCATAGGCGGCCTCGACCGTCGCGATCGCGGTCTTTTCGTCGAGTTTGCCGAAGAGTTCGCCGAGCGGGCCGGTTCCGAGCCCTACAGAGGTGAAGGTGATGTCCGAGCCATTGCGGGTCGTGATCTTCCGGCTGTCCAAGGGACGATCCTTTCTTTCGAACGAGACGCCGCGCATCCTCTGGCCAAGTCCTTCGCGAGTCCATTCCCCATTGCGCGCTCCGCCGTGGAGGTGCCGTTGCTGGAGAAGAAGGTACATACGGCCGTCTCGCCCCTCGGATCTGGCGGGCCGTATTCTCCGACTAACTCAGACTCTTGCTTCGTGGTACCTTGAGGGCGCGTCATGGGAACGGGGAGACTGTCCTATGCCTGAGCCACACGCGGATGAGGAAATAGTACGAGCCGCCAACGAGGCGTTTTACCGCGCACTTTCCGCCGGATCGATCGAAGGAATTTCCGCAGCCTGCGCGCACGACGACGACGTCACCGTGCTGCACGAGATCAGCAAGGAAGTTGCGGTGGGCTGGCCAGCCGTGCTCGAGACCTGGAAAAACGTCCCGTTCGATTCCTTTTCCAGGCTCTCCGTCGTGATGTCCGGCGAGGCAGTCCGAGTCAAAGGGCCGTTCGCCTGGGTTGCGGGGTTCGAGAAGGTCCAGGGCGCGATGAAGAACGGGGAGGAATTCGCCTTCACGGCGCTCGGGACCAACGTCTTTGAGAAGCGCGGCGACCGGTGGCTGATCGTCCATCATCACGCGAGCAAAGCGGCGGAAGACCTAACCGCCTGAGGTCCCGACGTCGTGGAGCCGGCGGTACATCACCAGAGCATCGACGAAGCCTTCGCTCGGATGATGGAAAGCGCCGGGCAGGCGGCCGACCGTGTCAAATCCGGCCGCTATCCAAGTAGCGATGGCCCGGGTGTTGGTTGCCACGACGAAATTGAACTGTATTGCCCGGAAGCCCTGTGCCCGCGCGGTCTCCAACGAGTGGGCGAGCAGGGCTTGCCCCACCCCCTTGCCCTGTGCCGCCCGCGCCGTGGCGTAGCCGGCATTCGCGACATGCGACCCGCCGCCCCCGTGGTTGGGCCGAAGGTACGATGTGCCGATGATTCCCGCTTCGGTTTCGGCGACGAACACCTGCCGCCCAAGCCCCGAGAACCAGTACTCGAACGCCGCTTCGCGCCCCCCGTCCCGGGGCACGCAGAACACTTCCCCCCCTGCGCAGATCGGCTCCAGGATCGCCCAGATCGCGTCGTCGTCCTCGGGTTTTGCGGTCCGGATTTCCATGCCGCGTTACTGCCCTACGGGTTCGATTGGTTCCGGGGTTCGTCGAACCTCCCGTTCACGCCGCCTCCACTGCATCCCGGCCCGCGAGTTCCACGATGTCGAGCATGATACGGTTCAGCTCGAAGTCCTTCGGGGTATAGACCCGCGCCACGCCCGCGGCCCGTAACGCTTCGGCGTCGACGTCGGGAATGATGCCGCCCACCACCACAGGAATATCCTCGAGCCCCGCCGCCCGCATCCGCTCCATCACCTCGGTCACCAGCGGCAGGTGCGAGCCAGACAGGATCGAGAGCCCGACCACATGCACCGACTCCTCCAGCGCCGCGTTGACGATCTGCGCCGGCGTCAGCCGGATCCCCTCATAGACCACCTCCATCCCGCTGTCCCGCGCCCGCACCGCGATCTGCTCCGCCCCGTTCGAGTGTCCGTCGAGCCCCGGCTTGCCGACGAGGAATTTGATCCGCCGCCCGATCCGCGCGCTCGTCGACTCCACCGCCGCCCGCACCTCGGCGAGGCCGGCGGACGGCGCGCGCGCCGCCCTGCCCACGCCGGTCGGCGCCCGGTACTCCCCGAAGGCCTCCCGCATCACCGCCCCCCATTCGCCGGTCGTCACCCCCGCCCTGGCCGCCGCGATCGACGCCGGCATGACGTTCGCTCCCGAAGCGGCCGCCGCCCGAAGCTCGGCCAAGGCGGTCGCGACCGCCTCCGCGTCCCGGTCCTCCCGCCACGCCTGCAGCCGCCCGATCTGCTCCGCCTCCACCGCGGCGTCCACCACCAGGATCCCGCCCTCGGCCGCCGTCAGCGGCGACGGCTCCGCCGCGGTGAACCGGTTCACCCCGACCACCACCGTCTCCCCGGACTCGATCCGCCCCAGCCGCGCCGTATTCGCCGCGACGAGCTCGGACTTCATGTAGTCGATCGCCGCCACCGCCCCCCCCATCCCATCGATCTTCGCCAGCTCGGCGCGAGCGGCCCGCTTCAACGCCTCGACCCTCGCCTCGACCACAGGGTTGCCGTCGAAAAGGTCGCCGTATTCGAGAAGGTCGGTTTCGTAGGCGATGATCTGCTGCATCCTGAGCGACCACTGCTGGTCGAAGGGCCGCGGCAGGCCGAGGGCCTCGTTCCAGGCCGGGAGCTGGACGGCGCGGGCGCGGGCCTTCTTCGAGAGGACCACGGCCAGCATCTCGAGGAGGATGCGGTAGACGTTGTTCTCCGGCTGCTGCTCGGTGAGGCCGAGGGAGTTCACCTGCACGCCATAGCGGAAGCGGCGGAGCTTCGGATCGGTCACGCCGTAGCGGGTGGCGGTGATTTCGTCCCAGAGATCGACGAAGGCCCGCATCTTACACATCTCGGTGACGAAGCGGATGCCGGCGTTGACGAAGAAGGAAATGCGGGAGACGACCTCGGGGAAGTCCTCGGCCGCGACCTGGCCCCTGACGCGGTCGAGGACGGCCTGGGCGGTGGCGAGGGCATAGGCGAGTTCCTGTTCCGGCGTCGCGCCGGCTTCCTGGAGGTGGTAGGAGCAGACGTTCATCGGGTTCCACTTTGGAACCGCCCGATAGCAGTAATCGGCGACGTCGGCGATGAGCTTGAGCGAGGGCTCGGGCGGGAAGACGTAGGTGCCGCGGCTGAGGTATTCCTTGATAATGTCGTTCTGGACCGTGCCCTGGAGCTTCGCCGGGTCGGCGCCCTGTTCCTCGGCGACGGCGATGTAGAGGGCCAGCAGCCAGGCGGCGGTGGCGTTGATGGTCATCGAGGTGTTCATCGTCTCGAGGGGGATGCCCTCGAAGAGGGCGCGCATGTCGCCGATGTGGCTCACGGGCACGCCGACCTTGCCGACCTCGCCGCGGGCGAGGATGTCGTCGCTGTCGTAGCCGGTCTGGGTGGGCAGGTCGAAGGCGACCGAGAGGCCGGTCTGGCCGCGGGCGAGATTCGCGCGGTAGAGGGCGTTCGACGCGGTCGCGGTCGAATGGCCGGCGTAGGTGCGGAAGAGCCAGGGCTTGTCGCGGGTGGGTTCGGTCATGGGAGCCCCCAAGGGTGTTTCACGTGTGAAACACCTGTAACATCTTGGATTGAAACGAATTAATAATCATTAAAATTCCCGCGCGTTGGTTCGGGACCTGAAACAGGCTCAGGGCGGAGGCTCCGCAACCCAAACGACGAGGAATATTGCTGCGACGCAGCGCGATCCGTCAAGCAACAAACTTTCGTGGCTTGACGGATCGCGGGAATCTTCTGGCGCGATCTATCGCGGCTCGTCCATCAAGCCCTTCACGATGGCGAAGCAGGCCAGCAGAAGCACGATGGCGAAGGGAAAACCGGTCGAGACCGCCATCGCCTGAAGGGCACCGAGGCCGCCGCCGATCAGCAGCGCGATCGCCACCAGGCCCTCGAAGGAGGCCCAGAAGACACGCTGGGCGACCGGCGCGTCGATCTTGCCGCCGGCGGTTATGGTGTCGATGACCAGCGAGCCGCTGTCCGACGAGGTGACGAAGAACACGATCACCAGGACGATGCCGACGATCGACGAAATCATCGTGAGCGGCAGGGCGTCGAGCATGACGAAGAGCTTGAGCTCGAGCGGCGCGTCGACCACCGAGGTGTAGCCGTCGTTGACGATCTGGCTGATGGCGGTGCCGCCGAACGCGGTCATCCACAGCACAGATACGAGGGAGGGGATGAGCAGCACGCAGACGAGGAACTCCCGCACCGTCCGGCCGCGACTGACCCGGGCGATGAACATGCCGACGAACGGCGACCAGGAGATCCACCAGGCCCAGTAGAACGCCGTCCAGCCCTGGCGGAAGTTGTCGTCATCGCGGCCGAAGGGGTTTGAGAGCGCCGGCAGGCGTTCAGCATAGGCGAGGAGGTTGGCGAAGAAGCCCTTGAGGATTCCGGCGGTGGGTCCGGCGAAGATCACGAAGAGCAGGAGCAGCGCGGCAAGTCCCATGTTGATCTCGGAGAGCCGCTTCACGCCGGCGTCGAGCCCGGCGACGACGCTGGCGAGGGCAACCCCGGTGATGCAGATGATCAGGACGATCTTGGTGATGTCGCTGACGGGCACCCCGAACAGGAACTGCAGCCCGGCATTGGCCTGCTCCGCGCCGAAGCCAAGCGAGGTCGCCAGGCCGAAGAGGGTGGCGAAGACGGCGAGGATGTCGATGACATGCCCGACCCACCCCCAGATTCGCTCGCCGAAGATCGGATAGAAGATCGACCGCATGGTGAGCGGCAGGCCCTTGTTGTAGCTGAAGATCGCCAGCGACAGCGCGACGATCGCGTAGATCGCCCAGGGATGCAGGCCCCAGTGGAAGATGGTGGCGGCCATGCCGAGGCGGCGCGCCTCGAGAGAATTGTCGGCGGCGGCCCCAAGCGGCGCCCAGTCGGTGCGGACGCCATCCTCGACCGTCACCCCGGCGAGGGAGGTATCGTAGTGCGTGATCGGCTCGGAGACGCCGTAGAACATGAGGCCGATCCCCATGCCGGCGGCGAAGAGCATCGCGAACCAGCCTGAATAGCTGTAGTCCGGCGTGGCGTCGCGGCCGCCGATGCGGATGCGGCCGAGCGGCGAGACGATCAGCACGAGGCAGAGCACGACGAAGACGTTGGCGGCGGCCAGGAAGAACCAGTCGAAGGTCCCGGTGAGCCAGTCGCGTAGGGCTTCGAAGACCGGCCCGATGCTGTTCTGAAACGCCAGAGTCATGATGACGAAGGCGACGATCGTCAGCCCCGAGATCACGAACACCGGATTGTGGACGTCGAGGCCGAAGGGGCCGATCCTCGGCTGGATGTTGTCCTGGCCGATCTCGTATCCGGTGTCGATGATGTTTGCCGGCCCTTGGGGCGCCGGGATCGCCATCTCGGCGTTTTGATCTGACATGTTTTCTTCCTCCGGGGACGGTCAGCGAACGATCAGGACGGAGACGTCGGCGTGGCTGGCGATGCGCCCGCCGTTCGACGGCCAGACGTGATCGAGCACGTTCGGGATGTGCGAAGCCATGACCACGAGATCAGCGCCGGTCTCGTGAAGTGCCTTGAGCAAGGTCTTGTCGAGATCGATCGTCGGGTCGTGGCTGGTCACCGCTCGGGTCGTAGCCTCGATCCCGCGCCGCGCCGCCTCGGCGCTGCCGAAGGCCGCGAGCCTACGGGAAAACTCCTCGGGCGTGTGGCCGAGTGGACCAGGCGCCGAACTGGCGACGGCGACGTAGCAAACGGGTATCCGGTAATGGGATGCCAGGTCCGCGGCCGTCTCGAGAGCCTTGGTGAGCTTGTCCACATGGACCAGGTCTACCGGAACCATGATCTTGCGATACATCAGGACCCTCCCCTGTAAGCCGGAAACCTCGTGTCGCGGCGCCTCGTGAGCTGTTGGTTGACGCCCCAGATTGGCGGACCGGGGGCGGACGTGTCCACCCCGCGGGGGATTTTTTTGGTTTGCGTTGGGGTCAGTCGAGTGTTTCTGCTGCAGTGCGGCGCGACCGCCGATTGGCTGGGCAAACGTTTGCGGTGCAGCATAAAACCGGTTGCGAACGCCGAGGGATAATGTAATTGATGCAGCCGGCACGATTGTGAAAGATTGTTGCGCGAGCGCTTCAGCCGCTCGTGCTGGCAGGAGGATTGTAGCGATGGCTCCGCTCGAAGCGATGACCGACCAGCCGGAATATGACGCGCCGCAAAAGGACCTTTACGAAATCGGGGAGATCCCGCCGCTCGGCTTCGTCCCGAAGAAAATGTACGCTTGGGCAATCCGGCGCGAGCGCCACGGCGAGCCGGACGAGTCGTTCAAGGTCGAGGTGGTCGACACCCCGACCCTCAACTCGAACGAGGTCCTGGTCTTCGTTCTCGCCGCAGGCGTGAACTACAACGGCGTCTGGGCCGGCCTCGGCATCCCGATCTCACCCTTCGACGTCCACAAGGCCTCCTATCACATCGCCGGGTCGGACGCGTCGGGGATCGTCTGGGCGGTGGGCTCCAAGGTCAAGCGCTGGAAGGTGGGCGACGAGGTGGTCGTCCACTGCAACCAGGACGATGGCGACGACGAGCATTGCAACGGCGGCGACCCGATGTATTCGCCCAGCCAGCGGATTTGGGGCTACGAGACCCCGAACGGCAGCTTCGCACAGTTCACCAACGTCCAGAGCCAGCAGCTGATGGCCCGGCCGCAGCACCTGACCTGGGAGGAGTCCGCCTGCTACACCCTGACGCTGGCGACCGCCTACCGGATGCTGTTCGGCCATGCGCCGCACGAGCTTCGGCCCGGACAGAACGTTCTGGTCTGGGGCGCCTCGGGCGGGCTCGGCTCTTTCGCGATCCAGCTGATCAATACCGCCGGCGGCAACGCCATCGGGGTGATCTCGGAGGAGAACAAGCGGGACTTTGTTCTGTCGCTTGGGGCGAAAGGAGTCATTAACCGGAAGGCGTTCAAGTGCTGGGGGCAGATGCCCACGGTCAACAGCGCGGACTACAAGGAATGGCTCGGCGAGGCGCGGAAGTTCGGCAAGGCGATCTGGGACATCACCGGCAAGGGCGTGAACGTCGACATGGTCTTCGAGCACCCGGGCGAGGCGACGTTCCCGGTGTCGGTGCTGGTGGTGAAGAAGGGCGGCATGGTGGTGATCTGCGCCGGCACCACGGGGTACAACCTCACCATGGACGCGCGCTACCTGTGGATGAATCAGAAGCGGGTCCAGGGCAGCCACTTCGCCAACCTCCGGCAGGCCAGTGCCGCCAACCAGCTGATGCTGGAGCGCCGGCTCGATCCCTGCATGTCTGAGGTGTTCCCCTGGGCCGAGATCCCGCAGGCGCATGTGAAGATGCGGCGTAACGAGCACAAGCCGGGGAACATGGCGGTGCTGGTCAGCGCGCCGGTGACCGGGTTGCGGACGCTGGCTGACACGGTGGAAGCGAGCCGGGCGCGCGGGTGAGTCGAGGGGCGGCTGGAGACTGCCGGCCCCCTCGCGGTTGAGTGGACCTCAATAGTTTCAATACTTTGGCAACAAGCACCCCCGCCATTTCGGGGGTAGCAATATTGGCGAATTTATCGGATTGGCGGCCCGTGGTACCTATTGGGCCAAGGATTTCCGCCAGCCGTAGGAGACGCCAGATGAAAGCTTACTGGGTCATTGATATTCTCAAGGATATCCGGCAATTTTCCGAGAAGAACGGAATGGTGGAGCTCGCCGAACAACTCGACGACGCGATCTTCGTGGCGGCGAGCGAGATCGGGGCCAAGCTCTGCAGTGCAGGGACTGTCGAAGTTGGACACGGGCATGCTCGCGGCGCTGCTGGAGCGCTTACAAACGACGAAGTCCATTGACGAGCTGCAGGTCTGGACGCACGAACTGCGCGACTACTTCGACGTAACCCACGTCTTCTACCACACCGCCACCCTCAAGCAGGAACAGGTCGGGGCCTTCACCTACAGCCTCGACTGGGCCCGGCACTACATCGAAAACGATTATCGCAGCATCGACCCGGTGGTCCTGGGCGCGCAGCGGCGATTCCATCCGATGGACTGGAAGACCCTCGACTGGTCGAGCCCGCAGGCCCGGGCGATGATGCGCGACGCCATGGCGCACGGGCTCGGCAACCAGGGCTGGTCGGTGCCGATCTGGGGGCCGCAGGGGGAGTTTGCGCTGTTCTGCCTCAACCACAGCACCGACGACGCGACCTGGGCGGCATTCACCGGCGAGAACGCCAAGGACATCCTCGTCGTGTCGCACCTGATGCACGAGCAGGCGATGCGGATCATCAACAAGGAGACCGAGGCGCCGACCACCGAGCTCTCGCCCCGGGAGCGGGAGACGCTGACGCAGCTCAGCCTCGGGCACAGCCGGGCGGCGGTGGCGGATGCGCTGCAGATCTCGGAGAACACCTTGCGCGCCTACATCGACTCGGCACGGCACAAGCTCGGCGCGTTGAACGTCACCCATGCAGTGGCGCTGGCGCTGGCCAAGGGGATCATCGTGCCGGCGGGGGCGTTGCCTAAATACTAGAGCAGCGTACGCTCGGGCTTTTTTAATCAACTTGCGCGAAATATCGACCTCAGCAAAAAGAATGTGAGGTTGATATGATCCGCTTCATCTACGCTGACCAGCTCTCGCAGTATCCGGTTCTTGCCGACTCCATGTTCCGAGATCGCGCGGCCCAGTTCAAGGATCGTCTTGACTGGGAGGTTACTGTAGATGAGAACGGCTGGGAAGTCGATCAGTACGATGGACTGAACCCGCTTTACATCATCTGGGAGAATGCCGAGGGCCGTCACGGCGGATCGGTGCGGATCATGCCCACGGTGGGGCGGATCATGACCAATGAGCATTTCCTCGACCTCACCGGCGGGGTCACCATCCGCAGTCCGCTGATCTGGGAATGCACCCGGTTCTGCCTGGCGCCCGACGCGCCGGTGGGCGTGGCGGCGGCGTTGCTGGCGGCGGGTGTCGAGCTCGGCCTGCGCTTCGGCCTCGAGCAGGCGGTGGGCGTGATCTACGCCAAGACCGTGCCGCTCTATCGCCGCATCGGGTCGGAGCCGGACATCATCGGCAGCCGCGGCGAAGGTCGCGACCGGATCTCCGTCGGGCTCTGGCCGATCTCCGAGGAGGCGCGGGCCGAGATCTCGAAGCGCTCGGGGATTCCGCTCTCGGTGATGGCGCGCTGGTTCGACGCGAGCTTCCCCGCTCGCCATGTCGAAGAGCGCATCGCCGCCTGACGGACTGCGTCGGACCGGGTCGGGCGGTTCATTGGTCTGACGCTGGCGCCCGCCTGTCGCTCCCGCTAGATGTGGGACGCGGCAGGCGGGAGGCCCATGGAATACTCGGCGGATCAGGCACGGGCGCGGGACCGCATCGTCGCGGCCCTTCACGCCGCCGGGGTCGATCTTGTCGAGGGCGCGCTGCTTCCGGATGGCGGCTCGGCGCAGCCAACGCTCGCGGTCATCGGCAAGGCCGGGTCGGGTAAGACCATGCTTCTGGCCGATCTGGTGCGCGGCCTGGTGGCTGCCGGCGTCGAGACGATCTCCTCCGACTTCGAAAGCAGGCGCACCCGGACCCGGCGGACGCTGGCGGTACTGGCGCCCACCAACAAGGCCGCGAGCGTCCTGCGCCAGCGCGGCGTCCCGGCGACGACGATCCATCGGATCCTCTACACCCCTCTCTATCATCCCGACTATGAGGCGATCGCCGAGTGGCTGACCGGCAAGGGCGACCGGCCGACGGTCGAGGGTCTGACCGAGGCGGCACTCGACCGGGCGCTGGCCTTCTACCAGCAGCACGCGTCGATCCCGGGGGCGCTGGCGAGCGCCGGGCTCCGCGGCTCGGATTTCATCCAGGGCTGGAAGCGGCGGGACGAGCCGCTCGACATCGGGCTGATCGACGAAGCCTCGATGCTCGACGCACGGCAGTACGCGGACCTTCGGGAGCTGTTCCGGACGCTGATCCTCTTCGGGGATCCCGCGCAGCTTGCGCCGGTGGGCGGCAGCGGCGGGATGGTGTTCGACGATCTGCCAGAGAGCGGCACGCTCGAGCTGCACCGGGTCCATCGGCAGGCGGCGGACAATCCGATCCTGGACCTGGCGCATGCCCTCGGCGACCCCGAGCTGGATTTCTCCGATTTCGAGGACATGCTGCGGGAGAAGGCCCGCCGCGACGACCGGGTGGTGATCGGGGAGCGGGTCGATGCGGCGATCATGGCGCGGGCGCCGGTGCTGGTCTGGCGCAACGTCACCCGGGTGCGCCTGATCAATGCGTTCCGGGTGGCCTATGACGCGCCTCCCGACGTGCTGCTGCCCGGCGAGCCGCTGGTCTGCGACGGTATCGAGCTGCCGCTGAAGCACCGCAAGCGGCGCATGGACCTCGAAGCCCGCGGACTGATCAAGGGTGCCCAGGTGATCTATCTCGGGCCGGGGGCGCGGCCCGGCTTTGCCCGGCTCTACGTGGTCGGCGCCGAAGATCCGCGCGTCGGCGTGGCCAGCATCATCCAGATCGAGTCGCCGGAACAGGAAGAGCCGAACATCGTCTCGGCCGCGAGCATGGGTGCGGTGTTCCTGCACGGCGCCGCGGTGACCATTCACAAGGCCCAGGGCTCGCAGTGGCCGGCGGTCCAGGTGTTCGCGCCAGACCTCTACGCGGCGTCGCGCTCGGGGCGGAACGAGGCGGGGGTGGCGCTCTGGAAGCGCCTCGCCTACGTGGCGGTGACCCGCGCCGAGGAGCGGCTGGTTTGGGTGACCCGCTACGCGCTGGCGCGGCCGGCGGCCCCGCTCGGGACCGCCGACCTGTCGCGGGAGACGGCACCGCTCACGCTGGAGGCGGCTGGCTGAACCGCCCCCGTGTCCTGCGTCAGCGCTTCGCCAGCCGGAAGCCCTCCGCGGCCAGCCATCCCGCCGCCAGCGCCAGCGCCACCGACATCAGCCCGTAAAGGAGCGCCTGGTTCCGGGCCATGTTGAAGAGCCAGCGCTCCATCCCGGTCTTCTCCACCCGGATGGTGGTGCCGCCGGAGCTGATCACCTTGCGGTCCCGGACCAGAAAGAACTCCGCGGCATAATCGCCTTCCACGAGGTTGGCCGGCATGTGGATGCTGGTCTGGAAGAGCGTGTCCTGGGCAACCGAAATGTCGCCCTCGAGAAGCTGGTAGATGCCCTTGGACATGCGCAGGCGCACCAGGGCGTCGGTGAATGCGCTGGTATCGGCGAGGTCGGCGTTGCCCGCCACCCGGCGCACCGCCTGGTCCATGCCGATCTGGTGGCGCAGCCGCTCGGTCTGGCTCAGCATCTCGTCCAGCGGCCGGGTGGTGGCGATGGCGTAGAAGCTCGGCGCCTGGCGCACCCGCACGGACTCCGTGTTCATCCAGATGCCGAAGCGGCGGGCCTTTTCCTGCACCTTCACCGTGCGCGCCGGGCCCTTGATGGTGATGATGATGCCGACCGGCTCGGCCCCCGGCGGCGGCGGGGCGTCGCGCCGGATCGCGCCGAAGACGAAGAGTTCCGAGCCGTCGAAGGTGGCGTTGAGCGCGATGTTGTCGGTGGAAAGCCCGGTGACCACCGTCTCCTGCGCTGCCAGCGGTCCGGCGAAGAGGAGCATCAGCAGCGCTGCGAGCCGCAGCACGGTCAGGAGGCTCCGATGGAAAAGAGCTCGTCCGGCCGGATCACCAGGTCCGCGAAGAGCTTGAGGCAGACCCCGACCACCAGAAGCGCCAGCAGGATGCGCAGCTGCTCTGCCCGCAGCCTTGCGGCGAGGCCGACGCCGATCTGCGCGCCGATCACCCCGCCCACCAGCAGGATCACCGCCAGCATCACGTCGACGGTATGGCTCTGCACCGCGTGCATGACCGCCGTGAACGCGGTGACGAAGAGAAACTGGAAAACCGAGGTGCCGACCACGACCTTGGTGGGCATGCCGATGATGTAGATCATCGCCGGCACCATGATGAAGCCGCCGCCCACCCCCATGGTGGCGCCGAGCACGCCCACGAGGAACCCGACCACGAAGGGCGGGATCGCGCTCACATAGAGGTTCGAGGCGCGGAACCGCATCTTCAGCGGCAGGCCGTGCGCCCAGGTGTGGCGCCGACGCGGGACCAGAACCGCGTTCGGGTCGTTCTGGCGGCGCAGGGCGCGGACGCTTTCGACCAGCATCAGGCTGCCGATGCTGCCCAGCAGGATGACGTAGAGGAGGCTCACGAAGAGGTCGAACTGCCCGAGGGTGCGCAGGCGGGTGAAGATGGCGACGCCGAGGAGCGAGCCGAGGAGGCCCCCGGCCAGCAGCACCAGCCCCATCTTGAAATCCACCGTCTTGCGGCGGAGATGCGCCAGCAGTGCCGAGAACGACGAGCCGGCGATCTGGTTGGCGGCCGAGGCGACCGCCACGGCCGGCGGGATGCCGATGAAGAAGAGGAGCGGCGTCAGGATGAAGCCGCCGCCGACGCCGAACATGCCGGAGACCAGCCCGACCATGCCGCCGATAAGCAGAAGGCCGAGGCCGTTGACCGCGACCTCGGCGATGGGAAGGTAGATCTGCATCGGTCGATTCCGTGCGACGCCTGTTCCGCCATAGCCGGTCGCGGGCGGGGAATCATCCCAATTCTCGGTGTTTGGCGGGCGTCAGTCCCCGGTGGCGGTCGAGGCGAGGTAGCGGCGCAACACCCGTTCCAGTTTGGCGGCGCCGAGCGGGGCCATCGCCTTGGTGTGCTCGTGGCTGATCGCCTCGTCGCTCATGCCGGCGGCCATGTTGGTGATGGTGGAGACCGCTGCGACGCGCAGGCCGAGGAAGCGCGCGAGGATCACCTCCGGGACCGTGGACATGCCGACCGCGTCGGCGCCGAGGATCTTGAGGGCGCGGATTTCGGCGGGAGTCTCGAAGCTCGGGCCGGAGTACCAAGCGTAGACGCCTTCGGGGAGGGCGACGCCTTCGGCGGCGGCGGCGGCAGAGAGCGCGCGGCGGAGGGCCGGGTCGTAGGCGTTCGTCATGTTGACGAAGCGCGCGTCCGTCGCCTCGCCGATCAGCGGGTTGCGACCGGAGAAGTTGATGTGGTCGGCGATCAGCATCAGCTCACCCGGCGGCATCTCCGGGCGGAAGGAGCCGGCGGCGTTGGTGAGGATCAGCCGGTCGGCGCCGAGCGCGCGCAGCGTCTCGAGCGCCGGACGCATCACCGCGGCGTCGCCGCGCTCGTAGTAGTGGGCGCGGCCACCGAGGACGGCGACGCGCACGCCCTCGAAGTCTCCCACCACCAGCTTCGGCTGGTGGCCGGAGACCCCGGCGTGGGGAAACCCTGGCAGGTCGGCGTAGTCGATGGCGACGCCGTCGACCGCACCGGTCAGGTGGCCGAGGCCCGAGCCGAGGACGAGCCCGAGGGCGACGGGGGCCTCGCCGGCGCGGGCTTGGATGGTCTCGAGCGCATTCATCAGCGTTCCTTGACGTAGGGCCGGCCGCCGGCCTTGGGCGGGATGGCCTTGCCGACGAAGCCGGCGAGGATGACGACGGTGATGATGTAGGGTAGCGCCTGCATGAGCTGGACCGGGACCGCGAAGTCGCCGACGCGGATGGTCTGGTAGCGGATGGCGATGGCCTCGAGCGCGCCGAAGAGCAGGCAGGCGCCGAGGGCCGGCCAAGGGCGCCATTTGGCGAAGATGAGCGCGGCCAGGGCAATGAAGCCCTTGCCGGCGGTCATGTCGCGGTTGAAGCCCGCCGCCATGCCGGTGGAGAGATAGGCGCCGGCAATGCCGCAGAGGAGCCCGGTGATCATCACCGCCGCGTAGCGCAGGCGCACCACCGAGACACCCGCGGTGTCGACGGCGCCGGGGTTCTCGCCGACGGCCCGCAGGCGCAGTCCGAATCGGGTGCGGAACAGGACCCACCAGGTGATCGGGACGGCGAGAAGCGCGACGTAGACCAGGATGTTGTGGCCGGAGATCAGGTGCCGGTAGATCGGCCCTATCACCGGGATGGCGCCGATGGTCTCGACGAACGGCCAGTCCAGCGGCAGGAAGCGCTGGGCGCCCTGCAGTTGCGGCGTCTGGCCGCCGAGGCCGAACCAGTTCTGCCCGATCAGCGCGGTCAGGCCGGAGGCGAGGAAGTTGATGGCGACGCCGGAGATGAGCTGGTTGCCCTTCAGCGTGATCGAGGCGAGGCCGTGGAGGAGGGCGAGGAGGCACGAGGCGAGGATGCCGGCGATAAGCCCGATCCATGCCGATCCGGTGACCGCTGCGAAGGCCCCGGCGGCGAAAGCGGCGGCGAGCATCTTGCCCTCGAGGCCGATGTCGAAAATCCCGGCGCGTTCCGAATAGAGGCCGGCGAGACAGGCGAGGAGCAGCGGCGTGGCGAGGCGGAGGCTCGAGCCGGCAAGCTGGAGGAGGGTGTCGGGATCCATCACGCGCCCTGCCGGGACTTGAGGAACAGGCGCTGCACCGGCGCGCGGACGAGATTCTCGAGCGCGCCGGTGAAGAGGATCACCAGGGCCTGGATCACCACGATCATCTCGCGGCTGATCGAGGGCATGTCGAAGGCGAGTTCGGCGCCGCCCTGGTAGAGAATTCCGAAGAGGATCGCCGCCAGCACTACGCCGACCGGGTGCGAGCGGCCCATCAGTGACACCGCGATGCCGACGAACCCGGCGCCGCCGACATAGTCGAGGACCAGCCGGTGCTGGAACCCCATGACGACGTTGAGCGCCATCAGCCCGGCCATGGCGCCGGACATCAGCATGGCGACGATGGTAATCCGCACCGGATCGATGCCGGCATAGACCGCGGCCGGCTCGGAATGGCCGAAGGCGCGCATCTCGTAGCCGAGGCGGGTGCGCCAGATCAGGACCCAGGTGAGGAAAGCCGCGACCAGCGCCAGGATCGCGGTGAGGTTCATCGGGGTCTTGGACATCTTGATGCCCACCGCCGCGAGCATCTCGTGCATGAAGGGGAGCGAGGCGCCTTCGGGGAAGTTGCGGGTCTCCGGCGCCATGCCCGGGGCCTTCAACACGTTGACGAGAAGGTAGACCACCAGCGCCGAGGCGATGAAGTTGAACATGATCGTGGTGATGACCACGTGGCTGCCGCGCTTTGCCTGCAGGTAGCCGGGGATGAACGCCCAGGCGGCGCCGAAGGCCGCCGAGCCGAGGAGCGCGAAGGGGAGCGCCATCCACCAGGCCGGCCACGGCAAGGCGAGGCAGACCAGCGTGCAGCCGATCCCCCCCAGCGCCGCCTGGCCCTCACCGCCGATATTGAAGAGGCCGGCGTGGAACGCGATCGCGACCGAGAGCCCGGTGAAGATGAAGGTGGTGGCGTAGTAGAGCGTGAAGCCGATCCCGTAGGAGGAGCCGAGCGAGCCATTGAGGAGGATTTTCACCGCCTGGATCGGATCCTCGCCGATGAAGATCACCACCAATCCGGAGACGAGGAAGGCGAGGAGAAGGTTCAGGAGCGGGATGAGCCCGAGGTCGGCCCAGCGGGGGAGGGTGGTGTTCACGATTGGCCACCACGACCCCGAGCGGTTCGGGTTAACGAGAGATTGATATTAACACTCTTATCGTTCAAAAACAGAGACATGACCCCTCTGCGCACTGTGCGCAGCACAGCCGGAATCGAGGCATTCGGTGCCTTGGCCACCCTTGTCATGCCGCCTTCGCCCCCGGGTCGATCCCGGCCATCAGCAGGCCGAGTTCCCGCTCGTCGGTCTCCCCCGCCATGCGTTCGCCCGAGATGCGGCCATCGAACATCACCACGATCCGGTCCGATAGCGCCTGGATCTCGTCGAGCTCGACGGAGACCAACAGGATCGCCTTGCCCCGGTCCCGCAACGCCACGATCTGCTGGTGGATGAACTCGATGGCGCCGATATCGACCCCGCGGGTCGGCTGGCCGACGAGAAGCACCTCGGGATCGCGCTCCATCTCCCGGGCGATGACGATCTTCTGCTGGTTGCCGCCGGAGAAGTTGGCGGTCTTCAGGTCGCAGCTCGGTGGCCGGATATCGAACCGCGCGATCCCCTCGCGGGCATGGTCCCGCATCGCGGTCCGGTCGAGGGTGAAGACCGGCCCCTCGAACCTCCCCTCGCGCTGGTACCCCAGGCAGGCGTTCTCCCAGGCGGCAAACGCCATCACCAGCCCCCGGCGGTGGCGGTCCTCGGGCACGTGGGCGATCCCGGCATCCCGGCGGTCGTCGGCGTTGGTGCTGCGGCTGAGGTCGAGCGACTTGCCGTCGAGACGCACCGTGCCGGAGGTGGCCGGTCGGATCCCGGCCAGGACTTCGAGAAGTTCCGACTGCCCGTTGCCCGCGACCCCGGCAATTCCGACGATCTCGCCCGCCCGCACGCTGAAGCTGACCGACTTCAGCCGGTCGACGCCCTTGTCGTCGGTCAGGTTCAGATCCTCGACCTCGAGCACCACCGGTCCGGGAGTGGCGGGAGTCTTCTCCACCCGCAACAGCACCCGGCGCCCGACCATCAGCTCCGCCAGCTCCGCCGGACTGGTGGACGCGGTCGCGAGCGTTCGCACCATCTCGCCCCGGCGCATGACGCTGACCTCGTCGGTCACCGCCATGATCTCGCGCAGCTTGTGGGTGATGAGGAGGATGGTCTTCCCCTCGGCCTTTAGATGTTCGAGGATGCGGAAAAGGTGGTCCGCCTCCGCCGGGGTCAGCACGCCGGTGGGCTCGTCGAGGATCAGGATGTCGCACTCGCGGTAGAGCGCCTTCAGGATCTCCACCCGCTGCTGGAACCCGACGGAAAGCTCGCCCACCACCGCGTCCGGATCCACCTGCAGCTCGTATTCCTGCGCCAGCCTCGTCAGCTCGGCCCGAGCCTTGGCGAGCGACGGACGCAGCAGCGGTCCGTCCTCGGCACCGAGGATGACGTTCTCGAGCACGGTGAAGGGCTCCACCAGCATGAAGTGCTGATGGACCATGCCGATGCCCGCCGCGATGGCGGCCTGGCTGTCGGGAATGGTCAGCGGCCTGCCGTCGATCCGGATCTCGCCGGAGTCGGCCTGGTAGAAGCCATAAAGGATCGACATGAGCGTCGACTTCCCGGCACCGTTCTCGCCGACGATGCCGTGGATCGTGCCGCGGCGGACGGCGAGGTGAATGTCCTTGTTGGCCTGGACCGGCCCGAAGCTCTTGGAAATTCCGACGAGTTCGATGGCGAGGGGGCCGCCGGCCCCCTTCGTTGCCGCCCCAGGTGCGGCGGCCGGCATGGCCTCAGGAGACCGGGCAGCTGTCGTCGGTGGTGTAGTCGTGAACCTCGATCTCGCCGGAGATGATCTTGGCCTTCGCCTCGTCGACCGCAGCCTGCATCTCCGGGGTGATGAGAATCCTTGTTGTTGTCGTCGACGGCATAGCCGACGCCGTCCTCGGCCACGCCGAGGACCTGGAGCCCGGGGGTGAACTGGCCCTTCTGAACATCCATCATGGCGTTGTAGGTGGCGAGATCGACACGTTTGAGCATCGAAGTCAGGACCTGGCCGGGATGAAGATAGTTCTGGTTGGAGTCCACCCCGATCCCGAGGGCGCCGGCGTCGGCTGCCGCCTGCAGCACGCCGATCCCGGTGCCGCCGGCGGCGTGGTAGATCACGTCGGCGCCCTTGTCGATCTGGGCCTTGGTGATCTCGCCACCCTTGACCGGATCATTCCAGGCCGCGCCGGTGTCACCGGTCATATTCTGGAATACCTCGGCGTCGGGATTGGTGGCCTTGACCCCCTGGACGTAGCCGCAGGCAAACTTCTGGATCAGCGGGATGTTCATGCCGCCGACGAAGCCGACCTTGCCGGTCTTGGAAGCCATCGCGGCGAGGACGCCGACGAGGTACGACCCCTCGTGCTCGGAGAAGATGATCGAGCGGACGTTCGGCTGATCTACGAACGCGTCGATGACGACGAAATCCGTGCCCGGGAACTCCGGCGCGACGGTCTCCATCGCGGATTCGTACGAGAAGCCGGCAGTGATGACCGGGTTGTAGCCGCGTTCGGCAAAGCGGCGGAGCGCCTGCTCGCGCTGGGCGTCGTTCTGGAGCTCGAACTCCTCGTAGGGAATTCCGGTCTCCTGCTTGAAGCGTTCCGCGCCTTCGTAGGAGGCCTGGTTGAACGAGCGGTCGAACTTGCCGCCGAGGTCGAAGATGACCGCCGGGTTGGCGTCCTCCGCATGGCCGACGGAGACCGTTACCATGAGGGCAGCCGCTGAGGCCAATGTCTTTGCGAATGTCATGAAGTAACCTCCGAGGATTGCCGCGGCGCTCGATGGCCCCGTCGTGCGTCCGGCCGGCGAAACGCAGGTCCCGACCGATGAGACGGCTCAGTAAAGGCGTATCGCCCGGAACCGGTCAAATGGTTTTTCCGCGAGCCCCAGATAAGAGCTGCCGGCGCAGAACGAGAGCATCGCTCGGCCGTGCCAACGCGCGGACGTAGTAGCCGGCTCTGCGCCCGACGAGCTTATAGCCCAGGCCGTCATAGAGTGCGCGGGCCGGGGCATTGTCGGCGGCGACCTCGAGCAGGCACGCCTCGGCGCCGTGACCCACGGCAGCGGTTTCGATGGCGCGGACGAGTTGGGCCCCGATGCCGCGGCGGCGGGCGTCGGGGTGGACAGCGAGCGTCAGGAGCTCCGCCTCCGGGCCGACGGTGCGGCCGAGGGCGAAGCCGTCCGACTGCGTGGCGAGGAGGGTGGTGGGCTCAGCGAGAAGCGTTGCGAATTCCGCCGCGGTCCAGGGTCGGGGGGTGTCGGTGAAAGCCAGCGCGTGGAGCGTCGCCAGCGCGTCAGGGGTCATCGAGAAGCGCGGGAACAGGATCGGACGGCGGCAAGGCATCAGCCGGCCGCAGGTAGAGCGGTGCGGGCGGGGGCGCTCCGGCGAGGCGCCGGGCGGCGATCCGCGCCACTATTGCCATATCGGCGCGTGCGATCCGGGTAGGAGCATCGTGAGGAGCTGGTGCGGGCGGGGCGAGCGGCAGGCCGTCGCAGAAGCTCTGGGAGAAGCGCCCATGCTTGTCGGCGAGGGTTACCGTGACCGCACCGGAGGTGGCAGCGATAGCCTCGAACACGGTGACGCCGACGGCAGGAATGCCAAGACCCAGCGCCAGTCCGCGGGCGGTCGCCACCGCCAGGCGCACTCCGGTGAAGTTGCCGGGGCCGGTAACGACGCCGAGGCCGTCGAGGGCGGACCAGCGGGTCCCGGTTTCGGCCAGCATCTCCGCTAGCATCGCTACGAGGCGTTCGGCCTGGCCGCGGTCCATGGGCTCGTCGCGCTGGGCGAGGACCTCGGAGCCGCAGACCAGAGCGGCCGCGCAGTGCGCGGCCGAGGTGTCGAAGGCGAGGATGAGCGGTGGCTCAGAGGCCAACCGGCCGGACCTCGGTGACCTCGGGAATGTAGTGACGCAGCAGGTTCTCGATGCCCATTTTCAGGGTCATCGTCGACGAGGGGCAGCCGGCGCAGGCGCCCTGCATGTGCAGGTAGACGACACCGCGGTCGAAGCCGTGAAAGGTGATATCGCCCCCGTCCTGGGCGACGGCCGGCCGGACGCGGGTGTCGAGCAATTCCTTGATCTGTCCGACGATCTCGTCGTCCTCGGCCGCGTGGGACGCGTGGCCGACGGCGCCGGCTTCGCCTTCCATCACCGGCTGGCCGGACTGGAAGTGCTCCATGATCGCACCGAGGATCCCAGGCTTGATGTGGGCCCAGTCGGCTTCGTCGATCTTTGTGACCGTCACGAAATCGGGTCCGAAGAACACCCCTGCGATGTCGCCGGTCGCGAAGATGCGCCGGGCGAGCGGAGAGGATTGCGCCGCGGCCTCGGAGGGAAAGTCGGCGGTGCCGGCCGTGAGGACGGTCTCGCCAGGCAGAAACTTCAGGGTAGCCGGGTTCGGCGTGGATTCGGTCTGGATGAACATCTGCGGTCTCCGCTCGGGTTGGGTCTTAAGTGCGCTTGCCGAGCAAACGAGTCAAGATTTTCTGGAATCTTTCTAAGGTCGCGGGCTCAGGTGGCCGCGATGATGTCTTCCTTGGTCATCGAGCCGGGGACGACGGTGATCGGCACGCGGAGGTCGGCGAGGCGGCGGCCGGTGAGGGCGGCCACCAGCGGCCCGGGACCGCCCTTCTCGGTGCCGGCGCCGACCACGAGGACGCCGATCTCGGGGTCGGACTTCAGGTGCTCGATGACGGCGTCGACCTTGTCGCCCTCGCGCACGACGAGGGTGGGGGTGATACCTTCCCGCTTCTCCATCCGGTCCTTGAAGACCTGGAAATGCGCTTCGATTTTCTCGTGGGCCTCGGCGCGCATGACGTCGGCCACGCCCATGAAGTGCTGGAACTCTTCCGGAGAGATCACCGCCAGCATCACCACGCCGCCGCCGGTCTTCTGGGCGCGGAGGGCGGCATAGCGCATGGCGTTCAGCATCTCGGGAGTGTCGTCGAGGATGATCAGAAACTTCCTCACCTCGTTGCCCCTTCTGACTTGCGCTTTGGGCGCGGATCATCGGTTAAGGATTCCGCGCGCGCAAACAGAATTCGCGGAGCAGGTCTCAGGTCGGGATTCCGGCTGGCCTTTCAAAGAGTTGTGCGAGCTGGAATGCGCGGTCGCGCGCGGCCCGCGTCGCCGGCTTCAGAAGAACCCTGTGATCGGCGGCGAGCTCTTCAATGACGGATATCCGGGGCCAGTCACGGGGTTCGTCAGAAAGTGCTTCGGTAAGATTGCTGTCTACCCAATCAGGGGTAACTGTCATGGTGGTCTGCCGGGTGACCTCGGCCACGATCACTGCACGTGACCAGTCGGCCGTTCGCTCAACAAAGGGTATCCGCAGGAATGCTCGGGCGCTGACACCCCAGCCGATGACCGAGGCGATAAGCATCAAGCCAAGGACGAAGCGCGCTGCCTTTCGCACCGCGTCGCGCATCAGCGGCTGCGGAGGAGGCCGACGATGTCGTAGGTGCGGTCGAGGATCGGGGCGGCGATGGCGGCGGCGCGCGTGGCGCCCTGGCCGAGGATGCGGTCGATCTCGGCGGGGTCGGCCATGAGCTCGGACATGCGGCCGGTGATCGGCGCGAGGTGGGCGACGGCGAGGTCGGCGAGGCGGGGCTTGAAGGCGGAGAAGAGCTGGCCGGCGTATTCGGCGACGACGGCGTCGGGGGTCTGGCCGGCGATGGCGGCGTAGATGTTGACGAGGTTGCGCGCCTCCGGGCGATCGGCGAGGGCGGCCAGGCTGTCGGGCAGGGGGTCGGGGTCGGTGCGGGCCTTGCGGATCTTCTGGGAGATGGCGTCGGCGTCGTCGGTGAGGTTGATCCGGCTCATGTCGGAGGGATCGGACTTCGACATCTTTTTCGTGCCGTCGCGCAGGGACATGACGCGGGTGGCGGCGCCCTCGATCACCGGCTCGGGCAGGGGGAAGAAGTCGGTGCCGTAGTCGTGGTTGAACTTGCCTGCGATGTCGCGGGCGAGCTCGACGTGCTGCTTCTGGTCCTCGCCGACCGGCACCTGGGTGCCGTGGTAGAGGAGGATGTCGGCGGCCATCAGGTTCGGGTAGGCGAAGAGGCCGACGGAGGAGTTCTCGCGGTCCTTGCCGGCCTTCTCCTTGAACTGGGTCATGCGGTTCAGCCAGCCGAGGCGGGCGACGCAGTTCAGGACCCAGGCGAGCTGGGCGTGGGCCGGGACCTGGCTCTGGTTGAAGAGGATCGAGCGCACGGGGTCGAGGCCGATGGCGAGGAACGCGGCGGCGACCTCGCGGGTGGCGCGGGTCAGCGCGGCCGGGTCCTGCCAGACGGTGATCGCGTGGAGGTCGACGATACAGTAGAGGGTCTCGATGCCCTGGTCCTGCATCTCCACCCAGCGCCGGAGCGCGCCGAGGTAGTTCCCGAGCGTCAGGTTGCCCGAAGGCTGGATACCGGAAAAGACGCGGGGGGTGTGCGTCGTCTCGGCCATGGGATGGGTCTCCGGATGCGGGCAGGAAGCGGGCGGGCATATTGCCGCTGCGGAGGGCGGCGTCAACCGGGAGTCCAAGGGAGAAGATCGCCATTACCTGCGTCTGCACAAGTTGTGCAGAGGGGTCATCAGGCTGATTCTAAAGTATAAAAGTGTTAAAAGTAGGATCTCGTTAACCGGCCCGCTCCGGTCAGGCCGGAGGCACGCGAGAGGGTGGTCGGCGCATGGCGGCGCGGAGGTCGGCGAGGCGCATGCCGCCGGTGGCGAAGGCCGCGGCCGTGTAGCTGACCATGCCGATGGCGACGAGCAGCGCCAGCGCGGGGTAGCGGTGCAGCGGGTCGCCGAGGGGGACGGCGAGCAGGCGGGCGGCGACGAGGAGGACGGCGCCCATGATCAGGCAGGAGAGGGCGATGCGCGGTGCGGTCCGCCGAAGGCGGGCGTCGATGGCGGCGACGTCGCCCATCGGCCGGGTGCCGTACCAGAGCTGCCACATCATCACCCAGCCGGCGATGGTGGTGCCGAGGGCGGCGGCGATGAAGCCGATGAAAGGCGCGAGGCCGAGGGCGAGGGCGGCGTTGACCACCATGGCGTGGACGGCGAAGCGGAACGGGCTGCGGGTGTCCTCGCGGGCGTAGTAGAGCGGCGAGATGCACCTTCTGCATGACGAAGGCGGGGAGGCCGGCGCCGTAGACCGCGACGGCGAGGGCGGTCGGCCAGGTGTCGTCGGCGGTGAAGGCGCCACGCTGGAAGAGGACGGCGACGATGGGGACGGGGATCACCATCAGCGCCACGGCGGCGGGGAGGGTGAGGGCGAGGGTGAGCTCGGTGGCGCGGTTGATGGCGTCGCGGCCGCCGGAGCCATCGCCGGATTTGAGCCGCCGGGAGAGGTCGGGGAGGAGGACGATGCCGATGGCGATGCCGACGACCCCGAGCGGGAGCTGGTAGAGGCGGTCGGCGTAGGAGAGCCAGGCGACGGCGCCGTCGAAGAACGAGCCGACCTGGCGGCCGACGAGGAGGTTGATCTGCACGACGCCGCCGGCGAGGAGTGCCGGGACCATGATGACGGTCAGCCGGCGCATGTCGGGGGTGAGGCGCGGCCAGCGGGGCAGGACGGGCATGCCGGCTTTGGCGCAGCCCCACCAGACCAGCGCGAGCTGGGCGAGGCCGGCGACGGGCACCGACCAGATCTGCCAGAGGCCGATGTTGCCATGGGTCTGCCAGCCGACGAGGAGGAAGGCGATCATCACCACGTTCATCAGGATCGGCGCGGCGGCGGGCAGGGCGAAGCGGCCGAGGGAGTTGAGGACGCCGGAGAGAAGTGCCGTGAGCGAGATCAGCAGGATGTAGGGGAAGGCGATGCGGCCGTGCTCGACCGAGAGGGCAAAGCGTTCGTCGCCGGCGAAGCCCGAGGCCATGGCGAGGACGAGCCAGGGCATCGCGATCTGGCCGAGGATGGTGAAGAGGAGGAGGACGAAGCCGAGGCCGGAGAGGGCGTCGCGGGCGAAACTCTGGGCGTCCTCGCCGGCCTCGACCTTCTTGGCGAACATCGGCACGAAGGCGAGGTTGAAGGCGCCCTCGGCGAAGAAGCGGCGGAACATGTTGGGCAGGGTGAAGGCGATCAGGAAGGCCTGCGCCACCGGGCCGGTGCCGAGGAGGGCGGCCATGATGATGTCGCGGGCGAGGCCGAGGACGCGGGAGACGAGCGTCCAGCTGCCGACGCTGAGGAACGCGGGGAGGAGGCGGATGCCACCTTTGTTCATGTGCTCGATGCCCGGCCCTGCCGTTCGCGGTTTCCGCCGGAAGTGACAGAACGGTCCGGGGTTGGCAATGCAGGGCGCGCCCGGTGCCGAAGGAAGGTCAACCGGCCGCCGTTTCAGCCCCCGTCGAGGCCTGGGCGATCACCGCCTTGAGCCGGGCCTCGAGCGACTTGCGCTTGCTTTCGGCGTGGAGCTTCAGGCCGAAGAGGTCCTTGACGTAGAAGACGTCGACCGCCTGCTCGCCGTAGGTGGCGATGATCGCCGAGGAGATCGAGATGTTGTTGGCGGTGAGCGTGCGGGCGAGGTCGTAGAGGAGGCCGGGCCGGTCGCGGGTCTCGACCTCGATGATGGTGAAGATGTCCGAGCCGGTGTTGTCGAAGTAGAGCCGGGTGGGGACGACGAAGTCGCGCTCGCGCTTCTTGATCTTGTCCTTGTCCTTCAAGGCCTCGCGGGCGACGATCTCGCCGCGAAGCGTCCGGGTGACGGCATTGCGGAGGCGGGTGAGGCGGGCCTTCTCGTAGGGTTTGCCGCCGGCGTCCTGGAGCCAGAAGGCGGCCGTGGCGATGCCGTCTGTGGTGGTGTAGGTGCGCGCGTCGACGACGTTGGCGCCGGCGAGGGCGAGGGCGCCGGCGAGGCGGGCGAAGATGCCCGGGTGGTCGGACATCGCGAAGCAGGCCTGGGTGGCGTCGCGCTCGAGATCGAGCTCGAAGGCCATGGCGGTCTCGTCGTCGGCGAGCTTGCGGACGAGGCCGGCGAAGACCTCATGGGTTCGGTTATCGAAGCCGAGCCAGTAGGGCGCGTAGTGCCGGTCGAGTTCGCGCTGAATCTCTTCGGCAGACCAGTCGCCGTCGAGGGCGTCCGCCAGCGCCTCCCTGGCGGCCGCTTCGCGCTCGGGCCGGCTGGAGGCCTGGCTGCCGCCGGTGAGGTACTCCATCGTCTCGCCGTAGAGGCCGCGGAGCAGCATGGCCTTCCAGTTGTTCCAGACCCCGGGGCCGACGCCGCGGATGTCGCAGACGGTGAGCACGGTGAGGAGTTTCAGGCGCGTGGGGCTCTTCACGGCCTGGGCGAAATCGCGGACGGTGCGGGGCTCGGCGAGGTCGCGCTTCTGGGCGACGTCGGACATCAGCAGGTGGTTTTCCACCAGCCAGACCACGAGATCGGTCTCCTCGGCGTCGAGGCCGAGCCGCGGGCAGAGCCGGGCGGCCGCCTCTGCGCCGACGGCGGAGTGGTTGCGGCCGGAGCCCTTGCCGATGTCGTGGAGGAGGAGGGCGACATAGAGGACGCGGCGGTCGACGCCCTTGGCCATGATGTCGGTGGCGACCGGCAAATCACCGGCGAGCTCGCGCCGCTCGATCTGGGAGAGGGTCGAGATCGTGCGGATGATGTGCTCGTCCACCGTGTAGTAGTGGTACATGTTGAACTGCATCATCGCCACGATGCGGCCGAACTCGGGAATGAAGGCGCCGAGGACGCCAACTTCGTTCATCAGCCTGAGCGCCCGTTCGGGATTGTTGTGGCTGAGCAGGAGGTCGAGGAAGATGCGGTTCGCCTCCGGATCGGCGCGAACCCGGTCGTCGATGAGATCGAGGTTCGCCGCCACCCGGCGGAGCGCGTCGGGGTGGATCGGGATGTCGCTGGAGAGGCCTTCCTCGAAGAGCCTGAGGATGTTGACCGGATCCCTGGTGAATGCGGTCTCGTCGGCGGTGTCGAGCCGGCCATGCTTGAGGCTGTAGCCGGGGCCGGTGGGATCCTTGCCGAAGGCGAAGACGGTCCGGAGCTTCTCGCCGAGACTAGGGCGGGACTTGACGTGGCGCGCCTCGAGTGCGGCGAGGAAGATGCGGGTGAGGTCGCCGACGTTCTTTGCGTGGGTGAAGTAGGCCTGCATGAAGCGCTCGACGGAGCGCTGGCCCTCGGTGTCGCGGTAGCCGAGCGCGGCGGCGATCTCCACCTGGGTGTCGAAGGTGAGCTGCTCGCTGGCGCGGCCGTTGAGGAGGTGGAGGTGGATGCGGGTTGTCCAGAGGAACGCCGCGGCCTCGGCGAAAACGCGAAACTCCTCCGGGGTGAAGACATCCATCTGCACCAGGTCCTCGGGGGTGTCGGCGTGGTTCAGGTACTTGCCGATCCAGAAGAGCGTCTGGAGGTCGCGAAGGCCGCCCTTGCCCTCCTTGACGTTGGGCTCGAGCAGGTAGCGCGAGCTCCCCTGCCGGATGTGGCGCTGGGCGCGTTCCTCGAGCTTGAGCTCGACGAACTCTGGGCCGGTGCCGTCGAAGAGATCCTTCCACAGCTTTCGGTCGAGCTTGTGGGCTAGGCCGGCGTCGCCCCAGACGTAGCGGTGCTCGAGGAGGCTGGTGCGGATGGTGACGTCCGACTTTGCGAGGCGCAGGCAGTCGTCGATGGTGCGGACCGAGTGGCCGACCTTGAGCCGGAGGTCCCAGAGGCAGTAGAGGACGCTCTCGATAAGGCTCTCGCCCCAGGCGGTCTGCTTGTAGGGGGTGATGAACAGGAGATCGATATCGGAGAACGGCGCCATTTCGGCGCGGCCGTAGCCGCCGACCGCGAGTGCCGACAGGCGCTGGGAGGCCGTGGGGTTGGCCAGCGGATGCAGCCAGCGGGCCGCCATGTCGAGGGTGAGCGTGACGATCTGGTCGACGAGCCAGGCATAGTCGTGGATCGCCCGGTGCGCCTCGCGCGGGGCGGTGGCGATCTCGGCGGCGATCGCGGCGCGGGCCTCGGCGTTGGCCTGGCGCAGGACCGCGACGACGCTCGGGCGGATGTCGCTGCGGCTGGCGGCGGCTTGGGCGGCGGCGTCGATCGCGGCGCGAGTGGCCGCGACGTCGACGATCAGGTCGGGCGAGGGCGTCAGGCCGCGCCAGGCCGGCGCGGCGGGAACGAGCCGCCTCTGGTCAGAAGCCAACGGCGTCAAAGGACCTCGCGGCATGCTCGGTGACCACCGCCTGGCCACCCCGCACCTCGATGATGGCGAGATTGCGCTGGACGCGGCCGCTGGGATTGAAGCGGAACGGCCCGTTGACCCCGGCGAAGCCCGCCGGTTGGGTCAGGCGCTGGGTGGAGAACGGGCTTCCGCCCTGGGACCGGGCCTGGGCGATCAGCGCGCCGACCGCGGCGATGCCGTCGTAGGCGAGGCCGGCGAGCTCGTGCGGGCTCTCGCCGTAGGCGTTCTGGTAGCGGCCGACGAAGGCGCCGACGAGCGACGGATCGGGGGCGGCGAAGACCCCGCCCTGGAGGCTCGGCACCGACAGGGTCTCGGCAGAGACGTCCCAGCGCTGCATGCCGAGAAACTGGGCGCTGGTCAGGCCGTTGCCGCGCAAGGCTTCGGAGATGAAGGCGAGACCGCCGGTCGGGCCGTCGGTCAGCACAACGGCGTTGGTGCCGGACTGGGTGAGCGCCGCGGCGATCGGCCCGGCGGCGGCCTGGATGCCCTCGACCGACAGGTTGTAGGGCTGCGAGCTGGTCAGGGTGGCGCCGCGGCCGTTCACCGCCGAGGTGACGGCATCGCGGGCGGTCTCGCCCTCAAGGCCAGCGGGATAGACGACGCCGATGTTGCGAGTACCGCGTGCGAGCCCATAGGCCACCAGCCGGTCGGCGGTGTTCTCGAAGGTTGTGCCGAGGATATAGACGTTCGACCCGGCCACGGAGGTGTTGTTGGAGAAGCTCAGCACGCTGATCCCGGCGCCAGCCGCTGGCCCCTGCGCCCCGGCGGTGGCGGTGCTAAAGAGCGGTCCGACGATGATCTTGGCGCCTTCGGCGACCGCCTGGGAGGCGGCGGCGGAGCCACCCGCGGTGGTGCCGGCCGTGGGGTAGACCACGAGGTCGATGGTGGCGTTGCGCAGATCCGCCTGGGCGAGCCGGGCGGCGTTCTCGAGGCTGCGGGCAATCTGCTCCCGGCCCGGGTCGCCGGAGCCGTAGGGCACCAGCAGCGCCACCCTGACCGGCCCGCTCACGTCGACGGCGACGCCGTTGTCGGCCATCTGTGGGGTGGTCGCACAGGCGGACATGACGGCGGCAAGGGCCAGGAGCGCGGCCGCGCGGAGGACCGCGAGGGCCGAGAAACGTGTTGACAGCATCATCCCTCACCGTGACGTTCGATTGACGATTTTCGGGCAGGCGGCGGTCGGACCCACTTACGTTCTGGACCGCAGAATGTAAACGAAGAATGGACAGGGACGGGACCGACGCGCCGCCAGCGGCCGGAACCGCGGGAGCGCCCGCGCCCGGCCTCTACCTCGTGGCCACGCCCATCGGCCATGCCCGCGACATCACCCTTCGGGCACTCGATGTCCTTGCCGGCGCCGACGTCCTGGCGGCCGAGGACACGCGGCACACCGGCAAGCTTCTCGACATCCTGGGCATACGGCGGCCGGGCCGCCTCATCCCCTATCACGACCATAACGGCGCCGCGCAGCGGCCGCGCCTCCTCGCCGCGCTCGCCGAGGGCCGCTCGGTGGCGCTGGTCTCCGATGCCGGGACGCCGCTGGTCGCCGACCCGGGCTACCGGCTGGCGTCGGAGGCGATCGCCGCCGGGCACACGGTGACGGCCGTTCCCGGCGCCTCGGCGGTGCTGGCGGCGCTGGCGGTTGCCGGGCTTCCCACGGACCGCTTCCTCTTCGCGGGTTTCCTGCCCCCGAAGACCGCGGCGCGGCGCCGGACCCTGGCGGAGCTTGCGGGGGTTCCCGCGACGCTCATCTTCTACGAATCGCCGCGCCGGCTGGCGGCGAGCCTCGCCGACATGAAGGCGGTCCTCGGCGAAAGCCGGCCGGCTGCGGTCTGCCGCGAGCTCACCAAGCGTTTCGAGGAGACCAGGCGTGGACCTCTGGGAGAGCTTGCCGGGCACTACGCAGCGGCCGAGCCAAGAGGCGAGATCGTGGTGGTGATTGGCCCGCCGGAGGTGGAGCGCGCCGGGCCGGCGGCGCTGGACGCGGCCCTCGCCGTGGCGCTCGGGACGCTCTCGGTCAAGGACGCGGCGGCCACCGTCGCGGCCGCGCTCGGGCTGCCGCGGCGCGAGGTCTATGCCCGGGCGCTGGAGATGGCGAGGGGACGTTAACCATATTTGGGGGACGGGGGCTGTTGGGGGGTGGGGAATGGGTTACCGTGTCGGGATGGAGATATCGGCTCGGTCTCATCGTGCCTTTACGGCGCATTTCACCGGCCTCGCCGCGGAGGAGGCGGTGGCGCGGGCATATGGTACGGATGGCGGGCGTGTCCGTGCCACGCGCTGGCGTTGCCCGGAAGGCGAGCTCGACCTGGTGATCGAGCGGCCCGGCGAGATCGTGTTCGTCGAGGTCAAGGCGCGGCGGGCCAATGCGGCGGAGGCGGTGACCGCCCGGCAATGGGCCCGGATCGGTGCGGCCGCCATGCGCTACCTCGCCGAGACGACCGATGGCAGCATCCCCTGCCGGTTCGACCTGGCGACGGTCGACCGCAGCGGCCGGGTGGAGCGCATCGAGAACGCCGCGGCCTTCGACGGCTGGTAGGCTTGCAAGCCGCGGCCACCTCGGCCAAGACTGCCGCCGGTCCAGCCCCGGAGCCCCCATGCCCCTCAGCGTCGCCGTCCAGATGGATCCGATCGAGCGGATCAACATCGCCGCCGATTCCACCTTCCGGATCATGGAGGAGGCGCAGGCTCGGGGCCACCGGTTGTTCTACTATACGCCCGACCGCCTCGCCCTCGATGACGGCCGGGTCACCGCCCGGGGCTGGCCGGTGGAGGTGCGGCGGCAGCGGGGGGATCATTTCTCCCTAGGGCCGGAGGCGACCATCGACCTCGCGGGCCAGGACGTGGTCTGGCTGCGCCAGGACCCCCCCTTCGACATGGGCTACATCACCACCACCCATATCCTCGACCGCATCCATCCGCGCACGCTGGTTGTGAACGACCCGTTCTGGGTGCGGAACTATCCGGAAAAGCTCCTTGTTCTGGAATTCCGGAACCTCATCCCGCCCACGACCATCGCTCGGGACCTTGCTACCCTCAAGGCGTTCAAGGCGCGGCATGGCGACATCATCCTGAAACCGCTCTACGGCAACGGCGGGGCAGGGGTGTTCCGGCTCGATCCCAACGACCGCAACTTCAACGCGCTCTGGGAGCTCTTCACCGGCATCAACCGCGAGCCGCTGATCGCGCAGAAGTTCCTGCCGGCGGTGGAGAAGGGCGACAAGCGCATCATCCTGGTCGACGGGGAGGCGGTAGGCGCGATCAACCGGGTGCCATCGGAAGGCGAGACCCGGTCGAACATGCATGCCGGTGGGCGCGCGGAGAAGGTGGAGATGACCGCGCGGGACAGGGAGATTTGTGCGGCCATCGGGCCGCTCCTGCGCGAGAAGGGGCAAATCTTCGTAGGGATTGACGTGATCGGCGACTGGCTGACGGAGATCAACGTGACTTCGCCCACCGGGCTGCAGGAGCTGGAGCGCTTCGACGGCATCAACGCCACCGCCAAGATCTGGGAAGCGATCGAGCGCCGCCGCGGCTGATGTCCTGGCGGCTCTCGGCGCTCGATGTCTGGCTGCGGCTGTTCGAGAAGCCGCTTCTGGCGCGGGAGACTTCGCCTGAGGCGGCGCGGGCGCGGCTGGAGCGGGCTGCGCTGCTGTCGCCGCGGACGGCCGGCGTGCGCTGGCGGCCGGGGCCGATCGCCGGTGATCCGCCATTGCGGGCGCTCCGGACCCGGCGGGAGCGGGCGATGCTCCTTTGGCTGCACGGCGGCGCCTATTGCCTCGGTTCGCCGAGTACCCACGGGCCGATGATCGGCGCGCTTGCCGCGGCCGCCGGGCTCGGAGCGGTGCTGCCTGATTATCGTCTTGCGCCCGAGCACCCGTTCCCTGCCGCGGTCGAGGACGCTCTGGCCGCCTGGGCCGGGCTTCGTGCCGAGGGGTGGCCGGCGGACCGGATCGTGCTCGGCGGGGACAGCGCCGGGGGCGGACTGGCGTTCGCGCTGCTGCACCTCATCGCCGAAGCGGGCGGGCCGATGCCGGCCTGCGTCGTCGCCTTCTCGCCCTGGACCGATCTCACCCTGTCGGGAAGGAGCCTCGCGACGCTGGCGGCGCGCGACGCGTTGCTGCCGGTCGAACGGCTGGAGGAGGTGCGCGATGCCTATCTCGGCGGAGCCGATCCGGCGGACCCGCGTGCCTCGCCCCAGCTCGGGCATTTCCGCGGGGCCCCGCCGGTGCTGATCCAGGCGAGCCGGGCCGAGGTTCTGGTCGACGATGCCCGCGCGATGGCGGCGCGCCTCGCGGCGGACGGAGTCAGCGTGACGCTCGATCTCTGGCCGGACGTCCCGCATGTCTGGCAGTTCCACCACGGGCGCCTACCCGAGGCCGATGCGGCGCTCGCCCAGGCGGCCCGGTTCATGCGCGCGCACCTCAAAACCGCGTGATCGTGGGGGGCGGGCGTAACAACTGTGCGACGAGACTCGTATCTTCGAGGACAAGCCGCCGCGCCAGGCGGGCGGCAAGACGGAGGTGAACCATGGTTTCGAGGCGACTCCTGCTCACGTGCGGCGCGGCCGGTCTGGCACTGTCCGCTGGCCTTCCCTTCACCCGCGTCCGGGCGGCCGCGACCTACGACGTGACCCATACCGATGCGGAGTGGCGGGCGATGCTGAGCCCCGAAGCCTATGCCGTGCTGCGCCAGGCCGGGACCGAGCGGCCGTTCACCAGCGCGCTCCTCGACGAGCATCGCAAGGGGACGTTCACCTGTGCAGGCTGCGCCCTGCCGCTGTTCTCCTCGGACACCAAGTTCGAGAGCGGGACCGGCTGGCCGAGCTTCTGGGAGCCTTTGGACAATGCGGTCGCCACCGAAGTCGATACCACATTTGGCATGCGGCGGACCGAGGTGCTCTGCGCTCGCTGCGGCGGCCATCTCGGCCACGTCTTCAACGATGGCCCGCAGCCGACTGGACTGCGGTACTGCATGAACGGCGTGGCGCTGGCTTTCGAGCCGGCGGCGGCCTGAACCCCGATCGGAGACTGATCATGACCATTTCCACCGGATCTTCGCCTCGCTGCCCTGCTGGTCGCCGGACTGGGCGCTGCGGCGGCGCTGCCGTCCTTCGCCCAGGAGGGGATCGCGATCCCCGCGCCGGCCGTCGACGAGGCGCCGTCGGGCGGCACCGAGACGGCTGTGCTCGCCGGGGGCTGCTTCTGGGGGGTGCAGGGGGTCTTCCAGCACGTCGCAGGCGTGAAGAACGCCGTGTCCGGCTATGCCGGCGGCGACGCGACGACCGCCCACTACCGGGTCGTGGGCAGCGGGGCGACCGGACACGCGGAGGCCGTGCAGATCACCTTCGATCCGAGCGAGATCAGCTACGGAAAACTTCTGCAGGTTTATTTCTCGGTGGCCCATGATCCCACCCAGCTGAACCGGCAGGGGCCGGATCGTGGGACGCAGTATCGTTCGACGATCTTCCCGCAGAACGCCGCTCAGGCGAAGGTGGCCGAGGCCTATATCGGCCAGCTCGAAAAGGCGAAGGTCTATGACGCTCCGGTCGTGACCACCGTGGAGACCGGCAAGATGTTCTACACGGCGGAAGACTATCACCAGGACTACCTGACGCTGAATCCGACGGCGCCCTACATCGTCTACAACGACCTGCCGAAGATCGCGCACCTCGAGCGGCTGTTCCCCGACCTCTACCGGGCAGATCCGGTCCTGGTGTCGGAGGTGATGCTCACCAACTGACGGGCTTCAGATCGCCAGCCGATAGCCGGCGGCCTCGGCGACGTGGGGCTTCTCCACCGGGTCCGAGGTCTCCAGGTCGGCGATGGTGCGGGCGACGCGCATGACCCGGTGATAGGCGCGGGCGCTGAGGCGGAACTTCGCGGCGATGTCGGCGAGGAGCCGCGCCGCGCCCTCGGTGAGCGCGGAGGCGGCTTCGAGAAGGTCGCCCTCCGCGTCGGCGTTGACCGTCACGCCCTCGTGGTCGGCGTAGCGCGCGCGCTGGACGGCCCGGGCCTTCGCCACGCGCGCGCCGATGGTGGCGCTGGTCTCGCCGGTGCGGGGCAGACTGAGATCCTCGACCGTCACCGGCGGCACCTCGATGCGGAGGTCGAACCGGTCCATCAGCGGGCCGGAGATGCGGCCGAGGTAGTCGGCGCCGCAATCGGGCACCCGCGGACAGGCGCGTGCCGGGTCGGCGAGGTGGCCGCAGCGGCAGGGGTTGGCGGCGGCGACCAGCATGAAGCGGCAGGGATAGCGGACGTGGGCGTTGGCGCGGGCGACGACCACGTCGCCGGTCTCGATCGGCTGGCGAAGGGTTTCGAGCACTGTGCGCGGAAACTCCGGGAATTCGTCGAGAAAGAGGACGCCGTGGTGGGCGAGGCTGATTTCGCCGGGCTTCGCGCCGCGTCCGCCGCCCACGATGGCGGCCATTGAGGCGGTGTGGTGCGGGGTTCGGAAAGGCCGGGTTCGGGAGATGCCGCCCTCCTCGAGGAGGCCGGCGAGAGAGTGGATCATCGAGGTCTCGAGCGCTTCGCCCGGTTCGAGCGGCGGCAGGATGCCGGGGAGGCGGGCGGCGAGCATCGACTTGCCGCTGCCGGGTGGGCCGATCATCAGGATGTGGTGGCGGCCGGCTGCGGCGATCTCGAGGGCGCGCTTGGCCTTTTCCTGACCCTTGACCTCGGCGAGGTCCTTGAGCGGGGCGACGTCGGGCACGGTCCCCGGCTGGGCCGGGGCGAGGGCGGCGCGGCCGGTGAAGTGGTTGACGAGGGCGAGCAGCGTCTTTGGGGCGATGACCTGGACGGCGCCGACCCAGGCGGCCTCGGCGCCGCAGGCGGCAGGGCAGATCAGGCCGCAGTCGGCTTCCGCCGCCGCGAGGGCCGCGGGCAATGCGCCGATCACCGGGATGAGCGTGCCGTCGAGAGAGAGCTCACCCAGTGCCACCTGGGCGGCCACCTCATCGCGCGGCAGCACTTCCATGGCGGCGAGGACCGCGAGCGCGATGGGGAGGTCGAAATGCGAGCCCTCCTTTAGGAGGTCGGCCGGCGAGAGGTTGACGGTGATCCGCTTGGCGGGCAGCGCCAGACCCATGGCGGTCATCGCCGCGCGGACCCGTTCCTTGGCCTCGGACACCGCTTTGTCAGGAAGGCCGACGAGGTTGAAGGCGGGCAGGCCCGCGGTGATGGCGCACTGCACCTCGACGAGGCGGGCCTCGACGCCCTGGAATGCCACCGTGTAGGCGCGCGCGACCATCCCGACTCCTGGCGTGGAACGGCCCCGAGATTTGCGGTACCCGCGTTAGCAGCTGGTTAACGACCCGCCTGGGCAGGACCGGGCCAGGGCCGTTCCGGCAGGTCCAGTTCGTAGTCGGCGTGGATGTAGGGCTCGGCCAGCGCTCCGCTCCGCCAGGCAAGGAACTGTGGATCGGCGAGGTGCGCGGCGACGTAGGCGGCGGCGTCGGGGCCGACGGGGAGGCCATAGGTGGCAATGCGGGTAGCGACCGGGGCGTAGAAGACGTCGGCGAGGCTGTAGGCCCCGAAGAGCCAGGGCTCGCGGCCGCCATGGGCGGAGCGGGCCATCTGCCAGAGCGCTTCGATCCGGGCGAGATCGGCGCGGACCGCGTCACCGGGGACGAAGCCGGCGTAGGCGCGGCGGATGTTCATGGTGCAGGCGTCGCGCAGGGGCACAAAGCTAGAGTGCATCTCGCCGACGAGGCTGCGGGCGAGCGCCCGGGCGGCGGGGGCGGCGGGCCAGAGGCCGGCGTCGGGATGGCGCTCGGCGAGGGTCTCGGCGATGGCGAGGGTGTCCCAGAGGGCGTAGTCGCGGCCGTCCTCCCGGATGCGCAGGGCCGGGACGGTGCGCGCGCCGAACTCGGCACGCAGGGCTTCGATCTCCGGCGAGTAGAGGCGGGCGTGGCGGACAGTCACCGGCAGGCCGAAGCGGGTGAACATCAGCCAGCCGCGGAGGGACCAACTCGAGTAGCTGCGGTCACCGATGGCGAGTTCGTAGGTCATGGGCTCTCCCGGCGGCGCCGGCCGCCAACAACAATCCGTGAAACCGCGAGACGTGCGGGCACCGGCGGTCCATGTCAATCCCGGGACTTTGCCCTTGGCGTGGCGTGTGCCGTCTCCGGCTTGCAGAAATGTCGGCTTGCGTCGGAACCGATGAGTGATCCAAAGGTTAAAGTCGAGCGTAGCCTTATCAGGGACGCTGGCCCGACACCGTGGGCCGCGGTGGCCGCCGCAAGGAGGACGCGATGGTTTTCGACGAGGGCGGGACGCGGACGGTCACGCGGCGGGCCATGGGCGCGGAAATGCTCGACGCCGAGACGGAGCTTGCCCTCGCGCGGGCCTGGCGGGACAGTGGTGACGAGAAGGCGCTGCACCGGCTGGTGAATGCCTATATGCGGCTGGCGATCTCGATGGCGGCCCGCTATCGGCGCTATGGGGCGCCGATGCCGGACCTGATCCAAGAGGCCGGCGTCGGGCTGATGAAGGCCGCAGAGAAGTTCGATCCCGATCGCGGGGTGCGGTTTTCGACCTATGCGGTGTGGTGGATCAAGGCGTCGATCCAGGACTACGTGATGCGGAACTGGTCGATGGTCCGGACGGGGTCAACATCGTCGCAAAAGGCGCTGTTCTTCAACCTGCGCCGGGTGCGGGCCAAGCTCGAGCGTGAGGCCGGTGCCAGCGGCGAAGTGTTGCATGGCGCGCGGCTCAGGGAGATGATCGCCGAGGAGGTGGGGGTGCCGCTGCGCGACGTCGAGATGATGGACGCGCGGCTGGCCGGTTCTGACTTCTCGCTCAACGCCCAGCAGGCGGGCGAGGAGGGCCGGGAATGGATGGAGACGCTGGAGGACGACGCGCCGCAGGCGGCGGAGACCGTGACGCGGAACGCCGATCTCGACCGGGTGCGGGGCTGGCTGGCGGACGCGCTGAACTCGCTGAACGCACGGGAACGGATGATCATCGTCGAGCGCAAGCTCCGGGACGAGCCGCGGACGCTGGAAAGCCTGGGGCAGGAGCTGGGGCTCTCGAAGGAGCGGATCCGGCAGCTCGAGGCGCAGGCGCTGACCAAGCTGCGCAAGCGGCTGGAGACGATGACCGGCGTCGCGGCGGAGCTGTTGGCGTCGCCCTGATAATCGCGTGACCCTCCGCCGGCGGCATGCCATAGTGCCGCCGCCATGAATTTCGGGAGGCGGCGGTGCAGGGCCGGTTTCGCATCATCGCCATGATCTGCATGGTCGCGCAGCAGGCGGCTGCCCAGACCGCGACGGTGGACGGTGTGATCGAGGCGGCTCGGCAGGCCGACATCGTGATCCTCGGGGAAATTCACGACAATCCGGAACATCACCGCAATCAGGCGGCGATCACCGCGGCGCTGCAACCGGCGGCGCTGGTGTTCGAGATGATTCCGCAGGCGAACGAGGCGGAGGTCAACGACCTGCGCGCCAAGGGAGCGACCGCGGCGGAGATCGCGGTGGCGCTCGACTGGGCGGAGAGCGGCTGGCCGGACTTCTCCTCCTATGCGGCGATCCTCGCGGCGGCGCCGGAGGCGCGGGTGTTCGGGGCCGGGCAGCCGATGGCGGACGTGAAGCGGGCGATGGTGGAAGGGGCCTCGGGGGTGTTCGGGCCGGATTCTCCGGCCTATGGGCTCGACAAGCCGCTGGAGCCGGCGGAGCAGGCGGCGCGGGAGGCGCTGCAGGCGGAGGCGCATTGCGACGCCTTGCCCCAGGAGATGCTGCCAGGGATGGTGGAGGCACAGCGGTTCCGGGACGCCGGGTTGGCGGATGCGGCGCTCTGGGCACGGACTATGACCGGCGACGGGCAGGTGGTGGTGATCGCCGGCAGCGGGCATGCCGACAAGAACCGCGGCGTGCCGGCGGCGCTGGCGGTGGCGGCGCCGGCTGTCACGGTGCTGTCGGTCGGGCAGTTCGAGGAGCCTCCGGAAAACGCTGCGGCGTTCGACGCGATCCTGCTCGCCCCGGCCCCGGAGCGAGAGGATCCGTGTGTGCAGCTGGAAGCGCCAACGGCGGGCGAATAGGCCACGGAAGCGCGTCTGCGCAAGTTGCGCAGAGGGGTTATCCAATTGAAATCAAACGATACTGCCTGCGATCTTAGGTTTTCGTTAACCGCCCTCGCCGGGGTCAGGCGGCGGCCTCCTCGGCGTGGTGCTTGGCGAGGAGCGCCTCGGCGTTCTGCATGACCTTGCGGACGTTGCGGGCGGCCTGGCGGATGCGGTGCTCGTTCTCGACGAGGCCAAGGCGGACGTAGCCCTCGCCGTATTCGCCGAAGCCGATGCCGGGGGCGACGGCGACCTCCGCCTCGCGGAGGAGGATTTTCGAGAAGCCCATGGAGCCGATGGCGGCGAAGGGCTCGGGGACCGGGGCCCAGGCGAACATGGTGGCGGGGGGCGAGGGGATGCGCCAGCCGGCCCGGGCCATGGCGTCGACGAGGACGTCGCGGCGGGATTTGTAGATGCCGCGGATCTCGGCGATGCAGTCGTCGGGGCCATTCAGTGCGGCGGCGGCGGCGACCTGGACGGGGGTGAAGGCACCGTAGTCGAGGTAGGACTTGATCCGGGTCAGGGCGTCGATCAGGCGGGGGTTGCCGACGGCGAAGCCCATGCGCCAGCCGGGCATTGCGTAGGTCTTCGACAGCGAGGTGAACTCCACGGCGACGTCGCGGGCGCCTTCGACCTGGAGGATCGAGGGGGGCGGGGTGTTGTCAAAGTAGATCTCGGCATAGGCGAGGTCGGAGAGGACCCAGAGGTGGTGCTTCTTAGCGAAGGTGATGAGGTCGCGGTAGAAGGCGAGGTCGGTCACCTGGGCGGTGGGATTTGACGGGAAGGAGACGACGAGGGCGACGGGCTTCGGGACCGAGTGGGTGACGGCACGCTCGAGGGCGCGTAAGTAATCGTCAGGATTGAATTTTCCATCGTGAAGCGCGGGCACGTGGCGGAGGGTCCCGCCGGCGATCATGAAGCCGTACGGGTGGATGGGATAGCTGGGGTTCGGCACGAGCATCACGTCGCCCGGGGCGGTTATCGCCATGGCGAGGTTGGCGAGGCCTTCCTTTGAGCCGAGGGTAGCGATGACCTCGGTCTCGGGATCGAGCTTCACCCCGAAGCGGCGGGCGTAATAGCCGGCCTGGGCTCGGCGGAGGCCGGGGATGCCCTTGGACGCGGAATAGCGGTGGGTGCGGGGCTTGCGCACGGTCTCGACCAGCTTGTCGACGATGTGGCTGGGCGTATCCATGTCGGGGTTGCCCATGCCGAAGTCGATGATGTCCATGCCCTCGGCACGGTACCGGGCCTTCAGCCGGTTCACCTCGGCGAAGACGTAGGGCGGCAGGCGCTTGATGCGGTAGAACTCTTCGGACATGGGCGATCGCGCGATGGGAGCGGAAAACTGGCTCGTTATAGCGCTGGGCCGAGACGAGCGACAGGGCGATTCCGGAGGCCTGGAAACGGCGCGACTAACCGGCCGGCGCGATCTCGGCGTTCTCGACGCCGCACACGCGGGCGAGCTGGCGGAGGCGGCTCTGCACCGCGTCGCTGTCGGGGATCCGGGCCGACTTGCGGACCTCGAGGCGGACGGCGGTGGCGGTAATGCGGAGCTGCGCCTGGTCGAGGATCTCCGGCACGCTGGCCGAGAAGCGGTGGCCGAGGAGGAGGACGCGGCCGAGGATCTCGGCGCGGCGGAGCTCGCTCTCGCTGAGGAGGCCCTTCAGGGTGGTGCGCAGCGCGTCGTCGACGCTGCCGCCGTAGCGGGCCAGGATTGCCACCGCGAGAAACGCCCGCTCGGCGTGCGAGATGCCGATGAACGGGAATTGCAGGAGGCGCCGGAAACTCTCGACGGCGCGCACCTTCTCGTGGTCCCGCCAGGCCATGTCGGTGAGGGCGCAGACGGCGAGCCGCAGCCGCCGGTCGGTCGGGGTCTCGCCGGGAAAGAGCTCGTCAGTCCAGCGCGCCAGGGCGGCGCTGAACTCCGGCACCCGCGCCGCGGGCAGCCCGATCGACTGCGCGCCTTCGAGCAGGGGGTCGCGGTATTGCTCGTCCTCGTCCAGTTGCCCGTAGAGCCAACCCTCGCGCAGGCCATAGAGCGAAAACACCACCCGATCCGGCTTTAGCATGCGCAGCAGGCGGCTCATCACCATCGCCGCCGCCGGCAGGGTCTCGACCCGGCGGCCTGGGACATCCGGAAGGGCGGCGACGTCCTCCGGCGACATGCGGGAAATCTTCTTCGCCAGGGCCTGGATGTCCTCCGCGGCGACGTCGTAGCCGTGGACGACGCTGATCGCGGGGTCGCTGAGGGCGATGTGGACGCGGGCGAGCGCCCGCCAGCCGCCGCCAATGGCGTAGAAGACCGGGTCGGTGAGGAGTGGCGGAAGCGAGGCGGAGAGGATCTCGTCGATGCGCTTCTTCGCGGCCTTGGGGTCTTCGGCCAGCATCGTCTTCACCGGCAGCGCGCCGAGCGGCATGCTGACCAGGCGCTCGCCCACGTGGTCGCCGACGACCTCGGCCACCTCGAGGCTGCCGCCCCCCATGTCGCCGGCGAGGCCCTTTGGCTGGAAGAAGCCAGAGATCACCCCGAGCGAGGCGTAGATCGCTTCATCCTGACCGCTGAGGACGCGCGCCTCGAGGCCGGTGGCCTTGCGGATGGCGTCGACCAGGTCGCCGCCGTTCTTGGCCCGCCGCGTGGCTTCGGTGGCGAGGACATGCACCGTCTCGACCCGCATGGCCCGGGCAATGGCGGCGAACCGCTCGACGGCGTTCACCGCCAGGTCGATCGCGTCATGGGAGAGGACGCCCTCGGCGTCGATGCCGGCGCCGAGGCCGCAGAAGGATTTCTCGTTGAACCGGGGGAAGGGCGCGCGGCTGAGGTCGTCGTAGACCACGAGCCGGATCGAGTTAGAGCCGATGTCGATGACGGCGAAGTGGTGCTGCGCTCGGGCGAGGATCCGATCCGTGTCGATTTCGATGACCCTCGGCTCCACGGGCCGCTGCCGGGCGATGCCATTTGTCACCAGCCGTCCTCCCCACGATGGCTTCGTCGACATGGTGGACCACGGAGGGGCGAGCGTCCATCCCGCTCTCACCCGGCCGGTGAGCCGATCGGGCGCGCTAGCCTGTCTCGCCGTCGGCGCGGCCGTCCCGGATGATGGAGCCATCCCGGCCGAGGAGACGCACCGCGCGTTCGAAGCGCTCGTCGTCGATCTCGACCGTCACGATCCAACCCTGATGCGTCGAGGTCGTCTCGTCGGTCTCGCTGCCGGCGGGCTGCGGCAGAATGGCGCCGTTCAGGACCCCGAAGAGCCCGCCACCCTCCCCGGGCATCTCTCGCGGCGGAGCGCCTTCGTCGTGCCCTTCGGCCATCGTCATGGCCGCCTGGGGCACCCCGAGGTCGAGGAGATCGTCCGTGGCCTTCTCGGCGGCGTTGCGGCTATCGAAAAAGGCGGCGACAGCTTGATCCATCGGCGTCGTTCGTACCTCCTCAGCCTCAATGCCGCACCGAATCGGCGGGTTCCCGGTCCGTGGTCAGGGCGGGGCGGCGAAGGGGTAGGTGAGCAGCAGGAAATGCGTCGCGTTCACGGCGAAGTGGCAGAGGATGGCGGCCTCGATGCGGCCGGTGGCGTGGAAGGCGAGGCCGTAGCCGAGGCCGGCGAGGGTCGCGAAGGCGGCGTAAACGGGGCCGCCGGGGAGGTGAGCGAGACCGAAAGCGATGGCGCTGGCGGCGACGGGAAGGGCGGCGGGAAGACCGCGGGTGTGGCCGGCGGCGAGGCGGGCCTGGAAAAGGCCGCGGAACAGCGCCTCTTCGGGGAGGCAGGTGGTGACGAGGTTGAGGACGGCCCAGGGGAGGAAGGCGGCGACCGGGGTCGGGTCCCAGCCGAGGCCGCCGCTCGCCAGCGCGAGGAGGGCGAGGAGCGCCGGGGTGGCGACAAGCCAGGGGGCGGCACGGCGCAGAAGCTCCGGCCAGCCGGTGCGGGCGTGGAGGTCGGGGAGCGCCAGGGCGAGGAGCAGGAGTCCGGCGGCGGTCTTGTCGAAGGAGAGGTGCTTCTCATAGGGGGCGCCGGCGCCGACGGTCATCGGGCCGAGAACGCGGGGATAGGTAAAGCCGGGCACGCGGTGGAGGTAGAGCACGGCGGTGGCGAGGAGAAGGGCGGCCCAGAGGATCCAGCGGCGGCGGGGCTCGGTCGTGCGGGCGTAGGCGGCGGCGAGGACGGCAAAGACGACAAGGACAAGCGCCCCGATTGGCGCAATGGTGCCTTCTGTGAGGGCGAAGAGGGCGGCGAGGCCGAGGAGGGCCAGCGCGGCTGAGGGGCGCCACCAGACGCCGGCGGCGGCGGCGAGGAGCAGGAGCGTGGCGGGGGTCATCGGGCGCGCTCGTTTTGGGGCGGGCCCCAAGATGGCCGCGTGACGGTGCGCGGGGCAAGATCCCAACGCTGCTTTGCGCTGGGAGTGTGGCGTTGCGATCCGGAGGGACTGGGCCGGATTTAATGAAAGAGGGCGCCACGTTGAGGTGACGCCCTCGGCGTGATCGGCGCCTCGCGGGCGTTCAGGTCAGGAAAGCGATGATCAGAACGACGAGCAGCGGGGCGCCGAGCAGCCAGGCGATGAGGGCGGGCATGACGATATCTCCTTTAGCGGCGGCCGAAGGTGCCGAAGGGCACGTTGCGGTCGCGGTGATCGCCGCCGGAGGTCGCGGCATAGTAGGCGGCGGCGGCGCTGGCCATCAGGGTCGCGGCGATCACGAAGGCGGCGATGGCGGCGGCCTTGCGCGCCTGTTCGGCCTTGTCGAGCGCCGTGGAGTAGAACTCGCGGGCCTGGGCGATGGTCTGGTCGACGCGTGTGCCGGCTTCCTCAGGCGTCAGGCCGGTGCGTTCGGCAACGAGGTTGACGAGGTAGTCGCGGTCCTCGGCGGAGAGGTCGCCGTCCGTGAGGTTGCGGGTGAGCACCGCGGTAGCCTCGCCGCCGCCCTGGCCTTGGAGGAGACGGTTGCCGAGGTAGTCGAGGTCACCGCCCACCGCTTCGGTTGCGGCATTGGCAGCACTGCCGGCGGCGGTCCCCGCGGCGCCGACGACGCCGCTCACGCCGCTGGCGGCGAGCATCGCGCCGACGAGAGCGCCGACGGCCCAAACGACGACGCCATGCGCCCCGTCGCGGACCTCGGTTTCGTCGACGCTGGAGCCGGCGACTGGACGGCGCATCCGGCCGGCGAGATAGCCACCGGCGGCGAAGCTGGTGATCGCCACCCAGAGAAACCAGATGCCGGAGGCGACGGCCATCCAGCGCAGGGAGACGCCTTCACCGGGATCGAACGAGGCGACGGACAGACCGATGGCTGAGCCGAAGGTGAGAAGAACGAAAGACAGGGCGACGGCGAGCGCGGTCCCGGCGAAGATTGCCGGCCAGTCGACGTAACCGGCGTCGGCGGGGCGGGCGGCAATGGCGTCGGCGCGATAGGCTTCGGCAGCGGTCAGGTTGGCCACGATGGGTGTCTCCTCCGGGTTTCTGTCGATCAGGCGAGGCCGACAAGCGAAAGGACGGCAAGGACGACCACAATCAGGCCGACGAGATAGATGATGCTGTTCATGGCTTTACCTCTTGCATTACGAGGACATGCACGCCCGCCGAAAGCAGCAAGGCGATCCGTGATGTCGCTGGCAAGTTCAATGCCGAGTCCGGGGAATCGTTCCATCGCTCGCCCCGCAGCACCGTTGCGGGGGCCGATAGGCTAGCGAGCGGCGTCGAGGCGGGCGCGGTCGTCGGAGTCGATCACCGGCGTGCCGAGAGCGGCGGCGCGGGCGCGGAGCGCGGCGGCGCGGGCGGTGAGGTCGGCGGCCTGGGCCTCGAGCGCCCGGGCCTCGGGTGCGGCGCTCGCGAGGGCCGCGTCGAAGCTCGCGGTGGGCTCGAGGCGAGGGGGAGGGGCGCCCCGGGCCGATTCGGAGATCGGGACCTTGGCCGCGTCCGGCGGTTCGCAGGCCATCAGCGCGCCGGCAACAGCGAGGAGGCAGGCCGGGGCGTGCATCCGGATCGGCATGGCTCTCTTTCTGGGCAAAGGCCGGTCGAGGCTGTAGTATCGGTGCAACTGCGGTGCCGCAAGGCGCCGGCCGCCCGGGGGGAGACCATGAGCGAGACCAAGGATGGCGACACCCTTGCCGAGCAGGGCAAGGACATCGCGCACAACATGGCCGAGGTATTCGACGTCTCGAGCCAGATCTGGCAGAAGTTCCTCGCCGCGCAAATGCAGGACGGGGCGCCGAAGCATGCGGATCCGCTGAACACCTGGCCGACCTTCACCGAGCTCTACCGCACCATGTGGGATAACCCCCAGCAGGTGGCGGACATGACGGTGCAGTACTGGGCGGCGCAGCAGCAGCTCTGGCAGAACTCGATGCTGAAGTGGCTCGGCGCCAAGGAGGCGGTCGAGGACCTGCAGCTGCCGCACATGATGAAGGCGGACAAGCGCTTCGCGCACAAGGAGTGGAGCGAGAACGCGCTTTTCGAGTATCTCAAGCAGTCGTACCTGCTGACCAGCGGTTGGGTGCAGGACACCGTCGGCACCGTCGGCGAAATGGACCCCAAGGAGCGCAAGAAGGCGGCGTTCTATACGCGCTACTTCGTGGAGGCGCTGAACCCCGCGAACTTCTTCGCGCTCAACCCCGAGGTGCTGCAGGCGACCGTCGACGAGAAGGGCGAAAACCTGGTGCGCGGGCTGAAGATGATGCTCGCCGACCTCGAGCGCGGCAAGGGCAAGCTCCTGATCCGGCAGACGGACATGGACGCGTTCGAGGTGGGGCGCAACACCGCGGTCAGTCCCGGGGCGGTGATCTGGCAGAACGAGTTCCTGCAGCTCATCCAGTACGCGCCGAAGACCGAGAAGGTGCTGGCCAAGCCGCTGTTGTTCATCCCGCCGTGGATCAACAAGTTCTACGTGCTCGATCTCAATCCACGGAAGAGCATGGTGCAGTGGCTGGTGGAGCAGGGCCACACCGTCTTCATGATCTCCTGGGTCAACCCGGACAGCCGCCACGGGCGGGTGACCTGGGAGGACTACATGTTCAAGGGCGCCAGTGCCGCCATCGACAAGGTGCTGGAGGAGACCGGGCAGAAAAGCCTCAACCTCGTCTCCTACTGTGTCGGCGGCACCCTCGCGGGCACGCTGACGGCGTGGATGGGCAAGACCGGCGACAAGCGGGTGTCGTCCTCGACGTTCTTCACCGCGCAGCTCGACTTCGAGGACGCGGGCGAGCTGCAGATCTTCGTCGACGAGCACATCCTCGACGTGGTCGGCGAGGAGATGGAAAAGGGCTACATGCCCGCGGACCGGATGGCGACGGCGTTCAACATGCTGCGCTCGAACGACCTCATCTGGGGCTACATCGTCAACAACTACATGCTGGGCAAGGACCCATTTCCGTTCGACCTGCTGTACTGGAACGCCGATTCGACGGCGATGCCGGCGCGGGTGCATCGGCACTACCTCGACCAATTCTACATCCGCAATGCTTTCGCCAAGGGCACCTTCTCGGCGGGCGGCAAGCCGATCACCCTCGCCGACATCCGAGGGCCGGTTTATCACGTCGCCACCAAGGAGGATCACATCGCCCCAGCGGCGTCGGTCTATCGCGGCGCCAAGGAGATGAAGCGGGCGGACGTGCGGTTTGTGCTTTCGGGGTCGGGGCACATCGCCGGGGTGGTGAACCCGCCGGTGCTGCAGAAATATCAGTACTGGACCAATCCCGACATGTCGAAGCCGTCCCTGGAGGAGTGGCTTCTGGCCGCCGAGGAGACCACGGGAAGCTGGTGGCCGGACTGGCACGAATGGCTGAAGAAACGGTCGGGGCGGTTGGTGCCGGCGCGGGAACCGGGGGCGAAGCTCGGCTCGATCGAGGCGGCGCCCGGGTCTTACGTCAAGGTTCGCTTCGACAAGGAATGAGCGGGCGAGGCCCCGCCGCGGCAGGGCCTCGCGATGCCTCACGATTGCTGTGGCAATTTGGTCCAGACGTAGTGGCCGTCGTTGCCGTCACGAAGCTCTTTCAGCCGCGCGAGCTCGCTAATCGAGAGGTTGGACGCCTGCTGAGGCGTGATGCCCGCCTCGACTGCGAGCTGCGCCACCTGCTGCGAGTTGAGAGCGACCGCCGCCGTGCCGGTCTGACCGGCGGGGCTCGGCGCAGTCACAGCGAACGCCGGGGCGAGTCCGGACACCAGCGCCAATGCCAGCGTGGCCGGGATCATGATCTTCTTGAACATTTCTCTCTTCCTTCGGAAGAACCCGACCGTCCCGATGGCGATCGGTAAGAAAAATGTGGGGTGACGGAGCCGAAATATCTCCCTGGGTCACGAAGTCTTGCGAGCCCGAGGCTTCGCCGGGGGCACCGTCGCCGCCCCGCGGCGCGCGGGCACCCGGTCAGAGGCCGGGATAGATCGGGAAGCGGTCGCAGAGGGCCTTCACCTTGCCGCGGACCGCGACCTCCACCTCCCCGTTGCCATCGGCGCCGTTCGCGGCGAGGCCGTCGAGGACCTCGACGATCAGGCCGGCGATCTCGGTGAACTCGGGCACGCCGAAGCCGCGGGTGGTGCCGGCCGGGGTGCCGAGGCGGATGCCGGAGGTGACGAAGGGCTTCTCCGGGTCGAAGGGGATGCCGTTCTTGTTGCAGGTGATGTGGGCGCGGCCGAGTGCGGCCTCGGCGACCTTGCCGGTGGCCTTCTTCGGCCGCAGGTCGGCGAGCATCAGGTGGTTGTCGGTGCCGCCGGAGACGATGTCGATGCCGCCTTTCATCAGCGCATCGGCCATGGCGCGGGCGTTCTCGACCACCGCCTGGGCGTAGGTCTTGAACTCGGGCCTGAGCGCCTCGCCGAAGGCCACGGCCTTGCCGGCGATGACGTGCATCAGCGGGCCTCCCTGGAGGCCGGGGAAGACGGCGGAGTTGATCTTCTTGGCGATCTCCTCGTCGTTCGAGAGGATGAGGCCGCCGCGGGGGCCGCGAAGGCGACTTGTGGGTGGTGGTGGTGACGACGTGGGCGTGCGGCACCGGCGAGGGGTGGACGCCGCCGGCGACGAGGCCGGCGATGTGAGCCATGTCGACCATCAGCCAGGCGCCGACCTCGTCGGCGATCTCGCGGAAAGCGGCCCAGTCCCAGATGCGGGAATAGGCGGTGCCGCCGGCGAGGATGAGCTTGGGCTTGTGCTCGAGGGCCTTTGCGCGGACCTCGTCGAGGTCGAGGAGCTGGTCCTGCTGGCGGACGCCGTAGGAGACGACGTTGAACCACTTGCCGGACATGTTGACCGGGGAGCCGTGGGTCAGGTGGCCGCCGGAGTTGAGGTCGAGGCCCATGAAGGTGTCGCCGGGCTTCAGGAGCGCCAGGAACACCGCCTGGTTCATCTGGCTGCCGGAGTTCGGCTGGACGTTGGCGAAGCCGGCGCCGAAGAGCGCCTTGGCGCGGTCGATGGCGAGGGTCTCGACGACGTCGACGAACTGGCAGCCGCCGTAGTAGCGCTTGCCCGGATAGCCTTCGGCGTACTTGTTGGTCAGGACGGTGCCCTGGGCCTCGAGGACGGCGCGGCTGACGATGTTCTCCGACGCGATGAGCTCGATCTCGTCGCGCTGGCGGCCGAGCTCGTTGCGGACGGCGGCGAAGATCGCGGGGTCGCGGTCGGCGAGGGTTTCGGTGAAAAAGCCGTTGTCGGGCAGGATGTCTTTCACGGGGTGCGGGCTCCTGATCGAGGGTGCGGGTCAGATACTCCGATTAGGCCTGACGCGAAACAGGGAATCGCCCCTTTGCGGGCCGTCGGCGACGGGGCTTGAGTTCGCGGGGGTGAGCGGCGAGAGTGACCGCCTCTCGGGCGATGGAGCGGCACCTGCCTTGGCGTTTGAGCGGATCCATTTCGTGGCGAGCCCGGTCCCGCTCGCCGAGGCGGCGCGCGCCCGTCTGATCGAGCTGCACGGCCAGACCCCGCTCGAGAGCGCCGACGTGATCGTGGCGCTGGGCGGCGACGGGCTGATGCTCTCGACGCTGCACGCGACCGAGGGAAGCGGCATTCCGGTATACGGGATGAACCGCGGCACCGTCGGATTCCTGATGAACACCTTCGCGGAGGACGCGCTGAAGGAGCGCCTGGCGGCGGCGGAGGAGGCGGTGATCAACCCGCTGAGGATGCGCGCCACCCGGGCCGACGGGCAGGTGACCGAGGCGCTGGCGATCAACGAGGTCTCGATCCTGCGCGCCGGCCCGCAGGCGGCGAAGCTGCGGATCCTCGTCGACGGGCGCGAGCGGCTGGCCGAGTTGGTGGCGGACGGGGCGCTCCTCTCCACGCCGGCGGGGTCAACGGCGTACAACTATTCGGCACACGGGCCGATCTTGCCTATCGGGTCCGGGGTGCTGGCGCTGACGCCGATGGCGGCGTTCCGGCCGCGGCGCTGGCGCGGGGCGCTGCTGCCCAAGGGGGCGAAGGTGACCTTCGAGGTGCTGGAGGCCGACAAGCGTCCGGTCTCGGCGGTCGCGGATTCGACCGAGGTGCGCGACCCGGTGCGGATCGAGATCGTGAGCGCCGACGTTGCGCACCACATCCTGTTCGATCCCGGGCATGGGCTCGAGGAACGGCTGATCCGCGAGCAGTTCGTCTGACGCCGCTTCGGGGGCTTGCCACGCCGGGCAGGCTGCGTCACCTAGTCGCGCCAAGGCAAAGGACATCCACATGGCGGTGAGGGCCGATCGGCAGCTGCGGTTCTGGGGGATCGGCTTCGTCATCTTCGTCGCCGTGCTGTGGCTGCTCGGATCGACGCTTCTGCCGTTCCTGCTCGGGGCGGCGCTGGCCTATTTCCTCGACCCGGTGGCCGACCGGCTGGAGCGGCTGGGGTTGAGCCGGGTGGTGGCCACCGGCGTCATCGCCGTGACCGCCCTCTTGGCGTTCGTGCTGATCCTGCTCGTGGCGGTGCCGGCGCTGATCGAGCAGGTGCAGGGGCTGGTGACGGCGATGCCCGACTACATCGCCGGGCTGATCGACTTTTTGAGCCGCCGCTACCCGGACATCTTCGGCGAGCACTCGCCGATCCGCCGCAACCTGAGCGACATGGAGACCATGCTGCGCGAGGGCGGGATGACGGTGCTGAACCAGGTCCTGGCGGGGTCGCTGAAGGTCTTCGACTTCCTGATCCTGCTGGTGGTGACGCCGGTGGTCACCTTCTACCTCCTGCTCGACTGGGACCGGATGGTGGGGCGGATCAACGAGATTCTGCCGCGGGAGCACGCGCCGACGATCCGCCGGCTCGCCCGGGACATCGACCGGGTGCTGGCGGGATTCGTCCGCGGGCAGCTCTCGGTCTGCCTGGTGCTCGGGATATTCTACGCGGTGGCGCTGATGTCGATCGGGCTGCAGTTCGGGTTCCTGGTGGGGCTGGTGGCGGGGCTGATCTCGTTCGTACCTTACGTGGGTTCGACCGTAGGGCTGTTGCTGTCCATTGGGATCGCGCTCTTCCAATTCTGGGACGTGAAGATCTGGATCCTGGTGACCGCTGGCATCTTCTTCTTCGGGCAGTTCGTGGAGGGGAACATCCTCAGCCCCAACCTCATCGGCAAGTCGGTGGGCCTGCATCCGGTCTGGCTGATCCTGGCGCTGTCGGTCTTCGGGGCGCTCTTCGGGTTCGCCGGGCTGCTGGTGGCGGTGCCGGTGGCGGCGGCGCTGGGGGTGATCGGACGGTTCCTGGTGGAGCAGTACCTGACGAGCCCGCTCTACACCGGGCGGGTGCCGCCCGGGGAGGGCTGAGGCCGGTGGAGCCGCGGCAGCTGGTGCTCGACCTGCCGGCGCGGCCGGCGCTGGGGCGGGAGGATTTCTTCGTCTCTCCCTCGAACGAGCTGGCGCTGGCGCAGGTCGAGAGCTGGCCAGCCTGGCCGAGTGGACGGCTGGCGCTCACCGGGCCGCAGGGGGCGGGCAAGACCCATCTTACCCACGTCTGGGCGGCGCGGGCCGCCGCGAAGGTGATGCCCGCCGGGGAGCTGGCCCGCCTCGATCTCGCGACGCTCGATGGCAGGGCCGCGATTGCCGTGGAAGACGTGGACCGGCTGGCGGGGCGGGGCCGGAAGGCGGCGGAGGAGGCACTGTTTCACCTGTGCAATCTACTGGCGGCCGGAGGGGGAAGCCTGCTGGTCAGCGGGCGGACAGCGCCGGCGCGCTGGAAGATCCGGCTGCCGGATCTCGCGAGCCGGCTGCGTGTGGCGCAGGTGGCGCGGCTCGAGCCGCCGGACGACGCGCTGCTCGCCGCAGTGCTGGTCAAGCTTTTTGCCGATAGGCAGCTCGCAGTCGAGCCAGACCTCATCCAGTACCTGCTGGCGCGGATCGACCGCTCGTTCGCGGCCGCGGAGGAAGTGGTCACGGCGCTGGACCGGACCGGGCTCGCGCGCCACCGGCCGATCACCGCGCGGCTGGCAGGCGACGTTCTGAAGGGCGGGGGCGCCCCGTGACCGCAGGCCGCCGGGTGATGCGGTTGACTCCGGAGCTCGCCGCCTATCCGGCGCGGCTGGAAGGCGACCGAGTCCCGGCGCCGTACCCGGAGGACCGGAGGCCGGCGACGGAGCAGGACCACGCGGTGATCAACGCGGAGTTGCTCGCGGGGCGCGAACCGGGTGCGCCGGTCTGGGTCTTCGCCTACGGCTCGCTGATCTGGAACCCGGGCTTCGCGTTCGCCGAGCACCGACGGGCGCGGCTGCCCGGGTGGCATCGCGGCTTCTGCCTCGGCTGGGACCGGTGGTTCCGCGGCGCGGCGGAGCGGCCGGGACTGATGCTGGCGCTCGACCGGGGCGGAGCCTGCACCGGCGTGGTCTATCGCCTGGTCGAGGAGGAGCTCGACGCGACCCTCCTCGATCTGGCACGGCGGGAGGTGCGGCTGATGCCAAGCGTCTACCGGGCGCGCTGGATGCCGGTCGCGACGGCGGCGGGACCGGTACGTGCCTTCGGCTACACCATCTGGCGCGGGTCGAGCGCCTATGTCGGACGGCTGCCCCCCGACGCGGTGGCGGATGCGCTGGCGACGGCCTCCGGGCCGATGGGATCGATGGCGGAGTACCTGCGGAGCACCGTCGAGCACCTCGAGATGTTGGGCATCCACGACCGGCGCCTCTGGCGGTTGCAGGAGATGGTGGCCGACCGGATCGCCGCCGCGATGGCGCACGATGGCTGAGGCCGCGGAGGGCGCGGCGGCGCCGAGCAAGCTTTTCGCGCACCGGCCGTTCGTGTTCTATTTCCTCGGCCGGGGCTTCTCCCGCTTCGCCGCGCAGATGGCGACGGTGGCGCTGGGCTGGCAGGTCTACGAGCTGACCGGCAGCGCCTTCTATCTCGGGCTGCTCGGGCTGACGCAGTTCCTGCCGGTCCTGCTGCTGGTCTTCGTCGCCGGACACGCCGCCGATCGCTACGACCGCCAACGGGTGGTGCAGGTCTGCCAGGTGGTGCAGGGGGTCGCCGCGGGGTTCCTGTGCTGGGGGAGCTACGAAGGCTGGCTGACGGTTCCCGCGATCTATGCCGCTGTGGCGCTGCTCGGGGTCGCCACCGCCTTCGAGTCGCCGGCCACGGCGGCCTTGCTGACCGGGGTGGCGCCCAAGGGGCAGTTCCAGCGGGCGGCGGCGCTCTCCACCGGCATGTTCCAGGTCGCGGTGATCTCCGGGCCGGCGCTCGGCGGCTTCGCCTATGCCGCGGGGCCGGCGCTGCCCTATGCGATCATGGCGTGCTTCTGGGTCATCGGCAGCATCCTCAACGGCGCGATCCGCCTCGAGGCGCCGGTCGGCGAGAAGCCTTTGCCGCGGATCGGTGAGCTCTTCGCGGGGATCGGCTTCGTGCGCAGCGACAAGGCGATCCTCGGGACGATCTCGCTCGACCTCTTCGCGGTGCTGCTCGGCGGGGCGACGGCGCTCCTGCCGATCTACGCGCGTGACATCCTGCACACCGGGCCGTGGGGGCTCGGCGTCCTGCGCGCCGCACCGGCGGTCGGCGCGCTGGCGATGACGGCCGTCCTCGCCCGCCGCACCATCACCCGTCGCGTGGGGATGCGGATGCTGCAGGCGGTGGTGGTCTTCGGCGTCGGGACGCTGGTTTTCGCGCTGTCCCGGAATATCGGCCTCTCGCTGGTGGCCCTGAGCGTGATGGGGGCGGCGGATACGGTGAGCGTGGTGATCCGCCACTCGCTGGTGCAGCTTCGCACGCCCGACGAGATGCGGGGGCGGGTCGGGGCGGTGAACTATCTCTTCATCAATGCGTCGAACCAGCTCGGCGAGTTCGAGAGCGGCATGACGGCGGCGCTTTTCGGGACGGTGCCGGCGGTGGTTCTGGGCGGTGTCGGCACGATCTTCGTGGCGGTTCTCTGGATGCGGCTCTTTCCCGAGCTCCGAAGAATCGAGCGGCTGGAGTGACGGCGGCGCGGCGGCGTTGCGCTGACCGCGAAGTGTCATAGAATTGCAATCCAGAGGCGTTAGGGACGGACCGTCGCCGGGACGAGGTATCTGGATGCTCGAGATCGCTGAGGTCGCAGACGGAATGCTGCCGGTCGACGCCGACTTCCTCAATTCGGACGCCCCGCCGGGGCGCAGCTGCGAAGGGCTGGATCCGGGCTCGCCCGAGCGGTTCATCAATCGAGAGCTGAGTTGGCTCGCCTTCAACTGGCGGGTGATGGCCGAGGCGGAGAACCCGAATGTGCCGCTGCTCGAACGGGTACGGTTCCTGTCGATCTCGGCATCGAACCTCGACGAGTTCTATTCGGTGCGCGTCGCCGGCCTCCGCGGGTTGGTGCGGGCGGGCGTGCATTCGCCGAGTGCCGACGGGCTGTCGCCGACGGAGCAGCTCCGGCGCATCGACGCCGACGCCCGGGCGCTGATGATCCGCCAGCAGGACGCGCTTACGGTGCTCGAGCGGCTGATGAAGGCGGAGTCGATCGAGATCCTCCGGCCTGGAGACCTGAAGGGCGACGACCTGAAGGTGATGGAGACGCATTTCTTCGAGCAGGTCTTCCCGATCCTGTCGCCGCTCGCCATCGATCCGGCGCACCCGTTCCCGTTCATCGCCAACGGCGGGTTCGCCATGGGGCTGCAGCTCCGTCGCGAGGCGGACGACACCGTGCTCGAGGCGTTGCTGCCGGTCCCGGCGCAGGTGCCCCGCTTCGTCCGGCTGTCGGAGGGCGCCAAGGGGCAGATCCGGTTCCTGCCGCTGGAAGCGCTGCTCGAGGTGTTCCTCGGCAAGCTCTTCCCGGGCTATCGCATGCTCGGTCTCTGCGCCTTCCGGGTGCTTCGCGACAGCGATCTGGAAGTCGAGGAAGAGGCCGAGGACCTGGTACGCGAATTCGAGACCGCGCTGAAGCGGCGGCGACGCGGCGAGGTGATCCGGTTGACGATGACCTCGAACGCGCCGGACGACCTGCGGCGCAAGATCGTGCAGGCGCTGGGCGTCGGCGCCGACGAGGTGATCGAGCTGCCGGGTCTGATCGGCATGGCCGATCTCGCCGAGCTGACGCGCGCCGGGCGGCCGGATCTGCTCTGGCCGTCGTTCACGCCACGGATGCCGGAGCGGGTGCAGGACTTCGAGGGCGACATCTTCGCGGCGATCCGCCAGAAGGACATGCTGCTGCACCACCCCTACGAGACCTTCGACATCGTGGTGCGGTTTTTGCAGCAGGCAGCACTCGATCCCGACGTGCTGGCGATCAAGCAGACGCTTTACCGCACGTCGCGGGACAGCCCGATCGTCGCGGCGCTCTGCGAAGCGGCGGAGGCGGGCAAGTCGGTCACCGCGCTGATCGAGCTCAAGGCGCGGTTCGACGAGGCGGCGAACATCCGGCAGAGCCGGCGGCTGGAGCGGGCCGGGGCGCAGGTGGTCTACGGCTTCATCGACTGGAAGACCCACGCGAAGATTTCGACGGTGGTGCGCCGGGAGGCGGGCGAGCTCGTCACCTACACCCACTTCGGCACCGGCAACTACCATCCGGGCACCGCCGGCATCTACACCGACCTCTCGCTCTTTACCTGCGACAAGTCGCTGGCGCGCGACGCGACGCGGGTCTTCAACTACGTCACCGGCTACGTGCGGCCGGAGAAACTCGAGAAGCTGGCGATCTCGCCGCACATGATCAAGCCGCGGATCCTCGAAGGGCTGGCGGCCGAGATCGAGCACGCGAAGGCCGGGCGTCCGGCGCAGGTCTGGGTGAAGCTCAACGCGATCACCGAGCCCGAGGTGATCGACGCGCTCTATGCCGCGAGCCAGGCCGGGGTGAAGATCGACCTGGTGGTGCGCGGCATCTGCGGGCTGCGCGCGGGAGTCGCGGGGCTCTCGGAGAACATCCGGGTGAAGTCGATCATCGGCCGGTTCCTCGAGCACAGCCGGATCGTCTGCTTCGGCAACGGCCATGGCCTGCCATCGCGGGAGGCACGCGTCTACATCAGCTCGGCCGACTGGATGGAGCGCAATTTGACCCGGCGGGTCGAGACGCTGGTCGAGATCACCAACCCGACGGTCCACGCCCAGATCATCGACCAGATCATGGCCGCGAACATGGCCGACCAGGCGCAGAGCTGGGTGGCGCAACCGGACGGCACCTACCTGCGCCACAGCGCCGAGCCGGGGGAGCATCTCTTCTCCTGCCACAGGTTCTTCATGGAGAATCCGTCACTCTCCGGCCGCGGCCGGGCGGGGGCGCACGACGTGATCCAGCTGGTCCATGGCTACGATTGACGCGCGCGGCCTCGGGTGCGACACCTGAGGCGGCGCCTGGGAAAAAGCGGAGCGATGCGGTGTCGACGCAGATGCGATCGATCGGAAAGCTGCCGCAATTCAACGTCCTCGATTCCGCCAAGGCCCGTCTGAAGCGCATCGGCGTCATCGATGTCGGATCGAACTCGGTGCGCCTCGTGGTGTTCGACGGCATGGCGCGGAGCCCGGCGTATTTCTACAACGAGAAGGTGCTCTGTGCTCTCGGCGCCGGCCTCGGCGAGACGGGCCGTCTGAGTCCGGAGGGCTGGGGCCGGGCCCTGGCCGCGCTCCACCGCTTTGCCGCGCTCGCCGCGCGGATGGAGCTTTCGGGGATGATCGCGGTGGCGACCGCGGCGGTGCGCGAGGCCCGCGACGGGCCGGCGTTCTGCGACCAGGTGGAGGCGGAGACCGGGCTTCAGCTGCACGTGGCCAGTGGCGCGGAAGAGGCGCGGCTGTCGGCCAAGGGGGTGCTTCTAGGCTGGCCCGAGGCGGACGGCTTGGTCTGCGACATGGGCGGGTCCTCGATGGAGCTCGCCCGGGTGTCGAAGGGCGAGATCGAGGCCTGCGGGACCTCGGGGCTCGGCCCGCTGCTCCTCGCCGACATCCCCGACGCCGACAAGCGCGAGAAGGTGATCAGGAAGGGCGTCAAGGCGCTGCGCAAGGCGGTGGAGGGTAAGGCGGAGCGGCTCTTTCTCGTCGGCGGGTCGTGGCGGGCGATCGCCCGGCTCGACATGGAGCGGGTCGGCTATCCGCTGAAGGTGCTGCACGGCTACGAGCCGCCGATCCCGCAGCTCGTGGAAACCCTCGGCTGGATCCGCGACCAGGACCAGGCCCAGCTCTCGGCGATGACCGGGACCTCGTCGGCGCGGCTGTCGCTCATCCCGATGGCGAGCGAGGTTCTGGCCGAGCTGATCAAGCGGGTCGGTCCCGACCGGGTGGCGATCTCGGCCTACGGGCTGCGCGAGGGGCTGCTCTACCGGCAGATGCCGGAGGAGATGCGGGTGCGCGATCCGCTGATCGAGGTCTGCCGGCATATGGAGGCCGCGTCGGCGCGCACTCCGGGGTTCGGCGATGCGCTCTATGCCTGGCTCGAGCCGTTCTTTGCCGACCGGTCGGCTTCGGAGCGCCGACTGATGCTGGCGGCCTGCCTGCTCCACGACATCAACTGGCGGGCGCATCCGGACTATCGGGCCGAGCTCTGCTTTGAGTCGGTGACCCGGGCCAACATCGCCGGCGTCGATCATGGTGAGCGGGTGTTCCTCGGGCTGGCGCTTCTCAACCGCTACAAGGCCGCGGCGCCGGCCGAGGAGGTGGCGCATTACGGCAAGCTGCTGACGGCGGAGCGGGCGGCCGAGGCCGGGGTTCTCGGCCGCGCCATGCGGCTCGGGGCGATGCTGTCGGGCTCGGCGGTCGGGGTGCTGGAACATGCCGCTTTGGTGCGCCAAGGCGACCGCCTGGAGCTGCGGCTGAGCGGTCCGGCGCGGGAATTCGCCGGCGAAGCCGTGGAGCGGCGTCTGCAGACGCTTGCGGCGCGGCTTGAGCTGGCCAGCGAGGTGGTGCTCGCCGACTGAGGCGGGGCTCCGTTCGATCCGCGCGGACATCCCAGGATACCTGGTAAGGATTGCGCGTCAGTGAAAATCGTATGGCTGCTTTCCAGCCACTTTCCAGCCACACCAAATCCCCGTAAACCTTTGGCTCCGGGGCGGTTCGCGCTCATCGAAGCACTTCGGCCGGGCCCCGACCTGAAGCCGTCCGACAAATCAAAAAGCGACCTGCGTGGCAGGTCGCTTTCGATTATTCCCCCCCAGACTTGGGCCAGCACACCGGGTCGTTTCCGATCCGGATTCTATCGCGGGTTTCTCTGTCCGCGCGTCCGGACATGTCCCTGATCGGCTGGCGGGACTTAAGCAGTTTCATGCGCAGGATGCAATGCTGAAATGACGTGACAACAACCCTTCCCACCCGAAACCCGACGTCTTCACCCACAGATCCGCCGCAATTCGGCCCGCTCGCCGTCGCCCAGGGACACATGGCCGGCCGCCAATTCGCCGGCGCCAGGCATGCCGGCGGCGCGGGTGAGGACGGCTTCGCTGAAGTCGCCGACGAAAAGATAGCGCAGGTCGGCAAGGAGCCCGGCGTTGCGCACCAGCGCTGCAACCGGGTCGCGCTCGAGCGCCAGCGCCCCCTGGCTGGCGGTGTCGTCCGGCGCAGTCGCGAGCCCGCTGCGGTCGAGGACCAGAGTGCCCCCAGGCAGAAAAAGGGCGGGACTGTGGCCGAGGTCGAGCACCCTGATCCGCGGCGGCGCGTCCGGAGCGAGGCGGGTTGCGAGGCTGCCGAGGACGCGTTCGGCATCGGCACCGCTGCAGAGCGGTCCGTGGGTCTCGATCAGCGCGATCAGCATGCGATCACCGAGCTCGTCAGCCATTTCCGGGGGCACGAGCCGGGCAACCTCGGCGCGGATGAGGCGCGGGGCGGCGACGGCGAGGGCGCAGACGGCGACGATCGCCAGCACCGCGCCGATCGGCAGCTGACGGCGGGGCGGCGAGGCTGGCTGTCGCGGGCGGGGGGCTACCGCGGAGATGGCGGCGATCATGTCCGGGTCGCGGATTGCCAGGGTCTCGGCACCGTCGGTGGTCATGGAATAGACGGTGGCGCCGTCCTTGCGGCGGATCGGCACCATGCCGGCGAGCGCCCAGTGTCCGAGGGGTTGTTCGTCGAGGTCGGTGAGCACCACCGTGGCGTGGCCGTAGGAGACGACGACCTCGCGGGGGGTGTCGTCCGGGCCCTCGCGCCAGAGGCCGATCGCCTCGAGGCGTACATATCTGTCGAGCGCCGTCATCGCCGGTCCGCGCAGTCCCGCGTGGGCCCCCCGACTTCCGTCTAGCGCGCGGGGGGCGGCTTGTCACGCGGCCCGCGGTGCGGGGTCCGGTGGGGGGGTCAGGCCGCTTCCTTCACGGGGCTGAAGCGGGCGTAGAAGGTTTCGCCGGAGGCGGCGAGGTCGCGCAGGATCTGGGGCGGGGCGAAGCGGGGGCCGTGGGCGGCGGCGAGGGCGTCGCAGATTTCGACGGCTTGGGTGGCGCCGAGGATGTCGAGCCAGGAGAATGGGCCGCCGGACCAGGGCATGTAGCCCCAGCCGAGGATGGCGCCGACGTCGCCCTCGCGGATGTCGGTGAGGACGCCCTCCTCGAGGGCGCGGACGGCCTCGAGGGTCTGGATCATCGCGAGGCGGTGCTGGACGTCGGTGAGCGACGGCTGGTCGTCGCGAGGCGGCCAGAGCTCGGCGAGGCCGGGCCAGAGGCCCCGGCGCTTGCCGGCCTCGTCGTAGGCGTAGAAGCCGGCCTTGGCCTTGCGACCGAGGCGGTTCTGATCGGCGAGGGTGAAGAGGACGTCGTCGGCGGGGCTGTCGGGGTAGGCGTCGCCCATGGCGGCCTTGGTCGCCTTGGCGATCTTGACGCCGAGGTCGATCGAGGTCTCGTCGGTGAGCTGCAGGGGGCCGAGGGGGAAGCCTAGCTGCTTGGCGGCGTTCTCGATCAGGGCGGGGTCGACGCCTTCGGCGACCATGCGGACGCCCTCGTTGATGTAGGGGATGATGCAGCGGTTGGCGTAGAAGAAGCGGGCGTCGTTGACGACGATCGGGGTCTTCCGGATCTGGCGGACGAAGTCGAGGGCCTTGGCGACGGCGCGGTCGCCAGTCTCACGCCCGCGGATGATCTCGACGAGCATCATCTTGTCGACGGGCGAGAAGAAATGGATGCCGATGAACTGCTCGGCCGAGCGGCTGGCCTTGGCGAGCTCGGAGATCGGCAGGGTCGAGGTGTTGGTGGCGAAGATCGCATCGGCGGGGAGGTGGGCCTCGGCCTTGGCGGTGGCCTCGGCCTTGACGGCCGGGTCCTCGAAGACCGCCTCGACGACGAGGTCGCAGCCGGCCAGCGCGGCGTAGTCGGGGGTGGCGGTGATGCGGGCGAGGATCTCGGCCTTCTTCTCCGGGGTGACCTTCTTGCGCTTGATGCCGGTGTCGAGGATCGCCTCGGCGTGGGCGCGGCCCTTGTCGGCGGCCTCCTGGTCGCGGTCGATGAGGACGACTTCGATGCCGGCGAGGGCGGCGACGTAGCCGATGCCGGCGCCCATCATGCCGGCGCCGAGGACGCCGAGCTTTTTCACGCGTCTCGTCGGGGACGCTCGGCGGGGCGGACCGCGCCTTTCTCCAGCGCCTGCTTGTTGAGGAAGAGGGAGCGGATCATCGCGGCGGAGGAGGGGTTCATCAGGACGTGGGTGAACCAGCGGGCCTCGATGCGGATGGCGGTGTCGAAGGGGACGAGGGCGCCTTCGTAGATGGCCGAGAGCATCGCCTTCGGGGCGGGGTAGGCGCCCTGGGTCTTGCCGTGGACCATGGCGGAGGCGCCGACGAAGGTCATGAAGCCGGCGGGCTGGTAGGGGGCGCCGCCGGGCATCTTCCAGCCCTTGGCGTCCCAGGGCTTGACGATGTCGGCGTCGGTGGCGGCGAGGACCCAGGCCTTGGCGGCGGCGAGGAGGTCACCCGCGGGCACGACCTCGTCGATGAGGCCGGTGGCCTTGGCGGCCTTCGGCGCCAGCATCTTGCCTTCCATCAGGATTGGAGCGGCGGCCATGACGCCGAGCATGCGGCTGACCCGGGTCGTCCCGCCGGAGCCGGGGAAGAGGCCGACGAGGATCTCGGGGAGGCCGACCTTGGCCTTGGGGTTGTCGGCCATGAAGCGGCGGTGGCAGGCGAGGCCGATCTCGGTGCCGATGCCGGCGGAGGTGCCGGGGGCGGCCCAGGCGACGGGCTTGCCGCCCTTCAGGGTCTTCGGGTCCATGCCGGCGCGCTCGATCTTCCGCAAGATCGCGTGGAGGGCCATGATGCCGTCGAAGAGGCCTTTCGCCGGATCGGCGCCGGCGCGTTCCTTCATCCGGGCGATAACGTTGAGGTCCATGCCCCCGGCGAAGTCGGCCTTTCCGGAGGTGAGGACGATGCCCTTGACCGTCGGGTCGGCGAGGGCGGCGTCGATGGCGGCGTCGAGCTCGGCGATGCCGTCCTCGGTCAGGACGTTCATGGAGCGGCCGGGCAGGTCCCAGGTGATGGTGGCGATGCCGTCGGCATCGATGTCGGTGGTGAAGATAGGCATGTCAGCTCTCCCGGGGCGGGTGTGAACAGAGGGGTGTTCACGCGTGAACGCATTGAAATCATTCAGGTTAATCTTCAATAATTTTCGGTTAACGCACACCGTTCCAGGGGGTGCCGTCCCGGTAGAAGAAGCTCGCCTTGCCGTCCTTGACCTCGAGCACGAAGTCCTCGTCGGAGTAGGTGGCGACCTCGTGCGGGGCCTTGGAGCCGACGACGAGGAAGCGGCCGACGCGGTCGGTGCGGTTGAGGAAGCAGTGGCCGTTCGTGTCGCCGGCCTTCCAGGCGGCGCAGTCGCCCGGGCGCATCAGGTACTCGCCCTCGTCCTGGACGAGGACGAGCTCGCCCTCGGTGACCATGACGAACTCGTCCTCGGCGCGGTGCCAGTGGCGGAGCGAGGAGCGGGCGCCGGGCTCGAGGGTGACGAGGTTGGCGCCGAACTGGGTGAGGCCGGCGGCGTCGCCGAGGCGCAGCGACGAGCGCCCGGCCATCTGCGAGGCGTAGGGTTCGGGGTAGATCGAGCCGGTCTTCACCGGGCACTTGGCGATGTCGATGAGGCCCATCGTCTTCAGGTCTCCTTGATTACGGTGCCGTCGCGCCGCGCGTAGATCCGGCGCGGACCGTCGAATGTCACCACGAGGTCGTGGTCGCTGTAGTGGACGCGGTCCCGCGTGGCGCGGGTGCCGATGATGAGGTAGGTGGCGTCGGACGTGCCGCGATTCTCAAGGCGGTGGGCGTTCGGCACTCCGGCTTTCCAGGTCGCGACGTCGCCGGCTGCGAGTGGCGTCTCGCCGGTGTCCTCGACGAGCGTCAGGGCGCCGTCGACGACGTAGACAAGCTCGTCCTCGGACTCGTGCCAGTGGCGCATCGAGGCCTTGCCAGCCGGGTGCAGCACCTCGAGGTGGGCGCCGAACTGGCTGAGCCCGCCGGCGTCGCCGAGGTTGGCGGTGCTGTAGGCGCCGAGATCCTCGCCGGTGACGGGGTGGACGACGTGGCGGCGGGTGAACGCCGGAATCGTGACCTTCGGCATCACAATGGCCCGCCGGTCGTGGCCGCGCGCGTGGCTTTGCGAAGCAGGTCCATCAGTCGTTCCAGTTTCCCTTGAGGATCTCGCCGGTGGCGACGTCGACGATGCGCCAGCGCGTCCCGACGGTATCGAGGCGGCGCCCGGAATCGGGGTAGTGGCAGACGTCGTCCTGGGGGCGCGAGCCCATGACGAGGAAGGAGCACGGCGCGTCGGAGCGGTTCTCGACGGTGTGGGCGTTGGGCTCGCCCGCCGGCCAGCAGGCGAAGTCGCCGGGGCCGAGGCGGTGCGGGCCGTCGTTCTCGATGACGGTGGCCTCGCCGGCGAGCACGTAGAGGAACTCGTCCTCGGCCTCGTGCCAGTGGCGCTCCGAGGTGCGGGCGCCGGGCTCGAGCGTCTGGTGGCGGACGCCGAAGCGGGTGAGGCCGCCGGCGTCGGAGATCGTGCGGGTCTCGCCCCGTCCTTCGACGATGTCCCAGGGGTGCGGGTCGAGGGGCGGCACGTCGGCGGGGCGGAAGACGGTCATCAGACGCGCTCGATGATCGTGGCCGCCCCCATGCCGGAGCCGATGCAGAGGGTGGCGAGGCCGGTTTCCTTGTCGCTGCGCTCCATCTCGTCGAGGAGGGTGCCGAGGATCATCGCGCCGGTGGCGCCGAGGGGGTGACCCATGGCGATGGCGCCGCCGTTGACGTTGACGCTGCGCCGGGTCGACGTCGAAGGCCTGCATGAAGCGCAGGACCACGGCGGCGAAGGCCTCGTTGACCTCGAAGAGGTCGAGGTCGGCGATCTCCATGCCGGATTCGCGGAGGATCTTCTCGGTGACCGGGACCGGGCCGGTCAGCATGATCGTCGGGTCGGTGCCGATCTTGGCGGTGGCCTTGATGCGGGCGCGGGGCTCGAGGCCGTGGCGGATGCCGAAGTCGCGGTTGCCGATGAGGACCGCGGCGGCGCCGTCGACGATGCCGGACGAGTTGCCGGCGTGGTGGACGTGGTTGATCTTCTCGAGGTGGGGGTATTTCAGGATCGCCACGGCGTCGAAGCCGGGCATGGTCTCGCCCATCTCCTTGAAGGACGGCTTCAGGGCGCCGAGGGACTGCATGTCGGTGCCGGGGCGCAGGTATTCGTCGCGCTCGAGGATGGGGAGGCCGTTGACGTCCTTCACGGCGATGATGGATTTCGAGAAGCGCTCCTCCTCCCAGGCCTTGGCGGCGCGCTTCTGGCTCTCGACGGCGAGGAGGTCGCAGTCGTCGCGGGAGAGGCCGAACTCGGTGGCGATGATGTCGGCGCCGATGCCCTGGGGGACGAAGTAGCTCTTGATCGCGAGCGACGGGTCGACGGCGATGGCGGCGCCGTCGGAGCCCATCGGCACGCGGGACATCATCTCGACGCCGCCGGCGATGTAGCCGTCGCCGGCGCCGCCGCGGACCTGGTTGGCGGCGAGGTTCACCGCCTCGAGGCCGGAGGCGCAGAAGCGGTTGATGGCGAGGCCGGGGACCTTCTGGTCGATGTCGGAGAGGAGGACGGCGGAGCGGGCGAGGCAGCCGCCCTGCTCGGCCACCTGCGTGACGTTGCCCCAGATCACGTCCTCGACGTCGTCGGCGGCGCCGCCCGTGCGGGCCTTGATGGCGTTGAGGGTGTCGGCGGAGAGGCGCAGCGCGGTGACCTCGTGCAGGCTGCCGTCGGGGCGGCCCTTGCCGCGGGGGGTGCGGACGGCGTCGTAGATATAGGCGTCGGTCATGGAGACCTCCTCGGGGTCACGACCGGGCGGGGAGCGGGTGCCCCGGCATCAGGTCGTAGGGATGCTTCCAGCCGGGCAAGGCGGCGATGGCGCCCCGCCAGCGGTCGATGTTCGGGTAGTCGGCCATGTCGAGGCCGAACTCGTCGGTGAAGTAGAGATAGCCGATGCAAGAGAGGTCGGCGGTGGTGAGGTGGTCGGCGGCGATCCAGTCGCGGCCGGCGAGGTGGGACTCGAGGACCTTGAGCGCGGCGCGGGCGCGGCCGTCGAGGAAGGCGATGACCGCGGGGTCGCGCTTTTCCTCGGGGATGAAGTTCATCAGGAAGCGCAGGGTGGCGATGTAGGAGGTGAGCTTGTGGTTGTCCCAGAGCGTCCAGCGCAGGATTTCGCGGCGCTCGGCCTCCGACGCAGGGCCGTAGTCGCGGAAGCGCTGGGTGAGGTAGTCGAGGATGACGCCGGACTGGGTGAGCTTGAGCTCGCCCTGCTCGAGGACCGGGGCCTCGCCCATCTCGTTGACGGCCTGGCGGTAGGCGGGGGTGCGGGTCTCGCCGTTGAAGAAGTCGACGAAGACCGGCTCCCACTCGGCGCCGGCGAGGGCGAGCATCAGCGCCGGCTTGTAGGAGTTCCCGGACTGCGCGAAGCAGTAGAGGCGGTATTCGCTCACAGCGCTCTCCCGATGATTTCTTTCATGATTTCGTTGGTGCCGCCGTAGATGCGCTGGACGCGGGCGTCGGTCCACATCTCGGCGACCGGGTATTCGGTCATGTAGCCGTAGCCGCCGAAGAGCTGCAGGCATTCGTCGAGGACGCGGCCCTGCATGTCGGTGAGCCAGAACTTGTTCATCGCGGCCTGTTCGGCGGTGAGCTCGCCCCGGAGGTGGGCGGCGATGCAGGCGTCGTTGAAGGCGCGCGCGGCCTGGGTGTTGGCGAGGCACTCGGCGAGCTTGAAGCGGGTGTTCTGGAACTGGAGGATCGGGCCGCCGAAGGCCTGGCGCTCCTTGACGTAGGCGATGGTACGGGCGACCGCACCCTCCATGGCGCCGACGGCGCCGCAGCCGATGATCAGGCGCTCCTGGGGGAGCTGCTGCATCATCTGGTAGAAGCCCTGGCCCTCGGTGCCGCCGAGGAGGTTCTCGGGCGGGACGGGGACGTTGTCGAAGAAGAGCTCGGAGGTGTCGGCGGCCTTGCAGCCGATCTTGTCGAGGTTGCGGCCACGGGAGAAGCCCTCGGCGCCGTCGGTCTCGACGGCGACGAGGCTGGTGCCCTTGGCGCCCTGGGCGGGGTCGGTCTTGCAGGCCGTGAGGATGAGGTTGGCGTGCTGGCCGTTGGTGATGAAGATCTTCGAGCCGGTGACGCGGTAGCCGTTGCCGTCCTTGGTGGCGCGGGTCTTGATCGCCTGGACGTCGGAGCCGGCGCCGGGTTCGGTCATCGCCAGGGCGCCGACGATCTCGCCGGTGACCATCTTCGGGAGCCAGCGGCGCTTCTGCTCGTCGGTGCCGTAGTTCAGGATGTAGTGGGCGACGATCGGGGTGTGGATGCCGAAGCCCCAGCTGGCGAGGTTGGCGCGGGCGGCTTCCATCAGCACCACCGCGTCGTGGCCGAAGTCGCCGCCGGAGCCGCCGTATTCCTCGGGGATGGAGGTGCCGAGGAGGCCGATCTCGCCGGCCTCGTTCCAGGTTTCGCGGTCCATCATGCCCTGCTCGCGCCACGTGTCGAAGCGCGGTGCCCAGCTGTCGCGGATGAAGGCGTGGGTGAGGTCCTCGAGCATCTTGTGCTCGTCGGTCATCCACGCGGACGTCAGGCTCGGAATCGGCACGGTGGTTCCCCCCGGAACGTCTGGTCTAGAACGCCTCGGCGGGAAGCGCCATCACCGGTTCGGCGCCGGACCGGATGCGGGCGAGGTGGAGCGCGGTCGCCGGAAGCTGGCGGGCCATGTAGTAGCGGCCGGTGGCGAGCTTGGCGTGGTGGAAGTCCTCCGAGCCGTCGAGCGCCGCCTTGGCCATCTGCGCCCACATGTAGCCGAGGCAGACGTGGCCGAAGAGGTGGAGGAAGTCGGTGGAGCCGGCGAGGGCGGCGTTCGGGGTCTTCATGTTCTGCACGAAGAACATCGCCGCGGCCTGGAGGTCCTTGGACGCGGCCTTGAGGGGGTCGAGGTAGCCGGCCTTGAGCTTGTCGTTGGCTTCGTTGTCCTTGATGAAGTCCTTGATCAGCTCGAAGAAGCCGATGAGGTGCTTGCCGCCGTCCTGGCCGAGCTTGCGGCCGACGAGGTCGAGGGCCTGCACGCCGTTGGCGCCCTCGTAGATCATGGTGATGCGGGCGTCGCGGACGAACTGGCTGACGCTCCACTCCTCGGTGTAGCCGTGGCCGCCGAGCATCTGCTGGGCCTGGACGGCGGACTCGAAGCCCTTGTCGGTGAGGAAGCCCTTGACCACCGGGATCAGCAGCGAGACCAGGGCCTCGGCGGCGGCGTCATCGCTGCGGTGGCTGCGGTCGATGAGGCTCGCGGCCCAGAGGACGAAGGCGCGGCCGCCCTCGACGAAGGCCTTCTGGTCCATCAGCGCCCGGCGGACGTCGGGGTGCACGATGAGCGGGTCGGCGGGGCCCTCGGGGTTCTCGGCGCCGTTGACGGCGCGGCCCTGGAGCCGCTCGCGGGCGTAGTCAGCGGCGACTTGGTAGGCGGCGGCGGCCTGGCTCAGGCCCTGAAGGCCGACGGCGGCGCGGGCCTCGTTCATCATCGTGAACATCGCCTTCAGCCCGCTGTTTTCGGCGCCGAGCATGTAGCCGGTGGCGCCGTCGTAGTTCATCACGCAGGTGGCGTTGCCGTGGATGCCCATCTTCTCCTCGAGCTTGCCGACGGAGAGGTCGTTGCGGTCGCCGAGGGAGCCGTCCTCGTTCACCAGGAACTTCGGGACGATGAAGAGCGAGATGCCCTTTGACGCCGGCGGGGGCGCCGGTGACGCGGGCCAGCACCAGGTGGACGACGTTCTCGGCCATGTCGTGGTCGCCGGCGGAGATGAAGATCTTCTGGCCGGTGATGCGGTAGCTGCCGTCGTCCTGCGGCTCGGCGCGGGTGCGGAGCATGCCGAGGTCGGTGCCGGCGTGGGGCTCGGTCAGGTTCATGGTGCCGGTCCACTCGCAGGTCACCATCTTCGGCAGCCATTTCGCCTTCTGCGCGTCGGTGCCGTGGGCGTGGATGGCCGAGTAGGCGCCATGGGTGAGGCCGGAGTACATGGCGAAGGCCATGTTGGCGGCGGACTGCATCTCGCCGACGGCGGTGTGGAGGACGTAGGGCATGCCCTGGCCGCCGTATTCGGGATCACAGTCGAGGCCGGTCCAGCCGCCCTCGCGCAGGAGGTCGAAGGCCTCACGGAAACCGGTGGGGGTGCGGACGACGCCGTTTTCGAGGACGCAGCCCTCGCGGTCGCCGACGGCGTTGAGCGGAGCAAGCACGTCGCGGGAGATCTTGCCGGCCTCCTCGAGGATTGCGGCGGTGAAGTCGCGGTCGAGGTCGGCGTAGCCGGGGACGTCGGAGTCCTGCACCTTCAGCACGTCGTGCAGGACGAAATCCATGTCGCGGAGCGGCGGGGTGTAGCTGGCCATGGGGGTGTCTCTCCGGGTCTACTCGGCGGCGCGGGAGATGCCGTGCCGGGCGAGGTATCCTTCGGCCCGCTGCATCTGTTCTCTGAGGTCGGTAATGGCGAGGTCGAGCTCGGCGCGCTGGGCTTCCATCGCTTCCAGGCGCTCCATGCCAAGGTCATAGATGCGTAGCGATCTGAGTGACTTGCTGGTCGCCGATGTCATAGAGGTTGAGGGTGCGGCGGATGTCCTCGAGGCTGAAGCCGAAGCGCTTGCCCTGCAGGATCAGCTTGAGCCGCGCCCGGCAGCGGCGGGTGTAGAGTCGCTTCTGGCCCTCGCGGACCGGAGCCAGCAGTTCCTTGGCTTCATAGAAACGCAGTGTGCGGGGGGTCACCCCGAACTCGGCGCACATCTCGCCGATCGTCAGAAGATTTTCCGTCACAGGATTCCATCTCGGGTGGTGTTCGATTTGCGCGGAAGATGGCGGCGCGGCCGAGTCGTTGCAAGGCGAAAAGTTGACGTTTGCGTCAAGGTGACGCAACGTCAGTTGGACGAACGCAGAGACCTTGAAAGCTCCGCCTCGACCTCTTACGATGGGCGCATCGATAGGAGAAGTGTAGGATGACTGCGCCGACTGCAACCCTGTCCTCAAAGTTCCAGATTTCGATTCCGAAGGCGATTCGCGCGGCGCAGCATTGGGAGGCCGGGCTGACCTTTGCGTTCATTCCCAAGGGATTTGGAGTCCTGCTGGTGCCGGTGCCGAAGCGCGAGGCGCTTGCCGGAATCGCAAAGGGCGCCTCTGCTACCGACTACCGAGACCGGACCGACCGCACCTGATGCGTCTCGTCGACACGTCCGCCTGGATCGAGTGGCTGATCGGCTCGCCCGCCGGCAGAGATGTGGATTCGATGCTGCCCGATCAGTCCGACTGGCTGGTTCCAACCATCGTGCAACTCGAACTCGCCAAATGGCTGGTTCGCGAGATCGGAGAGGAGAAGGCCGACCAAGTCCTCGCCTTCTCCCAGCTTTGCCGGGTCGTGCCGCTCGATAGCGCACTTGCGTTGGCGGCGGCCGAAACATGCCGCACTCAGAAGCTTGCGACGGCCGACGCGATCGTCCTGGCAACGGCCCGGGCGGAGAACGCTGACGTAATCACTTGCGACCGGCATTTCGCCGGAGTGCCGGGCGTGACGGTGATCGAGAAGGCCGGCCGCTGAGTGCGGCCGCTTTCGTGCCTTACTCCTGCGCCTGGCCGCCGGCGAACTTGGCCACGGCGAGCGAGCCGAGGATGATGGCGCCGTAGATCGCCTGGATCCAGAACGACGGCACCTGCGCCAGCGTCAGCAGGTTCTGCACGACGCCGAGGAGGAGGACGCCGGTCAGCGCGCCGAACATCGTGCCCTTGCCGCCGTCGAGGGAGATGCCGCCGATCACCGCCGCAGCGAAGACGGTGAAGATCATGCCGTTGCCCTGGTTGGCGCTGATGGCACCCACGTAGCCGACGGTGAAGAGGCCGCCGACCGCGGCGAGGATCCCGGCGACGATGTAGACGCCCCAGGTGACGCGCTCGACGCGGATGCCGGCGGCGCGGGCCGCCTCGGGGTTGCCGCCGATGGCGTAGAGGGCGCGGCCGAGGCGGTGGTAGCGGAGAACGACTCCGGCGACGAGGAAGGACAGCGCTGCCAGCCAGACCGCCAGCGGCAGGCCGAGAAGGGTGAGGGTCATCAGCGCGTAGAAGGGCTCGGGCAGGTCGAAGAGCGTGCGGCCGCTGGTAGCGCCGACCAGCATGCCGCGGACGACGATGAGCATGGCGAGCGTGACGATGAAGGCGTTGAGCTTCAGGCCGACGACCATCAGCCCGTTGCAGAAGCCGATGGCGGCGCCGACCACGAGGACGAGCAGGAGGCCCATCCACGTCGGGACCTCGAGGCCGAAGCCGAAGCTCGCGGCGGGGAGGACGGCGAGGGCGCCGACGGCGGGGGCGAAGCCGAAGGTCGACTCGAGCGAGAGGTCGAACTTGCCGGTGATGATGACGAGGGATTCCGCCAGCACCACCATGGCGAGCGCCGCCGAGGAGGTGAGGATCGTGATGATGTTGGCCTGGGTCAGGAAGTAGGGGCTGACCACGGAGCCGACGACGAAGAGCAGGAGGAGCGCCGGGATCAGTGCGAGGTCGCGGAGCCGGGCGATGGCGGCGCTGCCGATCGAGGGCGAGGGCGACGCCGCGGGGGTGGTGCTGGAGTCCACGTCTCAGATTCCTTCGATCGAGGCGACCAGGGCGTTGTCGCTCCAGCCGGCCTTGTGTTCGGCAACGATCCCGCCGTGACGCATCACCAGCACCCGATCGCAGGATTTGAGGTCCTCGACCTCGCCGCTGACGACGAGGATCGCCTTGCCCTCGCGGCGCATGCGCTCGACGACGGCGAGGAGCGCCTCCTTGGATTTCACGTCGACGCCGGCGGTGGGGTCCATCAGCACCAGGACCGACGGGTCGTTGGCGAGGGCCCGGCCCATCACCACCTTCTGCTGGTTGCCTCCGGACAGGGCGGAGACGAGCTGGTCCGGGCCTTCGGTGACGACGCCGAGGTCGCGGATCGCCGCCTTCGCCGCGGCGGCCTTGCGGCGTGGGGCGATGAAGCCCAGGCGGCCGAGGCGCTCGGGGATGGTCATCGTGGTGTTGTCGCCGACGGATTGGGTCATCACCAGGCCCTGGGCATGGCGGCTCTTCGGCACGCAGCCGACGCCGAGCGCCAGCGCCGCCGGCACGTCGTTGCTCGGAAGCCGCTTGCCGTCGATGCGGATCGCCCCGGCGCTGTGGGGGCCGAGGCCGGCCACCGCCTCGGCGACCCCGACGCGGCCGCTCGAGGTGGCGCCGGAGATGCCGACGACCTCGCCCTTGCGGACGGTGAAGCTGACGTTGCGGAAGTCCTCGCCGGCGAGGTCGTCGACCTCGAGCGCGACGGGGGCGTCCGTGGGAAGGGTGCGGCCCGCGGCGTCGGCGATGTTGAGGCTGACGCTCTCGCCGGTCATCGCTTCGATCAGCCGGTCCTTGGGCAGGTCGGCGACCGGGGCGGAGACGATGTGGCGGGCGTCGCGGAGCACCGTCACCGCCTGGCAGATCTCGTAGACCTCCTGCAGGTGGTGGGAGATGAAGAGGAAGGTGACGCCCTGGGCCTGGAGCTCGCGGATGCGGACGAAGAGGCGCTTGATCTCCTCGCCGTCGAGCTGGGCGGTGGGCTCGTCGAGGATGATGAAGCGGGCGCCGTAGGAGAGGGCGCGGGCGATCTCGACGAGCTGGCGGGCCTCGACGCGGAGGTCGCCGGCCCGCATGTCCTCGGAGACCGCGACGTTCCAGCGGTCGAGCACCTCGCGCGCCTCGCGGCGGAGGGTGGGCCAGCTGATGAAGCCGCTCCGGAGCGGCTGGCGGTTGACGAAGAGGTTCTCGGCGACCGTGAGGTCGGGGATGATGGTGGAGTGCTGGTAGACGCAGGCGACCCGCGCCCGCCAGGCCTCACGGTCGGAGGCCGGCGGCGCGGGCTCGCCGGAGAAGCGCACCTCGCCGCTGTCGGGCGCGCGGAGGCCGGTGAGGATGCCGACGAGCGTCGACTTGCCGGCGCCGTTGCGGCCGACGAGGGCGTGGCTCTCGCCGGGCATGACCCGGATGCCGGCATCCTTGAGCGCCACGGTTGCCCCGTAGCGCTTGGAGACGCCGATCGCCTCGACGATCGGCGTCTGGTCGGTGGGCTGGTCGATCATGCCCGAGAGATCAGAGGTTGTTGCCCCAGAGGCTCGGGTCGTCGACGTTCTCCTTGGTGACCAGCGGCGCGTCGAGCTGGTCCTCGAGAACGCCTGGCGCCACCTCGACGATGGTGCTGTTGTGGTCGGTCGGGCCGGCCTCGAAGGTTTTGCCCTCGATCGCGGCCTTGAGGTACATCAGCCCGTACTTGGCGTAGAGATCGGCGGGCTGCGACACGGTGGCGTCGGCCTCGCCGTTGCGGATCGCCTCGAACTCCTGCGGGATGCCGTCGTTCGAGACGATGATCACGTGGCCTTCCTCGCCGGCGGGATGCAGGAGGCCCTTGCGCTTCAGGGTCTGCAGGGTCGGCGCGAGGAAGACGCCGCCGGCGTGCATGTAGATCGCCTTCACATCCGGGTTGGCGGTGAGCACGGTGTCGAGGCCGGCGGCGGCCTCGTCGGCGCCCCAGGCGTTGGTCGGCACCTCGAGTTGTTCGAGGTTCGGGAAGTTCTTGGTGACGCAGTCGCGGAAGCCGTTGCCGCGGTCGCGGCCGTTGATCGATGCCTGGGCGCCCATGATCTGGACGACCTTGCCCTCCTTGACGTGCTCGCCGATGTACTGGCAGGCCTTCTCGCCGTAGGCGACGTTGTTGGCGCGGACGACGACGGCGACCGGGCCCTCGGTCGGGGCAACGTCGACGGCCACGACCTTGACGCCGGCGTCGGCGGCGGTCTTCAGGACCGTGCCGGCGGCGGACGAGTTGAAGGGCGAGAAGATGATGCCCTGGGCGCCGAGGGTGATGGCGTTGCGGACGCCGGTGATCTGCTTGGCCGTATCGAACTCGGAGTTGAAGGGCTCGAGCAGGTCGATGCCCTGGGCCTCGGCCTCGGCATTGATGTAGCCGTTGTAGGCCGTCCAGAACGGCGAGGTCAGCGTCGTCAGGTCGACGGCGATCTTCGGCTTGTCCTGGGCCATCGCCGCGCCGCCGAGCGCGGTCGAGGCGAGGAGCGTGGCAGCAAGCAGTCCCTTGAGCGTCTTCATGGTCTTCCTCCCGGTTGATCTTGTTGTCGCCCGCGCGTCATGGGCGGATCGGCAGTTCCTCCGCCGGCCGAGACAGGAACTCGTCGCGGCTGGCCTGAAGGTGGGCGCTGAGCGCGCCGGTCACCGCGTCGGCCTTGCCGGTGGCGAAGGCGTCGACGATGGCTCCGTGCTCGCGGCGCGTGCGGATCACGTCGTAGTGCGCCAGCGAGTAGTTGCGGATGGTCTGGGTCTGGCGCAGCGCCACGGCGTGCCAGCCAGCGATGAGGCGGTTGCCGGCCAGACCGACGATCAGCTCGTGAAAGGCCCGGTCGAGACGGATCGCCTCGCGGAGCGCCGCCTGTCGGCGCTTTTCCACGTGGCGCATTTGCTCGGTGAAGATCGCGCGGAGCTGAGTGGCGAAGGCCGCGTCCGCCCGCCCGCTGCGGACCCCGGTCTCGGCGGCGTGGAGCTCGAGGAGCATGCGCGCCTGGTAGATTTCCCGGATGTCCTCGAGGCTGAAGCGGCGGACCATCGAGCCGCGCCGCGATTGGCCCTGGACCAGTCCGTCGAGCTCGAGGCGGGCGAGGGCCTCCTTGACCGGGGTCTGGCTTATGGCGAGGGAGCCGGCGAGTTCCTCGGCGAGGAGACGCTGTCCGGCCGGGAGGTGGCCGGACACGATCTGGGCCTTCAGCGCCTCGTAGGCCTGCTCGCCCAGCGTCGATCGCTTCACCTCCACCATCGGCGCACGCTATCCGCGGCGGGCGTCACCCGACAAGATAGAAAATTTTTTATGTGGACCTGCGGCGCGAGATTCGGCACCACTGGAGGTGGCCGGGGAGGGCCGGACACCATGGGCGATCCCACCGATCCGAGGCTCCTGCTCCTCGACGAGCGGGACAACGTGCTGGTGGTGCGCAAGTCGATCCGCGCCGGCGAGACCGTGGCGGTGGGCGCTGCGGCCGTTACCGTCGAGCGGAACCTGCCGCTCGGCCACAAGCTGGCGCGGCGGGCCATCGCGCTGGGCGAGAAGGTGGTGAAGTATGGCGCGCCGATCGGCTCGGCCACGGCGGCGATTGACGTTGGCGCGCATGTTCATGTCCACAACCTCGCGAGCGACTACACCCCGACCTACCACCTCGACGAGGCGCGGGCCGCGCATGGAGGTGGCGCGTGACGCTGCAGGGATATCGGCGCGCCGACGGGCGCAAGGGGATCCGGAACGTCGTCGTCGTCGGCTATCTCGTGGAATGCGCCCATCACGTGGCGCGGGAGATCGCGATTCCGTTTCGCGACCGGGACGTGCATGTTATCGGCTTTCCCGGCTGCTATCCGAATTCCTATGCGGAGCGGATGATGGAGCGGCTCTGCACCCATCCCAATGTCGGGGCGGTGCTGCTGGTGTCGCTGGGCTGCGAGAGCTTCAACAAGTACGCGCTGGCGCAGGCGATCCGTGACACCGGCCGGCCGGTCGAGACAATTGTGATCCAGGGTACGGGGGGTACCCGCAAGTCGGTGGAGGCGGGGCGGGGGTTCGTGGCGGCGGCGCGGGCGGGGCTCGACGCGATGGTGCCGGAGCCGATGGCGGTGGACGAGCTCGTGGTCGGGACGATTTGCGGCGGGTCGGACGGGACGTCGGGGATCACCGGCAATCCGGCGGCGGGGCGGTCGTTCGACATGCTGATCCGGGACGGGGCGGCCTGTATCTTCGAGGAGACGGGCGAGCTCATCGGCTGCGAGACGATCATGGCCGACCGGGCGGTGACGCCGGCGCTGGGGGCCGAGCTGCGCGCCAGCGTCGAGAAGGCGGCGCGGTATTATGCGACGCTGGGCTATGGGTCGTTCGCGGCGGGGAATGCGGATGGCGGGCTCACCACCATCGAGGAGAAGTCGATGGGGGCCTATGCGAAGTCGGGTAGCTCGCCGATCTCGGGGCTGCTGAAGCCGGGCGACGTGCCGCCGGGAGGCGGGCTTTATCTGCTCGACGTTGTGCCGGACGGGGAGGTGCGGTGGGGGTTCCCGAACATCAACGACAATGCGGAGATCGCCGAGTTGATCGCCTGCGGGGCGCATGCGGTGCTGTTCGTGACCGGGCGGGGGTCGGTGGTTGGGTCGGCGATCTCGCCGGTGGTGAAGATCTGCGCCAATCCGGAGACCTATCGGCGGATGGAGGACGACATGGACGTGGATGCGGGGCGGATCCTCGAGGGGCGGGCGACGCTCGGCGAGGTGGGCGCGGAGATCCGCGACCTGGTGCTGGGTCTGGGGCAGGGGCGGCGGACGTGCTCGGAGGAGCTCGGGCACCAGGAGTTCATCCTGACCTACAAGAGCTTCGAGCCGATCGGGCCCGCATGCCTGCCGGCGGCGTGATGGACGAGGCGGCGCTGAGCGACCGGCTGGCGGCCTGCTATACCGGGGTCGTTCACGACGTGATGCGGGCGGCGGGGGCGCGGGACTTCGTGCTGCCGCCGGAGCTGCGGCCGATCCTGCCGGAGCGGGCGCTGGCCGGGCCGGCGTTCACCATCGAGGGGGAGGTCGCGGAGGGGGCGGACGCGCACGAGACGCTGCTGGCCTGGACTGGGCTCTTGTCGCAGGCGCCGGCGGGATCGATCTGGGTGTCGCAGCCGAACGACCGGGTGGTGGCGCATATGGGGGAGCTGTCGGCGGAGACGCTGCGGAACAAGGGGGTGCGGGGCTGCGTCACCGACGGGTTCGTGCGGGACGTGGGCTTCCTGCTCGACATCGGCTTCCAGACGTGGAGCCGCGGGTTCACGCCGCGGGACATCGTCGGCTACTGGCTGCCGAAGGCGACGGGCGGGACGATCCGGATCGGGGAGGTGGAGATCGCCGCCGGCGACTTCTTGCTAGGGGACCGGGACGGGCTGGTCCGGATACCGCGGGCCGAGGTCGGGGCAGTGGTGGAGAAGGCCGAGGCGGCGATGGCGACGGAGAGCCTGGTGCGGACGGCGATCCTGGCGGGCGTGGACCCGCAGGAGGCTTACCTGAAGTACGGAAAATTCTGAGGTTCGGGGGTCGCTGCGCACAGTGCGCAGAGTGGTAAAGACGTTGATTCTGCAGCTAATATGCTTCGAGATTCACTTCTCGTTAACTGGGGTGCGCACGGGGGCGCGCGCAGTGCCCGGATCGGCGCCGGCGGGACGCTCGGTATCGCCGGAGTTGCGCGATCTGAAGCAAAGCGCCCTGCCGATCCGGAGACCGACAGGGCGAATTTGGGTTCAGGCGGTTTCGGGCGCCTGGCGGCCCGACATGAACTGGTCGAACTCGGCGCGGTCCTTGGCGGCCCGGAGTTGCTCGAGGAAGCCGACAAAGGCGTCGCGCTCCTCCTCCAGCCGCTTGAGGGTTTCCTCGCGGTAGCTGTCGAAGGCGGTGTTGCCGGTGCGCCCCGTCGGGCGGGCGCGATGATGGCGGTGGTGTCCCCAGGCACGGCAGGTCATGCGTTTGCTCCATATGACATAGGCGAGAAGGGCGAGTCCGATCGGCCAGAACAGCACGAAGCCGATCACGGTGACCGCGATCCAGGCGACCCGGCCCCGGTCATCGAGACCGTCCCGAGCACGCTCCAACCAGTGGACGGCGGTGTTCATCAGGCGCTCCTTTCCATGTTAATGTTAATAACATTCACATAGATGGGAAATCGGGCCCGGCGGTCAAGAGGGTTCGTCCGAAAAATCGTCGCGGGGTGGAATCGTCGCCCAGCCGGTCGCCGCGGCCAGCGCCGCCAGCACTACCGCCACCGCCATGCCGGCCCGCCAGGCCAGCGCGAAGGCGGCGGCGACGGCGGGAAGGGACGGGTCGCCCGCCGGCGGGAAGACCCCGAAGCGCGCTCCGGCGACGTCGCTCGCCCCGGCGAAGACCAGCGCCGCCACCGCCCCGGCCAGCGCCACCGCGAAGAGACCGGCGAGGCGGCTGGCGGCGTTGTTGACGCCGGAGGCGGCGCCGGCCAGCGCGTCGGGGGCGGCGTTCATCACCGCGGTGGTGAGCGGGGCGACGACGAGCGCCATGCCCGCCGCCAGCGTCAGCACCGGCAGCACCACCCCGAGGACCAGTCCGGCCGGGGCGAGCGCCAGCCAGCCGGCGGCCACGGCGACGAGGCCGGAGCCCGCGACGAGGAAGGTGCGCACCCCGAAGCGGTCGGCGAGCGTCCCGGCCCGCCGGGCGAAGAGGCCGATCACCAGTCCCATCGGCAGGTAGACGAAGCCGACCGCGCCGGGGCTGAAGCCGCGCCGGCCGATGAGCTCGAACGGCAGCAGGAAGAGCACCGCAGAGAGCGCGCCGTAGAGGAAGAGCGTGAGCAGGTTGGCCCCGGCGAAGGCCCGCGACGCGAAGAGCGAGACCGGCACCAGCGGCGCCTTCGCCCGGCGCTCGACCCGCACGAAGAGGAGCGCCGCCCCGACACCGGCGACGAGGTAGGCCGCCGCGCGCCAGCCGCCGCCGCCGGGCTCGGCGAAGGCGCCGAGGCCGAGGGTGAGGAGCGCCGAGGCCGCCACCGCCGCCGCGGCGCCGGGCCAGTCGAGCGGCCCCGCCGCCGGCGCGCGGCTCTCCGGGACATGGGCGCGGGCGAGCGCCACCACCGCCACCGCGAGCGGGAGGTTGATCCAGAACGCCACCCGCCAGCCGAGGGAGTCGATGAGCAAGCCGCCGACCGCCGGGCCGAGCGCCGTGGTGATCGCCGCCGCACCGGCCCAGGTGCCGATGGCGCGGCCGCGGATCTCGGGCGGGAAGGCGGCGGAGAGGATGGCGAGGCTCTGCGGCACCATGAGGGCAGCACCTACGCCCTGCACCGCCCGCGCGGCGATGAGCGCCCGGGTTCCCGGCGCCAGCGCACAGGCGGCCGAGGCCGCGGCGAAGAGCAGCGTGCCGGCCAGGAACACCCGGCGCCGCCCGAGCCGGTCGCCGGCGGCGCCGCCGACGAGGAGCAGCGAGGCCAGGAACAGCATGTAGGCGTTCACCACCCACTGGAGCTGTGCAAGGCCGGCGCCGAGCTCGCGCTGCAGCACCGGCAGGGCGATCGTCACCACCGAGCCGTCGATGAAGGCCATCGCCGAGGCGAGGATCGTCGCCGCCAGGACCCAAGGCCGGGAGGCGGTGGCGCAGGGGACGGCACCCGCCGGGGTCGGGCCGGCCGCGCGTCCCTCGGGGGCCAGCGGTCGGTGCAGGGTCATTCCGCCTCCTCGCGCCTCAGCTCGGGACGACGCCGAGCCCGCGCAGGTAGATCACCGTGCCGCTCTCCAGCATCTCGTCGGCGGAGTAGGGCGCCCGGCCGCCGGGCCGGCCGCGGGCGAAGAGCTCGACCACGCCGTGGCTGAGGGCCCAGACGTGGTTGGCCACCATCGATGCCGGCGGGCGCCGATCGGGGGGCAGGTGCGCGGTCAGGCGTTCGGCGGCGCGGGTCAGCACCGACATCGCCCGGTCGGCGGCGCGGGCGAGCTCGGGGTTGGCGGCAATCGCCACGCCGCTCTCGAACATCGCCACGTAGTAGCCGGGGTTCTCGCGGGCGAAGTCGAGATAGGCCCGCCCGGTGGCCATGAACGCCGAGAGCGCCGACGGCCGGCCGTCGTTCCAGGCGGCCTCGAGCCGGTCGGTGAACATGTCGAAGCCCTGCTGGGCGACTTCCTCGATCAGTTCGTCGCGACCGCGGAAGTGCCGGTAGGGCGCGGCGGCACTGACGCCAGCGTCGCGGGCGGCTTCGGCGAGGGTAAAGCCGAGCGGGCCTTTCTCCTCGATAAGCTTGAGCGTCGCCGTCACCAGCGCTTGGCGCAGGTTGCCGTGATGGTAGGGCTTGCGGCCACCCGCGTCGGCGTCTGACATCTGCGGGATCTACTCGCGCCGGTCGGGCCGGGCAAGCCGCAGCGGGGCCGTCGCGGGGTCCGGAGTCAGTTCGGTTCGCCGAAGCGCCCCGCCACGAGCGTCGTCAGGGCCGCGGCGAGGGCCTCGGCTTCGGCGCCCTCGACCCAGACGTCGATCGAGGTGCCGCGGGCGGCGCCGAGCATCATCAGCCCCATGATGGAATCGCCGGAGACCTCCATGCCGTCGCGGCTGACCAGCGCCCGGGCGTCGAAGCTTTCCACCGTCTCGACGAATTTCGCCGAGGCCCGCGCGTGCAGGCCCTTCTCGTTCACGATGTCCAGCGAGAGATGCATGCCCTGCCCGTGCCGCCCGTCCGGGCGCCAGTGTTCCGGTTCGACCGGGCGCTGTCATGGGAAATCTGAGCCTGGGCGGGCGCGATCCGGAAAATTTCCCGCGAGGCCGTTGCGGTCAGAGGGGAACCGGGGTCCCGTTCAGGCCGTGGCCGTCGATGGCGTCGATGTACTTGCGCCCGGCGGTGAGGGCGGAGGCGACGGCGACGTTGAGGGGCTTGTGCCGGGCCTTGGCGAGCTTGACGAGGAGGGGAAGGTTGGCGCCGTAGAGGACGCGTCGGTTCTCGGTCTTGCGACAGGCGCCCATGGCGAGGTTCGAGGGGGTCGAGCCGAACATGTCGGTGACCACCACCACGCCCTCGCCCTGGTCCACCGAGGCCACCGCGGCGTCGATCTCGGCCTGTTTCGAGCCGCAGTCATCCTCGGCTTCGATGGAAACGGCTACGGCGCCGGAATGGGGGCCCACGACGTGCTCCATGGCGGCGAGATACTCACGGGCGAGCCCGCCATGCGCAACAATAACGATTCCGATCACGCTACACCCATACCCAGTTCAACCGCAGCATCAGCCGCCCGTTCCAGGTCCCGATGGCGAATAGATACCTGCCATCCGTCCCGCGCAAGCGTTTTCGCAAGTGCTTCCACCAGCGCGACCGACCGGTGCTTGCCGCCGGTGCAGCCGATTCCAAGGCCGAAGTAGCTCTTGCCCTCGGCACGGTAAGCCGGCAGCAGGAAGGTCAGAAGGTCCGCGAGCCGGCCGTAGAACTCGCCGTAGGCGGGGTCGGCCTCGACGAAGGCCTGCACCGCGGCGTCGCGTCCGTCGAGCGGGCGGAGTGCGGGATCCCAGTGGGGGTTCTTCAGGAAGCGCACGTCGATCACCATGTCGATGCCGCGCGGCACCCCGCGCTTGTAGGAGAAGGACTGCAGGGTCACCGCCAGCGCGCCGCGGCCGGGTTCCTCGCCGAACTGCCGCTCCATCTCGGTGCGCAGCTCCTGCGGGGTCATGTCGCTGGTGTCGATCAGCACGTCCGCCCGGGCCCGGATCGGCACGAGCAGTACCAGGTCGCGAGCGATGCCGACCATCGGCGTCTCGTGCGGGCTGAGCGGATGGCGCCGCCGGGTCTCGCTGTAGCGCTGCGACAGGGTGGTGGCGTCGCAGTCGAGATAGACCAAGACCGGCGCCCGGCCCGCGGCGGTGGCGACTTCGGTCAGCGCCGCCAGCATCCGCTCGATGGAGAAGTCGCGGTTGCGGGGATCGATGCCGACCGCCACCGGGCGTTCCAGGGATCCACCGGAGAAGAGCCGCGGCAGAAGGCCGATCGGCATGTTGTCGATGGCTTCGAACCCGAGGTCCTCGAGAGCGCCGATTGCGGTGGACCGGCCGGCTCCGGCGGGACCGGTGACGATCACGATCTGCTGCGTCTGAACCGGCCGTCCTGCCTCAGTCACCGCGTACCCCGTGCCCAACAAACCGTCCGTGCTTGCCTCAGTCGGGAAAGGCGCGGCCGTTCTGCACGAAAAAGCTCAATAGCAGGTCAAGATTTGGGATCCCGCGCCCGGAAATCAATTCGAGATCGACCCCCAGACACGGAATTGTCACACCGTGTGGCATTCGTGCCTCTGGCGCCCGATCGAGGTCCACCGCCAGGGTCACCACCGCCTCGGACTGGGCTGGAAGCCGCAGGATTCCGACGCCGCGCGCCTCGATCAGGCCGGCGATCGCCTCCGGGGCGCGGGCGACCAGCGCCGCTCCCCGCCGGGCGAGGTGGACGCGGTCGTCGGCCACCAATGCTGCGCCGCGTCCGACGAGGGCCAGCGCCAGCGCCGACTTGCCGGCGCCGGACGCCCCGAGAATCAGTACTGCCCCGGCCGCCGAAGGCAACCGCGGAGCCGTGCAGAACGGTCGAGTCCTCGGTGGATGCCGCCATCGGCGTTCCCTTCGGCGCAATGCGAAAGCAACCGAACACCGATCCCAACACGTTGGGACACCGCTGCGGCGCTTTTACCTTATTAGCATCACATTAACGCTATGAGGCGGATTCAATCCCGCTCCTCACGTGTTATACAACGGCGACGGGCGATGTTGCGCTGCGGCAACAGCCCGATGTTGAGGTATTTTCCGGCCGCACGCACAGCACGGCTTCACGGAGGGGGTATGCAGGGCATGACGACGGCGTTCAAGGTCCAGGACGAGGTCAATCCGCGGATGACCCTCGAGGCCTCCGGGTTCCCGGGTACTGCGAAGGCGCACTACAACTTGCTCGAGCCTGCATTAATGCAGGCAGCAATCGCGCGCGGCGAGGGTGACCTCGGCCGGGGCGGCGCGTTCCTGGTCTCGACCGGCCGCCATACCGGCCGCAGCCCGAAGGACAAGTTCGTCGTCCGCGAGGCTTCAGTCGAGCCGCACATCTGGTGGGATAACAACGCCCCGATGTCGCCCGAGGCGTTCGACCGGCTGCTCGCCGACATGCGCGACCACATCCGCGGCGGCGAGCTCTTTGTGCAGGACCTATACGCCGGGGCCGACCCCGCCTATCGGCTCAACGTACGGGTGGTAACCGAGCTCGCCTGGCACGGCCTCTTCATCCGGCACCTGCTGCGCCGTCCGGACCAGGCCGAGCTCGCAGAGTTCGTGCCGGGGTTCACCATCCTCAACTGTCCGAGCTTCCACGCCGACCCAACTCGGCACGGCTGCCGGTCCGAGACCGTGATCGCCATTTCCTTCGAGCAGCGGCTGATCCTGATTGGCGGCACTGCCTATGCCGGCGAGAACAAGAAGTCGGTGTTCTCGGTGCTGAATTATCTCCTGCCGGAGCAGGGGGTGATGCCGATGCACTGCTCGGCCAACCACGCCAAGGGCGACCCGGACGACGTGGCGATCTTCTTTGGCCTGTCGGGCACCGGCAAGACCACGCTTTCGGCCGATCCGGGGCGGGTGCTGATCGGGGACGACGAGCACGGCTGGTCGGACCGCGGCAGCTTCAACTTCGAGGGCGGCTGCTACGCCAAGACCATCAATCTCTCCGCCGAGGCGGAGCCCGAGATCTATGCCACCACCGGGCGGTTCGGCACCGTGGTCGAGAACATGGTCTGGGATCCGGTGACTCGCGCCCTCGATTTCGCCGACGACAGCCTGACCGCGAACACGCGTTGCGCCTATCCGCTCGAGGCGATCTCGAACGCCAGTCCGACGGCGTTGGGCGGTGAGCCGCGCAACATCGTGATGCTGACCTGTGACGCCTTCGGGGTGCTGCCGCCGATCGCGCGGCTGACCCCGGCGCAGGCGGAGTATCATTTCCTCTCCGGCTTCACCTCCAAAGTCGCGGGCACCGAGCGCGGGGTCACCGAGCCGCAGCCGACGTTCTCGACCTGCTTCGGGGCGCCGTTCATGCCGCGGCGGCCGGAGGTTTATGGGGCGCTGCTGCGCGAGCGGATGGCGCGGGCCGGCGCCTCGTGCTGGCTGGTCAACACCGGCTGGACCGGCGGCGCCTATGGCGCCGGTCGGCGGATGCCGATCGCGGCCACGCGGGCGCTGCTGACGGCGGCGCTCGACGGCTCGCTCGGCCGGGTGGCGTTCCGGCGGGATCCGAACTTCGGCTTCGAGGTGCCGGTGGCGGTGCCGGGGGTCGACGGATCGCTGCTCGATCCGCGGACGACCTGGGCCGATCCGGCCGCCTACGACGCCGCCGCGGCGAAGCTGGTGGCGATGTTCGCCGAGAACTTCGCCCAGTATGCCGGTCATGTCTCGGACGACGTGCTGGCCGCCGCGCTTCGCGCCGCCTGACTGAGAATCCGGAGGCCTGCACACTGTGTGCAGGCCTATCAAGTGATTGATTCAGCTATGAAACGACTCGCGAATTAGGATTCGCTTAACTATGGCGCGTGCGGGTCAGAAACGCGTGTGCTTGGCGACGTGCGGGGCGATGAAGCCGGCCTCGCGCGACACCGCGAGCGCTTGGTCGACGGCGCCCTCGGTCACGAACGGGCCGATCAGGACCCGCCGTCCGAGGGCGGGCTCGCCGATGCTGCGGGCGCGGTAGCCGAGGCTCCGGAAGAACTGCTTGGCGCGGCTGTCGTCGCCCCAATCCGTGACGATGCCGACGCTGATCGCCGTGGGCTTGATCGCGGCGCCGCTGTTCTCGATCCGGTAGGGCTGCAGCCGCTCGGCGAGCTCCGGAAGCCCGTCGAGGTCGCTCGGAACGGTGAGGCAGCCGTTCGTCCGCAGCAGCCGGACCGGACGGCCCACCTCCGGCTGCAGGATCGACAGCCCCCAGTCGTCGAGCTGGTACTGCTGGGGGTAGAGCCACTGCGCGGAATCGTAGTCGTCGAAGATCTTCAGGCAGACGTCCGGGTCACGCGGCGGCGGTACCTGGCCGGCGCAGGCGGCCAGCGCCCCGGCCAGCAGCACGGCGAGGCCCGGGCCGCGCATCAGAAGTTCGCCGGATAGGGGCTGCCGAATCCGGCCTTGAGTGCCAGGGCGATGGCGTCGTCGAGCCCGCCCTGGGTCGCGAACGGGCCGAGGTAGATTCGTCGGCCGAGCGGCGCGCTGCCGATGCTGCGGGCGCGGATGCCGTGCGACTCGAAGAAGGCGCGGGCTGCGGCGTCGTCGCCCATGTTGGTGACGACCCCGGCATGGACTCCCATGGGCGCGATCGCCGGACCGGGGGGCGACGGCGGCAGCGGCGTGACCGTCGCCATGCCGGCGATCTGGTCGGAGAAGGTGATGCAGCCGGCTTCGCGCAGCCGCTGCGCCGCGGCCTCGACCGGCGGCGAGGCCACCCGGTTGCGGTACTTGCTGCGGTTGTTGGGGTAGAGATCCTCCATCAGGTCGAAGTACTTGAACCGCGCGACGCAGGTGTCGCCCTGCGACATCTGCACCGGCTCGCGGCCGGTGGTCGCGGCGCAGCCGCCGAGGAGGAGCGCCGCGAGGGCGAGGGTCGGAAGGGTGCGCAGGATCGTCTCCTTGTGTCAGTCGTTGAGGGATAGTATCCGGCCCCGGCGCCTCCGGCGCAAGCGTCACAGGGAAGCCATGGAAAAGTCCACCGCCCAGACCCGCGACTGGATCGCCACCGCCCGTACCCTGAGCGAGGCGCTACCCTACCTGCAGCGCTACGACGGCGCCACCGTGGTGATCAAGCTCGGCGGCCATGCCATGGGCAGCGATGCGGCGATGGACGAGTTCGCCCGCGACGTGGTGCTGATGAAGCAGTGCAACGTCAACCCGGTGGTGGTCCACGGCGGCGGACCGATGATCAACGACATGCTGAAGCGGCTCGACATCCGCTCGGACTTCGTCGACGGCAAGCGGGTCAGCGACGCCGCCACCGTCGAGGTGGTCGAGATGGTGCTGTCGGGACGGATCAACAAGCGCATCGTCCAGGCGATCAACCGCCAGGGCGGCAAGGCGGTGGGGCTGTCGGGCAAGGACGCCAACCTCATGGTCTGCGAGAAGGACCTGGTGACGGTCGAGCGCGATGGCCGCGAGGTCGAGATCGACCTCGGCTTCGTCGGCAAGCCGGTGGAGATGAACCCCGAGGTGCTGAAGAACTTCCTCGGCTCGGCGTTCATCCCGGTTGTGGCGCCGGTCGGCACCGGGCGGGGAGGCGAGACCTACAACGTCAACGGCGACACTGCCGCGGGAGCGATCGCGGCGGCGATGAAGGCCGACCGGCTGATGTTGCTCACCGACGTGGCCGGGGTGAAGGATGCCGACGGCGCCGTGCTGACCCAGCTCAGCGCCGCCAACGTGCGCGAGCTTACCGCTGCAGGGGTGATCGCCGGCGGGATGATCCCGAAGACCCAGACCGCGCTCGACGCCATCGAGGGCGGGGTGCGCGCCGTGGTGATCCTGGACGGGCGCGCCCCGCACGCGGTGCTGCTCGAGCTCTTCACCGCGCACGGGGCCGGCACACTGATCCGCGGTTGAGCCGCCGGTGGCCTCGCTCGCGGCGATAGCGGCGGCGGCGGGGCGGCACGGGCTCGTGCCGCTCGGGGCGTTTCATCCCGGTGCAGGTGACGGCGCGCCCGAGGGGTGCGGCACCCTCGTCCTTCTCGGCCCCGGGGGCCCGGGATTCTGGGCGGGGTTTCGTGCCAGTCCCGAGGCCGCCGACGGCGGGCACGATCCCATGGACCGCTGGTCGGAACGGGTGATCGGCGGGCTTGCGGCCGGGTTCGGGGCGGGGGCGGTGTTTCCCTTCGGCGGGCCGCCGTTCGCGCCGTTCACCGCCTGGGCACGGAGGAGCGGCCAGGCCTGGCTGTCGCCGGTGGGGCTGCTCGTCCATGCAGAGCGGGGGCTGCTGGTCTCCTACCGAGGCGCGATTGCCCTGGCGGGGCGGATCGACCTGCCGGCGGCGGGGGTGCGGCCCTGCAACGCCTGCGGCCGCCCCTGCCTCGACGCCTGCCCGGTCGGGGCGCTTGGCGCCTCGGGCTACGACCTCGGCGCCTGCCACGGCTGGCTCGACACCGACGCGGGCGCGGCGTGCCTCGGGGGCGGGTGCGCGGTGCGGCGGGCCTGCCCGGTAGGGCAGGGTGCGCAGCCGGCGGCGCAATCGGCCTTCCACATGGCGGCCTTTCATGGCAGGCAGGGCGCATGCGACGCCTGATCGTCATGCGCCATGCCAAGTCGAGCTGGTCCGATCCGGGCCAGCGCGACCTCGACCGTCCGCTCAACAAGCGGGGCCGGCGCAGTGCTGCGCTGATCGGCGGCTGGCTGAAGAAGAATGGCCACCGGCCGGACCAGGCGCTGGTCTCCACGGCTCGCCGGGCGCAGGAGACCTGGGCGGGGATGGTGGCGGTCGCCGGCGCGGCGCCGACCACATATCTCCCGGAGATCTACAACGCCGCGCCCGACACCCTGCTGGGCGTGGTCAGGGGTGCCAAGGGCAAGACCGTGCTCCTCCTCGGCCACCAGCCTGGGATCGGTGCGTTTGCCCGGATGCTCCTCGCCGAGCCGCCCGAGGACGACGGTTTCGCCAAGTATCCGACGGGCGCCACCGCCGTGATCGACGTCGACCTCGGGAGCTGGTCGGAGCTCGCCTGGGGGACCGGCAGCCTCGCCGGCTTCACGGTGCCGCGCGCCCTCGAATAGCCGGGGGTCCGGAGCGGTTCGCTCAGTGGCCGAGAATCTGGCTCAGGAACAGCTTGGTGCGCTCGGACTGGGGGTTGTTGAAGAACTCTCTCGGTTCGTTCTGCTCGACGATCTGGCCCTGGTCCATGAAGATCACCCGGTTCGCCACCGCCTGGGCGAAGCCCATCTCGTGGGTCACGCAGATCATCGTCATCCCCTCCTCGGCGAGCTCGATCATGGTGTCGAGCACCTCCTTGATCATCTCCGGGTCGAGCGCCGAAGTGGGCTCGTCGAAGAGCATGATCTTCGGGCGCATGCAGAGCGACCGGGCGATCGCCACCCGCTGCTGCTGGCCGCCGGAGAGCTGGCCCGGGTACTTCGACGCCTGCTCGGGGATCTTGACCTTGCGCAGGAAATGCATGGCCGTCTCCTCGGCCTCGCGCTTGGGGGTCTTGCGGACCCAGATCGGGGCGAGGGTGCAGTTCTCGAGGATGGTGAGGTGCGGGAAGAGGTTGAAGTGCTGGAACACCATCCCGACCTCGGAGCGGATCTTGTCGATGTTCTTGAGGTCGGAGGTGAGCTCGACCCCGTCGACGATGATCTTGCCCTTCTGGTGTTCCTCGAGGCGGTTGATGCAGCGGATGAGCGTCGACTTGCCCGAGCCCGACGGCCCGCAGACGACGATGCGCTCGCCCTTGTAGACGGTGAGGTTTATGTCGCGGAGCACGTGGAACTGGCCGTACCACTTGTTCATGCCGACGATCTCGATCGCCGGCTCGTCGGAGACCTGGAGGCGCGTGGGGTCGACATGCTCGAGCTGGGAGGCGTCGACGGGATGGACTTCGGCCATGGCGGGCCTCCTTTGTCTCAGCGGTGATCGGTCTTGAGCTTGCGCTCGAGGTACTTCGAGTATTGCGACATGCCGTAGCAGCAGACGAAGAACAGCAGCGCCACGAAGCCATAGAGCTCCCAGACGATGCCGTTCCAGTTCGAGTCGGCGCGGATCGCGGTCACGAGGCCGATCGGGTCGAGGAGGCCGATGATCGCGACGAGGGTGGTGTCCTTGAACAGGCTGATGAAGTTGCCGACGATCGACGGGATCGAGATCTTCAGCGCCTGCGGCATGATGATGAGCCGCATCGACTGCCAGTAGTCGAGGCCGAGCGCGTCCGCGCCCTCGTACTGGCCGCGGGGAAGGGCCGCGAGGCCGCCGCGGATGGTCTCGGCCATGTAGGCCGAGGCGAACAGCGTCACCATGATGATGACGCGCAGGATGATGTCGAAGTTGGTGCCCGGCGGCAGGAAGACGTTGAGCAGGAACGTGGCGACGAGCAGCAGGGTGATCAGCGGCACGCCGCGGATGAACTCGATGAAGCCGATGCAGATCGACCGCACGATGAGCATGTCCGACCGCCGCCCCAGGGCGAGCAGGATGCCGATCGGCAGCGAGAAGGCGATGCCGGTCATGCCGATGGTCACCGACAGCATGAAGCCGCCGAAGAGCTTGGAGGGCACCGGCTGGAGGCGGAAGGGCAGCACGCTCGCGAGTGCGCTGGAGACCGGCCCGACGAGGTAGAGCCACCAGATGATCGTGGCGAGCGACCGCGGCGATGAGCGCCAGGAGGTTCGAATAGCCCGAGAGCGCCCGGTGCACGAGGTAGCCCACGGCGAAGCCGGCGTAGATCGCGACCGGCACCATGATCGAGCCGCCCCAGAGCAGCCAGAAGACCAGGCCTGGGTAGATGATGGTGAACCAGAGCATCCGCCGCGGCAGCTCCGACACCAGCACCGGCGCCAGCGCCACCAACAGCAGCACGAAGGCCAGCGTCGGCCGCCAGTACATGGTGTTGGGGTAGAAGCCGAACAGAAACTGCTTCCAGCGTTCGTGGATCACCGCGAAGCAGGCGCCGGAGACGCCCTCGCCCCAGGTGGACTTGATGATCTCGCGGCATTCGGTGAGCGAGCTGGCATTCCAGACCGAATGGGCGAACCAGGGCAGGATGGTGGCGACGAGCCACCAGATCGCCGCCAGCGACAGGATGGTGAGGATGCTGTTCAGCCAGCTCGAGAACAGGTTTTCGCGGGCCCAGCGGACGGCGCCGATCTGTGAGCTCGGCGGCGCCTCGGCCGGCAGCATCTGGTCGCGGACGTAGGTCAGCTGGGCCATCTCAGCGCTCCTTCAGCGAAACGCGGGCGTCGTACCAGTTCATCACCCCGGAGATCGCCAGGCTGACGATGAGGTAGAAGCCCATCAGGAGCAGCATGCATTCGAGCTCGCGGCCGGTCTGGTTCATGGTGATGCCGCCCGAGCGTGGCGCGGACGTCCATGTAGCCCACGGCGATGGCGAGCGAGGAGTTCTTGGTGAGGTTGAGGTATTGGGAAATCAGCGGCGGGATGATCACCCGAAGGGCCTGGGGCAGCACGACCAGGCTCATGATGCGGTTCGGCCGGACGCCCAGCGCCGCCGCTGCCTCGGTCTGGCCGCGGGAGACGGCGAGGATGCCGGCGCGCACGCTCTCGGCGATGTAGGAGGCGGTATAGAAGGAGAGCGCCAGCCAGAGGGCGATCAGCGACTTGTCGATGAAGCCGCCGCCCTCGAAGTTGAAGCGCTGGAGCTCGGGAAAGTCGAAGCTGACCGGATGGCCCATGACGAGGTCGATGAGGATGGTCGGGACGAGGAACAGTCCGAGCTTGATCCAGAAGGTGGGGAGGATGTCGCCGGTCGCCTCCTGCCGCGCCTTCGCCCAGCGCCCGAAGACGAGAATGGCGATCAGAGACAGGATGAAGGTGCCGATGACGATGTTGGAGCCCGGCTCGAACACCGGCCACGGGATGTAGAAGCCGCGGTTGGTGATCGCGACCGCGCCGAAGATCATATGCGCCGTCGCGTTGTCGCCGCGGAAGGCGGTAGGCGCCGGGGTCATCTCGGTCAGGACCGCGAAGAAGGCGAAGATCCAGAGCAGCACCGGGATGTTGCGGAAGATGTCGACGTAGGCGCCCGCCAGCCTGGAGACGATCCAGTTCGGCGAAAGCCGGAGCACACCGACCAAGACGCCGATGATGGTGGCCAAAATGCAGCCGAGGATGGCGACGAGGATAGTGTTGAGGATGCCGACGAGCGCCGCCCGGCCGTGGGTGTCGTCGTTGGTGTAGGAAATCAGGTGCTGGTTGATGTCATAGCCGGCACGGGAGCTGAGGAAGCCGAAATCGAAGGTCTTTCCCAGGGCCGCGAGGTTCTGGACGGTGTTGTTGACCAGCCACGCCGCCGCGACCATGAAGGCGAAAAGAGTGATGACCTGGATGGTGAGCGATCGGTAGCGCGTGTCGTAGAGCAACATGCTCAACCGGAAGCGTTCGGCCGGCATTTCCACGGTGGTCATCGGCATCCCCCTCGGCTCTGCGCCGTGCCGGGACCGCGAGGCGGCCGTCCCGGCGCCGGTCGACTATGGGCGGAGCGCGCCCGATCCGGCCCGGCCGCGCAGGCGGCCGGGCCGAGTCCGGCGATCAGCGGAAGGGCGGCGAGTAGATCAGCCCGCCCTCGGTCCACTGGGCGTTCAGGCCGCGGGCGATGTCGCTGGGCGTGCCCTCGCCGATGTACTTGGCGAAGATCTCCCCGTAGTTGCCTTCGGCCATGATGGCCCGCTTGGCCCAGTCCTTGTCGAGGCCGAACATCGCCCCGAGGTCGCCCTCGGTGCCGAGCAGGCGCTTGACCTCGGGGTTCTCGGAGGTCGTGGCCATCTCTTCGGCGTTCGCGGCCGTCACGCCGTATTCCTCGGCGGCGATCAGCGCGTTCAGTGTCCAGCGCACCACGTCGGCCCACTGGTCGTCGCCCTGGCGCACCAGCGGCCCGAGCGGCTCCTTTGAGATGATCTCCGGCAGGATGACCCAGGCGGTCGGATCCTCGTAGGTGGCGCGGCTGGCCGCGAGGCCCGAGGCGTCCGTGGTGTAGGCGTCGCAGGCGCCGGCCTGGAATTGCTGGTCGGCCTCGGCGTTGGTCTGGATCGGCACCGGCTGGTAGCTCATGCCCTGGGCCTTGAAGAAGTCGGCGAGGTTGAGCTCGGTGGTCGTGCCGGTCTGGATGCAGACGGTGGCGCCGTCGAGTTCCTTGGCCGAGGTGACGCCGAGGTCCTTGGACACCATGAAGCCCTGGCCGTCGTAGTAGTTGACGCCGGTGAAGGTGAACTTCAGATCGACGTCGCGGCTGAAGGTCCAGGTGGAGTTGCGCACCAGCACGTCGATTTCGCCCGAGGCGAGCGCGGTAAAGCGGGTCTCGCCGGTGGTCGGCGTGAACTCGACCTTCTCCTGATCGCCGAGGACCGCCGCGGCCAGCGCCCGGCAGACCGCGACGTCGAAGCCTTCCCAGCGGCCGTTGGCGTCAGGGGAGGCAAAGCCGGCGAGGCCGGTGTTGGTGCCGCACTTGAGCGATCCGCGGGACTTGACCTCGTCGAGGGTCTGGGCCGAGGCGGCCCCGCCGGCGAGGGCGAGCGCGATCATGCTGCCGATCAGATATGATTTCTTCATTCTTCCTCTTCCTGTTGGTTCGCTCCGTAGCGGAGCGGGGCGAAGCCGCGGGGACTTTGCCACCTTGTTGTCGGGTTTACGTTGCCCTGCGTCATCTTTGTGAGCAGATTCTCAAACGTCAAGCCAGCCCGATCGCTGCTGGATAACGCAAATTCGGTCAGGTGATCGGATTGTGACCAGCCGGCTCAGCCCCTGCGAGAGCGGCAAGCAGATGCCCGGCCTGGAGAAAGGCGGTTCGTTTAGCCTCGGAGGCCCGCTCGGCCTCGGAATCGAGTCCCCAATGCTCCTCCTGCCAGCGCTCGTCGATGCGCGAGAGGTCCCAGCCCGCGTCGGCATCGAGATCGCCCTCCGCAATCGCCAGCCCCAGGACCAGCGAGCCGGAGAGAGAGACCAGTTCGTAGAGGCCGACGAGGGCGAAGGGGTCGCGGGAGTCGACCGCTTGCCGCAGGGCCGCGAGGCTGGCGGCGGGCTGGGGCAGATGCATCACCCCCTGGACGGCATAGAGCGGTGCCCGGAGGCGGCGCTCCGACCAGGCAAGCCAGGGGTTCCAGCCGGCCTTCTGGCGGGCCACCAGCCCGGCCGGGCCGTCGGCGCGATAGCAGAGCAGGTCGGTGGCGCCATAGGCGGCGATCGCGTCGACGACCGCGTCGCGCTGGCTGGCGACCCGGTCGATGGCGGTATTGGCGGCGCGGGTAAACGGCAGGCGTTCGGGCCGGATCTCGGTCTCGACGCCGGCCCATTCCGCCGCGATCGCCGCCGCCAGCGCTTCGGTCGGGACGCGGAGCGGGGTGCCGGCGGGCGTGTGCAGCGCCTTGGCGTCGAGGAGCACGCCGTAGCCGCCGTCGCCGGGGAGGATGCGCGTCGCCTCCCAGAACCGTCGCCGCGGCGAGGCGGTCACGGGGCGTCCAGTCCGAGGCGGGCAAGGGCGCCGTCGAGATCATCGAAGGTCTCGATGATGGCGTCCGCACCGGCAGCCTGCAGCCGCGCCCTGGGGTGGTAGCCCCAGGTTACCCCGATGGTGGCGACGCCGGCGGCCCGGCCCATGGCGATATCGTACTCGGTGTCGCCGACCATCACCGTCCTGTCGGGCGTGCAGCCGGTCTCGGCAAGGGCGGCGAGGAGCATCGAGGGATGCGGCTTGGAGGGATGGGCGTCGGCGGTCTGCGCGGTGGCGAAGAAGCCTTCGATCCCGTGCATGGCGAAGACGTGGTCGAGTCCGCGACGGGCCTTGCCGGTGGCGACGCCGAGCAGGGTCCCGGGGCACCCCGCGAGCCGCTCCAGTGCGGCGTGCGCACCAGGGTAGAGCGGCGCCTCCTCGCCGTCCTGGCGGCGGGCGAGGAAGCTCGAGCGGTAGTGGTCGGCGAGCTTCAGGGTTTCGGGCTCCGGCAGGTGCGCGGCGAGGGTCGCCATGGCTTCGGGAAGGGAGAGGCCGACGATGGAGAGAACCTCCTCGCGTGGCGGGACCGGATGGCCGGACTGGTCGAAGGCGAAGGTCATCGCGGCGAGGATCATGTGCTGGCTGTCGATGAGCGTGCCGTCGACGTCGAAGATCACCAGCCTCGGGGCGGTCATGCGCTCACCCGTCGCGGCCGTGGATCGCCTGCAGCGCGGTGGCGAGGTCGTCGCAGAGGCTGGGGAAGGGGCGGGCGGCCGTGTCGCGGGCCCGACCGATCAGCACGTAGTCCCAGCCGGGGCGGCCGAGGCGGGGCAGCACAGAGCGCGCCGCGGCGCGCAGGCGGCGCTTGGCGCGGTTGCGGGCGACGGCGTTGCCGACCTTCTTGGAGCAGGTGAAGCCGACGCGGATCGCCGCCGGCACCTCGCCCTCGCCGCGGCGGCGGGCCTGCAGGTTCAGGCCCGGCCGGGACTGACGGCGCGCGCGGGCGGCCGACAGGAAGTCGGCGCGGCGGGTTAGGGTGACGAGGCCCGGACCCGCGGCCGGATCGGCCATGGTCCGCGCGGCGATCAGGCCGACAGGCGCTTGCGGCCGAGGGCGCGGCGCCGGGCGATGATGATCCGGCCGCTCTTAGTGGCCATGCGGGCGCGGAAGCCGTGGCGGCGCTTGCGCACGAGGTTGCTCGGCTGGTACGTGCGTTTCATCTCACATCTCCTGGTCGCGCCGGGACACCTCCCGGCGAGGGACATGCGGCCGGGCCGGTGCCCGGAGTCGACGCCCCCGAATTCGAAGGCCTGTCTTTAGGGAGCGTCGCCGGCGAAGTCAATTCGTTGCGGGGGCGGATTTTGCTTTATCCCGGTGCGCTTGTGAGGGGGCGGGACAGTGCCTAAACTCCTGACGCTATCGTGAACGTGGACGCGCATGGTCTTAAACACGCTTTCCAAGCGCTTCCTGGGTCTGACGATCCTGTTCCTCGTGGTGGCGGAGGTTTTGATCTTCGTGCCGTCGGTGGCGCGGTTCCGTTACGACTACCTGCAGAACCGGCTGGAGCTGTCGCAGCTCGCGGCGCTGGCGCTGCTGGCCACGCCGGACGAGACGGTGGCGCCGACGCTCAGGGGAGAGCTGCTGAACACGGCGGGCGTGCTCAACGTGGTGCTGCGGCGGGACGAGGTGCGGGAGCTGCTGCTGGAGGGAGAGGTGCCGGGGCCGGTGGCCCAGACCTACTACTTCCAGAAGGTGGGCGAGATGACGCTGATGCGCGACGCGCTGGCGGCGCTCTTCCGCGAGGAGGACCGGATCATCCGGGTGGTCGGGCAGAGTCAGCAAGGGGCGCGGAGCGTGATCGAGGTGACGCTGCACGAGGGGCCGCTCCACGAGGCGCTGGTGCAGCACGGGTTGCGGATTCTCTATATCTCCGGGGTGATCTCGCTCGCCACGGCGGCGCTGCTGTTCCTGGCGGTGCGGTGGTTGATCGTGCGGCCGATCGGAAGGGTGGTCGAGCACATGACCGCCTATCGGGACGACCCGGAGGACGCGAGCCGGATCATCGCGCCGCAGAGCGGGGCGCGGGAGCTGCGCGAGGCGGAGACGGCGCTGCACGACCTCGAGGTGCGGCTGACGGCGGCGCTGCGGCAGAAGGACCGGCTGGCGGGGCTGGGGAGTGCGGTGGCGAAGATCAGCCACGACCTCAGGAACATGCTGACGACGGCGCAGCTTCTCGCCGACCGGATCGAGGCGAGCGCCGACCCGGCGGTGCGGCGGACGGCGCCGAAGCTCGTGGCCTCGCTCTCCCGGGCGATCAGCCTCTGCGAGCGGACGCTGACCTTCGGCAAGGCCGAGGAGCTGCCGCCGGAGCCGGTGGTCTTCGCGCTGGCGCCGCTGGTGGCGGAGGTGCTGGAGAACCAGCGGCACGCGGTGACGCAGGACTGCGCGGTCGAGATTGCCGGGGACGTGCCGGCGGAGCTGAAGGTGCGCGCCGATGCCGACCAGCTCTTCCGGGTGCTGTCGAACCTGGTGCGCAACGCGGCGCAGGCGATCGAGGCCGCGGGCCGGCCGGGGGCGGTGACGGTGCGGGCGCGGGAGGCGGAGGGGCGGACCGAGATCCGGGTCTCGGACACCGGGCCGGGCCTGCCGCAGAAGGCCCGGGACAACCTGTTCCAGCCGTTCCGGGGCAGTGTGAGGCAGGGGGGCGCCGGCCTCGGCCTCGTCATCGCCTCCGAGCTGGTCAAGGGGCATGGCGGGGTCCTGTCGCTCGAGGAGACCGGGCCGCGGGGGTCGACGTTCCGGATATCGCTGCCGGCGCCGGAGAGGGCATAAGGCCCTTCCGCGGGGGTGTGAACACGGGGGTGTTCACGCGTGAACGCATTGAAAACAAAGGGATTAATGAAGAATAAAATTTGGTAAACTCCAATCCTTCGGGACGGATGCCGGACCTGGGGACTGACCGCCAGGCCGTCTCCGCAAGGCGCATTTCGCTGGTATCGCGGGAGGAGCACGTGCATATTGCAATGCAAATTGCAGGACGGTTAAAAGTGGAAAAGCCTGTGGCGCCGACGGACTACGAGGGTCTGATCCGGGTCATCCACGAACGCTACGACGGGATGAGCAAGGGCTACCAGGCGATCGCGCGCTACCTGACGCAGAACCCCAACGACGTGGCGGTGCGGTCGGTCAATGCGCTCGCCGAGCGCTGCGGGGTGCATGCGTCGAACTTCGTGCGGTTCGCGCAGGCGCTTGGGTATTCGGGGTTCAAGGATCTCCAGGAGCTGTTCCAGAAGCGGCTTTCGACGGCGGCGCCCGGGTTCGAGGCGCGGGTAAAGGCGTTGCAGGGGGAACTGGGGTCGCGGGAGAGCCGGAGCGAGTATGGCCTGCTGCGGGATCTGGTGGTGCGGGACGTGGCGTCGCTGGAGGAGCTCCTGGTCGATATCGGCGCCGACGACCTGGGACGGGCGGCGGACCTGCTCGAGAGGGCGGACGTGGTCTACCTCATCGGGCAGCTCCGGTCGGCGCCGGTGGTGGAACTCTTGCGCTATATCCTGACGATGCTGGGCAAGCGCTGCGTGCTGCTCGACGCCAGCGGTGGGCTGGCGACGCACATGGCGCGGACGATGGGCGAGCGGGACGTGCTGCTGGCGGTGTCGTTCCGGTTCTATGCGACAGAGGTGGTGAACATCGTCGAGGCGGCGGCCGGGCGCGGGGTGCCGATCATCGCGATCTCGGACAGCACGCTGTCGCCGCTGGCCAAGAGCGCCGACGTGCTGTTTCCGGTGCCGGAGCGGGAATACACCTTCTCGCGCTCGCTGGCGGCGCCGATGTGCCTGGCTCAGGCGCTGACGGTGGCGCTGGCGGCGCGGCTGCAGGACAATGCGGAGGCGCCGCGGATTCCGACGGTGACGAGCCGGTAGGGCGGGTCACTTCGCGGATTTGGGGCACACAAATCCGCGCGCGCCTGCCTCGACAGGCGCGAACCGCCGGATTCTGCCCGACGCCCCTTCCCCTCCGCGCTCACGCACTCCGGGGAATGAACCTGCGCGAGGCAGTGCCTCGCCAAGGGCAGGTTCGGCAGGAACGCTTCGACCGGACCTCCTATCAGGCGATCATCGGCGCGTCCGGGCCGGGGGCCTGGCCGGCGTAGGCGCCCCAGACGGACTGGTCGAAGCTGACCACGGCGCCGGTCATCAGGCCGGCGTCGTCGGAGACGAGGAAGTTGACGGCGCGGGCGACCTCGGCGGGGTCGACGAGGCGGCCGAAGGGGAGGCGGGCGTTGGCCTTGGCTTCCCAGTCGGCGTCGCCGGACTCGGCGAGCTGGAGGTCGCGCTCGTGGTCCGAGGACATCCAGCCGATGTCGAGCTGGTTGACCCGGATGCGGTTGGCCATCACCGCGAAGGCGGTGTTGCGGGTGAGGGTGGCGAGCGCGCCCTTCGAGGCGCAGTAGGCGCTGATGAACGGCTGGCCGGCGTGCTCGGACATCGAGCCGATGTTGACGATGGCGCCCTGGATGCCCTGGCGGATCATCAGCCGGATCGACTCCTGCATCAGGAAGAACGGGCCGCGGACGTTGGTGGCGAACATCGCGTCGAAGAGCTCGGGGCTGGTGTCGAGGATGGTGCCGCGGTCGGTCAGCGCCCCGGCGTTGACGAGGACGTCGACGCGGCTGAAGACGCGCTCGGCCTCGGCGACGACGGTGCGGCAGTTCTCGACGCTGCCGAGGTCGGCGCGGACGAAGTGGACGCGGGTGCCGGTCTCCTGGGCGATGGCGTCGGCCACGGCCTGGCCCTTGCCGGCGCTGCGGCCGAGGGTGACGATGCCGCCGGCGCCGGCCTCCGCCAGCCGGCGGGCGATGGCGGCGCCGAGGCCCTGGGTCGAGCCGGTGACGATGCAGATCTTGCCGTCGATGCGGTTCATCTCACGCCTCCACGCTGTAGCCGGCGGCGTCCATGACGCGCAGGAGTTCCCGGTGGCCGATCTTCGCCATCTCGAGGGGCGGGCTGACCTTGGGGTCCTGCTCGGCCTCGACGACGAACCAGCCTTCGTAGCCATGGGCGGCGAGGCGCTTCACGATGGCCTCGAAGTCGAGGTCGCCGTCGCCGGGGACGGTGAAGGCGCCCTTCACCACCGCGTCGAGGAAGCTCTCGCGGCTGCGGTCGAGGCCGTCGATCACGGTGCGGCGGATGTCCTTGGTGTGGACGTGGGAGATGCGGGCGTGGTGGTTGTCGATGACGCGCAGGACGTCGCCGCCGGCGAAGGCCATGTGGCCGGCGTCGTAGAGGAGCGGGATGCCGGGGCCGGAGTGCTTCATGAAGAGGTCGAGCTCGGGCTCGGTCTCGATCGCCGCGGCCATGTGGTGGTGGTAGGCGAGCGGCATGCCTTCTTCGGCGCACCATTCGCCGAAGGCGGTCATCTTGCGGGCGTAGGCGGCGATCTCGTCCTCGGAGAGCTTCGGCTTCTGGCAGAGGGGCTTCGAGCGGTCGCCCTGGATCGAGCGGGCGGTCTCGCCGTAGACGATGCAGGGGGCGCCCATCGCCTTGAAGAGCGCCATCTGCGGGGCGATGCGGTCCTTCTCTGCGGCGATGTCGCCGTCGAGGAGCTGGCCGGAGAACCAGCCGCCGCAGACGGAGATGCCGTAGCGGGCGAGGATGGGCCCGAGCTCGGCCGGGTCGAGGGGGAAGCGGCGGCCGGTCTCCATGCCGGTGAAGCCGGCCTCGCGCGCCTGGGCGAGGCACTCCTCGAGGCTGACGTCGTCGGAGAGCTCGGCGAGGTCGTCGTTCCACCAGGCGATCGGCGCGATGCCGAGGCGGGCCTTCATCATACCCCCACGCGCTGGCGGCTGCGGATCTCGACCTGGGCGGCATGGGCCTCGCGGACGCTCTCGCGGTCGGAGACTGCCGGCACGCCGACGTCCCAGTCGGCGTCGCCGGGGACCCAGGCGAAGGCGTCGGTGTCGATGGAGAGGACGGTGGTGCGGTCGGTGGTGCGCGCCCACTTCATCGCGTCGTCGAGGTCGGCGAGGCTTTCGCAGCGGCGGGCCAGCGCCCCCATGGACTCGGCGTGCTTGACGAAGTCGACGGGGAAGGGCTCGACCACCTTGCAGTCGCGGATGAGGTTGTTGAAGCCGGGGGTGCCCTTGGCGTTCTGCAGGCGGTTGATGACGCCGTAGCCGCCGTTGTCGCAGATGACGAGGATGAACTTGTGGCCGGAGAGGACCGACGAATAGACGTCGGAGTTCATCATCAGGTAGGTGCCGTCGCCGACCATGACGATCGGCGTGGTGCCGGGGCGGGCCATGGCGTAGCCCCAGCCGGCGGCGATCTCGTAGCCCATGGTGGAGTAGCCGAACTCGCAGTCGAAGGTGTTGGGCGCCTGGACGCGCCAGCCCTTCACCAGCTCGCCGGGGAGGCCGCCGGCGGCGGTGATGATCGGGTCGGTGGGCTCGGCGTGCTTCTGCACGGCGGCGATGACCTGGGCGTAGGTCGGGACCGGGGCGTTGGTGGGCTTCTGGTGGTCGTCGACGATGCGGTTCCACTCGGCCATGAGGCCGGGGATGCGGTCGGTCCAGGCGGCGGGCGCCTTCCAGTCGCCCAAGGCGGCGTCGAGCTCGGTCACGGACTCGCGGGCGTCGCCGACGACGGCGAGGGCCCGGTGCTTGGTGGCGTCCCAGCGGGCGGCGTTGAGGCTGACGATCCTGGCGTCGTGGTTGAAGACGGTCCAGGAGCCGGTGGTGAAGTCCATGAGGCGGGTGCCGATGGCCAAGACCACGTCGGCCTCGGCGGCGAGCGCGTTGCCGGAGGTGGAGCCGAGGATGCCGATGGGGCCGGCATGGGCGGGGTGGTCGTGGGTGACCGCACCCTTGCCGGCGATGGTCTCGGTGATCGGGATGCCGCGATCGAGGGCGAACTGCGCCACCGCTTCCTCGGCCAGGGAGTAGCGGACGCCGCCGCCGGAGATGATGAGCGGCTTCTTCGCGGATTTCAGGAGCGCCGCTGCTTCGGCGAGGCGGTCGCGGTCGGGGCGGGGGCGGGGGATCGTCCAGAGGGTGGGGGCGAAGAACGCCTCCGGGTAGTCGTAGGCGACTTCCTGGGTGTCCTGGCAGAGGGCGAGGAAGGCGGGACCGCAATCCGCCGGGTCGAGCATGGCGGCGACCGCTTGGGGCAGGGAGCCGATGATCTGCTCGGGTAGGGCGATGCGGTCCCAGTAGCGGGTGACGGCGCGGAACGAGTCGTTCACGGTGACGGTCGGGTTGCCGTAGTGCTCGACCTGCTGCATCACCGGGTCGGGGCGGCGGTTGGCGAAGGTGTCGCCTGAGAGGAGGAGGACCGGCAGGCGATTCGAGTGGGCGAGGGCGGCGGCGGTGACCATGTTGGTGGCGCCGGGGCCGATGGAGGAGGCGGCGACCATGATCTGGCGGCGGCGCCGGGCCTTGGCGTAGGCGATGGCGGCGAGCGCCATCGACTGCTCGTTCTGGCCGCGCCAGGTGGGGAGGGTTTCCTGCACCGCTTCAAGCGCTTCGGAGAGGCAGGTGACGTTTCCGTGGCCGAAGATCGCGAAGACGCCGGCGAAGAGCGGCACGCGCTCGCCGTCGATCTCGGTGAACTGGTTGCAGAGGTAGCGCACCAGCGCCTGCGCCATGGTCAGGCGGATCGTGGACCGACTCATCCCTTGTGTCCTCCCCGGGGTTGCTTGCCGTCTTTTACGAAGCGTGTATTGACAAAGCAAGACCTGTGCAACAAACGTTGCAAAACGTCGAGGGGAGGGAGACCATGTTGCGAATCGCCGTGCTGGGCTGCGGCCGGATCGGGCGCATGCATGCTGCGAACATCGCCGCGCATCCGCGGGCCGAGCTGGGGGCGGTCTACGATTTGCACCGGCCCTCGGCCGAGGAGGTCGGGGCCAAGCACGGGGCGACCGTGGCGGAGACACCAGAGGCGATCTTCGGATCCCCGGACGTGGACGCGGTGCTGGTTGCGACGGTGACGCCGACCCACGCCGACTACATCGAGCAGGCGGTGGCGGCGGGCAAGCCGGTGCTCTGCGAGAAGCCGATCGACCTGAGCCTGGCGCGGGTCAATGCCTGTGCGGAGGCGATCCGGGGCAAGAATCCGGTGATCCAGATCGGGTTCAACCGGCGCTTCGATCCCGGTCACCGGGCGGCGCGGGCGGCGGTCAGTGCCGGGGAGATCGGCGATCTGCACCAGGTGGTGATCACCTCGCGCGATCCGGAGATGCCGCCGCGGTCCTACTACGAGGCCGCGGGCGGGCTGTTCCGGGACATGACGATCCACGACTTCGACCTCGCCCGCTTCATGCTGGGGGAGGAGCCGGAGGAGGTGTTCGCCGTCGGCGGGCGGCTGATCGATCCGAAGATGATGACCGAGCTCGACGATTTCGACAGCGCGATGATCGTCATGCGCACGGCGAGCGGCAAGCAGTGCCACATCAACAACTCGCGCACGGCGGTTTATGGCTACGACCAGCGGGTCGAACTGCTGGGAACCACGGGCATGCTGATCAGCGGCAACCGCAAGCCGCAGGAGGTCACGCATTTCGGCAAGGATCATACCGAGCGGGCGGCGCCGTATCTCAACTTCTTCATCGAGCGCTACCGCGAGGCCTTCGACGCCGAGATCAGCGCCTTCGTGGAGGCGGTGGAGAAGGGCGCGGCGCCGGAGGTCGGGTTCGAGGACGGACGGCGGGCGCTGATGCTGGCGGAGGCGGCGATGAAGTCGGCGGCGGAGGGGCGCATCGTCAAGGTGAGCGAGATCGGCTGATGTACGAGGGCTACGGGCTGTTCATCGACGGGGGCTGGTGCCGGGCGGCGGATGGAGCCACGGCGGCGGTCCTGAGCCCGGTGACGGAGAAGCCGCTCGGGCAGGCGCCGGTGGCGGGCGTGGCGGATACCGAGGCGGCTTTGGAGAGCGCCGGCCGCGGCCTGACGGCCTGGCGCGGGAAGACCGGGTTCGAGCGGGCGGAGGCGCTGCACGCCATCGCCGACGAGATGATCCGCCGCAAGGGCGAGGCGGCGCGGACGATTTCGACGGAGACCGGCAAGCCGCTGGCTCAGAGCGAGCGGGAATGGGGGCTCTCGGTCGACCAGTTCCGCTGGTACGCCGAGGAGGCGCGGCGGATCTACGGGCGGATCGTGGAGAGCCGGGTGCCGGGCGGCCGGTTCGAGGTGACCCGAGAGCCGGTCGGGATCGTCGCGGCGTTCACGGCGTGGAATTTTCCGGCGGCGCTGATCGCGCGCAAGGTGGCGCCGGCGCTGGCGGCGGGGTGTTCCATCGTGGTTCGGCCGTCGAGCCAGACGCCGGGGGTGGCGATGGTGATGGTCGACTGCTGCCGCGCGGGGAACCTGCCTGCAGGCACGGTGAACCTGGTGGTCGGGCCGACGGCGGCGACCTATGGGCCGATCATGGCCTCGGCGGCGGTGCGCAAGGTGTCGCTGACCGGCTCGACCCGGGTCGGGCAGCAGATGATCCGGGATGCGGCGGCGACGCTGAAGAAGGTGACGATGGAGCTCGGCGGCAACGCCCCGCTGATCGTCTACGACGACGCCGACCTCAAGACGGCGCTCGACGTGAGCGTGCCGACGAAGTTCGCCAATGCCGGCCAGGTCTGCGTGACGCCGGACCGCTTCTTCGTCCACGAGAGCCTGCACGACGCCTTCGTCGACGGGTTCGCGGCGCGGGCGAAGGCGCTGAAGCTCGGCGACGGGCTCGATCCGGAGGTGCAGATGGGGCCGCTCATCAACGCCGGCCGGCTCGGGGAGATCGAGGCGGTGGTCGCCGATGCGGTGCGGGCCGGCGCGCGGGTGGTGGCTGGCGGCGGTCGGGCCAGGGACTTCAACGCCGGGCATTTTCATGAGCCGACGGTGCTCGCCGACGTGACCGATGACATGCGGGTCTTTGCGGAGGAGAACTTCGGCCCGGTGGCGGCGATCACCCGGTTCCGCAACGAGGACGAGGTGCTCGAGCGGGCGAACGCGTCCGAGATGGGGCTCTCGGCCTACGCCTTCACCCGGAGCCCGGAGCGCGCCCGGCGGACGGTCGCCGCGCTCAAGGCCGGTATGGTGGGGATCAACAGCTTCGCGCTCGCCGCCTCCGAGGCGCCGTTCGGCGGGACGAACCACTCGGGGATGGGACGCGAGGGCGGCGCCGAGGGGATCGGCGACTACCTCGACACCAAGCTCGCCCAGGTGGTGTTCTGATGATCCCGAACAGGCTCAAGGAAGCCTGGGACGCGGGCCGGCCGACGCTGAACGGCTGGCTCTCGATCGGCAATCCGTTCACCGCCGAGATCATGGCGGCGCAGGGTTACGACAGCCTGACGGTCGACGTGCAGCACGGGGCGCTCGACTACTCCATGGCGCTGCCGATGCTGCAGGCGATGCGGGCCTCGGGGGTGGTGCCGATGGCGCGGGTGCCCTGGCTCGAGCCCGGCATCATCATGAAGATGCTCGACGCCGGCGCCTATGGGGTGATCTGCCCGATGGTGAGCACGGCCGAGCAGGCGGCGGCGTTCGTGAGCTGCCTGCGCTATCCGCCGGCCGGGCAGCGGAGCTTCGGGCCGACGCGGGCGAATTTCTCGGCGGGTGCCAACTATGCCGGCGAGGCGAACGGCCAGATCGTCGGCTTCGCGATGATCGAGACGGCGGAGGCGATGGCGAACCTCGACGCCATCGCGGCGACGCCGGGGCTCGACGGGCTCTATGTCGGGCCGGCGGACCTGACCCTCGGCCTGTCGGAGGGGCGTCTGGCGCCCGGGTTCGACCGGGAGGAGTCGGAGATGGTCGCGGCGCTGAAGACGATCCTGGCGGCCTGCAAGCGTAATGGCCTTCGGGCGGCGCTGCATTGCGGCACGCCGGACTACGCCGCGAAGGCCATCGGCTGGGGATTCGACATGACGACGGTGGGCGGCGATTCGCGGTTGCTCGCCGCAGCCGCGGCGGCGAGCGTCCAGCGGTTCCGGGAGCTGACGGCGGGAGGCGGCGACTGATGCCGCACGTCCTCGTCGCCGGGAAGCTGCATCCGAGCGGGCTCGAGCTGCTGCGGGCGGCGCCGGAGGTGACCTTCGACTACGTCGAGGAGGTGTCGGAGCCGAGCTACGCGCCGCTGATCGGCAAGGCGGACGGGCTCGTCATCCGGACCCAGCCGCTGTCGGCGGCGACGGTGCGGCAGGCGGACCGGCTGCGGATCGTCTCGCGGCACGGGGTTGGCTATGACGCCGTCGACCTGGCCGCGCTGGCTGAGCGGGGGATCGCGCTCGCCATCGTGGGCGACGTGAACTCGGTCTCGGTGGCGGAGCAGGCGATGCTGCTCCTCCTCGCTGCGGCCAAGCGGGCGGTGCGCGCCGACCGGGCTGTGCGCGGCGGCGGCTGGGAATGGCGCAACCGGCTGGAGGCAAGCGAGATCTCCGGCCGGCGGCTGCTGATCGTGGGATTCGGGCGCAGCGGCCGGCATCTCGCGCGGATGGCGGCGGGTTTCGGCATGGAGATCCGCGCCCACGATCCGTTCCTCGCGGCGCAGGGCTGGCCGGAGGGCGCGGTGGCGCCGGTCGGCGACCTGTCCGAGGGGCTGGCCTGGGCGGATGCGGTTTCGGTGCACACGCCGAAGGCGGCGTGGCCGGTCATCGGCGCAGCGGAGCTTGCGCTGCTGAAGCCGACGGCGATCCTCGTCAACACCGCCCGCGGCGGGGTGGTGGACGAGGCGGCGCTGATCGTGGCGCTGCGGGAGAACCGGCTGGCGGCGGCGGGACTCGACGTCTTCGAGGACGAGCCTCCGGCACCGGACAATCCGCTTCTCGGCATGGACCAAGTCGTCCTGTCGCCGCACATCGCCGGGGTGACCGCCGAGGCCGGCGAGCGGATGGCGGTCTCTTCGGTGCGCAACGTCCTCGACTTCTTTGCCGGTCGCATCGATCCGGCGCTGGTGGTGAACGGGGTGTCCGCGCATGGGTGAGAAGCCGAGGCTCAACGTTGGCCTGATCGGCACCGGGTTCATGGGCAAGACCCACGTCTTCGGCTTCGCCACGGCGGCGCGGGTGTTCGAGCTGCCCTACGAGGTGGTGCTCCACACCGTCGCAGACCGCTCCGAGGCGCTCGCCGAGGCGGCGGCCGGGACTCTGGGGTTCGCCGGGTCGACGGGCGACTGGCGGGCGCTGGTCGCGGATCCGGAGATCGACCTCGTCGACATCACGACGCCGAACGCCCTGCACAAGGAGATGGCGCTGGCGGCGATCGCGGCGGGCAAGCAGGTCTATTGCGAGAAGCCGCTGGCGCCGCTGGCGGCGGAGGCGCGCGAGATGGCGGCGGCGGCGGAAGCGGCGGGGGTCCGCACCCAGGTCGGGTTCAACTATCTCTGCAACCCGATGATGGCGGTCGCCCGCGAGATGATCCGGGCGGGCGAACTCGGGGAGATCCGCACGTATCGAGGCGTGCATGCCGAGGACTATATGGCGGACGCCGCCAGTCCCTTCGGGTTCCGCAACGATCCGGTGGGCGGCGGGGCGCTTGCGGATATCGGCAGCCATGCGCTGGCTACGGCGGAATTCCTGCTCGGCCCGATCGCGGCGGTGCTCGGGGACTGCGCGACGGTGATCGCGAGCCGGCCGGACGGATCGGGCGGGATGCGGGCGATCGAGACCGACGACGTGGGGCGCGCCTTCTTGCGGTTTGAGAGCGGCGCCACCGGGTCGGTCGAGGCGAACTGGATCGCCATGGGCCGCAAGATGCAGCACGACTTCGAGATCTATGGCAGCAAGGGCGCGCTCGTCTTCAGTCAGGAACGGTTCAACGAGCTGCATTTCTACGCGGCCGGCGATGCGGCGGGACGGCGCGGGTTTCGGCGGATCGAGGCGGGGCCGGACCACGCACCCTACGGGCGCTTCTGCGTGGCGCCGGGGCACCAGCTCGGGTTCAACGACCTGAAGGCGATCGAAATTGCCGGGTTTCTCGATGCCGTGGCCGGCCGCGGGGCGGAGCCGTTCAATTTCCTGGCGGGGCTGCGGGTGCAGGAGTTGGTGGAGACGATACATCGCTCGGCGCGGGAAACGGCGTGGTGTGGGGTGCCGGCGTGAGAAATGACGCGGGGTGGGGCGATGCGGTCTTTGGATTTTCTCGCGCGGTAGCGTTAACCAAGGACTCGGGTGCGTCGTCGCTGCACACGAGTTCTGTTGCCGAAGCCGCTGCGATGTGCGACTTCTTGCTCAAAGTGGACGCGGCCGGGAACGGGCGGACGATAACCACGGACGAAACAGGGGGGAGTAGGCATTGAGCCTTCTCGAATTGCGGGACATCGCCAAGAGTTTTGGCGCCATCGAAGCGCTGCGGGGGGTCGACCTCGACATCCAGCCGGGTGAGGCCGTCGGGCTGATGGGCGACAACGGCGCCGGCAAGTCGACGCTGGTCAAGATCATCGCCGGCAATTTCCCCCAGACCCGGGGGCGCATCGCGATGGAGGGCCGGGAGGTGCATTTCCACCGCCCGATCGACGCCCGCGACGTCGGGATCGAGGTCGTCTACCAGGACCTTGCGCTCGCCGACAACCTGACGGCGGCGGAGAACGTGTTCCTCGGCCGGGAGCTTCGCAAGGGTTGGGGCCCGTTCGAGGTGCTCGACAAGAAGGCAATGATCGACCGGTCGGGCGAGCTTTTCGAGGAGCTCAAGTCCGAGACGCGGCCGCGGGACCTGGTCCGCAAGATGTCGGGCGGGCAGCGCCAGGCGGTGGCGATCGCCCGGACCCGGCTGAAGAACGCCAAGCTGGTGCTGATGGACGAACCGACGGCGGCGATTTCGGTTCGGCAGGTGGCCGAGGTGCTGAACCTGATCCGGCGGATGAAGGCGCAGGGTGTGGCGATCATCCTCATCAGCCACCGCATGCCGGACGTCTTTGCCGTCTGCGACCGGGTGGTGGTGATGCGTCGGGGCACCAAGGTCGCGGACAAGGCGGCCGGCACGACGAGCCCGGAAGAAATCACGGGTCTCATCACGGGAGCGATCCATGCCGCCTGAGGTCACCGACGCCGAGCCGGATGTCGACCACGCGCGAATTTCGGACGTCACCGGCATCGCGGAAAGCACCTGGGCCCAGAAGCTCTTCAAGAGCCAGCCGTTCTGGGTGACCGTCGCTCTGATCGTGCTGGCGCTCGCGATCGGGCTTTACCAGCCGTCGTTTTTCTCGGTCACCAACATCGCCAATGTGACGCGCAACTTCGCGCCCTTCGGGATCATGGCGCTCGGGATGTCCTGCGTCATCATCACCGGCGGCATCGACCTGTCGGTGGGGTCGATCATGGGCCTCGTCGCCATCGTCGCCGGGCTGTTCCTGACCTGGGAATATCCCTGGTATGTCGCCTTCGCCATGGGGCTGCTGGCCGGGCTCGCCTGCGGTGCGGTCAACGGGTTCTTCGTGGCCTATGTCGGCATGTCGTCCTTCGTGGTCACCCTCGGCATGATGTCGATCGCACGCTCGCTGGCGGTGGTGTTCTCGGGCAACCAGATGCTCTACAAGTTCGGTCCGGACGCGCCCATCGTGAAGGCGATCGGCCAGGGCAAGTTCCCGAGCGGCCAGCCTGACAGCATCTTTCCCCACTGGATCCCGGCATTCTCCTCGCATTTCTGGACGATGGTGATCCTGGCGCTGATCGTCGGCTACGTCCTCAACAAGAAGCCCTGGGGCAAGCATCTCTATGCCATCGGCGGCAACGAGCAGGCGGCGCGGATGACCGGCGTCAACGTCGATGGGATCAAGTTCCAGGCCTACCTGTTCTCGGCCTTCTGCGCCTCGGTCGCCTCCCTGCTGATCCTCGGCTACAGCGGCTCGGCGATCAACGCGCTCGGGCAGAGCTACGAGCTTCGGGTCATCGCCGCCACGGTGATCGGCGGCGCGAACCTCATGGGCGGGTCGGGGACCGCCTACGGGGCGGTGATCGGCTCGGCGCTGCTCGAGGTGATCCGCAACGCTCTGCTGATGGCGGGGATCGATGCAAACTGGCAGGGCGCGTTCGTCGGCGCCTTCATCATTCTCGCGGTCCTGATCGGAATGGAAACGCGCGGCTTCAGCCTTCGGGATGTGCTGCGCAACGCCTTCCGTTTCGGGAGGGACCGCTAGAAAACCGCCGGCGGCCTACCGCCGGCACAAGCAACCTCGGGAGGAAAGACCTTGAAGAAACTGCTCACTACCTCGGCGATCGCGATGGCCGCGCTGACCATCGGCTCCGCCGCGTTCGCCCAGAACATCTTCGCGCTGGTGCCGAAGAACATGAACAACCCGTTCTTCGACCAGGCACGCGATGGCTGCAAGAAGGCCGAAGAGGAGTCCGGCGGCAAGTTCACCTGCGAATACATCGGCCCCGGCGAGCACGGCGGCGGCGACGAGCAGGTGCAGATCGTCCAGGACCTGATCGCCCGCGGCGACGTCAAGGGCATCGGCATCTCGCCGGCCAACGCCGCGGCTATGGCGGTTGCGGCGCAGGCGGCCAAGGACGCCGGCATCCCGCTCATCACCTGGGATAGCGACCTGCTGCCGGAGAACCAGGACCTGCGCGTCGCCTACATCGGCACCCACAACTACGAGATCGGCGTGAACCTCGCCAAGCGGGTCATGGAGATCAAGCCGGACGGCGGCACGGTCTGCATCCAATCCGGCGGCGCCGCGGCGGCGAACCACAACGAGCGCATGCAGGGCATCCGCGACACCCTCGGCGCCATGTCCGGCACCGAGAGCCCGGGCGAGCGGCTGACCGGCCAGAACGGCTGGACCGAGGCCGACGGCTGCCCGCTCTACACCAACGACGACTTCCCGCTGGCGGTGCAGCAGTTCCAGGACTTCATGGAGGCGAACCCGGACATCGACGCCTTCGTGCCCACCGGCGGCTTCCCGCAGTTCGTGCCGGACGCCAACCGGGCGGCGGTCGAGCCCTACAAGGACAAGATCGCCGACGGCTCGCTGGCGCTCGTCGTCGCCGACACCCTGCCGGTGCAGATCGACCAGATGAAGGAAGGCTTCTCGGCCGGCCAGGTCGGGCAGCGTCCCTTCCAGATGGGCCACGAGGTCATGCTCGCCTTCGAGCAGATGGCCGAGGGCGGTGCCGCGCCCGCGGATCCGACCTACACGGGTCTCGACGTCTGCACGCCGGAGACGGCCGATACCTGCATCGCGAAGTAACGCGCGATCCCTCGAGGCGGGCTCCGGCCCGCCTCGTCCTGACCCTTCAGGTCAGCGGGCGTTGCCTTCGCGGGCGGCGCCGCTCATCAGCCCGGCAATGCTGAAGCCGCCGTCCACGCACAGGGTGTGGCCGGTGACGTAGCCCGACTTCGCCCCGTCGAGGAGGAAGATGGCGGCCGCGGCGATGTCTGCGGGCGTTCCGTAGCGGCGCATCGGAACGCTGGCGAGCCAAGTGGCGCGGACGGCCTCTGTGTGAACCTGGGCGACGAGCGGCGTCTCTATCGGGCCCGGCGCGATGACGTTGACGCGGATGCCGAGGGGGGCGAGTTCGACCGCCATCACCCGGCTCATGGTGATCACCGCCCCCTTGGAGGCGCCGTAGGCGACGCGGCCCTCGTTGCCCTGGATGCCGGAGACCGAGCCGATGTTGACGATGGCGCCGCCGCGGCCGCGCATCACCCGCGCCGCCTCGCGGGCGACGAGGAACGAGCCGATGACGTTGACCTCGAGGGTGCGGCGGAAGAGGGCGGCGTCGGTCTCGAGCATGGCGACGTCGCGGGCGATGCCGGCGGAGTTCACCAGGCCGGCGATCGGGCCGAAGTCCCGCTCGACGGCGGCGACCTCGGCGGTGACGGCGGCCTCGTCGGTGACGTCGATGGCGGTGCAGCGCAGGCGGGTCGGGTCGAGGGCGGCGCGGGTCGCCTCGAGCGTCGGCCCGGGCAGGTCGAGGGCCACGGCGCGCCAGCCCTCGGCGAGCACCGCTTCGACGACGGCGCGGCCGATGCCCGAGGCGCCGCCGGTGACGAGGATCGTGCCGGTCATGGCAGGGCCTCCAGGAGGATCTCGAAGGTGACGCCAACCGGGTTCAGGCCCGGCGCGAGACGGCCGGCATGGATGCCGCCGTCGACGTCGACGAGCGAGACGTCGATGCGGGCTTCGCTTCCGGCGATCTCGCCCGCGTCGATACGGACCTCGGTGGCGATGCAGGGGACGTGGCGGCCGTCGGCGAAGCGGGGATCGGCGATCGAACCCAGGCCGTGGACCCGGGCGCGCGCGAAGCCATGCTCGGCGGAAAGGGCTGCGAGCGCGGCGCAGACGTCCTCGTTCGGTCGCAGGCGGACGATCAGGCCGTCACGTCCGGCGCCGCCGCCGGCGGCGGCGAAGAGGGTGAAGTTGGTCTCCGGATCGGGGATCGCCTCGAACCAGGCGTCCGGGGAGCCGATGCCGTTGACATCGGCGTCGGCGGCGAGGATCGAGTCGAAGGGCAAGAGATGGCCCATGGCGGTGCCGAAGGCGCCGGACCACTGGCCGTGGCAATGGAGGAACGGGGCGCCGTCCCGCCAGCCGACCGAGGCGGTGGAGGCGCCGATCGTCACCGGGCCGTCGGGGGCATGGGTGGCGCTGTAGAAGGCCGCGTGTTCGCCGTCGGTGGCATAGGCGGGCAGCACGAAGCGCATCGGGTCGCAGGTGACGCCGTCGAGTCGGAGGATGCCGCCTTTGCAGCCGGCCTCGGCGAAGAGCCGGGCAACCTCGTCCATGACCGGGTAGCCGGACCTCAGCGTGCCGGCGACGGGCCGGAGGGTGGCGACCGCGGCCTGGCGACGGTCGGGCGCGGGCGGGCCGGGATGGGCGAGGCGGGTCAGGGCCACGGTCATGCGGACTGTCGCTCGCCGGCGCCGAAGCCGAGCCGGTCGAGCTCCTCGCGGACGAGCTTCTTGGTGATCTTGCCGTAGGCGGATTTGGGCAGCGCGTCCCAGAAGACGAAGCGCTTGGGCAGCTTGTAGCGCGACAGCTTGCCGTCCAGGAAGGCGGCGAGGTCCGCCTCCGTCACCGCGGCGGTGGCGACGCAGACGGCGATGCCGACTTCGCCCCAGAGGGGGTCGGGGACGCCGACGACGGCGACCTCGGTGACGGCGGGGTGGGTGAGGATCTTTTCCTCGATCTCGCGCGGATAGACGTTGGAGCCGCCGGAGATGTACATGTCCGACGCCCGGCCGGTGATGTAGAGAAAGCCCTGGTCGTCCACATGCCCGAGGTCGCCGGTGCGGAACCAACCGTTGCGGAAGGCTTTGGCGTTGGCCTCCGGGTTGTCGTAGTAGCCTGCGAAGACAGCGGGGCCGATGGCGCAGATCTCGCCGGTCTCGAAGGGCGCAAGCGCGCGGCCTTGGTCGTCCTGAACCTGGAGCTGCATGCCGGTGCGGTCGAAGCCGCAGGTGCCGAGCTTCACCTCGGGGCCGTCCTCGGCGGCGTGGAGCCGAGTGGGCAGGACGGTGATGGCGCCGGTCACCTCGCCGAGGCCGAAGTACTGGACGAGCACCGGGCCGAGGGCGGCGAGTGCTCGCTTCTGATCTTCGCGGTACATCGGCGCGCCGGCGTAGATCACGTAGCGCAGGCTGGAATGGTCGAAGCGCCCGACGCTCTCGTGCTCGACGAGGAGCTTCAGGATCGTCGGTACGGTGAACATCGTCGAGACCCGCCAGCGTTCGATCAGCTCCCAGGCGGTGGGGATGTCGAAGCGGTCTGTCGGCATCAGCACGGTCTTCACGCCGCGGGCGACCTGAGTGAGCTGGTGGACGCCGGCGCCGTGGGAAAGGGGGGCGACGACCAGCGACGCGTCGGCGGAAGTGAGGCCGGGCATGAGGTCGCAGAGGTGGTTGGTGACGACGAAGGCCATCTGGCCGTGGGTGAGCACCGAGGCCTTGGGGCGGCCGGTGGTGCCGGAGGTGAAGAAGAACCAGCAGGGATCGTCGCGATGGACCGGGACCTCGGCGGGTGACTGGCCCTCATGCTCGGCGACGAGCGCGTCATAGGAGGGGCCGAAATCCGCTTCGCCGATGGCTATGGTGAAGGGGAGCCCGCAGGCGGCGGCATGCTCGGGGAAGCTGGTGTTGCAGATCATTCCGATGGCGCCGGAGGCCTCGGCGAGGTAAGCCACCTCCTCCGGCGTCTGGCGGAAGTTAGTCGGCACATAGACGGCGCCGGCGCGGAAGCAGGCGAACATCGCCTCGAACATCTGGTTGCAGTTCTGCGACTGCACGAGGATACGGTCGCCCTTGCCAACGCCGAAGCGGGTCTGGAGCGCGACGGCAAGGGCGTCGATACGGGCGTCGAGCTCGGTCCAGGTCCAGGTCCGGTCGCGCCATACCAGGGCGACAGCCTCCGGTTCGCGATGTCGGGCCTGGGTCACGAAATGCGCAAGGTTCATCACCCGCGTCGAGCAGGGAGCGACGCCCCCAGCCGGATCGTTCATTTCGCGCGCTCCAGGATCGAGACGTAGCTGGCGACCGCGGCGCCGCCCATGTTGAAGACGCCCGCGAGTTCGGTTTCCGGGACCTGCATGTCGCCGGCCTCGCCCATGAGCTGCATCGCCGCCATGACGTGCTGCGAGACGCCGGTGGCGCCGATGGGGTGGCCGCGGGACTTGAGGCCGCCGGAGGGGTTGACGGGGAGCGCGCCGCCCTTGGTGGTGGTGCCCTCGCGGATCACCTTCCACCCCTCGCCCGGCGCCGCGAGGCCCATGGCCTCGTACTCGATCATCTCCGCCATGGTGAAGCAGTCGTGGGTCTCGACCATGTCGAGATCGGTGATCCCGACGCCCGCGTCCTCGAGCGCGGCTGCCCAGGCGCGGCGCGGACCCTCGAAAGCGGTGGGATCCCGGCGGGAGATCGCAAGGAGGTCGTTCACCTGGCGCCGGGCGCGGAAGGCGACGGCGCGCTCGAGGCCGGCCGTGGTCTCGGCGTCGGCGAGGACGATGGCTGCGGCGCCGTCGGAGACGAGGGAACAGTCGGTGCGGCGCAGGGGGCCGGCGACGTAGGGGTTCTTGTCGGAGACGGTGTTGCAGAACTCGAAGCCGAAATCCTTGTGCATGTGGGCGTAGGGGTTGCCCATGCCGTTCGCGTGGTTCTTCGCCGCGATCATCGCAAGCTCCGCCGAGCGGTCGCCGTAGCGCTGGAAGTAGGTACCGGCGATCAGGCCGAAGATGCCGGCAAAGCCGCCCTCGACGTCGCCTTCCTCCTCGCGGTAGCAGGCCGAAAGCAGGACGTCGCCAACGTCCTTGGTGGGGATCGCGGTCATCTTCTCGGCGCCGACGACGAGCGCGATTCTGCCGCGGCCGGCGGCGATGAAGTCCATCGCCGAGTAAAGGGCGGCCGAGCCCGTGGCGCAGGCATTCTCCATCCGCACCGCCGGGACGTGCTCGAGGCCCGGGGTGCCCATGGCGACGAGCGCGCCCTGGAAATCCTGCTTCTGGAAGCCGTTGTTGTAGTTGCCGACGAAGATGCCGTCGACGTCCCCGGTCCCGACGCCGGCGTGGGCGAGGGCGGGGCCGACCACCTCGGCCATCAGGCCCATGGTGTCGCGCGCCTCCGACTTGCCGAACTTCGAATGCGCCCAGCCTACGATCTGCGGATCAGCCATCTTGTCCTCCGATGCTTGGCGAGCCGGTCGGCCCGAAGAGTCTCTCCAGTCGCGCCTCGACGGCGCGGGCCTCGGCGTGCAAGAGCACGGCAAGTTCCTCCTGACGCGCGGGCTGCATGCGGGCGTCGATCGCGGCGATCGACAGGGCGCCGGCGACCCGGCCGTCGGGGAGCCGAAGCGGCACGCCGATCCCCCATGAACTCGGCACGACGCGGCCGGGATTCAAGGCATACCCGGCGGCCAACGTGCGGGCGATATCGTCCCGCACGATCTCGAGCGAGTAGCCCGGATAGGCGGCATAGGCGTCGGCGAGGCGCAGGACCGCGGCCTCGCGTTCCACCTCGGACAGCGCGGCGAGGATCGCCGCCGAGCCGGCGCCGACACCGAGCGGGTGCTGGTCGCCGGTCTGCAGCGCGTGGGTGCGGATCGGGTGGCTGCCCTCCTCGCGGCGCAGACAGATCACGAAGTCGCCGTTCCGCGCCGAGATGAAGCTGGTGTCGGCGGTGACGGCGGAGAGGCGGCGGAGCGATTCCGCCGCCTGTTCGAGCAGGCCGTGCCGGCGGGCGGCGAGGGTGCCGAGGACGTAGGTCTCCGGGCCGAGCCGGTAGCGGCGGCTGGCGGGATCCTGCTCGATCAGCCGGGCGCGGATCAGCGCGACCAGCAACCGCCTGACGGTGGGCTTGTTGAGCCGGCTGGCCGCGACTACGGACGCGAGCGTCGCGCCCTCGTCGCCGGCGCGGCCGACGAGGGACAGGAGCGCCAGCGCGCGCTCGACCGATTGCGTGCCGGTGACCGGCTCGCCCCCGCCGAGGACCTGGTGGCGCGACATCTCCCGTTCCCCCGCCTCGCCTCAGCCGAGGGTCAGGCCGGTGGCGTTCTCGAGGATGCTCCAGGCCTCGTCGCCGTACTTCTCCTTCCACTCCTTGTAGAAGCCGGCGTCGACCAGCTTCTGCTGGAAGGGCTGGGTCTCCGGGAAGTTGAAGGCCATGCCGTTGCCCTCGAGCTCGCCCTGCAGGCTGGCGTTCAGCGCCTCGATGTCGGCGCGCTGCTGCACGGCGGAGTTGTTGAAGTTGGTGGCGATGACCTCCTTCAGGTCGTCCGGGACCGCACCCCATGAGCGGCGGTTCGACAGCATCCAGAAGCCGTCCCACATGTGGTTGGTCATCGACACGTACTTCTGCACTTCCCAGAGCTTGAAGTTCGACAGGATCGCCAGCGGGTTCTCCTGGCCGTCGACGACGCCGGTCTGCAACGCGGTGTAGACCTCCGAGAAGTTGATCGAGGTCGGCGCGGCGCCGAAGGCGGTGAACATCGAGGTCCAGAGCGGGCTGACGGGGACGCGAATCTTGAAGTTCTCGAGGTCGGCCGGGGTCTCGATCGGGCCGGTCGAGGTGGAGATCTGCCTAAAGCCGTTGTCCCAGATCTTGTCGAAGGCGTAGAGGCCCTTCTCCTCGATCTGGCCGCGCACGTAGGCGCCGAGCTCACCGTCCATCGCCGACCAGACCGCCGGGTAGTCCTTGAACGCGAAGCCGATGCCGTTCAGCGAGGCGTTGGGGACGAAGGTCGACAGGATCAGCGGCGACAGCATGAAGAAATCGACGCCGCCGGAGCGGAGCTGGCTCAGCACCTCGGTGTCGCCGCCGAGCTGGCTCTGCGGGAAGACGGTGATCTCGACCTTGCCGTCGCTCTGCTCCTTGATGCGGTCGTTGGCCTCGAGGAGGCGGATGTTCGAGGGGTGGGTCAGCGGCTGGTTGTTGGCGAGCTTGAGGTTGACCTCGGCGGCCATCGCCGGGCGGACCCGGACGAAGGGTGCGGCGAGCGCGCCGGCGGCGGCCCCGAGCATCAGCGAGCGGCGGTTGAGGTTCATGTCGGTTTCCTCCCTGGACATGGCTGAGATGCGTGGTCTTCCCCGTCAGAGGAAGAACGTCGAGAAGTGCGGGAAAGCGGCGATGATCACGAGGCCGACGAGCAGCGCCGCGATGTAGGGCCAGATCGCCCCCATGGCCTCGTCGGGTGATACGCCGCCGATCTTGCACGCGATGTAAAAGCCGATGCCGATCGGCGGTGCCATCAGGCCGATGTTCATCGCGGTGACGATCACCATCGAGTAGTGGATGTCGTGGATGCCGAGGTTGCGCGCCATCGGAAACATGATCGGCGCCATCAGCACGATGGCCGGCAGCCCCTCGAGCACGCATCCGAGGACGAGGAAGATCAGGATCGACACGCCCATGAAGGTGGTGGCGCCGCCCGGCAGCTCCGCGACCGCCTGGACGAGCTTGCCGGCGAAGCCGGTCTGGGTCAGCGCCCAGGCCATGGCCGAAGCGGTGCCGAGGATGAGCAGAATGGCACCGGCCAGCGCGCAGGTCTCGACCAGCATCCGGCCGATATTGCGGAAGGTGATGCCGCCGTAGAGCACGAGGCCGGTGAAGAGCGCGTAGACCACCGCGATGGTGGAGACCTCGGTCGCGGTGGCGACGCCGCCGCTGACCGCGGCGCGGATCATGAAGGGCAGGACGAGGGCGGGGCCGGCGACCAGCGCGGTCTTGCCGACGAGCGAAAGCGGGGCGCGGCGCACGCCGGACATGTCCTCGTTGCGGGCCTTCCAGCGCGCCAGGATCGCGAGGACGACGAGCAGCACCATCGCGATGATGAAGCCCGAGGTGAAGAGTCCGGCGATCGAGACCCCTGCCGCCGAGCCGAGGACGATGAGAACGATCGACGGCGGCACGGTATCGGCCATGGCCGCGCCTGTGGCGAGGAGCGCGATCATCTCGGGCGGCTTGTGGCCGCGGCGCTTCATCTCCGGGAAGAGGGCGGGGGCGACGGTCGCCATGTCCGAGACCTTCGACCCAGAGATGCCGGAGACGAGAAAGAGCGAGCCGAGCAGCACGTAGGACATGCCCGCCTTCACGTGCCCGAGGAAGGACCCGAGGAACTCGACGATGGCCTTGCCCATGCCGGTGACGTCGAGGATGCAGCCGAGGAGCACGAAGACCGGTACAGAGAGCAGGATCAGGCTCGACATGCCCTCGTCGATCCGGCCCACGATCACGAAGATCGGTGCCGTGCTCGCGAAGGTGAGAAAGGCGAGGGTGCCGAGGCCGAAGCAGAACGCGATGGGCACGCCGATCGCCAGCATCAGTGCCACGAAAAGACCGAGAAAGATCGGTAGGTTCCAGTTGCCGAAGGTGTCGAACACCGGCTGGAGCAGAAACAACGCGCCCACGATGGCGGCAACCGTGACGGCGGAGGCGATCAGCGTCCGTGTCGTCCCCTCGCGCACCGCCTGCACCACCGCGAGGATCGCCATGAGCAGCATGCCAAATGGCAGGGCGGCGGCCCGGTAGGTCATCGGCAGCTCGAGCGCCGGGGAGGTGACGTAGCTTTCCTCGTAGGCGTATTCGAATGCCGGGCGCAGCATCACCAGCAGGAACACCGCGACAAGAATCAACGCGAGCGTGCTGACGAAGGCGCGCATGCGTTCGGAGAAGAATTGCAGGAACAGCGTCAGCCGCAGATGCTCGCCGCGATCGATGGCAAGCGCCGCACCGATCATCGCGAGCCAGAGGAAGCTCATCGAGGCGATTTCGTCGGCCCAGATGATCGGCGACGACAGCAGATAGCGCGAGGTGACGTTGGCAAGGATCATGCAGATCATCACCACAAGCAGCGCCGCGGCAATCACCTCGAACGGCCGCATCCAGCGCGACCCGGGGTGGGGCTCGGCGCCTTCGTACTGGTGAATGACCGTTTCGCTCTCGGGCGCGTCGGGCGCCAGGGTCATGTCGTCCTCCCCCTTCGGCCGTTGCCGATGGACGCCGGTACGATCTGGCCGCCCGGCAGGGTCCGCATCGTGGACCCGCGCTTTCTTAATTTGCGCGGGACCATGCGCCGAATCGCGGATCCCCCGCAAGCAAAAATTTTCCGAAGTGGCGAAAAAACTTCAACATGGTCCACAATACGGACCTTGATGTCACCCGGTGGGCGTAGCGCAGGACTGTCCGCCGTCCACCGGCAACGAGACGCCTGTGATGAACTTCGCCTGGTCGGAGGCAAGGAAAACCGCGGCCCAGGCGACGTCCCAGGCATCGCCCTGACGCTTCATCGGCACCATCGCGCCACGTTTCGCCCGCATTTCGTCGATCTCGCCATAATAGCCGGCGATTTGCCGGTAGACGTGCGGGGTGTCCATTAGGCCGGGAAGGATGGTGTTCGCCCGGATGCCGCGCGCCGCGTATTCCATGGCGATCGCCTGGGTAAGCTGGCAGACGGCGGCCTTCGACGCATAATATGAAACGTAGGGGTAGCCGGTCCACCGGATGGCCGCGAGCGACGAGATGTTGACGATCGCCCCGGCGCCTTGCGCCTCCATCACCGGCAGAACCGCCTTGCAGGTGAGAAAGACCGAGGTGAGGTTGACGTCGATCACCTTGCGCCAGCTTTCCTCGGTCGCCTCGGCGGCGCCGCCCGGCAGGTTGATGCCGACGTTGTTGTGGAGCACGTCGATCCGGCCCCAGCGACCGACGACGGCCGCGACGCTCGCGGCGATCGAGGCGGAATCGGTCACGTCCGCCGCGAGAGCCACTGCCTCGCCGCCCTCGCCGGCGATGATGCCGGCGGTCGCCTCGGCGGCCTCTGGCGAGAGGTCGACGCAGGCAACGCGGCCACCCTCGCGGGCGTAGGCCACCGCCGCCGCCTTGCCGTTGCCCCAACCTTCGCCGGCAGAGCCGGCCCCGAAAATGAGCACGGTCTTGCCTTCCATGCGCCGCATCGTCCTTACCCATCCTCCTGCCGCTGCGGACCAAGGCAATCGCCGCGGGAGGGCAAGAATGCAAGGGCGGAGACCCTTCAAAAGCGGTTTGGACCTGCGCGCGTCATTGCGTAAATCTTTGCTCGAGCGTTCAAATCGTATGGCTGGTTTCCAGCCACATTCCATACGCTTTCCAGCTCCTCCAACCCGTTGTTAATACTAATGGAACTCGCCCTCATCCCCGCATGTCCGATTCAAACGATGCCCCGACCGGATCCGACCAACGCAACACCCCGGATTAGCCCCGGACGATTGCGCGGGATTGGCGGGGGCTCCATACTTCCCGGTAATTCGCAGCAGGGGGAACGGCCGCATGGCCAAGAAGAACACCAAGAAGCCGTTTGACGGCGCCATCAGCCGCTTCGCCGAGAAGGAGGCTCCCAAGGACGTCCGCGAGGCGCTGAAGGACTCCGGCAAGAAGGAGGTGCTCGACCCGAGCTATCCCTACCAGACCCGCCTCGACAACGACGCGTACCAAAAGGCCTACGACACCTGCCAGCTCGAGCTCGTGAAGGCCCAGAGCTGGTACCGCTCCACCGGCCAGCGCATCGTCGTGGTCTTCGAAGGCCGCGACACCGCCGGCAAAGGCGGGACCATCGCCGCCTTCACCGACAACCTAAACCGCCGCTACGCGCACGATGTCGCGCTTCCCGCCCCGTCGGATGTCGAACGCGGCCAATGGTATTTCCAGCGCTACGTCGAGTACCTGCCCACCACCGGCGAGGTTACCCTCTACGACCGCTCCTGGTACAACCGGGCCGTGGTCGAGAAAGTTTTCGGCTGGTGCACGCCGGCGGAACGCGAGCGCTTCTTCGCTCAGCTCCCCGAGTTCGAGGACATGCTGGTCCGCGACGGTATCATCCTCTTCAAGATCTGGCTCGCGATCGGGCGCGCCGAGCAGCTCCGCCAGCTCCTTCAGCGCGAGGACGATCCCCTCAAGCAATGGAAGCTCAGCCAGGTTGACATTGACGGGCTGAGCCGCTGGGACGACTACACCCAAGCGATCGCCGAAATGTTCGACCGCAGTCACCGCACCATCGCCCCCTGGACGGTGGTCTGGATGGAGGACAAACGCCGCGGCCGGCTCGCCGCCATGCAGTCGGTCCTCTCCCGCCTCGACTATCCCGGGAAGGATGTCGCAGCGCCGGACCCGACGATCTGCGGCGGTCCAGAGCTCCTGAACCTCGGCTGACCGCGCCTTGCGCCGGGCTGGCGGGGCCCCCATCTCAGGCACCTTGACGCCGAAAGGAGCCCCGATGCACAACGACGCCTATGGTCTCTCCGGCCCGATGGATGGCCTGCCCGACCCCGACCGTGACCGCCAGTTCTATGCCGGCGTGCCATCGCGGCGGCTGGTGGCTTGGTTCGTCGATTTTGCCGTGACCCTGGCGATCGGGGTGCCGATTGCCGTGTTCTTCGGGCTCGCGACATTCGGGTTCGGCTTCGCGCTGTTTCCGCTGGTGCTGGCGAGCGTCGGCTTTCTCTACCGTGTCGCGACCATCGCCAGCGGTTCCGCGACCTGGGGCATGCGCTTCACCGGCATCGAGCTTCGTAGAGGCGACGGCACCCGCTTCGATCTGCTGACCGCGATCCTTCACACGGCGATCTACACCGTCGCCTTCGGGGTCGTCGTCCTCCAGTTCATCAGCTGCCTGGCCATGGTCGGTACCCGCTACGGCCAGGGTCTGCCCGACATCATCCTCGGCACCACGGCGATTAACCGTCCGGTCGATTGACCCGAGGGGCCGTTCACCGCGGCCCGAGAATCCTGTTGCCGGGCCGCGAGACCTGTTGTTACCCTCTCCGCTGGAGGATTTCTGAGGCCCCTATGCGCCATACTCTGCCGCAGTCGCACCAGTTCTACGTGACGGCCCCGCAGCCTTGCCCGTACCTTCCGGGCAAGGTCGAGCGGAAGCTGTTCACGGCGCTGCAGGGCGACGGCGCCTGTCACCTCAACGACGTCCTCTCGCACCAGGGCTTCCGCCGCTCCCAGAACGTCCTCTACCGCCCGTCCTGCGCCGGTTGCTCGGCTTGCCTCTCCGCCCGGGTCGTCGTCGCCGACTTTGATCCTTCGCGAAGTCAGCGTCGGGTGCTGCGCCGCAACGCCGGCCTCGAGCGGGTCGCCCGCAGCCCCTGGGCGACCGAGGCACAGTACCACCTTTTCCGGCGGTACCTCGATGCCCGGCACGCAACGGGCGGCATGGCCGATATGGACATGAGCGAGTTCGCGGCGATGATCGAGGAGAGCCCGGTCCGGAGCCGCGTGATCGAGTACTACCTGCCTCGCAACGGCAGCGTCCCGCGCCAGCTTGTCGCCGTCTGCCTGACCGACCTGCTGTCGGACGGGCTTTCGATGGTCTATTCGTTCTTCGAGCCCGGCCTGGGGGGTGTGAGCCTCGGCAGCTACATCATACTCGACCACATTGCGCTGGCGGCGGAATCGAACCTGCCCTACGTCTACCTGGGCTACTGGGTGCCGGGCAGCGCCAAGATGGACTACAAGTCCCGTTTTCGCCCCTTGGAGATTTTTTCAGAAGGTCGTTGGGGCGCTCTCGGCGACGCCGACACCGTCGCATTGGTGCGCCGGCGGGGCGATCGTCCGGCGATCAGTGAGCAGGTCGCCGCGATCGAGCTGCCGGTCACGAAGTAGTTGGCCGCTTAACCATCCGTTCCTCGTCGCTTGATTCTCTAAGGATCCGCCGCCATAAACGCCGGCGCAACCGCGAGGTCATCCTCGGCCATCGCGCGAAACGCACAGGGAGACAGACTTGATGGAACGTCGGAATTTTCTCCGCGGCGCTGCTGTGGCCGCGGCCGGCACGGCCCTCGCAGCCCCCGCCATCGCCCAGGAGAAGCAGACCTGGCGCATGGTCACCACCTGGCCGAAGAACTTCCCCGGCCTCGGCGTCGGCGCCCAGCGCCTGGCGGACCGCATCACCGCGATGTCCGACGGCCGCCTGACCATCGAGGTCTATTCAGCAGGCGAGCTCGTCCCGGCGCTCGGGACCTTCGACGCGGTCATCGAGGGCTCGGCCGAGATGAGCCACGGCGCCGCCTACTACTGGCAGAACAAGAGCACCGCGACCCCCTTCTTTACGGGCGTCCCCTATGGAATGACCAGCCGCGAGCTCGCCTCGTGGATCCGCTACATGGGCGGCCAGGAGCTTTACGACGAGGTCTACGATCAGTTCGGCGTCGTCGCCTTCATCAATGGCGACACCGGCACTCAGGCCGGCGGCTGGTTCCGCAACGAGCTCACCGGTGTCGCCGACCTGCAGGGTCTGAAGTTCCGCACCCCCGGCCTCGGCGGCCAAGTGTGGGAGAAGATGGGCGCGAGCGTCGTCAACATGGGGGCGGGCGACATCTTTGCCTCGCTGCAGTCGGGCGCGCTCGACGCTGCCGAGTTCGTCGGTCCATACAACGACCTCGCGCTCGGGTTCTATCAGGTCTGCAAGCACTACTACCTGTCGAGCTTCACCGAGCCCGGTCTCGCCACCGAACTCGCCATCAACAAGGCGAAGTACCAGGCGCTGCCCGCCGACCTCCAAGCCATCGTCCAGATCGCCTGCCAGGCCGAGTACGACCAGGTGGCCTGCGATTTCTACGCCAACGATCCGCTGGCTCTCGAGAAGCTGGTGAAGGACCACGGCGTCATCACCCACCAGTTCCCGGACGACATCCTTCAGGGCGGCGCGGCCGCGGCCACGGAGATCCTCGAGGGCCTGCGCAACTCTGATGACGCGCTGACCAAGAAGGTGACCGACAGCTACCTCAGCTCGCTCGCGATCCTGCGCACGCGCACCGAGAATACCGACGGTCCGTTCCTCGCGGCCCGTCAGAAGTACTTCGCGCTCAGCTGACGCAACCGTTCGAGGGCGGAACCCGCGTTCCGCCCTCGAACTCGCTGACCAGAGTCAGTTACACCACACCTCGTAACACGGTCACGCCGCGGGGTTACTCGGGCAACGTCAGAAGCGTGTCGCGGCCTCGGCTGTTGATGCGGACCGAGTCTGCGCCGATCGCAGCCACCTGGATCCCCTGGACCCTGTCGCCGGCGCTCACCCGCTCGATCGAGCCATTGGGCAACCGGATCAGCGCATGCCGGCCATCGCTGCCGCCGAAGACTCCGATGAGCGCCATATTGCCGCGGCTCAGCCCGAGACGTTCGGTCGCGGCCTTCGGTACCGCGGCGACCGGGACAGGCTTGGCGACCACCCTCTGCGGCGTGGCAGTGGTGGCGAGGGCCGCCTGGCGTACCGGGGCGGTGACGACCCGGGGGGCCGCCTTGACGACTGGAACCGGAGCTGCCGCCGCCTTCGGTACGGACGGAACCACCTTGCGCGGCGTCACCACCTTGACCGTCGGCTGGGCCACCGGCGCGGCTTTCGCGGCGGGGGCCCGCAGGCTGGCAGGCCGAGCCAGCGGGCTCAGGGCTGGACGGTCCATCGGCGCTGCCGCGGCGGCTAGGCTTTCGGCCAGCAGCGTGTCGGGCTCGAGCGACGCCACTACCAGGGTCGGGATCTCCGCCTTCGCCGCGGCGGGGCGCGGCAGCGGCCGGGCGACGGCAGGCAACGGAGTTGCGGCGGCCATCGGCTCGGGCTTGGCGGGCGTCGTGGCCTTGGGTGCCTGGGGCCGGTGCAGCGGCCGCAAGGCGTCGTTGGCACCCGCCACGGTCGCCGGTTCTGCCGCCTCAACCGGGACGGGGGCGGGGACCGTCAACGGACGACGAAGCGGTGTCGTCATCTCGGCATCCACGGTACGGACGCGGGCGGTGGTGAGCTCCGCGAGCCGAAGCTCGGGGGGCGCGCCCCGTCTAGGCTCGGTGAGAACGAGAGGCACGTTCCGGGTCGCCTGAGTGACGATCGGTTGCAGCGCCGTCGCGAGTGCGAGGGACTTCGGCCGCGGCATGGGGGGCTCGGCGCGCAACAGCGCGGTTGGCGTCGGCGCAACCGGCACGAGTTTGGCTGGCGCCGCTGGCTCGTCCATGGCTGCGGCGAGGTCGATGGCCGGTGCGGGGAGGGGAGACGGCGACGGCGTGTTGCCGGGCATCGCTAGCACGACGGCGGCCGCCGCGGCGATCGCACCGGTGCCGAGCGCGAGGTGGTGGCGCGGCAACGCGGGGAGCGCCGGCAGGCGTGAAGGCCAACCGTCCAGCCGCGGCGGTCGCGGAAAACCGGGGAAGCCGCCGGCGCCAACTATCGCGGCGGGAATGAGATCGACCTTCGCCATGAGCGCGCGGGTCTCATCCAGGGTTCCGCGGCGAACGGCAATGACAGGCGTGGTCCTGTCCGCCGCGGCTTTCCCCAGGACGATGGCAACCGCCTCAGGCGGCACCCCGAGTCCTCGGGCGCCGATCCCGAGAGCTTCGCGACGCCGAGCCCAGGGCGTACGGCCGGCGAGCATCGGGCGACCGCGCCAGATTTCCGACTCCGGCAGGACGGCGATCAGTCGGCCGCGTTCTCGCGCCACTTCTGCGGCGAAGCCGCGAAGGTCATCCGCGAACCCCGGCGCGTCCGGTCGGGTCGTCCCCACCGGGACCGGGCTCCCGGCTTTCATCAGACTGACGGACGTATAGCCCAAATAGAGCCGGAACTCCGGCTTGCGGAAGGATTGACTGCTCATACCTGCCCCGATCTTTGTCGAGTGTTTGTGATGACAGCATAGCCGACTTCCGCCAGCCGATCCAGCGTTACGAGGCCGGCCGAGCGGAAATTTCGGTTGCCGGAGTGGGTGTTGCGGCGCAAATCTACGGCAATGACCGAAAATCCCTGGAGGAATCCCGCATGCGCCCGCTCATCAGTCCGTTTCTGGCCGTCGGTCTCGCGCTCGCGGTGCCGGCCGCAGCGCAGGACACGCCGCGCCAGATCACAGTGACCGGCATGGCCCAGGTCGAGGCGGTCCCCGACCTCGCCACGGTCAGCGTCGGCGTCACGACCCGCGCCGAAACCGCCGCAGCGGCGCTTGCGGCCAATTCCGAGGCGATGCAGGCGGTGATGACCGGGCTTGACGAGTCGGGTATCGCGCCGCGGGACAGGCAGACGAGTCAGCTCAACCTCAATCCCATCTATGACGATGACCGCAGCGGCGACGGCGGGGTGCCGGTAGTCACCGCCTACCAGGCGGACAATACCGTCACCGTCCGCGTCCACGAGATCGCCCGGCTCGGTCCCACCATCGATGCCCTGACCAAGGCCGGTGCGAACCGGCTATACGGGATCGGATTCGAGGTCTCCGAACCGCGGGAGGCTCTGGACGGCGCCCGCCGCAAGGCGGTCGCGGACGCCCATGCCCGGGCCGAGCTCTACGCCGAGGCCGCGGGGGTGACGCTCGGGCCGGTGATCTCGCTGCGCGAAGACGACGGGGGCGGGCCGACGCCCTATTTCGCCAAGGCGGAGGCGGCTTCGGCAGCGCCGCCGATCGCTGAAGGCACGGTGACGCTCACGGCCGAGGTCGTGATCGTCTACGCAATCGAATAGGCGGCGCTCCCCCGAAACGCCGGAGCCGTGCGAGGGGAGCGCGCCCGACGGGCTCGCTCAGGCGATCTTGCCGGCGACGTTGCCTTCAAGTGGCAGGTCCGTCACCGGCGCGAAGAGTGCCTTCCAGAGGACGCCGCCAAGCACGGCCCCGAGGAGCGGCGCCACCCAGAAGAACCAGAGCTGACCCATGGCACCGGTCTCGGCGAAGAACGCCACGGCGGTCGAGCGGGCGGGGTTGACCGAGGTATTGGTCACCGGGATCGACACAAGATGGATGAGCGTCAGGGAGAGGCCGATGGCGATACCGGCGAACCCCGCCGGCGCCTTGGGGCTGGTTGAACCGAGGATCACCAAGAGGAAACCCGCGGTCAGCACCACCTCGATCAGAAAGCAGGAGAAGAGCCCGAAACCGCCCGGCGAGTTGGCGCCGAAGCCGTTCGAGGCGAAGCCGCCCGGAGTCCAGCCGGCCTTGCCCGAGGCAATGAGGTAGAGGACCAGCGCGGCGACGAAGCCTCCGACGACCTGGGCGATCCAATAGGGGATGAGGTCGTTCCACGAAAAGCGGCCGCCGATGGCGAGCCCGAGCGACACCGCAGGGTTGAAATGGCCGCCGGAGATGGGGCCGACGGCGTAGGCCATGGTGAGCACGGTCAGGCCGAAGGCGAGGGCCACGCCGGCGAAGCCGATGCCGAGCTCAGGAAAGCCGGCGGCGAGCACGGCGCTGCCGCAGCCGCCGAAGACGAGCCAGAAGGTACCGAACGCCTCGGCACCGAGTTTGCTGAACATTGGGGGTATCCTCAGAATCCGGATAAGATAGTGCGAGCAGCTTTTAACTTTTGTTGCGGCCGACGCGAGCGAAATTTTGAGGGGGTTTGCGTCGCAGGTGAAGGGCTGTCAGCCCGCGGAAATGGTAGCGGTCGGCGAAGACCGGCGGTGCCGCCAGTGCGAGGCTCGGCGCGTGCCGGAACAGGGCCGGCAGGGCGATCTCAAGCTCGGTCCGGGCGAGGGGCGCGCCGACGCAGAAATGGATGCCGGCGCCGAAGGCAAGATGCGGAGCGGGCGCGCGCGTCGGGTCGAACCGGTGCGGGTCGGGGAAGCGTGCCGGGTCGCGGCCGGCCGCGGCGAGCAGGCAGCCGACGGTCTCGCCGCGGGCGAACCGGTGGCCGAGCGCCTCGGTGTCGTCGAGGGCGTAGCGGGTGAAGAGGTGGAGGGGCGGGTCGAAGCGCAGCACCTCCTCGACGGTGGCCGCGGTGGTGGCGGCGTCGGCGAAGAGGCGGGACGGGTCGAGGCCGGAGGCGAGGATTGCGGCGGTGCCGTTGCCGATAGCGTGGACCGTCGCCTCGTGGCCGGCGTTGAGCAGGAGCACGCAGGTGGCGATGAGCTCCTCGGCGTCGAGGCGGTCGCCTTCGGACTCAGCGGCGATGAGGGCGGTGATGAGGTCGTCGGCGGGATGGCGGCGCCGGACTTCGACGTGGCCGCGGAGGAAGGCGGCGAAGTCGCGGGCGGCGGCGTTTGCGCGGTCCTCGACGGCGCGGTCGCGGCGGGCCTGGTACATGGCGACCATGGCGTGGGACCAGGCGAGAAGCTGGTCGGCCATGGTCTCGGGCACGCCGAGCAGGCGGGCGATCACCACCACCGGCAGGGGTTCCGCGAAGGCGGCGATGAGGTCGAAGTCGTCGGGGGGGAGGGCGGCGATCAGGGCGTCGGCAAGGGTGGCGATCTCGGGGGCGAGACCGGCGATCCGGCGGGAGGTGAAGGCGCGGAGGACGAGGCCGCGGAGGCGGGTGTGGGACGGCGGCTCACGGTCGAGCATGGAGCGGTCGTCGAGGGCGTAGAAATCGGCGAGGTGGGGCGGGCGTTGAGGCTTGAGGTCGGGCGGGAGTTCCCGGCCGAAGCGGCGGTCGCGGAGGAGGGCGGATACCTCGGCATGGCCGGCGGCGCAGGGGAAGCCGTAGTCCTCCCAGAGAAAGAGCGGGCCGAGAGCGCGGGCGTGGTCGTAGAAGGGGTATGGGTCCTGTACGAAGGCGGGATCGCGCGGGGATTGGGCGATGCGAGGGAGGGGCATGAGGGATTGTGAAAGGCGGGGCGAGAGCTGGCAAGGGTGTGTTACGGGGGGTGTAACACGCGTGATACACACGTAAGGCTATGAAATCATTGGGCCAAGATTTCAATAATTTTTGGTAAAGGTCTGAAGCCGCATTGAAGGGCTTGCTGAACCGTCAACAGACGGGCGCTTCGATCGGCTCGGGCATGAGTCGGGACGGGTCGGCCACCGGCACGCCGGTGGCATAGCCCTGGGCGTGGGTGAAGCCGGTGCGGCGCACCTGGGCGAGTTGCTCGGGGGTCTCCACGCCTTCGGCGGTGACGGCGACGCCCTGGGCCCGGGCGAGGGCGATGATGGCGCGGATCAGCTCGGCGGTGGCGGGGGTGCCGAGGTCCTGGACGAAGGCCTTGTCGAGCTTGATCCGGTGATGCGGCAGCCGGGCGAGGTAAGCGAGCGCGCTGTAGCCGGTGCCGAAATCGTCGAGCGCAATGCGGATGCCACGGGCAATCAGTGCGCGGAGCTGAGCGGTGGTCTCGGAACTGTCGCGCATGAGCACGGTCTCGGTGATCTCGAGTTCGAGCCGTTCGGCCGGAAAGCCGGTCTCGTCGAGGGCTGCATCCACTTCGCCGAGAAAGCCCGGCTGGTGGAACTGGAGCGGCGAGATGTTGACGGCGAGACCCATCTGCGCCGGCCAGGTCATCGCTTGCGCCAGCGCGGTGCGCAACGCCCAGCGCCCGAGGGGGAGGATCATTCCGGTCGCCTCGGCGAGCGGGATGAAGGAGACCGGCGCGAGCTCGCCGCGGGTCGGGTGCCGCCATCGAAGCAGCGCTTCGGCGCCGCTGACGCTGCCGTCGCGAAGGTCGACATAGGGTTGGTACGCCAGATGCATCTGGCCCTTGGTCACGGCGTGCGCGAGGTCGAGCTCGAGCCGGCTGCGCTCCAGCGTCACGGTGTCCTGGGCCGGCTCGTGCAGCACGAAGCGGCTGCGTCCCTCGGCCTTGGCGCGCCGGAGCGCGGTGTCGGCCTGCAGCAGCAGGTCCGGGGCGGGCTCCGCCGCAACGCTCTGGGCGACGATTCCGATGCTTGCGTGCATTACCACGGTGCGGCCACCGAGCACCAAGGGCAGGCTGACGGCCTGTAACAGACGGTGCGCGAGCGCGCGGAGTTCGGTCGGTCCTTGTGGCGAAACGATCACGAAGCGGTCGCCCTCGAGGCGCAACAGCCGGTCCTTCGGGCCCAGCTCCCGTTCGAGGCGGGTGCCGGTCACCGCGAGCAGCGCGTCGCCGGCCGCGATTCCGAGGGCCTCGTTGACCGCGCGGAAGCGGTCGAGATCGAGCATCAGGAGCCCGACCGGCCCCGCTGCCGGACGGCCGCGAATGGCCGTCTCGAGGAGCCGCTGGGCGGTCGCCCGCGGGCGGATCGCCGCCACAAGCGGGGCGCGCTCTGCCGGCGGCTTAGCCGGGCGGGCCACGGCGCGGGCGAGGAGCGGTGCCGCGAGCGCGGCCGCATCCGTCAGGCGCAGGGCCAGGGCCGGCGTCAGCCGGCGCGGCGCGCGGTCGGCGAGAAGCAGAAATCCGGCCGGGGCGGCACCCACCGTGGCAATGGGCACGACGGCGGCGAAGCGCGCGGCGAGGCCGAGGGTATCCGGGGCCAGCCGCCGGCATCCGTCGGCGAGGTTCGGGGGCAGCGGCCACGTCGCCTCGTGCGGCGCCATCAGCGCCAGCAGCGCGGGAGTGCCCGCCAGTAGCCGACAGCCGGTGCGGTCGATCGCGAAAACCCCTGCCGCCTCCGCCCGGTGCGGTGCGGAGAGAAGGCGGAACAGCGCGGCGGCCAGACGCTCGTCAGGGCTGGTCGGCATGGCCGTTTCGGATCCTCCGGACGTCCTTCTTACAACCTATGGTAGCATACCGGATTGCGGCTTGCCCAGACGCAAGAGCGGTCGGATCGAGGTTTTTCCCGTCTCGTGGCCGCAAAGACTCACGGCTGGCATGATCGCGCCGCGGGTCGCTCCGGTGGCGAAACGGTCTCCCGGAATCGTCGCGCCGGTGCGGCCGCCTACGCGCGACGGAATCCGCGCACCCATGCGTTCAAACGCGGAAGTGACGGGAGCGAAGGTGGATGCGTTTACACATTTGCCGTGGCGCGGTGTATGATCGCCGCGGGCGATCGGCCCGGGCAGCGGCGGCGCGGGAGCCGGAAACCTGCATGATACGCGCATGATGGCGCTGTTTCTCCCACCGCGCGCTGCCCATGAGGGGCGGGGAAGCGGCGCCGGAGGCGCGGCATGAGGCTATGGAAACAGGCGGTCCTGGCGCTCACGGTCCTGGCGGTCGCTGTGGTCGTCTGGGCACGCTATTTTCCAGCCGCCGGGGCGTTCCTCGAGCGGGCCGGCATCGCCATCGCCTCGGTCGAGCCGCGCAACGTCGAGGCGGACAGTCCGCGCGGCTTCCAGGGACGGGGTGATGCGCCGATCGTGATCGGCGCGCCGGTGCGCGAGGCCAAGATCAACGATTCGGTCTCCGCGATCGGCGACGGCCGTGCGGCGCGTTCGGTGACGATCACGCCTTACGTCGCCGGGCGCGTCAGCAGCATCGAGGTGGCTTCCGGCGACGAGGTCAGGGAGGGCATGCTGCTGGTACGGCTCGATTCCGAGGCCGAGGAGATCGAGCTCGACCGGGCACGCCTGACCCTCGACGACGCGCGCGCGACGCTCGAACGGACCGACGGCCTGGTGAAGTCCGGCGCCGTGACCGAGGTGCAGCTCCGCGCCGCCCAGCTCGCGGTGAGCCAGGGGGAGCTCGCCGTCCGGGACGCGGAGCTCGCCCTCGAACACCGGCAGATCCGCGCCCCTTTCGACGGGTGGGTCGGGATCCTCGCCGTCGACGTGGGCGACCAGGTGGGGACCAGCACCGAGATCACCACGCTGGACGACCGCTCGCATATTCTGGTCGACTTTCGGGTTCCGGAGCGCTTCGTGAGCCAGATCCGGGTCGGCGCGCCGGTGGCCGCGCAGCCGCTCGGGCGGCCGGAGCTGACGCTCGACGGCGAGGTGGTGACCCTCGACAGCCGGATCAGCCCGGACACGCGCACGCTCCGGGTGCGGGCGAGTCTCGACAATTCCGAGGACCGGCTGCGTACCGGCATGGCGTTCTCGATCACGATGAAGTTCCCGGGTGAGGTCTTCCCCGCGGTCGACCCGCTGGCGATCCAGTGGAGCGCCGACGGTGCCTATGTCTGGTCGCGGGCCGACGGCAAGGCCGCGGAGGTGCCGGTGCGCATCGTCCAGCGCAACAACGACGCGGTGCTGGTGGATGCGGCGCTCGCGCCCGGCGCCATGGTGGTGACGCAGGGCGTGCAGATGCTGCGGACCGGGGCGCCGTTCCGCTTCGAGGGCGAGGCCGCGCCCGAGGGCAAGGCGCCGGCGCGCCCGGCGGAGCCCTGAGCGGTGGCGTCGCGGGCCGACACCGGCGGCAGCGGCACGGGGTTCACCGCGCTCTTCGTTCGCCGTCCGATCCTCGCGGTGGTGCTCAACAGCCTGATCGTCACCGCCGGCCTTGCGGCGCTCTTCGGCATCGAGGTGCGGGAGTTGCCGGACATCGACCGGCCGGTGATCACAGTCACCACCAATTTCGACGGCGCCGCACCCGAGACCGTGGACCGCGAGGTGACCGGCGAGATCGAAGGCGCCATGGGCCGGGTGGCAGGCGTCACCGACATCTCCTCGACCTCGTCCTTCGGGCGGAGCCGGGTCACCGTCAGCTTCAGCGAGTCCACCGATCTCAATGTCGCGGCCTCCGATGCGCGCGACTCGGTCGGCCGGATCGTCAACCGGCTGCCTGACGGCGCCGACGAGCCGCGGATCGTCAAGGCCGACGCCGACGCCAACGCGGTGATGCGCATCGGGGTGACCTCGCCGACGATGTCGGTGGAGGCGCTGACCGACCTGGTCGAGAACACCATCTCCGACCGGCTGATCTCCGCGCCGGGGGTAGCGGACCTGCAGACCTGGGGCATCCGCGACCGGATTTTCCGGGTGGACGTCGACCAGCTGGCACTGGCGAGCCGGGACCTCACGCTCGCCGATGTCCGCGACGCGCTGGCGACGGTCGCCTTCGACAGTCCGGCCGGGTCGCTCACCGCGTCGAACCAGAGCCTGGTGGTGCGCACCACCGCCACCGTCAACACCCCGGAGGCGTTCGGGGCGCTGATGCTGAACCCCTCCACCCGGCTCTCCGACGTGGCGACGGTGACGCTGGGGCCCGACCTCGGCGACTCGCTGCTGCGCTCCAACGGCGAGAACGGGCTCGGGATCGGCATCGTCCGGCAGGCGCAGAGCAACACGCTCGAGATATCGCGGAGCATCCGCCAGATCGTCGCGGATCTGTCCGGCACTTTGCCGGAGGGAGTGAGCATCTTCATCACCGGCGACGACGCGCTGTTCATCAACGGGTCGATCCACGAGGTGGCGCGGTCGCTGGCGCTGTCGGTGCTGATCGTGGTGGCGATCATCTACCTCTTCCTGCGCGACTGGCGAGCGACGCTGATCCCGGCGCTGACCATCCCGGTGGCGCTGATCGGCACGCTGGCGGCGATCTACATTGCCGGGTTCTCCATCAACATCCTGACGCTGCTGGCGCTGGTGCTGTCGACCGGGCTGGTTGTCGACGATGCCATCGTGGTGCTCGAGAACATCGTGCGGCGGCGGGGGCAGGGGATGGGGCCGCGGGCGGCGGCGGTGCTCGGGACGCAGCAGGTGTTCTTCGCCGTCGTCACCACCACAGCGACGCTGGCGGCGGTTTTCGTGCCGCTGTCGTTCCTGCCGGGGCAGACCGGGGCGCTGTTTCGGGAGTTCGGCATCACCCTGGCCCTCGCCGTGCTGATCTCCTCGCTGGTGGCGCTGTCACTCTGTCCGATGATGGCGTCGCGGATGCTGCGGGCGGGCGGCGAGCATGCGGGCGGGGAGGGGCCGGTGGTGCGCTTCGGCGAGGTGCTGGAGCGGGGCTACCACCGGATCCTGCACGCCGCCCTCGGGGCGCCGCTGGTGATCCTGGCGCTGGCGGCGGTCTTCGGGATCACCGCGGCGCTGATGTTCTCGAGCATTCGCCAGGAGATCACGCCGCCCGAGGACCGGGCGGTGGCACTGCTGCGGGTCTCGGCGCCGCAGGGGGTGAGCCTCGACTTCACGGCCGCCAAGATGCGCGAGATCGAGGACCGGACCGCCTACCTGCGAGCGTCGGGCGAGGTCGTCGGGCTGTTCTCGATCTCCGGGTGGGGCGCGGACAACAGCGGGTTCATGATCTACACGCTCGCCCCTTGGGGAGAGCGGACCCGTAGCCAGCAGGAAATCGTCAACGACATAAGACGGGCCGCCTCGTCGGTGATCGGGGTCTCGACGTTTGCGATCCAGCCGAATTCCCTCGGCATCCGCGGGGCAGGGCAGGGGCTGCAGTTTGCGATGCTGGGCAGCGACTTCGACCGGCTTGGCGAGGCGAGCGCGGCGCTGGTCACGAAGATGGAAGAGAACCCGGCGTTCGGGGATGTATCGCTCTCCTACGACACGACGCAGCCGCAGCTCTTCATCAAGGTGGACCGGGCGCGCGCCTCCGATCTCGGCATCGACATTGACGGTCTCGGCGCGGCGCTACAGGCGGTACTCGATGGCAGCACCGTCGGTTCCGTTTTCATCGATGATCGCAGCTACGACATCAAGCTCACCTCGACCACCCACCCGGTACGTGACCCGACCGATCTCGAGAACCTGTTCCTGCAGACCCGGTCGGGCGAGATGGTGCCGATGTCGACGGTGGTGACCCTCGAGGAGCGGGCGATCGCTCCGGAACTCTCTCGGGAGAGTCAGATGCGGGCGGTGAAGCTTGGGGCGGGACTGACCGACGGGCTGTCGCTCGGCGATGCCTTCGCGCAAGTCCAGGCACTCGCGGCGCCGCTGTTGCCGCCGGGGGCGCGGCTGGTGCCGCTGGGCGAGACCGCGACGCTGGGGGAGACGTCGAGCGGGCTTTTCGTCACCTTCGGGTTCGCGGTGCTGGTGGTGTTCCTGGTTCTGGCGGCGCAGTTCGAGAGCTTCGTGAGTGCCGATCATCGTGATGGCGACGGTGCCGCTGGGGCTCGGTTGCGCCATCGTGGCGATGGTGATGACCGGGGTGAGCCTCAACGTCTACAGCCAGATCGGGCTGGTGCTGATGGTGGGGATCATCGCCAAGAACGGCATCCTGGTGGTGGAGTTCGCCAACCAGCTCCGCGACCATGGGGCGAGCGTGCGCGAGGCGATCGAGGAGGCGTGCCGGATCCGGCTGCGGCCGGTGATGATGACGATGGCCTCGACGGTGCTGGGCGGCGTGCCGCTGCTCCTGTCGTTCGGGGCGGGGGCGGAGGCGCGGGCGGCGCTGGGCTGGGTGATCGTGGGCGGGCTGGGGCTGGCGACGATCCTCACGCTGTTCCTGACGCCGGTCGCCTATCTGCTGCTGGCCGGGCTCTCGAAGCCGCGGGCGGAGGAGGGGCGGCGGCTGGCGGACGAGCTGTCCCGGGTCGGCGGAAGCGAGGGGGTGGAGGTGTGAACAGCAGGGTGTTCACGCGTGAACGCATTGATTTTAAATGGATTAATCTTTAATAAAATTCGGTAAAGGTGTCATGTTTCGGCCCGTTGCTCTGGCGGTGGCAATCCGTGCGCGCCTGCCAAGGGGCAGCGGGCGCGCACGGATTTGTCGACGGACGAATTCGCGGAAGGGAAGGCGATCCAGTGCCGCAGGGTCAGTGGGCGGCGAAGCGCGCGGCGTCCTCGGCGGCGTAGCCGGCCACCATGCGCTCGGTGGCGGCGTTGCGCTTCAGGGCCTCGACGGTCTCGGCCAGCTTGGCGGCGGGCATGGCGCAGGTCATCTCGTTGTTGGTCATGCCGGTGCGGACGCGGCTCAGCATGCAGCCGACGCTGATCGCGGTCTCGCCGCCGTCCTTGGCCATGGCGAGGATGTGGCACTGCGGCTTGCCCTCGAAGCGGACGCCGCCGAGGGCGTCGTCGAGGACCATCGCCTGCTTGGGGTTGAGGCGCAGGAAGACGATGTCGGCGGCGACCGGCAGGCGGTCGAGAGGGCCGTAGACGATGCCGGCGGGCTTGTCGGCGATCGCGGGGATCTTCGGGAAGTCGGCCTCGCCGACCCAGCCGGACTCGACCAGCGCGCCGACGTCGGCCTTGGTGGCGGCCTCGGCGAGCGGCATGAAGCCGTGGGTGTACATGCCGACGCTGCAGTTGCCGTGGTCGGCCTCGACGGTGGAGAAGACCCGGTCGGCGGCGAGGAACCAGAAGACGCAGGGCGCCGAGACGGCGCCGGTGCGGCCGTCCTCGGTGGGCGCCGGGCGCGCGCCGTTGATCGGCGTGGCGCCGGGGGTCTCGGCGCTGTCGCGGAAGGCGATGCCGACGGGCGGTGTGGCGAGGCGCAGGAGATCGGTCAGTTCCCTGGCGAGAGTGGCGGTGTCGGACATGGTGGCTCCTCCCCTTGTTTTTTCAGACGTAGCGCCAGCGCAGCAGCCAGCGTTCCAGGCGTCCGGCCAGCGAGAACAGCACCAGCACGAAGCCCATGATGATGAAGATCAGCGCCAGGGTCTGGCTGGCGTTGTAGGTGCTCTGGGCGAAGGACAAGAGGTAGCCGAGCCCGCGGCTCGAGGCGACGAACTCGCCGACCACCGCCCCGGTGAAGGCGAAGCCGACGGCGACCTTGAGGCTGCCCATGATCCAGGCGGTGACCGACGGGATGTAGACCTCGCGCAGGAGGGTGCGGCGGGTGCCGCCCAGGGTCTTCACCCGCTCGACGAGGCGGATGTCGACCTCGCGGATGCCGCTGTAGACGGAGAAGAAGATCAGCACGGTGACGAGGACGAGGCTGAGCGCCACCTTGGAGCCGAGGTCGATGCCGAACCAGATGATGAAGAGCGGCGCGAGGATCACCCGGGGGATGGCGTTGAGGAGGATCATCACCGGCTCGAGCACGTCGGCGAGGGGGCGGACCATGGCGGCGGCGAAGCCGAGGACGGCGCCGAGGACGAGGCCGCCGACGAGGCCGAGGAGTGCGGCAGAGAAGGTGGCGGCGATGTGCTCCCAGATCGAGCCGTCGGCGAAGAGGCCGACGAGGGTGGCTATGACGGTGCTGGGCGGCGGGGCGTAGAACGGGTCGACGAGGCCGGCGCGGCTGCAGCCTTCCCAGAGGAGGAGGAGGGCGGCCAGGGCGATCGCCTGGCGGGCCCAGGGCTTGGCGACGAGGTCGTTCACATCCCGCCTCCCACGTGGTCGACCTCGCCGGAGAGGTCGTCCCAGATGTGCTTGAGGAGCGGCCCGAAGCTCGGGTCGCTGCGCACGCCGATGAGGTCGCGGGGCCGGGGGATGCGCACCGGGTAGCGGTTGCGGATCCGCGCCCGGGGACCGCGGGAGAGCAGGTAGACGACGTCGGAGAGGGCCTGGGCCTCCTCGAGGTCGTGGGTGACGAGGAGGACGGCGATGCCCTCGCGCTCGACCCAGTTCATCAGGTCCTGGGTGACCTGGTGGCGGACGATGGCGTCGAGGGAGGCGAAGGGCTCGTCCATCAGCAGGAGCCGGGGCCGGAGGGCGAGCACCTGCGCCAGCGCCACGCGCTTGCGCTGGCCGCCGGAGAGCTGGCGGGGGTAGCGGTCCTCGAAGCCCTGGAGGCCGAGGCGCGCGAGCCAGCCGTCGGCCTCGGCGGCGGCGGCGCTGCCGGCCTGGCCGCGGAGCCGCAGTCCGAGGGCGACGTTCTGGCGGGCGGTGCGCCAGGGGAGGAGGGCGTCGTCCTGGAAGAGGAAGCCCATGTCGGCCGGCGCCACGCCGAGCTCGATCTCGCCGGCCTCGGGCGCGTGCAGGCCGGTGATCGCTCGGAGCACCGTGCTCTTGCCGGAGCCAGAGGGGCCGATCAGGCTCACCACCTGGCCTTCGCCGACCTCGAGCGACAGCCCGTCGATCACCGGCTCGGCGGTGCCGTAGCGCATCCGGAGGTCGTGGACGCGCACCACCGGATTGCCCGGCGAGGGGACTTCGGTAGGCGGATCGGCCGCCCGCGGCCGCAAGCTGGAATTCACGCGGGCACGACCTCGGTGTCGAGGAGGACTCCGAGATCCACCGGCGCCGTCAGGACGCCGCCGACCTCGAGCGCGTTCACCACCCGCTCGCAGGCGCTGACGTCGATGGCCACCGACTCCGGGTAGAGGGAGTCGCGGTACTTGCCGATGATGGCGTCGAAGCGCTCGCCGTCGCCGCCGACGAGGAGCTCGGCGGGCAGCGACTTGCGGATCTCGTCGATGGGGGCGGTGCGCTGGGCGACGAGGCCCTTCTGCAGGGCCGCGGCGATCTTCTGCATCTGCTCGAGGCGCTCTTCGCGCTCCTCGGCGCGGTAGGCGACGCCCATGAACTCGTAGGCGCCGCCGAGGAGCTTGGTGGCGTCGTCGATGTCCATGGCGTTGAAGAGCACCTTGCCGCCGTCCTCGACGATCAGGCTGAGGGCCGGCTCCTGCACCATGCCGGCGACGACCTGGCCGCGGCGGAGCGCCTCGAAGAGGTTGGGGCCGAGGACCGCGAAGTCGACCTTGCCCGCGTCGGCGCCGGCCTCGGCGAGGAGGTAGAGGAGCATGGTGTGGTCGGCGTTGCCGAGGGCGGAGACGCCGACGGTCTGGCCTTCCAGCGACTTGAGGTCGGTGATGTCGTCGACCTGGCTCGGCGCCACCGCCAGGGCGAAGAGCGGCAGCCGGCCGGTGGTGGCGAAGCGGCGGATCGGGGCGTTGTTGGCGAAGGCCTGCAGCGCCACGTCGAAGGACGTGGCGGCGTAGTCGACGGCGCCGCCGACCAGCGCCTGCATCGCGGCGTTGCCGCCGCGGGTGTAGACGAGTTCGACCGACAGGCCTTCGGCGTCGAAGTACCCCTGGGCGCGGGTGAACTCGTAGGGGACGACGCAGAGGAGCTGGCTGCAGAAGGCGAGCTTGACGGTCTCCTGGGCCTTGGCGGCGGAGCCGCTGACCATGGCGAGCCCGGCGAGGCCGGCGGAGCCCTTCAGGAGGCCGCGGCGGTCGAGCTTCGAGCCGCGTTCCCAGATGACGTCGGGTTTTTCCGTGCAGCAGCCCATGGCTCCCGGGCCCCCCTCGATAGCTGACCGTTCATTGGTAGCAGGTAGCGTCGGCAGCGACAACGGCCAGCCGGATCAGCGATTGAGCCGGGCGGCGAGCGTGTGGCCGGTCCAGACGGCGACGAGGGAGAGGCCAATGACCGCGGCGAGGTAGAGGGCGGCGGCGACCGGCCGGGCGGCGAGGAGCATCGCGAAGGCGTCGAGGCTCATCGAGGAGAAGGTGGTGAGGCCGCCGCAGAGGCCGGTCATCACGAACTGCCGCGGCACCGGGCCGATGATCAGGCGGCCTTCGGGGGCGGAGAGGGTGGCGAAAAGGCCGATGACGAGCGAGCCGAGCACGTTGACGATGCCGGTGGCGAGGAAGACCGGCAGGCCGGCGCCGACTGTGCCGAGGCTGATGGCGAAGCGAAGGAGGGCGCCGAGTGCGGCGCCGGCGCCGACGGCGAGGTAGAGGCGCCCCGCCTGGCGCATCAGGCCGCGACCCAGAAGCCGAGCGCCACGGCGACGAGGCTGAGGCCGGCGGAGGCGGCGACGTTGAGGAGCGCGCCGCGGGTCTCGCCGTCCTGGCCGAGGGCGAGGGTTTGCAGCGCGAAGGAGGAGACGGTGGTGAAGCCGCCACAGAAGCCGACGATCAGGAAGTCGCGGGCGAGGGGGCCGAGGTCGGCGGCGAGGCCGGCGAAGACGCCGATCAGGAAGGCGCCGAGGACGTTGACGGCGAGGGTGCCCCAGGGGAAGAGCTCGCCGACACGCGAGGCGACGAGGCCCGAGAGCCCGAAGCGGGCGAGGCCGCCGAGAAAGCCGCCGGCGAGGACCGCGAGGACGGCGGCCACGGTTCTAGCCGTCGGTGACGCCGGAGGCGTCTTCGCCGTAGCGGATCACCGTCATCTTCTCCAGGGTGACGAGAAGGCTGGTGCCGTAGGCGTCGAGGGTGGGAAGGAACGCCTCGATCTTGGCCTCGGTGTCGACGATCTCGACGACGATGGGCAGGTCGGTGGAGAGGCGGAGGATCTTCGCGGTGTGGAGGTGGCTCTTGCGGCCGAAGCCCATCGAGCCGCGCAGCACCGTGGCGCCGGCGAGGCCCGCCTCGCGGGCGCGGACGACGATCTCCTCGTAGAGCGGCCGGCCGTCGGCGCGGTCGGCCTCGCCGAGGAAGATGCGCAGGAGGGCGGCTTGTTTCGGAATCTGCATCGCGTCAGCTCCTGATCCGGTAGCCGGTCCGGAAGATCCACCAGACCAGCGCGAGGCAGATCAGGGTGAAGAGGCCGATGGCGGCGAGGCTCCAGCCGATGCCGACGTCGGCGGTGGCGAAGAACGCCCAGCGGAAGCCGGAGATGAGGTAGACCACCGGGTTGAACAGCGTGACGGTCTGCCAGAACGGCGGCAGCATGGTGATCGAGTAGAAGCTGCCGCCGAGGAAGACCAGCGGCGAGAGGATGAGGAGGGGCACGAGCTGGAGCTGCTCGAAGTTCCGCGCCCAGATGCCGATGATGAAGCCGAAGAGGCTGAAGCTGATGCAGGTGAGCGCCAGGAACAGCAGCATCGCCACCGGGTGCGCCACCGGTAGGGTGACGAAGAAGTGGGCGGTGGCGAAGATGATGAGGCCGATGATGAAGGACTTGGTGGCGGCGGCGCCGACATAGCCGATGACGATCTCCAGGAACGAGATCGGCGCCGAGAGGAGCTCGTAGATCGTGCCGATGAACTTCGGGAAGTAGATGCCGAAGGAGGCGTTGGAGACGCTCTGCATCACCACCGTCAGCATGATGAGGCCCGGGACGATGAAGGCGCCGTACTCGACGCCCTCGACCTGCTCGATCCGGGAGCCGATGGCCGTTCCGAAGACCACGAAGTAGAGGGAGGTGGAAATGACGGGGGCCACGAGGCTCTGCAGGAGGGTGCGGAAGGTCCGCGCCATCTCGGAGATGTAGATCGCCCGGATCGCCTGCCAGTTCATGCCTCTTCCCTCACCATGTCGACGAAGATGTCCTCGAGGGATCTCTGGCGGGTCTGCACGTCGCGGAGCACGAGCCCAGCGTCCGAGAGCGCGCGCAGCAGGGTGACGATGCCGGTGCGCTTGGCCTCGCGATCGTAGGAATAGGTGAGGCTGCAGCCGCCGTCGCCGAGGCTGAGGTTGAAGGGCGCGAGCGGTTCGGGAATTGCCTCGACCGGGGTCTGCAGCTCGATGGTCATCGATTTCTGGCCCATGCGGCGCATGAGCTTGTCCTTCTCCTCGACGAGCAGGATTTGCCCGCCGTTGATCACGGCGATCCGGTCGGCGATGGCCTCGGCCTCCTCGATGTAGTGGGTGGTGAGGATAATGGTTGTGCCGGCTTGGCGCAGGGTGTTCACCGTCTCCCACATCGACTTGCGAAGCTCGACATCGACGCCGGCGGTCGGTTCGTCGAGGAAGAGGATGCGCGGCTCGTGAGACAGCGCCTTGGCGATCAGCACCCGACGCTTCATGCCGCCCGAGAGCTCGGTGACCTGCGAGTCGCGCTTGTCCCAGAGGCTGAGCTGGCGGAGCAGGCGTTCGAGATAGGCGTCGTCCTGCTTGCGGCCGAAGAGGCCGCGGGTGAACCGCACGGTGGCCATCACCCTGTCGAAGGGCTGTAGGGTGATCTCCTGTGGTACCAGCCCGATCAGCGACCGGGCGGCGCGATAGTCGGCGAGGACGTCGTGGCCGCCCACGGAGATGCGGCCCGAGGTCGGCACAGTGATGCCGCAGATGGTCGAGATCAGCGTGGTCTTGCCGGCGCCGTTCGGGCCGAGCATGGCGAGGATCTCGCCTTCCTGGATCTCGAGGCTCACGCCCTTCAGGGCCTCGAAGCCAGTGGCGTAGACCTTGCGCAGGTCCTGGACGCTTACGATTGCCGCCATGATCTTCCCGGTGTTCCCTCGGTCGCGGGCCAAGCCCTTAATCCCGGGCGCGGCGGATTTGAAGGGCCTGCGGCGCCGGTGGACATTGCGCCGGCCAGCGTCCAGACATCGCGGACCTAGGCCGATTCTGCGGAAGCGCCATGTCCGAGCCATCATTTCGTCCCGTCGTCCGCCTGCGCCCGCAGGCGCGCCGCGCCTCGCCACGGATGGCGCCCTGGGCCTATGCCGACGAGATCGTGCTCGACCGGCGCACCCGGGCGATTCACGCGGGCACGGTGGTGACGCTCGAGGACGCCGAGCGGCGCCCGCTCGGGGCCGCGGCGTTCAACGTCGGCTCGAAGATCGCCGTGCGGCTTCTCGACCCGGACCCGGCGGCGGAGATCGACGCGGGCTGGTTCGCGCTCCGCATCGCCCGGGCGCTCGCCCTGCGCGAGGTGCTGTTCGACGCGCCGTTCTACCGGCTGGTCCACGCCGAGGCCGATGGACTGCCCGGGGTGATTATCGACCGGTTCGGGACCGCGGCGGTGGTCCAGCCGAACGCCGCCTGGGCGGAGACGCACCTCGAGGCGCTGGTGGCCGGGCTTCAGGAGGCGACCGGAGTCTCGACCGTGGTCAAGAACGCCGGAGGACGGGCCCGGGCGCTCGAGGGGCTGGACGAAGTTTCGGCGGTCCTCGCCGGCGCGCTCGACGGGCCGGTCGAGGTGCCGATGAACGGGGCGGTTTATCTCGCCGACCTGGCGGAGGGCCAGAAGACCGGTCTCTACTACGACCAGCGCCCCAACCATGCCTTCGCCGCGCGGCTGGGGGTGGGGCGCCATGTGCTCGACGTCTTCTCCCACGCCGGCGGCTTTGCGCTGGCGGCGCTGGCGGCGGGTGCGGTCTCGGCCCTGGCCGTGGACGGCTCGGCGCCGGCGCTCGATCTCGCCGCCCGCGGTGCGGCGGCGAGCGGGACCGCGGACCGCTTCACGGCGGAGCGGGGCGACGCCTTCGAGACGTTGGCGCGGCTTGCGGCCGACGGGCGGCGGTTCGGCCTCGTGGTCTGCGATCCCCCGGCGTTCGCGCCGAACAAGGCGGCGCTGGAAGCGGGGCTGCGGGCCTACGAGCGGGTGGCGCGTCTGGCGGCGGCGCTGGTGGAGCCGGACGGGTTCCTGGTGCTCTGCTCGTGCAGCCATGCCGCCGACCTCGAGCGGTTCCGGCAGGCGAGCCTGCGCGGGGTGACGCGGGCCGGGCGCGAGGCGCAGATCCTGCACGTGGGTGGGGCGGGGCCGGACCATCCGGTGCATCCGGGGCTGGCGGAGACGTCGTATCTCAAGGCGCTGTTCCTGCGGCTTGGGCCTTGAAGGCGGTTCTCGACGCCTGCGTGCTCTTCCCGACGGTGCTGCGCGAGGTGCTTCTCGGCGCGGCGGCGGCGGGGGGATTCGTGCCGCTGTGGTCGGCGCGCATCCTCGAGGAATGGGCCCGCGCCACCCGGCGCCTGCCCGAAGGCGCCGAGGCGATCGCCCGCCGCGAGATCGCGGTTCTGCGCGCCGACTGGCCTGCGGCGGAGGTGCCGGCCGATCCCGACCTCGAAGCGCGGCTGTCGCTTCCCGACCCTGACGATCGCCACGTGCTGGCCACCGCCATCACCGGAGGGGCGGAGGTGGTGATGACCCTCAACCGCGGCGATTTTCCGACGCGGACCCTGGCGCGATACGGGCTGATCCTGCGCGAGCCGGACGGGGTGCTGACCGAGCTGATCGGCGAGGGGATCGACATGGCGGGGGTGGTGGCGGAGGTGCGGGCGCGGGCGGAGCGGGCCTCCGGGCGGCCGCAGCCGCTGCGGCCGCTGCTGAAGCGCGCCGGACTGCCGCGGCTCGGCAAGGCGCTGGGTTAGACGACGCCCCCCTCCGAGCTTACCACGGCCTGGAGATCGACCGACGAGCGCCGGCCGATGTCCTGGCGGTTCTCGAGCAGGAAGCGGTCCATGGCGGCGCGGCCTGCGTCCCGCAGTTGCAGCAGCAGGGCGCGGTTGATGGTCATCTTGGTGACCATGCCGAGTTGGTTCATCAACGCGTCGTCGCTGACCGAGTGGACGTGATTGCGCTTCATCGCGCCCTCGGCAATCACGCCGCGGTCGAGCAGGCGGTTGACGAACTCGATGTTGCGGAGCTCGCGCAGCAGCGAGGCGTTGAAGCTGACCTCGTTCAGCCGGCTCATGATCTCGGACGAGGTCCTGGGGAGATCCTCGCGGTAGAGCGGGTTGATGTGGACGATGACGATGTCGGCGGCCTTGGTGCGGTAGTGCAGGGGGTAGAGTGCGGGGTTGCCGGTGTAGCCGCCGTCCCAGTAGGCCTCGCGGCGGCCGGTCTTGGGGTCGTCGATCTCGATCGCCTGGTAGAGGGTGGGCAGGCAGGCGGAGGCGAGGATGGCGTCGGCGGTGATCTCCGGCCCCTGGAAGATCCGCGGCTTGCCGTCGCGGACGTTGGTGGCGTTGACGAAGAGCTTCGGCCAGGCGGCGGAGTGCGCGGCGGGGGTGTCGAGCATCTCCTCGACGATGCCGCGGAGCGGGTGGAAGTTCGTGGGGTTGAACTGGTAGGGCGAGAAGACGCGGGTGACGGCGTCGGCGGTCATCACCGCCGGGCTGAGCTCCAGCATCCGGGCGGTGAAGGCCGGGCTTGGCGAGACGGCGCGCAGCCAGTCCATCGCCGCGTCGGCGAAGGGGCCGTCGAGGCCGGAGACCCGGAGCCAGAAGGTCTCGAGCCATTCCCGCGCCCCGTCGCGGCCGCCGAGGACCCAGCCGTGCTTGAGCGCCGCGGCGTTCATCGCCCCGGCGGAGGTGGCGCTGATGCCTTCGATCTCGATGTCGGCTTCCTCGAGCAGCCGGTCGAGGGTGCCCCAGGTGAAGGCGCCGTGGGCGCCTCCGCCCTGGAGGGCGAGGTTGACGACGGTGTTCAAAGTGCGGTCCAGCCGCCGTCGACCGAGAGGGTGGTGCCGGTGATCTGGTCGGCGGCGGGCGAGCAGAGGAAGGCGACGCAGCCGCCGATCTGTTCGACGGTGGCGAACGCATGCGAGGGCTGGCGGGCGAGGATGACGTCGCGGATCACCGATTCCCGGTCCATGCCGTACTGCTTCATGGTGTCGGGGATCTGCGCCTCGACCAGCGGGGTCAGGACGTAGCCGGGGCAGATGGCGTTGCAGGTGATCGGCTCCTCGGCGGTCTCGAGGGCGATGACCTTGGAGAGACCGACGACGCCGTGCTTGGCGGCGACGTAGGCCGACTTGAACGGTGAGGCGGTGAGGCCGTGGGCGGAGGCGATGTTGACGATGCGGCCCCAGCCCGCGGCGCGCATGATCGGCAGAGCCGCGGCGCTGGTGTGAAAGGCGGAGCTGAGGTTGATGGCGATGATCCGGTTCCAGTCGGCGGTGGGGAACTCGGGAACCGGGGCGACGTGCTGGATGCCGGCGTTGTTGACCAGGATGTCGACCCGGCCGAGGGCGGCCTTCGCCTTGGTGACCAGCGCCCGGCACTGATCGCCGTCGGACATGTCGGCCTGGATGTAGGCCGACCGGACTTTGTGCTCGGCGGCGAGCTTTTCGGCCAAGGCGTGGTCCTCGGGTCGATCGGTGAACGAGTTGAGCGCGACGTCGGCCCCGAGCTTAGCCAGCTCGGTGGCGATCCCGAGCCCGATACCGGAATTCGAGCCGGTGATGACGGCGGTCTTGCCTGCCAGTGTCATGGTGTTCGCTCCTGTCCGTGCGGATTCGGCAGGACCATACATGCTGCGGGTGCGAACTCAACAACGTGCGCGGGGAAGTGAAAGGCGTCTCGGGCGTCATCCGAGTGAGCGAGAACCCAAAACGTGGCAATCTGGCCGATGGAGGCGGCACAAAAAAAGACGCCCGCACGAGGCGGGCGTCAAGTCGTTGAGGCAGGTTTCATACAGGCAAGAAACCTATCGAGCAGTGGAACCCTTATACAAAATCAAACACCTATCGCCAAGCCAAAAATCTTGATGCAGCCGCCCGGCGGGCCGGTTTAGGGTGCCCGTGGTAAATCAAAGGTGAGGCTGTGACGGATATGACACGCTTGCTCCAGGGGGTGCGGCTGGTGCTGGCGATGGCCGCCATCGTGCCTGCCTTCGCTGCCGCGGAGCCCCGGCACGGTATAGCTATGTATGGAGAGCCGGCTCTACCACCGGATTTTGTGTCGCTGCCTTATGCCAATCCCGACGCGCCCAAGGGCGGCACTATCGTTTTTGGCGAAACCGGCGGCTTCGACTCGCTCAATCCCTACATCCTCAAGGGCCGGGCGCCCTATGCGATCCAGAGTCACGTGTTCGAGACGCTGATGGCGCGAAACTGGGACGAGCCGTTCGGGCTCTACGGACTCCTGGCCGAATCGATCGAGACCGGGCCGGACCGGGACTGGGTGGAATTCACCCTTCGCGAGAAGGCCAGGTTCTCCGACGGCAGCCCCGTGACGGTGGAGGACGTGATCTGGTCAATGGAGACATTGGCTGAAAAAGGTCTGCCAAGATACAGAAACGCTTGGGAAAAGGTCGCTAAGGTCGAGCAGACCGGCCCGCGCTCGGTGCGCTTCACCTTCGACGCCGCCGACAGCGAGCTGCCGCTGATCATCGGGCTCAGGCCGATCTTGAAGAAGGCCGACTGGGATGGGCTCGACTTTGCCGAGAGCAGCCTCCGCAAGCCGGTCGGATCCGGGCCCTACATCATCGGCGCCTTCGAGCCGGGGCGCTACATCACCTTCGCGCGCAATCCGGACTACTGGGGCAAGGACCTGCCGATCAACCGCGGGGTGAACAACTTCGACACGATCCGATACGATTACTTCGTCGATGCCGGGGTCCTCTTCCAGGCCTTCACCGCCGGCGAACTCTCGGTCTACCGGGAGCTCAGCCCGGAGAAGTGGCAGGCGGCCTACGACTTTCCGGCAGTGCGATCCGGCGAGATCGTCAAGGCCGAGATCCCGCACGGCCGGCCCTCGGGCATGGAAGGGTTCGTCTTCAACACCCGCCGCCCGGTGTTCCAGGACTGGCGGGTGCGCGATGCGCTGCTCCACGCCTTCAACTTCGAGTTCATCAACGCCACGGTGAACGGCGGTGTGCTGCCGCGGCGGACGAGCTACTTCGCGAATTCCGATCTCGCCATGGGCGCGGGTCCGGCGGAAGGGCGCGTCCGGGCGCTGCTCGAGCCGTTCGCGGATAGCCTGACGCCCGACGCCCTGGACGCCTACGTCCTGCCGGCCTCCGACGGATCGCAGCGGAACCGCGCCAACATGCGCGTCGCCGCCAAGGAGCTTGCCGAAGCCGGCTGGGAGGTGAAGGACGGCGTCCTGCGCAATGCCGACGGCGAGGCGTTCAGCTTCGAGATCCTGCTGACCCAGGGGCAGAACGAGTTGGTGGCCGGGCTCTACGTCGATTCTCTGCGCCAACTCGGCATCGATGCCCGGGTGACCACGGTTGATGCCGCCCAGTACAACGCCCGCAAGAGCGACTACGACTACGACATGATCGTCAACACCTGGAACATGTCGCTCTCCCCGGGCAACGAGCAGACGCTCTACTGGGGCAGCGCCGGGGTGACCGAGCCGGGAACGCGCAACTATATGGGAATGGCGAGCCCCGCGGCCGAGGCGATGATCGCCGACATGCTGGAGACCCGCGACCCCGACGAGTTCGTGGCGGCGGTGCAGGCGCTCGACCGGGTGCTCACCACCGGGCGTTACGTCATCCCGTTCTGGTTCGCCGACAAGAGCGACATCGCATACAAGGCCGACCTGCGGTATCCCGATACCCTGCCGGTCTATGGCGACTGGATCGGCTGGCTGCCCGAAGTCTGGTGGCACGCTCCTGGCTGAGGCCGTTTCGCACCCGTCCCGGCCCGGCCTTGCCGTCAGGCGCCACAGTGGTAAATGCAGGGCCCAGACCTGACCGGAGGGAACGCCGATGACCGTGATGACCGAAACCGCCCCCCGTCTGAGCTTCGATCCCGCCCGGCTGAAGGGCGATCTCTGGATCGGCGGCGCTTGGCGCGAGGGATCGGGGGGAGGGCGCATCGACGTCGTCGATCCCTCGACCGGCCAGGCCTTCGCCAGTGTCGCCGACGCGAGCACCGAGGATGCGCTCGACGCGGTCGCCGCGGCGCAGGACGCGCTGCCGGGCTGGGCGGCAACGGCGCCGCGCCGCCGCTCGGAGATCCTGCGGCGCTGCTTTGAGCTGATGATCGAGCGCCGGGAGATGCTGGCCGAGCTCATCTCGCTCGAGAACGGCAAGGCGCTGGGCGACGCCACCGGCGAGGTGACCTATGCCGCGGAGTTCTTCCGCTGGTTTTCCGAGGAAGCGGTGCGGCTCAACGGCGAGCTCGGCGTGGCACCTTCCGGCGCCAACCGCATCCTGGTCGAGCACCAGCCGATGGGCGTTGCCGTGATGGTGACGCCCTGGAATTTCCCCGCGGCGATGGCCACCCGCAAGATCGCGCCGGCGCTGGCGGCCGGCTGCACCTGCGTGCTGAAGCCCGCCACCGAGACACCGTTCACCGCCTACGCGCTGGCCGAAATCTATGCCGAGGCCGGGGTGCCCGCGGGGGTCGTGAACGTGCTGACCACTGCGCGCTCGGGCGCCACCGTCGGCGCCATGCTGCACGACCCGCGGGTGCGGAAACTCTCCTTCACCGGCTCGACCGAGGTGGGCCGCCGGCTGCTGAAGGAATGCGCCGACCAGGTGCTCTCCACCTCGATGGAGCTCGGCGGCAACGCCCCGTTCGTGGTCTTCGACGACGCCGACCTCGAGGCGGCGCTCGACGGCGCGATGATCGCCAAGATGCGCAATGGCGGCGAGGCCTGCACCGCGGCGAACCGGTTCATCGTCCAGGAGGGGATCTGCGAGGCGTTCACGACCGGCCTCGCCGAGCGGATGAAGGCGCTCACCGTCGGGCCCGGCTACGACGCCGCGACCAAGTGCGGCCCGATGGTGAACAAGGCCGCGATCGAGAGCATCTCGGCGCTGGTCGAGGACGCGGTCTCCCGGGGTGCCCGGGTGCTCACCGGCGGCAAGCCGCTCGACCGCGAGGGGTTCTATTATCCGCCGACGGTCATCGACCGGGTGCCCGCGGACGCGGAGATCTCGCGCGAGGAGATCTTCGGGCCGGTCGCGGCGATCCGGACGTTCGCCACCGAGGAGGAGGCGGTCGCGCTGGCCAACGATACCGAGTTCGGCCTTATCGCCTATGTCTATACCGGCGACCTCGCCCGGGGGCTTCGGGTCTCCGAGAAGATCGAGGCCGGCATGGTCGGCCTCAACCGCGGCCTCGTGTCCGATCCGGCCGCGCCCTTCGGCGGCGTCAAGCAGAGCGGCCTCGGCCGCGAAGGCGCCCACCACGGTATTCTCGAGTTCTGTGAGACCAAATACATCTCGGTAAGCTGGTAGCCGCGGCAGACTGAATTTCTGGGCACGACCCGCGAGGGTTGCGCCCGTCCCCACCCAGGCTCGCCGGTCCCGGCGGGCGGTTCCACGCGAGTCCTTGGATTGAACGCCCCCCTTCCCGATGCGGCCGCGACGCAGGCCTCGCTCGCGCACGTGCGGGCGGCGGCGCGGGGGCGGGGCGGCAACGTGCTGCTTCGGATCACCCGGATGTGCCTGCGGCATCCCTGGCAGGCGTCGCTCGCCATCGGCGCGACGCTGGTCGCGGCCAGCCTGCAGCTCTCGATCCCGCGCCTCCTCGGCCATGCTGTCGACCAGACCCAACTCGCCGTCGGCGCCGGCGCCGCGTCCGGTGCCGCCCGCGATGGGCTCTGGGCGACGGCGCTCACCCTCTTCGCGGTGAGCGTCGCGCGCGGGGTCTTCACCATGATCCAGAACTACTTCGGAGAGTCGGTCGGGCACCATGTCGGCTATGCGCTGCGGCTGGCGTTCTACGAGAAGATTCAGCGCCTCAGCTTCGGCTACCATGACCGGGTGCATTCCGGCGATCTCATCACCGTCGGCATGCTCGACCTCGAGGGGGTGCGGATGTTCTTCTCGACCGGGCTCGTGCGGCTGGTGTTGCTCGCGATTCTCATCGGCATCGGCAGCTACCTGCTCATCGCCACCGACCCGCTGCTCGGCCTGGTGTCGCTCAGCTTCGTGCCCTTCGTCGCCTGGCGCTCGTCGGTCACCCACCTGCGGCTGCGGGCGACCTGGCGGCAGCTCCAGGACCGGCTGTCGGTGCTGACCCGGGTCATGGAGGAGAACCTCGGCGGCATCCGCGTGGTGCGGGCCTTCGCCGCGCAGGCCCACGAGATGGGCAAGTTCGACCGGGCCTCGCGCCATGCGCTCGACCTTTCCCACCGCCGGGTCGGCATCCGCGTCGTCAACACCAGCGCCATGTCGTTCTCGTTCTTCGCGGCGATGGGGCTTGTCCTGTGGATCGGCGGGGCCAAGGTGCTGGCCGGGGAGATGACCGTGGGCACGCTGACCACCTTCCTCACCTTCATGACCATCCTGCAGATGCCGGTCCGCCAGCTCGGCCTGCTGGTGAATGCCTTTTCCCGCGCCTCCACCTGCGGCGCCCGGCTCTTCGAGTTCCTCGACCTCGACGTTGACATCGAGGATGCCCCGGGCGCGCGGCCGCTCGAGATCGCCGACGGGGTGCTGCGTTTCGAGAACGTCAGCTTCGCCTATGCCGAGGCCGGGCGCCCGGCGCTCCGCGACGTGAGCTTCGAGGCGCGGCGCGGCGAGACCGTCGGCATTGTCGGCCCGCCGGGGAGCGGCAAGTCGACCATCGCGCATCTGGTTCCGCGGTTCTACGACGTCACCGCGGGCCGGATCACGATCGACGGCCAGGACATTCGCGCGGTGACGCTCAACTCGCTGCGCCAGGCAGTGGCGGTGGTGCAGCAGGACGGGTTCTTGTTCACCACCACGCTCGAGAACAACATCGCCTATGCCGACCCCTGGGCCAGCGAGCCGCGGATCGAGCGCGCCAGCGGGTCGGCACAGCTCCACAACTACGTTCTCGGCCTGCCGATGGGCTACCGCACCGTGGTTGGCGAGCGCGGCGTCTCGCTCTCCGGCGGCCAGCGCCAGCGCCTGTCGATCGCGCGGGCGCTGATGCTGAAGCCGGCGGTGATGATCTTCGACGATTCCACCGCCGCCATCGACGCCGGCACCGAGCACCGGATCCGCGCGAGCCTGCGCGCCTACAGCCGCGACCGGGTCACCATCGTCATCGCCCACCGGCTCGGGTCGCTGATGCATGCCGACCGCATCCTGTTCCTCGAGGACGGACGGGTGGTGGAGAGCGGCAGCCACGAGGAACTCCTCGCCCTCGGCGGGCGGTACCGGGCGCTGCACGATCTCCAGTTGCGGCCCGACGTGGCATGATGCGCGAGCAGGCCGAGACCGGCGGGCGCGACCCGACCTCCGAGCGCGGCGGCCGGCCACCGCGCGCCGTCGTGGGCTCCACCCGGATCGAGGAGGAGATTTTCGGCCGGGCCTTCGACGGCCGGATCGTGCAGCGGATCTGGCAGTTCGTCCGGCCCTACAAGCTGCAGATGCTGATCGCGGTTGCGGCGGTCCTAACCTTCACCCTGACGCAGCTGGCGATCCCGCTGATCATCCGCCATGCCATCGACCTCGGCATGGCGCCCGGTGCGGATCCGGGCATCCTGCGCCGGTCGTTCATCGCCTTCGCGGCGGTGATCCTGGTCAACTACGCCGCCAGCTACGTCCAGGAGAGCGTGGTCGGCAAGGCGGCGGAGAACGTGCTCTTCGACATGCGCCGGGCGATGTTCGGGCATCTGCAGCGTGTGTCGCTGGGTTTCATGGACAAGACAGAGGTCGGCCGGCTGATGTCGCGGCTGCAGGGCGACGTCAACTCGATGCAGGAGTTCCTCGAGACCTCGGTGCTGTCGGTGGGCGACATCACGCTGCTCTTCGGCATCGTCGGGGTGATGCTCTGGCTCGACTGGCGGCTGGGGATGCTGACGCTGTCGGTGATGCCGGTGCTCTTCATCGTGCGGCTGATCTGGCTGCCGCGGGCGCGGGACGCGTTCATGGCGGCGCACGAGGCGAATTCGATGACCAACGGCGCGCTGGCCGAGGGGATCAACGGCGTGCGCGCGGTGCAGAGCATGGACCGCAGCCGCGTCAACTTCATGCTCTACGACGACAAGGCGCGGGCGAACCTGGCCGCGCACCTGACGGCGGCGCGCTATGCCCAGGTGATGGTGCCGATCGTCGACACCCTGACCGGTCTCGCCATGGCGGTGGTGATCGTCGTCGGCGGCGGCCGGGTGCTGGGCCAGCAGCTCGACGTCGGGGTGATGGTGGCGTTCCTGTTCTACATCCAGCGGTTCTTCGACCCGATCCGCTCGCTCACCATGCAGTATTCGGTGATGCAGCGGGCGATGGCGTCGGGGCACCGGATCACCGAGGTGCTGGACGTGGCGGTGGGGGTCGAGGACCGGCCGGGGGCGGTGGCGCTGGGTGGGGACATGGACGGGTCGGTGGAGTTCCGGCACGTCACCTTCGGCTACGATCCGGCGCACCCGGTCCTGAAGGACGTGAACTTCAGGGTGGCGCCGGGCGAGACGGTGGCGCTGGTCGGGCCGACGGGGTCGGGCAAGTCGAGCTGCATGGCGCTGGCGCACCGCTTTTACGACGTGCAGCGGGGCGAGGTGCTGGTCGGCGGGCACGATGTGCGCGACGTGACGCAGGACTCGCTGGGGCGGCAGATCGCCATGGTGCTGCAGGAGCCGTTCCTGTTCACCGGCACGGTCTTCGAGAACATCCGCTATCACAAGGAGGAGGCGACCCGCGAGGAGGTGATCGCGGCAGCGGAGGCTGTCGGGGCGCACCAGTTCATCACCCGCCTGCCCCAGGGCTACGACACCGAGCTCGGCCAGCGCGGCGGCAGCCTGTCGCTCGGGCAGCGCCAGCTCGTGAGCTTCGCTCGGGCACTGGTGGCGGACGCGCGCATCCTGGTACTCGACGAGGCGACGGCGAGCGTCGACAGCTATACCGAGATGCTGATCCAGAAGGCGCTGGTGCGGCTGCTCGAGGGGCGCACCGGGCTCGTCATCGCGCATCGGCTGGCGACGATCCGGGGTGCGGACCGGATCGTGGTGCTGCAGGACGGCGAGGTTCTGGAGACCGGCAACCACGCCGAGCTGATCGCCGCGAACGGGCTTTACGCCCGCCTCTACAGCCTGAACTATGCCTCCTTCGACGACCTGCCGGGGGTGTGAACGCCGGGGGTGTTCACGCGTGAACAATCTGTATCCTGTTGAAAACATAGGCGTTCATCTTCAATAAAATTCGGTAAAATTCCGATGGCCGCCCTCGCAAAAGGACGTATCCGATGCCCCGCTTCTCCGCCAACCTCACCTTCCTCTACCAGGAGCTCGGCTTTCTCGACCGCTTCGCCGCCGCCGCCCGCGACGGCTTTCCGGCGGTCGAGTATGTCGGCCCCTACGACCATCCGCCGGAGACCGTGGCCGAGGCGCTGCGGGCGAACGGCCTCGTTCAGGCGCTGTTCAACCTGCCCGCCGGCGACTGGGACGCGGGCGAGCGCGGCATCGGCTGCCTGCCGGACCGGCGGGCGGAATTCCGCGACAGCGTCGAGACCGCGATCGCCTACGGCCGCGCACTCGGCTGCCCGAAGATCAACTGCCTCGCCGGCCTCGCCCCGGCGGACGCGGACCGGGGGGAGCTCGAGGCGGTGCTGGTCGAGAACCTGACATTATGCCGCGCCGCGGCTGGCGGCGGCGGGGATCCGGCTGCTGCTCGAGCCGATCAACACCCGGGACATGCCGACGTTCTTCGTCAACACCACCCACCACGCCGAGCGCATCCTGGACGCGGTCGGCTCGCCCAACCTCTTCATCCAGTACGACATCTACCACACCCAGGTGATGCAGGGGGACCTGATGCCGACCTATGCGCGGCTGAAGCACCGGATCGCCCACATCCAGATCGCCGACAATCCCGGCCGGCACGAGCCGGGGACCGGGGAGATCAACTACGGCTTCGTGCTCGGGGAGCTCGACCGGCTGGGCTATGACGGGTTCGTCGGGTGCGAGTACAAGCCGTTGGCGGGGACCAGCGAGGGGCTGGGGTGGATGGCGCCCTATCGCTGAACGCCGTCCCCGGGGTCAGTGAACGCTGACCGGTGCGAACTCGTTCTGCCGCGCCACCACGAAAGCCTGCGCCCGGTCGGGGACCAGCGCCAGCACCTCGCCGGTGGGGGCGTGGATGGCGTAGACGTGGTCGAGGGTGGTCTGGGAACGCACGGCCTCGGGAAGGTCGGCGGTCTTGACCTCGCGGACGTAGACGATCCGCTTGCCGGTGTCGGTAGCGAAGCTCGGGAAATCGGTCATAACTCTGCCTCCAGTCAGGTTTTCTTGCCGTCTATCTGACGGTTGATCCGGATGGTGCGCACCACGGTCTCGGGCACGGCCCGCTCGAGATCGACGTGCAGCAATCCGTTTTCCAGGGTCGCTCCGGAGACCTCGACGCCGTCGGCCAGGACGAAGCTGCGCTGGAATTGCCGGGCGGCGATGCCGCGGTGCAGGAACACCCGGCCATCGGGCTCGTCGCCCTGGCGGCCGCGGATCACCAGCTGGTTGTTCTCCACGGTGATCGACAGGTCCTCGTCGGCGAACCCGGCCACCGCCAGGGTGATCCGGTAGGCGGCCTCGCTTCGCTGCTCGATGTTGTAGGGCGGGTACCCGTCGCTGCCGGCCTTGGCGGTGCGTTCCACCAGGCGATCCAGCTCTTCGAACCCCAGAAGATGGGGATGCGAGGCAAAGGTAACCTTCGTCATGTCTCAAGCCCTTCTCGAAGCGACTTTGCGGCGGGGTCCCGTCAGGCGGCCCCGCTTGCGTGTCAGATGGGGCGCTTGTCCGCGGAAAACAAGGGCCTGGCCTGCGCCGGAAGGACTAGGCTCGGGGTCGCGCGGGGGGTATAAGCTCTGCGTGTCCGCCAGGAAGCTGCTCCGATGAACACGCCCCAGACCATGGCCCGGGAAGACGTTCTGCGCGTCAAACTGGAGCTTCTGCAGCGCGAGCACCGGGACCTCGACGACGCGATCATCGCGCTGCACGCCGAGGGCCGCGCCGACGCCCTGACGCTCCGGCGCCTGAAGAAGCGCAAGCTGATGCTGAAGGACGAGATCCAACGGCTCAGCGACGAGATCACCCCCGACATCATCGCCTGAACGCCGACAAGGCCCGCACGGGTTTCGGAAAGTTTCGCGGCCGGGATACTTTATTGCCTATTGCGCCGGCACGGATTACTGAAACTAACCGCCCAACCAGGATCCGGCCCCTCCATGCACAGCACCAAGCTCGACCCTATCGACCGCCGCATCCTCGCGGAGCTTCAGGCCGACGGGCGGATGACCAACGTCGAGCTCTCACGCCGGGTCGGGATCTCAGCACCGCCGTGCCTGCGCCGGGTGCGGGCGCTGGAGGAGGCGGGGCTGATCCAGGGCTATCACGCGCGGATCAACGCCCGCGAGCTCGGCTTCGAGGTGCAGGTCTTCGCCATGGTCGGACTTTCGAGCCAGGCCGAGCGCGACCTCGCCGCCTTCGAGGCCAAGTGCCGGGAGTGGCCGCTGGTGCGCGAGTGCCACATGCTGAACGGCGAGATCGACTTCATCCTGAAGTGCGTGGCGCCGGATCTCTCCACCTTCCAGAGCTTCCTCACCGAGGCGCTGACTGCCGCGCCCAACGTCGCCAGCGTCAAGACCAGCCTGGTCATCCGCTGCGCCAAGGACGACCCGGCGGTCCCCTTCGAGGTCTATGAGGCGCGGGCCCAGGCGCGCGAGTGACGCGGCCCGGACCCGGGGCTCAACCGGCGAGCAGCGACTCCAGCCGGTCGAAGGAGTCGGCGATCGGGCCGGTGAAGCCGTTGGCCACCGCCTCGTCCCGCTCGGCGAGCGTGTCGAAGCGCGCCGTCACCGTCAGGCGCGTGGCGCCGGCCTCGTCGCCGAAGTCCATCGCCACCCGCATCCGGTGGATGCCCGTCTCGCCGGAGTCCCGAAAGACGATGCGGCGCGGCGGGTCGATCTCCTCGAAGACGACGTTCATCGGCACGTCGAAGCCCGCCGGGAAGCGGATCACCATCCGCCAGGCGCCGCCGACCCGGAAGTCGAACGTGGAGATCGTGGTGCTCGATCCGTGCGGGCCCCAGAAGTTCACCAAGTGCGCCGGATCGGCGTACATGGAGAAGACCTGCGGCCGCGGCGCGGCGATCAGCCGGTCGAGCACGATGAGCGGCTCCTGCGGTGGCGTCTCGATGCGGGTCGGCATCGTGTCGGTCGTGGACATGGGTCCTCACTCCTTGCTGGGGGGCGTTCCGGCGTCCGGCTTCTGCAGCCGCCGGAGGTAGTCCTCGAGCCGGTCGACGCTTTCGTCCCAGAACTGCCGGTAGGCCTCGAGCCAGCCCACGAGGTCGCGGAGCGGCGCGGCCTCGAGCCGGCACGGCCGCCACTGGGCTTCCCGGCCGCGGCTGACGAGCCCGGCCTGCTCCAGCACCCTGATGTGCTTGGAGACCGCCGCGAAGGTCATCGGAAACGGCGCCGCCAGCTCCGAGACCGTCGCCTCCCCTTCCGTGAGCCGGGCGAGGATGGCGCGGCGCGTCGGGTCGGCGAGGGCGAAGAGCGTGGCGCTGAGCGGGTCCTGGGTCATTGTGCATTCAACCGATTCGTATAATACTGATTAGTTGAATACGGCCGGTGGGTCAAGCGGCGGCGAGGACGGAACGCCAGGAGTGCTGGCCCGTTGGGTCGGCGAAACCGGCTGCTCCGCGCGGCCTTCGAAACGTTAGAAAGGGAATCCCATGACCAAGATCGCCGACGCCAAGATCGCCATTCTCGCCACCGACGGCTACGAGCGCTCGGAGCTGCGCTTGCCGCACGCCGCCCTCCGCGACAAGGGCGCAACGGTGGACGTCGTCTCGGTCAAGTCCGGCGAGATCAGGAGCTGGGACAAGAAGGACTGGGGCGACAGCATCGCCGTCGATCGCCAGGTGAGCGAGGTCCGGGTCGAGGACTACGACGCGCTGGTGATCCCAGGCGGCCAGATCAACCCCGACCTGCTGCGCGTGGTGCCCGAGGCGGTGGCCTTCGTGCGCAACTTCGTCGACAGCGGCAAGCCGGTGGGCGCGATCTGCCACGGCCCCTGGCTCCTCGTCGAGGCCGACGCGCTGCGCGGCCGCGACGCCACCTCCTATCCCTCGATCCGCACCGACCTCGTCAACGCCGGCGCCAACTGGCAGGACCGGGAGGTGGTGGTCGACCAGGGGATCGTCACCTCGCGCAAGCCCGACGACCTGCCGGCGTTCGTCGGCAAGCTGGTCGAGGAGATCGAGGAAGGCCGCCACCAGCGGCGCTCCGCCGCCTGATCAGAGGCGGATCGCCGAGATAAGGCGCCCGTAGTCCGGCTCGCCGGCATGGGTGCTGCGGCGGTAGGAGAAGAAGCGGGCCGGGTCGGAATAGGTGCAGGCCCCGATCCAGCCCGCGTCCGCCACGCCGGCCTCCCTGAGCCGGTGTAGGACGAAGCCCGGCAGGTCGAAGCGCATCCGGTCGCCCTCGCCGGGGGCAAAGAAGCGGGTGTAGTCCGGGTCCTCGTCGCGGAAGCGGTCGAAGAACTCCGGGCCGACCTCGTAGGCGCGCTGGCTGATCGTCGGGCCAACCGCCGCCTGTATGGCCGATTTCCTGGCGCCGAGGCGCTCCATCGCCGCCAGTGTCGCTTCGAGCACACCGTCGAGGGCACCCTTCCAGCCGGCATGGGCGGCACCGATCACCCCCGCCTCCGCGTCGCGGAAGAGCACCGGCGCGCAATCGGCCGTCAGTACGCCGATGGCGAGGCCCGGTACGTCGGTCACCGCGGCGTCGGCCCGCGGCCGCTCGGTCCAGCCACCGGGGCCGGCCACGACGACGTCGGTGGAATGGACCTGGTGAAGCGAGAGCAGCCGGTCCGGCGTCACGTCCAACGCCGCGGCGACCCGGGCTCGGTTCACCGTCACCATCTCGCGCTGGTCCGAGGATCCGGGGCCGCAGTTCAGCCCCGCATAGATGCCCGACGACGCGCCGCCGCGGCGCCCGAAGAAGCCGTGGCGGGTGCCGGCGAGAACCTCGGATGTCAGGATGTCGAGGGTCATGCATCGAATCCCGGCGGCGTGGGGCTGCGGTCCGGCACCAGTGCCAGTACCTGGAAGAGGTTTCCCATTTCAGCCGGGTGGGTCAAGCGCCGATGGGCGGCAGCCACCGCCGCGCCGGTGGCCGCGTCCGGGCTCTGGGCCAGCGCCCGTGCCCGTGCGGTGATCCCCAGCCGCTCCAGGAACACCCCCTGGGGCACCGGCCCGAGCGCCCGCGCCGGACGGGCCGCCTCCGCCAGGGCGCGGAAGCGCACATGCGCCGTGAGGTCGCTCTCGCCCGGGGCCGCCAGCGGCCCGAGGGGCGCGTGGCCGCGCACCGCCTGGAGCGTGTCGCCGACCCCGTCCCAGGCGCCGTAGTCGACGACGAGCGCGGCGCCGCCGTCCGCGGCGATCCGCCGGCCGAGCGATGCTGCCACCGCTTCCGCCGCGGCGCTGACCTCGACGATGGCGCCGTCCCGGGCGCCGCCGAAGCGGGCGTCGAGGGCGGCGTCGGCGCGCGGCGGGTCCCAGACGAAGGCGAGGCCCTCCTGCGTCGAGCCGACCCGGCGCTCGCGCCAGAGCGCGTCGGTGCGCTGGAACTGGCGCACCGGCAAGGCGTCGAAGAACTCGTTGGCGAGGGCGATCAGCGGCCCGGCCGGCAGTGCGCCGACCTCGCCGGCCCACCGAGCGCCGGCGCCGGAGAGCGCCTCGGCCTGCCGGGCCCGGAGCGCCGGGCTTGTCTCCACCAGCCAGACCCGCGCCGCGTCGCGAAAGCCCGGCAGGGCGCCCGCGGCCCGGAGCGCGTCCTGCATCAGCGTCCCGCGCCCCGGGCCGAGTTCCGCCAGTACGAACGGATCGGGGTGCCCCCGGTCCACCCAGACCTGCGCCGCCCAGGCGCCAAGAAGTTCGCCGAACATCTGGCTGATCTCCGGCGCCGTCACGAAGTCGCCGGCGCGGCCTAGCGGATCGCGGCCGGTGTAGTACCCGTATTCCGGATGGCTGAGGCAAAGCGCCATGTAGGCGTCGAGCCGGAGCGGACCCTCGGCCTCGATCCGCGCCCGGATGAGGTCGGCGAGCGGGGTCACGTGCGCCGCGCCGACAGCACCACCAGGAGGATGCCCAACGCCAGCATCGGCAGCGACAGCGTCTGGCCCATGGTCAGCCCCCACTCGGTCCCGAAGCGGATCACCTGCCCGTGCGGATTGTCGGGTGTGACGAACTGCGCATCGGCCTGTCGGAACCCCTCGAGCGCCGACCGCGCCAGCGCATAGCCGATCAGGAAGATGCCGAAGACCCGCCCGGGCCGCCGCAGCGCCCCGGCCCGGATCGCCAGCGCCAGCACTGTGAAGAGCACCAGCCCCTCGAGGCCCGCCTCGTAGAGCTGCGAGGGATGCCGAGCGCAAGGCCCCGCCCAGTCCGCCGGACAGGCCTGCGCCGCCTCGCCGGGAAAGATCACCGCCCAGGGCGCGGTCGACGGCCGCCCCCAGAGCTCGGCGTTGATGAAGTTGGCGATTCGTCCGAAGAAAAGGCCGATCGGCGCCGCCGCCGACACCGCGTCGCCGACGCTGAGGATGCGCAGGCCGTTCTTGAGGCTAAAGCCGATCACCCCGGCCGCCACCCCGAGAAGGCCGCCGTGGAAGGACATGCCGCCCTGCCAGACCGCGAGGATCTGCCCCGGGTTCGCGGCGAAATAGGCCGGCTGGTAGAACAGCACGTACCCGAGCCGGCCGCCGAGGATCACCCCGAGGATCATCCAGGTGAGGAGGTCGTCCGCCTGCTCCGGCCGCATCGGCGCCGTGCCGCCCCAGAGCCCCGGCCGCCGGAACAGCGCCACCACGTAGCGCCAGCCGAGCAGCAGCCCGGCGATGTAGGCCAGCGCGTACCAGCGGATCGCCAGTTCCAGCCCGAAGAGGTTGAACGACACCAGCGCAGGGTCGATGTCGGGAAACGGCAGGACGAAGGGCATTGCGGCTCCGCGGGGGTCCGGGCGGGCCCTCCAATCGGGGTGCAAACCCCGGATGTCAAGCGGCGGCCCGGCCGCCCCAGTCGGCGCTGCGCATCTCGTGGAGCCGCGACGCGGTCCGGCCGAACTCGAACGCCCCCTCGCCCTCGACGTAGAGGTCGTCCGGCTCCGCCGCCGCCGAGCAGATCAGCCGGACCTTGCCCTCGTAGAGCGCGTCGATCAGCGTCACGAAGCGCCTGGCCTCGTTGTTGCGCGCCCGGGAGAGCCGCGGCACGTCGTCGAGGATCAGCACCTCGACCTCCTCGGCGATGGCGAGGTAGTCCGCCGGGCCCAGCGGCTTGCCGCAGAGTTCGGCGAAGCTCGCCCGCGCCACGCCGTTCCGGTAGGCCGGCAGCGTCACCGCGCGGCCCTGCACCGTCAGTGTCAGCGGCTGCCCCGGCCCGCGCGCCAGACGCTCCCAGGCCGCGTCCAGGGCCGCCGTCGCCTCGGCGCCGAGCGGCGCATGGTAGACCGCCGCCCCCTTTAGCCGGTCAAGCCGATGGTCGGTGGCGGAGGCGAGCTGGTGCACCTCGAGCCGGTCCTTGATCAGCGCGATGAACGGCAGGAAGAGGTTGCGGTTCAGCCCGTCCTTATAGAGGTCGTCCGGCGCCCGGTTCGAGGTGGTGACGATGACGACGCCGCGCTCGAAAAGCCGCTCGAACAGGCGCCCCACCAGCATCGCGTCGGTGATGTCGGAGATCTGCATCTCGTCGAAGCAGAGGAGCGTCGCCGAATCTGCCACCCTGTCCGCCACCGGGCGCACCGGGTCGGTGGTTCCTCCCGCCCGCGCCTTGGCGATGCCGGCGTGGACCTCTTGCATAAAGGCGTGGAAGTGCACCCGCCGCTTCGGGCTGACCGGGGCGCTCTCGAAGAAAAGATCCATCAGCATCGATTTGCCGCGCCCGACCCCGCCATAGAGGTAGAGCCCGGGCACCGGCTTCTCCTCAAGCCGGTCGCGTCCCCAGCCGAAGAGGCCGATGCCGACGCGCTTGGGCTTGGCCGGCTGGTAGTCGCCGAGCCGCATGGCGAGGAGCTGCAGCTTCTCCACCGCCAGGCGCTGCGCCGGGTCGGCGGCAAGCGCCCCTTCCGCCACCCTCCGCCGGTAGAGCGCCATCGGTCCTTCGGACACGCTCACTCCGCGAAGTGCAAGTTGACGCGGCGGTTCTCCCGGCCCTTCTTCTCGATCTTGCCGATCCGGAGTCGCCCGATCTCGCGGGTGGACTTCACGTGGGTGCCGCCGCAGGGCTGCAGATCGAGGGTGCCGTCGCCGCTCCCGATCCGGATCAGCCGAACCCGGCCCTGGCCCACGGGGGGCTTCACCTTCATGGTCTTGACCATCTCCGGCTGGGCGGCGAGCTCGTCCTCGCCGATCCACTCCGCGGTCACCGGCAGGTCCGCGGCGACCCAGGCGTTGAGCTGCGCCTCTAGGCCCGCCACGTCCTCCAGCGGCTCCGGCATGTCGAAGTCGAGCCGGCCCTTCTCTTCGCCGATCTGGCCGCCAGTGACGCCATAGGGAAGGCCCACCGACAGGAGGTGCAGGGCGCTGTGCATCCGCATGAGCCGGTGCCGGCGCGCCCAGTCGAGCCCGAGTGCCACCGTCTCGCCGACGCGCGGCCACGCCTCGCCCTCGATCAGGTGCAGGACCCGGGTCCGGTCGCCGTCGGGATGCACGGTGCCGGTCACCGTCAGGCCACCGATGGTGCCGGTATCCCCGGGCTGGCCGCCGGAGCTCGCGTAGAAGATCGTGCGGTCAAGCTCGATGCCTTCGGGGCCGGCCGCGGTCACCAGGCCTTCGGCCTCGGCGAGATAGGGGTCGTCGCGAAAGAGATAGACGGTCATGTCCCAGATCCTCCGCCCCGTTCCCTAGCAGGTGGCCGCGCGCGGTCAAAGCCCCCGACCCATCACGGGAATCGATGGCCGACCTAACGGATTCTGGTTTGACGCGTCCGGCCGGCCGAACCAAGTCTTCCCTCCGCAATCCGGAGCGACCGTCCCATGACCGCCAGCAAGCACTCGATCCTCTCGCCGGTTCTCGTCGCGAGCTGTGCGATCCTGCTGATCGGCTTCGGTATCCGGGCCAGCTTCGGGGTCTTCCAGCTTCCCATCGCGACGCAGTTCGGCTGGCCGCGGGCGGAGTTCTCGCTGGCGATCGCCATCCAGAACCTGGCCTGGGGCTTTGGCCAGCCGCTGTTCGGCGCCTTCGCCGAGCGCTTCGGCGACCGCCGGGCGCTGGCGCTCGGGGCGGTGGTCTACGCGCTCGGGCTCGTGCTCTCCGCCAATGCGGTGACGCCGGAGGCGCACCAGATCCTCAATATCCTCATCGGCTTCGGCATCGCCGGCACCGGCTTCGGAGTCATCCTCGCCATCGTCGGCCGCGCCGCCACCCCCGAGCGGCGCTCGCTGATGCTGGGCGTTGCCACCGCGGCCGGCTCCGCCGGCCAGGTCTTCGGCCCGCCGCTGGCCGAAGGTCTGCTCGCGGTGATGCCGTGGAGCTCGGTGTTCCTGGTGTTCGCCGCCATGATCCTCGGCACGCTGCTGCTGCTGCCGTTCATCCGCACCCCGGCCCCGCGGGCGCCGTCCGGCGGAGGGCCCGAGGCCAGCATGGGCAACATCGTCTGGACGGCGGTGCGCGATCCGAGCTTCGTGCTGATCTTCCTCGGCTTTTTCTCCTGCGGCTACCAGCTCGGCTTCCTGACGGCGCATTTCCCGGCCTTCGTCGCCGAGGTCTGCTCGCCGGTCCCCGCCGGCGGGGCGCTCGCCGCCCTCGGCATCACCACCACCTCGGCGCTCGGGGCGCTGTCGCTCTCGGTGATCGGGCTCGCCAACATCGGCGGCACCCTCGCCGCCGGCGCCCTCGGCCAGCACTTTCAGAAGAAGTACCTGCTGGCGCAGATCTACGTCGGGCGCACGGTCATCGCCGCTGCCTTCATCCTGGCCCCGATGACGCCGGCGAGCGTGCTGCTCTTCTCGTTCCTGATGGGCGCGCTCTGGCTCGCCACGGTGCCGCTGACCTCGGGCCTCGTCGCCCAGATCTGGGGCGCGCGCTACATGGGCACCCTCTACGGCATCGTGTTCTTCTCCCACCAGCTCGGGTCGTTCCTCGGCGTCTGGCTGGGCGGCCGGCTCTACGACGCCACAGGCACCTACAACCTTGTCTGGTGGATCGGCGTGGGCGTCGGTGCCTTCTCCGCCCTCGTCCACCTGCCGGTCCGCGAGCGCCCGACAGCGCTGGTAGCCTGAGCGGCGGTCAGTCGAGCGAGCCCCGTACCAAGAGCTTGGTTGCCAGCCGCACGCGCCGTGGCATCGCGCTCCGGACCGCATTCCGGGCGGAATGCAGAATCCGCCCGGCGCCGGTGGCGGTCGCGCGCTTGTAGGCCTCGGCCCGCTCGAGCAGCGGGGCGTTGAAACCCTGCTTCCACCAGCCGTCCTCCTCGGGACGGACCGCCTCCCGGGCGGTGCGGCGCAGGATGGCAAGGTTCCCGACTACGTCCTCGACATCCCACATGCCGTCTGCCGCCAGGATCTCGAACATCCGCCGGATCGTCGGGATATGGATGTCGTCGACCATCAGCACGCCGCCGGTCCGGATGTGCGGATAGACGAAGTAGTACTCGAGGTCGGGGAAGGGATAGCCGTGGGGCCCGTCCAGCAGCGCCACGTCCACCGGCCCGGGAATCTCGTAGGCCGGCAGCGTCCGCTGCGTCGGCCCGACGATGTACTCGACCGCGCCGGAGTCGAAGAGTGGGCTGCCGATGACGTTATCGACGCTGCCGGTCCCGGAATTGAGCGAGAACACCTTGTGGCAGGACGAGAAGTGCGAGAACAGCAGCGTGGTCTTGCCCGAGCCGGTCTCCAGCGACAAGCGGATCGGCGGCATCGCCGCCATCACCGCAGCCATCGCCTCGATGCCGTCGGCCGGCATCGTCCCCGACCCGTGCCAGTCGCTGGGAAGATCGTTGATCGCGTCGACGATCCCGCGCCGGTCGTGGAATACCGCGCCATCCATGCTCGCCGCCCCCCGAAAATTACCGGTCGAAGGTATTCCGGCGCCGGCGCGGGATCAAAGCCTCCGCTGGCGGCGAGCGGTTTCATGCCGGTGGGTGTCGGCGGTTCGAGCGCATCGCGTGTCGCACCCCTCACGCCTCCGCCGGCTCGCCGCCGAACCGCGACCAGAAGTCACCGCCGTCGTTGAGCCTCGGGAACGGCTCGCTCGGCACCGGCACTCTGAGGAATTTGCACAGCGGCGCCCAGCCGTCGCCAACGGCGAACACCAGCAGCCGCTCCGCCGGAACCGCGGCCCGCACCTCGGCGAACTGGCGGTGGAACGCCGCGATCGCCGCGTCGCGGTCGCGCATCTCCGGGTCGATGCCGCGGCGGATCATCACCTGCTTCATGACGTCGAGCGTCTCGGCCACTTCTGCCGCGACCGGCAAGGTCGGGTAGAGCCGCCTAAGCTTGCCAACGGTGCGCGAATAGGAGTTCCACCACGCCTCGGCCGGCCGGGTGCTGAAGACCACGAGCACCTCCGGAAACGCCTCGAGCAGCTCGCGCCAGACATGCGCCCCCGGCCAGTCGATCTGCGAGCGATACCCCGCGAAGGCCTCGCGCCAGTCCAAGATGCCTCCTTCGGCAACAGCCTCCAGAACGCCCGTTGTGCGGGATCGGCGAACAGCGTCTGCATGTGATGGCACGGCGCGAAGTCGAGCGTCTCCAGCGCCGCCTTCAGCGACCTGGTTCCGGTCCGGCCGAAGGACATGACCTCCGCGGCGGGCCGCATGGCGCGCTGGCCATGTGCCCGCACATGACGTCCTAACTTGGAAAGGCCTCGAGGATCGAGATCCGGGCCCCTGTGGGGATGACGCGGCCGGCGGTCAGGCCCGCCTTGGCGAAGAGCGCGGCGAACTCGTCGGCGGTGCGCTCGCGTCCGCCGGTGACGACCAGCATGTTGATGTCCATCACCTTGATCGGATCCGGGGCATTGCCCGGCGGGATTACGGTCTCGGCAACCAGCACCCGGCCGCCGGGCGCCATCGCGCGGCGGCAGTTGGCGAGGATGCGGACGGCGTCGTCATCCGGCCAGTCGTGCAAAACCTTCTTCATCAGGTAGACGTTCGCTCCCTCGGGCACCGACTCGAAGAAGTCGCCGGCCACGAGCTTGCAGCGCGGCAGCGGACCGCCGAGGCCGGCTTCGGCGGCGGCGATGCCGCCGGGCAGATCGAACAGGATGCCCTCGACGCTCGGATGGCGTGCGAGGATCGCCGACAGCACGCCTCCGTGCCCGCCGCCCACGTCGACCACGACTTCGAGGTCCCCGAACTCGTAAGCGGTGGCGATGGGCTCGACCACGTCGTCGCTCAGGGCGACCATCGCCGCCTGGAACAAGGCCGCCGCCTCGGGGTGCTGCCCGAGCCAGTCGAAGCGCGACGCCCCGAAGACGAGCTCGAAGCTCGGCCGTCCGGTGCGGACCGCGTCGAGCAATCGGCTCCACGCAACAAACGGCTCTCGTCCGATCATGCGCAGAAAATCCCGCGGGCTGCCCGGAGCGTCGGCGCGGAGTCCGTCGCTGAGGGGCGTCTGCGCGAAGGTTCCGGGCACCTCTTCGGCAAAGATGCCCTCGGCGGCCAGCAGGCGCATCACGCGCCTGAGAGCGCTCGGCGCGGTGCCGGTCGCGGCGGCGAGCGCCTCGACCGTCTGCGGCCCGGCTGCGAGATGGTCCGCAAGCCCGAGCTCCGCTGCGACCGACAGCGACTGGGCCGCTGCGAAGCCCAGGCCGATCCGGAGCAGCGTTGCCCGCGCCGGCTCGGAAGGCTTCGCGGTTCCGGCACTGCGCAAGGCGGACTCGAGGTCCGTCGTCTCGATCTGAAGGCTCATGATTGCTCCAGGGTGCCGCAGCGCCTGCGGAATGCGGAGCGCCTGGGCGGCAGAATGCGCGATGGTATCACGTAAGGTCGCGGATTGCACCGCTGGACGTATGCCCCAACAGGAAGTGGGGGCCTTCGGGGGGCCAAGTAGCGTATCGACGCTACGGAGATCCACGGTGGGAGCGGCCGGAGGAGATTCGGCCCGGCCCGCCCCCACCAGCGGAATTCACCCCTTGTGGTGCACCTCCTGCAACCCCCAGACCGGCGTCGGCAGCCCCTCCATCCGCGCCTTGAGCTGCAGGGCGAGGAACTGCGAATAATGCCGGCTCTGGTGCAGGTTACCGCCATGGAACCACAGCGCCTCGACCTGCGTCGGCTTCCACATGTTGCGTTGCTCGCCCTCCCACGGCCCCGGGTCCTTCGGCGTGTCCGACCCCAGCCCCCAGCACCTTGCCGACCTTGTCCGCCACCTCCTGGCTGATCAGGTCCGCCGCCCAGCCGTTCATTGACCCGTAACCCGTTGCATAAACTACCAAATCTGCCGGCAATTCGGTGCCGTCCTCCAGCACCACCGCGTCCTCGGTCAGCTTCGCCACCTGCCCGCGCTTGAGCTTGATCTTGCCGTCGATGATGAGCTGGCTTGCGCCAACGTCGATGTAGTAGCCCGATCCCGCGGCGCAGGTACTTCATGAACAGCCCGGAGTCGTCCGGCCCCCAGTCGAGCCAGAACCCGGCGTCCTCGAGCTGCCGGTAGAACTCCGCATCCCGCTCCTTCATCTGCGAATAGAGCGGGATCTGGAACTCGTGCAGGATCCGGTACGGTACTGACGCAAAGATCAGATCCGCCTTCCCCGTCGAGATCCCGTTCGCCACTGCCTCCTCGGAATAGAGCGCCCCGAGCCCGATCTCCATCAGCGTGTCCGAGCGCACGATATGCGTCGAGGACCGCTGCACCATCGTCACGTCCGCACCGCCCTCCCAGAGCGCCGCGCAGATGTCGTGCGCCGAGTTGTTCGACCCGATCACCACCACCTTCTTGCCCTTGTAGGCGTCCGGCCCCGGATGCTGGCTCGAATGCTGCTGCTCGCCCTTGAAGATGTCCTGCCCCGGCAGCTTCGGGATGTTGGGCTTGCCCGACATGCCGGTGGCGAGCACCAGCTGCTTCGGCCGCAGCACCACCTCCTCGCCGTCGCGGTCGACGGTGACGACCCACTCCTTCTTCGCCGCGTCCCACTCCGCCTTCTTCGCGGTGGTCGAGCTCCAGTAGTTGAGCTCCATCACCTTGGTGTACCACTCCAGCCAGTCGCCGATCTTGTCCTTAGGTGAGAACACCGGCCAGTTCTCCGGGAACGGAATATACGGCAGGTGGTCGTACCAGACCGGGTCGTGTAGGCAGAGCGACTTGTAGCGCTTGCGCCAGCTGTCCCCCGGCCGCTCGTTCTTCTCGATAATTACTGTCGGCACCCCGAGTTGCCGCAGCCGCGCCCCCAGCCCGATCGCCCCTTGCCCGCCCCCGATGATGACGACCTCGGGCTGCGTCGCGTAGCCGAGCTCCGCCGCCTCCTGCTCGCGCTTTTCCTTCCAGGTCCGGCGGTTCGGGTCGTGCCCGTGCTCGGCCCCCATCGGCCGCTGGCGGCCTTTCGGCTCCTCGAACCCCTTCAGCTCCACGAGCGTGGTCAGCAGCGTCCAGATCAGCCCGTCCTTCACCCGGATATGCCCGTAGCCCCGCCCGACCTCGGTCTCAAACCCGATCCAGCCCTCGGTGACGTCGCCGCTCGTGGCCGGCGCCTCCTTCGGATCGAGGCGCAACGCACCCGGCTTGATCTTCGGCAGCTGGCTCTCCAGCATCGCCAGGATTTGGTCCGGCCCTTCCATGGTCCGGATGTTCCAAGTGAACGCCACCAGGTCCCGCCAGTAGCTGTCCGCCTGGAAAAGCGCCGCCGCGCCTTTAGCGTCGCCGCGTGCCAACGCGTCGTTGAGCCGACCGAGCACCGTCTCGAGGACGGCCACCGGGGTTTCGTCGAGCATGGATCTTCCTCCGCCTGTCGTTGTTCTAGAGCCCCCAGCTCAGCGCCAGCGGCTGCACCTCCCGCGCCAGCTCGAGAAGCTGCGCGCGTGTCTCGGGATGGAGATCCCGCGTCGGGTGCCGCACCGCTTCCGACGCGATCACCCCGCCCTCCTTCATCACCACCTTGCACGACCGCCAGCCGCACTGCCGGTTCTCGAAATTGATCAGCGGCAGCAACCGGTTGTAGATCGCCGCCGCCTCCGCCCGGTTGCCGCCGAGATACGCCGTCACCGCCGGCCCGATCAGGTCCGGCAGCGTCGCCGAGGTCATCGTCCCGGTGGCGCCCGCATCGAGATCGGCCATCAGGGTGATCGCCTCCTCGCCGTCGAACGGCCCCTCGATCGCGTCCCCGCCGGCCTCGATCAGCGCCCTGAGCTTCGCCGCCGCCTGCGGCGTCTCGATCTTGAAGAGCCGCACCTCGGCGATCTCCCGCGCCATCCGCGCCAGGAACGGCACGCTCAGCGCCACCCCCGACACCGGCGCGTCCTGCACCATGATCGGGATGCCCCCCGCCTTGCCCGCCCGGGCGAAGTGCTCGAACGTCGCCGCCTCGTCGGCGCGGAGGGTCGCACCGTGGTAGGGCGGCATCATCATCAGCATGGCCGCGCCCATCGCCGCCGCCTCGCGGGCGCGCGCCTCCACCACCTGCGTCGCGTAATGCGAGACTGTGACGATGATCGGCACCCGCCCGCCGGCGTGCTCAAGGCAGAGCCGGGTCAGCACCGCCCGCTCCTCGTCCGACAGCAGGAACTGCTCGGAGAAGTTGGCCAGGATGCAGATGCCGTCGACCCCCTGGTCGACCATGCAGTCGATCACCCGCTTCATGCCGTCGAGATCCAGCGTCCCGTCGTCGGTGAACGGCGTCGGCGCCACCGGCCAGATGCCGGAGAACGGGCGTTTCGTCATCTTGGTCTCCCGAATTCAGTCATGGAACGCCGCCGTTGCCTCGCGCTTTCCCACCAGGAACGCATCCGCGATGATCCGCAGCGGCCGCGCGTCGACGTCGCTCTCCCGCGCCCGCAGAAGCGCCGCGAACCGCCGGTAGATCTCGGGATACTCCCGCTCCTCCGCCCGCGCCGTCTCGGTGCCGTCCACCCGCATCACCGCGCCGCCGTGCCCGAGCTCCAGTCGCCCGCCGTCGGTCTCGACCGCGATGTCCCAGGTCTGCGGCCCCTCCTGCCGCCAGTCGAGTTCCACCGTCACCGGATAGCCGCCCGCCCCGGTCATCGCCAGCTCGGCCGCGATCGGCGTCGCCCGGTTCTCCGGCTCGAGCAGCCGCGCCGCCTCGACCAGGAATGGCCCCGGCAAGACCTCCGTCAGGATCGACAGCGCGTTTATCCCCGGGTCGAACACCCCGAAGCCGCCCGCCTCCCAAATCCAGGCCTGCCCCGGATGCCAGCGCCGCACGTCCTCCTTCCAGACGATCGCCGCCCCGCGGATCTCCCGCCCCGCCAGCCACGCCTTCGCCTCCGCCACCGCCGGCGCAAACCGCGAATGCCAGGTCGCGAACAGGCAGACGCCGCGTTCGCGCGCGATCTCCTCCATCAGCTCGACCTCGCCCAGCGTCGCCGCCGGCGGCTTCTCCAGCAGGACGTCACGTCCCGCGGCGAGCGCCTTCAGCGCCATCGCCGTGCGCACCTTCGGCGGCACGCAGAGCGCCACCGCCGCCGGCGGACCCTCGGCGAGAAAGCGGTCGAGATCGGTGAAGTTCGGCACCCCGGCAACGGTCTCGTTTCGCGACACCGCCGCCACCAGCCGGAAATCCGCGTCGCCGGCAATCGCCGGAATGTGCTGGTCTCGCGCGATCTTGCCGATGCCGACCAGTGCGACCGGAAACGGGTCCGCCATTGGTTCCCCCCTGCATGTCACCCCCGGTTCTCCGCCGGTCTGGCAGGAGCCTAGTCCGCCGCCCCGGTGCCGCACAAACGGAATCTGCCGCCCTAGCCGCCGAAGCAGCCGGCGAGAAACGCGTCGAGCCGCGGCCATCCGCCCGGCCGCCAGCCCAGCCCCTCCAGCCGCTCCGTCGCCATCGCCCCGGGCAGCGGCGGCGCCGCCCGTGGAGGCGGCGGATGCGGGCAGTCGGTGAGCCGCTGCACCCGCTTCAGGAGGTCGTGGCGGTCGAGCATCAAGTCCGACACGTTGAAGGCCCCCGCCGGCGCGCCGGCCGCGAGCAGCAGCGTCACCGCCGCCGCGAGATTCCTCACCATGGACCTCGGCGCCCGCCCTCGGCGCCACCGGCTCCCCTCTCCGATAAGCCGCGAACAGCGCCTCCCATTTGTGCGGCCGCCCGCCGTAGACCCCGGTCGCGCGCAGCGCGCTGCCGCGATCCCCCAGCGCCGCCTCGGCCTCGACCTTGACCGCGCCGTAGAGCGAGTCGGGCCCCACCGGGTCGCCCTCGCGCAACACCTCGCCCCGCCGCCGGTCGCCATAGACCGCGCGGCTGGAGAGGAACACGATCCGCGCTGTCCCCGCCGCGTCGAAGAGCCGCCGGCTGCCGTCCAGGTTGAGCCGCCGGAACCCTTCCGGATCATCGCCCTCGCCCCCCCGATAGGCGCCGGGAACATGGGCGAAGGCCGCATGCACCAGCGCGTCCGCCGGCGGCAGCCGCGGCACCGGATCGCCAAGGTCCCAGGGACGATCCCCCGGCCGCCGGCCGAGCGTCGTGACCCGGTGCCCCGCCGCGGTCAGCGCCGGGGCGAGAAAGCGTCCGACGAGCCCGTTCGCGCCGGTCAGGAGGACGTGCATCGGGCCGGGGAAGGCAGGGAGGCGAGATTCGGGATCGCCCCCTCGTCGTGGTAGGCGCGCCAGAGGTCGATCAGCGGCGCCAGCCGCTCTCGCTTGGGGTTCGCCTCGTCCCACGGCTTCTCGTACTGGAAATGCAGCACCCGGATCTGCCGCCAGTCCCAGAGCTCCGGCAGGTTGAACCAGACATATTGCAGCATGTTGTCGTACACCGGCAGCCCGTGCCACTCCGGAAAGAACGCCTCCAGGAACGTCTGGTCCGTCCGCTTCCAGAACGCCCCCGGCGCATCGAGCCGCGCCAGCATCGCCGCGAAGGTCGCCTGCGACGGCCGCGCCGTGAACACCCCCGAGTTCAGCCGCCCGAAATCCGCCAGCCCCTCGTAGACGTTCGGCGCCGCCGAGAACTCCGGGTACTCGAACAGCCGGTCGATCGGCCGCAGCACGATCGCGTCGGCATCGATGAACACCACTCGCTCGTAGGGCAGCTGCCACAGCCGCAGCTTGACGAAGTTGTCGAGCGGCGTGTGAAATGACGGCTTCCCGCCCTTGGCGAACGGATTGCGCCCGTGGATCTCCTGCCGCGCATGCGCCGCATCGAACTCCGCGGACGTCGGCAAGAGCTCGCAGGCCGCCAGCCGCGCCCCTAGCGCCACCAGCGGCGCCAAAGCCGCCGTCCCGATGCCGCCGGTGTGCATGACCACGATGTCGGCCTCCGTCCCGGTCAGCACCAGCGACCGGACCAATGCCACCGCGCCCGGGACGTAGTCGCCATTGGTGACCAGTGTGACAAAGGCGCGCCCATCGCCCTGCGGGCGGTCGAGCAGCGGCAAGCCGTCCACCGGCGTCAGTCGGGCCAGAGGACGGCGAGGGAGAAGGCGACCGCGTCGAACGGCGCCACCCGCACCTCCTCGTCCTCCTTGAGCGCCGCGATCAGCGTCCACACCCCGTCCCGCAGCGCGAACGCCTCGAGCGTGCGGGCCAGCGGATCGACGAACCAGAGGAACGGCACCCCCGCCGCCGCATATAGGCGCCGCTTGTCGGTCAGGTCCAGCGACCGCGTGCCCGGGCTCAGCACCTCGCACACCCAATCAGGCGCCACCTCGAACCAAGCCGCTTCCGGCAGCGCCGGCAGCCGCTCCCGCCGCCAGCCCGCCAAGTCCGGGACGATGACGTTGCGCCCGAAATGGACTTCCGGTTCGTCGAGGATCCACCATCCCCCGGGTCCGCCCCGGCCCTTATCGAACGGCGAAACGAGTTCGCCGCCGAGCGACGAACTCGCATGCAAACTCCGGGGCGACGGCCGCGGGTGGAGTTGCAAAGCACCCTCGATCAGCTCGGCAACCATATTCGCCGGGGCGCCGAGGACGTCCTGATAGCTCGCTGGCCGGCGGGGGGTGGGCGTGGGCTGGTTCATGGCGTCAGTCTGAGGCGGCCGCAGTGGTTTGTCAGGCAGTCTTCAGTTTCCGCGTAGTCGCACGCGCCGCCTCGCGGACTGTGGAGCTGCGGCAGGCCGGCCTCCGGCATCAGTCGGCCCAGAGGACGGAAAGGGAGAAGGTTACCGCATCGAACGGCGCCACCCGAACCTCCTCGTCCTCCTTGAGCGCCGCGACCAGCGTCCATGCCTCGTCCCGCAGCGCGAACGCCTCGAGCGTTCGCGCCAGCGGATCGACGAACCAGAGGAACGGCACCCCCGCCGCCGCATAGAGGCGCCGCTTGTCGGTCAGATCCAGCGACCGCGTGCCCGGGCTCAGCACCTCGCACACCCAGTCGGGCACCACCTCGAACCACGCCGCTTCCGGCAGTGCCGGTAGCCGCTCCCGACGCCAGCCCGCCAGGTCGGGAACGACGACGTCGCGGCCGAAATGGATCTCCGGCTCGTCGAGGATCCACCAGCCGCCCGGCCCGGACGGGCCACTGTCGAACGGGCCGCCGATCCGGACTCCCAGCGACGAACTCGCCCGCGCATGCCGGGGCGACGGCCGCGGGTGGAGGTGCAGCGCGCCCTCGATCAGCTCGGCAACCATGTGCGCCGGGGCGTCGAGGACGTCCTGGTAGCTGGCCGGCCGGCGGTCGCTGGGCGCGTGCTGGTTCATCGCGACACTCTAGCGCGCGGGCAAGGGTTTGTCAGGCAGTCTTCAGCCCCCGATGCTCCGGGTCCCGCTCCACCATCCGGCCGATCTCCTTGGTCCAGGCCGAGACGCAGGGGATGCGCGTCCGGTCCACCCGGTAGGCGTATTTCTTCGCCACCTCGACCACCTCGGCCAGCAGCCCCTCCCGCAGCGTGATCGGGTCGAGCCCCAGCGCCAGGAACTGGTCGTTCCGCACCACCAGATCGTTCTCCGCCGCCTCCTTACGCGGGTTCGGCAGCCAGGCGATCTTCGCCCCGGTCTGCTCCGCCACCAGCTCGGCGAGGTCCCGCACCCGGTGCGTCTCCGTCATCTGGTTGAAGATCTTCACCCGGTCCCCCCGCTTCGGCGCATCCCGGAGCGCCAGCTCGATGCAGCGCACCGAGTCCTGGATGTGGATGAACGCCCGCGTCTGTCCGCCGGTGCCGTGCACCGTCAGCGGATACCCGATCGCCGCCTGGATCAGGAACCGGTTCAGCACCGTCCCGTAGTCGCCGTCATAGTCGAACCGGTTGATCAGCTGCACGTGCCGCCGCGTCTGCTCGGTATGCGTCCCCCAGACGATCCCCTGGTGCAGGTCGGTGATCCGCAGGCCGTCGTTCTGGGCGTAGAACTGGAACAGGATCTGATCGAGGCTCTTGGTCATATGATAGACCGACCCCGGCCGCGTCGGATAGAGGATCTCCTGCTCCTTGGTCTCCCCCGCCAGCGTCTCGATCCCAACCGGCAGGTAACCCTCCGGGATCGCCGCCCCGATCGTGGAGTACCCGTAGACCCCCATGGTCCCGAGATGCACCAGGTGGGCGTCGAGCTCGGTCTCCACCAGCGCGCTCAGGAGGTTGTGCGTCGCCGAGACGTTGTTGTTGACGGTGTAGACCTTGTGGCGGTCCGACTTCATCGAATAGGGCGCCGCCCGCTGCTCGGCGAAGTGGATCACCGCCTCCGGCCGGTTTTCCGCCAGCCACCCTTTCAGGATCTCGTAGTCCTTCGCGAGATCGATCAGGTGGAACCGGATCCGCCGCCCGGTCTCGGCTGAGCCAGATCCGCGTCCGCTCCTGGATCGAGTCCATCGGCGTCAGCGACTGCACGCCGAGCTCGGTGTCGATCCACCGCCGGCTGAGGTTGTCGAGGATGTGCACCTCGTGGCCCTGGTCGCTGAGATGCAGCGCCGTGGGCCAGCCCACGAAGCCGTCGCCGCCGAGCACCGCGATTTTCATGGCATGCGTCCTTCTGCCGCGCCCCCGCCCGCCGGTTCTAGCCGCCGTCCGTGACAACTTTCCGACGGCCCCGCCGAGCGAATTCCCGACAGGAGTTTAACGGCTTGCCCGGCGAAGCGCCAGCCGGCGGCTCAGGTGGCGAGCTTGGCCACCTTGGCCCCGGCCGGAGCCGGGGCCGGCGCGGGCGGAGAGACGAGGCCGGCCGAGATGATCAGCTTGGCGGCCTCCTCGATGGTCATGTCGAGCGGCACCAGATCCCGCCGCGGCACGTAGAGGAGATACCCCGAGGTCGGGTTCGGCGTCGTGGGCAGGAACACGCTGACCAGATCCGGCTCGCCCGCCTTCACCGGGATCTCGCCCTTCGCCGGGGTCGAGACGAAGACCACCGACCAGATGCCCTTGCGCGGGTACTCCACCAGGCAGGCCTGCTTGAACGAGGTGGCGGACTGGCTGAAGATCGTCTCGACGATCTGCTTCAGCCCGTTGTAGAGCGACCGCACGATCGGCGTCCGCTCCACCAGCCGCTCGCCGGTCTGGAGGATCTGCCGGCCGACGATCCCCTTGGTCAGCGCGCCCACCAGGGTGGTGAACGCCAGGAAGACCAGCAGCCCGAGCCCGAAGATGTTGCGCCCGAAGATGTTCTCCGGGTTGTAGCTCCCGGGGATCAGCGGCACCACCTTGGCGTCGATGAAGGCGATCGTCGCCCAGAGCAGGTAGCCGGTCAGGAACATCGGCAAGACCACCACCAGCCCGGTCAGGAAATTGCCGCGCAGCCGCTGCAGCAACGGCGGCTTCGGGGCGCGACGCACGCGGCGGACGGGCTTGCGGGCCATGCGGGCTCCTGGGTGTCAGCGGATATCTATGATGCCGCCGTCAGGTGAACAAGCGGTGACGCTGCCGGCCACGTCCTCGCGGGGATCAGATCAGCCCCGCCCGCTGCGCGAGGATCGCCGCCGCCAGCGCGATGAGCGTGAACAGGATGCCGTGGGCGGCGGCATACTGCAGCTGGTCCAGCCGGTCGCCGCCGCCACGGCGGGCCCGCTGCCAGCCGACGAGCGCGCCCAGCGCGAAGGCGATCGGGAGGAGCATCGGGCCTCACTGGTTCTCGAGACGGAGGAGAGCGGCGATCTGCGCCTGCTCGCGGGCGAGCGCCCCGTCGGTGTCGCCGAAGCCATATCGCGCCCAGCGCAGGCTGTCGAGGCGGGTGGCCTGCGCCGCCTCGGTCTGGCCGAGTGCCGCCTGCGCCTCGGCCTTGATCGACAGGAGCCCGGCGAGGAGGATGGCGTTCTGCGCCCGCTCGGCCACCGGCACATGCCGGTCCGCGAGCGTGATCGCGATCTCGTATTGCCCCGTTCCGAGCGCCAGTGCCGCGAGATGCACCCCGGCCTGGGCGGTGCGCAGGTCGTTCGGACCGAGCTGCTTCAGGAAAAGGTCGTAGGCCTCGGCGAAGTCCTTGGCCGCCGCCGTCGGGTCCTGGCGCAGGCTGAGCCGCCCGAGGGTCAGGAGCGACACCCCGAGCCGGTGGTCGGGCGGCCGCATCTCCGCGGCAATCTGGGTCGCCTGGGTCGCCGCCTCCAGCCGCTTCTGCCGCGGCGCGTCGCGCGACAGCGCCGCCTCGATGGCGGTGGCCCAGGCCTTGGATTCCGGCTGGCGGGGCTTGCGCGGCAGGTTGCGGCCCTTTGGGTTCACCCGGGCGAAGATCCCGGGCAAGGCCGCGGCCACCTCATCCCGCGACATGCCGCTGTGCAACTCCGGCTGGTAGAGCGCCCGCAGGATCAGCATGTCGAACGGTGTCGCGAGCCCGTGGAAGTTGTCGTCGTTCCAGATCGAGTCCGGCAACCGGTAGAGGTCGTTCGCCGGCCCGAGCGCCTGGGTCAGCTCCTCGTTCAGGCAGTCGCGCACGTCCTGCGGCGTGGTGTCGAGCGGCAGGAAGATCGCCGCCTGCCCGAGGGTCTTCTGGTCCGACCAGCGCATCCGCGTGGTCTGCCGCCGGCGCAGGAAGCTCCGCCAGTCGCTCTCGCCCGGCACGATAAAACAGGCAGCGGTCGGGAACACCCGGGCGATCTGCGCAGCCGGCACCACCTCGATGCGGATCTGCGCCGCGGCCGGGTCGCGGGTCTCGACGATGTCGAGCCCGGCCTCCTTGCGCAGCCGGACGAGCAGCGCCTCGAGGTCCGGGCGATAGGCGTCGAGCCCCTTCGAGGCCAGGTACACCCTGACCGGCGCCTCGTAGCGCAGCAGGTGGTCGAGGGTCTCGCCGCTCTCGAGCGCGAAGGTGAGGTCGAGGAAGTCCTGCTCGAGGTCGAGGTTCGAGCGCGCCACCCCGCGCGGCATCGACGCCTGCCCGAAGCGGACCGAGGTGATCTCGGTGGCAGGCTCGACCCCGGCACAGGCGGTGAGGCCGGCAAGGGCGAGACAGGCGAGCAGGGGGCCGCGCATCGGGGTGACCTTCAGCGGCGATACTTGATGAACGGTGTCGCGGTGCCCACCCGGTCGTAGAGCCGGCGCGCCGTGGCGTTGAACGTCTGGGTCAGCCAGTAGACCTCCGGGGTGCCGTTGGCGTCGGCGGCGGCATAGACCGCCTCGATCAGCCGGCGGCCGGCACCGGTGCCGCGGGCGCCCGGATCGACGTAGAGGTCCTGCAGGTAGCAGACGTCCTCGATCCGCCAGCCGTGCCGGTGATAGATGTAGTGGACGAGCCCGACCGGCCCGCCGTCGCCGATCGCCAGCATCCCGTGATAGTCGCGCACCTCGGGGTCGGTCAGCCGCGCGAACGAGCGGGCGTAGATCTCTTCGGGCAGCGCGGTCTCGTAGTAGTCGAGGTAGCCGCGCCAGAGCCGACGCCAGTCCGGCTCGTCCTCCGGGCGCAGGGGACGGATCTCAATCATGCGGCGCGCCCCTTTCGGGGCGCGTGGCTCAACGTCGGTACTTGCGGGCGTTGGAGCGGGTCTTGGCGCGGATCGGCTTCAGCGCCGCATGGGCGATCTTCGCCGCGTCGCCACCGGAGGCCGCCGCCACCGCGGCGCGCTCGGCCGCCGCGGTGAAGGCGGTCGCCTTCTCCATCACCATCCCCAGCGCCTCCGGCGCGGTCATCGCCCCTTGGGACATCCGCAGGCTGCGGCGCATGATCACCTCGCCCGCCGCCATCGACATCTGAGAATAGGCGATGGCGTATTTCATCCAGGAGTTCGCCTGATCGAACGGTCCGTACATCGTGTGAGTCCCAACTATGCTGCACCGCACAATAGCACGCGGGCGAGGGGGTGTCATCAGCGAATGCGCCGCCGGCGGATCCTGACCGAAAGCGGTCGCCTCGCCCCGGGCGCCGCCGATGGCGCGGCTCGGGCGGTCCCTCGAATTTCATCGGCTTTTCCGCCCGTTGCCCCGCTCGCTTTGCGCCAGCCTAGCAGGGCCCCGGCGTTAAGCAAGTTCCCTTATGTTCCTCGTGACAACCCATCCGAAACCCTATATCGGGAGGCCAGCGAAAAATGATCGGGGCCAGATCGCGCCGGTGTCGAGGCAATGGCGGCGCAGATCCAGGTCCTTCGGATCTTGTGAGGTATGAGAGTCTATGAAGGCCGAAACCAAGTTCGACGTTGAGTACCAGCCGACCGAAGACGAACCCTTCATGAACCCCCGCCAGCTCGATTACTTCCGACGAAAGCTACTGGCCTGGAAGTCGTCGATACTGGCAGAGAACCGCGGCACCATCGAGCACATGCAGGAAGGCACCCGCAACATCCCCGACATCGCCGACCGCGCCTCCGAGGAAACCGACCGCGCGCTCGAGCTGCGCACCCGCGACCGCCAGCGCAAGGTGGTCTCCAAGATCGACGCCGCGCTGCGCCGCATCGAGGAAGGGACCTACGGCTACTGCGAGGAAACCGGCGAGCCGATCTCGCTGAAGCGCCTCGACGCCCGCCCGATCGCCACCTTGGGTCTCGAGGCCCAGGAGCGGCACGAGCGCAAGGAACGCGTCCACCGCGACGACTGAGGCCCCGGAGGCTGGCGCGCGCGCATCTCGCCAGCTCGGTTCCGCCGGCAGGGCAAGCCCGACTCCTTAACCACCCTGTGGTGGAAAGCCCGGGTACTCACCGTCGACAGCCGCAAGATAGTCCCGCCACCTCCCGGACAGGTTAACAAGCGTTGACCGAAGATTAATTTCGGCAGCGTTGTCAATACATTTCAATGACTTGACCCCGCTGCGCAACTTGCGCACCCGGCCCGGACCTCAGCTCACCACAGCCGGCCCGCAGGTCAGCGGCACGTCGCTCACCCCGCTCATCGTCTGGGTCAGCGGCGTGTCCTGGCCGCCCTGGGTCTCGATAATCAGGATCTCGCCGTCCACCCGGGCGTGGCGGAAGCACGACGGCCTCTGGCCCTCCCAGTGGAAGCAGTAGAACGGCTCGTGGTAGTCCCAGGTGCCCTGCATGCAGCTGCCGTCGTAGAGCTGCAGCGTCACCCGGTCGGTGCCCGGATAATAGTGCTCCAGCGCCCAGAACTCGCCGTTGATCCGATAGGTCAGCGTGTGCCCCATCGCCATCGCCGTCCACTCCGCCACCGGGATGTTCGCCGCCCCGGCGATCCGCTCCGCCGGCGACTGCGACGCCCCGCCGAGCGCCAGCACGACCAGGGCGAAGACGGCGGACGGGATCGGACGCATCGGGCACACCTCGACAGGATCGACGCGGCAAACTAGCCCGGCGCCCGGCGTCTGGCCAGCGCCCCGGCACGACACGATGAATTCCGGGCTGGGATCCGCCGCCCCCGGCGCTATGGTCTGGCCAAAAGGGGAGGCAGGCGCGTGGACGACCGCAAGGGCATCTGGAAGACCGGCAAGGGCCGCGGCCGCAACGCCCCTCGCGGCCGACAGCCCGACGACGCCGCACTCGCCGAGATCCGCCGCCTCCTCGGCGACCGCCCCCGCCGCCGCGACCTCCTCATCGAGTTCCTCCACCTCGTCCAGGACGCCCACGGCCACCTCTCCGCCGCCCACCTTCGCGCCCTGGCCGAGGAGATGCGGCTCGCCCAGGCCGAGGTCTACGAGGTCGCCACCTTCTACGCCCATTTCGACGTGGTGAAGGAAGGCGAGACCCCGCCACCACCGCTCACCATCCGCGTCTGCGACTCGCTTTCCTGCGAACTCGCCGGCGCCGAGGCCCTGCGCTCCGCCCTCGCCGCCGGCCTCGACCCGTCGGCGGTGCGCGTCCTCCGCGCCCCCTGCATGGGCCGCTGCGACACCGCCCCCGTGGCCGAGGTCGGCCACCACCACGTCGACCACGCCACCCCCGCGACCGTCCGCGCCGCCATCGACGCCGGCCACGTCCACCCCGACATCCCGCCCTACGAGACCCTGGCCGCGTACATCGAGGACGGCGGCTACGCGGCGCTGCGCGCGCTCCGCTCCGGCGAACGCGACATCGAGTCGATCGCCGACACCCTGCTTGCGGCCGGACTGCGCGGCCTCGGCGGCGCCGGCTTTCCCACCGGTCGCAAGTGGCGCGCCGTGCGCAGCCAGCCGGCGCCGCGCTACGTCGCCGTCAACGGCGACGAGGGCGAGCCCGGCACCTTCAAGGACCGCTACTACCTCGAGCGCCGCCCGCACCTGATGCTCGAGGGCCTCTTGATCGCCGCCGCCGCCGTCGAAGCCGCCCGCACCTACGTCTACATGCGCGACGAGTATCCGGCGGTGCTCGAGATCCTCCGCCGCGAGATCGCCGCCCTCGAGGCCGCCGGTCTCGCCGCGCCGGGCTACATCGAGCTCCGTCGCGGCGCCGGCGCCTACATCTGCGGCGAGGAGTTGGCGATGGTGGAGTTGATCGAGGGCAAGCGCGGCCTGCCCCGGCACCGCCCGCCCTACGTCGCCGAGGTCGGGCTCTTCGGCCGACCGACCCTGGTCCAGAACGTCGAGACCCTCCACTGGGTCGGCCGCATCTGTCGCGAGGGACCGGAACTCCTCGCCGACCATGTCCTGAACGACCGCAAGGGCCTGCGCAGCTATTCGGTCTCCGGCCGGGTCGCCCGGCCCGGCGTCTACCTGCTGCCGGCGGGCTCGACCATCCGCGACGTCATCGCCGCCGCCGGCGGCATGGCCCCGGGCCACGCCTTCAAGGCCTACCAGCCCGGCGGCCCGTCCTCGGGTCTGCTGCCGGCGCGCCTCGACGCGGTCCCCCTCGACTTCGACACGCTGCAACCCCACGGCACCTTCATCGGCTCCGCCGCCGTCGTGGTACTCTCCGACCGCGACAGCGCCCGGGCGGCGGCGCTCAACATGCTGCGATTCTTCGCCGACGAGAGCTGCGGCCAATGCACCCCCTGCCGGGTCGGCTGCGCCAAGGCGGTGCAACTGATGGAGGCGGAGCGCTGGGACCGCGAGCTCCTCGGCGAGCTCTGCCAGACCATGGCCGACGCCAGCATCTGCGGCCTCGGTCAGGCCGCCCCCAACCCGATCCGCCTCACGATGCTGCACTTTCCCGACGAGGTCTGACCCTAAATCGCCAGCTCCTGTCCCCGCCAGCGCCGCGCCAGCCACAGGCAGAAGACCAGCCCCAGCGCGGAAGAGGCGGCGCCGATCCCGTAGGTCTCGCCGCCGAGTGTGGGGTAGAGCGCCGCCGCCAGCGCCATCTGCAACGCGGTCACACCCCCCACCGCCATCGCGCCGGTGGCCCCTTGCGCCGCGGCGGAGTCCCGGTCCGGCACCGCGCGGCTGATGAACGCTATCGCCCCGAGATGCGCCATGGCGAAGGTGAGCGCATGCAGCCCCTGGATCGGCCACAGCCAGAACCCGGTCGGGTCGGCCATCATCGCCGTCCAGCGCAGTACCCCGGCGAGGCCCGCCACGCTCATCGCCCCGACCGGCCCCAGCCGCTCGATGGCGTAGGTGCCGAACACCATCATGAAGACGACCTCCACCGCCACTGCTGCGGCCCAGAGCGCGCCGATCTCGGTGGCGCCGAGGCCGAGTGCGTGCCAGTGCAGCGAGCCGAGCGCGTACATCACCGCATGGCTCGCCTGGAGGAAGGCGACGGCTGCCATGAAAAGGGCGAAGTCCGGGTTGACCACCAGCCGCCCGATCTCGCGGAAATCCGGCGGGGCCTGGCCCTCGACCCGCCGCGCCCCGGGATGATGGACGGTAAGCGCGATCAGCGCCGCGAGGCAGACCACGATCCACCAGAGCGCGATCCACGTCCCACTCCAGGCGATCCAGGCGCCGACGATGAGGTTCGCGGCGAGATACCCCGCCGAGCCGATGCCGCGCACCTGCGCATAGGCGAAGCGCCAGGCCCGCGCCGCCGCCACCCCCAGCGCCTCCGCCAGCGGACCGATCCCGGCCATGGTCGCGCCAACCGCCAGCGTCGCCGCCAGCAGCACACCTTTGCGCTCGATGCCGAGATGGGCGAGATAGAGGACGAGCGTCAGCGCCGTGCAGGCGATCATCGTGTGCCGCCGCCGGTCCAGCCGGTCGGCCAGCGCCGGGATCGCCATACCGGCCACCACCCGCACCGCCACCCCGAGCGCGGTGTAGAGCCCGATCTCCTCCGGCGTCAGCCCCCAGTCCGCGAGCCACAGCGGCCAAAATGGCATCTGCACCCCCGTGACCATGAACAGCGCCACGTAGACCCCGGCGGTGTGCAGCGCCGGCCGGGTCAGCAGGCCTCCCGGCATCAGAGCCCGAACGCCGCGAAGGGCAGCCAGCGCACCGGATCCCCCGGCCGGACGCTGCGCGCCCCGTCCTCCAGCTCCACCAACCCCCGCGCCCAGGCCAGCCCGGAAATCCGCCCCGATCCCTCCGAGCCGAAGACCTCCGCCTGCCCGTTCCCGTCGAGCCGCGCCCGCAGGAACTCCCGCCGCCCGGCGCGCTTCTCCTTGGCGAAGGCCGCCGGCACCACCAGCCCCTCCGGCCGCTGCCACGGCGCCCCCGCCAGCCGCAGCAATGCCGGCCGCGCGAAGATGAGCGTGCAGACGAAGGCCGCCACCGGATTGCCCGGCAGCCCGAAGACCGGTGTGCCGCCCCAGACCCCGAGCGCCAGCGGCCGCCCTGGCTTCACCGCGATCCGCCACGCCGCCAGCGCCTCCCGCCGCTTCAACAGCGCCGAGACATGGTCTTCGTCGCCCGCCGAGGCGCCGCCCGAGGTCAGGATCGCGTCCGCCACCGCCGCCCCGCGGTCGAGCGCCGCCGCCACCGCCTCGGCCCGGTCCGCGGCATGGCCGAGATCGACCGCCTCCATCTCCCACCGCCGCAGGATCTCGATCAGCATCGGCCGGTTGGCGTCATAGGTCTGGTGCGCTGCCGCGTCCTCGCCCTGCCCCGCGGATCTCGTCGCCGGTGGAGAGCACCGCCACCCGGAGCCGCCGCCGCACCGGCAGCGCACCCAGCCCCACCGCCGCCGCCAGCGCCAGGTCCTGCGGCTGCAACCGATGCCCCGCCGGCAGGATCTCCGCCCCCGCCGCCACGTCTTCCCCGGCGGCGCGGGTATTGGCCCGCGGTTTCAGTCCCCGCTCGAAGCGGACGACGTCGCCCTCCCGCGTCACGTCTTCCTCGAGCACCACCGTGTCGACCCCCGCCGGCAGCAGCGCCCCGGTCAGGATCCGCACCGCCCGCCCCGCCGGCACCGCGCCCTCGAACGGCGCCCCCGCCGCTGCCCGTCCCGGCACCAGCGTCAGCGCATGCGGCCCCGCCCCGAGGCTCGCCTGCGCGAACCCATACCCGTCCACCGCCGCGTTCGCGGCCGGCGGATTTGCCCGCACCGCCGCCACCGCCGTTGCCAGGATCCGCCCGCCGGCCGCCGCCAGCGGCACCGTCTCCACCGCCGCCACCGGCGCCACCGCCGCCTCGAGCCGGGCCAGCGCCTCGTCCACCGGCACCCAGTTCACCCCGGGCGGCAGCGCGAAGCAGTCGTTGCGCAGCACCTTCGGCGCCGCCGCCGCGCGCAGCGCCTCGGCGTGCCCCGCCCCGAGGATCCACGCCTCCTCCCGCGCCACGGTCGCCCGCGCCTCGGCGTCGAGCCCGGGCGCCCCCTCGAAGAGCGGCGCCAGCCCGCCCGCCGCGTCGAGCCCGGCGAGCGCCCGCGCCAGCACCCGCACCTGCGTTCTGTCGAGGATCTCCCCCGTCCCCCGCTCGGCCCGTACCGCCTCCGCGAGCAGCGACGGATAGACCTCCGCCAGCACCACCGGCGCTTCCGGCGCCCTGAGCCCGGTGTCGAACGGCCAGACCGCGACACCCATCTCCCGACGCAGCCGCCACAGTGCCGGCAGCCCGGTCAGCACCTGCCCGCCCACCGAGCCCGCGCCGCTCAACTGCCAGCACGACTTCGCGCCCTTCGCATAGGGCGCGCCCTCCACCAGGCGCCACTCGCCCGCCACCTGCCCCGCCGGCGGCCTGCGTCGGGGCAGGTGCGCGAAGTCCACCGGCAGCCCGTTGCCCCAGAACGGCCCGGCCCCTGGCAGCCCCGCGTTCAGCGCCGCCGCCGCCTCGAAGCGGTTGTTGGCGTTGTCCGGTCCATCCGTCACCCGCCCGGCGAGGTGCTCCCAGAGCGCCAGCGCCGAGTTCGACCCGGTCACCGCCCCGGCGAAGCCCGCCGGATACCCGAACGGAAAGTCGAACCCTGCCAGCACCCGCCGCCCCTCCGCCCGCTCGGCGGCGATCAGCTCGGCCAGCCAACCCATCGCCGCGAACCGCGTGGAAAAATACCGCTCCCCGCTCCGGGCCCCTGCAAGCCCGATCCAGAGCGCATCCGAGCTCTCCGCCCGCGGCGACGGCTTGCCGCGCGACGACCAGTCGACCACGGCGACGGTATCGAAGAGCCGGCTCACCCCAGCCCCGTGCGCACCAGGATGAACCCGGCGATCCCGGCCACGTCGTCGAGGTCGAAAACCGGCACCGCGAGGCCGGGCAGGGCGGCATCGGAGGCGACCGCCTCGATGGTCGCGTCCCCCGCGGCGATGAGATCCTGCGCGGTCGCGGCCCGGCGCGTCTCGATCTTCGGGTGCCGGTCGCGCTTGTAGCCTTCGACCAGCACCAGGTCGACCGGGTCGAGCCGGGCGACCAGCGCCGCCAGCGGCGGCTCCGGCGCGCCGCGCAGCTCCGACATCAGTGCCCAGCGGCTCTCCGAGGCCACCAGCACCTGGGCGGCCCCCGCGGCCCGGTGCCGATAGCTGTCCTTGCCCGGCCGGTCGATGTCGAAGGCGTGGTGGGCGTGCTTGATCGTCGAAACACTCAGGCCTCGCCCAGTCAGCTCGGTCACCAGCCGCTCCACCAGCAGCGTCTTGCCCGAGTTCTTCCACCCGGTGACCCCATAGAGCCTCATGCCCGCGCCGCCGCGGCCATCGCCTGCGCCCGCGCGAGATCCTCCGGCGTGTTGACGTTGAAGAACGCCTCCGCCTCAGGGAAGACCGCCCGCGCGCAGCCGTGGGGCCCGGTCCAGGCCACCACCTTGCGAAGCCCCGCCGCCAGCGCCGCCCGCAGGTCCTCGCGCAGCGCCACCTTCCAGAGCCCGAAGGTCGGGTGCCGGTCCTGCCCCTCGGCACCCGGCGTCGCCGCCATGGCGAGCGGCACCCCCTCCGCCTCGGCGGCCGCCACCAGCCTTTCCACCAGATCGCGCGGAAAGAACGGGGTGTCCGCCGCGGCGGTGACGATCGCCGCCGCTCCCCGCCCCGCCGCCCAGTCCATCCCCGCCAGCACACCGGCCAGCGGTCCCGGGTGCCCGCCGACGCTGTCGGGCAGCACCGGCAGCCCGAAGGCGGCGAACCGCGCTGGCTCGCCGTTGGCGTTCAGCGCCAGGCCGTCGACCTGCGGGCGCAACCTGTCGATGACATGCTCGAGGATCGGCCGGCCGCCGAGGGCGACGAGGCCCTTGTCGCCGCCGCCCATGCGCCGGGCGAGGCCGCCCGCGAGGATCACGCCGAGGATACCGTTACCCGCCATTCGTCGCCTTTCGCTCGGCACCCTTCCTGCACCGCCAGCCCGCCCGGTGCAACGCGCGACCGGCGACACTTGCCCGCTGCCGCCGGCTGTGACAGCGTCCGCCGCGGCATCGGAGGGCACACCGCAGATGGGGTCCGGCAGCGGCACGCGGTTGAAGCTCTTCCTCGAGGTGTTCCGCACCTGGGCTCCGATCATCGTGTCGCTCTGCGCGATAACCCTGACCGTGGTTCAGGCGCGGATATCCTGGCGGCACATGAGCCTCAGCGTGCAACCGCGGCTCGACTGGCGCTTCGAGCAGGACTCGGCGGCGGGGACCCTGAGGCTCGGTCTCGTCAACACCGGCCTCGGTCCGGCCGCGATCACCGACGTGTCGCTCGTCGTCGACGGCACCCGGCTCGACGAGCCCGGCCTCGAAGCCTGCACCGCCATGGACCGCGCCCTCGGCCGCGACGGCAGCGACTGGCACCACGCCTGCTCGATCATCGAGGGCGAGTACGTCCTGCGCTCGGGCGACACGTTCACACTTTATGCCAGCCGCCCGTCCGACCCCCCGGACGACGTCGACCTTGATGCGCCGATGATCGACGTGGAGCGGATCTCGGTCGAAGGGCGCTACTGCTCGTTCTACGAAGAATGCTGGCAGATCGGCGAGCGCTGATCCCGATCGTCAGTCGGTACCCGCCGCCTTGCGCCGGTGCCGGCCCGCTTCCTCGGGAACCTCCGCCGGGTCGGCGTCCCGCACCAGCCGCTCTTCCCCGGCGAGGCAGAGGAACCGCCGCCCGCGCATCCGCCCGATCAGCGTCAACCCCACCTGCCGGGCGATCTCCACCCCCCAGGCGGTGAAGCCCGAGCGGCTGGCCAGCGCCGGGATACCCATCAGCGCCGTCTTGATCACCATCTCCGAGGTCAGCCGCCCGGTGGTGTAGAGCAGCTTGTCCGCGGCGCCCGACCCCCTCCATCGCCATCCACCCGGCGATCTTGTCGACGGCGTTGTGCCGGCCGACGTCCTCCATGTAGACGAGCGGCCGCGCGCCCTGGCAGAGCACCGTCCCGTGGATGGCGCCGGCCTCGAGATAGAGGCTCGGCGTGGTGTTGATCGCCTGCGCAAGCGCATAGAGATCCGAGGTCCGCACCGCCGTTGCCGGCAGCGTCAGCCCCTCGAGCCCCTCCATCACGTCGCCGAAGACCGTGCCCACGGCACAGCCCGAGGTCCGGGTCTTCTTCTTCAGCTTCTCCTCATAGTCCGTAGCCCGCTCGGTCCGCACCACCACGGTCTCGAGCTCCTCGTCGACGTCGATCCCGGTCAGGACGTCGTCGCGGCGCAGCATCCCCTGGTTCATCAGGTAGCCGACGGCGAGGTACTGCGGGTAGTCCCCGATGGTCATCGCCGTCACGATCTCCTGGGCGTTCAGGAAGATCGTCAGCGGCCGCTCCTCCACCACCCGGGTCTCGACCTCCCGCCCCTCGTGGTCGATGCCCGTGACCGCCCGCGTCAGCCGCGGCGCCGCCGGGTCGGGTGCGATCAGGTACGCCGTCCGCTCGATGCTCATGGCCCCTAGAATCGCCCTCGTCCTCTTCCGCGAGTCAAGCTAGACCGAACGCCGCGCCCGCGCGAGGAGGACCGCCCATGCCTACCATCCCCGGCCCCGACGGCCGCCCGCGCTGCGGCTGGTGCGCCGCCGCCCCGGAATTCTTCGCCTACCACGACCGCGAATGGGGCTTCCCGGTCGCCGACGACCGCCGGCTCTTCGAGAAGCTCTGCCTCGAGGGCTTCCAGTCCGGCCTCTCCTGGCGCACCATCCTCGCCAAGCGCGAGAACTTCCGCGCCGCCTTCGCCAATTTCGAGATCGACGCCGTCGCCGCCTTCACCGAGGCCGACGTCGCCCGCCTCCTCGCCGACGCCGGCATCGTTCGCCACCGTGGCAAGATCGAGGCGGCGATCAACAACGCCGCCCGCGCCCGCGAGCTCGTCGCCGAGGCCGGCTCGCTCGCCGCCTTCGTCTGGCGCTACGAGGAACCCGCCGCGGCACCGCAGACTGTCTCGACCACCCCGGCCTCGGTGGCGCTCTCCAAGGCCCTGAAGAAGCGCGGCTGGAAGTTCGTCGGCCCGACGACGGTCTTCGCCTTCATGCAGGCGATGGGCCTCGTCAACGACCACCTCGACGACTGCGTCATCCGCGCCGAGGTCGCCGCCGCGAGAGCGGCATTCCGCAAGCCGGCCTGACGTGCGGCGGAACTCACGGTTAACCAAACCTGAATGCCGGACTCAATATATAACGAAAACAACCACTTGACCGACCCGCGCACAGTGCGCGCCCGTGCGCGGCACGCCCCCGCCCCGCGCACCGCCGGCCACTTATCCGGTTGAACCCCGCCCCGCCCCGGCGATAGGTCAGACACGGAGCCCGAAGGACGACCTCCATGCCCGACCCCACCCTCCGCCGCGCCTTCTGGCTCGGCGTGCGCGACTCCCTGCCGTTCCTGCTCATCATCGTGCCCTTCGGCATGCTCTTCGGCGTGGTCGCGGCGGAAGGCGGCTGGCCGGTGCTCGAGACCATGGCGATGAGCGTCGCTGTCGTCGCCGGCGCCTCGCAGTTCACCGCCGTCCAGCTCCTCTCCGACCACGCGCCGCTCCTCATCGTCATCGCAACCTCGCTCGCCGTGAACCTGCGGCTCGCCATGTACTCGGCCTCCCTCGCCCAGCACCTCGGCCCCACCCCCAGCTGGCAGCGGGCGCTGGCCGCCTACGGCCTTACCGACCAGACCTTCGGCGTGGTGACGAACCGCTACGCCCTCAGCCCGAAGATGACCCCGGCCCAGAAGATGGCCCACTACTTCGGGGCGCTGCTGCCGATCTGCTTTCCGTGGTACGCGGCGACCTGGGCCGGCATGGTCGCCGGCGCCGCGATCCCGGCGGGCCTTGCCCTCGACTTCGCGGTGCCGATCACCTTCCTCGCCCTCGTCGCCCCGGCCCTGCGCAGCCTGCCCCATATCGCTGCCGCCGCGGTCTCGGTGGCGGTGTCGCTGGCGCTCTCCTGGATGCCCTACAATCTCTGGCTGATCGTCGCGGCGCTCCTCGCCATGGTGACCGGCGCCCTGGTCGAGGCGTGGCAGGAGCGAAACCGGTGAGCGACAGGCTGCAGATGTGGATCGTGATCCTCGCACTCGGCGTAGGCACCTACGCCATCCGCTATTCCTTCATCGGCCTCGTCGGCGACCGCGTCCTGCCGCCTCTGGTCTCGCGCCTCCTGCGCTACGTCCCGGTGGCGGTGATGCCGGGCCTCGTGGCGCCCTTGGTGGTTTGGCCGCAGGCAACCGGCGGCACGCCCGACCCGGCCCGGCTCATCGCCGCCGCGGCGGCCCTCGCGATCGGGGCGGCGACACGCAGCGTGCTCGGCGCGATCTTCGGCGGCATGGCGGTCCTCTACGCCGCGCTGGCGCTCATCGGCTGAGCGGCGGACCGCCGGATCCGAACATGTGACCGCCCGGGGCGCCCGGACCGGGCTACCCCAATTGAAACGGGGGGCCCGGCGGCATAGGGTCTGCCGGATCCGTGAACCCCGGGAGATCCGTGACGTGCTGAGTTTCCTCGCCCCCCTGGCCCGCCGCAGCCTGCTGGCCGCCCTCCTGGCGGCCTCCACGCTGCCCGCCGCGGCCTCGAGCCTCTCGGGGGCCTACCTCGCCGCGATGCAGGCGGACTTCCGCAGCGATTATCCCGAGGCGGCGCTCTACTACGACGAGGCGCTGACCCTCGACCCGCAGAACGTCACCCTCCTGACCAACGCGCTGGTCAGCCGGGTGGCCCTGGGCGACATGGACGCCGCGGCAGGTCTCGCCGACCGGCTGGAGACGGTCGATCCCAACAACCAGATCGCGACGCTGGTTCGGATCGCCGACGTGCTGGCCGACGGCGATTTCGACGCCGCCGCGGGGATGCTCTCCGCGGCCGGTGACAGCGTCAACCCGCTGCTCGGCGGCCTCCTCTCCGGCTGGATCGAGGTTGGCCAGGAGGACTTCGACGCCGCCAAGGCGACCTTCGACGGCATGAACGGCAACGAGGCGCTGGCAGCCTACGGCCAGTACCACAAGGCCCTGGCGCTGGCTTTCGCCGGCGATTTCGTCTCCGCCGAGCAGATCCTCGCCGGCGGCGAGGACGGACCGCTGCATCTCAACCGCTCCTCGATCGTCGCCCATGCCGAGGTGCTCGCCCAGATCGGCCGCGAGGCCGACGCGGTCCAGGTGATCGACGACGCGATGTCCGGCGGCCTGCCGGACGCACCGCTCCTCGCCCTTCGCGACCGGCTGGCCGCGGGCGAGGAGGTGCCATTCGACGTGGTGACCCGCCCGCGCGACGGCGCCGCCGAGGCGTTCCTCACCCTTGCCGATGCCCTCAACACCGCGGATACCGAGCGGGTGGCGCTGCTGCACGCCCGTCTCGCCCTGCAGGTCCGCCCGGATCTCACCGAGGCGCAGATGCTCACCGCCGACATCCTCGAGAGCGAGGAGCAGCACGCACTGGCGACCGAGGCGCTGGCAGCGGTGCCCGAGGGCTCCCCCTGGTATGTCACCGCCCAGATCCGCCGGGCCGACACCCAGCGCGCGTCGGGCGACCCGGAGGCCGGGCTCGCGACGCTCACCGAACTCGCGGCCGCCCACGGCGACCTGATCGAGGTCGAGAGCTCGCTCGGCGACGCCCTGCGTGCCGCCGAGCGCTATGCGGAGGCGGCCGAGGCCTACGGCAAGGCCATCGACCTCGTCGAGACGCCGGGCCCCGCGCACTGGGTGCTGTTCTATACCCGCGGCATCTCCTACGAGCGCGCCGGCGACTGGCCGAAAGCCGAGGCCGACTTCCGCAAGGCGCTGGAGCTGCAGCCCGACCAGCCACTGGTGTTGAACTACCTCGGCTACAGCATGGTCGAGAAGCAGGAGAACCTTGACGAGGCCCTGGCGATGATCGAGCGCGCCGTCCGCGCCCAGCCCGAGGACGGCTACATCACCGACAGCCTCGGCTGGGTGCTCTACCGCCTCGGCCGCTACGACGAGGCGGTGAAGCCGATGCTGCGCGCCGTCGAGCTCACCCCCGACGACCCGGTGATCAACGATCACCTCGGCGACGTGCTCTGGAAAGTCGGCCGCAAGCGCGAGGCTGAGTTCCAGTGGCGCCGGGCGCTCTCCTTCGGCCCCTCGGACGATCTCGATATGGACCGGGTACGTAAGAAGCTCGAGGTGGGCCTCGACCAGGTCCAGCAGGAGGATCCGGCGGGCCAGGACCTCTGAGGCCCATGCCCGCCGCCGCGACCGAGCTCGCGCCGGCCAAGGTCAACCTGACGCTCCACGTTACCGGCCGCCGCGCCGACGGGCTGCACCTCCTCGACAGCCTCGTGGTCTTCCCCCGTCTCGGCGACCTCGTCGAGGCCGAGCCCGCCGCCGGCCTCTCCCTCGCCGTCGACGGCCCTTTCGCCCGCGACCTCGGGGCCGGGGCGGACAACCTGGTGCTCCAGGCCGCTCAGCTGCTGCGGCCGCCGGGTCGGGGCGCGGCTCTCCGGCTCAGGAAAAACCTGCCGGTCGCGAGCGGCATCGGCGGCGGCTCTGCCGACGCTGCCGCGACCTTGCGGCTGCTGTCGCGGCTCTGGCAGGTGCGCCTACCGGCGCCCGAGGCGCTCCTCGCCTTGGGGGCCGATCTGCCCGTCTGCCTGGCCGGCCAAGCCGCGCGCATGCAGGGGATCGGCGAGGCGTTAGCGCCGCTGGCGCTTCCGCCCTTCTGGATCGTTCTTGTCAATCCCGGTGTCCCGGTGGCGACCGCCGCCGTCTTCGCCGGCCTCGCCGATCGCAACAATCCGCCAATGCCGACGCCGCCGGACCTCAGGAACGGCGACACCCTCTTCGCCTTCCTCGCCGGCCAGCGCAATGATCTCGAGGCCCCCGCGGTGGCCGTCGCGCCCGCGATCCGCAAGGTGCTGCACGCGGTCGCGGCGCAAGACGCCTGCGTCCTCGCCCGCATGTCCGGCTCGGGCGCCACTTGCTTTGGCCTCTTCGCCACCGAGCCTCCGGCTCTCGCTGCCGCCGATGAAATCCGCCGCGCCGAGCCGACGTGGTGGGTGGCGGCCGCCCCGGTCGGGAGCAATTTCACGGAAAATTATTAAAGATTAATCCGTTTGATTTCAAAGAGATGCAAATTGTTCACGCGTGAACACCCAGCGGTTTCTCAGGCGATCCGCTCGACCACGAACGCCGAAACCTTCTCGAGATGGTCCCTGAAAACCCCTTCAGGCAGCGGCCCGAGCGCCTCCCGCGCCCTCGCGGCATGCTCCATCGCCGTCGCGCGAGTGCTCTCCAGCGCCCCGTGCCGGCGCATCAGCCGCAGCGCCCGCTCGAGATCGCCGTCGCCTTGGTCGCCCTTGCCGATCACCCGCGCCCAGAATGTCCGCTCGTCAGCTTCCGCCGCGGCCAACGCCCGGATCACCGGCAGCGTCATCTTTCGCTCCCGGAAGTCGTCGCCGGTGTTCTTGCCGAGCTCCGCACTCAGCCCCCCATAGTCCAGCAGATCATCGGCGATCTGGAAACTCACCCCGAGCGCGTCCCCATAGGTCCGGAGCGCCTCGACTTCCGCCTCCGACGCCCCCGCAATCACCCCGCCCACCTCGCAGGCAGCGGCGAAGAGCGCCGCCGTCTTGCCGCGCACGACCTGCAGATAGGTCTCCTCCCCGGTGTCGAGGTTCGACGCGGCGGTCAGCTGCAGCACCTCGCCCTCGGCGATCACCGCCGAGGCGTTGGCCAGGATGTCGAGCACCCGGACCTCGCCGGTCTCGACCATGAGCTGGAATGACCGCGCAAAAAGGTAGTCCCCGACCAGCACGCTCGACTTGTTGTCCCAGAGCAGGTTCGCCGTCGGCCGCCCCCGCCGCCGGGCGCTCTCGTCCACCACGTCGTCGTGGAGGAGGGTCGCGGTGTGGATGAACTCCACCGTCGCCGCCAGCCTCAGATGATGCTCGCCCGAATAGCCGCAGAGCCGTGCCGCCGCCAGGGTCAGCAGCGGCCGCAGCCGCTTGCCGCCGGCCTCCACCAGATGCGCCGTCACCTCCGGTATCCGCGGCGCATGGGCGCTCGCCATCCGCGCGCGGATCAGCCCGTTCACCGCTTCCATATCCTCGGCCAGCGCCGCCTGCAGTGCCTCGACCGCATTCGTTTCGCGCAGCGATTTGTCCATGGATTCTTGGCTCTCGACGTCGACCCGGGCGGAAACTAGGCTGCGCGCCATGCGAGAACTCCTGCGCACCAACGACCCGACGGTCATCGCCTTCAGCACCGCTTTGCTGCGGGGCGAGGATATAGACTGCTTCGTACTGGACGTCCATATGAGCGTCATGGAAGGCTCGATCGGCCTCCTTCCCCGCCGGGTGATGGTCGCCGACCGCGACCTCTTCCGCGCCCGCATCGTCCTCCGCGACAACGACGTGCCCGACGTGCTGTGAGCTTCGCGCCCGAGGAACTCACGCACGACGCTTTCCTCGATGGCCGGCTCCGCCTCTGGCAGCCGAAGATCGGCTACCGCGCTGCCATCGATCCGGTGCTCCTCGCCGCCTTCGTCCCCGCGCGCGCCGGTGCGCGGGTCCTCGAACTGGGCTGCGGCGTCGGCACCGCGGTGCTCTGCCTCGCCGCGCGGGTTCCGGGGCTGGAAATTCACGGTCTCGAGGTACAACCAGCCTATGCGGAGCTCGCCCGCCGCAACGCCGCCGAGAACCACTTGAATGCCGCGATCCACGACGGCGACCTGCGCCGGCCACCTTCTGCGCTTCGCGAACGGATCTTCGATTTCGTCCTGGTTAATCCGCCCTACCACCCGGCCGCGACCACCGGCAGCAGGGATCCGGGTCGGGATCGGTCCCATCGCGAGGCCGCCACGCCGCTTTCCGACTGGATTCTCGCCGGCCTGCGGCGCCTGCGCCCCGGGGGGCTCCTGATCATGATCCACCGGACAGCCCGCCTGGACGAGGTTCTGACCGGGCTTTCGGGCCGTGCGGGCTCCGTAGAAGTCCTGCCCGTGGCTGCCCGTGCCGGTCGTCCGGCCGGACGCGTTCTCGTCCGCGGGCGCAAGAACCGGGCCGGCCCGCTGACCCTCTGGCCTCCCTTAACCTTGCACGAAGGCAATACACATAACTCCGACGGAGAAAGCTATACTGGCGAAGCGCAAAAGCTCCTGCGCGGGATGGCGGAACTGTTGCCGGATGCACGCTTAGGTGGTATTGACGAATTGTGAACAACTACTGGATGTCGGCGCGCGTCGGCGCCTGCCTGTCCCCCGGGAGTACTGCGACATGAATATCGGCGTTGCCTTCCTCATTCTGGCCATGCTCCTGACCCCCGCCGTCGACGGCGTGGCCAAGACACTGTCGGCAGAACACACACCGATGATGATTGCCTTTATCCGCTACCTCTCTGCGGGCCTTATCGCGGTAGTGGTCGCAATGGGGACCGGGCGTTCGATTGTCGTCGCGACCGGTGACCGGGCCGGCCAGATCGTCCGCACCGCGTTGATCATGGGAGCGATGACTTCGCTTATCGCCGCGCTGGGGATGGTGCCGATGGCCAAGGCGGTCGGTGGATTCCTCATCGCACCCATCGTTTCGGGCATCCTCGGAATCGTTATCTGGCGTGAATCGCCGACCGCCCCGCGCCTGATGGGTTCGGCGATCAGCTTTTTAGGGGCTGCGATCCTCCTCCGCCCGGAGGCGGGGCTGGAACCCGGCTGCATCTTCGCCCTGATCGGCGGCGCCTTGCTCGGCACTTACCTCGCGGCCACCCGTGGCGCCAAAAGCCAAACCGATGCGCTGTCGACGCTCGCCGTACAATCACTCCTCGGCGCGGGCATGCTGGCGCCCTTCGCCTTCGCCGGTGGCTTGCCGGCCCTGACGCCGGCCCTTCTCGTCGGGGCCCTGGCGCTTGGGGCGATCTCTGCGGTCTGCCACTTCCTCACAGTCGCCGCCTACCAGAGGGCCGACGCGACGGTCTTGGCGCCGTTTCTCTATTTCAACCTGCTGACTGCGATGACGGTGGGCTTCCTCTGGTTCGGCGAGACTCTGAGCTGGACGAGTATCGTCGGGCTCCTCTCCATAGCTGCGGGTGGTTTGGTGACGCTGATGAACCCGGAGCGGCTGGCGGTGCGGGTTCCCGCCGTACGCGTTCCGGTTGTGGTGGGACGGGTGCGGTTTGCGTGACTCGGATGGGATTCCGTGCTTAACTTGACGGATCGGTGACACTGATCAGGAGGCATGGAATGAGCATGAGTTCGCACCTGAGCGAGCTGCGCAAGCGGCATCAGGCCCTCTCGGACATCATCGACGAAGAGCAACGCAGGCCGGCGAGCGATGATCTGAGTATAAAACAACTCAAGCTCAAGAAACTGTATCTAAAGGAAGAAATAGAACGGATCGCTGCGACACAGGCCTGACGGCCGAGACGCAATGCTATTGGCCGGCCTCCAATTCGGGGCCGGCCACTTCATTTTCAGGGTCCAGGGCACCCTCTCTCTTACCGTAGGAATTGCGATGCACGCCGCGGGGCAAGACATCTCATGACGGGGCAGATTTTTCCGATCGCTTGTGGGTTATTCGGGAGCTAGCCGAAGGGCCTCGATCGCGAAGGAACGCGCTGAGCGCCAGAGGCACGGGAATTTGTACTGGCTGGAAAGCGGCTGGAACGTGGCTGGAAAGCGCCCATACGATCTTATTGCGACCTTCAATCATTAGAGCGCTTCCCGATCAATCTGGATCATAACCGGCGGCGGCGAAGTAGTTGGCGGACTCCTTTGGCGTGAAGACGTCGACGAGGCGGCCGATGGCGCTCCAGAGGCCGTCGACGGTGCGCTCGGCGGCTTTGCGCAGCAGCGCCTTAAGCTTCGCGAAGGCCATCTCGATCGGGTTGAAGTCGGGACTATATGGCGGAAGGACGACGAGCCTTGCGCCTCTTGCCTCGATCATCGCCCGGACCGAGGCCCGCTTGTGGCTGGAGAGGTTGTCCATGACCACGATGTCGCCGGGGCGGAGTGTCGGAGCCAGCACCCGGCGGACATAAGCTTCGAACCAGTCTCCGTTGATCGGACCGCCGAGGACCATTGGGGCAACCATGCCGCTGAGGCGGAGGCCCGCGACGAGCGTCGTGGTCTTCCGGTGGCCGTGGGGGACCCCCAAGCGCAGCCGTTCGCCCCGGGCGCTACGCCCGTGCGTGCGCGCCATGTTCGTCGCGGTCCAGGTCTCGTCGATGAACACGAGCCTCGCAGGGTCGAGATCTGGCTGCGCCTCGAACCAGGCGCGGCGCTTGCTCAGGACATCTGCGCGATCCTGCTCGACCGCATGTCCGGTCTTTTTTTCCGCGTCATGCCGTGGCGTTGGAAGAAGCGCGACAGCGCCGAGCTCGACGCGGCGATGCCGCGCTCGGCCAGACGGGCACGCAGCTCTTCGAGGCTCTGGTCCCGCGCCTCCTCGAACGCCGCCATGACGTCCGCATGCCGCGCCTCGATCCGCCGCGACCGCATGTCGCCGCCCTGCGGCTTCGGCTCGAAGCTCCCCGTCGCCCGCCGCTGCGCGTCCCAGCGGATCACCGACGACACCGACACGCCGAAGCGACCCGCCGCCGCCCGGCGGCTCATCCCGGCGTCAACCGCGGCCAACGCCCGCTTTCTCAAGTCCATCCCCAGTGGTTTGCCCATCTCGCTGTCCCGATACCTGCTTCGGGAACAGAGAGTCAGAAACGAGCCGCCTTGGGAATCCCTCGCCGATTCACAACGAAGGTGTACCGCTCTAATGCCATGCTGGCAGATCCGGAATGTCAACGCCGGGCGGGCGGCATCTGACGGGATGGCCATCTCAGGCGATGTCTTCGACCGTTCGGGCGAGGAGGTCCAGGTTCTCCGGGGCGCTGAACCGGTGATCGGCGTCCTTCACAATCGTGAGACGGATGTCCGGCCCGGTGGCGTGGGCGAGGAGCCTCAGGGCAACCGAGAGGTCCACGTCGGCGTCGGCGGTGCCGTGGAGCAGCCGGACCGGGAAGTCGAGCTCGAGCGGAGATCGAAGAACCAGGTTCCGCCGCCCGTCCTCGATCAGCCGGCGGGTGATCACGTACGGGCCGTCATCGTAGTCCGAGGGGACCTCGATCCGACCCTTGGCCTCGAGCCGGGCCCGCTCGGCAGGACCCATCCCGGCCCACATCGAGTCCTCGGTGAAGTCCGGCGCCGCGGCGATGCCGACGAAGCCGGCGATGCGCGCGGGGATGCGCCCGGCCAGGAGCAGGGCGATCCAGCCGCCCATGCTGGAGCCGACCAGCACCTGCGGCCCCTCGGTCAGCCGCAGGACGGCATCGTGGGCGTCGTGTGCCCAGTCGCCGATCGCACCCTGCTCGAAGTCGCCGGACGAGGCGCCGTGGCTGGTGTAGTCGAAGCGGAGGAAGGCCTGGCCGCGGGCCCGGGCCCAGGCCTCGAGAAAGCGGGCCTTGGTCCCGGTCATGTCCGAGCGGAAGCCACCGAGGAAAACGATGCCCGGGCCTTCGCCGGAGCTGCGGCAGTAGGCGATGCGGCGGCCGTCGGAGAGCTCGAGCGTGGCGTGGTCCATGCCGCCGTGCATAGCAAGGGGGGCGGCAGGGGTGCCACCTCAAATCGGTGCTGCGGCGGGGGGGGGGGCGAGCGCCGCCCGCTTCACGGCCGCCGCGGTCGGGGCCGCTGACCTCTTTGCGTGCGGGATGGTTCCTTGGAGAGCCGGGGCTAGCGGCCGATCACCATCGGGATGATCTGGTCCTGGTAGAAGCGGACGAGGGTGTGGCCGGAGAAGCTCATCGTCACCCAGAAGACCGCGAGGATCGCCCCGAGCTTCGGCACGAAGGTGAGCGTCATCTCCTGCACCGAGGTCAGCGCCTGGACGAGGCCGATGGCGAGGCCGACGATCAGCGCCACGGCGAGGATTGGCGTAGAGACGATCAGCGCGGTCCAGAGTCCCTGGCGCAGGATGTCGAGAACCGCCGCCTCGGTCATGGCTCAGACCGGCATCCGGAGGATTTCCTGGTAGGCCTCGACCACCTTGTCGCGCACTGCCACCGCGGTCTGCACCGCGAGCTCGGTCGCGGCCAGCGCCTCGACGACGGCCTGCGGGTCGGCGCGGCCGGCGAGGCCCGCCTTCACCGTCTCCTCGCCGGAGCGCAAGGTCTCCATGAAGTCGGCCGCGGCGGTCTTGAAGGCCTCGGCCGCCGGACGGACGGTGGCGGGGTCCTGCGGCACCGGCTTGGCGACGGCCTGAACCTGGGAATAGAGCTGGGAGGCGAGGGTTGCCTTGATGTCCATGGGGCGGGGTATCCTTGGTCTAGCGGCGCAGCAGGCCGAGCAGCGAGCTCGCCATCTGCCTGGCCTGGTCAAACATCTTGAGGTTGGCTTCGTAGGATCGGTTGGCCTCGCGGGCGTCGGCGATCTCGACCATCAGGTTGACGTTGGAGCCGAGATAGTTGCCATCCGGTCCGGCCAATGGATTGGTCGGGTCGTAGATGCTCTGAAGCTCGCTCTGATCGAGCCTGACCGGACCCGTGGCGACGGCCCGGGCGTCGCCGGCGCGCTGGAAGGTTTCCTCGAACGACACGGTCTTGCGCCGGTAGCCGGGGGTGTCGGCGTTGGCGATGTTCTCGGTTGAGAGCCGGAGGCGGGCCGCCTGCGCCGCCATGCCGCTAGCCGAGGCCGCCATCGTCTTGGAGAGGTCGCTCATCCGGGGTTCCTTCAGCGTTTGGCGACGGCGGTGCGCAGGATTTCGAGGGTCTTGGCGTAGACGCCGAGGGCGAGATCGTGCTCCTGACGCACCTCGGCGGACCGCATCATCTGGTCCTCGAGCGACACCGAGTTGCCGTTCGGCGTCTCCGCCCCGAAGGCGGTCACCTCGCGCGGCTCGAAGCCGTGGGGCTCGGCGCCGAAGTCCATGTGCCCGGGCCGGGTCTGCCGCGCGGTGAAGGCCGGGCCGCTGTCGAGCACCTCGGCGAAGTCGGCGATGTCCCTGGCGCGGTAGCCGGGTGTATCGGCGTGGGCGACGTTCTCGGCGATCACTTGCTGGCGGGTGCTGGCATGGGCGGCCAGGGCGCTGGAAAGGCTCAGGATCTCGAGGGGCATGGGGCGCGGTTCCCGTGAGGCGGTTTAGGCCGGCTTAAGGGTTGATGGTTGACAAAGGGTAAGCGCGCTCGGGCGCGGAAAACGTGGGATTGCCGATGTTTGCGGATTTCGGGGCACTTGGGGCGGAGCTGGCGCGGGTGCAGAACCAGCAGCGGGTGGGGCGCGTGACGACGGTCGGAACCGCCGCGCTGGAGATCGCGGGCCTGAGCAATCATGCGCGGATCGGCGACCAGGTGGCGATCGGCCTCGGCGGGGGCCGGGCGCCGCTCGGGGGCGAAGTGGTGGGAATTTCGGAGACCGTGGTGCGCGCCATGACCTATGCGCCGCTCGACGGCGCGGCGGTCGGCGATGCGGCGACGCTGCTCGGGCCCGCGGGGGTGCATCCGGCGGAGAGCTGGGTGGGGCGGATCGTCGATGCCTTCGGGCAGCCGCTCGACGGGCGGCCGCTCCAACCCGGATCGGCCAGCGCGACTCTGCGCCGGGCGCCGCCGCCGCCGGCGACGCGCAAGGGGCTCGGCCCGCGGCTGGCGACGGGACTCACGGTCTTCGACACCATCCTGCCGATCGCCCGGGGCCAGAGGATCGGCGTCTTCGCCGGGTCGGGGATCGGGAAGTCGTCGCTGCTCGGCGACCTGGCCCGGGGCATCGAGGCCGATGTGGTCGTCTTCGCGCTCATTGGCGAGCGGGGTCGCGAGCTGCGTGACTTCGTCGACAACGTCCTGGGGCCGAAGGGGATGGAGCGCGCCGTGGTGGTGGCTGCGACGTCGGACCAGGCGCCACTCATCAAGCGGCGGGCGGCGTGGATGGCCATGGCCTGTGCGGAGGTCTTCCGCGACCAGGGCAAGCACGTGTTGCTGCTCGTCGATTCCCTGACCCGCTTTGCCGAGGCGCATCGGGAAATCGCGCTGACGGCCGGCGAATCGCCGACGCTCCGAGGCTTTCCTCCATCGACGGCGAACCTGATCGCGGCGCTTTGCGAGCGCGCAGGACCGGGGCCGTTCGGCAAGGGCGACATCAGCGGCATCTTCAGCGTGCTGGTGGCGGCGTCGGACATGGACGAGCCGATCGCGGACATCACCCGCGGGGTGCTCGACGGGCACGTGGTGCTGGACCGTGGGATCGCCGAGCGCGGCCGGTTTCCGGCGATCGACGTGCGGCGCAGCGTGTCGCGGAGCCTTCCGGGGATCGCCAGCGAGGAGGAGAACGCCATGCTGGCGCGGATGCGGCGGGTGCTGACCGCCTACGAGAACTCGGCGTTGATGATCCAGACCGGGCTCTACGTGCCGGGGAGCGACGCCGGCATAGACGAGGCGATCCGATTCTGGCCGAAGCTCGACGCCTTCTTCTCCGAGCGCGCACCGGAGGGGGTTGCGGCGAGCTTCGCGCGTTTGCGGGAGGTGCTCGAGGAGCAGGGCCCGGTCAGGGGACCGCAGGCGAAGACGCCGTTGCGCTGACGCGTCAGTTCTTTGAGCTCAGGAGGTTGAGGAGCCCGTAGGACCCCGAGGAACTGGAGCTCTGGAGGAGCGTCAGCGCCGCGGCGGCGGGGGAGAAGCTCTTGATCCCGTCCTCGATCTGGGCGCGGGCGAGGAAGCGGTTGATCATCTTCTCGACCGCTTCCGGGTCCCGGAAGGCCGTCAGGTTGTCGACGCCGAAGAGCCCGCCGGTCTTGTCGCGCAGGATGTCGCGCTGCTTGTCGATGTCGATCTGGCCGAACTGGGTGGGCAGTCCAAAGGCCTTCTCGAAGACCTGGCGCAGCGGCTTGGAGCCGAGGACCGTGTACCAGCTCGCGCCGGTCTCGCCCTGCGAGAGCTCGGCCATCTCGCGGCGGAAGTTCATGGCGAGGCGCATGTTGTTGTCGGCGTCGCCGACGGCGGCCTCGAAGGCGCGGGTGCGGTAGGCGGAGGTGATCTTGGCGGCAAAGCCGAGATCTCCGGTCCGCGCGCCGCCGATCGTGCCGAAGCCGAAGGTCTCGGCGAGCTTGGCATAGGCCTTGTCGGTCAGGCGGTTCACCAGCGCCTTGGGGTCGGTCATGTCCTCCTCGAGGACCTTGCGGATGAACGCCTTCTTGTCGATCTCGGTGTCCATGCCGAAGGCGCCGAGCGCCACCTTGAGCAGCCGCCGATCGGCGACGAGGTCGGCGGCGGTGGTGATCGAGCCGATCTTCTCCTCGAAGTAGGCGATGTCGCGGGCGATCTCCGGGCTCTTGTCGAAGGCGGCCTGCTGGGAGGTCTGGGTGCGCTCCAGGAATTTCCAGCCGGCGATGCCGGCGAGCGGGATGGTCGGCTGGAAGGTCATCGCCCGGGCCCCCGCTCAGGACGCCGGGCGCAGGCCGAGGAGGCGGGTCTCGCGCGGCAGGAGGCCGCGGAGCGCCTTCATCGCCTGGTAGAAGCGCCGGGCGTTCACCGCCTCGGTGGCGGCGGCGAGGTGACCGCGGCTGTCGGGGTCCTGGAAGACCTGGCTGAGCTGTTCGATGCCGCGCAGGAGCTGGCGGCTCGCCTCCTCGGGGTCGGCCTCGCCGGCGAGGACGAGCTGGGCGATGTAGCAGACGCGCTTGACCGGGGTCTTGGCCTCGTCGGGATGGATGGCGTCTCGGAGGCGCAGGACGTTGGCGTCGGGTGTCAGCACGTTGAGCCGGGTCCGGCGGTCGCCGTTCTCCATGACGACGCCGTTGATCATGATCCGCTCGTGCGGGCCGAGTTTCAGGACCAGGCCGGTCATGCCGCTTCCTCCACCTCGCCGCGAAGACCCTTCATGATCGAGGTATTGATGTCGATGAGCGCGGCGACGGTGTCGCGGCCGCCGAGGACCGCGAGGCTGTGCCGGCGGACGAATTCGGAAAGCGAGATCAGGCGGGCGCGCAACTCGACCGGGAGCTGGTTGCGATCGTCCATCAGGTCTTCGGCAAGGGTGCCCCAGAGGCGCTGGTTGTCGACCACGGCGGTCGCGAGGGCGGAAAAGGTGCTGCGATCGGTCTCGTCGACGGCCTTCAGCGCCTTGGTGACGCGAGCGAAGACGGCATACTCGGCGCCGCGGGCGCTGCGGATCGCCGGGGTGGAGTAGGCAAAACGGGCCTGCGAACTCGACATCGACTAGGAACCCTTCGAGGCATGGGCCGGCGTGGGGCGCGCGGCAGGGGAGGCAAGGAGAGTGGCCGGGGCGTTACCGCCCCGGCCGAGGGTCTTAGCGGAACAGCGACAGGACGTTCTGCGGCGCCTGGTTGGCGATCGAGAGCGCCTGGATACCGAGCTGCTGCTGGGTCTGCAGGGCGGCGAGGCGGGCCGAGGCCTCCTCCATGTCCGCATCCACCAGCGCGCCGACGCCTTCTTTCAGGGCGTCCGCCTGCTTCGAAAGGAAGGCGTTCTGGGCGTCGATGCGGATCTGCGCCGCACCGAATGCCGCCGCCGCGGTGTTGGCGTCGTCGAGCAGCGTGTCGACGGCGTCGAGGTTGTCGTCGGCATCGTCGGTCAGGGTCAGGGCCGCACCGAGCGTCTCGAGGTCCTGCGCGGTGATGGTCAGCTTCTCCGAGGTCATCGCACCGGCGTCGTCACGGATGACGGAGACCAGCACGTCCTTGTCGGCACCGGCGGCGCTGACGAGGTTGATGCCGTTGTACTGGGCCGACGTGGCGATCGAGACGATCGTGTCGGTCAGCGCATCGACCTCGTCCTGCAGCTTGGACAGGGTGTCGGTATCAGCGCCATCGGCCTGAACGACCTTTTCCTGGATCTGCTTCAGGATGCCGGCCACCTGCTCGGAAGCGGTCCGCGCCACGCCCACCATCGCCGAAGCGGAGGTCAGCGAGTCGCCGAGCTTCTTGAAGGAGGAGACGTCGGAGCTCATGGTCGAGGCGATCGACCAGGACGAGCTGTTGTCCTTGGCGGTCGAGACCTTGAGACCGGTCGAGATCTCGTCCTGGACCTTGGCCATGCCCTTGTTGATGTTCTTCAGGGTCTGAAGGGCCACCATCGAGCTGGTGTTGGTGAGAATCGAAGCCATTTTCGTAGTCCTTTTGGCGTACAGCGCTTTCGACGCTGCGATGTCATGGATGGCCCCGCCCATGCGGAACCGATGAACGCCTTTCTGACTGATGCGGTCCCGGGTCCATTTTCGGTCCCAGCCGCGCCGGCCCTTCGACCGCGTGGTGGGACATTCGGCGATCAGCGTTTAGCAAGCGTGAACGCGGCCGCCGATCATGCTTAACAAAGCCCGGCAAAAACAGAGACTTGTTGCGATCTAGCCTGGCCGATTCGCCAATCGCCAAACCGAAGATTGCAGTTTGAGTTCAGGTGAACCGCGGCGCAGCGTGGCACGGCTGTAGCGGCGGCGATGAATATCTCAGATGCGCTGGAGGAAATCCACCACGCGTGAGAGTGCCAGTTCTGCAGCTGCGGAGTTGTGGTCGGGTAATGACGGGTCGGTGAAGAAGTGGCCGGCGCCAGGGTAGCGGTGAACATCGAGGGCGATCGATCGTCGCCGGGCCTCGCCGATCCACGCTGCGATGAAGTCCTCATCGTCGTAGGGATCGGGATTGGCAATGTGCGCGGAGACTGGCGTGCCCGGGCGCGGGTCCTGCGCGAGCGGACCGGGGCCGTGCAAGAAAAGCACGCCCCGAGCCTGCGGACGGCTGGCCCAGAGCTGTCCGGCGATGCCGGCACCCATCGAGATTCCGGCGAGGACCGTATCGGCCGGCAACGGCGCCGCGGCGGCGGCCGCGCGCTCCATGAGTATCGAGTCACCAATCGCGTCGTGGAGCGCAAAGCCCTCGTCGTAGGAATTGGTCCTGCGGCCGCCATAGAGGTCAGGCAGAGCCACATCGTGGCCTGCGGTGCGGAGCCGGTCGGCAATCGTCGCCTCGGCGGCGCGCAGGCCGAGGATCGAGTGAAGAAGGATGACCGTCGCCATGGCACTCGCCTCCCGCCGGGGGGTCAGTGGAGCTTGGTCAGGAGCTCGTCGAGGGACTTCTTGGCATCGCCGTAATACATCCGCGCGTTATCTTTATAGAACAGCGGGTTCTCGATGCCGGAGTAGCCGGTGCCCTGGCCGCGCTTCAAGACCAGCACGTGCTTGGCCTTCCAGACTTCCAGCACCGGCATGCCGGCGATGGGCGAATTGGGGTCGTCCTGGGCGGCCGGGTTCACGATGTCGTTCGAGCCAATGACGATGGCGACGTCGGTCGACGGGAAGTCGTCGTTGATCTCGTCCATTTCCAGCACGATGTCGTAGGGGACCTTGGCCTCGGCGAGGAGCACGTTCATGTGGCCGGGCAGGCGCCCCGCGACCGGGTGGATGCCGAAGCGGACCTCCTTACCCTTGGCGCGGAGGCGCTTGACCAGTTCGGCCACCGACTGCTGCGCCTGGGCCACGGCCATGCCGTAGCCGGGGACGATGATGACGCTATCGGCGTCGTCGAGCATCGCCGCGACGCCGTCGGCATCGATCGCCACCATCTCGCCCTCGATCTCCATCGCCGGGCCGGCGCTGCCGCCGAAGCCGCCGAGGATGACCGAGACGAAGTTCCGGTTCATCGCCTTGCACATGATGTAGGAGAGGATCGCACCCGAGGAGCCGACCAGCGCGCCGGTGACGATCAGGAGGTCGTTGGAGAGGGTGAAGCCGATCGCCGCCGCCGCCCAGCCCGAGTAGCTGTTCAGCATCGAGATCACCACCGGCATGTCGGCGCCGCCGATGGCCATGATCAGGTGCCAGCCGATGAAGCCGGCGATGAGCGCCACCAGCACCATCGTCCAGATGCCCGCGCCGGAGAAGTAGAGGATGCCGAGAATCAGGCAGAGGAGGCCGGCGCCGATGTTGATGGCGTGGCGGTTGGGGAGCGTCAGCGGCTTCGACCCGACCCGCCCCGAGAGCTTGAGGTACGCGACGATCGAGCCGGTGAAGGTGATGGCGCCGATCAGGATGCCGAGGAAGATCTCGACCCGCATGATCGAGAGCTCGGCCGGGGTCTTGTGGGCGAGAGTGAGCGCGAAGCCACGGAGCTGGTCGAGTGTGCCGTCGGCAACCGCCTGGGCGGCGCGGTGGGCCTCGATGTCGGCGTTGAGGCCGATGAAGACCGCGGCGAGGCCGACGAGGCTGTGGAAGCCCGCGACGAGCTCGGGCATCTGGGTCATCTGCACCCGGCTGGCGACGTAGGCGCCGACCGCGCCGCCGATGATGACCATGGGCGCCAACAGCCAGTAGTGGCCGGAGCCACCGAAGATCGTGGCGATGACCGCGAGCGCCATGCCGGCGATGCCGTACCAGATGGCGCGTTTGGCCTTCTCTTGGTTGGAGAGCCCGCCGAGGGCGAGGATGAAGAGGATGGCGGCCGCGAGGTAGAAGGCCGAGACGAGTCCTAGGCTCATGGGGCTGTCCTCAGCTCTTCTGGAACATGGCGAGCATCCGCCGGGTAACGAGGAACCCGCCGAAGATGTTCACCGATGCCATCAGGGTGGCGAGCGCGGCGAGGAGCGCCACGAAGAAGCTCCCCGAGCCGATCTGCAGCAGGGCGCCGAGGATGATGATCGACGAGATGCCGTTGGTGATCGCCATCAGCGGCGTGTGGAGCGCGTGGGCGACGTTCCAGATCACGTAGAAGCCGACGAAGCAGGCCAGCGCGAACACGATGAAATGCTGCATGAAGCTGACCGGCGCGACGGTGCCGACGAGAAGCGCGATGACGGTACCGACGACGAGGAGCACGGTGGTGCGGTTCGAGGTCTTGCGGAAGGCGGCGAGCTCGCGGGCGGCCTTCTGCTCGGCGGTCTCCTCGGGGACCTTGGGCTTGGCCTTCTGAACGGCGATCGCCTGGACCTTCGGAGGTGGTGGCGGGAAGGTGACGGCGCCGTCGTGGGTGACGGTGGCGCCGCGGATGACGTCGTCCTCCATGTTGACGACCGGCTGGCCGTCCTTGGCGGGCGTGAGGTCGTCCATCATGTGGCGGATGTTGTTGCCGTAGAGTGTCGAGGCCTGGGTGGCCATGCGGCTCGCCATGTCGGTGTAGCCGACGATGCGGACGCCGTTCTTCGTCTCGAACATCTTGCCGGGCTTGGTCAGGTCGCAGTTGCCGCCCTGCTCGGCGGCGAGGTCGACGACGACGGAGCCGGGCTTCATCGCCTCGACCATGTCCTTGGTCCAGAGCTTCGGCGCCGGGCGGCCGGGGATCAGCGCCGTGGTGATGACGATGTCGATGTCGGGGGCGAGGGCGCGGAACTTCTCGAGCTGTTTCTCGCGGAACTCGGGGGAGGAGGGCGCAGCGTAGCCGCCGGTGGCGGCGCCGTCCTGCTGGGCGTCGGCGAAGTCGAGGTAGACGAACTCGGCGCCCATCGACTCGATCTGCTCGGCGACCTCGGGGCGGACGTCGAAGGCGTAGGTGATGGCGCCGAGCGAGGTGGCGGTGCCGATGGCGGAGAGGCCGGCGACGCCGGCGCCGACGACGAGGACCTTGGCGGGCGGGACCTTGCCGGCGGCGGTGACCTGGCCGGTGAAGAAGCGGCCGAAGTTCTCGCCGGCCTCGATCACCGCGCGGTAGCCGGCGATGTTGGCCATGGAGGAGAGCGCGTCCATCTTCTGCGCGCGGCTGATGCGGGGCACCATGTCCATGGCAATGGTGGTGACGCCCTTGTCCTTGAGCGTGTCGAGGAGCTCGGCGTTCTGGGCGGGGTAGACGAAGCTGATGACGATCTGGCCCTGGCGGGTCAGCGCGACCTCCTCGGGGGTGGGGGCGCGGACCTTGGCGACGATGTCGGCCTGGGACCAGAGGGCGGCGGCGTCGGGCACGACCTCGGCGCCGGCGGCGGTGTAGTCGGCGTCGGAGAAGCGGGCGTCGGCGCCGGCGCCGGCCTCGACGAGGCAGTCGTAGCCGAGCTTCTTCAGCGCGGCGGCGGATTGCGGCGACATCGCCACGCGCTTCTCGCCGGCGAAGGTCTCCTTCGGTGCCCCGATCTTCACGGTTCTTGCTCCCTTCCCCCGGCGGACGTCATGATGTTGCGTCGCACTTCGGCTTTTAGGGAGGGGGCGGCCTGCTGTCAAACACCCCCGAAAACCCGTGCTGCACAAGTTGTGCAGAGGGGTCAAGTCATTGATAAGCATCGTAATATGTTACGAGATTCATCTCTCGTTAACCGCGTATCCGGCTAGTCCGGCTCACCCGAGCCGCCCGTCGTAGGCGCGGCGGTAGAGTTCGAGCGCGTCGGCCTTGCCGAGATGCCGCGGGTTGCCGCCGGCGGTGGGGTCGACCACGGCCATCTCCGCCATCTCCGGCGAAGCGGCTCTCGTCGACGCCGATCCGGTCGAGGGTGTGCGGGATGCCGAGGTCGCGGCGCAGGCGCAGGATGAAGTCGAGGAAGCCCGGGAAGCCGTCCTCGATGCCGAGCCAGGCCGAGAGCCGGTCGATCTTGTCCCAGAGCGCCTCGCGGTTGAAGTCGAGGACATAGGGCATGAACACGGCGTTGGTCAGCCCGTGGTGGGTGTTGTAGAGCGCGCCGACCGGGTGGGAGAGGGCGTGGATGGCGCCGAGGCCCTTCTGGAAGGCGGTGGCGCCCATGGCGGCGGCCGAAAGCATGTTGGCGCGGGCCTCGAGGTCGGTGCCGTCGCGGTAGGCGCGGGGCAGGTACTCCTTGCAGAGGCGGATGCCCTCGACGGCGATGCCTTCGGCCATGGGGTGGTAGAACGGGCTCGCATAGGCCTCGAGGCAATGGGCGAGGGCATCCATCCCGGTGCCGGCGGTCAGCGCCGGGGGCAGGCCGACGGTGAGTTCGGGGTCGAGGATGACCTCACGCGGCATCATGCCCGGGTGGAAGATCACCTTCTTGGTGTGGGTGGCGAGGTTGGTGATGACGCCGGCGCGGCCGACTTCGGAGCCGGTGCCGGCGGTGGTCGGCACCGCGACCACCGGGGCGATGCCCTTGGGATCGGCGCGGGTCCACCAGTCGCCGATGTCCTCGAAATCCCACATGGGCCGGGTCTGGCCCTTCATGAAGGCGACGACCTTGCCGCAGTCGAGCGCCGAGCCCCCGCCGAAGGCGATGACGCCGTCGTGGCCGCCGTCGCGCAGGACCGCGAGGCCGGCGGTGACGTTGGCCTCGGTCGGGTTCGGCTGGACCTCGGAGAAGACCGCGGCGCGGAGGCCGGCGGCCTCGAGGAGGCCGAGCGCGTGGCTGGTGATCGGCAGGCGTACGAGGCCGGGGTCGGTAACCAGCAGCGGCCGGGTGATCCCGGCGGCGGCGCAGGCGTCTGGCAACTCGTCGATGCGGCCGGCGCCGAAGCGGATTTTGGTCGGGAAGTTCCAGTTGGCGGTGGCGACCATGCTCAGAGCTTCCGCAAATGGTAGGACTTGGGCCGGGTGACGCTGAGATAGCCGAGCGCGGAGAGCGCCGCGCCGCGGCCGGTCTCCTTGCAGCCGGTCCAGCAGAGGGCCGGGTCGAGGTAGTCGGCGCGGTTCATGAACACGGTACCGGTCTCGATCCGGGCGCCGAGGCTCTCCGCGGCCTCGGTGTCGCCGGTGAAGATCGCCGCGGTCAGGCCGTAGCGGCAGTCGTTCATCAGCGTCAGGGCCTCCTCGTCGTCCTTGACCGGCATGATCCCGACGACCGGGCCGAAGCTCTCCTCGGTCATCACTCGCATCGAGTGGTCGACGCCGGTGAGGATCTGCGGGGCGAGGTAGGCGGTGTCGCCGGTGTCGGCGGGGAAGAGGGCGGGATCGACCAGCGGCCTGGCGCCGGCGGCGACGGCCTCGGCGGTCTGGGCACGAACGGTATCGGCGAAGCGTTTTGCCGCCATCGGGCCGAGGGTGGTCTCGGGGTCGAGCGGGTTGCCGAGGTGGAGCTTCGAGGCCCAGTCGACGGCCTTCGCCACGAACGGCTCGTAGAGGCTCTCGTGGATGTAGAGGCGCTCGATGCCACAACAGCACTGGCCGGCGTTGAACATCGCCCCGTCCATCAGCGTGTCGACCGCGGCGTCGAGGTTGGCGTCGGCGCGGACGTAGCCGGGGTCCTTGCCGCCGAGCTCGAGGCCGAGGCCGACGAAGGTGCCGGCGGCGGCGCGCTCGATTTCCTGGCCGCCGCGGACGCTGCCGGTGAAGTTGATGAAGTCGAAGGCGCGCTCGGCGATCAGCGCGGCAGTGGTGGGGTGGTCTAGGAAGAGGTTGGCGAAGAGGCCCTCGGGCAGGTGGGCGAAGGCCTGGGCGAGGCGCTCCCCGGCCAGCGGGGTCTGGCTGGCGTGCTTGAGCACCACCGCGTTGCCGGCGATGAGCGCCGGGACGATGGTGTTGATGGCGGTGAGGTAGGGGTAGTTCCAGGGCGCGATGACGAAGACGAGGCCGACCGGCTCGCGGGCGAGGACGCGGCGGAAGCGGTCGCTGTCCTCGATGACGGTCGGGTGCCAGCGAGGTTTCGGCGATCGAGGCCATGTAGTCGCTGCGCTCGCGGACGCCGCCGAGCTCGCCGCCGTAGCGCACCGGCCGGCCCATCTGCCAGGCGAGCTCGGTGACGAGGTCGGCGTTGACCCGCTCGAGCCGCGCGACGCCCTCGCGCACCAGCTCGATGCGCTCGGGGAGGGGCACCGCCTTCCAGGCGGCCTGTGCGGCGCGGGCGGCGACGAGGCGCTTGCGGACGCTGTCGATGGGTTCGACGGGCCGGGTGGCGTAGGTGCTGCCGTCGACCGGCGAGATGCAGGTGATCGCGTTCATGGGCTCCCCCTCAGGCGCGTTCGAAGCCGCGCGCCAGTTCCCAGTCGGTGACCTTGCGGTCGCATTCGGCCTGCTCCCAGCGGGCGGCGTGGACGTAGTGGTCGAGCACGTCCTCGCCGAGGGCGGCGCGCAGCATCTTGGAGCGGCGCATCGCGTCGGTGGCGTCGCGCAGGGTCTTGGGGATCTCGCGGACCCGGGCGGCGTAGGCGTCGCCGCGGAACTCCGGCTCTAGTGGGAGGCCGCGTTCGATGCCGTCGATGCCGGCGGCGATCTGGGTGGCGAAGGCGAGGTAGGGGTTGAGGTCGGCGCCGCCGACGCGGCACTCGACGCGGACCGCGGGGGTGTTCTCAGCCACGAGGCGGTAGCCGGCGGTGCGGTTGTCGGTGGACCAGATCGCCTTGGTGGGCGCGAAGGTGCCGGCTGCGAAGCGCTTGTAGCTGTTGACGTAGGGCGCGAGGAAGAAGGTGATGGCGCCGGCGTGCTCGAGCAGGCCGGCGAGCCAGTGCTGCATCAGCTTCGACATGCCGTGCTGGGCGCCGGGGTCGTGGAAGGCGGGCTGGCCGTCGAGGGTGCGCAGCGACTGGTGGAGGTGCGACGAGGAGCCGGCGGCATCGGTCGCGTACTTGGCCATGAAGGTGACGGCCTTGCCCTTGGACCAGGCGATCTCCTTGACGCCGTTCTTGACGACGACGTGGGCGTCGGCGGCGGTGAGCGCGTCGGCGTAGCGGACGTTGATCTCCTCCTGGCCGGCGCTAGCCTCCCCTTTGGAGCACTCGACCGGGATGCCGGCGGCGTTGAGGCCGGTGCGCACGGCGCGCATCACGTCTTCCTCCTTGGTGGTCTGGAAGATGTGATAATCCTCGTTGTAGGGGCTGATCGGGCTCATGCCGCGGTACCCGGCGGCGTGGAGCTCGGCGTAAGTGTTGGTGAAGAGGAAGAACTCGAGCTCGGAGGCCATCATCGCCTGGAAGCCCATCGAGCGGAGGCGGGCGATCTGGCGCTTCAGCACGGCGCGGGGCGAGTGCGGGACCTCGGCGTGGGTGTGGTGGTCGAGAACGTCGCAGAGCACGAGGGCGGTGCCGTCGAGCCAGGGGGTGCGGCGCAGCGTGGCGAGGTCGGGCTTCATCACGTAGTCGCCGTAGCCGGCGGCCCAGCTCGTCGCCTTGTAGCCCGGCACCGTCTCCATCTCGAAGTCGGTGGCGAGCAGGTAGTTGCAGCTGTGGGTCTCGGCGTGGGCGCTGTCGAGGAAGAACTCGGCCTGGAAGCGCTTGCCCATGAGGCGCCCCTGCATGTCGACCTGGGCGACCACGACGGTGTCGATCGAGCCGTCGGCGACGGCCTGCCTCAGCTCCTGCAGCGTCATTGCGCCCGGCATTCCCCCGCCCCCCGCGGCGATTTTCTTCTTCGGAACCGGAGGCTAGTGAGCGGCCCGGGGGCTGGCAAGGGGCATTGGCACGCGGCCGGCTCAGAGGCAGACGCCCTCGATGACCACCCCGCCGTCGCCGCCGTCGTCGCAGGCGCGGGCGGCGGGACCGTATGGCGTGGGCTGCCGGGGGGCGCAGGCGGCGACGAGGACGCTCGCGAGCAGGAGCAGGGCGAGTTGTCTGCGCATCGGGCGTATCCTCACGGTTGTTCTGCCCACCCTTTCAGCGGCGGTGGCGCGGATCAAGCGCAAAGCCGGTCAGTTGGTGAGGGCCTCGGCGCCGAGGAAGATCATCACCGCGACCACCACGGTGACGGCGATGGCGACGAGGCCGAGGCCGGCGCCGGCCAGGGTCACGGCGCCGTCGCGCTCGACGAGGCCGATGGCGGCGAGGCAGAGGGCGGCGGCGGGGATGTAGCCGCTGAGCGGGATCGGCGCGAAGAGCGCCAGGGCGACGACGAAGAGGAAGGCCCCGAGCGCGCGTTCGGCCCGGGGGGCGAAGACCTGGTCGAGGCGTGGCCGCACCAGGCGCTCGACCGGGCGGATCGCCGGCCCGAGCCAGAGCACCAGCTTCTGGAAGCGCTTGCGGCTGACCCGCCGGTTCAGGACGAAGCGGGGCAGGCGCACCCGGTGGAGGCCGAGGGCCATCTGGCCGGTCAGGAGCACCACCGGGATCGAGGTGATCATGTTGGAGCCGACCGGCATCGGCAGCATGTTGATCAGCCCGAAGAGCAGGATGCACCAGCCGAAGGAGCGATCGCCCAGGGTTTCGATGAGCTCGCCGATCGACATGTCCTCGGCGGTGCCGCGCTCGCGGGCGGCGGCGCGGACGAGGCGACGGGACAGGCGGCGCCGGAACGGCGTCGGGATGTTGATCACCAGCGGGGTGGCGCCTCCCCTGCGCGGGTCCGATGCGGGGGTGTGGCTCCCCGTCCGCCCATCTGCGCCCGGGGCCGGGGCAAAATCAAGCGGGCGTCGGCGGTCAGCCGCCGAACATCAGGCGCGGCATCCAGAGCACGAGCTCGGGAAATTCGAAGACCAGGAAAACCGCGAAGAGCTGGCAGAGCACGAAGGGGACGACGCCCTTGTAGATGTCGATGGTGGTGACCTCGGGCGGCGCGACGCCCTTGAGGTAGAAGAGCGAGAACCCGACCGGCGGGGTCAGGAACGAGGTCTGCAGGGTCACCGCGAACAGCACCACGAACCAGGTGAGATCGAAGCCGAGGCCGGAGATCACCGGCGCCACCAGCGGCAGGATGATCAGCGAGATCTCCAGCCAGTCGAGGAAGAACCCGGCGATGAAGGCGATGAAGAGGATGGCCAGCACCTTGCCGCTCGAGCTGAACGGGATGGCGTTCAGGGCGTCGGCGATGAACTGGTCGCCGCCGAGCTGGCGCAGGGTGACGGCGAAGAGGGTGGCGCCGAGGAAGATGCCGAAGATGAAGGCGGTGGTGATGGTGGTCTTCTCGATCACCTCCCGGATCACCGGATAGCTGAGGCGGCGGTTGACGAGGGCGAGCAGTGTCGCGCCGAAGGCGCCGAGGCCAGAGGCCTCGGTCGGGGTTGCGACGCCGAAGAAGATCGAGCCCAGCACCGCGAAGATCAGCAGCAGCGGCGGCAGCACCGCGAGGAGCGTGTCGCCCACCAGCTTCGCGGTGACCGGCGGCAGGTCCGTCGGGGCGGGTGCCAGCTTCGAGTTCAACCGGGCGCCGACCAGGATGTAGACGATGTAGATGAGCCCGAGCATCAGGCCCGGGATCAGCGCGCCGAAGAACAGGTTGCCGACCGACAGCGACAGCTGGTCGGCCATGATGATCAGCATGATCGAGGGCGGGATCAGGATCCCGAGCGTGCCCGAGGAGGCGACCACGCCGCTTGCGAAGGACTTGCTGTAGTTCTGCTCCAGCATGATCGGCATCGACAGCATGGCGAGCAGAACTACCGAGGCGCCGACGATGCCGGTGGAGGCGGCGAGCAGGATGCCGATGAGCACCACCGCCAGGGCCAGCCCGCCGCGGAACCGGCCGAAGAGCTGGACGAAGTTCACCATCAGCTTCTCGGTGACCCCGGATCGCTCCAGCATCAGGCCCATGAAGATGAACATCGGCAAGGCCACCATGATCCAGTTCGACATCTGCGCGTAGATGCGCTGGATGAAGATCGAGTGGAGCTTGCCGTAGGTGGTCAGGAAGTTGGTGTCCCAGTCGAGGTACTGGTAGCCGACGACCGCGATGGTCGAGAACATGAGCGAGACGCCGGCCAGGATCCACGCGATCGGAAACCCGGTGAAGAGCATCGCAATGAACGTCAGCAGCATCGCGATGACGAGGATTTCGTGCGTGGGCATCGGATGTGTCCTGAAGGGCTGCGGGCGGGCGGCGGTTCAGCTCGGGCGTGGCGAAGGAATGCCGAAGAGGTAGGCGCAGACGCGCAGGAACCGGGAAAGGGCGGCGAGCCCGAGATAGACGAAGGCGACGATGATCACCGACTTTATCAGCCAGCGGTTCGTCAGTCCCCCCGGGGCCGCCGAGACCTCGTTGAGCTGGTAGGCGCGCATGACGAAAGGCAAGGCGTTGGAGACGAGGATCCACACCAGCGGGAACACGAAGAACAGCAGGCCGAGGAACTCGATCCAGGCCCGGGTCCGCGGCGCGAAGCGTTCAGCGATCACGTCGACGCGGACGTGACCGTCCACTTTGACCGCGTAGCCGAGGCCGAGCATGAAGCCGATGGCATAGATGTGCCACTGCAGCTCTTCCATGAAGATGAAGTTGGTGCCGAACAGGTAACGCAGCGTCACGTTGATCACGATCAGCGCGATCAGCAGCACCCAAAGCCAGTTGAACACCGAGGCCACCGCCACGATGAACCGGTCGATGGCGTCCGAAATCGCGGTATGCGGAAAGTCGAGCGCGTGGCCACGCGCCGCGGCGGCCTCGACCGCGTCGACGTCAAGCTTGAAGTCAGCCATCCAGGGACACCCCGCGCCGTCCGGTGCTTCGGGTTTCCGGCCCGCCGCGGCGGGCCGGTATGGTCAGTTCAGGCCGGCTCGGGCGTTACTGGGTGAAGGCGTTCTTTTCCAGCCAGTCGCGCGGCAGGTAGCCCTTGTCGTCCCAGGGCGCGAGCTCCTTCTGGAACGTGATCATCGATTCGTAGACCTTGGCGAACTGCGGGTCCTCGGCCGACTTGCGCTCCATGACCGTCTTGGTCGCGGCGTAGAACGCCTTCAGCGCCTCGTCGTCGTAGGTGCGCACCTGCACGCCTTCGTCCGCGAACTTCTTCAGGACCGCGCCCTGCAGCGCCTCGGCCTTGGCGATCGCCATGGCGTTGCCGGCCATGCAGGCCATCTCGATGGTCGCCTGGGTCTCGGGGGCGAGGCCGTTCCAGATGTCGAGGTTCACGTAGAGGAACTGGTTGGTCGAGGGCTGGTGCCAGCCGGGCAGGTAGTAGTTCTTCGCCACCTGGTAGAAGCCGAGCTGTTCGTCGACGGTCGGCAGCGAGAACTCGGTGGCGTCGAGCACGCCGGTCTCGAGCGCCTGGTAGAGCTCGCCGCCGGGCAGCAGCGTCACCGACATCCCGAATTCGGACATGATCTCGCCGCCGAGGCCCGCGGCGCGGAACTTCAAGCCCTTCAGGTCGTCGACCGACTTGATCTCGTTCTTGAACCAGCCGGCCGCCTCGGGGCTGATGGTGCCGCAGGAGATCGGATGCACGTTGTAGGGCTCGAAGGTCTCTTCCAGCAGCTCCTTGCCGCCGTGGAAGTTCATCCAGGCCAGGAAGCCGGTGGACTCCAGCCCGAACGGCGTCGCGCCGAACAGCGCCGATGCCGGCACCTGGCCGATCTCGTAGCCCATCCAGGAATAGCCGGCATCAATGGCGCCGGTGGAGACGTTCTCGAAGATCGACAGCGGCGGCACCACCGTCCCGGGCTCGGCGATCTGCAGGTCGATGTTGCCGCCGGAGACGGCGCGCAGCTGGTCGGCGACCCACGGCATGGTGTCGCCGAGCGCGGTCAGCGTCGAGGCGAAGCTCATCGGGATCTGCCAGCGGACCTTTTCCTGGGCGCCGGCGGCCTGGGGAATGACGAGGGCGAGCGCGGCACCAGCCAGCAACGTCGAACGCAGAAGTCTTGATTTGATGGGCATTACTTGGACCTTCCCTATCGGCTTTGGTTTATTGTTTCAAAGCGATAGGGCCCAGCCGCCGCGGAGTCAACGACAGGTGCGCGCGTACTGGTCGGATCGCGAGGATCTGCCGTTCCGAAGCGGCGTTTGGGGAAGCGTCGCCGGCGGGGCCTTGCCGCCGGACGGCCGACCGGGCTAGCTGCGGTGGGCAGGACCTTCGAGCGGCTTTTCATGCGTGCCATCCCCATCCCGGTGCTGACCATCGGCCTCTTGATCCTGTCGAACGTCTTCATGACGTTCGCCTGGTACGGGCATCTGAAGTTCAAGTCGCTGCCGCTGGCGCTGGCGATCCTGATCAGCTGGGGCATCGCGCTCTTCGAGTACATCCTGCAGGTGCCGGCGAACCGCTACGGCTACGGCTACTTCAACGCCGCCCAGCTCAAGACTATCCAGGAAGTCATCACCCTCAGCATTTTCATTGTGTTCTCGGTCCTCTATCTCGGCGAGCCGCTGCGCTGGAACCACGCCCTCGGCTTTGCCTTCATCGTGGCGGGCGCCTACTTCGTGTTCCACAAATTCTGAGCCCCGGGGGGCGCGTTTGAATTTCGCCCCGGCGGGGTTTTCGGGCAGGATCGAGCCGGTCAGTGTCCCAGGACAAGGAGAGCCCGCGTGAACCGCCTCTACGATTCGATCGCCCAGGCCTATTTCGTTCTCGCCACCGCGTTCCTGATGCTGCTTGCGCTCACCCTGCTCGGCTGGGCGTTCTGGGAGATGGGGCGGGCGTTCTTGCATGGCGAGGTCCTGAGCGTGCTGGAGAGCGCCGGCCTCGTCATCATCGGCTTCGCCATCGTCGAGACCTCGCGGTTCATCGCCGAAGAGGAGATCCTGCGGCGCAAGGAACTGCGCTCCGCGGTCGAGGCGCGGCGTTCGCTGACCAAGTTCATCACCATCATCGTCATCGCCGTCTCGCTCGAGGCCCTGGTCATGGTGTTCGAGGCCGGGAGGACCGAAGCCCAGCGCGCTGTCTATCCGGCTCTGCTGCTGATGGCGGCGATGTTTGCCCTCGTTGCACTCGGGGTCTTCCAGTGGCTTTCGAGCCGGATCGCGGCGCCGCCGGACGACGCCGAGACCTCCGGGGAGGCCTCGCTCGATCACCATGCGGCGGAGCGCGGAGAAGTCGAGGCGGAAGACGCGGCGGCAGAAGAAGCCGCGGTCAGGCGGACGCCCAGGTCGGGTGGAAGCGGCCGGCGGGGGAAAGAGTGAAGATCTCCACCCCGGTCTCGGTAACGCCCACCGAGTGCTCGAACTGCGCCGACAGGGAGCGGTCCTTGGTCACGGCGGTCCAGTCGTCGTCGAGGACCTTGGTCTCGGGGCGGCCGAGGTTGATCATCGGCTCGACGGTGAAGAACATTCCGGGCTCGAGGACCGGTCCGGAGCCCCAGCGGCCGTAGTGGAGCACGTTCGGGGCGGCGTGGAAGACGCGGCCGAGGCCGTGGCCGCAGAAGTCGCGGACGACCGAGCAGCGGTGGGCCTCGGCGTAGCGCTGGATGGCGGCGCCGATGTCACCGAAGGTGTTGCCGGGCGCGATCTGGCGGATGCCTTCCATCAGCGCGTCGTGGGTGATGTCGATGAGGCGCTCGGCCTTGCGGTTGGGCTTGCCGGCCACGTACATCCGGCTGGAATCGCCGTACCAGCCGTCGACGATCACCGTGACGTCGATGTTGAGGATGTCGCCGTCGCGCAAGCGCTTTTCCGAGGGAATTCCGTGGCATACCACGTGGTTGATCGAGATGCAGGTGGCGTGCTGGTAGCCCTTGTAGCCGATCGTCGCGGAGGTGGCGCCGGCTGCGCGGATCATGTCGTGGACCGCGGTGTCGAGCTCGAGCGTGCTGACCCCTGGGGCGACGAGCGGTGCCACGCGGTCGAGGATGTCGGCGGCCAGGCGACCGGCGGCGCGCATGAAGGCGAAGTCCTCCGGGGCGTGAATGCGGATGCCGTCCCTGTTGAGGCGGCCGGGCAGGAAATCGTCCAAGGCGGGCTCTCCCGACGTCATTTCCCGCATGTAGCCCGTCGACCCCGCCATTGCAAACCCGGGGCGAGCGTCAAGGCAAACGGCAAGGGTTTACGGCGTTTTCCGGTGGCTGGAATGCAGCTGGAAAGTGGCTGGAAACCGCCGCCCACACGATCTTCAGGCGGGCTCAACCAGTAACGGGTATCATGCGACGCCGAGTTGCGTCTGGGCGGGCTCGGCGAGGAGCAAGGGCCGGCCTCAAGCGACCGGCAGCGCCGCGTCGAGCCAGACGCCGTCGCGGGTGATCCGCGTGGCATGGGCGAGGACCTCGACCCCGACGGCGCGGGCGGCGGCAGCGGCCTCGGCGTAGGCCGGGTCGAGGTCGGCGGCGAGGCGCAGGCGGGCGCAGTCGGTGCGCTGGACGACGTAGAGCATCACCGCCCGGTGCCTGGCTTCGGCGACGAGGCCGAGCTCGCGGAGGTGCCGGGCGCCGCGGGCGGTCACGCTGTCGGGAAACTCGGCCCAGTCTCCGGTGCGGCGGAGGTGGACGTTCTTGACCTCGACGTAGGTATCGGGGCGCCCGGCGCCGGTCAGCAGGAAGTCGACGCGGCTCTTGGTACCGTAGCGCACCTCCGGCCGCACCGTGTCGTAGCCGGCCAGCGCCGGGATCCAGCCTTCGGCGAGGGCTTCCGCGACGAGGCGGTTGGGCAGGCTCGCGTCGATGCCGGCGAAATGGCCGTCCTCGAGCTCCACCAGCCGCCAGGCATGGCCGAGCTTGCGCCCTGGCGAGTCGGTGGGTTCCAGCCAGACCGTCATCCCCGGTGCGTTCAGCCCCAGCATCGCCCCGGGATTGGCGCAATGCGCCGTCACCTCGCGGCCGTCTTCGAGCATGACGTCGGCGAGGAATCGTTTATATCGGCGCAGCAACGTGCCGCGGATCAGGGGGCTGGCGAAGCGCATCGCCGGTATGTGGACCGCGGCGGAGCCGAGGACAAGCCATGCCCAATCCCACCGCCGCCATGCTGACCATCGGGGACGAGATCCTGTCGGGGCGCACCCGCGACACCAACATGCCGCACCTGGCCGCGGCGCTGACCGAGCGCGGGATCGCCCTGCGCGAGACCCGGGTGGTGCCGGACGAGCAGGCGGAGATCGTCGCGGCGCTGAACGCCCTCCGGGCGCGCTATACCCATGTCTTCACCTCCGGCGGCATCGGCCCGACCCACGACGACATCACCGCCGACGCGGTGGCGGCGGCGTTCGGGGTCGGGATCGACGTGCGCGAGGATGCCCGCGCGATCCTGGCGCAGAACTATGCCAATCCCGACGTCGAGCTCAACGAGGCGCGCCTGCGCATGGCGCGGATCCCGGACGGGGCGACCCTGATCGAGAACCCGGTGTCGCGGGCCCCGGGCTTTACCATCGGCAACGTCCACGTCATGGCCGGGGTGCCGGCGGTCTTCGAGGCGATGGTCGCGGGGGTGCTGCCGACGCTGACCGGCGGGCGGCCGCTGGTCAGCGAGACACTGCGGGTCGACCGGCCCGAGGGCGAGGTCGCAGGGCCGCTGCGGCGGATCGCCGAGGCGCATGCCGGCGTCACCATCGGCAGCTATCCGTTCATTCGCGAGGGACGGTTCGGCACCAACCTCGTGGTCCGCGGCGAGGACGCTGCCGCGGTTTCCGCCGCGATGAACGCCATCCGGGCGATGGTCGGCGGCCTGGCGGCGAAATGACGCCGCGCTGACTCCCGGGCGGGTTGCCTCCGCCCCGGGCGTCCCGTCATACTCGCGGCGAAATTCCCCCACCCGTCCCGGAGGCCCCCGACCGCGATGCAGAGCCTCGATCTCGTCAGCACGGCGATCTTCGTGGGCGCGGCGCTGGTCCTTCTCGGCATCTTCTCGAGCCTCGTCGCCACCCGCTTCGGCGCGCCGCTGCTCCTCGTCTTCCTGGTGGTGGGGATGCTTGCCGGGCAGGACGGGCCGGGCGGGATCGTCTTCAACGACTATTCGGTCACCTATCTCGTCGGCTCGATCGCGCTGTCGGTGATCCTCTTCGACGGCGGCCTCCGCACCCGGCTCTCGGTCTTTCGCGGGGTGCTGGCGCCCTCGATGCTGCTCGCCACGGTGGGGGTTCTCATCACCGCCTCGGTGACCGGGGTGGCGGCCTGGTCGGTGCTGGACCTCGATCCGGTGGGGGCGGTGCTGCTCGGCGCTATCGTCGCCTCGACCGACGCCGCGGCGGTGTTTTTCCTGCTCCGGACCGGCGGCCTGCGGCTGCAGCAGCGCGTGGGCTCGACGCTGGAGATCGAGTCGGGCACCAACGACCCGATCGCCGTCTTCCTCGTCATCGTCCTCACCCAGTACATCCAGGCCGGCGGCGGCATGCCAGGCTGGGATCTGGTGGCACAGCTCGGGCTGCAGGCCATCCTCGGCGGGGCCTTCGGGCTGGGCGGTGGCCTCGGGCTGGTGGCGATGCTCAACCGCCTGTCGATGCCCGGCGGCCTGCATCCGCTGTTCGTGGTCGCCTTCGTCATCGCGCTGTCGGCCTTCACCGCGCTCCTCGGGGGCAGTGGTCTGCTCGCGGTCTACATCGCCGGGCTGGTGATGGCGAACCGCCCGACCCGGGCCTATCCCTCCATCGTCGGGTTCCACGATGCGGTGACCTGGCTCTGCCAGATCGTCATGTTCCTGGTGCTCGGCCTGCTGGTGACGCCGACGACGCTCTGGCAGTACGCGCCCCAGGGCATCCTGGTGGCGCTGGTGCTGACCTTCGTGGCGCGGCCGATGGCGGTCTGGCTCTGCCTCTGGCGATTCGGCTTCGCGCCGAAGGAGAAGCTCTTCATCTCCTGGGTGGGCCTGCGGGGGGCGGTTTCGATCTTCCTCGCCGCCATCCCGACGCTCGCGGCTGTGCCGAACGCGCCGGCCTACTTCAACATCGCCTTCTTCGTGGTGCTGTTCTCGATGCTGGTGCAGGGCTCGACCCTGACTTCGGCGGCGCGGCGGCTGGGGGTGGCGCTGAAGCAGACGACGCACGCGGTCAGCCGGGTGGAGCTCGACATCCCCGGCCAGGTCGAGCAGGAGATCGCCGGCTATCCGGTGACGGCCGACAGCGTGATCCTCGGGCTGAGCAAGCTGCCGGCCTGGGCGCGGGTGGTGATGGTGGTGCGCAAGGGGCACATCCTCGACGTCGCGGAGGCCGGCCCCCTCCGGCCGGGCGACTACGCGTATTTTCTCGTGGGGCGCGAGAGGTTGCCGCGGCTCGACAGCCTCTTCCGCGAGAGCCCGGACGTGGCGCGGCGGCTCGGCCTCCTCTTCGGCGAGCTGCCGCTCCGCGGCGAGACCCGGGTGGCGGAGGTGAAACAGTTCTACGATCTCGACTTCGGCGCCCACGATCCGGAGGCGACGCTGGCCGATTGGGCGGGCGAACGGCTCGGCAAGCCCGCCCTCGACGCGGTCCTGGAGATCCCGCGGGCGAAGCTGGTGGTCCGGCGGCTGGAATCCGGACGGATCGCCAGCATGGGCCTGCAGCTCGAGGAACTGCTGCAGGTGGAGCCGGACGAGCGGCTGCTGGCCCGGCTCGAGGAGGAGACCGACGAGTTCGGCCCGCTCCGCCGCTGGCTCCGGCGCTTCGGCGGCTCGCGCGCGGCCTGACTTTGCCCGGTTAACCGAAGATGAATCTCGGAGTCTGAATCAAATTAAATCAACGGGTTGACCCATCTGCGCACAGTGCCCAGACTGTGCACGATCCCGGATTTCCGCCTCTTTATTCCCGCGCCCGATGCGGCTAGGGATGAGGGCGTGTGCGGGCATGGCGAAATCGGTAGACGCAGCGGACTTGGATGAACGAGTGCCCGCGGGGAAACCCGCGGGGGCATAGCCGCTCAAAGTCGGGGAAACCTCACGGGTCGCGCCGGTGGCAATCCCGAGCCAAGCCCTCCTTCGGGAGGGAAGGTGTAGAGACTAGACGGGCGGGGCCTAAAGCCGACGAGGCCAGGGCCAAGGGATAGTCCAGACCACGAACGCCTGCGGGCGGCGGCGGAAGCCGAAGTGGTACGAAAATCCGCTTCCTTCGGGAGTGCCAGTTCGATCCTGGCTGCCCGCACCACCCGGTCCCCGGCGTTTCCTAGCCAGCCGCGTCGGCGGCAAACTCGATCCGACGGTTGAGGCTCTTGTTCTTCGGCGTGTCGTTCGGTGCGACCGGGTTGTCCTCGCCATATCCGACGGCCCGCAGGCGTGTCGGCTCGATTCCCTGTGCCACCAGATAAGCCACCACCGCCTGCGCCCGCGCCTCGGAAAGCCGCTGGTTGGTGACCGGGCTGCCGTCCGCGTCGGTGTAGCCCGAAACCACCACCTTGAGGGTGGGACAACGCCGGACGATGTCGACGACGCTGCCGAGGAGCGCGAAGCTGTCCGCGTTCAGGCTGGCGCTGCCGGTGCGGAAGTAGATGTTGCCGGTCCGCGACAGCACCTCGAAGCGTCCCACGCAGGCCTCGCTCGAGAAGTCGCCCTGGCTTTCCAGCGCCACCGACGCCGCCGGTGCGATCGTAACCGGAGCCGGGGCGGCGGCCGTCCCTCGGCGTCCGAACAGGAAATCGAACGTCACGGTGGCGGACGGCACGATCACCACCCCGCCCACGGCCTGCTCGAGCTTGTGAATGTTGTCGGCGAGACCGAAATCCGCCGCGGCGATCGAGATCGGGGCGGCGGAGGCGACCGAGACGAGGTCGTCGCTCAGGAGCGTGAGCGTGACCGGAGACGTCATCGGCTTCTGCACGCCGTGCAGGTCGAAGGTGTAGTCGAGATCGATGGTCTTGCGCCGCTTGGCCGGCAGGTCCGCGACCATTTCGGGGGTGAGTTGCAGGCTGATGGTGGCTTCCGGGTAGCGAAACGTCTCGAAGAACAGGAAGCGCATCCGGACGTTCCGCAGGTCGACGAGGGTATCCACCGAATCAAGCAGGACGTGGACCGTCGCCTTTCCGTCGGGTTCGATGGCGCCGTTGAAGGTGGCAAAAGAGCTGGATTCCACCTTGGTTTCGTTCTTGATGGTCTGGAACTTGAGGCTCGACTGCGCCGCGTCGAGATCCCAGCCGGGCGCAAAAGGAGCCACCTGTGCGGCTGATGGATGAGCTAATATGCACAAGAAGAGTGCCAACAACGCACAAGGACCGGGAAAGTTCGGCCTACGATGCAAGGGAAGAGTTACGCGCTTCACTTCGACCTCCGTTCGTCGGTCAGATCGGCCCGCCACCACGTTGTGATCGACAGCGATGGAACGAGACCTTTGATCGACTCGCCACGATCACCGTAGGATAGCACATGGGGCGGCCGACTGCTCCGGCAGAGACGTGACCGCGAGGGCTGGGTCGCGGTCAAGGACGAGGGCCCAGATGGAGCCGGACTTTGAGATACGCATTGCGGTACGGACGGCAATCTGACTGGAGAGCGGCGGCTCTGGCGGTGGCGCTGGCCTGGGTGCTGGCTTCGATAGTGCCGGCCTCGGCGGAGCCACGGATCGCGCTGGTGATCGGCAACGGCGACTACCAGAACGTCCCGCGTCTCGACAATCCGGTGTCCGACGGACAGCTGATGGCGACGACGCTCGAGAACGTCGGCTTCGACGTGAACCTGATCCTCAACGGCGATCAGACCACCATCAAGCGGGCCGTTGCCGATTTCGGCCGCGAGCTGCGCAGCGCCGGACCGGACGCGACCGGCCTCTTCTATTTCGCCGGCCATGGCGTGCAGTCGCGCGGGGAGAACTACCTGCTGCCGGTGGACGGGGTCATCCAGGACGAGGCGGACCTCGATCTCGTCGCCGTCCAGGCGGATTGGGTGCTTCGCCAATTGTTCTCGGCGCGCAACCGCACGAACATCGTCATTTTGGACGCCTGCCGGAACAATCCGTTCGAGGCGTTCAGCGGGACGTCCGAGCGCGGCCTGGCAGAGATGAATGCCCCCACGGGGACCTTCATTGCCTACGCGTCCGCGCCCGGCAGCGTCGCCCTGGACGGAGCGGCCGGGACGCACAGCCCGTTCACCGAGGCCCTGTCCGAGGGAATTCTCGCAAGAGGGGAGCCGATCGAGCAGGTATTCAGGCAGGTCCGCATCGCCGTGCTCGACAAGACCGGGGGCCGGCAGACGCCGTGGGACAGCTCGTCGCTGACCAGCGAATTCTATTTTGCGCCGCCCGAACCCGTGGACCCCAAGGAGATCGCGGCGGAACAGCTCTGGGCGTCGGTGAAAAAGTCGGCTGATCCGGTGCAGATCATCCTTTTCCTCCGGCAGTATCCCGACGCGGCGGTCAGCGGCGAGGCCCGGGCTCTGCTCCAGAGTTCCCTGTCCGGCGAACTCAGCGCGGAGGTGGCGCCGCCGCCGGCCCCGACGGCCGAGCAGGCCCCCCCGCCGGCGCCGTCCCAGCCGTCGGCGAGCGAGCAGGAGATGATTGCGCAGGCGCAGGCCTCCGGCGCGCTCGCGGACTACGAGGCCTACCTAGCGACTTATCCCGACGGGGTCTTCGCCGACCTTGCCACTGCCGAGATCGAGAACCTCCGCGCCAAACCTGCGGCCCAATCCGAGGAACCTGCGCATGCCCTCGTTCTCGTACCTGCAGAACCGGCGAGCCCCGCGCCCGCCACTCCCGAAGCCGATGGATCGGGCGACAGCCCGTTGCCGGGCGACCAGACGATCACGTTCCTGACCCCGTTGGCGCGCGGGTTCGAGCCGATCGCCGGGCGGTCAATCGCGGAGGTCATCCAAGGCTCGCCCCAGTATCCGCCCGTGGAGGGTCTGCCGGACAGCTACTGGAAAGGCCGGCACTGCGCGGACTGCCACGAGTGGACGAAAGAGGCCCTCTGCACGCAGGGCCAGACCTACTTGACCGCCAGCGGGGAGTTCGCACTCGAGAAGGCGCACCCGCTGGACGGATTCAAGCAGGTCCTGCGCAGGTGGGCCGCTGACGGGTGTCAGTAGGAAAGCGGTGCTTGAAGTGGCTTCTACGCGGGTACGGTGGGCTGAGGTGGGGGAGACTGGTCCCCTAAGAGAACCGACATTCATTGCGTCGATCGACTTAAGAAGATAATCGTAGTGCGCTATTGTTCCAACCGCCGTTCTGAAAACCATTAATATCGCTCAACGGACCAAGAGGGCTTGGTACATAGCGTGTCTGAAGCGCACGTTTTCGCACGTGCAGTCGGGCGGGATGGAAAGGGCGTTCGCGGCGGAATGGAGTGGTCGATTTTGATGGTAAGTCGTGTGGCAGTGCGCACCTTTGTTCTGGTCGCATTGGTGTTCGCGCTTGTGGGATGTGACAGCCCGGAGGAAAAGGCCGAGGCGCATTACAAGCGCGGGATGGAACTCCTGACCGAAGGAGATGCCACGGCGGCACAGCTGGAATTCCGCAACGCCCTCCAGCAGAATCAGGCACATGTGGGAGCGCGCAAGGCCTACGCGGGGGTATTGGCCCAGACCGGCGACGCCCGGGGCGCGATCGGCCAGTACCTTCAGGCGGTTGCCTTAGCAGAGGACGATGGTCCGCTGCACCTCGATATCGGGCGGCTTGCGATCCAACTGGGCGACTACCAGACGGCTGCCACGCATGTCCAGCGGGCGTTTGACCTAATGCCGGAGGATGCCGGTGCCCGCGAGTTGATGGCGAGCGTGAAATTCCGACAGGGCGACACCGCAGCGGCCGTGGAGATGGCGAACGGCGTGCTCACGGAGAGAGCTGACAGTGTGCCCGCCGAATTGGTGCTGATCGCGGATCGCATGGCCGCCGATGACTTCGAGGGCGCCTTGTCACGGACGGAGGCCGCCTTGGAGCGGACACCGGACGATCCCGACCTCAACGTCGCGCGCCTCACCACCCTCGAGAAGCTCGGCGACCAGGCCGGAGTTGGCCAGCAACTGCAGCGCATGGCCGAGCTCGATCCCGACAACGCCGGCGTCTCGCAGGCGCTGGTGCAGTGGCATCTTAGCCAAGGCGACAATGAGGGAGCCCTGGCCGTCCTGCGGCAGCTCGCCGAGAAGTCGCCCGACGATCCAACCGGCTATCTCAACGTCGCGCAATTCCTCCTCGAAACCCAGGGACCCGACGCGGCGCGCGCGGAGTTGCAACAGCTGGTCGACAGCAAACCGGAGCCGGGTCCGTACCTGCGCGCGCTCGCGCAACTCGATTTCGCACAGGGCCGCCGCGATGAAGCCATCGCCGGCCTTCGAAAGCTTACGGAGGGCCAGGAGGACACCGCCGAGGTGCGCGATCTGAAAGTGGCGCTGGCGAAGATGCTGCTGGATACCGGCACCTCCGACGAGGCGTGGACGTTGGTCGACGGCGTCCTGTCGAGTGATCCCCGCAACGTGGAAGCTCTGAAACTCCGGGCACGACGGCTTATCGACCAGGACGACACTGAACACGCGCTTCTAGACCTCAATACGGCCCTGACCGAGAAGCCCGAGGACGCGGAGACGCTGACGCTGATGGCCGCGGCGCACGAACGCGAGGGCGCTCATGACCTCGCCGGCCAGCGGCTGGCGCGGGCGGTCGAGGCGTCGAACAACGGGATCGGCGAGTCCTTGCGGTATGGCCGGTTCCTGCTGGCCGACGGCCGGGTTGGGCCGGCCGAGGACACGGTTCTCGATGCGTTGCGCCGGAATCCGAACAACCTCGATCTCCTGGTTCTGCTCGGCCAGGTCCACCTGCAGCGGCGGGATTTCGCGCGAGTTCGTCAGGTGGCGGGGACCATTCGGGGGCTCGACACGCCGAACGCCGCACAGGTGGCCGACGGGCTGGAACTCGCGGCGCTCCAAGCCGAGGGGCGGACGGACGAAATGGTGACGACGCTTCAAGGGCTCGCCGAGTCCAGCGAAGGCGACATCCGTCCGAAACTCGCGCTGATCCAAACCGAGATCGCGGCCGGAAACGTCGAGGCTGCACGCGCGGCCGTCGACGCGATCCTGGCGGAAGATCCCCAGAGCGTTCCCGGGCGGCTTGCTCTGGCTGCGATCCAGGTGTTGACCGGACAGACCGCCGAAGCGGAGGCGACCTATAAGACGCTCATCGCCGACGCGCCGCAGATTCCCGCCCCGCACCAGGGGCTGGTGGCGCTTCTGGCCAGCCAAGGCAAGGGTGACGCTGCGAACGCGGCCCTGACGGCAGGGCTGGAAGCGACGAGGCGAGATTCCTCGCTCCTGCTGCTGGATGCGCAGCAACGGCTGGCGACCGAGGACTTCGAGGGCGCGATCGCGGACTTTCAGGAGATATACGATCGCGATACCTCGAACGTGGTGATCGCCAACAATCTCGCCAGCCTTCTGAGCTCGCACAGGAGCGACGAGGCCAGCCTTGAGCGGGCATTCCAGGTAGCGAGACGACTACGGGGGACCGAAAACCCCTATTTCCAGGACACCTACGGATGGTTGCTGACGCAACGGCAGGACTATCAGCAGGCCCTTACCTACCTCGAGCCGGCGGCCAAGGCACTGACGGGCGATGCGCTCACCCAGTATCACTTGGCGATGACCTATTATGCGCTGGAAAGGTGGAAGGATGCGAAGGCGGTGTTCGCGGCGGCGGTGACAGCCGCCGGAGACAACAGCGATCTGCCGCAGATCGCCGATGCGCAGGCCAAGATCGTGGAAATAGACGCCCGGCCGGCGGACGCCGATGGGGCCCCGCCCGAGAAGCCGCAGGGCGGCTGACCCAGGCCAGCCGTCCTGGACTGGAGCCCTGTTGTCAGGGCCGGCCGCGCACCAGATGGGCGATGGCCGAGATCGCGAATAGGACGATCGCGACGAAGAAGATGATCTTGGCAATCGAGACCGCGGTACCGGCGATGCCACCGAAACCGAGGATGGCGGCGATCAGCGCGATGATCAGAAAGGTTAGAGCCCATCCCAGCATGTGGTTCTCTCCCGCAAACAGATACCCCGCCAACGCCGAACCCGGTCGCGGGTTCCCGGCTCGGAGCACCCTATTCAGATAAGGGGGCGGGCGTGGGTGTCGAGTGGCTCAAAGGCGGCCAGGGCCTCGAGACCGGGCCGATCCGAGATTGCCAGCGTATTGTCGCGCCACTGCAGTAGATTGCGTTCCCGAAGCTTCTTCAGGGTGCGGCTAAGGTGGACCGGGGTGATCCCGAGCGCGTCGGCGAAGTGGGCTTGGCCGAAGGGGACCTGCATCGTATCCTTGTCCCCGTATCCAACGGATTTCGCTCGCTCGTAGAGGTGGAGGACCAAGTTGGCCGTCCGCTCCATTGCGTTGCGCTGACCGATGCTGAGGAGGTGTCCGTCGAGAAGTTGCTCCTCCCGCGCTGCCATCCAGGTCATTGCGAAGCCCAGCGCTGGATGGTCCCGGAATACCGACCAGACCTTGTCGCGCTGGAAGACGCAGAGTTGGGTTCGCGTGAGTGCGGTGACCGTGTGCTGCATATCGTTCATGATGGCGATCTGCAGGCCGATGAGATCCCCGGGCAGCGCAAAATTCAACACCTGCCGCCGGCCGTCGGCAATCTGCTTGTGGCGGAAAGCCCAGCCTTCGAGGATGGTGTAGAGATGCGGGCTGGCGCTCTCCTCGAGAAGGATCGTGGCACCCGCCTCGACCACGAGCTCGCCCCTCTTGAAGCTGTGCATGAACGCGAGCTCCGAGTCGCTCAGTGGCCGAAAGGCCGGGCGGGCGCGGAGGGGGCATTTTTCGCAGGGAACCGGGTTAGGCGCCGGACCTGTCGCCATCACGCGCGACCTCCCGCGCGATCACCCGCCAGGAACGGCTTGGCCTGAATGCGTAGCGACCGCGTGTCGTCACCCGAGACAAACCGACCGAGGAGCCGGATTGCAGACCTGATTGCGTGACGGGGCAACGTCACCCGGCGAGGTGAGTGGAGAGATAGCGGGCGAAATCGTAGTTCGGGCGCTCGAGATGGGACAGGTGGCCAGGGCGTGCCAAGGGGGAGGACAGGCCGCGGTAGACCTTCTCGGTGCAGCCGCGGTCCTCGACGTTGACCTCGTCGAGGAGGGTCTTGACCGCCGCGAAATGGGTCTGCGCTTCCGGGTCGTTGACGTAGTCGGGCGACATCCCGCCTCCAAAGCCAATTCGAACCTGACCGGGGCCCTGGGGATGCAGGGTGAGATACCAGAAGTAGCCGGGGGTCAGGGTGATGAGAAGGCTCGGGTAGATCGCGAGGAGGAAGGTGGTGCGGCGGCGGTCGCCCTGGAGCCGGGTGTTGGATGGATGGGCGAGGGCGATCTTCAAGCTGTGGTCCTTGAGGATGGTGTGGAAGTTGAAGGCCGGGCGGCCTTCCGGGCAGACCATTTCATCCAGCTTCGACAGGCCGCCGATGGTGCCGGCGTGGCAGACGGGGAGATGGTAGCTCTCCATGAAGTTCTCGGCGAGGACCTTCCAGTTGGTGTCCCAGAGGTGGGTTTCGTAGAAGGTCTCGACGTAGGCCTCCATCGCGAAGTCGCCGATCAGGTCCTCCACCTCGGCGAGGCGCTCGGCGACCGGCGCGGCGTTGGGGTCGAGGGTGACGAAGACCCAGCCGAGCCATTCCTCGCAGCGGATCGCCGGCAGGCGGTAGTCCTCGCGGCGGAAGTCGTGGTTGAGGGTCATCGCAGGGGCGCCGCGCAGGCTGCCGTCGAGGTTGTAGGTCCAGGCGTGGTAGGGGCAGACGATGCTGCGGACCCGGCCGCGGCCGGTGAGTAGCGTCGACATGCGGTGCAGGCAGACGTTCGAGAAGGCGACAAGGGCGCCGCTGCGGTCACGGACGACAGCGACGGGTTGACCGGCGATGTCCCAGGTGACGTAGTCGCCCGGCTCCTTCAGGGCATCGGCGCGGCCGACGCAGATCCATTCGCGGCGGAAGAGGCAGTCGAGCTCGGCCTCCAGGAAGGCGTGGGAGGTGTAGACCTCGGGCGGCATGGCACGGGCCTCCTCGAACGGGCGCCCGGCGGCGTCGGCGAGGAGGGAAAGCGGGTCGTGGTCGGGCAGGTCTTTCATCGCGCGTCCTTCTCCGCGACGAGTTTGACGCCTTTGCGCGATGCTTGGCAAGCTGGTCGGGCGGGCCTAGGCTTTAAGGCAGATCGGTCCGGAGGACATGCCATGCAGATGCCGCAGCCCAACGCATCCGTCCTCGCTCGCAAGGCCGAGATCGTCCGGCGCCTGCTGGAGGTGCTGCCGGTGGAGGCGGTGATCCACGATCCGGCGGAGGTGCGGGCGTACGAGTGCGATGCCTTGACCGCGTATCGGTGCCCGCCGCTGGCGGCGGTGCTGCCGGCGTCCACAGAGGAAGTGGCGGCGGTGCTGCGGGTCTGCCACGCCGAGGGGGTGCCGGTGGTGCCGCGGGGGGCGGGGACGAGCCTTGCCGGCGGGTCGTTGCCGACGGCGGATTGCGTGCTGCTCGGGGTGGCGCGGATGAATCGGGTGCTGGAGACGGATTACGAGAACCGCTTCATCCGGGTGCAGACCGGGCGGACGAACCTGAGCGTGTCCGGGGCGGTGGAGGAGGACGGGTTCTTCTATGCGCCAGATCCGTCGAGCCAGCTTGCCTGTGCGATCGCCGGAAACATCGCGATGAACTCGGGCGGGGCGCATTGCCTGAAGTACGGGGTGACGACGAACAATCTCCTGGGCGTGACCATGGTGCTGATGGACGGAACGGTGGTGGAGATCGGTGGCGCACATCTGGACGCGCCGGGGCTGGATCTGCTCGGGGTGATCTGCGGCTCGGAAGGGCAGCTCGGGGTGGTGACGGAGGCGACGCTCAGGATCCTGAAGAAGCCGGAGGGGGCGCGGCCGGTGCTGATGGGGTTCGGGTCGAGCGAGGTGGCGGGGGCCTGCGTGGCCGACATCATCCGGGCGGGGGTGCTGCCGGTTGCGATCGAGTTCATGGACCGGCCGTGCATCCGGGCCTGCGAGGACTTCGCCCATGCGGGGTATCCGGACGTGGAGGCGCTCTTGATCGTCGAGGTCGAGGGGGCGGAGGCGGAGATCGCCGAGCAACTCGGGCGGATCAAGGAGATCGCGGCGCGACATTCTCCGGAGGTGCTGCGGGAGAGCGGGTCGGCGGAGGAGAGCGCGCTGATCTGGAAGGGGCGCAAGGCGGCGTTCGGGGCGATGGGGCAGATCGCAGACTATATTTGTCTCGACGGGACGATTCCGGTGAGCGAGCTGCCGCTGGTGCTGCGGCGGATCGGGGAGATGACGGCGGGGTACGGGCTGGGGGTGGCGAACGTGTTCCATGCCGGGGACGGGAACATGCATCCGCTGATCCTCTACGATGCCAACAAGGCGGGGGATCTGGAGAAGGCGGAGGCGCTTGGGGCGGACATCCTGACGCTCTGCGTGGAGGTGGGAGGCTGCCTTACCGGCGAGCATGGGGTGGGGGTGGAGAAGCGCGACCTGATGGCGGTGCAGTACGGGCCGGCGGACCTCGAGGCGCAGCTTCGGGTGAAGGACGTGTTCGATCCGAAGTGGCTGCTCAATCCGGCGAAGGTGTTTCCGCTGGCGGTATCGGAGGGCCGGCGGGCGGCTTGAGGGTGTGTGTGCACACTGTGTGCAGAGGGGTCAAGCCTTTGAAATAGCTTGACTTCGATGTCTGAATTAATCTTCGCTTAACCCCCGTCGTCGCGGTCTGTCCGTCGCTTGCGTCGCATGGCGAAATGCGCGCATGGTCGGGCCGGGAGGGCTTGCGCGAATGGCGAACGAGCATCGGCCGGATTCGGAAGCGGAACTGGCGGATTTGGTCGCCGACGCGGCGGCACGGGGCGAAGGCCTGGCGATCCGCGGCGGCGGCACGCGCGGAGCGGCGACCGTTGGCGCGGTGCTGGAGACCGCGGGGCTGAGCGGGATCACGCTCTACGAGCCGGGGGCGCTGACATTGGTGGCCGGCGCCGGCACGCCGCTCGCCGAGGTCGAGGCAGCACTGAAGGCCGAGGGGCAGATCCTGCCGTTCGAGCCCTGGGACGCGCGGCCGCTCTCCGGCGCCAACGGCACGCCAACGGTGGGCGGGATGGTGGCGACCAATGCCTCCGGGCCGCGGCGGATCCAGGCGGGGGCCTGCCGCGACAGCCTGATCGGGGTGCGGTTCGTCGACGGGACCGGGGCGGTGGTAAAGAACGGCGGCCGGGTAATGAAGAATGTCACCGGGCTCGACCTCGTCAAGCTGATGGCGGGGAGCCACGGGACGCTGGGGGTGCTGACCGAGGTCGCGTTCAAGGTGCTGCCCGGGCCGGAGACGACGGTGACGCTGGTACTGGACGGGCTCGACGAGACAACCGCCGGGCGGGCGATGACGGCGGCGATGGCGACGCCCTTCCAGGTGACGGCGGCGGCGCACGTGCCGGGGGCGGAGGCGCAGACCTGTCTTCGGCTCGAAGGCTTCGAGGGGTCGGTGGCGCACCGGATGCGGGAGCTCGGGCGGGCGCTCGAAGCGTTTGGCCCCGTCCGGGTCGCGGACGGAGATCCGTGGCCGGGGATCCGGGACGCCACGGCCTTTGCCGGGCGGGAGGGTGCGGTCTGGCGGATCTCGGTGAGGCCGACGGACGGGCCGGCGCTGGGTGCGCGGCTGGCGCCGGCGGAGGTGATCTACGACTGGGCCGGCGGGCTGCTCTGGGTGCTGGCGCCGGAGGAGATGGACGTGCGGGCGGCGATGGCAGGGATAGCGGGGCACGCGACGCTGGTGCGTGCGAGTTCCGAGGCGCGGGCGCGGTGGGGCGTGTTCCATCCGGAGCCCGGTCCAGTGGCAGCGCTGGCAGCGGGGCTGCGGGCGCGGTTTGATCCGGCGGGGGTGCTGAACCCAGGGCGGATGGCGAGAGGGACCGGCTGAGGTGCAGACGAATTTCACGGCGGCGCAGCTCGAGGATCCGGCGACGGCACGGTCGAACAAGATCCTGCGGACCTGCGTGCATTGCGGCTTCTGCACGGCGACGTGTCCGACCTACCAGGTGCTCGGGGACGAGCTCGATAGCCCGCGGGGGCGGATCTATCTGATAAAGGACATGCTGGAGGCGGGGCGACCGGCGGACGAGAAGACCGTCAAGCATATCGACCGGTGCCTCTCGTGCCTCGCCTGCATGACCACCTGCCCGTCGGGGGTGCATTACATGCATCTCGTCGATCATGCGCGGGCCTATATCGAGCGGACGTATCGGCGGCCGCCGTTCGAGCGGGCGCTGCGCTGGGTGCTGGCGCAGGTGCTGCCGTACCCGGGACGGTTCCGACTGGCGCTCCGGGCGGCGCAGCTCGGGCGGCCGTTCGCCGGGGCGATGCCGCGGCAGGTACGGGCGATGCTGGCCTTCGCGCCGCGCCGCCTGCCGCCGACGAGCCCGCTGGATGCGCCGCAGGTCTTTGCCGCAGAGGGCCCACGGCGGAAGCGGGTGGCGCTGCTGACGGGATGCGCGCAGCGGGTGCTCAATACCGACATCAACGCGGCGACGATCCGGCTGCTGACCCGGCATGGCTGCGAGGTGGTGGTGGCCGAGGGGGCTGGGTGCTGCGGAGCGCTGACCCACCACATGGGCAAGGTGCAGGAAAGCCATGCGGCGGCGGCCGGGAATATCCGGGCCTGGATGCGGGAGGTGCGGGGCGACGGGCTCGACGCGGTGGTGATCAACACCTCGGGCTGCGGCACGACGGTCAAGGACTACGGGCACATGTTCGAAGGCGATCCGCTGGCGGCGGACGCTGCGACGGTGGCGGGGCTGGCGCGGGACGTGACCGAGCTGATGGCGGACCTGGGGCTGGGGGCGGCCGGCGCAGCGCGCCTGCGGGTGGCGTATCATTCGGCGTGTTCGCTGCAGCACGGCCAGCAGGTGCGGACGCAGCCGAAGGCGCTCTTGAAGGCAGCGGGGTTCGAGGTGGTGGAGCCGCGCGACAGCCACCTTTGCTGCGGCTCGGCGGGGACCTACAACCTGTTGCAGCCGGAGATTTCCGGTGAGTTGCGGGCGCGGAAGGTGGCGACGCTGGAGGAGACGGCGCCGGAGGTAATCGCGGCGGGCAATATCGGCTGCATGCTGCAGATCGGGTCGGGCACGAAGGTGCCGGTGGTGCATACCGCGGAGCTCCTAGACTGGGCGACCGGGGGGCCGCGGCCGGCGGCGCTGGGGAAGGGCTGAGGTGCGGGGGCTGGCGGCGGCTTTGCTGGTCGCGAGCGTGGCGGGCGGGCAGGCGCAGGAACGGCGGATGCTGGAGGCTGACGAGGCGGGGGCCTATCGCGGGGTCGGGCGGCTCAATGTCGCGGGAACGCGATTCTGCACGGCGACGCTGATCGCGCCGGACGTCATCGTGACGGCGGCGCATTGCCTCTATCATCCGGTCAGCCATGCGCGGGTTCCGGAGAGCGAGATGACCTTCGTCGCCGGGCTGCGGCTCGGGGAGACCGCGGCGGTGCGGAAGGTGGCGGCGGCGGTCACGCAGCCGGATTTCACCTTTGCCGGCATTGCCGACTCGGCCGGGGTGCGGGCGGACCTTGCGGTGCTGAAGCTGGTGCGGCCGGTGCCCGAGGATGCGGCGGCGGCGTTCGGGACGGCGGATTGGGAACGCCGAGGCGGGGCCGCTGGTCGTGGTTTCCTATGCACGAGATCGGGCGCAGGCGCCGTCGATCGAGGACTGCAGCGTTGAGGTGACCTTCGGCGGGGTGGCGGCGCTCGGCTGCGCGGTGACCTATGGGGCCTCCGGGGCGCCGGTGCTTCAGGGCGGGCAGGTGGTGGGGGTGGTCTCGGCGATGGGGCGGACGCTCGAGGGCGACCGGGAGGTGACGCTGGCGGTGCTGGTGGGACCGTGGATCACGCCGCTTCTCGAGACGCTGGAGCAGGCACGGTAGCGGAGGGTGCGGCGCCGTCGGGGACGGCCTCCGCCGGCGGCGCGGGCCGGGGTGCTGGGGACGGGATCGGGCCGCGCCAGGCGAGGTCGCGGCCGCGTTCGATGAAGCGGTAGCTGAGGGTCGCCACCGCGGCCAGGAGCGCCCAGTTGGCGAGCTGGATCGGCGAGAAGACGTAGTAGCCCTGGGTGACGAAGCGGACGGGCTCGTGCCAGACGTAGATCGAGAAGCACATGATTCCAAGGGCCTGAAGCACTCTGTTGTCGAGGATTCGGGTGATGAGCGCGTCCCGGTGGCTCCAGCAGTAGAGGATGAGGCCGGCGGCGGCGACGCCGGCAGCGGGGCGACCGAGCGCGGTCGGCAGGTAGGCGGTGGCGACGGCGAGCGGCAGGCACCAGACGCTGCCCCTGACCTTGCCGAGGTGGGTAGCGGCGAGCATGCCGAAGAGGAAGAAATAGAGCATGCCGGGGAGGGAGCGCTGCAGCCATTCCGGGCCGAGCGTGCAACTGAGCGAGGCGGCGACGAGGAGCCAGGGGGCGACCGGCCAGCGCATCAGGTAGACGAGGAGCGGCAGGAACGCGGAGAACCAGAATCTCGGCGCTGATCGACCAGAGCGGGAAGTTGAAGGTGGGGCCGATGGCCTCGGGATTGGGGTAGAGGACGAGGACGTAGGGGAGCGGGTTCTCGCGGTGCAGGGCGGCGCTGGCGAGAAGGGCGATGTAGAAGAGCGGCAGCAGGCGCTTGGCGCGGCGGACGAGGTAGCGGCCGGTATCGAAGGCGCGACCGTCGCGGTAGGGCAGGTAGAGGACGAAGCCGGAGAGGACGAAGAAGATCTCCACCCCGTAATGGCCGGCGAAGACCAGCGGGTCGAGCAGGTCCGGGGTGTTGGCGGCCACCGACCGCGAATACCAGTGGTGCCAGACGACCATGACGATGGCGAGCCCGCGCAGGCCGTTGATGTAGGCGATCTTCACGATAGGACGTCCCTGCAGGAGTGCGCGTCTAGTGAACGCTGGCGGACATGATGGGGGCGGGCGGCGAGGGCGTGATGCGCAGAGCGCGGAGATCTAGATTTGCGTTCTAACACAATGGTTAACGATGATTTCCTGAAGCTTGACGTCAGGTACATCGCACGCACGATCCGTGTTCGGGTAGTGCCCTTGAAGGGGTTCGGTTAATGCGCCAGGGGGCAGCGCAGCCCGCAGCGCGGGGCTGTTGCAGTTGCTGGAAGATGATGGTATACGACAGTATGCAATACGCCGCCCCGAGTCCTTGCGGGCGGAGGGCGGATGCGCTTATCAATGGTTAATTCCCGCCCAGCCAGCTTCAGCCCGGAGGCATGATGACCGTATTCGTTGGAACCGACACCGCTGGGACACGCCGCAGCCTCGAGGTCGGCGGCAAGACCTACGCCTATTATTCGATCGCCGCGGCCGAGAAGGCGGGCTTAGGCGATTTCAGTAGGTTGCCAGCGGCGCTTAAGGTGGTGCTCGAGAACATGCTGCGCTTCGAGGACGGCAAGACAGTGACGCAGGACGACATCAAGGCATTCTCCGACTGGGCGGACAAGGGGGGGCGGAATCCGCGGGAGATCGCCTACCGGCCGGCGCGGGTGCTGATGCAGGACTTCACCGGGGTGCCGGCGGTAGTGGATCTCGCGGCGATGCGGGATGCTATGGTGCATCTCGGCGGCGATCCGCAGAAGATCAACCCGCTCAATCCGGTCGATCTGGTTATCGATCACTCGGTGATGGTGGACGAGTTCGGCAACCCGCGGGCGTTTCAGGTGAACGTCGAGCGGGAGTACCAGCGGAACGGCGAGCGCTACGAGTTCCTGAAGTGGGGGCAGGGGGCGTTCGCGAATTTCCGGGTGGTGCCGCCTGGGACGGGGATCTGCCACCAGGTGAACCTCGAGTATCTCGGGCAGACAGTGTGGACCGACAAGGACCCGTCCGGGGCGGAGGTGGCGTATCCGGATACGCTGGTCGGCACCGACAGCCACACGACGATGGTGAACGGGCTCGCGATCCTCGGCTGGGGCGTCGGTGGCATCGAGGCGGAGGCCGCGATGCTGGGGCAGCCGATCTCGATGCTGATCCCGGAGGTCGTAGGCTTTAAGCTGACAGGCAGCCTCAAGGAAGGGGTGACGGCGACCGACCTGGTGCTGACCGTGACCCAGATGCTGCGCAAGAAGGGCGTGGTGAACAAGTTCGTGGAATTCTACGGGCCGGGGCTTGACCATCTGCCACTGGCGGACCGGGCGACGATCGGCAACATGGCGCCGGAATACGGCGCGACCTGCGGGTTCTTCCCGATCGACGACGAGACCCTACGCTACCTGCGGATCTCGGGGCGTGAGGACGAACGTGTGGCGCTGGTAGAGGCCTATGCCAAGGAGAACGGCTTCTGGCGGGGGCCGGACTACGACCCGATTTATACGGACACGCTCGAGCTCGACATGGGGTCGGTGGAGCCGTCGCTGGCGGGACCGAAGCGTCCGCAGGACCGCGTGGCTCTGAGCAATGCCGCGGTCGAGTTCGAGGATGTGGTGAAGCAGCACCGTGACAACGTCGGCTACAAGTCGGAGGTGCGCTGGGACAGTGAGGGCGGGGCGCCGGAGCCGGCGGACGTGCCGGGGCGCCACGAGGGGCAGAACGGCAAGGACCGCTGGATCCAAGTCGAGGGCAGCGACTATCGCATCCATGACGGCAGCGTGGTGATCGCGGCGATCACGTCCTGTACCAATACCTCGAACCCCTATGTGATGATCGGTGCTGGGCTGGTGGCGCGGAAGGCGCGGGAGTTGGGACTGACGCGCAAGCCCTGGGTGAAGACCTCGCTGGCGCCGGGGAGTCAGGTGGTAAGCGACTACCTGGAGGCCGCGGGGCTGACCGAGGACCTCGACGCGATCGGGTTCAACCTCGTGGGCTACGGCTGCACGACTTGCATCGGCAATTCCGGGCCGCTGCCGGAGCCGGTGTCGAAGGCGGTGAACGAGGCGGATCTGGTCGCCTGTTCGGTGCTGTCGGGCAACCGCAACTTCGAGGGGCGGGTCAATCCGGACGTGCGGGCGAACTATCTCGCCTCGCCGCCGCTGGTCGTCGCCTATGCGATCGCCGGCGACATGAACATCGACCTGACCACGGAGCCGCTGGGGACCGGTAACACCGGCGAGCCGGTCTATCTCCGGGACGTCTGGCCGACGGCGCACGAGATCGCCGAGCTGGTCGAGAGGACGGTGACGCGGGCGTCGTTCCGCGCGAGATACGCCGACGTCTTCAAGGGCGACGCGCATTGGCAGGCGGTGGAGACCGAGGAGAGCGAGACCTATTCCTGGCCGGCGGGGTCCACCTATGTGCAGAACCCGCCGTACTTCCAGGGCATGGACAAGGAACCGGGGGTGATCCACGACGTCGAGGGCGCGCGGATCCTGGCGCTGTTGGCGGACTCGGTGACCACGGATCACATCTCGCCGGCGGGGTCGTTTAAGCCGGTGCATCCGGCGGGCGCCTACCTGCAGGAACGGCAGGTGCCGGCGAGCGAGTTCAACTCCTATGGTTCGCGGCGCGGCAACCACGAGGTGATGATGCGCGGCACCTTCGCCAACATCCGCATCAAGAACGAGATGCTGGACGGGGTCGAGGGCGGCTACACGCTCGGGCCGGACGGCAAGCAGACCTCGATCTACGACGCGGCCATGGCCTGGCAGGCGCAGGGGGTGCCGCTGGTGGTGGTCGCCGGCAAGGAATACGGCACCGGCTCGTCGCGCGACTGGGCGGCGAAGGGGACGGCGCTGCTCGGGGTGAAGGCGGTGATCGCCGAGAGCTTCGAGCGCATCCATCGGTCGAACCTGGTCGGCATGGGGGTGATCCCGCTGGAGTTCACCGGCGGCGACACCCGCAAGACGCTCGGGCTGAAGGGCGACGAGACGATCTCGATCACCGGGCTGGCCGGGGACCTGAAGCCGCTCTCCGACGTGCCCGCGGTCATCACCTATGCGGACGGCACGACGCGGGAGATCAAGCTGCGCTGCCGGATCGATACCGCGGTGGAGATCGAGTACGTCGAGAACGGCGGGGTGCTGCACTACGTGCTTCGCAACCTCGCCAAGGCGGCCTGACCGGGCGAAACGGCGCACCCCGGCCAGGGTCGGGCCGGGGTGTGACCACGGTGTGAACGCGAGGGCGTTCACGCGTGAACGTGCTGAAATCAAAGGGATTCATCTTCAATAAAATCCGGTTAACGTCGACCGCCCTCTCGAAGGCTTGACTGGTCAGCCGGGCGGGGGGCGGCTAGGAGTGGGGGCGGTCAATCTCGAAAGTTCCCATGCGCCTGATCCCCTCCGCCGTCGCCGCCGCCCTGCTCCTGGTACCCTTGGGGGTGAGCGCGCAGACGGCGCCGGTGGTGCTGGAGCTCTATACCAGCCAGGGCTGCTCCTCCTGTCCGCCGGCGGATGCGCTGCTGAGCGAGCTCGCCGGGCAGGAGGGGGTGATCGCGCTGGCCCTGCACGTGGACTACTGGGACTACCTCGGCTGGAAGGACGAGTTCGGCCGGCCGGGCAACACCGCCCGCCAGCGCGCCTATGCCAAGGCGTCCCGGAGCCGCAGCATCTATACGCCGGAGATCGTGGTGCAGGGCGATGAGCGGCTGAAGGGCCACGACGCCAAGAGCATCCTCAAGGGAATCGCGCGCCACCAGCAGCAGCCGGCCAAGGCCAGCCTGGAGCTGGTGCGCGAGGGGGATACCCTGAAGATCCACCTGGCGCCGACCGGCGACGGGGCCGGGCCCGGCCGACGTGCAGATCGTGCAGTTCATCCCGTCGCAGGGGGTGTCGATCGAGGCGGGGGAGAACGCCGGGCTCGACATGACCTATACCAACATCGTCACCGACTGGGAGAACGTCGGGCGCTGGGACGGCTCGGCGCCGGTGGACCTGCGCTACGAGGGGCTCAAGGACGGGCCGGTGGCGGTGATCGTGCAGAAGACCCACATGGGGCCGGTGCTGACGGCGGCGAAGGTCGACTGAGGCCAAGTCCGGTTGAAGCGTTAGCTGGCGCGCCGAACCTGCTCTTGGCGAGGCACTGCCTCGCGCAGGTTCGTTCCCCGAAGCGCGCGAGCGCGGAGGGGAAGGGGCGTGCAGCCGAAACCCGCGGGTCGTAATCCGCGCGCGCCTGCCAAGGGGCAGGCAGGCGCGCGCGGATTTGTGTACCCCAAATCCGCGAAGCGCAGACAGCAGCCGCGCACGGATTTGTCGACGGACAAGTCCGTGAGGGAGTGGGGCTAGGTACCGCCGTCGAAGCGCTTCTTCCAGCGGCGGTGCAGCCACAGGTACTGGCCGGGGTGGGCGCGGATGCGGGCGGCGAGGCTGTCGGCGGCGGCCTGGGTCATGGATTCGGGCGTGCCGGGCGGGATCGGCGCCTCGAAGTCGACGGTGACGTGCAGGCCGTCGGGCTGGCGAGTCCCGTAGACGGGGATCATCGGCAGGCGGTACTTCAGCGCCAGCTCGGCGATGACGATGCCGGTGGGGGCGGGCTGGCCGAGGAAGTCGATCATCGCGCCGCCCTTGGTGTACTGGTCGAGCAGGATCGCCATGACGCCGCCGCGGCGGAGGTGGCGGACGAGTTCGCGCAGGCCGGCGCCGTCGCGGCCGACCACCGGCTTGCCGCCGGCCTCGACGCAGGCGAGGTAGTCGCGGTTGAGCCAGGGGTTCTTGACCGGGCGGATCATCGCGCCGGATTCGATGCCGTTGGCCAGGAGCGCGGCGCGGACCGCCTCCCACTGGCCGAAGTGGCCGGAGACGAGCAGCGCGCCGCGGCCCTCGGCGCGGGCGGCGCGCAGGGCGTCCCAGCCGGGGCCGGTGGGGCCGGTCCAGGCGGCGCGCGCCTGGAAATCGCGGCGGGTCATCACCTCGATCATCGTGCGGCCGAAGGAATCGGCCATGGCCGAGCGGATGCGGCGGCGCTCGGGGGGCGGCATCTGCGGGAAGATCAGCCGCAGGTTGGCGTCGACCCGGCGGCGCATGTCGGGGAGGGCGGCCACCAGCAGCCGGGTGAACCCCGAGGCGAAGGCCAGGCGCGCCCGGGCGGGCAGGAGGCGGGCGACGCCGATCAGCGCGGCCTGCGGCAGCCAGGCGAGGTAGCTGAGGACGGGGCTGCGCCGGGCCACGGAATCAGGCCGGCAGCGCCGAGGGCGCGCCGGTGCGGGGCGCGAAACGGATCAAGGCGGGACCCCTCCCCGAAAACCGCGCGGCCGGTCAGGCGGCGCTGCGGTCGCCTCCGGTCAGTGCTTGACCGGGTTGATCATCATGACCATCTGCCGGCCCTCGAGGCGCGGCATGGCCTCGATCTTGCCGAGGTCGGTGACGTCGTCGGCCACCCGCTCGAGGAGCTTGCGCCCGAGATCGGCGTGAGCCATCTCGCGGCCGCGGAAGCGCAGGGTGATCTTCACCTTGTCGCCGCCCTCGAGGAACTTCATCACCGAGCGCATCTTGACCTCGTAGTCGTGCGTGTCGGTGTTGGGGCGGAACTTGATCTCCTTGATCTCGATGATCTTCTGCTTCTTCCGCGCCTCGGATTCCTTTTTCTGGGTCTCGTACTTGTACTTGCCGAAATCCATGATCTTGGCGACGGGGGGCGTGGCGTTGGGCGAGATCTCGACGAGGTCGAGGCCGGCCTGTTCGGCGAGCACCATCGCCTTTTCGGGCGTGATGAGGCCGATGTTTTCGCCCTCGGCGCCGATGAGGCGGATTTCCGGGGCGCGGATCCGGTCGTTGACGCGGGGTCCGGTGTCGCGCGTCGGTGGCGCGTTGTGCGGTCTGCGGGCTATGGCCTAGGCATCCTTTTGATCGTTGACGGTACAAAAAACCGGAGCATGGCCCCGGTCGCGCTGACGATAGTAGTGCAGATTGCGGCATAAGTGAAGATGCGCCCGGGGCGGCGATTTCATGCCGGCGAGCCGGTTTTCCGCCTGTCGGCCCTTGCGTCGCGGCGCGCGCTCCCTCATGTCGGGGTCGCCGGGCCCATGCCCGGGGGAACAAGGCACGGCACGGAGCGACACATGCAGAAGCGCACCTGGTACTGGATCATCGCGGCGATCGTCATCATCCTGGCGATCTACCTGTTCATGGGCTCGAGCCCGGAACCGACGCCGGAAGCGACCGCACCCGCAACGACGACGGCACCCGCCGACGGCACCGCGGAGCCGGCGGCACCCGCACCCGCCAACTGACGGCGCGGAGCGACTCCTGACGACGTGCCGGCCGGGAAACCGGCCGGCACGTTCGTTTTCAGGGGGGTATCTTCAGGTGAGGGTCTCGCAGAAGCGGCGGATGCGGGTGCAGGCGTCTTCGAGCACTGCGTCGGCGGCCGCGTAGCTGATGCGGAAGTTCGGGCTGAGGCCGAAGGCGGCGCCGAAGACCACGGCCACGCCTTCGGCGGCGAGAAGCTCGCTGGCGAAGGTCTCGTCGCAATCGATCTCGACGCCCGCCGGGGTGCGGCGGCCGAGGAGACCGGCGATCGAGGGATAGACGTAGAACGCGCCCTCGGGCTCGGGGCAGGCGATGCCCGGGCAGGCGCCGAGGGCGGCGACGACCAGGTCCCGGCGGCGGCGGAAGGCGGTGGCGGCCGCGGCGATGTAGTCCTGGGGGCCGGTCAGCGCCTCGACCGCGGCCCACTGGCTGATCGAGCAGGGGTTCGAGGTGGACTGGCTCTGGATCGTCACCATGGCGCGGATGAGGGGCTGCGGGCCCGCCGCATAGCCGATGCGCCAGCCGGTCATCGCGTAGGCCTTGGAGACGCCGTTGACGGTGAGGGTGCGGTCGAGAAGCCGCGGCTCGACCTCGGCCGGGGTGGAGAAGGCGAAGGGCGCGAACGCGATGTGCTCGTACATGTCGTCGGTCATCACCCAGACATGGTCGTGCTTGACCAGGACGTCGGTGAGGGCCTTGAGCTCGGCGCGGGAATAGCCGGCGCCGGTGGGGTTCGACGGCGAGTTGAAGATCAGCCACTTGGTGCGCGGGGTGATCGCGGCGTCGAGGGCCCGCGCCGCGATCTTGTAGTTGGTCTCGAGCGGGCCGGTGACGATGACGGGCGTGCCGCCGGCCAGCGCGACCATGTCGGGATAGCTGACCCAGTAGGGAGCCGGGATGACGACCTCGTCCCCCGGGTTGAGGGTGGCGAGGAGAGCGTTGAAGAGCACCTGCTTGCCGCCGGTGGAGACGACGACCTGGCCGGGATCGTAGGCGAGGCGGTTCTCGCGGGCGAATTTCGCGGCGATGGCGCGGCGGAGCTCGGGGATGCCTTCGGGCGAGGTGTAGCGGGTCTCGCCGCGATCGATGGCGGCCTTGGCGGCGGTGCGGATGTTTTCCGGGGTGTCGAAGTCGGGCTCGCCGGCGGAGAGGCTGATGATGTCGCGGCCTTCCGCCTTGAGCTCGCGGGCGCGGGCGGTGATGGCGATGGTGGGCGACGGCTTGATCCGGGCGAGGGCGTCGGAGAGGAAGGCCATTTGGTCGCTCCGGTTTACATCTGAGGGCCGGGCGTGTCATAGGCTGAGGCAAGGGACGGAACAAGTCTGCCCGGCAACGAACAATCGGAGCGCTCGATGACCGACACGCGCAGTGGCGCGGATGCCGCCGTTTACGATTACACCGACGAGACCTCGACCTTCGGCGACCGGCTGGTGCTGGCGCGGGAAGCCTCGGGGCTGGGACAGGCGGAACTCGCGACGCGGATGGGGGTCAAGGCGCAGACGGTACGGGCCTGGGAAGAGGATCATGCCGAGCCGCGCGCCAACCGGCTGCAGATGATGGCCGGGATGCTGAACGTCTCGATGGTCTGGCTGATGAGCGGGCAGGGGGAGGGGCCGCGGGGTCCGGGCGGGCCGGTGCCGGAGACGCCGGCGGCGGATTGCCTGGCGGACCTGCGCGATCTGCGGGCCGAGCAGGTGCAGTTGGCCGAGAAGCTGGCGCGGCTGGAGCAGCGGCTCCGCGCGGTTCTGGCGTGACGGGAATGGTCCGACCGTTCCACCTGGCGTTCCCGGTGCGCGACCTCGACGAGACGCGGGCGTTCTATGGCGACATGCTCGGCTGCGCGATGGGGCGGGACGCCCCGACCTGGCAGGATTTCGACTTCTTCGGCCACCAGCTCAGCGCCCATGTCACCCCGGTCGGGGACGCGGCCAGCGGCGAGGTGGACGGCAAGGCGGTGCCGATCCCGCATTTCGGGGTGGTGCTGGGGATGGACGACTGGCAGGCGCTGGCCGACCGTCTGCGCGGCCGGGGTGCAGCCTTCCTGATCGAGCCGCAGGTGCGGTTCCCGGGCGCGGCGGGGGAGCAGGGGACGTTCTTCCTGCAGGATCCGGCGGGCAACACGCTGGAGTTCAAGGGATTCCGCGATATGAAAGGCGTGTTCGCCACCGGCGGAGCCCCGGGGTGAGCGACGATGCGCTGGCCGTCCGGCTGCGGCGGCTGCGGATGCGGAGCTGGCGGCGTGGAACCCGGGAAATGGACCTGATCCTCGGGGGTTATGCCGACGAAGCTCTCGACGGACTCGAACCCGCCGGGCTCGACCGGTTCGAGGCGCTGCTGGCGGAGGACGACCACGACCTTTATCGGTGGATCGCCGGCGCGGTTGGCGCCCCGGCGGATCACGCGGAGATCGTCGAGCGGATACGGACCCGGCTCCGCGCCTGAGCGCCGCGGCGGCGCAAGCCCTTTAACGAGTTGTATAAGAATTTGCGTGAGGCTTTCGCAGTCAGCGGATTGCGGAGTGACACGATGAGTATGCACGCGAAGGTTGCGCCGGTGCCGGAGATCTCCGCCGAGGAGGATTTCCTCGGGGCCTATCTCGAGACCCTCGCAATGGTGGAGCGACTGCACCGGCTGCTGCTCGACGTAGTGAAGGACGAGTTCGAGCGTCTTGGCATCATTGACATCAACTCCGTGCAGGCGCTGCTGCTGTTCAACATCGGCGACAACGAGGTGACGGCCGGGGAGCTCAAGACCCGCGGCTATTACCAGGGGTCGAATGTGTCCTACAATCTCAAGAAGCTGGTGGAATGCGGCTACATGCACCACCAGAAGTGCGCGATCGACCGCCGTGCCGTGCGGGTGCGCCTGACCGAGAAGGGCAGCAACATCCGCACCATCATCGCCCAGCTTTTCCAGCGTCATGCCAGCGGAATCCTGAGCCGTGAGGTGCTCGGCAATATGCGGCTCGAGGACATCAATGCCAGCCTGCGCCGGATGGAGCGCTACTGGAGCGATCAGATTCGCTACATCTACTGAGCGTCCTGCGACGCGGTCGTTACAAACGGCTGCGACCTTTGGGCAACCACGACAACCAAATTGTGCCGGTTATGCCCAAGCGCTTAGAAACATGATACGATCAATCAAAACACGAGAGACCGCCGGGACTGATTCGGTGGCAGGCTGACGCGGGCAGGGCAAGAGTTATGGGGTCTCCAGGCGGATCCATGAGTACGGCGCATCACAACTCTGGGGCGAGCGGTGCTGGCCACTACGAGTACAAGCTGGGCGACGAACTGCGCGGCGAGCGCGCGACCCTGGGCAAGACGCTGCTCGACGTCCAGCGCGACCTGAGGATCAAGGCGGCCTACATCGCCGCCATCGAGGACGCCAAGCTCGAGGTTTTCCCCAATCCGAGCTTCATCGCCGGCTACATCCGTTCCTATGCGCGCTATCTGTCGCTCGATCCCGACGAGGTGTTCCAGCGGTTCTGCGCCGAGAGCGGCTTTGCCGGATCGAGCGGCGGGCAGGCTCGGATGAAGGCCGCGGGCGGCGCCGCGCAGCCGATGGGCGGCGGGTTCCGCCCCGATTTCGCCATCACCCGCATCGAGCACCGCGGGCTTATGCCGGCGGTCCCGGTCTCAGCGATCGGCTCGGTGCTGGTGCTGGTCGGATTGATCGCGGCGCTGGGCTACGGCGGCTGGACGGTGCTGCAGAACCTGCAGCGGGTGCAGTTTGCGCCGGTCGAGGAACTGCCCCTGGCAGTGGCCGAGGTCGATCCGCTGGATACCCCGGAGACGCCGGCGCTCGAGGAGCCGTCGCTGACCGAACTCGCGAGCCCGGTGGCGGCGACCGCGCTGGCCGACCTCTATCGCCAGCAGGAGCTTGAGGTGCCGATCCTGGTGCCGCGCGACGGGCCGATCGCGGCGCTCGATCCGGACAAGACCGGGCTCCTGGCGCAGGCGGCGACGCCGGTTCAGGTTGCCAAGATCGAGGTGGCGCCGGGCATCGAGATCCCGGCGGCCCTGGTGGCGGCGGTGGTCTCTGCCGCCGGGTCGGAGGGGGCGGCCGATCCGCAGGTGACCGCAACGCCGGAGCGACCGAAGCTGGTGGTGATCGCCGAGCGTGCCGCCTGGGTCCGGGTCTATACCAAGACCGGGACGGTGCTCTTCGAAAGCATCCTCGAGAAGGGCCAGACCTATTCGCCGCCGGAGGGCGTCGAGTCGCCGCTGATCTGGGCCGGCAATTCCGGATCGGTCTACGTGCGTGTCGGCGACGCGCTGCACGGGCCGCTCGGCAGCGGCACCAAGGCCACCCGTGACGTGGTGCTGGAGCCGCAGGCCATCGTCGAGCGCTACGGCGTGGTCGAGGACGTGCCGGAGGTGATCTCCCAGGCCCTCGGCGGACAGTCGAGCCAGCTCGAGACGGCGGTCGCGATCCGGTAAGCGCGGCCGGCGGGCGGGGTGACATTCCCCGCCGGCGGGCCTATCTTTCGTGCCCGAGGCTTTGAGGCACGGATCTCCGCATCATGACGCACAATCCCGTTCGCCCCTGGCGCAACATCGACCGGCGCCGATCGCGGCTGATCCATGTCGGATCGGTGCCGGTGGGCGGCGACGCGCCGATCAGCGTGCAGACGATGACCAACACGCTGACCACCGACGTGGCGGCGACGGTGGCGCAGGTGCAGGCCTGTGCCGAGGCCGGGGCGGACATCGTGCGGGTGTCATGCCCGGACGAGGGCTCGACCCGGGCGCTGCGCGAGATCGTGCGGGAGAGCCCGGTGCCGATCGTGGCGGACATCCACTTCCACTACCGCCGCGCCATCGAGGCGGCGGAGGCGGGGGCGGCGTGCCTGCAGGATCAATCCGGGGAACATCGGCGCGAAGGAGCGGGTGCGGGAGGTGATCGCGGCGGCGCGGGACCACGGCTGCTCGATGCGGATCGGGGTGAATGCCGGGTCCCTTGAGAAGCACCTGCTGGAGAAGTACGGGGAGCCCTGTCCGGAGGCGATGGTGGAGAGCGGGCTCGACCATATCCGCATCCTCGAGGACAACGACTTCCACGAGTTCAAGATCAGTGTGAAGGCGTCGGACGTGTTCCTGGCGGCGGCGGCGTACCAGGGGCTGGCGGAGGCCACGGACGCGCCGATCCATCTCGGGATCACCGAGGCGGGCGGCATGCTGTCCGGGACCGTGAAGTCGGCGATCGGCATGGGGAGCCTCCTGTGGATGGGGATCGGCGACACCATCCGGGTGAGCCTGTCGGCGGATCCGGTCGAGGAGGTGCGCGTCGGGTTTGAGATGCTGAAGAGCCTGGGGCTGCGGCATCGCGGGGTGAACATCATTTCCTGCCCGTCCTGCGCGCGGCAGGGGTTCGACGTGATCAGGACGGTGGAGGTGCTGGAGAAGCGGCTGGAGCACATCAAGACGCCGATGTCGCTCAGTATCATCGGCTGCGTGGTCAACGGGCCGGGCGAGGCGCTGATGACCGACGTCGGCTTCACCGGCGGCGGGGCCGGGTCGGGGATGGTCTACCTGGCGGGCAAGCAGGACCACAAGATGGACAACGGCCGGATGGTGGACCACATCGTCGAGCTGGTGGAGAAGCGGGCCGCGGCGCTCGAGGCGGAGCGGGCCGCGGCGCCGAAGGCGGCGGAGTAGCGGGGCGCCCGGGTGTGAACACGAGGGTGTTCACGCGTGAACGCACTGAAAACAAACGGATTCATCTTCAATAAAATTCGGTAAACCTGCGGGTGGCAGGCGTGGATGCGCTTGGACGTGCGCCTAGGACCGGGACCGCGTGCGGACCCTGCCAATGTTTCAATCGTAGCTCCGGCGGCGGCGAGGCTTGACTGTGGGGCCGTGGTGATGGAGATCCCTCCGTTCGCGCCGGCACGGGCGTGGTCTTTTGGCATCGGCACACGGCAGGTATCCCATGACGGCGCAACCCGGAATGCTGCGCATCGCGCTGGTGATCGGGCTCCTCGGGGCGGTGGGGCCGTTCGCGATCGACATGTACCTGCCGGCGCTGCCGGAGGTGGCGGCGGAGCTCGGGGCGAGCGCGCAGGCGACGCAGTTCACGCTGACGGCGTTCTTCGTGGCGTTCGGGGTGTCGCAGCTGGTCTACGGGCCGCTCAGCGACCAGTTCGGGCGAAAGCCGCCGCTCTACGTCGGGCTGGCGATCTTCCTGCTCGGTACGCTCGGCTGTGCGCTGGCGCCGACGATCGGGGCGCTGGTGGCGGCGCGGCTGGTGCAGGGGGTGGGTGCTGCGACGGTGATGGTGGTGCCACGGGCGATCATCCGGGATCTCCATACCGGGCCGGCGGCGACGCGGCTGATGGCGATGGTGATGCTGGTGATCAGCGTCTCGCCGATGCTGGCGCCGCTGGCCGGCAGCGGACTGATGGCGGTGGGGAGCTGGCGGCTGATCTTCGGGGTGCTGGCGCTGGCGGCGCTGCTGAGCCTTGGGCTCACCGCGTTCGTGCTGCCGGAGACGCTGGCGCCGGAGCGCCGGCGGCCGGCGCGGCTGGCGGAGCTCATGCGGGGATTCGGGCGGCTGCTGCGCGATCCGACGTTCATGGGGCTGACGATGATCGGCGGCTTCGCGATGTCGAGCTTCTTCGTGTTCATCTCCAGCGCCTCGTTCGTCTATACCCAGCAGTTCGGGCTGTCGCCGACAGGGTTCAGCCTGGCTTTCGCGCTCAATGCCATCGGGTTCTTCGGGGCGTCGCAGCTCGCGGCGTCGCTCGGCGAGCGGTTCGGGATGGCGCGGGTGGTGGCGGTGGCGGTCGGTGCCTTCGCGGCGGTGGCGGTGACCCTCCTCGCGGTGACGCTGGCGGGCTACGGGACGCTGCCGGTGATCATCGGGATGCTGTTCGTGGGCAACGCCTTTCTCGGGCTGGTGATGCCGACGACCATGGTGATGGCGCTCGATCCGCATCCGGATATCGCCGGGCTGGCGTCGTCGCTCGGGGGCACGCTGCAGATGGTGACGGGCGGGGTGATGGTGGCGCTGGCCGGGCCGTTCTTCGACGGGACGGCGACGCCCATGGTGGCGGCCATCGCCACGGCGGGGGTGCTGGCGTTCGGGATTTCGCGACTGACGTTCCGGCAAGCAAGGTTGCCCGCGCCCGCCGGCCGTCCGGTTGAATGAAGATCGCGACGTTCAACATCAACGGCATCAACCGGCGGCTTCCCAACCTCCTGGAATGGCTCGAGGCGGCGGAGCCGGACGTCGTCTGCCTGCAGGAGCTGAAAGCCACCGACGCGCAGTTCCCGTCGAAGGCGCTGGAGGCCGCGGGATACGGTGCGGTCTGGCGCGGCCAGACGGCGTGGAACGGCGTCGCGATCCTGGCGCGCGGGGCCGAGCCGGTGCTGACGCGCAGCGATCTGCCGGGAGATCCGCAGGATGCGCAGGCGCGCTATATCGAGGCGGCGGTGCGCGGGGTGCTGGTGGCATCGCTCTATGCGCCGAACGGCAATCCGCAGCCGGGTCCGAAGTTCGACTACAAGCTCGCCTGGCTCGAGCGGCTGCGCCTCCACGGCGCGGAGCTGCTGGCGGCCGGCGTGCCGGTGGTTCTCGCCGGCGACTACAACGTCGTGCCGGAAGCGCGCGACGTCTATCCGACCACGTCCTACGACGACAACGCGCTGGTGCAGCCGGAGAGCCGGGCGGCGTTTCGCCGGCTGCTCGACGCCGGCTGGACCGACGCGCTGCGGAGGCTCGATCCGGAGGGCACGATCTACACGTTCTGGGACTACCGGCGGAACCGCTGGCAGAGGGATGCCGGGATGCGCCTCGACCACCTGCTTCTGAGCGATGCCGCCGCGGCCCGACTTGCCGATGCCGGCGTGGACCGGCAGGTGCGCGGGCGCGAGGACGCCAGCGATCACGCGCCCACTTGGATCGTGCTGGACGAGGCGGAATAGGGGCGCGCGCGCCGGAGCCGATTCCGGGCTTGCGGCGGTGCGCCACTTCGCGCAGGAGCAGGCGATGATCCCGGAGGAAAAGCTCGACCAGATCCGCGGCCGCTTCGAGTTTCTCGAGGCGAAGCTGAGCGCCGGGGGGGCGCCGGCGGAGCTGGCGGCGCTGTCGCGGGAATACGCGGAACTGAAGCCGGTGGTGGCCGAGATCGACGCCTGGCGGGGGCTGGTGCGCGAGCGGCAGGAGGCCGAGCGGCTGCTCGGCGATCCGGAGATGCGCGGGCTGGCGCAGGAGGAGCTCGAGCGGATCCGCGAAGCGCTGCCGGAGGCGGAGCGGGCGGTGCAGCTCGCGCTCTTGCCCAAGGACGCGGCGGACGAGCGGTCGGCGATCCTGGAGATCCGGGCCGGGACCGGCGGCGAGGAGGCCGCCCTCTTCGCCTCGGACCTGGCGCGGATGTACCAGCGGCTGGCCGAGGCGCATGGCTGGCGCTGGGAGGTGATCGAGGCGGCGCCGACCGAGCTCGGCGGCTACCGGGAGCTGGTGGCGGAGGTGCGCGGCAAGGGGGTGTTCGCGGCGCTGAAGTTCGAGAGCGGCGTGCATCGGGTGCAACGGGTGCCGGTGACCGAATTGGGCGGGCGGATCCATACCTCGGCGGCGACGGTGGCGGTGCTGCCGGAGGCGGAGGAGGTGGACGTGGAGATTCCGGCGCAGGATATCCGCATCGATACCATGCGGGCGTCGGGCGCCGGCGGGCAGCACGTCAATACCACCGATTCGGCGGTGCGGATCACCCACCTGCCGACGGGGATCGTGGTGACGAGCTCGGAGAAGTCGCAGCACCAGAACCGAGCGCGGGCGATGGAGGTGCTGCGGGCGAAGCTCTTCGACATGGAGCGGCAGAGGCGCGACGCGGAGCGGGCGGCGGACCGCAAGGGGCAGGTGGGGAGCGGGGACCGGTCGGAGCGGATCCGCACCTACAATTTTCCGCAAGGCCGGCTGACCGATCATCGGATCGGGCTGACGCTCTACAAGCTCGATCAGGTGATGCAGGGCGACTTCGACGAGGTGATCGAGGCGCTGACCGCCGCCGACGAGGCGGCGCGGCTCGCCGACCTGCAGGCGTGACCCTCCGCGAGGCGCTGGCGGCGGGGACGGCGCGGCTGGCGGCGGCGGGGGTGCCGGGGGCGGCGCGGGATGCGCGATGGCTGCTCGCGGAGGCGCTTTGCTTGGCGCCGGACCGGCTGACGCTTGCGATGGACACCGTGGTGCCGGAGGCGGCCGCGGCGGCGTTCGAGGCGATGCTGGCGGAGCGGGCGCGGTTTCGCCCGGTGGCGCAGATCATCGGGCGGCGGGCGTTCTGGGGGCGGGATTTCATCGTCAGCGGCGCGGTGCTCGATCCGCGGCCGGAGACCGAGACGCTGGTGGCGCGGGCGCTCGCGGGGCCGGCGCCGGCGCGGGTGCTGGACCTCGGGACCGGCAGCGGGGCGATCCTGGTGACGCTGCTTGCCGAGTGGCCGGACGCGCTTGGGGTCGGGACGGATATCGACGCCGGGGCGCTGGCGGTGGCGGCGGCGAACGCGGCGCGCCACGGCGTGGCGGCGCGGGCGGCTTTCCGGGAGGCGGACTGGATGGTCGGGCTCGACGGGCGCTTCGATCTGGTGGTGAGCAATCCGCCGTACATTCCGGCGGGCGAGGTGGACGGGCTGGACCGGGACGTGCGGGACTGGGAGCCGCGGCGCGCGCTGACGGCGGGGCCGACCGGGCTCGAGGCCTATGCGCGGATCGCCGCGGGGCTCGGGGCGGTGCTGGCGCCAGAGGGGCGGGGGCTCTTCGAGGTCGGGGCGGGGCAGGCGGCCGCGGTCGATCGATTGATGCGCGATGCGGGGTTCCGGCGGGTGGCGGTCCACGACGATCTTGACGGGCGGGGACGGGTCGTCGAGGTCGCGGCGGGTTGAACGCGAGGCTTGCCCTCGGTTTTCGCTTGTTTTTGCCGCCGGGATGCTTATATCCTCCGCTTGATCCCGCCCATGAACGTCTGAATTCTTCATGTGACACGGGGCGGATCCGATACGTGCACTGACACATCGGGACGACGGTCGGCCACCTGATTCGGGCAGCCTGCATGACGCGCCCCACAGCCACCAATGGCGGAAAACATCTTCGGCATGAGACCATCGAACAAGTCACGCTCCCGCAACAAGTCGGGAGGCAACAGCAACTTCAACAATAACAACCAGCGCCGCGGCACCATGGGCAACATCATCAACCGCGTCTTCGAGAGCGCGGGGCCCGATGGCAAGGTGCGCGGCACGCCGCAGCAGATCATCGACAAGTACCAGGCGCTGGCGCGCGACGCCCAGGTCGCCGGGGACCGGGTGGCGGCGGAGAGCTATCTGCAGTTCTCGGAGCATTACAGCCGGCTTCTCGGCGAGGCCCAGCGGCAGCAGTCGGAAAACCGCTCCCAGCAGGATCGCGACGACAACCAGCCGCGCGGCGACGACAGCAACGACAGCGATTATCAGTCGCGTGGCCACGATGACGGACAGCAGAACCGCGTCCGCGACGACGGCCAGCAGAACCGTGGTCACGACGACGGCCAGCAGAACCGCGGTCACAATGATGGCCAGCAGCAGCGCGGGCGCGACGGCGGCGACAACCGGCGCCGGCAGGAGCCGGCGATGGCGTCGCAGTCCGGATCCGGGCTCGCCATGATCGAGCCCGAGGATTCCGAGGACATCTCCGGTCCGATCGACACGCCGGAAGGTCGCCGGAGCCCGCGGGACGAGCCGGCGCCGGTGGTCCATGCCGAGCCTCAGCCCGCAACGGTCAACGGGTCGGGGCATGCGCCCCAACCCCAGGGTACGAGCGAGGCGCCGGTGAAGCGGGCGCGTCCGCGGCGGCGGGCGCCGAAGGCGGACGGATTCGACGCGCCGGCGGCCGAGGTGGTCTCCCAGGGCGAGTAGGCCCTGGCGCCATCCGGCACGACTCGCCTCAGGCCCGGGCGGCGACCAGGCGGCTGAGGCGGCAGAAGGCTTCCAGCGACACCTGTTCGGCTCGGTCGGTGGGGGCGATCCCGGCTTCGCGGAGCAGAGTTTCCACGTCCGGGCCGAGGGGCTTGAGGCTGGCGCGCAGCATCTTGCGACGCTGGCCGAAGGCCAATGCGACGACGCGGCTGAGGGTGGCGGCGTCGGCGGGGAAGCGCGGCGCTTCGAGGCGGTCGATCTGGACGACGGCACTCGTCACCTTGGGCGGCGGGGTGAAGGCGCGGGGCGGGATCTCGAAGGCGATCCGCGGGGTGCTGCGCCACTGGGCGAGGATCGACAGGCGCCCGTAGGTCCTGGAGCCGGGGAGCGGCGACGATTCGCTCGGCCACCTCCTTCTGGAACATCAATGTGAGGCTCGACCAGAACGGCGGCCAGTCCGGGGGCGTGAGCCAGCGGACGAGGAGTTCGGTGCCGACGTTGTAGGGCAGGTTCGCAACCACCCGGACCGGCGGGGTCGAGGTGCGGGAGGGGATCGAGGGCGAGGGCGTCGCCGGAGAGGACGGTGAGGCGTCCCGGCCAGGCGGCGGCGATCTCGGCCAGCGCCGGCAGGCAGCGGTCGTCGCGCTCGATGGCGACGACGTGGCGGGCGCCCTCGGCGAGAAGCGCGCGGGTGAGGCCGCCGGGGCCGGGGCCGATCTCGAGGACGTCCGCGGCGGTCAGGTCGCCGGCGCGGCGGGCGATCTTGCCGGTCAGGTTGAGGTCCATCAGGAAGTTCTGGCCGAGGCTCTTGCGCGCCGAGAGGCCGTGGGCGGCGATGACCTCGCGCAGCGGCGGCAGGACGTCGGTCATCGGCGGCGGGTCTCACCCAGCGTCCGCGCGAGTTCGAGGGCGGCGATGAGGCTCGCCGGGTTGGCGGTGCCCTGGCCGGCGATGTCGTAGGCGGTGCCGTGGTCGGGAGAGGTGCGGACGAAATCGAGGCCGAGGGTGACGTTGACGCCGCCGTCGAAGTCGAGGGTCTTGATCGGGATCAGCGCCTGGTCGTGGTACATGCAGACCGCGGCGTCGTAGCGGGCGCGGGCCGCCGGGTGAAAGAGCGTGTCAGCGGAGTGGGGGCCGGAGAGCGCGAGGCCTTCCGCGCGCAGGCGGTCAAGCACCGGGACGATGATCTCGATCTCCTCGCGGCCCATGGCGCCGCCTTCGCCGGCGTGGGGATTGAGGCCGGCGACGGCGATGCGCGGGGCGGGGAGGCCGAAGTCGGCGACGAGGGCGGCGTGGGTGATGCGCAGGGTCGCTTCGAGGAGGTCGGGCGTCAGCGCGCGGGGGACCTCGGCGAGGGGGATGTGGATGGTGACGGGCACGACGCGGAGGGCGGGGGCGGCGAGCATCATCACCGGAAGCGGCGCGCCGGAGAGGTGGGCGAGGTACTCGGTGTGACCGGGGAAGGCGAAGGCGGCGCCGTCCTGGAGCGCCTTCTTGTGGATGGGGTTGGTGCAGAGGGCGAGGGCGGCGCCGCTCCGGACGAGGTCGACGCCACGGGCGATGATGGCGATGACGGCGGCGGCGTTGGCGGGGTCGGGGCGACCGGGGGGGGCCGGGCGGGGCAGTGGATGGGGCAGGAGCGGCAGGCCGCGGGGCATGGCGGCGGCGGCCTCGGAAGGGGCGGCGATGGGCGCGAGCGGAACGTCGAGGCGGGCGGCGAGGGCGGCCATGTGGCCGGGGTCGCCGATCAGGAAGAAGGCCAGGCGGTCGCGCAACGCAGTCCAGGCCTTGAGCGCGATCTCGCCGCCGACCCCGGACGGGTCGCCGAGGGTCAGCGCCACCGGCAGGGTCATCGCTCGACGATCAGGGCGTCGCCGAGCAACTCCTGGAGGTAGCCCTGGCCGAAGCTGGTGATCCGCTCCGAGAACAGCTGCTGGCGCAGGGCCTCGCGCACCTCCGGATCGTTGGGGTCGGTGGTCTTGGGATCGGGGCGGACCTCTTTGACCGACACCACCTTGACGATGGCGACGCCGCCGGCGATCGGCACCGGGCGGGTGACCTGCCCGGGGTTGAGCAGGAGCACCTGGCTGCGGAAGGAGGGAGGCAGCCGGGTGGCCGGCATGGCCGGCAGGATGCCGCCGTTCTCCGCGGTGTCGCTGCGGCTGTATTCGCGGGCGACGGCGGCGAAGTTCGCCCCGCGCGTGATCTCGCGGTAGAGCTGGTCGGCGAACGCCTCGGTCTCTTCCTGGCCCCGTTCGGCGAAGGGAAGGGCGATCTCGGCCAGGGTGATCATCTCCACGGGCTGGGTGAGGTTGAACTCCAGCGCCGCGTCGAGGTCGGCTTCGGTGGGGGTGGCGCGGGCGCGGAACCGCGTACCGACGACCTCCCGCCAGTAGAGGCCGGATTCGACGAAGTCGTCCATGGTCTGCCGATCGATGCCGCGGCTCTCCAGAACCTGCAGGACGTCGTCGACCTGGAGGCCGCGCTGGGACGCGAACTCCTCGAGGCCGGCCTCGATCGCGCCTTCGGGCAGCTCGATCTGCAGCTCGTGGGCGGCCTGGACCTTCACCCGGTCCTCGGTGAGCTGCTGGACCGCGAGCTTTTGCACATCGCCGCTGGCGCCGAGCGCCTCGAGGAGCTTGATGCGCTGGTCGATGTCGTAGTGGGTGATGACGCTGTCGTTGACGGTGAGCGCCGGCTCGTAGGGGTTGGCGGCCAGCGCCGGGCCGGCCAGCACCGTGCAGAGGAGCGCCAGGGCTTTGAGGACGGTCCGCATCGTGTCTCCTTCGGGCACCGGTCAGGTCCCGCGCGCCGTGCAGACGCGCGCCGGCCATTTGCGATCGCTGTTCTCGCCGATCCCCGCCAAGCGCAGGTTGAAGCCGATCGAGGTCGAGGGCGGCACATTATTCGATGAGGTGTAGCGGCGCGAGACCGAAAGGTCGAACTCGGCGCATTCGTTGCCGTAGGTAATCCCGGCACCGGCCCGGAGATTGTTGTTCGAGGCGACGTCGTAGCGCCAAAGGCCGCGCACCTCCCAGTTCGGCCGTACACGGAAGCGGGCGTCGAGGGAGATTTCGCTGGTTTCGGGCTGCACCCCTGCAAGCGGATTGTAGTCGTTCTCGGCGAGATAGACGTAGGCCGCGCGCAGCGCCCCGCGCTCGCCGTCGTAGGCCATGGCGAACTCGTTGCGCTGGAAGTCGAAGCTGGTGTCGAAGAGCGCCCGGTTGACCAGGGTGAGGCCCCAGTCGAAGTCCACCGAGACCGCCGCGACGTAGTCCGACCACTCGTCGGACAGGCCCTCGGGCAGGTAGGGGTCGGGCTCGGCGCGGACGATCTGACCGAGGGTGACGCCCATCGACCAGCCGGCCGGATCCTGGCGGGTGTAGCTGACTCCGAGATTGGCGCGCAGCCCGGTCTCGAGGCGGTCGATGCCCGGGAAACGGCTGAGGGAGAATAGGTTGGTCTCGTCGAACTCCGGGATCTGGCTGTCCTCGTTCGGGATGTCGTTCTGGTCGGTGACGGTGTCGGACCACACCACCTGGACGATGGGCTCGATGACATGGTCGACCCCGCCGCCACTGCGCACCCAGGGCCAACGCAGCTCGAGCGCGGCGGTGGGCGCGGCCTGGGCCACGAGGCCGTCGGGAAGGTTGGGGTTGTCCCAGACCTGGTAGATGTCGACGAGCGCCAGCGCCGTGCCGGAGGCGAGGATGCCGTGCGGCAGGGTCCAGTTGCCCCGCCAGTCCACCGAGCCGCCGCCGCGCAGCATGTTGCTGCCCTCGCGGCGCAGGATGCCGAGGGATTCGGCCTCGATCCCGATCCGCCCGCCGAGCGCCGGCGCCGGGAACAGCCGGCGGTAGGTGAGCTCGGGGAAGACGAACGGCACCCCGACGCTGTCGTCGTCATCGGTCAGGCTCTGGAAGGCGACGGTGTCGACCTGGAAGAAATCGTAGGCGCGGGTGCGCTGCACCCCGGCGACGCTGGTGAGCAGGTCGGCATCCGAATAGTCGAACTGGGTGAGGAAGTCCTTGTCGCTGGCGGCGTTGAGGTCGAAGCTGGCGATGAAGCCGTTGTCGAGCGCGAAGGCGCCGACGCTGCGGAAGGCGCCGCGACCGAGCCCGCCGCCGTCGTCGAGGCCGTCGTTGAGCGCCATCACCCCCCAGAAGTCGAAGCCGCCGTTGGTGAAGCGGCGGCGGTATTCGCCCTCGACCAGCGCCGCGCCGGTGGTGGTCACGAAGGGGGTGACCGTGGCGTCCGCCGAGGGTCCGAGCACCCGGTAGTAGGGCAGCTTGAAGCCGAAGCCGTAGATGTCCGACTGCTGGAAGCGCGGGTCGAGGAAGCCGCTGGCCCGGCGCACCCCGGGCTGGGGAATGCTCAGCCAGGGGCTGTAGAAGACCGGGATGCCGATGAGTTCCAGGCGCGCGTCCTCGAGGTAGATGCGCTGGGCGACCTGGTCCTGGGTGACGCGGGAGGCGCGGATCGCCCAGGTCGGCGTCGGGTTCTCCGCGCAGATGGTGCAGGAACTGGCGATGGTCCGCTGAAGGGTGACGTAGCGGCCTTCGGTGCGGCGGGCCTCGGCGGTGGCGAGCTGGAGCTGGCCGTCGACGAGGATCCGGGCGCTGGAGATCAGGCCGTCACGCAGGTCCGGCGTCAGCGCCGCCGCGTCGGCGAGGATGACGCCGCCGGCGGGGTCGGTCAGGACCAGGGGGCCTTCGGCGCGGATCTCGTCGGCGGCCTCGTCGTAGATGATGCGGTTGGCCCGCAGCACCCGGCCCTGGTAGAGCACCTCGACGTTGCCGGTGGCGATGAGCAGCCGGCTGTCGCGGTCGTAGCTGAGGTCGTCGGCGACGAGGCTCGCGGGCAGATCCTGGCCGAGGGAGGCGCCGGACGGCGGGAGGCTCGCGACGAGGGCGATGAGGGCGAGACCGGCCAGACGGGAGCGGAGGCGCGGCATCGGTCCTAGCCGTCCTCGAGGTGGAGAAGCAGGCTGAGCGCGAGCAGGATCGCCGCGACCGGCGGGGTCCAAGCCGCCACCAGCAGCGGGATCTGGCCGCGGCCGCCGAGGGATTCCGCGAAGTCCTTGAGAAAGTAGAGCGCGAATCCCGCCAGCACCGCGAGAAGGATCATCACTCCGGTCTGGCCGAAGCGGGTGGGCCTGAGCGCGAAGGCGGCGCCGATGAGCACCATCGCGGCGAAGAGCGCCGGCTTGGCGAGTTCGCTCTGCAGGAAGAGCCGGTGGCGCAGGCCCGAGAAGCCCGACTCCTCCATCTGCGAGATGAAACGTCCGAGGTCCCAGAAGCCGACGGTCTTGGGCGGCGCGAAGCTTTCGAGGATCTCGTCGCTGGTGAGCGCGGTGGGGAGCTGGAGCCGCTCGCCGGAGGTGGTGCGCTCGAAGCGGTCGTCGGCGTCGAGCTCCCATTCCGTGGCGTTCTCGAGCTGCCAGGCGCCGGGGGTGAGCCGCGCCGCCGGCGCGTCGATGCGGGCGTAGAGCGCGCCCATCTCGTCGAAGCGGTGCATGCGCACCCGGGTGAGGATGGTGCCGTCGGCGTTGGTACGGGCCGCCTGGATCACCGTCTGGCCGTCGGGATCGGCCTGGCGCAGCCAGACGCCTTCCTTGGAGAAGGAAAGCAGGCTCGAGCCCTGGTTGTCGAAGTCGTCCTCGAGTGCCTGCCCGCGGCGGATCGAGGCGGCGACGAAGGGGTTGACCGCGGCGACGAAGAAGATGCCGAGGAGCGTCGCGGTGACCACCGGGATCGCGATCAGTCGCAGCGCCGAGATGCCGGAGGCGCGCATGACGACGAGCTCGCTGGTGCGGGCGAAGCGCAGGAAGGTGACGAGGCTCGCGAGCATCAGCACCAGCGGGAAGACCTGGTAGAGCACTTCCGGTGCCTGCAGGAGGGTGATGCGGACGACCTCGCCGCTATGGGCGCCGGACTCGCCGAAGCGGCGCAGGTTCTCGACGGAAGTGAAGAGCAGGATCACCAAGGTGATCACAGCGAACACGGCGAGCACCGCGCGCAGGAAGCCGCGGAGGATATAACGGGTGAGCGTCATGCCGGAACGGCCCGAACCCGCCGGGCCCGACTTAGGCGCAGGATGAGGGCCGCGAGGTAGAGGATGCCGAGGAACACCGGCGCGTACATGAGCGGCCAGAGGGCCACGTTGTCCTGCACCTTGGCGCGTGCGGCGAACATGAGGATCTGCAGCAGCGTCGCCACGCCGATGGCGACGACGACGCGCTTGCCGAAGCCGCTGCGCCGGTAGCCGCCGGCCAGGAGCGTCACCAGCGCGATCATCGGGTAGATCATCGCCAGGAGCGGCAGGCTGAGCTTGTAGTGCGCCTCCGAGACGAAGTCGGCGACGCTGTAGCGACCGCGTTCCAGCATCTCCGGCGTCGGAGCGAGGAGCGCCGGGATCCCGTATTCCGACGGACGCGGCACCCGCTGGGCTTCGTCGTTGAGGATCTCGCTGAGGTCGAAGACGAACTGGTCGAAGCGCACGGCGGTCAGGTGTTCGTTGCTGTCGACCGAGATCGCCACGCCTTCCTGCATCACCAGCCGCGCCTCCATCCCCTCGCGGAGCAGCATGGCGCGCTGGGCGGAATAGGTCACCACCTGGTTGGGATCGCGTTGGTCGTCGAGGAAGAGGCCGGCCATCTCGCCGGCGCGGCTGGTGTCGGTGATGAACAGGGTCAGCCCCTCGACCGGGATGCAGGAACTGCCGCTCGACGATCAGCGCGTTGGCGAGGTCGGAGCGGATCTCGCGGGTGCGGTCGGCGAGGATGGCGCCGGAGCGCGGGATGAGGACGTTGAGCACGATCGCCATGGCGACCGCGATCAGCGCGCCGAAGATCGCCACCGGGCGCAGCATCGCCGTCGGGCCGAGCCCGGCGCCCATCATCACGATGAGTTCGCTGTCGGTGTAGAGGCGGTTGAGCGCATAGAGCGCCCCGCCCATCCCCGAGAGCGGCAGGACGATGACGAAGACCTGGGGCAGGACGAGCGCGGAGAACTCGAGGAAGACCCGGGCGCTTTGGCCGCTGGCGACGACGGTGTCGATCAGCCGCACCGCCTGGGTGAGCCAGACGACGCCGGTGAAGATCAGCACGAAGAAGGCGAAGGCCGCGATCAGCTGCCGCAGGATGTAGCGGTCAAGTCGGCTCACCTCGCTCAGCCTCTCCCTTCGCGGTCTCCGCCGCCTGTCTGGCCAATGCCGGGGAAAGCCGCTAGGGCTTTCGCCTGTTGGCAATCCTAGGGAGACCGTCGTGACCGCGCCACTGCAAACCGTCTTCGCCGCCGTCGATCCGGACAAGTTCGCGGAGATCGCGGGCAGGCTCGTGGTTCTCGACACCGAGGGCGGGGCCGATCTCTTTCGCGCCGTCGACGCGCTCGCCGGCGGCGCGCTGTCGCGGTTGACCGGGAGCGAGGCCTATGGGCGCGCCAAGGCCGGCAGCGGCCATGTGCTCGCTCACCCGGGCGGGCTCGCCGCCGAGGCGGTGCAGGTGGTCAAGCTGACCGGCACGCCCTCGGGCGAGGACCTCCGCAAGGCCGGCGCGGCCATCGCCGGGTTCAACGGCTCGGTGCCGTTGACGGTGCTGGCGGGCGACGCGGGCCAGGCCGCCGAGGTGGCGCAGGGCCTGGCGCTGCGCAGCTACGATTTCCGAAGCTATCGCACGCCGGAGAAGGACGTGCCGGAGCCGAACGGCGCGGTGACGTTCCTTGTCCGCGATCCGGCGGCGGCGGAGGCGGCTTGGGCGCCGCTCTCGGCGCAGGTGGAAGGGGTGTTCTTCACCCGCGACCTGGTCTGGGAACCGGCCAACGTCCTCACCACGACCGAGTTCGCCGCGCGTCTGGTGGGGCTCCGCGATCTCGGCGTCGAGGTCGAGGTGCTGGAGGAGCCGGAGCTCGAGCGGCTGGGGATGCGCACGCTTCTGGCCGTCGGCATGGGCTCGGAGATGCCGTCCAAGGTGGTGGTGATGCAGTGGAAGGGCGGCGGTGAGGAAGCGCCGTTCGCGCTGATCGGCAAGGGGGTGGTCTTCGACACCGGCGGCATCTCGATCAAGCCGTCGAGCGGCATGGAAGAGATGACCATGGACATGGGCGGCGCCGGCGTCGTTTCCGGGGTCATGAAGACGCTGGCGCTGCGGAAGGCGCCGGCGAACGTCGTGGGGCTGGTCGGGCTGGTGGAGAACATGCCGGACGGGCGGGCGCAGCGGCCGGGGGACGTGGTGCGCTCGATGAAGGGCGACACGGTGGAGGTGATCAACACCGACGCCGAGGGGCGGTTGGTGCTGGCGGACGTGCTCTGGTACGCGCAGGAGCGGTTCAAGCCGCGGGGGATGGTCGATCTCGCGACGCTGACGGGAGCGATCATCGTGGCGCTAGGCCATGAAATGGCTGGGGTTTTTGCCAACGACGACGCGCTGGCCGAGGCGTTCCTGGCGGCGGCGAAGGACGAGGGCGAGGGGGCCTGGCGGATGCCGCTGGGGCCGGCCTACGACAAGCTGCTGAAGAGCCGGATCGCGGATATCGCCAACGTCGGCGGGCGGGCGGCGGGGTCGGTGACGGCGGCGCAGTTCCTGCAGCGGTTCGTCAAGGAGGGGACGCCGTGGATCCACCTCGACATTGCCGGGGTGGCGTATGTGCCGAAGGACTGGGAGCTCGGGCCGAAGGGGGCGACCGGGTGGGGCGTGCGGGCGCTGGACCGGCTGATCCGGGATCGGTATCAGGGCTAAGTCTTTGGCGGAGGTGCTTTTTTATCACCTCACCGGGTCACCGCTCGAGGCGAGTTTGCCGGAGATGCTGGAGCGGTCGCTGGCGCGGGGCTGGCGGGTGGTGCTGCGCTGCGGCTCGGAGGCGGGGATGGCGGGGCTCGACTCGATGCTGTGGACCTATCGCGACGACGCGTTCCTGCCGCACGGCACCGCCGCGGGCGGGAAGGCGGCGCTGCAGCCGGTCTACCTGACGCTGGGCGACGAAAATCCCAATGGCGCCAACGTGTTGATGCTGGTCGACGGCGCCCGGGCGGGGGTGGCGGAGATGGCGGAGTTCGAGCGGACCTGCCTGATCTTCGACGGCAACGACGAGCGGGCGGTGGCGGCGGCGCGGGCGGACTGGCGGGAGGTGAAGGCGGCGGGGCTGGAGGCGAAATACTGGGCGCAGGAAGGGGGGCGCTGGGTTCAGAAGGCGTGACCGGAAGCGAGGCCGGATCAAAGGTTTACGGGGTTTTGGGCTGGCTGGAAAGCGTATGGAAAGCGGCTGGAAACCGCCCATACGATCGTAACCCGGGTTCAATCATTAACGTGTAGGCTCGCGCGGTGTCCGAGCGGGTCGCGTCGCCCGATGGAACGGCGGTCATCGGGTCCGCCTTCCGCGGCGATGAAGGGCACGCACAGAACGACAGCGGCCGTGAGGACGGCGATGAGGAACCACGCGTCGTTGATCGCCCAGGCCAGGGAGGCCTTCTCGACGAGGGGTTGCACGAAGGCGCGGGCGCCGGCGTCGAGCGGCTGGCCGACATGGGCGGTGAAGAGCGGCAGGGGGATGCCGACGAAGCGCGCCATGTCGACGTCGCCGGCCTGCAACCGGTCGACGATCGTCGCGGCGTGGTGCGGGGCGCGGCCGTAGATCACCGTGTCGATGAGCGCGAGGCCGATGGCGCCGCCGAGGTTGCGCATCAGGTTGAAGAGGCCGCTGGCGTCGGGCACGCGGTCCGGCGCGAGATGGCCGAGGGCGAGGCGGGTCGGCGGCAGCAGGCAGAACATGATGGCGAGGCCGCGGATCACCTGCGGCCAGAACATGCCGGCGAAATCGGTCTGCGGGGTCTGGAAGGCGCTGAGGCCGAGGCCGAGCGCGAAGACCAGGAAGCCGCCGGCGGTGAGGAGGCGGGCATCGAGGCGCTGTTCGAGGGCGACGGCGACCGGCGCCATCGCCAGCTGGGCGACGCCGGTGACCAGCATGATCTTGCCGATCTCGAGCGAGTCGTGGCCGCGGACGAAGGCGAGAAACACCGGCATCAGGTAGACCGAGCCGAAGAGCCCGATCCCGAGAACGAAGCTGAGCAGGCATCCGAACGCGAACCGGCGGTCGGCGAGGAGGCGCAGGTCGACGATCGGGTCCTTCGTGCGCCGGAGGCGGGCGCCGAACCCGGCGGCGCTGACCACGGCGAGGGCGATGAGACCGAGCACGAGACCGGAGCTCCAGCCGCGCTGCGGCGCCTCCTTGAGGCCGATCTCGAGTGACGCCAAAGCCAGCGCCAGCAGCGCCAGCGCCGCGAGGTCGAGCTTGCGGGCCTCGCCGAGCCGCAGCGGGTCGCGCGGCAGCAGCCAGGCGGCGAGGCCGGCGACGGCGAGGCCCGGCAGGACGTTGACGAGGAACAGCCAGTGCCAGGAGAAGGTCGCGGTGATCCAGCCGCCGGCGATCGGGCCGACGGTCGGCGCCAGCACCGCGAGGACGCCGGCCAGGGTGGTGGCGAGCCCCTGGCGGCGGAGCGGGAACAGCAGGAAGACCGCGGCGAAAACGGCGGGGATCAGCGTGCCGCCGGAGAAGCCCTGCAGCACCCGCCAGGCAATCAGCGCCGTGAAGCTCTGGCTGGCGGCGCAGCCGATCGAAGCGAGGGTGAAGACGCCGACGGCGATCACGAACAGACGGCGCATGCCGAGGAGCCGGGTCAGGAGACCGGTGAGCGGGATCGCGATCACTTCGGCGATCAGGTAGGCGGTCTGCACCCAGCTCATCTGGTCGGGCGCGATGCCGAGGGCGGACTGGATGGTCGGCAGCGACGTGGCGACGATCTGCACGTCGAGGATCGCCATGAACATGCCGACGCACATGGCGCCGAAGCCGATCCACGTGGACGCGGTCAGCGGCCGAAGCGGCGGGGCGTCAGACGGCGGGCTCATCGCGCAGGCCGGCCAGCGCGTGGTCTTCGGCGGCAATCCGGACCGAGAGGACGAGGCCGTTTGCGATCGTGAAGGCGAGGGCGAACCAGGGGAGGCCGAGGGCCAGCGGCAGGACGGCGATCTCGCCGACGACGACGAGGTAGTTGGGGTGGGTGACGAAGCGGAACGGGCCGCCCGTCACCAGCGGCGCGCCGGGCAGCACGATGATCCGGGTGGTCCAGCGCGTCCCCAGCGTCACGAGCACCCAGACGCGCAGTCCCTGCAGGAGGAGGAAGAGCGCCAGCCAGGGCAGCGAGACCGGCTGCGCCCAGCCGAGCGCCCAGAGCCCGGCGAGCCAGAAGGCGTGGAGCGCAACGATTAGGGGATAGTGGCTGGCCGCGACCTCGAACGCGCCCTGTCGCTTGAGGGCGGCGGTGTTGCGGCGGGCGAGCCAGAGCTCGCCCAGGCGCTCGGCGGTGACGAGCGCGAGGAGGAGCGTCGCGAGCGTCACGCCGCGGCCTGGAGCGAGACGCAGCTCGCGGTGAAGCCCGGCCCCATGGCGGTCAGCAGCGTCCGGGGCGGCAGGCCTTCGGCGGCCAGGCGCTGGAGCACGAAGAGCGCCGTCGGTGCCGACATGTTGCCGTAGTCGGAGAGCACGCTGCGCTCGTGGTCGAGCGAACCCTGCTCGAGGGAGAGGCTGCGCTCGATGGCGGTGATGACCTTGGCGCCGCCCGGGTGGCAGGCGAAGCGGTCGATGTCGTCCCGCGCGAGCCCGCCGCGGCCGAGGATGCCGTCGATGGCCGGGGCGAGATGCTGCTGGGCGAAGGGCGGGATCGCGCGGTCGAAGATGACGCCGAAGCCTTGCCGATCGACGTCCCAGCCCATGATGTCGAGGGTGTCGGTCCAGCGATGCTGGCCCGACATCTCGACGGTGGCGATGCCCCCGTCGCCGCTGCGGAGCACGCAAGCGGCGGCGCCGTCGCCGAAAAGCGCGGTGGCGACGATGTTCTCCTTGCTGAGCTTGTCGAGGCGGAACGACAGCGTGCAAAGCTCGACGGCCACCACCAACACGGTGCTCCCGGGTCGGGCCTCCGCCAGGCGTGCGGCGAGGGCGAGGCCGGAGACCCCGCCGGCGCAGCCGAGCCCGAAGACCGGCACCCGCTCGGCGTCCGGGCGGAAGCCGAGGCGGTCGGCGACCCGGGCCTCGAGGCTCGGGGTGGCGATGCCGGTGGAGGAGACGGTGACCACGGTGTCGACCTCGGCGGCGGTGAGGCCGGCGTCGTCCAGCGCCCGGGTCGCGGCGGCCTCGAACAGCCGGCAGGCGCCGTCGAGGTAGGCGGCGTTGCGCTCCGGCCAGCCGAGCGGTTCGAGGTACCACTCGATCGGGCGCACGGCGTAGCGGCTGCGGATGCCGGAGGATTCGAAGACGCGGGAGAGACGGTCGAAGTCGTCGTAGCGCGCCGAGAAGGCCCGGTGGGCCACCGCGGCGGCATCGCTCTGGGCGATCCTGTGGGGAGGGACCGCCGTGGCGACGGACACGAGTTGGATGGACTGTGGCACTGGGTACTCCGGGGTCGCGTTCAGATTGGCGAACTGCCCGGATCCTGGCCGGAAAGGTCGAGGGTTAACGCTGGCGGGGGCGGGATGGTTGCGTCGGGAGCGCACGCTCGGGTTCATCTCGTCGGGGCGGCGCCGGGGAACGGCGCTTCGGCAGGCACGTTCATCCGGCGATGTCGGGTTCGTCCAAGCTGCGGGACGATCCGATAGCCGGCTCGGCGGTGCATCTCTGCGTCGACATGCAGCGGTTCGAGATGTTGGCCCTGAGACGGAGCGGCGACATGGAAGACGTCACGACACCGAAGGACGATGGGACGAGCCTCACCGGCACTTGCAACTGCGGCGCCCTCGCCGTTGTCTGCACCGGCGCGCCGATCCGGGTTTCGGTTTGCCACTGCCGCGACTGCAAGCGGCGGACGGGCAGTGCGTTTTCATGGAACGCCCGGTTCTCCGCGACACGGGTGCGGATCGAAGGGGAGGCGGCGACATGGCGCCGGACCGGACCCTCGGGCGCGGCGACAACGCGCCGGTTCTGTCCCGTGTGCGGCGTGACCGTCGCCTATGCCAGCGACGCCGAGCCCGACGTGGTGGCGATCCCCTGCGGTGCCTTCGCCGACCCCGGCATCCTGAAGCCGCACCGCACCGTCTGGGCCGAGCGGTGCAATCCGTGGGTCGAGATCACGGCGGAGCCGATGGAGTTCGGCCACTGACATGATGCCCGACCGCCGGACCGACCGAGCGGGCACGGGACCGCTTTCGGCCCAGTTGCGAGACATGGTCGCTGTGCTCCATCATAGCCACTCGCTCCCACCGCATGCGCCACGATGGTGGGTCGCAGGCCGCAAGGGGGTGCCACGGACAATGGCAAACGAAAGCGGACGTCGTCCTCCTGTCGCGCTTGAAGAGCGCGGTGTGAGCGAGGACCGGCGCATGTTCTCGCCGTCGGTTGCGCGAAACTCGGCATCCGTCCTCGCGGTCCTGCAACGGGTCCTTCCGGCGCGCGGCCTGGTCCTGGAAATCGGTTGCGGAACCGGCGAGCACGCGGTCGGGTTCGCCGGTGCGATGCCCAACTTGAGCTGGCAGCCGAGCGATCCGGATGCAGCTTCGCGCGAAAGCACCGCAGGCTGGATCGAATTCACCGGACTCGGCACCGTGCTCCCGCCGCTCGACATCGACGTATGCGCTACAGCCTGGCGCGAAGACCTCCCGGCGCAGGTCGATGCCATCGTGTCGCTGAACATGGCGCACATTGCACCGTGGGCTGCGACCCTGGGATTGTTCTCGAGCGCCGGGGCCTTGCTCGGCCGGGGTGGGGTCCTATTTCTCTACGGCCCGTTCATGCGCGACGGCGTACACAACGCGCCTTCGAACGCGGCGTTCGACGCCGCTCTGAAGCAGCGAGACCCGACCTGGGGCGTGCGTGATATCGCCGACCTCGAGCGCGTCGGCATTGCATCCGGGCTCAGTCTACGCGAGACGATCGAGATGCCGGCGAACAATACGTCGCTCGTCTTCATCAAGACCGGGTGAGCGGGGCGTGAGTCGCTGCGGTGGATGTCGGTCGCAACGTCCGCCCTCGGCACCAGAGCGTGAAACGCGGCCGGCCCGGCAGGGCAGCCGCGTCACGAACTTCGCCAGAATCGTGAGGGCCTCGCCTGTGCGCGATCAGGCGTCGGGCTCGCCGCGGCCGGGGCGCTCGGTCAGGCGGGGCGCGTCGGCCTCGCCCTCCCGAAGACCCTTGCGGAACGCCTTGAGGCCGGAGCCCATCTCGCCCATGAGCGCGCCGACCTTGCCGCGTCCGAACAGCACGAGGGTGACGACGGCGATCAGGATGAGGCCCGACGGGCCGATGTTGTTCAGCATCTGGATGTGTCCTTGAACGGGATTTGCGGTGCTCCGCCGCCGCGCGCCGGCGGCGGATCGGACGTCTGGCCTCGGGCGGGCTAGGGCGCGAGGAGGGCGCCGGCCCCGAAGATCGCCGCCATCATCGCGATGAAGACGAGCCAGTGCAGCGCCGTGGACGACGCCCGGTTGCCCGACCCTGTCCGCTTGTGTTCGCAGAGCGGGCAGAGACGGTCGGTGCCGGGGATCGAGGTGCCGCAATCCTCGCAGGCGGCGTCGGGCGGCGCCTGGCGGAACCGGCGCGGCGGCGGGTCGGAGGGCACTACCTCCTTTGGCTGCGGCGGCGGGCCGGGGGCGCGGTCGCGCCTGGTGCGTGACCGTGTGACGCCCCTGGCGACCAGCGCGACGGCGCCGGCAAGGGGCAGGAGGCCGGTGAGTGCGGCGGTGGAACTGGGCATTGGGTGCTCCTGAAACAGGGGAACCGCCCTGGCGCGGACGCGCGGGCGGAGCGCTTGCGGGTCAGGAAGCCCGCGCTGGCGGCGCCCGCGCCGGATCCCACCGGGGGCGAGCGGCCCGTGGCGGGAAGGCAGTCTCCGGCGCGACCTCGGCGCGCCCCTCGGCGGGCGGCGGCAGCGCGGCGGCGGCGGGCGCGGGTCCGGCGGCGTGGTCGTCCTTTACCAGGCGCAGCCACGGCGCCGCCGTCCGCTCAAGGACCGCGACGTGCGGCTCGGTCGCTGCGGCTGCGGAAAGGGAGCCGACCTTGGGGGCGGGCGCCCAGTCCCGCGCCGCCAGGGAGGCGAGGGCCAGGAGGAGAACGAGGACCGCGGCGGCGAGGCGCAGGATGGCCGGCGCACGGCCGGCGGATGGCGCCCGGACGGGCCGGGCGCCGTCCCGATCGGGAGGAACGGTGGTTGCGGAGCCTGTCATGACTGTCCGGTGCGCGCCTCGGCGGGCGCGCCGATCCGTCGCCTCTCGCGATCCGAGCCCGTTTCAGGCTCGCCGTCCAGAGTAGGCCTTCGCCGCGGCCGCCGCAATGGGCGCCGACGTGGCTGAGCGGAGACGGTTCAGCGCCGGAGGGTCATGGTGTCGCCCTCGATCTCGATGCGGGCGAAGCGGTCGAGGTAGGACATGCCGAGGAGCGAGCTGTCGATGGCGCCGCTGTTGACGGCGGCGGGGACGGCGGTGTCGGTGAAGTCGCCGAGGCTGACGGTGCCGAGGCGGACCGGGGCGATCTGGACGAGGCCGTTGGCGGTCTGGGCGCGGCCGGTGTAGGTGAGGGCGGCGGGGTCGAGGCCGACGCGGGCGGCGTCGCGGCTGGAGAGCACGATGCCGGAGGCGCCGGTGTCGATCATGAAGCGGACCGGGCGGCCGTTGACCTCGAGGGTGGCGTGGAAGTGGCCGTCGGAGGCGCGGCGGAGCTCGATGGTCTCGGGGTCGACCTGGACCATGGCGGCGGGCAGGAGCTCTTCGCGCAGGACGTCGCGGAAGCCGTAGGCGATGACCACCATCGCGAAGATCAGCGCCCAGATCGCCAGGTCGCGGAGGTTCTTGCCCAGCCGGCCGCGGCCCCAGAAGAAGAAGCCGCCGATGAAGAGGAGGAGGAGGCCAAGGTAGATGAACCGAGCGACGGTGTCGGGATCGGCCATGCCCTAGCCCGCCGCGACGAAGCCGTAGTCGCGCAGGCCGTCGAGGACGAACTGCACCGAGAGGGCGGCGAGGAGGATGCCGAAGAGCCGGGTGAGGACGACGATGCCGGTCTGGCCGAGGGCGCGGGCGAAGAGGCCGCTGAGGCGGAAGGCGAGGTAGACGAGTGCCAGGACTGCGACCATCACCAGGTTAATGCCGACGAGCGCGGGGATGTCGCCGGAGTTGCGGCTGGTGAGCAGGATCATCGTGGTGAGTGCCCCCGGGCCGGCGATGAGCGGCATCGCCAGCGGGAAGACCGACGGGTCGGCGCTCGGCTCGTTGGCCTGGCGCTCGCGGCGGTCGGAACGGCGCTCGAACAGCATGTCCAGGGCGGTGAGGAAGAGCAGCAGGCCGCCGGAGATGCGGAAGGCCGGGATCGAGATGCCGATGGCGGTGAGGAGGGACTCGCCGAAGAGGCCGAAGGCGAGGAGCAGCAGGAAGGAGATGAGGAGTGCCCGACGGCCGACGCGGCGGCGCTCGTCGTCGGTCATGCCCTGGGTGAGGGCGATAAAGAGCGGCGAGAGGCCGATGGGGTCGACGATGACGAAGAGGGTGACGAACGCGGGGACGAGGAGGTCGAGCATCAGACCCGCTCTCCGGACGCCTCGAGCCGTTCGAGGGCCGCTTCCCAGAGCGCTTCGGCGCGGGCGAGGCCGTCCTCGACCTCGGCGCGCTTCTTCTGCAGCTTGGCGATGGCCTCGCTGTCGCCGCGGGAATAGATCAGCGGGTTGGCGAGGCGGCCGTCGATCTCGGCGCGCATCTCTTCGAGGCGGGCGACGCGGGTCTCGCAGCGGGCGACCTCGGCGCGGAGCGGCGCGGTCTCGCTGCGGGGCAGGGGCCTCGGCCGGGGATTCTCGTCGCGGGCGGGGTCGCTGCGGCGGGCTGGGGTGCCGCCCCGCTCGGAGAGGAGCAGGCGGCGGTAGGCGTCCATGTCGTCGTCGTAGGGGCGCACGCGGCCGTCCTTGACCAGCCAGAGGCGGTCGGCGACGAGCTCGACGAGGTGGGGGTCGTGGCTGACCAGGATCACCGCGCCGCCGTATTCGGTCAGCGCCTCGACCAGGGCGTCGCGGCTCTCGATGTCGAGGTGGTTGGTGGGCTCGTCGAGGATGATGAGGTGCGGTGCGTCGAGGGTGGCGAGAAGGAGTGCAAGGCGCGACTTCTGGCCGCCGGAGAGGCGGCCGGTCTCGGTGGTGACGATGTCGGCGCCGATGCCGCCGGCGGCGAGGCGGCCGCGCAGGCGTCCCGGCGCCTCTTCGGGGCGCAGGCGCTGGAGGTGCTGGAGCGGGGTCTCGTACAACTCGAGCTCGTCGACCTGGTGCTGGGCGAAGTAGCCGACGCGGAGCTTGGAGGAGGCAACCTTGCGGCCGGCGGATTGGCGCCAGGCGGTCGGAGAGGAGCTTGGCCAGCGTCGACTTGCCCTGGCCGTTCTGGCCGAGGAGCGCGATGCGGTCGTCCTGGTCGATGCGAAGGTCGAGGTGGGAGAGGATCGGCCTGCCGCCGTAGCCGACGCTGACGTCCTCGAGGCGAATGATCGGCGGCGAGAGCTCCTCGGGGGTGGGGAAGTTGAAGCCGGTGACGCTGTCCTCGACGATGGCGGCAATGGGCTTCATCCGCTCCAGCGCCTTGATGCGGCTCTGCGCCTGGCGGGCCTTGGACGCCTTGGCGCGGAAACGGTCGACGAAGGACTGCATGTGGGCGCGGGCGGCGTCCTGCTTCTTCTTCTCGGAGAGGAGTTGCTCGAGGCGGGCGCGGCGGGTGTCCTCGAAGGTGTCGTAGGGGCCCTGGTAGAGGGTCAACTTCTGGCGGTCGAGATGGAGGATGGCGCCGACCGAGCGGTTGAGGAGGTCGCGATCGTGGCTGATGACCAGCACGGTGTGGGGGTAGCGGGCGAGGAAGGTCTCGAGCCAGATCGCGCCCTCGAGGTCGAGGTAGTTGGTGGGCTCGTCGAGAAGAAGGACGTCCGGCCGGGAGAAGAGCACGGCGGCGAGTGCGACGCGCATCCGCCAGCCGCCGGAGAACTCGGCGCAGGCACGGCCCTGCGCCTCGGCGTCGAAGCCGAGGCCGTTCAGGATCGAGGCGGCGCGGGCCTCGGCGGAATGGGCGTCGATGTCGGTGAGGCGGGCGTGGATCTCGGCGATGCGGTGGGCGTCGCGGGCGTGCTCGGCCTCGGCCATCAGTGCGGCGCGTTCGGTGTCGGCGGCAAGCACGGTGTCGAGGAGGCTGTCGCGGGTCGCCGGCGCCTCCTGGGCGACGCCGCCGATGCGGGCGCGCTTGGGCACCTCGATCTCGCCGCCGTCGAGCGCGGTCTCGCCGCGGATCAGCCGGAAGAGCGTGGTCTTGCCGCTGCCGTTGCGTCCGACGAACCCGACCTTGTGCCCGGCGGGGATCGTCGCCGAGGCATCGTCGAAGAGCTTCTTGCCCTCGATCGAGAAGGTGATGTTGCGGATCGCCAGCATGGCAGCGATGTGGCTTGGGGGCCCTGCCTTGTCAACCGAGCCGGCGGCGGCGTCTTTGGGCTTTTCCGGTCCCGCTGCGCATGCTAACCGACGCCGGGACAAGTGAGGGACGCCTGAAGATGGCCATGCAACGCACGTTCTCGATCATCAAGCCGGACGCCACCCGGCGCAACCTGACCGGGGCGATCAACGCCAAGCTCGAGGCCGCGGGCCTGCGGATCGTCGCGCAGAAGCGCATTCACCTGACGCTGGCGCAGGCGCAGGAGTTCTATGGCGTGCACAAGGACCGGCCGTTCTTCGGTGAGCTGACCGAGTTCATGTCCTCGGCGCCGATCGTCGCCCAGGTTCTCGAGGGCGAGGACGCCATCACCAAGAACCGCGAGGTGATGGGCGCGACCAACCCGGCCGAAGCGGCCGCCGGCACCATCCGGAAGGAGTTCGCGCTGTCGATCGGCGAGAACTCGGTGCATGGCTCGGACGGGCCGGACACTGCCGAGGTCGAGATCGCCTACTTCTTCTCCGGGCTGGAGCTCGTCGGCTGACTGAGCCTTAGCCTCCTGAGGCCAGGATCAGGCCCAGAATCGCAATACCGGCCACCACGCCGATCGCTCCGCCGATCGCGACTTGGCGTGAGCCGCCCAGAGGGGCGTCGGCGGCGACCGGGACCGCCGTTGTGGATGGGTGCTGGGATTCAGCCGGCTGCGCCGAGGCGGTGCCGATGCCAAGCGCGAGAATCGCGGCCCCAAGGATAAGGCGGCGTTGCATTCCGAATCTGGTGAGCATGACGGTACCCTTCAATTGGCACAGGCGATGCCGCAGGCGATGACGAGGCCGAGACCGACGATGACGATGCCGAGGCCGACGCCGGCGGCTACGCTGCCCATGGTCGGGGTCGACATGCCCGGCTGCGCGTCCTGCGGCACCGGAACCGGTTCCACGGACTCGACGACGACGGTCGTGCCGGCCGGAGCCGTGGCGGCGGGTGATGACGGGGATTGCGCGTAGGCAGGCACGACCAACGAGACCGCCATTGCGGCGGCCAGCAACCTGTTCTTCATGATACTTGTCCCCTGGGGCACATTTACCCGCCGGCACTCTACGCTATTTGCGGGCATGCGTCACCATGTCGCGTTGCATGCGCGCGGCCGGCGTTCTGGCCGGGGTCCGGCAACCGTCGGCCCTTTCCCTCGCGCCACGCCCGCTATAGCAAGGGGCAAAGAATGACACGAAGGGTGGGGGACCCCGGCATGAGCGACGGCAGCATCAACGCCCGGCAGGCGGCGCTCGACTACCACGCGCACCCGCGGCCCGGGAAGCTCGAGATCCGGGCGACCAAGCCGATGGCGAACCAGCGCGACCTCAGCCGCGCCTACTCGCCGGGGGTCGCCGAGGCCTGCCTCGAGATCAAGGCCGATCCGGCCGCCGCCGCGCTCTACACCACGCGCAGCAACCTCGTCGCGGTGGTGTCGAACGGGACGGCGGTGCTCGGGCTCGGCAACATCGGGGCGCTGGCGTCGAAGCCGGTGATGGAGGGCAAGGCGGTGCTCTTCAAGAAGTTCGCCAACATCGACTGCTTCGACATCGAGGTGAACGAGAGCGATCCGGAAAAGCTGGCCGAGATCGTCACCGCGCTCGAGCCGACCTTCGGGGCGATTAACCTCGAGGACATCAAGGCGCCGGACTGCTTCGTGGTCGAGCGGTTGTGTCGCGAGCGGATGAACATCCCGGTCTTCCACGACGACCAGCACGGCACCGCGATCGTGGTGGGCGCGGCGGCGACGAACGCGCTGCGGGTGGCGGGCAAGGACTTCGCCGACGTCAAGATCGTCTCGACCGGCGGGGGCGCTGCGGGGATCGCCTGCCTCAACATGCTGATCAAGCTCGGGGCCAGGCGCGAGAACATCTGGCTCTGCGACATCCACGGGCTGGTCCATGCCGGGCGCGAGGTCGACATGAACCCGGAGAAGGCGGCCTTCGCCCAGGACACCGAGTTCCGGACGCTCGACGACGTGATCTCGGGCGCCGATCTCTTCCTCGGGCTCTCCGGGCCGGGTGTGCTGACGGCGGACATGGTGCGGAAGATGTGTGCGGCGCCGATCATCTTCGCGCTGGCCAACCCGAACCCGGAGATCGACCCCGAGGCGGCGCGGGCCGCGAACCCGGACGTGATCATCGCCACCGGGCGGTCGGACTACCCGAACCAGGTCAACAACGTCCTCTGCTTCCCCTTCATCTTTCGCGGCGCGCTGGACGTCGGCGCGACCGAGATCAACGACGAGATGGAGGTGGCCTGCGTCGAGGGCATCGCGGCGCTGGCGCGGGCCTCGTCGAGCGCCGAGGCGGCGGCGGCCTACCAGGGGGAGCGGCTGAGCTTCGGGCGCGACTACCTCATTCCCAAGCCCTTCGACCCGAGGCTCCTCGCCATCGTCGCCGGGGCCGTCGCCGAGGCGGCGATGGCGAGCGGCGTCGCCACCCGGCCGGTGGCGGATCTCGAGGCCTACAAGGCCGAGCTCAACAGCTCCGTCTACCGCTCGGCCTTCGTCATGCGGCGGGTCTTCGACGTGTCGCGCGGCGCCGGGCGGCGCATCGTGTTCGCCGAGGGCGAGGACGAGCGGGTGCTGCGCGCCGTCCATGCGATGCGGGAGGAAGGCGCTGGCGAGCCCATCCTGATCGGGCGGCCCGAGGTCATCGAGCTGCGCTGCGAGCGCAACGCCATCCCGCTGGTCGTTGGCCGTGACTTCGAGCTGGTCAACCCCGAGGACGATCCGCGCTATCGCGAGTACTGGGGCACCTACCATTCGATCATGCAGCGTCGCGGCGTCACCCCGGATCTCGCCCGCGCAATCATGCGCACCAACACCACCGCCATCGGCGCGGTGATGGTTCATCGCGGCGAGGCCGAAAGCCTCATCTGCGGCACCTTCGGCCAGTACCTCTGGCACCTCAACTACGTTCGCCAGGTGCTGGGCTCGCAGGACCTGCACCCGATCGGGGCCCTGTCGCTGATGATCCATGAGAAGGGGGTCCTCTTCGTCGCCGACACCCAGGTCCATCCGGAGCCGGGTCCGAAGGAAATCGCCGACGTCGCGGTCGCCGCCGCCCGGCATGTGCGCCGCTTCGGGCTTGTGCCGAAGATCGCCCTCTGCTCGCACTCGCAGTTCGGCAACCTCGACACCGACAGCGGCTGGCGCATGCGCGCGGCGCTCGAGATCCTCGACGAGCAGGAGCTCGACTTCGCCTACGAGGGCGAGATGCATTCCGACGCGGCGCTCGACCCGGAGCTGCGGGCGCGGATTTTTCCCAATGCCCGCTTCGAAGGGCCGGCGAACGTGCTGATCTTCGCCAATACCGATGCGGCGAGCGGGGTCAGGAACATCATCAAGATGGTGGCGGGCGGGCTCGAGGTCGGGCCGATCCTGATGGGGATGGGCAACACCGCCCACATCGTCACCCCGTCGATCACCGCCCGCGGCCTCCTCAACATCGCCGCCCTCGCCGGGGCGCCGGTGCAGAGCTACGGCTGAGGCGGTCCGGTTGGGAGAGCCCTCCGCGAAAGGGCCTGATGCGCCTCAGGCCGTGCCGTCGCACGCGTGCGACGGCGGGCAAGCGATTGATTTTACTTAATTATCTGAGGCGGGTCAACGGTTTCTACATACCTGTTAAGGCGTACGCGAGGCCGGTTTAAAGCAGGATGTGATCCGCGGCGATGTCGGGCAGGCCCCTGAGCACGATCGCAAGATCCGCTGCGCCGTCGCCGTTGGTGTCGCCCTCGACGCGGATGCCGCCGCCGGCGTTCGACGTAGTGAAGTTCGCCTGCGGCCCCGGAAAACCCGGCATCGCCGATCCAGCGGAAGTCGGAATCGCGGCCGCCGCGCACGGCATCGACCAGGTGGAGGTCGAGCGTGTCCTGCGCCAGGTCGAAGTCGCGGATGGTGTCCGGGGCGGTCGCGGTCGAGTCGTTGTCGTTGAAGAGGAAGGTGTCGTGGCCGTTGCCGCCAGTGAGAACGTCCGCGCCCTTGCGACCGTAGAGCAGGTCCCAGCCGCCGCCGGCCCAGATGTAGTCGTCGCCCTGGCCGCCGACGATATGGTCCCCCAAAGTCCCGCCGGAGATCCGGTCGTCGCCGGCCGCGCCCCACACCTTGTCGCGGCCGCTTCCGCCGGAGATCGCGTCGTTGCCGTTGCCGCCGGCGAGCCGGTCGTCGCCGCCGAGGCCGATCAGCCGGTTGTCGCAGTTGAGCGCCGCGGCGAAGTCCTTGCGGATCGAGATGGTGTTGCCGAGATCGTCGTCCGAGGTCCCGGAGGTCCCATCGCCCACCACCAGCACCGAGCCGTCCGCGAAGGTCGTCTCCGCAGCGTCGAGCTGGCGCAGGCCGCGGGTTAGGTCGAGGGATGCGCCGCCGCAGGCGAAATGCACGCCGCCATGGTCGTTGACCCCGACGTCGAGCGCCGCGGCCGAGACCGACGCTATGGCGAGCGGGCTGCCGTCGTCGACGACCGGAGCCCAGGCGTCCAGCGTGCGCATCGCCTGGTATAGCTGAAAGGCGTTCGTGTCGCTGTCGACGTTTACGAGGTTCGCCGCCATGGCGACGCTCGTGCCGTCGAAGGGATTGGTGTAGGTGACCGTCGAGGTGCCGAGGGTGCCGCCGGCGAAGCCCTCGAGAATGCCGCCGGAGACGGTGTGCTCGAACAGTCCCAGCCCGAAGTAAATGCCGGGGTAGAGCTTGACGAAGTCGGTCATTTCTCCGAACGCCCAATCCGAGAGCAGGGTCTTGTCGACGAGCAGCGCCCGCTCAAAGGCGATGAGGTCGTGGGTGGTCGAGACCACGCCGCTCTCGCCCCTGGCTTGCCAGGTCGCGTGGGTGACGTCGACGAGGCGGCCGCCGTCCTTGTCGTAGCTCGACAGCCGCTTGGGGTCGGCGGCGAACTGGTCGCCCGAGGTCGAGGTCATGCCGGCCCGGTCGAAGATCCGCTCCTTGAGCACGTCCGCCCAGCTGTCGCCGGTGACGTCCTCGATCAGCAGCCCGAGGAGCAGGTAGTTGGTGTTGCCGTAGTGGAAGGTTCCGGGCGACTCCGAGGCTGCCATGCCGCGGGCGGTGGCCAGCGCCTGGTCGGGGCCATACCACTGGCCGGCCTCGCCGGCCTTCTTGAAGAGCGGTGTGCCCGCGGCGTCGGTCGCCTCGTTGTAGGCCGGGATGCCTGAGCGCATCTCGAGGAGGTCGCGGACCGTCGCGGTGCTGGCGTTGACGATCCCTGCCGTCTTGCCGGGAATGTAGCTCGAGATGCGGGCGTCGAGGTCGATCAGCCCTTCGTCGGCGAGTTGCAGGACCGCGACCGCGGTCATCATCTTGCTCTGCGAGCCGATCTCGAAGGTCTGGTCGGTGGTGGCGCGGTGGCCGGTGTTGACGTTCTCGACGCCGGTGGCCGTGCTGGCGGTGCGGCCGCCGCGGGACACCTCGACCAGCACCGCAGGGGCGCCGGTCGACGCCTTGACGGAAGTGGCACTCGCCTCGAGAGGCGCCAGCATCGCGACCGGATCGAACTCGATCATTCAACAAACCCCACCGCTCACTCATCCGGACGGCGCCTCGCAGAGAAAAACCGGCCGACATAGACGGCCGGTTCTTTCCAGAACCATCCAACCCCTCGCCGATTAAGCAGTCCGACGCTATGAAAGGCAAGAGTTGTGCGCGCGGCTGCCCCCGACGGGGCGCAGCGGATGACGTGGGGAAACGAGGCCATGCCGAGCTATGCCGAGGTCTATGCCGCCTGGAAGGCCGATCCCGAGGGATTCTGGATGGCGGCGGCAGCGGCCATCGACTGGGTGCGCGCACCGTCCCGGGCACTCGATGCCAGCCGCGCGCCATTCTACGGGTGGTTTAGCGACGCGGTCTGCAATACCTGCCACAACGCCGTAGACCGCCACGTGGCGGCCGGGCACGGAGATCGCCTCGCGATCATCTATGAGTCGCCGGTCACCGGGGCGCGGGCCGAGATCACCTATGGCGAACTGCTCGACCGGGTGGCGCGGCTGGCCGGAGCGCTCACCGCGCGCGGCGTCGGGAAGGGCGACCGGGTCATCGTCTACATGCCGATGGTGCCGGAGGCGGTTGTGGCGATGCTGGCCTGCGCCCGACTCGGGGCGATCCACTCGGTGGTCTTCGGGGGATTCGCCGCACCCGAGCTCGCGGTGCGAATCGATGACGCCAGGCCCAAGGCGATCATCGCCGCCTCCTGCGGCCTCGAGCCCGGGCGGGTGGTGCCCTACAAGCCGCTGGTCGACGCCGCCATCGGGCTGGCGCGACACAAGCCCGACTTCTGTCTGATCCTCCAGCGGCCGCAATTGCCGGCGGCCCTAGGCGCGCGCGACCTGGACTGGGACGCCGCCCAGGAGGACATCGCACCGGCGCCCTGCACGCCGGTCGGCGGGATGGATCCGCTCTATGTCCTCTATACCTCCGGGACCACCGGCCAGCCGAAGGGCGTGGTGCGGGCCAATGCCGGACACATGGTGGCGCTCGCATGGACGATGCAGAACATCTACGCCATCGCGCCGGGCGAAGTGTTCTGGGCGGCCTCGGACGTCGGCTGGGTGGTGGGCCACTCCTATATCTGTTACGCGCCGCTCCTCGCCGGCGCCACCACCGTCGTCTACGAGGGCAAACCGGTCGGCACCCCGGACCCCGGCGCCTTCTGGCGGGTGATCGAGCGCAACCGGGTCCGCAGCTTCTTCACCGCGCCGACGGCCTTCCGCGCCATCAAGCGCGAGGATCCGCAGGGCGCGCACGTCGCCCGTTACGACCTGAGCGCGCTGCGCTACCTGTTTCTGGCCGGAGAGCGGGCCGACCCCGACACCATCGCCTGGGCCGAGACGCACCTGAAGGTGCCGGTGATCGACCACTGGTGGCAGACCGAGACCGGCTGGCCCATCGTCGCGGATCCTGCCGGCATCGAGCTCCTGCCGGTCAAGCCCGGCTCGCCGACGGTACCGATGCCCGGATACGACGTGCAGATCCTCGGCGAGGGCGGGGAGCCGCTGCCGGCGGGCCGTCTCGGCGCCGTGGCGATCCGGCTGCCGTTGCCGCCGGGCGCGCTGCCGACGCTCTGGAACGCCGACGACCGCTTCGTGGCGTCCTACCTCACCACCTTCCCCGGCTACTACGAGACCGGGGATGCCGGGACGATCGACGAGGACGGGTATCTCTCGATCATGGCGCGCACCGACGACGTCATCAACGTCGCCGGCCACCGCCTGTCGACCGGCGCCATGGAAGAGGTGCTCGCCGGCCACGCCGACGTGGCGGAATGCGCGGTGATCGGCGTTGCCGACGCTGTCAAGGGCCAGGTCCCGGTCGGGTTCATCTGCCTCAACGCCGGCTGCGCGCGCGACATCGGGACAATCGCCGCCGAGTGCGTGCAGCGGGTGCGCGATCAGATCGGCCCGGTCGCCGCCTTCAAGATCGTGGTCGGGGTCGACAGGCTACCGAAGACCCGCTCGGGCAAGATCCTGCGCGGGGTGATGAGCAGCATGGCCGACGGCCGCCCCTGGAAGGCGCCGGCCACCATCGACGATCCGGCGATCCTGGACGAGATCGGGGAAAGCCTCGCCCGAGTCGGCCTTCCCTCCGGCCCGGGAAGCTGATATCGCCTCAAGCGAGATCGCAGGCCCGCGCCCCGATCGTTAAGCGATTTGCGTTTCGCGAACCATGACTGGTGTTTTTCCCGAAATGCGATTGCATTCGGTCGCGTTTCGGGAAAGATCACCTCATGCGAGCATCGCCGGCAGACAACTCAACTTGGCATGGTTGTTGCTAGGGTAAATCGGAGGAGCGGGGAGTGGCATCCTGTCCGGGACGGACAGGGGTGTTCAAGGAGGTTGTGTCTCGTGTTTTCCAGGTTCCCCTCGATGTCCCGGGCCTTGCCCGGCCTGGCTCTCGCCGGGCTGCTCGCCGTGAGCCCGGCGCCCCATGCGGCCGCCGCGGCTCCGGCGCTGCAGCTTGTAGGCGCCGGTGCCACCCAGACCCTCGACCTATCGGTCGACGACCTCGCGACGATGCAGCAGACGACCGTCGTTACCGAGACAGAGTTCACCGACGGCAAGGTGGCGTTCACCGGCCCGCTCGTGCGTGACGTCCTGGAGAAGCTCGGCCTCGACAAGCTCGAGACCGTGCGCTTCGTCGCCGCCAATGATTACTACGTCGACATCCCGACCTCCGACTTCGCCCAGTTCCCGGTGATCCTCGCCATGGAAGCCGACGGCCAGCCCCTGACCCGGCGCGACAAGGGGCCGCTCTGGCTCATGTATCCGATCTCGGACTATGCCGCGCTCAAGGATCCGATCTACCTGCGCCGGCTCATCTGGCAGGTGGTCCGGATCGAAGCGCAGTGAGGGACAAGCGTCCCTCGTCGCGCTACCTGGCGGTCGCGCTCCTGCTCGCCATGGCAGGATTCGCGGCCGTGGGCTTCTTCACCATCCGCAGGGACGTGGCAAGCCTCGGCGAGATCAGCCGAGACAACACCCAGTGGGCGGCCGCACAGGTCGAGATCGAGATGCTGCGGCTGCGACTGAGCCTCGCGGCGCTGGCTGCCGATCCGTCGCCGGAAAACTACGAAAACATGAGTGAACGGTTCGAAATCCTCTGGAGTCGGGTCGACATGGACGGCCGCGTCGGCGCGAGGATGCGCGAGCTCGACGGCGAGAACGGCCCGCTCGCCGGGATCGCGAGCTTCCTGACCGAGCTCGATCCGCAGAAGCGGCCGCTCGACCCGACCGATTCCGCCAAGCTGGCGCAGATCGACAGCACCTTCGAAACCTTCCAGGATGAAATGCGCCGGTTCACCCAGGAGGTCCTGCGCGCCGACGGCACCGCGGCCGAGCTGGTACGCGAGCGCATCCAGTCCAGCGCCCGGACCACCGCGGTAATCAGCGTCGCCGCCGTCCTCGTCAGCATGCTGTCGTTCTTCCTGCTCCTGCGCGAGAACCGCCGGCAGTTCCAGATCGCCGAGATGAGCCGGCGCAGCGCCGAACAGGCCGAGCTTGCCAGCCGCGCCAAGTCGCGCTTCCTGTCGATGATGAGCCACGAGCTGCGCAACCCGCTGAACGGCATCCTCGGCCCGCTGGCGCTCCTCGCGCAGGGCGAACTCGGCAACGGCCAGCAGCGGCTGGTAGGCCAGGCGAAACAGTCCGGCCAGTCCATGCTGCAGATGCTGTCGGGCCTGCTCGACTACGGCGAGATGCAGGACGGCCGCTTCCAGCTCCGCAACGAGCCGTTCCGGGTGCTGTCCCTGGCCGACGGCGTGCGGGAATCGCTGGCCGCCGAAGGCGCGGAGGGCATCGCCGTCCAGGTGCTCCCCAACACCCCCGACCGGGTCCTCGGCGATCTCGACCGCTTGCGGCAGGTCTTCGTCCACCTGATGCTCTACATGCTGGAGGGCCGCCGACCGTCCTCTGGGTCGGCGACGGTTCGCTTCGGCCACGACGGCGTCCATCTCGTCGGCGAGATCGCAGTTGCCGGCGGCGACGGCATCGAATGGAAGCTCGACCTGCTGATGGGGCTGAGCGAGGTCTCGCCCGACCAGGTGACCGCCGAGGCGCTGCGGCCGCTGATCGCCCGCGGGTTGATCGCCGCCTGCGAGGGGGTGCTGACCCTCGTCGAGGGCGACGACGGCCGGCGGATGATTCGTGTGGCGATCCCGTCTCGGGGGGTGCGGCTCGAGCAGATCCGCGTCTACCTCGAGACCCGCTCCACCGCGCTGGCCACCATCTACCAGGCGGCGCTGCGCTCGGATCGAGTGGAGTTCGTCTGCTCGGAGAACCCGGGTCCTGTGGATGTGGTGCTCGTCGACAGCACCAGTGTCGGCGAGGTTCCGCTCATGACCCGGCTGCGGGCGCGCTTCCCGGGGGCGCTCTTCGTTTCCCTCGGCCTGCCGGAGACACCGGATTTCTTCGACGACATCGTCGAAACCCCGAACGACATGTCGCGCCTGCGCACCAGCATCCTGGGTCAACTCGCCTCATAGGCATGAGCGCGCGACTCCTTTTGCCATTTGCGCGTGCTTCCTGTATCGTACGCTGAGCCCGGCCTCCGGAATTCAACTTTAGGTGTCCCTGGACGACGGGGGCGGGCAGGCGACATGGAGCCGCGGCCAATGGGGATTCAATGAGCGTCATCGACCCCTTTCTGGATGGAAGCCACGGCGCCAGCCCGGTTGCGCCCCTTGAGGGCCGCGACCTGGTGATGCTGCGCCACGACATCCGCGGGGCGTTGCAGGGCGTGATCGGCGCCGTGGCACAGGTCGACGCTGAGGCGCTCGGCCCGGAGGCCCGGGTGCAGTTCGAACGCATATCCGCCGCGAGCAAGACCCTGGCCTGTCTCGTCGGCACCGCGCTCGGGGATGTGCCGGGACCAGAGGAGGAGAAGTCTCACGCCATCGTCGACGTCCGGCGCTTCCTCGCCCACGTCCGGCACCGCCACGCCGGCGAGGCCGGGGCCCGTGGCCTGGCGCTGGTCGTGGAGGCCGATCGGAGCGCGCCAGAGGCGCTGCGGCTCGACGTGGTCCCGCTGATGCGGATCGTCGACAACCTCCTGGGCAACGCTGTGAAGTTCACCGAGGCCGGCACCGTGCGGCTGACCGTCGGCTGCGCGGCGGACGGCACCGTCGTCTTCCGCGTCACCGACGATGGCCCGGGCCTGACGCCCGAAGGGCTGAAGCAGGTCTTCCGCTTCGGCTATCGCCCCGCCGGCTCGGACCGGCCCGGAGAGGGCGTCGGCCTGCACATCGTCAAGTCGCTGACCGACCGGCTCGGCGGCGAGGTCTCGGTCGGCAACCGGCCGGCCGGCGGCGCCGAGGCGGTCCTGCGCTTCCCGCCCGACGTCACCGCCGCGGCGCCCGCCTCCGAGGCGCCGGACACCCCCGACCTCACCGGCCTGCGCGTCCTTCTCGCCGAAGACAATCCCACCAACCAGATGGTGGCGTCGCAGATGCTCCGCTCGCTCAACGCCGAGGTCAGCATCTGCTCGGACGGGGTCGAAGCGCTGGAGCGCTTCGAGGAGGAGGCGGTGGACCTCGTGGTGGTCGATATCGAGATGCCGCGGCTCTCCGGTCTCGACGTGATCCGCACCATCCGGGCGCGGACGGACGCGCGCGCGCATGTGCCGATCGTGGCGCTGACCGCCTATGCCATGCGCGAGCACCGCGAGCGCATCGCCGCCGCGGGCGCCGACGGGCTGATCTCCAAGCCCATCACCAGCGTCGAGGCGCTCGGGCGCGGGCTCGCCGCCCACGTGAAGCGGCCCGGTCGTGCCGAGGCTCGGGTGACGCCGGCGCCGGAGACCGGCGAGGATGCCGGGACGGTCCCGGTGATCGACCTGGCGGTCTACCGGGCGCTCTGCGACGCCATCGGCCCCGAGGTGATGAGCGAGCTTCTCGACAAGGTGGTGACCGATCTCCTCAACGCCCAGCGCGAGCTCGCCGGCGCGCTCGACGCCGTGGCCCGGGAGCCGATCCGCTCGGCCTCGCACATTCTCATCTCCGTCGCCGGCGCCCTAGGCGCGGTGCGGCTGCAGGCCTCCGCCCGCAAGCTCAACGGCCTCGCCCACGGCGAGGAGAGCGACCGCATCGCCGAAGAGGCGCGGACCTGCATCACCGAGATCGACGCGGCGGTGGCCTTCGCGCGCGCCCAGCGGGCCGCGGGCTGAAGGGGGAGGCATGCCGGACCGCCTGCTCCTGGTCGAAGACACCGCCTCGCTCTCGATGGTGTATCAGTCGGTGCTCACCCGCGCCGGCCATGGGGTGGTCTCGGTCGCCACCCTCGCGGAGGCCCGCGCCCGCTGCGAGAAGGTGACGCCGCGCCTCGTCCTTCTCGACCTGCAGCTCCCCGACGGCGACGGCCTCGAACTCCTCGACCTCTTGCGCACCGAGTCGCCCGAAACCCGGGTGATCGTCATCACCGCCAACGGCTCGATCAACCGTGCCGTCCAGGCGATGCGCGCCGGCGCATTCGACTTCCTGGTGAAGCCCTTCGACGAGGCGCGCCTGCTCAGTGCCGTGCAGAACGCCCTGGCGTCGGCACCGCTTCTCCCGGAGGAGGTCCTCGCCGAACCGGAGGAGGACACCGGCTTTCAAGGCTTCATCGGCCGGTCGGCACCGATGCGCGACATCTACCGCATGGTCCGCGCCATCGGCCGCTCCACCGCCACCGTCTTCATCACCGGCGAGAGCGGCACCGGCAAGGAGGTCTGCGCCCGGGCGATCCACGCGATGTCGACCCGCGCCGCGAGGCCCTTCGTGCCGCTCAACTGCGCCGCCATCCCGCGCGACCTGCTCGAGTCCGAGGTCTTCGGGCACCTGAAGGGCGCCTTCACCGGCGCGCTCTCCGACAAGCCGGGTGCCGCCGCGGTCGCCAACGGAGGCACGCTCTTTCTCGACGAGATCTGCGAGATGGATCTCAGCCTGCAGACCAAGCTCCTGCGCTTCCTGCAGACCTCGACTATCCAGCCGGTTGGCTCGGCGCGTCCGGTGCAGGTCGATGTGCGCATCGTCTGCGCCACCAACCGCGACCCGCTGGAGGAGGTGCGCCACGGCCGCTTCCGCGAAGATCTCTACTACCGGTTGCACGTGGTGCCGATCCACATGCCGCCGCTGCGCACCCGGCCCGAAGACATCATCGACATCGCCCAGCGGAGCCTCAGCGATTTCGCCGCCGAGGAAGGCAAGGCGTTTACCGGCTTCGACGCGGAGGTGGAGGCGGTCCTGTCCGGTCTGCCCTGGCCGGGCAACGTACGCCAGCTTCTCAACGTCATCCGCAACATAGTGGTGTTGAACGAAGGGCCGACGGTCACCGCCGAGATGCTGCCCCCGGACGCCCTGCACGACCTGCCGGGCGCCTCGGTGGCGCCGCTGCCGAGCCCGCGCAGCGTTCCGGGGCCCACCACCCGCGACCGCGTCGCGCTCCTGATCGGCACCTCGCTGGCCGACGTCGAGCGCGAGCTCATCGAGGCGACGATCGAGCACTGCGACGGCTCGATCCCGCGCGCCGCCAAGATGCTGGCGCTCTCGCCCTCGACCATCTACCGCAAGCTCGAGTCCTGGACCGGGGTGCAGCGGCGCTCCGGCACCTGAGCACGCCATCCGCCGGCCCCGGGCGCCGCCCCCTTGCCAAGACGCGGGCCGGGCGCCCATAGTCGCAGGCGGAGCAATCGGACCCGTACGCGATGGATTTGCTGGAAGCGGCCCGGCGCGCGCGCGACAACGCCCATGCGCCATATTCGGGATTCAAGGTGGGCGCGGCCGTCCGCTGCCCGATGGCGCGGTCTTCGCCGGCTGCAATGTCGAGAACGTCGCCTATCCCGAGGGCACCTGCGCGGAGGCCGGCGCCATCGCCGCCATGGTCGCCGCCGGCCGCCGGGAGATCGCCGAGGTGCTGGTCCTCGCCGACGGGCCGGAGCTCATCTCCCCCTGCGGCGGCTGCCGGCAGAAGCTCGCCGAATTCGCGGCCCCGGGCGTCCCGGTGATCCTCGCCGGCCCGGACGGCGAGCGGGCCCGCACCACGGTCGGAGCGCTGCTGCCTGGCGCGTTCCTGCCGGCGCATCTGGAGGGAACCCCATGACCGATGCCAGGACCACTGCCGCGCGGGCGCTCGCCTGCCTCGACCTCACCAACCTCGACGACGCCTGCGACGAGGCGGCGATCACCGACCTCTGCCGCCGCGCCCGCACCCCGCACGGCCCGGTAGCCGCGGTCTGCATCTGGCCGGACTTCGTCGAGCAGGCCCGGGCCGAGCTCGCCAACACCGGCATCCGCGTCGCCACGGTGGTGAACTTCCCGGGTGGCGAGGACGACCTCGAGGACACCCGCGCCGAGACCCGCACCGCCCTCGCCGACGGCGCCGACGAGATCGACTTCGTGGTACCCTGGCGGCTGATCGCCGAGGGCCATGCCGAGGCCGTCGCCGCCTCGGTCCGCGAGATCAAGGAGATCTGCGGCGGCGCCACCCTCAAGGCCATCCTCGAGACCGGCGAGCTCAAGGATCCGGCCCTCATCCGCCGCGCCGCCGACGAGGCGCTGGCCGGCGGTGCCGACTTCCTCAAGACCTCGACCGGCAAGGTCGCCGTCAACGCCACGCCCGAGGCGGCGGAAATCCTCCTCGAGGCGATCCGCGCCAGCGGTCGCGACGTCGGGCTGAAGCCCGCCGGCGGCATCCGCACCGTCGAGGACGCCGGCATCTACCTCGACCTTTGCGACCGGATCATGGGACCGGGCTGGGCCGGCCCCGCCCGCTTCCGCATCGGGGCCTCCAGCGTGCTTGCCGCGCTGGTCGCCGCCCTGGATGGGGCGGAGGCGCTGCCGGCGGGCCAGGGCTACTGATGCTCCCCCAGGAGGTCATCGTCCACAAGCGCGACGGCGGCCGCCTCCCGGCCGGCGAGATCCGCACCCTGGTCGAGGGCCTCACCTCCGGTGCCATCACCGAGGGCCAGGTTGCGGCCTTCGCCATGGCGGTGTTCTTCCGCGGCCTCGATACCGACGAGCGGGTGGCGCTCACGCTGGCGATGCGCGACAGCGGCCGGACGCTCGAATGGGACCTGCCCGGCCCGGTTGTCGACAAGCACTCCACCGGCGGCGTCGGCGACAACGTCTCGCCTGATGCTCGCCCCGGCGCTCGCCGCCTGCGGCGCCTTCGTCCCGATGATCTCCGGCCGCGGCCTCGGGCACACCGGCGGCACCCTCGACAAGTTCGACGCCATCCCCGGCTACCAGACCCAGCCCGACGCCGAGACCTTCGCCCGCGTCGTTCGCGAGGCCGGCTGCGCCATCATCGGCCAGACCGCTGACATCGCCCCCGCCGATCGCCGCTTCTACGGCATCCGCGACGTCACCGGCACGGTCGAGTCGATCGACCTCATAACCGCCTCGATCCTGTCGAAGAAGCTCGCCGCCGGCCTCGACAACCTGATCCTCGACGTCAAGACCGGCTCCGGCGCCTTCATGGCCACGCTCGAGGAGTCCCGTGCGCTGGCGACCGCCCTCGTCGCGGTGGCGAACGGCGCCGGCTGCCCGACCCGGGCCCTCGTCACCGACATGCACGAGCCGCTCGCCACCGCCGCCGGCAACGCGCTGGAAATGGCCAACGCCGCGCGCTTCCTCCGCGGCGACGCCATCGACAGCCGGCTCTTCGACGTCACCGTGGCGCTCGGCGGCGAGCTTCTCGACCAGGCCGGCGCTCGCCCGCGAGCCCGGAGGCCGGCGCGGCGCAGATGCGCGAGGCCTTCACCTCCGGCGCCGCCGCCGAGCGCTTCGAGCGGATGGTGGCCGCCCTCGGCGGGCCGGCGGATTTTCTCGACGACTTCGAGTCGCATCTCGCCGGCGCCCCGGAGATCGCCGACGTCGCCGCCGGACGCGAGGGCTTCGTCGCGGCCATCGACACCCGCGCCCTCGGCCTCGCGGTGGTCGAGCTCGGTGGCGGCCGCCGCCGTGCCAGCGACACGGTCGATCCCGCCGTCGGCCTCGAGAACCTGATCGGCCTCGGCGCCTGGGTCGAGGCCGACACGCCGCTCGCCCGCATCCACGCCGCCGACCCCGAGGCGCTGAAGGCCGCCGAGGCGCGCCTCCGCGCCGCCTACACCATCGCCGACGCGGCCCCCGAAGAGCGCCCGCTGATCTTGGAGCGCATCGCCTGATGCCCCGCGCGATCCTCCTCGTCATGGACTCGGTTGGCTGCGGCGGCGCCCCCGACGCCGAGGCCTTCGGCGACGCCGGTGCCAATACCCTCGGCCACATCGTGCGCGCCTGCGCCGCGGGCGAGGCCGAAGATGGTCGCTCCGGACCGCTGCACATCCCCAACATGGCCGCCCTCGGACTCGGCGCCGCGATCCGCGCCGCCTCCGATATCGAGCTGCCCGGCTTTGCCGAGACCCCGACGGGGATCTGGGCCGCCGCCACCGAGGTCTCCCGCGGCAAGGACACCCCCTCCGGCCACTGGGAACTCGCCGGCGTCCCGGTCCCCTGGGAGTGGCACTACTTCCCCCGCACCGATCCGGCGATCCCGGCTTCGGTGACCGGGCCGCTGATCGAGCGCGCCGGCCTCCCCGGCACCCTCTGCAACGCCCATTCCTCGGGCATGCCGGTGCTCCGCGACTTCGGCGTCGAGCACATCCGGACGGGCAAGCCGATCCTCTACACCTCCGCCGACAGTGTCCTGCAGATCGCCGCCCACGAAGAGCATTTCGGCCTCGACCGTCTCTACGAGGTCTGCCGGATCGCCGCGACGATCGTCCATCCGTTGCGCGTCGGCCGGGTCATCGCCCGGCCCTTCGTCGGCGAGACCCCCGAGACCTTCCTGCGCACCCCTAACCGGAAGGATCTCGCCATCCCGCCGCCGGAGCCGACCCTCCTCGACCGGGTGGTGGCCGCCGGCGGCTGCACCCACGCCATCGGCAAGATCGGCGACATCTTCGCCCATCGCGGCATCACCACCCTGGTCAAGGGCAAGGACGACATGGCGCTGGTCGACGCCACCCTCGCCGCCATCGACGCCGCCGCCGACGGCGACTTCGTCTTCGCCAACTACGTCGATTTCGACACCCTCTACGGCCACGCCCGGGACGTCGCCGGCTATGCCCGGGCGCTGGAGGCCTTCGACGCCCGCCTGCCCGAGATCCTCGGCCGCCTCCGCGACGGCGACCTCCTGATCCTCACCGCCGACCACGGGAACGACCCGACATACCGCGGCACCGACCACACCCGCGAGCGCGTGCCCGTCCTCGCCACCGGCCCCGGCCTCGCCGCGCGCTCCGCCGGGATCGTCGGCTACGCCGACGTCGGCGAGACGCTGGCCGCCCATCTCGGCCTCGCCCAAGGCCGCCACGGCCGGAGCTTCCTGTGACCGGCCGGGCCGCGACCGGACCGCTCCCGCCCACCCACCCCGCAGTCCGGCCGCTGCCCTCTTCGCGGGCGGGTGCCGCAGGCGAGTCGAGAAAGGGTCCGCGGGGCCGTGTCGCGTGGGTTAACGAGCGATTGCCAATTTTGCGAACTCTACCTAAATCAACAACTTAACCAACCTGCGCACAGTGCGCGCCCGTGCGCGAGGAGAGAGATGCCCGAGCACTTGAAGATCGTCGACCACCCGCTCGTCCAGCACAAGCTGACGCTGATGCGCGAGCGCGACACTTCGACCGCCAGCTTCCGCCAGCTCCTGCGCGAGATCAGCCTGCTCCTCGCCTACGAGGTCACCCGCGACCTGCCGATGACGATGAAGACCATCGAGACGCCGCTGACGGAGATGGAATCTCCGGTCCTCAAGGGCAAGAAGCTCGCGCTCATCTCGATCCTGCGCGCCGGCAACGGCCTCCTCGACGGCGTCCTCGAACTCGTCCCCTCGGCCCGCGTCGGGTTCATAGGCCTCTACCGCGACGAGGCGACGCTGCAGCCGGTCCAGTACTACTCCAAGGTCCCGGCCGATCTCGACGAGCGTGTGACCATCGCGCTCGACCCGATGCTCGCCACCGGCAACTCCTCGGCGGCCGCCGTCACGCTGCTGAAGGCCGCCGGCGCCACCGACATCCGCTTCCTCTGCCTGCTCGCCGCCCCCGAGGGCGTCGCCCGCATGAAGGAGGCCCACCCCGACGTCCCCATCGTCACCGCCGCCCTGGACCGCAGGCTCAACGACAAGGGCTACATCGTCCCGGGCCTCGGCGACGCCGGCGACCGGCTCTTCGGCACCAAGTAGTCAGCCCGCGAGCCCCGCGAGCTGCTCCGACAGCGTCCGCGCCTCGGCGATCGCCCGCTCCAGGTCCGCGACCCGGTCGCCCGGCTGCGCCGCCACCGCCGCCTGGATCCGCCCTTCGGTCTCGGGCGTCAGCCGCACTCCCGCCGCCCTGAGCGCCGCCCGCTGTTGAACGATCCGGTTCTTCAGCGCCGCGTGCTCCCCCTGCAGGGCGGCGAGCTCGGCCGTCAGCGCCGCCTGATCCGCCTGCGCGCCGACGACCGCCTGCTCGCGCTCGCCCACCCGCGCCTCGTAGCCGCCGCCGGCGAGCCCGGCGACGCCGTTGAAAAACCCGCCCTGTGCCGGGTCGTCCGAAACCGGCGCGCAGGCGCCGAGGCTGGCAAGCGCCAATGCCGCCAGCCTCATATCTCGCCCGCCAGGGTCCCGGCGATCTGTCGCATCTCGGCGATCCGCTGGCTGAGCTCGCCGATCTGGGCGTCGACCCCGGTGATCTGGCCCTCGACCAGTTGCAGCGAGCGTGTCGAGCCGAACTCCCCGAGCCGCTTCTCGGCGCCGTTCACGGCGAGGTTCATGTTGGCAAGATCGGTCTCCGCCCGCGACACCTGCGCCGAGAGGGCCGCCCCTCCGGCGCCGGCCCGCAGCGCCGCCAGCTGCCGCTGCTGTTCGGCCAGCACCACCCGCATCGTCCGGATCGCCGCCGCCGTCTCGGCGTTGGTCAACTCGATGTCCGAGCGCAGCCGCTCCAGCCGCGCCTCCCTGGTGGCGTACTTCTGCTGCAGGTAGCCGACATAGGTGCCGGCGGAGATGCCCATCGGGATGCCGCCGATCAGCCCCAGCGCCGGCGCCGGCCCCTTGCCGCCGAAGACGTAGACCCCGCCGGCCCCGGCCACCGCGCCGGCCACCGCCGCCTCCTGCACCGTGCGCTGCAGCGCCTGCGCCCTGAGCGCCAGCTCCGCCTCCGGCGTCTCCGGTGGCGGCGGCGGCTCGGTCCCGATGCCGACGCAGGCCGCCAGCGCCAGCGCCGCGACCACCCCGCTCAACTTCCCGGCAGAAAATCGGCCAGCCATGCCATGCTCCCCCTTGTCCGCTCCACGCCGTCGGCGTCGGCGTGCCGGACGAAGCGCCCCGCATCCTCCGCCACCCGTCCCTCGAAGCCGGGCAGGCTCCGCGACCGGTCGAGCACCCCCGCGAGCGACCTTGTCAGGTACGGCCGAAAGCGCGTGCTCCCCCGCTCGACCAGCTCCCCGTAGTAGCTGCGGCTCTGGTCCAGCCGCTCCAGCACCGTCTCCCGCGCCGCCTCGATCGCCGCGATGTCGGCGTCCGCCGGCCCGAGCGCCGCCTGGGCCTCGGGTCGGGTCTCGGCCAGGGCGGCCAACTCGCCCCTCGCCCGCGACGCCATGCCGAGCGTCGTCTCGATGCTCTTGAGCGCCGCCATGTCGGTCCGGATGCGCTGCGCCGTCGCCGCGCCCAGCATCACCGTCACCTGCGCCGCGTCGAGATAGAGCCCGTCGAGATCCGCCTCGCCGCCGCCCACCTGCCGCGCATAGGCCTCGAACGCCGCGCTCAGCGCCGCGTCGTCCGCCTCGACCCCGCGCGGCGCCGCCAGGAATCCCAGCGTCGCCAGCGCCACCTGCAGCGTCTCGCGGTCGGCGCCGGCCGGCACCCCGGCCTCGACCGCCTCCGCCGGCGCCGCCGCGAGCGCCGCGATCCGCTCGCGGGCGAAAGGCGCGAACAACCCGTCGGGCGCCCGCTCGAGATAGGCCCGGTAGGCCTCGGGCGCCCCCGCCGCCGTCGCCGCCCGCCAGGCCGCCACGTCGCCGGCGATCCCGGCGTCCGGGCGCCGCGGCGGCGGGCCGGGGCTGAGGTAATGCTCCCCCAGCACCGCCTCCTCCACCCAGGGCACCTGCCGTCCGCCCGAGGCCAGCACCACCTCCTGCCGCACCCGCCCGAACATCAGCCGGACCTCGAGCCCCGGGGTGCCGACGGACTCGACGAGCGCCGAGGTGAAGACACTGTTCTCGCCGCTGCCGTCGTAGGCGACGTTGCCGGGGTCGGTGGCATAGGCGATGAGCAGCCCCGACCCGCCCTGGGCCCGCGCCAGCCCCCGCGCCGCCAGCCCGCTCTCCGACAACGGATTGTTGCGGCAGGCATCGAGCACGATCAGCCCCAACCCCGGATGCGCCGCGGCAAGCGCGGCGCGCACGTCCGCGAGGGAGAGCGACTCCCGCTCGATCTCGTCCCGGTCGAGCCGATCGAAGCCGGCGGTGAGCAGCCGGTTCTCGCCCTCGATCTGCACCCCGTGCCCGGCGAAGAAGAACAGTGCCACCTCCGCCCCCGCCGCCCGCTTGCCGAAGGCGTCGAGCGCGGCCACGGCCTCCGCGCGGTCGGCGTCGACGACGACGTCGGTCCTGAACCCGAGCGGTGCCAGCGCCGCCGCCAGCGCCGTCGCGTCCTTCGCCGGGTTTCGCAGATCGAACGCAGGATCGGCGTAGGCCGCATTCCCGAAGAGCAGCGCCACCCGCTCGCCGGCCGCGGCCGCGCCCGCGCCGAGCAGCATCGCCGCCACCAGCGCCAACCCGCCGATCCTGCCGCCGAGGAAACCCATCGTCGCCTCCGTAGCCGTCGGAGACGATAGTACCGCTTTAGCCCGCGGCTTTACAGCGCGGCGGCCGCTGGTCAGGGGGGCGCCGCCCGTGCTACCCGACCGACGGACCACCAGGGAGGACACACCGATGGGCAAACCCGTCCCGCCATTCCGCGCCGGCCATGTCGGCAGCCTGCTTCGCCCCGATGCCGTCAAGGCGGCGCGCAAGCGCTTCTTCGAGGAGCAATCCATTTCCCGCGACGAGCTCACCGCCGTCGAGGATGCGGCGATCCGCGAGGTCATCGCGTTCCAGGAAGGCGTCGGCCTGAAGGCCGTCACCGACGGCGAGTTCCGCCGCTCCTGGTGGCACTACGACTTCATGGGGGCGCTCACCGGCTTCGACATGGAGGAACGCGAGGAGGGGGTTCAGTTCGCCGGCGTCAAGCTCCGCCCGATCTTCCCGACGATCACCGGCGCGCTCGACTTCCCAGACGACCACCCGATGCTCGAGCACTTCCGCTTCGTCGCCGCCAACACCAACGTCGTGCCGAAGATATCCATCCCCGGCCCGAGCTGCTGCCACTTCCGCACCGCCATCGCCGACATCCACCCGAAGGAATACCACGACCCGGACGTGCTCTTCGCCGCCATCGCCGCCACCTACAAGAAGGCGGTCGAGGCCTTCTACGCCGCCGGCTGCCGGTTCCTGCAGATGGACGACATCTTCTTCGCCTACCTCTGCGACCCCAAGCACCGCGCCGCCCGTGCCGCCGAGGGCCAGGACCCGGACTGGCTGATCGACCGCTACGCCTGGATGATGCACGAGGCGATCAAGGACCGCCCCGACGACATGCTGATCGCCATGCACATGTGCCGCGGCAACTTCAAGTCGACCTACGCCGCCGAGGGCGCCTACGACCCCGCCGCCGACGCGGTCTTCAACAAGACCGACGTCGACGTGTTCTTCATGGAGTACGACACCGACCGCGCCGGCGGCCTCGAGCCGCTGCGCCTCCTCTCCAAGGGCAAGCAGCGGGTGATGCCGGGCTTCATCACCACCAAGACCGGCGACCTCGAGTCCCTCGACGACCTGAAGAAGAAATTCGACGAGGCCTCGCGCTACGCCCCCCTCGACCAGCTCGGCATCGCGCCGCAGTGCGGCTTCGCCTCCACCGAGGAAGGCAACGCCATCACCTTCGACGACCAGCGCCGCAAGCTCGAACTTGTGGTCAGGACGGCCGAGGCGGTCTGGGGCGGCGTCGAGGCCTGACCGCCCGGCGCCGCGGCTGGACATCGCCGCGGTTCTGTCGGACAAGTCGGGGAAAACGGGGGTAGGGGATGGACCGACTGAAGGGCAAGAGCTGCCTCGTCACCGCGGCGGGGCAGGGCATCGGCCGGGCGACGGCGATTGCCATGGCCCGCGAGGGTGGCCATGTCTTCGCCACCGACATCGATGCAGCCAAGCTCGAAGGCCTGGACGCCGAGGGTATCCGCACCGCCCGGCTCGACGTGCTCGATCCGGCGGCGATCACCGCACTCCGCGATGGGCACGGGCCGCTCGACGTGCTCTTCAACTGTGCCGGCTTCGTCGAGCACGGCACCATCCTCGACACCGACGACGCCAAGTTCGGCTTCTCCATCGATCTCAACGTCATGGCCATGTACCGGATGATGCGGGCGTTCCTGCCCGGCATGATCGACAGCGGCGGCGGCTCGATCGTCAACATCGCCTCGGTCGCCTCCTCGGTCATCGCCGCGGCCAACCGTTTCACCTACGGCGCCACCAAGGCGGCGGTGATCGGGATGACGAAGTCGGTCGCCGCCGACTTCGTGACCAAGGGCATCCGCTGCAACTGCATCTGCCCGGGCACCATCGAGAGCCCCTCACTCGACGAGCGGCTGAAGGCCCAGGGCAACTACGACGAGATGCACGCCATCTTCGCCGCACGCCAGCCGATGGGCCGGATGGGGCGCCCGGAGGAGGTGGCGGCCCTCGCCGTCTACCTCGCTTCGGACGAGAGCAGCTTCACCACCGGCGTCGCCCATGTGATCGACGGCGGCTGGACCAACGTCTGACGGGAGGAACGAGATGAAACTGCTGCGCTACGGCCCCCAGGGCCACGAGAAGCCGGGCCTGCTCGACGCGGGCGGTACGATCCGCGACCTCTCCGGCGTCGTCGGCGACATCGCCGGCGCCACCCTCTCGGACGACGGCCTCGACCGGCTCCGCTCGATAGACGCCAAGACTCTGCCGGAGGTCGACCCCTCCGCGCGCCTTGGCGCCTGCGTCGCCGGCACCGGCAAGTTCATCTGCATCGGTCTCAACTATTCCGATCATGCGGCGGAATCGAACATGTCGGTGCCGCCCGAGCCGATCATCTTCATGAAGGCGACCAGCGCCATCTGCGGCCCGAACGATCCGGTCTTCATCCCCCGCGGATCCGAGAAGACCGACTGGGAGGTCGAGCTCGCCTTCGTCATCGGCAAGCGGGCCAAGTACGTGAGCGAGGCCGACGCCCTCTCCTACGTCGCCGGCTACTGCGTCTCCAACGACGTTTCCGAGCGCGCCTTCCAGGCCGAGCGCCATGGCCAGTGGACCAAGGGCAAGTCCGCCGACCACTTCGGCCCGACCGGTCCCTGGCTCGTCACCCGCGACGAGGTCGCCGATCCGCAGAACCTGAAGATGTGGCTCAAGGTCAACGGCGAGACCCGCCAGGACGGCACCACCGGCACCATGGTCTATGGCGTCGCCTATCTGGTCAGCTACCTCAGCCAGTTCATGAGCCTCAATCCCGGCGACATCGTCTCGACCGGCACGCCGCCGGGCGTCGGCATGGGGATGAAGCCGCCCACCTACCTCAAGCCCGGCGACGTGATCGAGCTCGGCATCGAGGGCCTCGGCGACCAGCGCCAGACCTGCATGGCCGACCCGGACTGACCGCCATGGCCGAGCGCGTCGTCCTGACCTACGGCGATTCCAACACCCACGGCACCGCGCCGATGGCGAGCCTCGACGACATGGTGCGCCTCGACCCTGCCGAACGCTGGCCGGGGGTGCTCGCGGCCGAGCTCGGCAGTGGCTGGCGGGTGATCGAGGAAGGCCTTCCCGGGCGCACCACCGTCCATCCCGATCCGATCTCCGGCGTCCACAAGAACGGCCTCGCCGTGCTGCCCGCGATCCTCGAAAGCCATCGCCCCCTCGACGCCGTGGTGATCATGCTCGGCACCAACGACCTCAAGCAGCGCTTCCAGGTCCCCGTCGTCGAGATCGCGGAATTGGTCGACTGGCTGGTCCGCGCCGTCCTCACCAGCGTCTGCGGCCCGGCCCAAAAGGCGCCGGCGGTCCTCCTTGTTGCCCCGCCGCCGGTCCTCGAGGCCGGCTGTCTCGCCGAGATCTTCGCCGGCGGCTCCGGGAAATCGCAGCGGCTCGGCACCGAATACCGCCGCATCGCCACCCGCCACGGCGTCGCCTTCCTCGACGCCGGCGGGGTAATCGCTTCGAGCCCGCTCGACGGCGTCCACTTCGATGCCGCCGAGCACGCCAAGCTCGGCCGCGCCGTTGCCGCCGCGCTCCGCGACATGGCTCTCCCCGATTTGGCCGGTTAACGAGACATGAATCTCGGAGACGTTTTCCTTCTGAATCAAACATATGACCCCTCTGCGCAACTTGCGCACCGGGGGCCTTCGGCGTGACCGTCAACCGCGTCGCGATCCTCGGCGTCTTCGTCGCCGACACCGCCTACCGGGCCGAACGGCCGCCCCGGATGGGCGAAACCATCCTCGGCAAGACCTTCGCCCTCGGCCCCGGCGGCAAGGGCTCGAACCAGGCCGTTGCCGCCGCCCGCCTCGGCGCCGACGTCGATTTCATCACCCGCCTCGGCCAGGACGCCTTCGCCGAGATGGCCCTCCGGACCTGGGCCGACGCCGGCGTCACCCCCGCCGTCATCCGCGTCCCCGACAGCTACACCGGCGCCGCCTACATCTTCATCGACGACAAGACCGGCGATAACGCCATCATCATCTGCCCCGGCGCCGCCGCCACCATCGCCCCCGCCGACCTCGACACCCACGCCGGCCTCATCGCCGACGCAGCCGTCTTCGTCACCCAGCTCGAACAGCCCCTCGACGCCGCAGTCCGCGGCCTCGAGATCGCCCGCGCCAACGGCACGGCCACCATCCTCAACCCCGCCCCCGGCCGCGACCTCTCCGACGACGTCCTTGCCCTCTGCGATTACCTCACCCCGAACGAGACCGAGGCCGAGGCCCTGACCGGCCTCGCCATCGCCTCCCTCGACGACGCCCGCACCGCCGCCGAGCACCTGCGCCGCCGCGGCGTCGGCACCGTGGTGATGACCCTCGGCGACAAGGGCGCCCTCCTTCACGGCCACGGCCGCTCCGCCCTGGTGCCCGCCCTCGCCGCCGGCCCGGTCGTCGAGACCACCGGCGCCGGCGACGCCTTCAATGGGGGCTTTGCAACCGGTCTCGCCCGAGGCATGGACGCCAATCTCGCCGTCCGCTTCGGCTGCGCCACCGCCGCGATCTCGGTCACTCGCCCCGGCACCGCCCCGTCGATGCCGTCTCTGGCCGAGGTCGAAGCCCTGCTGGCGCAGGACTAGCCCCGGCCACCGCCCTTGCGCCCGCCGGGCCGTCCGGCAATAGCTGAACCCTCGAGGACTTTCGGCAGGAGGACCAGCAGGTGCAGGCGGGCGTACCGGCAACCGCGCTCTGGATCGTCGCCCCCGGCGTCGCCGAACTGCGCGCCGAGGATCTCGCGCCCGGCCCCGGCGACGTGCTCGTCGAGACCAGCTTCAGCGGCATCAGCCGCGGCACCGAGGCCCTGGTCCTTCGCGGCGGCGTTCCCCTCGCCGAGCGCGCCCGGATGAAGGCGCCCCTCCAGACCGGCAACTTCCCCTTCCCGGTGAAATACGGCTACGCCGCCGTCGGCCGCGTCGTCGCCGGTCCCGACGACCTGCGCGGCCGCGACGTCTTCGTCCTTCATCCCCACCAGGACAACTTCACTGCCCCGGCGGCGATGGCGGTGCCGCTGCCCAGGGGCGTGCCCGCCGGCCGCGCCGTCCTAGCCGCCAACATGGAGACCGCGCTCAACATCGTCTGGGACGCCCGCCCGGTGGCCTGCGACCGGATCGCCGTCGTCGGTGCCGGGGTGGTCGGCGCCCTCACCGCCTGGCTCTGCGCCAGGCTTCCCGGCGCCGAGGTGACGCTCGTCGATTCCAACGCTGGCCGCGCCGCCCTCGCCGCCGCCCTCGGCTGCGGCTTTGCGCCGCCCGAAGCGGCCCCCACAGACTGCGACCTCGTCATCCACAGCAGCGCCAGCGGCGACGGCCTGACGACCGCGCTCGCCGCCGCCGGGCTCGAAGCCACCGTGGTCGAGGCGAGCTGGTACGGCGACCGGCCGCCCACCGTCGGCCTCGGCGGCGCCTTCCACAGCCGCCGCCTGCGGCTGGTCTCGAGCCAGGTCGGCCTCGTTCCCACCGCCCGCCGGGCCCGCTGGAGCAACCGCCGCCGCCTCGAGGCCGCGCTCGCCCTCCTCGGCGATCCGACCCTCGATGTGCTGATCAGCGGCGAGACCGCCTTCACCGATATCGCTTACCGCTACGGGGCGATCCTGGCGCGCCCCGATACCCTCTGCCATCGCATCTACTACTGAGGTCCGCATGTTCGCCGTCGAAGTCCGCGACCACATCATGATCGCCCACAGCCTGCCCGCCGAGGTCTTCGGCCCGGCCCAGGGACTCCACGGCGCCACCTTCATCGTCGACGCCGCCTTCTTCACCGCAGAGCTCGACCGCCACGGCCTCGTCGTCGACATCGGCCGCGCCACGGAGCTCCTCTCCGAAATCCTCACCCCCCTCCGCTACAAGAACCTCGATTCCGTCCCAGAGCTCGCCGGCGCCTTCACCACCACAGAATACCTCTGCCGTCACATCTTCGACGCCCTCGCTACCGCCGCCGGCGACGGCCGCCTCGGCGACGGCGGCCGCCTCCGCCGCCTCCGCGTCACCCTTCACGAAAGCCACACCGCCCGCGCCTGGTACGAGGCCGATCTTTCGTGAGGCTCACCTTCGCCGTCCCCGGCCGGCTCGACACCCCGACCGGCGGCTACGGCTACGACCGCCGGCTCATCGCCGCCCTCCGGGACCGCGGATGGCAGGTCGCCCACCTGAGCTTGCCCGGCGCCTGGCCCGCCCCAAGCGCCGCCGCTCGCGCCGCCAGCGCCGCGGCACTCGCCGCGCTGCCCGAGGGCGCGCTCGTGCTCGTCGACGGCCTCGCCTTCGGGGCGATGCCGGAGGAGGCCGCCGCCGAGACGGCGCGCCTGCGGCTCGCGGCGCTGGTTCACCACCCCCTCGGCGACGAAAGCGGGCTCGCCCCCGGCGACCGTGCGCGCCTTCTGGTTAGCGAGCAGGCCGCGCTCGCTCATGCCCGGGCGATCGTCTGCACCAGCCCTGCCACCGCGCGGCGCCTCGCCGACCTCGGCATAGCCACCGAGCGCATCGCCGTCGCGCCGCCGGGCACCGAGCCAGGCCCGCGGTCTCGCGGCCTCGGCGACCCGCCGCTTGTACTGAGCGTCGGCTCGCTCATCCCGCGCAAGCGCCACGACGTGCTCATCGCCGCTCTCGCTACGCTCCGCGACCGCCGGTGGCATGCGCGCATCCTCGGCTCCGCCGAACTCGACCCGCCCACCGCGGCGGCTCTGGAGCGACAGGTGGCGGCTGCCGGCCTCGGAGACCGCATCGCCCTCGCCGGCGCGGTCTCCGACCCCCGCGCCGAGCTCGCCCATGCCGACGTCTTCGCGCTCGCCAGCGAGTACGAGGGCTATGGCATGGCCTTCGCTGAAGCGCTCTCCCAGGGCGTGCCCATCGTCGGCTGCCGCGCGCCGGCAATCGCCGACCTCGTGCCCGCCTCCGCCGGAACGCTCGTGCCGCCCAGCGACACCACCGGCTTCGCCGCGGCGCTCGCCGCCTTCCTCGACAGCCCCGACCGCCGGCGCGCCGCCGCCGAGGCTGCCTTTGCCGCCGGCCAATCCCTGCCGAGCTGGTCCGACACCGCGGCCGTCGTTGCCGCCGCCCTGGAGTGCGTCCGGTGAGCTTCGACGCCGCCTGGCTCGACCTCCGCGAGCCCGCCGACCGCGCCGCCCGCGACCCCGCCCTGCTCGCCGCGGCGGCCCGGTACCTCGCCGCAGCGCCGGCACCGGTCGCGCTCGACCTCGGCTGCGGCACCGGCGCCACCGTCCGCGCCTTCGCCGGCCAGGTCTCCAGTGCGCGCTGGCGTCTTCTCGACAACGACCCGGCGCTCCTGCGCCTTGCAGCTGCGCGCTGCGGGCCCCGCGTCGAGACCCTCGCCGCCGACCTCGCCGATGCCGACGCCCTTCCGCTCGCCGGCATCCGCCTCGTCACCGCCTCCGCTCTCCTCGACCTCTGTGGGGAGGCCTGGATCCGCGACCTCGCCCATCGCCTGTCCGCAACCCGGACCGCCCTCTACGCCGCCCTCAGCTACGACGGCCACCTGTCCTTCGACCCGCCGCACCGCGACGATCCCGCGGTCTCGGCCGCCTTCAACGCCCACCAGCGCCGCGACAAGGGCCTCGGTCCCGCCCTCGGCCCCGACGCTGTGCTCGCGCTCGCGCGCGCCCTAGAATCCGAAGGCTATGAGGTGCGCCTCGCCGAAAGCCCCTGGCTGCTCGGGCCACAGGACGCCGCCCTGCACACCGCCCTCACCGACGGCATCGCCCGCGCCGCGCAGGAAGCCGGTCTGCAGACCGCCGGCTGGGCTCAGGCGCGACGTGCGGCGAGCGGCTCAGCGGGCTGTCGGGTCGGCCACGTCGACGTCCTGGCGCTGCCGCAGGCGGCGAGCGCGCAGTCGAAGACCACGTCGCTGCCCAGCCCGTAGACATGGGTTTCCGGCCTGAGCGCGTCGGCGAGCCGCGCCACCGGCGCCGTACTCAACCCCGACGGCCCGGCGCCGATTATGATCGGCGAGATCGCCACGTGCAGCCGGTCGAGCAGCCCCGCATCGAGGAACCCGGCGATGGTGACGCCGCCGCCCTCGACCATCACCCGCCCCAGCCCGCGCTTGGCGAGCGCATCGCGGATCGCCGCCGGGGCGATCCATCCGTTCGTCGCCGGCAACCGGATCACCTCCACCCCCGCCGGCCGCAAGGTGTCGGATCCCTGGACCACCAGCCGCCGCGCCCCGTCGTCGGCGAAAACCCGCGCCCGGTTCGGCAGCCGGCCGCGCGGGTCGATCACCACCCGCGCCGGACTGCTGCCGTCCACGAGGCGCACCGTCAGCTGCGGGTCGTCGGCCAGCGCCGTCCGCGCGCCCACCACCACTGCTTCGGCCAAGGCCCGGCAGCGGTGCAGGTGGCGCAGCCCCTCCGGTCCCGACACCTCGGTCGCGTCTCCGTCCGGCGTGGCGATACGGCCGTCGAGCGACTGCCCGACCTGGGCGAAGAGATAGGGCATACCCTTCCGCTCGGTGGCCAGCGGCTCATAGAGGGCCCAGGCGGCCTGCGCCTCCGCTCCCCAATGCCGGCGCGGACCGGAGAGGCGGCCGCGCCGCAGCGCCAGCAGCGCAGACCACACCTCCTCCGTCACGTCGGCGCGTTGCATCCCGCGACCCATGGTTTCCCCCCAAAGACGGTCGCTGGTGCAGCGTCCGAGAAAGAAGAGTAGCACCGGCCGGCCATCCGTAAAGTCCGGCACCTCAGCGGACCCCGGCCTCCACCTGCGGCGATCCGGTGACGAAGGCGGCGAGGAAGCGGTCCCGGAACGCCTCCATCGGCCAGCCCGGCGCATCCGCCGCGGGCAGGAGGCCCGGCGTCCAGCCCCAGCCGTCGAGGCGGGCCACCACCTCGGGCGCGCCGACGATGTGGACCGGAACGTCCCGTCCCACCGGATCGCCGGAGACGAAGGCGGCCGGCTGATGATCGCCCAGGATCACCATCAGCGGTGGCCTCCCGGCATGGCGCGCCGCGAAGCTGCCGAGCACCCGCAGCACGTAGTCGAGCGAGCGCCGGTACTGCTCGCGCACCCGGTCCGGATCGCGCCAGAGCACCTCCGGCGGGTCGCCGGCGCTTGCAAAGCGGTCGAAGACCTGCCCGTCGCCGAGGGTCTCCCATTGAACGAGCGGCGGTATCGGCGTCCACGGCGCATGCGACGAGATGAGGGCGATCTCGGCGAAGACCGGCGTGCGCGGGCTCGGGTCGAGCACATGCCGCTCGAACGACGCGAGTGTGAACTGGTCAGGCATCGTCACCCAGTTGAACGGCAGCCCCCGGTAGCCCAGGTCCGCCGCCGCCAGCACCCGGTCGTAGCCGAAATACGCCGCCTCCGGCCAGGCGAGCGTGATCGCCGGCATCACCGCGACGGTCTGCCAGCCCGCCTCCTGTGCCAGGTGCAGGAGGGTGCGCCGCGGGCTGGCGATCAGCGCCCGGTAGCGACCCTGGTTGTCGATCCGGACCCCGGCGAGCACGCTGCTATGGGCGAACCAGCTCTGCCCGCCGACCATCGGGGCCGTCAGATACCCCGAGCGCGCCGCCAGCCCCGCCGCCGCGATCCGCGCCGCGCCATCCTCGAGCGCCGCGGTGACCGTCGGCGCATAGAGCGGGTTCTCCAGCGCCGAGCGACCGTAGCTCTCCACGAAGATCACGAAAACGTCGGTGCCGCGCAGGGCCGGCAGGATCGCGTCGGGCGACAGACCGGCATAGGCGTCCCGCGCGGCCTCGCCTCGGAACTGCGCCAGGTTCGCCTGGGCCTCGCCGGCATCGCGCAGGTGCTGCCAGGCCAGGCGGGTGGTAAAGGCGTTGCCCGGCGGGTCGAAGCCCGGCGCCCGCGCCGCGTCGAGTGTGACCAGCGCCAGCGCAGCCGTCGCCAGCCCCGCCATGACCAGCCGACCGCGAGGCGGCGAAAGGCCGGCGATCCGCCCCGTCGCCCTCCAGACGGCCCAAGTCAGCAAAAGCAAGGCTGCCCCGAGTGCCAGGCCGCCCGCAAGCGCCAGCTGCCAGCCGGCGGCGCCGCTGCCGAGCCGCCAGGCGGCGGGAACCAGATCGCTGTCGAAGACCGGATTGAACGGGCGCAGGTACGCCGCACGGGTGCCGATATCGGCCAGCTTCACCACGGCCATCGCCGCCAGCGCCGCGGTTACCGCCGCGCGCATGCCGCGCGACGGCATCGCCAAAAGCAGGAGGATGATCGCCGGAAGCTCGAGCGGCAGGCGCAAGAACACCGCCGGATCCACCGGCAGGCGGTCCGGCAGCAGCAGCGGCAGCGCCAGCACCGCTACGGCCGCGGCGGCACCGGCGAGCGCGCCCAGGCGCCTCCGCTCAGCCATCGAGCCGGGCGTAGACATCGCCCCACCGCGCCGGATGACCGGCCAGCGCTGGTACGAGGCCAGCGGCATCGACCCACTCCGCGAAGCCGAAGGCCCGCGCCTCGCCTGGGACGAAATTGAACCGATAGGAGCCGAGTGCCGAGAGCCGCCTGAGACACGCGGCCGTCGCCTCCGGGTCGGCGGCGAGTGCCTCGAAGGCGATCCACGGGACAGCCTGGCTCAGCCCCGTCAGCACCTCCGCCTCGAAACCCTCCACGTCGATCTTGACGAACCGCGGCACACCATGGGCCGCAATCAGCGCGTCGAGGGTCGTCACCTCCACCGTCTCGTCCGCGTCCCACCGCACCCGCTCGAAACCCGGCGCTGCCGCCATCCGCTCGGCGAAACCCAGCGCCACCGACGAGACGGTGGGATGGAGCCGCGACACCGCGAGCCGCGTATGGCCGGCGGCGGGTCCGGCGGCGAGCGGCAACAGCGTCACCTCCGGCGGAAGGTCCCGCGCAAGGAAAGCATGGAACGCCCGCTGCGGCTCCAGCGCCAGCACCCGCGCGCCGGCTCGCTTCAGCGCGTGGGTGCGGTTGCCCGCATGCGCCCCGATGTCGAACACGAGGTCCCCCGGCGCCACGATGCCGCGATAGAAGGTTGCGAGCTGCGCGATCCGCCAAGGCCGGGCGCGATAGATCACCAGCGACCGCGCCACCCCGGCCCAGCTTCTGAAATCCACCGTCACCGCTGCCCCAGCAGCCATTTCACGTCCGCGGCAAACGACCAGGCGAGCAGCCCGAAGGCGCCCGCCGCGAGCGGGCTCGAGACCGGCGGCACCACTGGCGGCGCCAGCATCAGCCCCAGCGCAACCACCTGCAGCCCACAGACGACGCGCCGGCGCCGCGACGGCGGAAGCGCCCGAGCGAGCCGCGGCATCAGCCAACCCGCGAGGACGAAACCGTAGCGCAACAGCCCCAGACCGATCACCCAGCCGCCGGCCTTGTCCAGCCCGGTGGCCAGCCCCGCCAGCGCCAGGATCAGGAGCGCGTCCACCTCCATGTCGAAGCGCTCCCCGAAGGCGGACGTCACACCCTGCCATCGCGCCGCCCGGCCATCGACGCCGTCGAGTGCCAGCAGCACCCCGGCGGCCGCCAGCGCGCCCCAAGCTGCCCCGCCGGCCAGAAGCCCCGGTTCGATCGACAGCGCGGCGAAGATGCAGGTTCCCCCGGCGCGCACCAGCGTCACCCCGTTGCCGAGGCCGAACCGGACGTGCGGGTGCCCATAGCGGAGCCCGTCGATCACCAGCACGCCGATCAGGCAGTAGAGCCCAAGCCCCACCGCCCGGGCGGCCGCCCCCGTGAACGGCAGGACCGCCATCGCCCAGACAACGCCCACCCCCACCGCAAGCACCGGTGCCAGCGCCTGCCGGCGTGATCCGGCGCTCAACGGGAAGAACGGCCGCGTATCGCTCAAGGCGCAGCGCCGGGGAGACTGGCTGATGAAGCGTATTCTGCTACGGTGCGAAAACCGAAGCACGCCACCGGAGATGGCAGGGCATGAGATATGGAACGGTGTCGCGGCTCTTTCACTGGCTTACCGTGGTGCTCGTCGCGGTGATGATACCGGTCGGTCTCGTGATGGTTCAAGATATCCCGCGGTCGGTGCAGGACCCGCTTTTCATCCTTCACAAAGGCTTGGGACCGCTCGTTCTGGTGGTGGTGCTGCTCCGGCTGGCATGGCGCGCCTTTCATCCCGCACCGCCTTTGCCTGCGAGCTTGCCCGCGGTCCAGGTCAGGCTGGCGCAGGCGGTTCACGTCGGCCTTTACGTCTTCCTTATCCTTCAGGCGGTTAGCGGTTACGCCCGGGTGACGACCGGCGGTTTCCCCAACGAGGTCCTGACCCGGCTCGGCATCCCTCCGCTCCTCCCGAAAGCCGAGGCAGTCGGCGAGTTCGCCTCTGGCGTGCATGCCGTCTCCGCGGTGGTGCTCATTGTCCTCATCGGGATCCACGTCGGCGCCGCCGCATATCACGGCATCGTGCGGCGCGACGGGGTGTTCTCGCGCATGTGGCCGCCCTTCGGTGCCCCGCCGCGTTAGCTATTCGGCCCCGCACGCACGACAGGTGTTTGCATCGTACGCACGATGTACCTGAGATCTACGTTTACGAAACCGTTGTTAACCGTTTAAGCCGAAAGCAATTCCGGCCCTCAAGAACCACCATCTTTCGCAGTGTCGCCCCGCCGCCGCAGCAGAGCCATCCCGCCGATCCCGGCCAGAAGCATCCACCCTGCCGGCGGCAAAGGGATCGGCGAGAACTGCTTGAAGGTCAGGTTGTCGAACGTCGGATCGCTCATCGCCCCGCTGGCGACGATCCGGACCCGGTCCACCATCCCGAAGCCGACGAAGTCGAACAACCCCATAAATCCGTTGCCAATATCCACCGACGCCACGGAAAGCCCGTTGAGGAAACCCTGCGCGATCACCGGATCCCCCGCATCGGAATGCAGCACCTCGATGCTTTCCAGCCCGAAGGTTCCACCCGTCGTCAGGTCGAATTCATCGGTCCGGCTGAGGCAGCAGGGCAGGTTCCACCCGAACCCGCCATTTCCTGCAGAGATCTCGACCCAGGATGCCGAGTCCGGCGTCGCCGTGATCGTGAGCCCGGCTTCGGTATAGGACTCCGTCGGCGCGACGGGTGTATCGAAAGTAATGATCGCGGCCGCCACGGGACCGGATGTGAAGGTCAGGGCCAAACCGGCCAGAACGGAACGCAACGACGCCACGACGGCTCTCCACCATACTCACAGGACAAGCCACGCTACCACCGCCAAGCGATAAAATCCAACGATATAATCAACCTGGGATTGTGTGACGTTTCGGTTTGCCCCCGGCGCGATCCGCGATATGCTGCACTGCAATGAAGCCACAGGAGATCATCCGCGCTCCGCTCGGGACCGTCGTCGCCCTCGATGCCGGCGCCGCCGTGCGCCCGGAAACCTACGGCCGCCGCGCCGCTGATCTCGCCCGCCTCACCGCCCTCGGCCTGCCTGTCCCGCCCGGCGTGGCCCTTTCCTTTGCCGCCGTCGACGCCCTCGCTGCGGGTGGTTCTCTGCCGGAGATGCCGGCGACACTTGCCTCCGGCCAGCTCCTCGCCCTCCGCTCCAGCCCCGAGGAGCGCGCCTGGGGCGGTCCCAGCGCCCTTCTCTACGTCGGCCTCTGCGACCGGACGGCGGCGCTCCTCGGCCAGCGGATCGGCCCGGCGCCGGCCCTCGAGCTATACCGCCGCTACATCCCCGGCTTCTCCCATGCCGTCTACGGCCTCGACCCCGAGACCTTCGACGCGCCGCTGCGCCGCGCCGCTACCGACCCGTCGGCCATCCGCGCCCAGATCGACGCCATGCTCGCCCTGTTCGAAGACGAGACCGGCGAGGCCTGGCCCCAGGATCCCGCCGTCCAGCTCGACGCCGCGGCCCGGGCGATGGCGCGCGCCTGGAGCGCCGCCTCCGCCCGCATCCTTCGACAGGCAAAGGGAGCGCCCGAGACTGCAGGGCTCGGCCTCGTCGTCCAGCGCCTCGCTCTCGGCGTAGGTCACGGCACCAGCGGCTCCGGCCAGGTCCAGCTTGTCAGCAGCCGCACCGGCGCCCCCGAACTTGCCGGCGCGTTCCGCCGCCAGGCCCAGCGCAACGCCACCGGCCACGGCGCCTCCGAACCCCAGCCGGTCGAAGCGGTGGGCCTGGAAGCGCTCGCCGTCCTGCACGCCGCCGTCCTTCGCGCCACCGCCGGCTTCGGCGACGCCTGCCAGCTGGCCTTCGTCATCGAGGACGGCTCGGCCGCGATCCTCGACGTCCTGCCGGTCCGTCGCACCGCCCGCGCCGCCGTCCGCATCGCGGTCGACCTTGCTCGGGCCGGCGCCATCACCCGCGCCCAGGCGCTTCTCAGCATCGAGCCGCGCAGCCTGATCGAACACCTCCACCCGCAGATAGACCCGAGCGCCCCGCGCGACGTCTTCGCGAGGGGGCTCGCCGCGAGCCCCGGCGCCGCCACTGGCTGCATCGTGTTCACCGCTGAGGCGGCCCAGGCCTCGCACGCCCAGGAAGAGCCGGCGATCCTCGTCCGCCTCGAGACCAGTCCCGAGGACATCCGCGGGATGCACGTCGCGAGCGGCGTGCTGACCGTCCGCGGCGGCATGTCCAGCCACGCCGCCGTCATCGCCCGCGGCCTCGGCCTGCCGTGTGTCGTCGGGGCCGGCGAGCTCCGCCTCGACCCCGTCGCCCGCACCCTGACCACCCCCGACGGCCGCACCCTGCGCGAAGGCGCGCGGATCACCCTCGACGGCACCCGCGGCGAAGTCCTGGCCGGCGCCCCCGCAATGATCGCTCCCGAGCTCGGCGGCGCCTTCGCCGACCTGCTCGACTGGGCCGACGAAGCCCGCGACCTCGGGGTGCGTGCCAATGCCGACACGCCCGCCGAGGCCCGTATGGCCCGCGACTTTTGCGCCGATGGCATCGGTCTCTGCCGCACCGAGCACATGTTCTTCGACAGCGCTCGGATCACGGTGATGCGCGAGATGATCCTCGCCGACACCGATGCCGAGCGGCAGGCGGCGCTCGACCGGCTCCAGCCGATGCAGCGCGCCGATTTCGTCGAGCTCTTCGAGATCATGCACGGTCTGCCGGTGACCATCCGCCTGCTCGATCCGCCGCTCCACGAGTTCTTGCCCAAGGAGGCCGAGGATCTCGCGGCGCTGGCCGAGGCGATGAACGTGCCCGTCGCTCAGATCACCGCCCGCGCCCGCGATCTGGCCGAGGTCAACCCGATGCTCGGCATGCGCGGCGTCCGCCTTGGCGTAACCCTGCCGGCGATCTACGAGATGCAGGCCCGCGCCATCTTCGAAGCGGCAATCGCCGTCAACGGCAGCGCCGCCGCCCCGGTGGTCCCCGAGGTGATGATCCCGCTCGTCTCCGCCTACCGCGAGGTCGAGCTGGTCAAAGCCCGCATCGACGCCATCGCCGCCGCCGTCCAGGAGGAGCAGGGGGCGACGCTCACCTACAAGCTCGGCATCATGGTCGAGACCCCGCGCGCCGCGCTCCGCGCCGGCGACCTCGCTGCCTCGTCGGCCTTTCTCAGCTTCGGCACCAACGATCTCACCCAGATGACCTACGGCCTCAGCCGCGACGATGCCGGCCGCTTCATGCGCGACTACGTGAACTGCGGCGTCTTCCCCGAGGACCCGTTCCATTCCCTCGACCTCGAGGGCGTGGGCGAGCTCATGCTGATCGCCGCCCGGCGCGGCCGCGAGCGTAATCCCGACCTCGTCCTCGGCCTCTGCGGCGAGCACGGCGGCGATCCCTCGTCGGTGCGCTTCTGCCGCGTCGCCGGCTTCGACTACGTCTCCTGCTCGCCGTTCCGCGTGCCCATCGCCCGGCTCGCGGCGGCCCAGGCCTCGTTGCTGGCCAAGGACGCAACGGAGGCGGACCCGGCCCAATGAAGCCGCTGCCCGGCGATCTCGGCGCGCTGGCCACGGGCGGCAAGGCCGCCCTCGCCCGCTGCCTCTCGGCACTCGAGAGTGCCCCAGACGATCCGGCTCTCACCGCGCTCCTCGATGCGGCCTGGCGCGCGCCCCGGGGGATCGCGCTGGGTCTCACCGGCCCGCCGGGTGTCGGAAAGTCGACCCTGACCAATGCGCTGGTCACGCATTTCCGCCGTTCCGGCGAAACCGTCGCCGTCCTCGCCGTCGACCCCTCGTCGCGCGCCTCCGGGGGCGCCCTCCTCGGCGACCGGGCGCGCATCGAGACCTCGCCGGACGATAGCGGCGCCTTCGTCCGCTCAATGGCCGCCCGCTGCCGCCTCGGCGGCCTTGCCGAGCCGACGTTCCCGGCGATCGTGCTCCTGCGGGCCATGTTCGACTGGGTGATCGTGGAGACCGTTGGCATCGGCCAGTCGGAGACCGAGATCGCCGAGTGCGCCGACCTCGTCATTCTCTGCGTTCAGCCCGGTTCCGGCGATGCATTGCAATTCATGAAGGCCGGGGTCATGGAAGTCCCCGATCTCGTTCTCGTGACCAAGGGCGACCTTGGCGCACCGGCCCGTCGCGCCGAGGCCGACGTCCGCGGCGCCCTGTCGCTGGGCGCCGCCGACGCTCCCCCGACGGCTGTAGTCTCCGCCCGGACCGGCGAGGGTATCGCCGAGGCGCTCGACCGGCTCGCTACCCTCCGCCGGTCGGCCGGCTCCCTGGCTGCCCGCCGCATCGACCAGGGGCGCGCCTGGGCCGCCTCGCGCCTCCTCGAATCATTCGGACGAGTCGGGCTGGAGGCCCTCGCGCCCCGTCTCGTTAACCGGGAGAGCCTGTTCAGCGGGTTGGCGTTGCTCTTCGAACCTGCCCGGCGGGCGGTTCATGAAAGTCTTAAAAATCTCTGAATCGGCATAGCTTTCGCCTGGGTCCGAGCGGGATATTCTTATCGCGATTGGCGACAATCCGCTTACTTCTTGAAATCGCTGGACGATCCGGAGCCGCGGCTGGCACATCCAGCTTTCGAGACTTGAGCGTTTGATGCCAAACCACCTGCCGGGGGCACCGGGCGCAAACTGAGTTGCCGCGCGACCCGTCGCTGGCCTGAACGATGGACACGTGATGTTGTTTATTGCCCGCCGCCGGGCTTTCTCGGCGGCCCTAATTTCTGCGCTTTGCGCGGCCCTGCCTGTGACCGCCGAGACCGGCGCCGAGGTTTCGCGCCTGATCGGACAGGAGCAGTCGGCCCTTGATGGCGCCGCTGCCCGCGTCTCCGAACTCGGCGCGGCGATCCGCCCGCGGGCGCGCGACGACGATGCCGTGACCGTGGCCAGCCGCAGCGTCGATCCCGATACGGTCAAGGCGATCGCCACCAAGGAGTCCGGGCCCTCCAAGCTGGATCTTCACACCCTCGATACGCTTCCGAGCGCCTCCGGCGGTGCCGACCTCCAGTGCCTCGCCCAGGCGATTTATTTCGAGTCTCGTGGCGAGCCGCTGGAAGGCCAGATCGCGGTGGCCGAGGTGGTGTTGAACCGGGTGGACGATCGCAGCTTCCCCAACACCGTCTGCGGCGTGACGAACCAGGGCGTCGGCAAGGGCCGCGCCTGCCAGTTCTCCTACGCCTGCGACGGCAACTCCGACGCCATGAAAAGCCCTGCCGCGCGTGAACGCAGCATCAAGCTCGCAAGTCTCATGCTTGCCGGCCGGCCGCGCACCGTCACCGACGGCGCCACCTACTTCCACACACGCTCCATCAAGCCCGGCTGGGCCCGTAAGATGAGCCGCACCACCGCCATAGGCCATCATCTGTTCTACCGCGCCGGAACTCGGGTCGCCGGCGGCTGAGGCCTAGTCGGCAAAGTCCTGGACCAGGTAGAAGTCGCCGCAGGCCGCCCCCTCCCTATCCACGCCCACGCCGGCGCCCAGGCGCTGGTAGGTGGGATTAAGCAGCGATTTCCGATGTTTCGGTGACGCGAGCCACCGCGCCACCACCTCCTGTGCCAGGCTCGCATAGGTGTGCTTCGGCACCGCCTCGCGGGTGTCGCCGTAGACGAAGCGGCATCCGCGCGAGCTCATCGAGATCGGCCGGCCGAGCAACCGGTAGACCTTGTCCATGGCGATGTTCTCCGCCGCCTTGCGGAACTCCAGCGATTGCCGGTGCATCCGCTGCGACAGGTCCTTCTGGCCGCGGACCGGCAGCACGTGGCTGTGGGTCTTCAGCCGGGCCATGTTCATGGCATGATCGGCCGCCGCCCGTGACAGCCCGGGATCGGCGCGCAGCGGCGCCCGCCCGTGCTGGCGACGAACCTCGTTGGAATAGATCAGCACCGCCTCGTTGAAGAGCGCCTGGTCCGGCCCATCGAGCGCGATCGGCTGGTTCAGGCGTGGCGGCAGGCCGGCTCCCGCCGCCACCGCCGGCGCCGATCCGGCCGCGGCGATCATGCAGGCTGCGGCGAGGCAGAGCAGGGAACGGCGCATCTTTTCCCTCCGGCTTCGGGGCGTCTCCTTGTCGGGGAAGTGTCGGCGCCGACGGTTTTCAGGAGATTAACGCCGACCGGCCCGGGAGCGGCGTTTTGCCAGAGCGTTAACGGCGGCCGCCCTTGAACCCCGAAGCCCGCGGCGCTATCACCTTGGACGCAAGGGCAGGGGTGCCATGGACGAGACCGCGATCGCCTTCGAGCTGCCGCACGCGCGGGCCAGCGCCACGCATTCCGGACCGCCGCCCGACCGCATCTCGGTGCGCGACTATACCCGCCAGGTCGAGATCGGCGCCTTCCGCTCCGAGCGCGGCGTCACTCAGCGTGTCCGCTTCAACGTCGTGCTCGAGGTCTCCCACCACACCGCCGCCCAGGACGACGACGTCGACAAGGTCATCTCCTACGACACCATCACCGAGGCGATCGAGCACGAGCTCGCTGCCGAGCGCATCAACCTCCTCGAGACCCTGGCCGAGCGCGTCGCCGCCCGCTGCCTCGCCGACCGCCGCGCCGTCCGCGTCTTCGTCCGCATCGAGAAGCTCGACCGCATCCCCGGCGCCCTCGGCGTCGAGATTGTCCGCGCGCGCCTGCCTGACGCCGCCTCGCGCCTCCGCCCTGTCGGCTCCGTCCCGCGCACCGACGCCAGCCCCCGCGCGCGCGTCGTCTTCCTCGCCCCGGATCTCGCCGGCCTTCCCGCCTGGCGCGATGCCCTCGCCGCATGGGGTCATCCTCTCATCCTCTGCCTTGCCCCGGTCACGCCGCAGCCGGTCGCCACCACCGAGGGCCAGCGCCGCATCGGCCTTCTCGCCGTCGAGCAGGCCGCCTGGGCGTTCTGCGACCGCGACCCCCGCTTCGCCGTCGCCGCCACCCGCACCGAGATCGACTGGGCGCTCAAGTCCGGCCGCCGCCTGGTCTGGGCGCCGTCGCACATGGTGACCGCGGCCCGCAACCGGCCGCCGGTCGACGCCTCTGACCCGGTGGCGCTCGCCGCCTGGCTCGCCGAGGAGATCGGCGCAGAGATGCTCGTCGTCGCCGGCAGCGTGCCGCCGCAGGCCCCGGCGTCGCTCACCGTGGCCGCCGTCGCCAACCCGCAGGCGCTGACAGAACTGGCATAGGAGGGTCCCCATGACCGCCGCCTCGCCCCCTATCGTGAACTTCGACTGGCCAGCCGCCGACTTCCACCTCCCCGACACCAGAGGCAAGGTCTGGACGCTCGACCAGCTCCGCGGGTCCAAGGGCCTGCTGCTGATGTTCATCTGCAACCACTGCCCCTACGTGCGGGCCGTGGCCGACAAGCTCACCCGCGAGGGCAAGGCCCTCCGTGACATGGGCTTCGGCGTCGCCGCCATCTGCTCCAACGACTCGACCGCCCAGCCCGAGGACAGCTTCGAGCGCATGGGCGCCTTCGCCCGCCAGCATCATTTCAGCTTCCCCTACCTCCACGACAGCACCCAGAAGGTCGCCCGCGCCTACGGCGCCGCCTGCACCCCGGACTTCTTCGGCTTCAATTCCGCGCTGAAGCTCCAATACCGCGGCCGCCTCGACGACAGCGGCCCCAACCCCAACCCGAGCGCCCGCCGCGAGCTCTTCGACGCGATGAAGCAGATTGCCGCCACGGGCCAGGGCCCCCGCGAGCAGATGCCGGCCATCGGCTGCTCGATCAAGTGGAAGGCCGCGTGACGCCGGCACCCGGCGGGCTTGCCTGATGGCCCGGGTGATCTTCGACCTCGACGGAACCCTCATCGATTCCAACCTGACGCTGATGAGCACCGGCAACCTGCTCCTCGACGAGCTGGGCCGCCCGCCGGTCGACGCCGCGACCTGCGCCCGCTTCGTCGGCAAGGGCGTCGACGCCCTCGTCCGGCGCCTCCTCGAGCACACCGGCGGCATTCCCGGCGATGCCCTCGCCCCCCACGTCAGCCGTTTTCGCGCCATCTACGCCCTGGACCCTGTCTCCGGCACCAGCCTCTACCCCGGCGTGACCTCGGCGCTCGCCACCCTCGCCGATGCCGGCCACGGCCTCGGCGTCTGCACCCAGAAGCCCGACGCGCCCGCGCTCACTCTGCTCAAAGCCCTCGGCCTCATGCCGCCCGTCACCGCCCTGACCGGCGGCGACAGCCTCGACGTCCTGAAGCCCGACCCCCGCATGCTCGCCCACACCGCGGCCCAGCTCCCGCCCGGACCGATCGTCTATGTCGGCGACAGCGAGACCGACGCCGAGACCGCCCGCCGCGCCGCCGTGCCGTTCCTCCTCCACACCGAAGGCTACCGCCAGTCTCCGTCGGAGGCGCTGCCGCACGCCGCGGCCTTCGCCGACTTCACCGAGCTTCCGGCCCTCGTCGCACGCCTCGCCGCCGACGCGGCGGCATGACCGCCCCACGCTACCGCCCGATCCCGATGACCGGCGGCCCGCGCCCCGCTACGGCCCTCCGCCTCGCCGGCGGCCCGCTCTGGTTCGCCGACGTTTCCGAGCACCGCCGTGACGCCCCGCCGCGCCTCATCCCTGCCGCCGAGCTTCCCCACGACGTCACCCACCGGCTTACCGCCGCCCGCGCGGCCGTCTGCGGCCTCGCCCTCGACCGCCCGCGCATCATGGGCGTCCTCAACGTCACCCCCGACAGCTTCTCCGACGGCGGCCTCCACCTTGGCCTGCCACAGGCGCTCGCCGCGGCCGAGGCAATGGCCGAGGCCGGCGCCGACATCCTCGACATCGGCGGCGAATCCACCCGCCCCGGCGCCGACCCGGTGCCTCTGGCCGAGGAGATTGCCCGCGTCGTCCCGGTGATCCGCGCCCTCCGGGCCTCCGGCCTTTCCCTGCCGATCTCCATCGACACCCGCCACGCCGCGGTCGCCAGGGCCGCCTTCGACGCCGGAGCCGACCTCTTCAACGACGTCTCCGCACTCACACACGATCCCGACAGCCTCGCCCTCGCCGCCGCCGCCGGCCGCCCGGTCTGCCTCATGCACGCGCAGGGCGATCCGAAGACCATGCAGGATGCCCCGACCTACGACGACGTCCTCCTCGACGTCACCGACTTCCTCGAGGTCCGCGTCGCCGCCGCCGAGGCCGCCGGCGTCCCGCGCGACCGTATCCTCGTCGACCCCGGCATCGGCTTCGGCAAGACCGGCGCCCACAATCTCGCCCTGATCCGCGGCCTCTCGATCCTCCACGGCCTCGGCTGCCCGATCCTCTTCGGCGCCTCCCGAAAGCGCTTCATCGGTACTATCGGCAACGCCCCGGATCCTGCGGCGCGTTTACCAGGCTCGCTCGCCGTGGCGCTGGAGGCTTTGCGGCAGGGCGTACAAGTGGTACGAGTTCACGATGTGGCCGAGACCCGGCAGGCATTCGCCCTCTGGCAGGCGCTGAACCGGTCCGAAAGTTAAAACGAGTGCAGGAGTAAAGAGCAGATGGCACGCAAGTTCTTCGGCACCGACGGCGTCCGCGGGCGCGCCAACGACGGCGCGATGACCCCGGAGATAGCACTCAAGCTCGGCCAGGCCGCCGGCCGTTACTTCACCAACGGCAGCCACGCCCACCGGGTGCTGATCGGCAAGGACACCCGCCGCTCCGGCTACATGCTGGAAAACGCCCTGACCGCCGGCTTCACCTCCGTCGGCATGAACGTCTTCCTCGTCGGCCCGGTGCCCACCCCGGCCGTCGGCATGCTCGCCCGGTCGATGCGCGCCGACCTCGGGGTGATGATCTCCGCCTCCCACAACCCCTTCGAGGACAACGGCATCAAGTTCTTCGGCCCGGACGGCTTCAAGCTCTCCGACGCCGCCGAGGAAGAGATCGAGGCGCTGCTCGACGGCGCGCCGGCGCTCGCCGAACCGGCCCGTATCGGCAACGCCACCCGCATCGACGACGGCCGCGGCCGCTACATGGAGTTCGTGAAGACCACCTTTCCCCGCCGCCAGCGCCTCGACGGCCTGAAAGTGGTGGTCGACTGCGCCAACGGCGCCGCCTACCGCTCCGCGCCCGAGGTGCTCTGGGAACTCGGCGCCGAAGTGATCGCGATCGGAGACGAGCCCGACGGCTTCAACATCAACGCCGGCGTCGGCTCCACCCACCCCGAAGCCGCCATCGAGGCGGTCCGCGCCCATGGCGCCGACCTCGGCATCAGCCTCGACGGCGACGCCGACCGGGTGATGATCATCGACGAGACCGGCACGGTGGCCGACGGCGACCAGTTCATGGCGCTGATCGCCGACCGCTGGGCCGCCGAGGGCCGCCTCGCCCACGGCACGCTCGTCGCCACCGTGATGTCGAACCTCGGCCTCGAGCGCCACCTGAACGCCCAGGGCCTGAAGCTCCTGCGCACCGCCGTCGGCGACCGCTACGTCGTCGAGGCGATGCGCGACGGCGGCTACAACCTCGGCGGCGAGCAGTCCGGCCACATCGTGATGACCGACTACGTCACCACCGGCGACGGCCTGATCGCCGCGCTGCAGTTCCTGTCGGCGATGATCGAGACCGGCCGCCGCGCCAGCGAGCTATCCCGGGTCTTCCCCGCCTTCCCGCAGGTCCTGACCAACGTCCGCTTCCGCAAGGGCGCCGCACCCCTCGACGAGGCCAGCGTCCGCGCCGCCATCACCGCCGGCGAGGCCCGCCTGAACGGCCGCGGCCGCCTGGTGATCCGCAAGTCCGGCACCGAGCCCCTGGTCCGCATCATGGGCGAATGCGAGGACCCCGACCTCCTCCGCGCCATCGTCGGCGAGATCGAGGCCGAGGTCGCCCGGTTCGCCTGAACTGCCGGAACGCCCCGAAGAGCGGGGTTCGCAACGACGGCACAAACCCGTCAGGTGTGCACAAGTTGTGCAGGGGGATCATGCGATTGATTTTGTTTAATAATATTCGCTATGTTAACGGTTATCGCAATAATCCCTAACGCGGTAAGCTTCCTGAGCCTACAAATCGTTAACGCCTAGCGTCTTTAGACGCGCCACGCCACCCGCCTGATCGATCTATATGATCTGTCCCCTCCCCCGTATCCTCCCTTTACCACGCGCACGTTGGCCTGTTCATACAGAATGGAGTACAAACGCGCGCACAGTCATGCGCTGAGCGCGGGACGCGCACACGGCCGGAACCGGGCGCGGGCGACCCGGTCGGCCACCGCGCCGGGGCCGCTGCCCTCCCGCTCGGCGGTTGACAGTACCTCGGCCAGCGTCGCCGGCAGCGCCGCGAGTTTTGCCTCGACCGCCTCCGCAGTGAAGCCGAGCGGCCGCCGCGCTACCGAAATCAGCCCGCCCGCATTCACGAGGTAGTCCGGACAGTAGAGCACCCCACGGCGCGCCAGCCGCAGGTCGTCGTCGGCCGTCGCCAGTTGGTTGTTCGCCGCGCCGCAGACGATCCCCGCCCTGAGCCGCGGGATGCTGGCCTCGGAGAGATCGCCCCCCAGCGCGCAGGGCGCGAACACGTCCGCCGCCACCGCCGCGATCGCCTGCACCGGCACCGCGGCCGCCGCGAACGCCTCCCGCGCCTTCGCCAGCCGCGCGGCGTCGATGTCCGCCACCGTCAGCCGCGCCCCCGCCTCGTGCAGAAGTGCTGCCAGGCCGAACCCCACATGCCCGAGCCCCTTCACCGCCACATGCACGCCCTCGAGGTCTCGCCGAAGCCGGTGCCGCACGGCCGCCTCGAGGCACAGAAACACCCCCCGCGCCGTGTATGGCGAGGGGTCGCCGCCATCGTCGTCCCGCCCCGCCACGTGCCGCGTGGCGGTCGCCACCGCGTTCATGTCCTCCACCGACGAACCCACGTCCTCGGCGGTAACGTAGCGCCCGCCCAGCCGGTCGACCGCCGCCCCCATCGCGCGCATCATCGCCGCCGTCTTCGGCCGTCCCGGCGCGATCAGCACCACCGCCTTGCCGCCGCCGAGCGGCAGTCCCGCCAGCGCCGCCTTGAAGCTCATGCCGCGACTGAGCCGCAGCACGTCCGAGACCGCGGCCGCCTCGCTGTCGTAGGTCCAGATCCGGCAGCCGCCGAGCGCCGGCCCGAGGCTGGTATCGTGGACGGCAATGATCGCCCTGAGACCGGAAACCGGGTCGTGGGCAAAGACGATCTGCTCGTGGGAGTCGAAGTCGGGGTGTTCGAAAACGACGGTCATTCGTTAATCCTGCCTGTCGATATCGCCGGTGAATACTACCGCAAGCCCGGTTTTATTTGATTGCGAACTTCCACCAGCCTTAACAGGCCAGCGAAAGCGGGCACGTCCCGGAGCGCAAGTTTGTTGTCCGGCCTCTGGGCCACTTCACAGAGTCCGGTGACGGGAGTTTTTTCCGATGGCAAATCCGTCTAAACAATATCGATGCCGGCACCTGGTACCGGATCGTTCCGCCAAACCATCTGTCATCCCGCTGCCGGCGACGCTGGCACTCCTGGCGGGGGGAATTGGCGCGATCGGACTGGTAAGGGGTCGCCGGACGCGAGCTGTGTAGCCGGCCTCATCGGCGAATGCGCAGCTGCGACACGGCGAGGCCGGCAAGGATGAGCGCCAGCGCGGCGAGGAACTGCGGCGGCAGCGCCTCGCCGAGCACTACGAGCCCGAGGATCACCGCCCAGACCGGGACCTGGTAGTTCACCAGGCTCATGAAGCTCGGCCCCGCGGACTGCACGACGTAGACCAAGAGCACCGTGGCCAGCGCGGTCGGAAGCACCCCGAGATAGACAGCGCCCCACACGGCCTCCGCCGGCAGGTCCGAAGGCCAGCCCTCGAACACCAGGGCCAGCGGCACGATCGCGACCATCGCCACCAGCAGCCCGCCGGCGGCGAAGGCGAGGTACGGCCCCGGCGGTGACAGCCGGGTGGTGATCGCCCCGACGGCGTAGCAGCACGAGGCCGCGACGCAGGCCAGTCGCGCCAGCCCGGCGCCCTCGCCGCCGCTGCCATCGAAGCCGACGAGCAGGACCACGCCGACGAACCCGATCGCGCAGCCCACCACCTTCGCCAACGTCATCCGCTCGCCCGGCACGAAGACGTGCGCCAGTGGCAGGACGAGGAGCGGCACGACCGCCATGGTGATTCCGGCAAACCCCGAGCTTACCCGGACCTCGCCCCAGGCCAGCAAGGCGAATGGCGCCGCGTTCGAGAACACACCCATCCCGAGGCAGTGAAGCCAGAATCCTCCGGCCGGTCGCCTTTCGCGTGCTCGGGAGCCCATGGCCCGTCGCCCAGGTGGTCGCGGTCAGAATCACCGCCGCAATGGTGATCCGTGCCGCCGCGATCCAGAGCGGGCCGAAACCGGTGAGGGCGAGCTTGATGGCCAGGAACGACCCGCCCCAGATCAGCCCGAGGAGCAGGAGAAACAGCCAGGCGAGTGGCGACGGGGCAGGGCGGTCCAATGCAGGGCCTCACGGGATGGGCAGGTTCCCGCCCTTCTGCACCGCCGCGGCGGCACTCGCAAACCCACTTGGCATGCGTCTTGAAATCGACTATCCGATCCGCGGGCACCGACCCCGGACGAGGGCGAGCGGGGCGGGCTCAATGACCTCGCCCTGACCACGGAGCTGGCCATGAGCCATCCCGAAGCCGCCGTCGTGGCGGCCGTTGACAAACCCCGCATCAAACCGGAACGCGCCGAATTCTCTTCCGGCCCCTGCGCCAAGCGTCCGGGCTGGAGCGCGGAAGCCGTCGCTGCCCGGGCCTTCCTCGGTCGCTCGCACCGTGCCGCGAAGCCGAAGGCGCAGCTCAAGGACGCGATCGACCGCACTGCGCGGCTCCTCGGCGTGCCGGCCGATTACCGCGTCGGCATCGTGCCGGCCTCCGACACCGGTGCCTTCGAGATGGCGATGTGGTCGATGCTCGGGGCGCGTCCCGTCGACATGCTGGTCTGGGAGAGCTTCGGACAAGGCTGGGCTACGGACGCCACGAAGCAACTCAAGCTCGCTGATGCGCGGGTGATCTCGGCGCCCTATGGCGAGCTGCCGGATCTCGCGGCGGTGCGGCCCGAGGCGGATGTCTGCTTCACCTGGAACGGCACCACCTCCGGCGCCCGGGTCCCGAACGGTGATTGGATCGCTGCGGACCGGGACGGGCTGACCCTCTGCGACGCCACCTCCGCCGCCTTCGCGCAGGACCTGCCCTGGGAAAAACTCGACGTCACCACCTTCTCCTGGCAGAAGGCGATGGGCGGCGAGGCGGCGCACGGCATCCTCGTGCTCTCTCCTCGCGCCGTCGAACGGCTGGAGACGCTACACGCCGCCGCGACCGCTGCCGAAGATCTTCCGCCTGACCAAGGGCGGCAAGCTCATCGACGGCGTCTTCGCCGGCGAGACCATCAACACGCCGTCGATGCTCTGCGTGGCCGACTGCATCGACGCGCTCGAGTGGATGGAGGGGATCGGCGGCCTTGCCGCGACGCGGGCCCGCGCCGATGCCAACGCCACCGCACTGCAGGCCTGGGTGGATGCGACGCCCTGGATCGAGAACCTCGTCGCCGATCCGGCGGCACGGTCGAACACCTCGGTCTGCCTCCGCATCGTCGATCCCGCGATAGCGTCACGCGACGAGGCGGCGCAGCGGGACTTCGTGAAGTCGCTCACCAAACTGCTCGAGGCCGAGGCGGTCGCCTACGACATTGCCGGCTATCGCGACGCGCCGCCGGGGCTGCGCATCTGGTGCGGGACCACCGTCGACACCGCCGACATCGAGGCGCTGACGCCCTGGCTCGACTGGGCCTTCGCCACCGCCACCGCCACCGCGTCCTGATCCCTCCTTTTCCTTGACACCGGCGGGCCGATCGCGTCCGCCGCTCCCGGAGTCATTCCCCATGCCCAAGGTTCTCATTTCCGACGAGCTCTCCGACGCCGCCGTCCAGATCTTCCGCGACCGCGGCGTCGAGGTCGACTTCCAGCCGCAGCTCGGCAAGGACAAGGCGCGGCTCGCCGAGATCATCGGCGACTACGACGGCCTCGCCATCCGCTCCGCCACCAAGGTGACCGCCGACCTGATCGCCCGCGCCACCAACCTCCGTGTCATCGGTCGCGCAGGGATCGGGGTCGACAACGTCGACATCCCGGCGGCCTCGGCCAAGGGCATCGTGGTGATGAACACGCCCTTCGGCAACTCGATCACCACCGCGGAGCACGCCATCGCCATGATGTTCGCCTGTGCGCGTCAGATTCCTGCCGCCGATGCCTCCACCCAGGCCGGCAAGTGGGAGAAGTCGCGGTTCATGGGCACCGAGATCACCGGCAAGACCCTCGGGCTGATCGGTGCGGGCAACATCGGCTCGGTGGTCGCCACCCGGGCGGTGGCGCTGAGGATGAAGGTGATCGCCTACGATCCCTTCCTTTCCGCGGACCGGGCGATGGCGCTGGGGATCGAGCGGGTCGAGGATCTCGACGAGGTGCTGGCCCGGGCCGATTTCGTCACGTTGCACCTGCCCAAGACCGAGAAGACCGCCAACCTCCTCTCCGCCGAGCGCATCTCCAGGATGAAACCCGGTGCGCGTCTCATCAACTGCGCCCGCGGCGGCCTCGTCGACGAGGCGGCGGTAGCGGAGGCGCTGAAGGCGGGGCATCTCGCGGGGGCGGCGTTCGACGTGTTCTCGGAGGAGCCGGCGAAGGACAACGTGCTCTTCGGCGCCCCCAACGTGGTCTGCACCCCGCACCTCGGGGCCGCGACGACGGAGGCGCAGGAGAACGTGGCGCTGCAGGTCGCTGAGCAGATGTCGGACTACCTGATGCAGGGAGCCATCTCCAACGCACTGAACGCGCCCTCGGTCACGGCGGAGGAGGCACCGATCCTGAAGCCGTGGATCGCATTGGCCGAGATGCTGGGCAGCTTCGCAGGCCAGGTGACGGAGAACCCAATCACCGAGATCGAGATCGAGTACGTGGGCGAGGTCGGCGACCTCAACCTCAAGCCGCTCACCGCCGCGCTGACCGCCGGGCTGCTCTTGCCGCTGGTCGGGCCTGGCGGGGTCAACATGGTCTCCGCGCCGCTCGTGGCCCGGGAGCGCGGCATCCACATCTCGGAGACCCGAAAGGACGCCCAGGGCGCCTTCGGGTCGTACATGCGGCTGGTGGTGACCACCGAGCAGCAGACCCGCTCGGTCGCCGGGACCATCTACTCCGACGGCAAGCCGCGGTTCGTGCAGATCAAGGGCATCGACCTCGAGGCGGAGCCGATGAAGTTCATGCTCTACACCACCAACACCGACACGCCGGGCTATATCGGCGCGCTCGGCACCAAGCTGGGCGATCTCGGCATCAACATCGCCACCTTCGCCCTCGGCCGCGAGCAGAAGAGCGGCGAGGCGATTGCGCTTCTCGGGGTCGACGAGGCGGTGGCGCCGGCGGCGCTCAGCCAGATCGCCGAGCTGCCGCAAATCCGGCAGGCCAAGGCGCTGCAGTTCTGAGTCCGGGGGTGTGAACAATGGGGCGTTCACGCGTGAACAAATTGCAAGCAGTTCAAATCATTGAGGTTAATCTTCAATAATTTTCAGTAAAGGCGCCGTCATTCGCTGACGGGCTCGGTTTCGTCAGGCTGGGCTCGGACCGGCTCGGACGGGTTTGGCGGTGCCGGCTGGACTTCGGCAGCGGGGGCGGCGCGCAGGGCACGGTCGATGTGGGCGATCACCCGGCGGTCCGGCGCGGTGGCGAGCTTGATCACCTTGTTGTCCTGGTAGGCGCCGAGCCGGCCCTGGGCGAGGAGGGCGGTGCGCCCGCCGGGCTGCGGGATCGCGAGCTGGATCTCCTCGACGGCCTGGCGGGGGATCTCGAGCACCTGGCCCACCTGCAGGTTGTGCAAGGCCGCCAGGGTCAGGTTCTGGCGGTGCAGCACCGCGTCCACCGGCACCGGCGCGGCGGCGGCGGCGCGGCGCATCAGCGTTTTCCACAGGTCGTTCGGCCGATCCCGCGCCGCCTGGACGTTGCGGGCCTGGATCGAGGCGCGGATGACGTCGAGCGACGAGAGCGGCAATATCAGCCGGAAGCTGCCCTTCCGCCCCGCCTCGCCGAGGGTGATGTCCATGCCGATGCCGAGCACGTCGATATAGTCCGGCGCCAGCCGGAGCTGCGACAGGTTCTGGCGCACGTCGCGGATGGCGAGCCCCTTGGTCAGCGGCTGTCCGAGGTTCGCACCGATCGCATGGCCGAAGGCGGCGAGGATCGCGTCGAGATGCAGCCGGCAGAGCGCCACGTCGATGGGGGTGAAGGCACGCGCCTCGGGCTCCGGCGCCTGGGCCGGATCGCCGCCGAGCGTGAGGTCGATCATGTGGTAGGCGAGATCCGATTCCACCGCGATCAGCCCGGGGGTGTCGCCGTCCTCCACCTCGACCAGCGCCAGCATCGACGGCCCGTGGATCTCGGCCGTGGCATCCGACAGCTTCGAGACCCGCGGCGCGCCGACGGTGCTGCCGACCACGGTCTTGACCAGGAGGCGCATCCGGTCCTCGACCCCGCGCGCGAAGGTCTCCCCCAGGATGTCGGTGTCGGCCAGCGGCGAACGGGCGACGCCGCCATGGCGAAGCTTGCGAGACAGGACGTTCGTCGTGGCGGACAAGGGGGAACTCCGGAGGAGGGACGCGCGCGACGGCACTCTCGCGCAGCAAACCTTGCCAAAACCTGAACGGCTTTGACGCAATGCGCGGCAAAACCGCGGTGTCGTGCTGCGCTGCGGTAACCTCGGCTTCAGCATTGTGGCTTACCCACGGTCGCTGGGTGTGCCGGGGGGCAGGAACATGGATCGCAAGTCCACGGGGAACGTTATCATCGTCAAGCGCAAGAACGTGGTGGCCGCGGGCCACCATGGCGGCGCGTGGAAGGTGGCCTACGCCGACTTCGTGACGGCGATGATGGCGTTCTTCCTGCTGATGTGGCTGCTGTCGACCACCGACGAGCAGACCCGGCTCGGGCTCGCCGACTACTTCAGCCCGACGATTCCCATCCACGAGAGCCGCAGCGGCGGCGACGGGCCCTTCGATGGCGAGAGCATGTTCAGCCAGGACGTGCTGTCGCGCGACGAGACTGGCACCAAGGGCGACCCCAAGGCGATGGACGTGCCCGGCACCCCGGACGAGAGTCTCTTCGAGGTCGAGCAGGAACTCCTGGGCGGTAGCGGCGACGCGATGGAGGCCGATCCGCTGCTCGAGCACATCCGCACCCGGGTGACCGACGAGGGGCTGATCATCGAGGTCTTCGACATCCCCGGCTCGCCGCTCTTCGTCGGGCCGACCACTGCGGCCGAGCCGATCTTCGACCGGCTCGTCGAGATGATCGGCCGGGTGCTGTCGCGCACCGTGAACCCGGTGGCGGTCACCGGGTTCCTCGCCAGCGGCGATGTCGAGCGCGGCGGGCCGGACCCGTGGCGGCTCTCCGCCGACCGGGCGCAGCTCGCCCGCCAGCTCCTGACCGCGGCTGGAGTGGCCGACCCGCGGATCAGCCGGGTGACCGGCAAGTCCGACCGCAGCCCGGTGGCCGAGGACCCCCGCGATTCGCGCAACCGGCGCATCGAAATCACCCTGCTGCGCAAGTTCGACGCGTGAAAATCAGGGCCCCCGAGGGCATTAGCGGGATTTTAAGCCCCCGGCTCCAAGGATGCCCGCAAGTTCCGACCCCAACCGATCGCCCCTCACGGATAAAGGACTGAGCATGGGTATTTCTTCGTCGTTGAACGCCGGCGTGTCCGGTCTGAACGCGAATGCCAACAAGCTCGCGACCATCTCCGACAACATCGCGAACTCGCAGACCTACGGCTACAAGCGCGCCGACGTCGACTTCGCGTCGATGACCGTGAGCGACGCGAAGTCGCCCAACACCGTCGGCGGCGGGCGCTGGTTCACCGCGGGCGGCGTGCGGACCAACGCGGTCTGGGACGTGGACGAGAAGGGCGCGCTGGCGCAGACCAACAACGCCACCGACCTCGCGATCACCGGGCGCGGCTTCCTGCCGGTCAGCACCACGGCCTCGCTCGGGCAGACGGCGACCACCGACCTGCCGTTCATGCTGACGACGACGGGCTCGTTCTCGACGAACGCCCAGGGCTATCTCACCACGCCGTCGGGCCTGGTGCTGCTCGGCTGGCCGGCCGACGCCAATGGCAACGTGCCGTCGCAGCCGCGCGACACCGCGACCGGGCTCGAGCCGGTGCGGGTCAACATGTCCTCGGTGGCGGTGGAGCCGACCTCCGAGGTCACCCTCAACGTCAACCTGCCGACCGACGACGTCGAGGCGGGGGCGAGCGGCGATCCCCGGGTGGTGACGGTGGAGTACTTCGACAACGTCGGCGGCTCGAAGACCCTGACCGCCACCTTCACCCCCACCGTTCCGGCCGTGGGCAACCCGCGCAGCAACGAGTGGACGCTCACCCTCACCGACCAGGCCTCGGGCCAGTCGGCGGGCGACTACACGCTCACCTTTAGCGACGTGCCGCCGAACGCCGGCGGGCTCGCCAGCGTCACCGGCCCGGTGGGCGGCACACTCGCCACCACCTACGATCCGGTGACCGGCGACATGGTGCTGAACCTCGGCACCCAGTCGATCACCGTCGGCATCGGCTCGACCGGCGTCGCCGGGCCGCAGCACATGTCGCAGCTCTCCTCGACCTTCTCCTCGGTCGGCGTCAGCCACAACGGCAATGCCGCCGGCACCTATACCGGGCTCTCGATCGACGAGCGGGGCGCCCTCTCGGCCACCTATTCGAGCGGCTTCTCCAAGGTCATCTACCAGATCCCGGTGGCCGACGTGCCGAACCCGAACGGGCTCAAAGTGCTCGACAACCAGTCGTTCGCGCTGTCGCAGGCCTCGGGCAGCATGTTCCTCTGGGACGCCGGCGACGGCCCGACGGGCGGCATCGAGGGCTTCGCCCGCGAGCAGTCGACCACCGACATCGCCAACGAGCTCACCCAGCTCATCCAGACCCAGCGGGCCTATTCGTCGAACGCCAAGATCATCCAGACCGTCGACGAGATGCTGCAGGAAACCACCAACCTCAAGCGCTGAGGTCCGCTGACGAAAGGACCGTCCCATGGGTATCTCCGGCGCGCTGAACAACGCCGCCTCCGGCCTGGCCGCCTCGTCGCGGCTGGCCGACACCATCGCCAACAACGTGGCGAACGCCATGACGCCGGGCTTCGGCAAGCGCACGACCGAGCTCTCGTCGCTGGCGCTGGGCGGCTTCGGCTCGGGGGTGCGGGTGACGGGCACCTACCGGGCCGAGAACGCGTTCCTCACCGCCGAGCGGCGGGGCATGGACGCCTCGCTCGGCGCGGCGGGGACGCGCTCGGATGCCTACGAGCGGATCATGGCGGCGGTGGGCGAGCCCGGCGGCGACAACGCGCTCTCGACCCTGGCGACGGCGCTCGAGACCACGCTGATGTCCGCGACCGCCTCGCCGCAGTCGATGACCAAGCTCACCGACGCGGTGACCGCGGCGAAGAACCTCGCGGCCGCCGTCAACCGGGTGGCCGACGAGAACGTCCGCCTGCGCACCGAGGCCGACGCCGAGATCGGCCGCCAGGTCACCCAGGTCAACGACACGCTCCACGCCATCGACGACATCAACAAGAAGATCGCGACGCTGGCGCCGAAGGGCGTCGACGTCACCGGCCTGCAGGACGAGCGCAACCGGCTCATCGACAACATCTCGTCGATCGTGCCGGTGAGGGCGGTCAAGCGCGACGGCGACCAGGTGGCGCTCTACACCCAGAACGGCGGCCTCTTGCTCGACGGCCGGGTCTTCGAGCTGAGCTTCACCAAGGCGCCGAACGTGGTGACCCCGGACATGACGCTGGGCTCGCCGCTCGGCGGGATCATGCAGGACCAGGGCGCCAACTCGGGCCCGGTGGCGATCGCCGCCGGCAGCGGCACCGGGCTCCTCGACGGCGGCTCGCTCGGGGCGCTCTTCGAGGTGCGCGACCAGATCGTGCCGGAGTTCGACGCCGAGATGGACCGCTACGCGGGCGACCTGATCGAGCGGTTCCGCGACCTGATGCCGCCCGCCGCGCTCGACGCCTCGGGCGAGGGCCTCTTCGTCGACACCGTTGGTGGCCCGCTCACCGGGCTCGCCGGCCGGATCGAGGTGAACGCCGCGGTCGACCCCTCCGCCGGCGGCGCGGTCTGGCGGCTCCGCGACGGCCTGACCGCGGCGGTGCCGGGCTACGAGGGCAACGGCGCCACCCTGCAGGCCTGGTCCGACGCGATGAGCACCACCCGCGACCCGGTCGGCTGGACCTCGCAGAACGCCAAGGCGGACAGCGCCACCATGGCCTCGGAGATCGCCTCGTTCTTCGCCGGCCGCGAGGCGCGGGCCGACGAGAGCCGCGCCTACCTGATCGCCCGCCAGTCGACGCTGGCCGAGCAGGAAAGCCACCTGACCGGGGTCGACACCGACGCCGAGCTCGAATCGCTCACCCTCGTCGAGCAGACCTACGCGGCCAATGCCCGGGTGCTGTCGGTGATCGACGAGCTGATGAAGCTGCTGTTGGAGGCCTGAGACCATGCGCGTGAACGGAGGTTCGGATCTCGCCCGCCTGCAGATTCTGCAGAAGCAGGCGTTCGCCACCCGCAACAAGCTCGACATCGCCGCCCAGGAGATGACCTCGAACCTCAAGGCCAACCGCTTCGAGGCGACCGGCGGCAACCTCACCAGGCTGCACGCGCTCGAGCGCTCGCTCGACCGCAACGCGGTCTTCACCCAGACGATCTCGCTGACCGAGCTCCGCCTCGACATCATGCAGGAGAGCCTCGGCCAGATCCTGACGCCGGCCGAGGATCTCTCCATCGACATCCTCGAGAGCGTCGGCAAGGGCGACTACGCCACCTCCAAGCTGCATGCGGCCACCGCCCGGCGCAACTTCTCCGACACGGTGGGCCTGCTCAACACCCAGGTCGCCGGCCAGTCGCTCTTTGCCGGCACCAGGACCGACAGTGCCGCTCTCGCCCCCGCGGACGCCATCCTCGCGGATCTCGACGCGCTCGCCGCCGGGGCGCCCGACGCCGCCGCGGCGATCGCCGCGATCGACGCCTATTTCGCCAAGCCGGCGGGCGCCTTCTACACTAATGGCTACATCGGCTCGACCGACGACCTCACCCCGGTGCAGATCGGCGAGGGCCAGAAGCTCGACTACGGCATGCGCGCCGACAACGACCAGCTCGTCGACATGCTGCGCGCCCAGGCGCTGGGGGCGGTGGTGGACGGCGGCGCCTTCGCCGGAAACCAGGCCGAGCAGATGGCGCTGATGGCCGAATCCGGCAGCCAGATGCTGGCGGCCAAGGAGGGCATCCTCGATCTGCGCGCCGGCGTCGGCAGCAAGCAGGAAGCCGTCGAGCGCGCCAAGGCGCAGCGGGTCTCCGAGCGCGACACGCTGGACCTCGCCCGCACCAAGATCGTGGTGACCGACCCGCTGGAGGCGGCCTCCGCCTACCAGGCGCTGCAGGTGCAACTCGAGGCGATCTACACCGTGACCTCGCGGCTCGCCAACCTGCGCTTCGCGAACTTCATGCGCTAGCCGATGAAGCTCCGTCCCCTCGCCCTCCTCTTCCTGCCGCTTCTCCTGCTCTGGTTCGGCGGTCTCCTTGCCCCGGCGGCCGCCTCGCCCGCCCGGATCAAGGATCTGGTGGAGGTGGACGGGGTGCGCGGCAACGATCTCCTCGGCTACGGCCTCGTCGTCGGCCTCAACAACTCGGGCGACAGCCTGCGCAACTCGCCCTTCACCGAGGACGCGATCGTCAACCTGCTCGAGCGCCTGGGCGTCAACGTCACCGGCGAGCAGATCCGGGCGCGCAACGTCGCCGCGGTGCTGGTCACCGCCTCGCTGCCGCCCTTCGCCCGCGCCGGCAGCCAGGTCGACGTGACCGTCTCGGCCATCGGCGACGCGCGTAGCCTGCTCGGCGGCACCCTGGTGATGACCCCGCTCAACGCCGCGGACGGCCAGATCTATGCCGTCGCCCAGGGCTCGATCATCGCCGGCGGCATCGTCGCCGAGGGCGAGGCTGAGAGCGTCACCCAGGGCGTTCCGACCGCGGGCCTCATCCCCTCCGGGGCGCGGGTCGAGCGCGAGGTGGGCTTTGACTTCACCCAGGTCCGCGAGATGCGGCTGGCGCTCAGGAACCCCGACTTCACCACCGCCGCCCGCATCGAGGCGGCGATCAACCGCGACGTCGGCGTGAAGATCGCCGAGATGCTCGATTCCGGCACGGTGCGGCTCGACCTCGCTAAGTTCGGGGTGAAAGAGCCGGCCCGCCTGATGGCGCAGATCGAGAACATCGAGGTCTTGACCTCGACCAAGGCACGGGTGGTGGTCGACCAGCGCTCGGGCACGATCATCCTCGGCAACGACGTGCGGATCAGCCGGGTGGCGGTGACCCAGGGCAACCTGACACTGCGGGTCGAGGAGGCGCCGCTGGTGGTGCAGCCCAACCCCTTCGCCGACGGACAGACCGTGGTCATCCCGCGCACCGATGCCTCGATCCAGGAGGATCCGGGCACCGGCCTCGCCATGGTCGACGATTCGGTGTCGCTGCCGCAGGTGGTGGCCGGCCTCAACGCCCTCGGCGTCTCGGCCCGCGACATGATCGACATCCTGAAGTCGATCAAGGCCGCCGGCGCCCTCCACGCCGAGTTCATCGTCCAGTAGACGCCGCTCGTCGCGCAGCGGCGTCGAGACCGACGGAATCGGTTTCAAGATCTTCCCACGTCCGCGACGACAATGGCGTAGATGTCGGATTCCGCAGGGAATCCGAATCCGGTTGATCCCTTGGATCCCTGCGCCCCCGAACCTCGCGCGCGCCTGCGCGAGGCAGCGCCTCATGAGCAGGTTCGGTGCGCCCCATCGGGATCGTCGGGACGAGACCCGTCAGGTGTCCCAGCGGATCCGGCCCTCCTCGATCCGCATCTCCCAGGTGCGTGGCGGCGCCACCCGGGCGCGGACGCGGGTGAGTTGCCAGCGCGCCTGGCCGTCCCGGGCCCAGCCGGGGGCGGGGGCGAGGTGCCAGCGGGTCTCGATGCCGGGCGTGCCGCCGTCGCCGGGGGTGAGCAGGAGCGCGACGGGCGGGGTGCCGCGCTCGGCGCCGGTCTCGGCGGCGAGGTGCAGGCGGCGGACCGGGGTGAGGCGCGGCGGCTCCGGCAGCTCGGCCACCACCAGCGGCACCAGCCCGGTGTGCAGCGCCTCCTCGGCGGCCCAGAGGATCTCGTCGGGGGTGCGGGGCCGGGCGAAGATCAGCCGCGCCGGGTCGAGGAAGCGCCGGATCCCGTCGCCCATCAGCCGCTCGGACGTCCAGGAGGGATGCAGCCACAGCACCGGCCCGGCGAGCCGCGCCGCGGCGAGGAGCGCGAACACCGCCCGCGACGGCCCCGTCGCCTCGTGCGCCCGCGCCCGCGCCAGCCCGACCCCCGGGGCGAGGCTGACTTCGTCGGCGGCGGGGGCGTGGCGGGTCTGCAGCATGTTCTCCATGTGTTCGCAAAACTGCGCCCGGAAAACAAGGGGCAAGCGCCCTCGGGACGGCGGTTACCGGAACGTTAACTGCGCAACGTTTATTGTTTAGAATCAACTGTATGACCCCTCTGCGCAACTTGCGCAGAGGCCGGGTCACGCGTCTTTCGGCGGCGGAAACCGGGCGGAGGCCTCGAGCGTGTCGAGATCCATGTGGTTGCGCATGTAGCGCTCCGACGCGCGCTGCAGGGGCTGGAAGTCCCAGGGGGCGTAGGCGCCGTTGCGGAGGGCTTCGTAGACCAGGTGTCGCCGGGCCTGGCTGTCGTGGACCTCCGCGTCGAAGCGGGCGAGGTCCCAGCGGTCGCGGGCCTGCGCCGTGAGGGTGGCGAGCGCTTCGGCGTGGGCGGCGTCGGTGGCGAGGTTATGGAGCTCGTCGGGGTCGGCGTCGAGGTCGAAGAGCAGTGGCGGGTCGGCCTCGCAGAGAACGAGCTTGTAGCGGCCGTCGCGGAGGGCGACGAGCGGGGCGCAGGAGCCTTCGGCGGCGTACTCGATCGGCACCGGCGGGCGGTCGGCGGCGCCGCCAGCGAGGCTGATGCCGTCGGTCCAGGGGGCGACGGTGCCGGGGTCGATCCCGGCGAGGTCGGCGAGGGTGGGGAGGACGTCGAGGGTGGAGACGGGGGTGTCGACGCGGCCGGGGGGGAGGTCGGGGGCGGCGATCATCAGCGGGACGCGGACGGAGGCTTCGAAGAGGCTCATCTTGAACCAGAGGCCGCGCTCGCCGAGCATGTCGCCGTGGTCGGAGAGGAAGACGATGACGGTGTCCTCGGCCATGCCGCCGCGGTCGAGGACGTCGAGGAGGCCGCCGATCTTGTCGTCGAGGTAGGAGATGCTGGCGAAGTAGCCCTGGCGGGCGCGGCGGACGTCCTCGGGGCGGATGTCGAAGGCGGTGTGGTCGCTGGCGCGGAGGAGGCGCTGGGAGTGGGGGTCCTGGTCGTCGTAGGGGATGGCGGGGACGCGGGGGGCGAGGGCGGGGCTGTCGGCGTAGAGGTCCCAGAAGCGCGGCCGGGCGACGTAGGGGTCGTGGGGGTGGGTGAAGCTGACCGTCAGGCACCACGGGCGCGGGTCACGGCGGCGGGAGAGGTCGTGGAGCTTCTGGGTGGCGTGGTGGGCGACCTCGTCGTCGTATTCGAGCTGGTTGGTGGTCTCGGCGGTGCCGGCGCCGGTGATGGAGCCGAGGTTGTGGTACCACCAGTCGATGCGGTCCTCGGGGTGCTCGTAGTCGGGGGTCCAGCCGAAGTCGGCGGGGTAGATGTCGGTGGTCAGCCGCTCCTCGAAGCCGTGAAGCTGGTCGGGGCCGACGAAGTGCATCTTGCCGCAGAGCGTCGTCTGGTAGCCGGCGCGGCGGAGGTGGTGGGCGTAGGTGGGGATGTCGGAGGCGAACTCGGCGGCGTTGTCGTAGACCCGGGTGCGGGAGGGAAGCTGGCCGGACATGAACGACGCCCGGGCCGGGGCGCAGAGGGGGGAAGCGGTGTAGGCGTTGGCGTAGCGGGCGGAGCGGGCGGCGAGGCGGGCGAGGTTGGGGGCGTGGAGGAAGTCAGCCGGGCCGTCGGGGAAGAAGGTCCCGGCGAGCTGGTCGACCATCAGGATCAGGATGTTGGGGGACGGCATCGGCTTTCCGGGGGTGTGAACAGGTGGGTGTTCACGCGTGAACTCTCTGATATCGAAGGGATTAATCTTCAATAATTTTCGGTTAATCGCCCGCCCCGACGCATCCGGGGCGGGCGGCCGGCGCGCGGTCAGAGGCCAAGCGAGGCCTTTACCGCGTCGAGGCCGGGCTGGCCGTCGAGGGTGGTGACGCCGTCGAGCCAGGGGCCGAGGGTGTCGGGATGGGCGGCGAGCCACTCCTTGGCGGCGTCGCCGGCGTCGGCGTTCTCGAGCATGCCCATCATCTCGTTCTCCATGTCGACGGTGAAGGAGAGGTTCTTGAAGAACTGCGCCGCGTTCGGGCAGGCGGCGATCCAGTCCTTGCGGGCGAGGGTGAAGACCTCGGCGCCGCCGAAGTCCGGACCGAAGTAGTCGTCGCCGCCGGAGAGATAGGTGATGTCGTGGACGACGTTCATCGGATGCGGCGCCCAGGCGAGGAACACGATCCAGTCCTCGCGTTTCTCGGCGCGGGTGACCTGGGCGAGCATCGCCTGCTCGCCGGATTCCACCACCTTCCAGTCGCCGAGGCCGAAGTCGTCGGCGTCGATCATCCGCTGGATGTTGGCGTTTGCCGGCGCGCCGCTCTCGATCCCATAGATGGACTCGTCGAACTTGTCGCCGTTCGCGGCGAGATCCTTGAAGTCGGTGACGCCGGCGTCGGCGACGTAGGTCGGCACCGCCAGGGTGAACTTGGCGCCGGTGAGGTTCTTGCCGAGCTCGTCGACCTGGCCGGAGGCGTCGAGATCGTCGCGGAACTTCTGCTGCGCCGGCATCCAGTTTCCGAGGAAGACGTCGAGATCGCCGCCCTTCAGCGCCTCGTAGCCGACCGGCACGGAGAGCGGCTTCACGTCGGCCTCGTAGCCGAGGCCGGCGAGCACGGTGCTGGCCAGCGCGTTGGTGGAGGTGATGTCGCTCCAGCCCGGGTCGGACATCCGGATCGTCTGGCAGGTCTCTGGATCGGCTGCCAGGGCGGGCAGGCCCAGGCAGATCGCCGCCGCGGTCGAGATCGCAATCGTCTTCATGGAGTTCCCCCTCCGGTTGGTCGGCGCGTTCACTCCGCCGCGAGTTCGAGATCGAAAGCCGCCGCCAGCAGCGTGCGGGTGTAGTCGGTGCGGGGCGCGCCGAAAATCGACGCGCTGTCGCCGCTTTCCACCACGTCGCCATTCTGCATGACCACCACCTCGTGGGCGAGGGCGCGCACGACCCGCAGGTCGTGGGAGATGAAGATGTAGGCGAGGCCGTACTTGGTCTGCAGCCGGCGCAGGAGATCGACGATCTGCACCTGGACGGTCATGTCGAGGGCGCTGGTCGGCTCGTCGAGCACCACGAGCTTCGGCTGCAGGATCATCGCGCGGGCGATGGCGATGCGCTGGCGCTGGCCGCCGGAGAACTCGTGCGGGTACCGGTCCATCAGGCCTGGATCGAGGCCGACCTCGCGCATGATCGCCGCCACCCGGTCTTTCTCGTCGCCGGGATGGCCGTGGACCGAAAGACCTTCGGCGATGATCTGCTCGATCGACATCCGAGGCGAGAGCGAGCCGTAGGGGTCCTGGAAGACCATCTGCATGTCGCGGCGGACCGGGCGGAGGTCGCGGTTCTTCCAGCCCTGGATGTCGCGGCCGAGAAAGACGATGCGGCCCTCCGAGGAAATGAGGCGCATGATGGCCAGCGCCAGCGTGGTCTTGCCGGATCCAGATTCACCGACGACCCCGAGGGTCTCGCCGGCGCGGATCGCCACCGATGCGTCGTTGACCGCCTTGATGTGGCCGACGACATGCCGCAGGAGGCCGCGCTTGATCGGGAACCAGACCCGGAGGTGCTCGGTCTCGACGATGGTGTCGGCGCCGGCGGGCACCGGGTCGGGGGCGCCGGAGGGCTCGGCGGCGAGCAGCATCCGGGTGTAGGGGTGCTGGGGTGCCGCGAAGATGCGGGCGGTGGGGCCGGTCTCGACGACCTCGCCATCCTTCATCACCGCCACCCGGTCGGCGATGCGGCGCACGATCCCGAGGTTGTGGGTGATGAACAGCATCGCCATGCCCTCGGCCTTCTGGATGTCGGCAAGGAGGGTCAGGATCTGGGCCTGGATGGTGACGTCGAGCGCCGTCGTCGGCTCGTCGGCGATCAGGATGTCGGGGCCGTTGGCCAGGGCCATGGCGATCATCACCCGCTGGCGCTGGCCGCCGGAGAGCTGGTGGGGGTAGGCGTTGAGCCGGCTTTCGGCGTCGCGGATGCCGACCTGAGTGAGAAGCTCGAGGATGCGGGTGCGGGCGGCTGCGCCGGTGAGGCCCTGGTGGAGGGCGAGGCTCTCGGCGATCTGCTTCTGGATGGTGTGGAGCGGGTTGAGGGAGGTCATCGGCTCCTGGAAGATGAAGCTGATGTCGTTGCCGCGGACGGTGCGCAGGGTGCGCGGGTCGGCGGCGGTCATCTCCTGGCCGCGGTAGCGGACCGAGCCGGTGACGTCGGCGTTCTCGGGCAGGAGGCGGACGGTGGAGAGCGCGGTGACGGACTTGCCGGAGCCGGACTCGCCGACGATGGCGAGGGTCTCGCCGGGGTGGAGGTCGAAGCTGACGCCGCGGACGGCGTGGGTGGTCTTGCCGCCCTGGACGAAGTCGACGGCGAGGTCGCGGACGGCGAGGACGGGCTCGGGCAGGGGGATCTTGCCGGTGTCCTTCATCGGATTTCGCACGCGGCGCGGGGGGGAGCGCCGGCCTCGGGGGGCTGAAGCCCCCGCTCGGCCGGCGCTTGGCGGTCGGCCGCCTTTGCGGCCTCCCTCCGGCGGAAGCGGGCTTCGCCCGCGGAGTGAGAGATCCTCCCCGCCTGTTGGCGGGGCCCCTGCGACTGCTCTCCAGGTTTCAAGGCCGTATGAAGACCGGAGAGTGGATTGAACGGGGCCGTCAACGGAAGGTCTTCCGGGGGTCGAAGGCGTCGCGGACGCCCTCGAAGATGAAGACCAGGAGCGAGAGCATGATCGCGAAGGTGAAGAAGGCGGTGAAGCCGAGCCAGGGGGCGTTGAGGCGGTTCTTGCCCTGCAGCGCCAGCTCGCCGAGGGAGGGGTAGGAGGGCGGCAGGCCGAGGCCGAGGAAGTCGAGGGCGGCGAGGCCGCCGATGGCGCCGGTGATGATGAAGGGGAGGAGCGTGAGGGTCGCGACCATGGCGTTGGGGAGCATGTGGCGGAACATGATCTTGACGTTGCCAAGGCCGAGGGCGCGGGCGGCGCGGACGTATTCGAAGTTGCGGGCGCGAAGGAACTCTGCGCGGACGACGCCGACGAGGGAGGTCCAGGAGAAGAAGGCGATGAGGAGCGTGAGCAGCCAGAAGTTCATCGTGAAGATCGCCGAGAGGATGATGATGATGTAGAGGCTGGGCATGTTGACCCAGATCTCGACGATGCGCTGGAAGAAGAGGTCGACCCAGCCTCCGAAGAAGCCCTGGCAGGCGCCGGCGACGATGCCGATCAGGCTGGAGATGACAGCGACGACCAGCGCGAACAGCACGGAGATGCGGAAGCCGTAGATGACGCGGGCGACGACGTCGCGGGTCTGGTCGTCGGTGCCGAGCCAGTGGGCGCGGTCGGGGGGCGACGGGGCGACGGCGACGTCGTAATTGATGGTGTCGTAGGCGTAGGGGATGAGCGGCCAGAGGATCCAGCCGGGCTGGGCGATGGGCGTGCCGTCGACGGTGCCGTGGGCCTCGGCCTCCTCGAGCAGGCCTTCGGGGTCGTCGAGGCAGGCCTCGATGCCGCCGGTGGCGATGAGGCAGCGGACCTCGGGGGCGTGGTACTCGGCTTCGGTCTGGAACTCGCCGCCGAAATCGGCCTCGGAATAGAAGTTGAGGATCGGGAAGTAGAAGCTGTCCTGGAACCGGATGAGGAGCGGCTTGTCGTTGGCGACGAACTCGGCGCAGAGGGTGACGACGAAGAGAAACAGGAACACCCAGAGCGCCCAGAAGGCGCGGCGGTTGGCCTTGAAGTTGGCGAGGCGGCGGCGCTGCAGGGCGTTGAGCGGCATCAGGTCTCGCGGCTCTCGAAATCGATGCGGGGGTCGACCCAGACGTAGGTGAGGTCGCTGAGGAGGCCGACGATGAGGCCGAGGAGGCCGAAGACGTAGAGGGTGCCGAAGACCACCGGGTAGTCGCGCTGGATGGCGCTCTCGTAGGCGAGGCGGCCGAGGCCGTCGAGGGAGAAGATGGTCTCGATGATGAGGCTGCCGCCGAAGAACACGCTGATGAAGACGGCGGGGAAGCCGGCGATGACGATCAGCATGGCGTTGCGGAAGATGTGGCCGTAGAGGACGCGGCTCTCGGCGAGGCCCTTGGCGCGGGCGGTGACCACGTACTGCTTCTTGATCTCGTCGAGGAAGCTGTTCTTGGTCAGGAGCGTCATCGTTGCGAAGGCGCCGATCGTCGAGGCGGTGACCGGCAGCACGATGTGCCAGAGGTAGTCGAGGACCTTCATGATCAGCGAGAGGTCCTCCCAGTTGTCGGAGGTGAGGCCGCGGAGCGGGAAGATGCGCCAGTAGGAGCCGCCGGCGAAGAGGACGAGGAGCATGATGGCGAAGAGAAAGCTCGGGACGGCGTAGGCGACGATGATGAGGCCGGAGGTCCAGGTGTCGAAATGGCTGCCGTCGCGGGTGGCCTTGCGGATCCCTAAGGGGATCGAGATCACGTAGGCGAGGAGCGTCGACCAGAGCCCGAGGGTGATCGAGACCGGCATCTTCTCGAGGACGAGGTCGACGACGCTGATCGAGCGGAAGTAGCTCTCGCCGAAATTGAAGGTGAGGTAGTTCTTCAGCATGATCAGGAAGCGGGTGGCCGGCGGCTTGTCGAAGCCGAACTGCTTCTCGAGCTCGTGGATGAACTCCGGCGGCAGTCCCTGGGCGCCGCGGTATTCGCTGGAACCGCCGGACATCGGCGCCCCGCCGCCCCCGCCGCCGCCGGTGATGCGGTCGAGGGCGCCGGTGTCCTGCTGGAGCTTGGCCAGCACCTGCTCGACCGGGCCGCCGGGCATGAACTGCACCAGCAGGAAGTTGATGAGCAGGATGCCGAAGAGCGTCGGGACGATCAGCAGCAGCCGCCGGAGGATGTAGGCGCCCATGGGTCAGCCGGCGTTCATGTCAGCGGATGGTTCCGGCGGCCTTGAGCTCGTCGTAGCGCGCGGTGTCGGCCCACCAGACGTCGCCGACGCCGACGCCGTATTCCGGCAGCTGGTCCGGATGGCGGAAGTAGTCGTAGTAGGCGATCCAGGTGTCCGGACGAACCCAGTACGGCACCCGGACATGCATCGCCCTGAGAACCCGGTCGAGCGCCATGACGTGGACGTTGAGATCCTCGCGGGTCTCGGCGGTCTCGATCTGCTTTATCAGCTTGTCGATCGCCGGGTTGGCGACGCCCGCGACGTTGAGCGAGCCCCCGACGTTGGCATAGGCAGAGCCGAAGGCGTCGTTGAGCTCGTTGCCCGGGGTTTCGCTCATCGGCACGAAGACGTGGACGGCATCGAAGTCAAAGGTCTCGGCCCGCTCGCGCCACTGGGCGCTGTCGACGTAGCGCAGCGACGCGTCGATGCCGAGGCCCTTCAGCGCCTGGGCGAAGGGCGAGAGGTACTGCTCGGCGTCGGGGCTCGCGTACATCATCTCGAGCTTGAGCTGCTTGCCGTCCGGCCCGATCAGCCGGCCGCCCTGCTGGGTGAAGCCGGCCTCGGTGAAGAGCGCCATCGCGGCGCGCTGGCGGGCGCGGTCGCGCTCGCCGGCGTTCTTGCCCTCGTAGGGCAGCGCGGCGGGGTCGGTCAGGATGTCGCCGATGCCGTCGGGCAGTTCGTCCACCAGCGGCTCGAGCACCGCGACCTCCGCCGGCGACGGCGTGCCCACCGCGCGCATCTCGCTGCGCTCCCAATAGCTGGGAGCGCGGTGCTCGACACCGTGGAACAGCGTGGCGTTGATCCATTCGAAGTTGAACATGGTCTCGATGGCCTCCCGGACCTTTGGGTCCTGGAAGGCCTCGCGGCGCAGGTTGAAGTAGAGGCCGCCGGCGTTGGGAACCGTGTGCGCCGGGATCTCGGCGGTGATGACGTCGCCGCGCTGCTTCGCCGGAAAATCGTAGCGGGTCAGCCAGCGGTCGGCGTTGACCTCGCCGCGGAAGGTGTATTCGCCGGCCTTGAACGCCTCGAAGGCGCTAGCCTGGTCGGCATAGTAGTCGATCCTGAGCTCGTCGAAATTGTTGCGGCCGACGTTGACCGGCAGATCCTTGGCCCAGTAGTCCGGATCGCGCTTGTAGATCACCGTGCGGCCTGGGTCGGCGCGCTCGACCTGATAAGGACCGGAGCCGAGCGGCGGGTCCATGGAGCTCTTGGAGAAGTCGCGGTCGGCGAAGTAGGCCTTGGAGAAGATCGAGGTACCGGCGACCAGCGGCAGCAGGTCGCGGACCGCGGCGCCCTCGCGGAAAGTGAACTTCACCTCGTGAGGCCCCAGCGCCTCGACCTTCTCGATGTCGCCGAAATAGGCGCGGTAGCGGAGCTGGCCCTTGTTCTGCATGGCGTCGAAGGTGAAGACCACGTCCTCGGCGGTGAGCGGGCTGCCGTCGGAAAAGCGCGCCTCGGGCCGCATCTTGAAGCTGACCCACTGCTTGTCCTCGGGATAGGTCACGCTCTCAGCGATCAGCCCGTACATGTTGTCGAGGCTGTCGAGGGTGCCTGCCATCAGGCTGTCGAAGACCCCCCAGGCGCCGTCGGCAGAATTGCCCTTCTCGGTGTAGGGGGTCAGCGAGTTGTAGCTGCCAAGGGACCAGGTGCGATAGATGCCGCCTTTGGGGGCGTCGGGATTGACGTAGTCGAAGTGCTTGAAATCGGCGGGATAATTCAGGTCCCCGAAGATCGAGAGGCCGTGGCTGGTGGTGACCTTCTCCTCGGTTCCGGTGGCGGCCGGCGCGTCTTGAGCGCGAGCCGTCTGGGTGGCGAGCATCAGCGCCGCGAGGATCAGGATCCCGCCGGCGAGCCAGACCTCGCGCAACCGGTTGGGAACCTGGGCGGGCGCGAGAGTCCGGGCGCGTGAAGCCATGGAGGGGGATCCGTGTCAGTTGCAAATCTGGGCCGCCACTCTACTCAAGAGCGGCGGGCGGTAAAGCGCGATCTGGACGTGCTCCGGCAGCCGTGATCGGCCGTCTGCGGGCGGTCAGCTGCCGTGCTGTTCCAGGTAGGCAATCACGTCGGCGCGGTCTTCGGGCTTGGGCAGGCCGGCGAAGGACATCTTGGTGCCGGGGACGTCCTTCTTCGGGTTGGCGAGGAACTCGAAGATCTTGTCCGGAGTCCAGTCGCCGCCGTGGCTCGCCATCGCGTCGGAATAGCTGAAGTCGGCGACCGAGCCGACCGGGCGGCCGACGACGCCGTTCAGGTGCGGTCCGACCGCGTTGGCGCCGTCGAGCTTGTGGCAAGCGGCGCATTTCTTGAAGATCGTCTCGCCCTTGGCGACGTCGGCGGCGGCGACCAGCGCGGCCACGTCGACGTCCTCGGTGGCTTCCTCGCCGCCCGAGCCGCCAGTGTCGACGCCTTCGATCTCGTAGGCGACGGTCTCGGAATGGGGGAAGAAGATCGCGTGCGCGGCGGTCTGGATCAGCAGGAACACCAGCAGGCTGCCGCAGATGGCCCCGACGAATTTCGTGATTTCCATCGTATTCATGGAGCCCGCCCTTCGCACGCTGACACCCGCCGCTCAGGGCCGTTCTAGCCACATCGGGCAGGAGAGCGCAAGCCAAAGCAAGGGGTCAGCCTCCCGCCAGCGCCAGCGCCCGCCACTCGCAGGCGTCGGTCGCCGCACCCGGGCCGAAGACCGCCACCGTGGGGGCGCCGGGCAGATCCGGGAAGGCGTAGACCGCGCCGCCGCTCCCCGGCCCGCCGGCGGAATGGCCGAGGGCCGCCACCGGGCCGCGGGCGCCCTGCATCTCGCCCGTCATCAGGCCGAGGCCGTAGCCGACGGTGCGCCAGGGGCGGCCGGGAGGCGGGGCGCCGACCGGGACCGCGTCGACGAGGCTGCGGCGCGATGCCGCGTCGAGGAGCGGGCCGGCGAGGAGGGCCCGCAGGAGGGCGGCGGCGTCGGCGACCGGGCCGATCAGGCAGCCGTGGTAGACCCAGCCGGGATGATAGCCCGGCGAGGGCAGGGCGGTGCCTTCCATGTCCGCCCGGGTCTCGGCCATGCGGGTGCGAACGAGGTCGGCGGGTGCCAGCAGTCGCTCGGCGAGGATGGCGGCGAGGGGCGCGCCTTCGCTGCGCTCGAGTGCGCGGCGAGCGAGGAGGTAGCCGATGTTTGAGTAGGTCCAGGCGGTGGGCGTCCGCAGCCGGGCGGTGCGGGCGAGAAGCTCGTCCGCGGGCCAGGGGTCGAGGCCGCGGGCCACCGCCGCGCCATAGGGCGGGAAAGTGCCGTAGTCGGGCAGCCGGGCCTCGTGGCGCAGGAGCTGGCGCAGGGTGAAGGGGCCGTCGGGCAGGCGGGCGTCGAGGTCGAGGCGGCCGGCGGCGGCGAGGCGGAGTGCTGTGGCGGCGATGGCGGTCTTGGTGAAGCTCCACCAGGGGACGACGGCCTCGGCGCCCGCGCCGGAGACCGTGCCGTCGGCGTCGATCCTGGCCCAGAGGCAGCGATCTTTCATTCGACGGGGCTTTCTGCCATATCGCGCACCGTTCAGGGTCCGGGGGTTAGGGATGCGCGAGGCGACGGGCAAGATTTCGTTTCAGGGGGCGCCGGGCGCCTATTCGCACCAGGCCTGCCGCGAGGCGTTTCCGGGGCTCGAGGGCCTCTCGTGCAACAGTTTCGAGGGCGCCTTCGCCGCGGTCAAGGAGGGCCGGGCGGATCTCGCCATGCTGCCGGTGGAGAACTCGACCTACGGGCGGATCGCCGACATCCACCAGGCGCTGCCGGAATCGGGGCTGCACATCGTCGGCGAGCATTTCGTGCGGGTGCATGCGAACCTGCTGGCGCTGCCGGGGACGCGGCTCGACGAGGTGAAGACGGCGCTCAGCCAGGCGCCGCTCCTCGGCCAGTGCCGCGGCTTCCTGCGCGCCCACGGCATCGCGGCGCGGACCGGGCCGGACACCGCCGGGTCGGCGGCGGTGGTGGCCGAGACCGGCGACCCAAGCCTTGCGGCGCTGGCATCCGAGCTCGCGGGGGAGATCCACGGGCTGGAGGTGCTGGCGCGGCACATCGAGGACCAGTCCAACAACACCACGCGGTTCCTGGTGATGGCGCCGGAGCCGCGGCCGGCGTCGCGCGGCGAGGCGATCACCACCTTCGTCTTCAACGTCCGCAACATCCCGGCGGCGCTCTACAAGGCGATGGGTGGGTTCGCGACGAACGGCGTCAACATGACCAAGCTCGAGAGCTACATGGTCGGCGGCCAGTTCACCGCGACGCAATTCTACGCCGACATCGAGGGGCACCCGGAGGATCCGCCGGTGGCGCGGGCGTTGGAGGAGCTGGCGTATTTCACCACGCGCCTGCAGATCCTCGGCGTCTATGCGCCGCACCCGTTCCGGCATTCGCAGGACAAGATGCCGGCGTGACGAGCCGGTTTCCGAAAGATTAACGCGGGGAACCATTCCATTTATTCGCAATGGCTTAGCCCCTCTGCACACTGTGTGCAGAGGGCGGATCAGTCGAGGCTGTCCGCGAGCCAGCGCTCGATCAGGAAGCGGGCGATGGAGCCCTTGCGAGCCGGGCGCAGGTCCGGGTTCTGGCCGTCGAGGGCGGCGAGGACGTCCTCGCGGCTGACCCAGAGCGCCGCTTCGAGCTCGGCGGGATCGAGCGTGATGTCGCGGCCGAGGGCGAGACCGCGGCAGCCGATCATCAGGCTGGAGGGGAACGGCCAGGGCTGGCTCGACAGGTAGTCGACGGCACCCACCGGAACGCCGGTCTCCTCGCGCACCTCGCGGCGGACCGCCGCCTCGATCGACTCGCCCGGCTCCATGAAGCCGGCGAGGAGCGAGTACATGCCCGGTGGCCAGGCGGGGGCACGGCCGAGGAGGACCGAGTTGCCCTCGAGGATCAGCATGATGACGACCGGGTCGGTGCGCGGGAAGTGCTGGGTGCCGCAGGCCGGGCAGGACCGGCGCCAGCCGGCGTCGGCGATCTCGGACGGCGACCCGCAGTTGGCGCAGAAGCGGTGGGTGGCGTGCCAGCCGAGGATGCCCTTGGCGGCGGCGGCGATGCCGGCCTCCGGCGCGGTCAGCGCCGCCATGGAGGCGCGAAGGTCGGCGAAGGCGATCTCGTCGGGCAGGCCGGGCGGGGCCGCCCGCGAGGCGTCGAAGAAGGGTCGCGGGGCGTCTCCCGGGTCCGCCCCCTCCCAGTCCGGGATCACCCGCGCGAAGAGCGGCGCCCCCTCGTCGAGCCCGAGGAAGATCGGCGGCTCGGTCGCGGCGTCGAAGAGCGCCGCCGTCATCGGCTGCCAGGCCAGGCCGCTGGCGGAGGCCGAGGCGGCCTCGAGGAGCGGCCTTCCCTGCCAGAGGGCCAGGCAGCGGGCCGCGGGATCGGCGGCGAGACGGCCGGCCTCGGGGCGCAGATGGCTGGCGCGGTCGAAGGTGCCGCCGGCGAAGGTGACGGCTTCTGCGTCTTTCATGAGGGTCCCCGTCCCGGATTTGGGCGGGACCTTGCCCTATCGCGGCCGCGCGGACAATCCGCGCGGGGGCTTGAAGGAGCGGCTGCGGGCCGGTATATCGACGCCCGAGAGGTTGGTGCGGGCAGGCGCTCCGCCAACCCGGTCAGGTCCGGAAGGAAGCAGCCGTAACGGTTCCCGCTTGGGTCGTTGTCCAGCCTCTCACTTTCCTCTCGGTCTGACTCGACTGCATGAACCGAGCCCACGAAGGGCCGGCCTGGAGAGGGACAAGTTTGATGAACATGAGCGAAGCGGTCCGCACCTGCCTGTCGAAGTACGCGACGTTCTCGGGCCGGGCCGGGCGACCGGAATTCTGGTGGTGGGTCCTGGCGGTGATCCTGGTCTCGATCGTGGCCAACATCATCGACGCGATCGTCTTCGGCGTCGGCCCGGAGGGCCAGTCGATCGGTGTTCTCTCCGGCCTCCTTGGCCTGGCGCTGATCCTGCCGCAGCTCGCGGTGGCGGCACGAAGGCTCCACGACACCGACCGTTCGGCCTGGTGGCTGCTGATCGGGCTCATCCCGGTGGTGGGGTTCCTGGTCCTGCTCTGGTTCTACATCCAGAAGGGAACGCCGGGGACGAACCGGTTCGGATGAGGGTCCCATAGTGTCCTCGCCTCAACGTCCCTGGGCGTGCTATAGCAAGATGGCATGAACAAATCGCAGTTCCGGATCGAGCCTGCCGTGGTCCCGCTGGGGGTGGGGTCGTATACGGCCGCGGAGGCGGCGGCGCTCGTGGGGGTGCCGGCGCGCAACGTCAGTCGCTGGCTCGGGGGCTATTCCTATCGACACGGAGGTAACGAGAGGCGGATGGCTCCGCTGTGGTCGACGCAGCTCGACATGATCGACGACCGGCTGGAACTCGGGTTTCGCGATCTGATCGAACTGCGTTTCGTGAAGGCGTTCGTGGACGCCGGGGTCGGCTTGCTCTCAATTCGGAACTGCCTGGACTATGCGCGAGGATTGGTCGGAGACGAGCGGCCGTTCTCGACCCGTAGGTTCAAGACGGATGGTCGGACGATCTTTCTCCAGAGCCTGGACCGGTCTCCCGACGGCAGCATGCTAGACCTGAAGAACCGCCAGTACGTGTTTTCTCGGGTCATAGAGAGGACTTTCAAGGACCTCGATGTCGACGATGACGTCGTGATCCGCTGGCGACCCTACAAGGGCAAAGACTCGATTGTCCTCGATCCTGAGCGCGCTTTTGGCCAGCCGATCGCTGCGGAATCCGGTGTGCCTGTCGTTTCGCTCGCGGACGCGGTCTTGGCGGAAGGTTCGATCGAGAGGGTTTCGCGGCTGTTCGACGTGCCGGAAGCCGTGGTCCGCGATGCCACGAACTATCAGGCGACGCTGCAGAAGGCCGCGTGAAGGTCCTCGTCGACGAGAACCTTTCGCCGGCACTTGCTCGTGCCCTAGCGGCCCTCTTCGCGGGCGAGCACGAAGTCGTTCACATCCGGGCGCGCTACGGCGCGGGTGTGACCGACACGAGGTGGATTCCTGAGCTCAGCCGGGAAGGACGCTGGATCGTCATCTCTGGGGACCGGCGCATCACCCGCAACCGCGCGGAGTACGCGGCGTTCCGCGCCTCCCAGATGGTTGGGTTCTTCCTTTCGAAGAGCCTCCAAAAGGCGCCGGTTGTGAAGCAGATGGAAAGGCTGCTCGCGCTCTGGCCTGTGATCGAAAGCCAAGCCAGCCTTGTCGCCGGGGGCGCTATGTTCGAGCTGCCGATGAAGAGTTCCCGGCTCCGACAGTTGTAGTTACACCCCCCGCGCGATCGCAGCGACGCCGGTGCGGGCGACGTCGATAAGACCGAGCGGGCGCATCAGCGCGATGAAGGCGTCGACCTTGTCCGGGGCCCCGGTGAGCTCGAAGACGAAGCTCTCGAGCGTGGTGTCGACGACCCGGGCGCGGAAGACCTCGGCGGTGCGCATCGCCTCGACCCGCTTCTCGCCGGTGCCGGAGACCTTGATGAGCGCCAGTTCGCGCTGCACAGCCTTGCCCTCGACGGTGAGGTCGTGGACGTCGTGGACCGGGACCAGGCGCCCGAGCTGGGCCTTGATCTGCTCGATCACCGCGGGGGTGCCGGTGGTGACGATGGTGATGCGGCTGAGATGGCCCGCGTGGTCGGTCTCGGCCACAGTCAGGCTGTCGATGTTGTAGCCGCGTCCGGAGAAGAGGCCGATGACCCGGGCGAGCACCCCCGCCTCGTTGTCGACGAGGACGGCGAGGGTGTGGGTCTCCTCGTGCATGTCCTGCGGGCCGCGCAGGTCGTAGGCGCTGTGGCGGCTGGCGCCTTTCTGGATGGCGAGGGCGTTCATGGCATGACCTCCTTGGCGGCAGCGGATGCGGTTCGCAGGGTGACGGGAAAGCCGCGGGCCACCGAATTGGCGGCCATGCTGACGGTGCGGACGGCAGCGACGAGCTCGGCGGGATCGCTACCGTCGGTGGTTTCGGCGTCGACCGCGACGCGGGCGCCGGTGGCGATCAGCGGCTCGCCGTCCATGTCGAGGGTGACGGTGATGCCGATGCGGCCGAGCCCGATGCTGCGGGCGTGGGCGGCGTAGCGCAGGTCGTTGCAGAAGCAGCCGCCGATGGCGAGCGCGAGGAGCTGCGCGCCGTTGAAGCCGAGGCCGCGGCCGCCGGCCACCCCCTCGGGGCGATCGACGACGACAGTGTGCGCTCCGGCCCAGCCGGCGGCGGCCTCGGTGCCGGCGATGCTTGCGAGCTCGATGGTGGCGCTGGCCATGTCAAACCAGGACCGCGCCACCGGCGTCAATGGCACCGGAGGTGGCGTCCTCGCCGAGCAGCATCTCGTTGTGCGCCTTGCCCGATGGGATCATCGGGAAGCAGTTCTCGTGCTTTTCCACCACGCAGTCGAAGAGAACCGGGCCCGGGTAGTCGAGCATCTCCCCGATCGCGTCGTCGAGCTTCGTGGGATCGGAGCAGAGGATGCCTTTGGCACCGAAGGCTTCCGCCAGCTTGACGAAGTCGGGCAGGGCCTCGGACCAGGAGGAGGAGTAGCGCTCGCCGTGCAGCAGCTCCTGCCACTGGCGGACCATGCCGAGGCGCTCGTTGTTGAGGATGAACTGCTTGACCGGCAGACGGTACTGCACCGCCGTCGAGACCTCCTGCATGTTCATGAGCCAAGACGCCTCGCCGGCGACGTTGATGACGAGGGCATCCGGGTGGGCGACCTGCACCCCGATCGAGGCGGGGTGGCCGTAGCCCATGGTGCCGAGGCCGCCGGAGGTCATCCAGCGGTTGGGCTCCTCGAAGGTCATGTACTGCGCCGCCCACATCTGGTGCTGGCCGACCTCGGTGCAGATGTAGCGGTCGCGGTCCTTTGTGAGCGCCTCGAGCCGCTGCAGGGCGTATTGCGGTTTGATGACCTTGTCGGAGTTGCGGTAGGCGAGGCAGTTGCGGCCGCGCCAGAGCTCGATCTGCTTCCACCACTTGGCGACGGCGGCCGAGGCGGTCTTGGCGCCGCGCGCCTTCCAGAGGCGGAGCATCTCGGTCAAGACCGTGGCGACGTCGCCGACGATGGGGACGTGGACGTGGATGTTCTTGTTGATCGACGAGGCGTCGATGTCGATGTGGACCTTGAACGAGCCGGGGGAGAAGGCGTCGGTGCGCCCGGTGATGCGGTCGTCGAAGCGGGCGCCGATGCACAGCATGAAGTCGCAGTCGTGCATCGCCCAGTTGGCCTCGTAGGTGCCATGCATGCCGAGCATCCCGAGCCAGCGCTTGCCGGTGGCGGGATAGGCGCCGAGGCCCATCAGCGTCGAGGTGATCGGAAAGCCGGTGCTGTCGGCGAGCTCGCGCAGCAGGCGCGAGGCCTCGAGGCCGGAGTTGATGACGCCTCCGCCGGAATAGAGGATCGGGCGCTCGGCCTTCTCCAGCGCCTCGACGGCGGCGAGGATGGCGTCGGCGTCGCCTTCGGTGCGCGGCTGGTAGTGCGAGACGCGCGCCTGCTCGGGGGCGGTATAGAGCGCGGTGGCGAACTGCACGTCCTTGGGGATGTCGACGAGGACCGGGCCGGGGCGGCCGTGGGTGGCGACGTGGAAGGCCTGGTGGATGGTCTCGGCGAGTTTCGCGGTGTCCTTGACCAGCCAGTTGTGCTTGGTGCAGGGCCGGGTGATGCCGACGGTGTCGGCCTCCTGAAAGGCGTCGTTGCCGATCATGAAGGTCGGGACCTGGCCGGTCAGGACGACCATCGGGATCGAATCCATCAGCGCGTCGGTCATGCCGGTGACGGCGTTGGTGGCGCCGGGACCGGAGGTGACGAGCACGACGCCGGGCCTGCCGGTGGAGCGGGCGTAGCCTTCGGCCGCGTGTGCCGCGGCCTGCTCGTGCCGGACGAGGACGTGGCGGATGTCGTTCTGCTGGAAGATCGCGTCGTAGATCGGCAGGACCGCACCGCCGGGGTAGCCGAACACCGTGTCGACGCCCTGGTCCTTGAGGGCCTGGACGACCATCTCCGCGCCGGTCATTTCTCGGTTCATCTCACGTCTCCGATCCTCGTGCGCCGGGTCCGGCCCGGCGTCCTCCCTGTCGAGCATAAAAAAACCCCCGCTCGGGGGGTCATGGCGCGGACTCCGTGCAGGACCCTATCGTCCTGCCGGTTCTCCGCGCCTCGTTACGATGTCTACGATCTGCATGGGGCGATTCTCCTCGCTTCTCATAAGGCAGGGTCAGGCCGGAGGTCAACCGATCTTGCTGCAGAAAATTGCCGTAACCGGCCAAGACGGGTACTATAGTTGCGCCAGGCGCCCGGAACGGCGCTTCTGCGGGACGCCGGCGAGGCCGCGGGCGGTGGACAATCCCGAATCGGACGGATAGGTCGCGGCAAACGTGACGAACGGGGGGACGATGCAGGCGATCGCGGGCGTGGTTCGGGGGATATGCGCCTTCAACGGCCTCCTCGGGCGGGTCTTCTCCTGGTTTTCGCTGGCCATCGTGCTGGTGTGCTTCACCGTGGTAGTGCTGCGCTACGTGTTCCGTATCGGGTCGGTGCCCTTGCAGGACCTCTACGTCTGGCTCAACGGCATGATGTTCATGGGCATTGCCGGCTATGCGCTGATGAAGGACTCCCATGTGCGGGTCGACGTCTTCTACCGCGGGGCGCGGACCCGGACCAGGGCGCTGCTCGACATGTTCGGCTGCCTTGTCTTCGTGGCGCCGTTCCTGTGGGTGCTGGTGCGCTGGAGCTTTCCCTATGTGGCGCGGTCCTGGGGGCTGCACGAGGGCAGCGCCAATGTCGGCGGGCTGCCCGGGCTCTTCGTGCTCAAGAGCTTCCTGATGGTCTTCGTCGTGGTGATCGGGCTGCAGGCGATCGCGATGTTCCTGCGCGGGGTGCTGGTGCTGGCGGGTCGAGAAGATCTGTTGCCCGCGAGCCTCAGGTACGTGGAGGACTGACGCGATGGAAGCCGTCGCCATCGGCGAGGTGCTGAGCCTCGTCATGTTCTTCGCGATCATCGGGGTGCTGCTGCTGGGCTTCCCGGTGGCCTTTACCCTGCCTGGGGTAGCGCTGATCTTCGCGCTTGTCGGGTATCTCGTTGGGGCGTTCGATCCCTCGAACCTGTCGAGCCTGGCGCCGCGATACCTAGGGACCATGCTAAACGACGTGCTGGTCGCGGTGCCGCTCTTCATCTTCATGGGGCTTATGCTGGAGCGATCGGGAATCGCCGAGGCGCTGCTCACCACCATGGGCCGGCTCTTCGGGACGCTGCGGGGCGGGCTCGGGATCTCGGTGATCGTCGTCGGCGCGCTGCTCGCGGCCTCGACCGGGGTGGTGGGCGCGACGGTGGTCACCATGGGGCTGCTGTCGCTGCCGGCGATGCTGCACGCGAAATACGACCCGCGCCTTGCGACCGGGATCATCTGCGCTTCCGGCACGCTCGGGCAGATCATCCCGCCGTCGACGGTGCTGATCTTCATGGGCGACATGCTGGCGGGCATGAACGCCCAGGTGCAGATGGCCAAGGGCAACTTCGCCCCCGAGGTGGTGTCGGTTGGCAATCTCTTCGCCGGGGCGTTCATCCCGGGGCTGCTGCTGGTGGTCGCCTACCTCTGCTACGTGATCTGGGTGGCCTGGCGGCATCCGGCGATGGCGCCGGCGCTGGTCACCACGGACGCGGAGCGGGCGAGCCTGCTGCGGGACGTGCTGGTCTCGGTGCTGCCGACGCTGACGCTGATCGTGGCGGTGCTGGGATCGATCCTCGCCGGGATCGCCACGCCGACCGAGAGCGCCTCGGTAGGCGCCGTCGGCGCCATGCTGCTCGCGGCGGTGCGGGGCCGGTTCGGCTGGGCGAACCTCAAGGCAGTGATGGAGGCCACGGCGGTCACCACCTCGATGATCTTCATCATCCTGATTGGCGCCTCGGTCTTCAGCTTGGTCTTCCGCATCCTCGGCGGCGACCGGCTGGTGGCCGACTTCGTGGCCGCGCTGCCGGGGGGCCGGGTGGGGGCGATCATCTTCGTGATGGTGCTGATGTTCGTCCTCGGCTTCATCCTCGACACTTTCGAGATCATCTTCGTGATCATCCCGGTGACCGCGCCGATCCTGCTCAACATGGACGTCGACCCGGTCTGGCTCGGGGTGATCGTGGCGGTGAACCTGCAGACGAGCTTCCTGACGCCGCCGTTCGGCTTCTCGCTCTTCTACCTGCGCAGCGTCGCGCCGCCTTCGGTGTCGACGATGCAGATCTACCGCGGCGCCGTGCCCTTCGTGGCGCTGCAGATCGTGGTGATAGCACTCCTGATCGTGTTCCCGGAGCTGGTGACCTGGCTGCCCGATCAGATCTACAACTGACCGATTCTGGTCGCGGCGTCGGATGCCGCGACCAGGTGTCGCGGGTCGCTGCGCCGCGCGGAATTGTTATCCGCGCAAGTGTCGGTTACGGCCACGGTCCGGGACGGGTCTAATCTTCGGGACTCGTTCGGCAATCTGAGGTTGTTGAAAGGATGTGGCGCTATTCTTAAGTTAATTTCACGGTTGCGTTAACACCCGAAACCGGTACCCTGCGCTGCGGGGGCGAGGCCATGGTCGGCGGGCTCATCATTCAGTTTCGAGGGTAGGATGGCGCAGTCTGGCGCCTGTGAGGTCGAAAGTTCCGCAAGCATGGTCGTCCGTGGACATGTAAAATGGTTCGACACGACCAAGGGCTACGGTTTCGTTGTCTCGACGGACGGCGAAGGCGACATACTTCTTCACAGTAATGTGCTGAGAGCATTCGGTTTCACTTCGGTCGCCGAAGGGGCCGAGATCGTGCTTCAGGTCCAGGTCACCGAGCGCGGCCGGCAGGCGGTCGAGGTGCTCGACATCGTTCCCGCGGTCTCTGCCGAGGGTCCGATCCAGGTGACGGTGCCCGAGGCCGAGGCCGCCGGGCCGCTCGAGCCGGCGCGGGTGAAGTGGTTCGACCGGGTCAAGGGCTTCGGGTTCGTCAACATTTACGGCCGGCCGGAGGACGTGTTCCTGCACATGGAGACCCTGCGCCAGTACGGCTACGGCGAGGTGGTGGCCGGGGATGTCCTGGCGGTGCGGGTGACCGCCGGGCCGCGCGGCCCGATGGTCTACGAGGTGCGGAGCTGGGACTACGTCGTTAGGGTGCGGGTGCAGGGCGATGCGGTCAGCTGACCGGCTGCGGGCGCTCGCGCTCGCGGCGGCCTGTCTCGCGCCACTCGCCGCCGCCGCCGCGGACTGCGCGCCCGGGGTGGTGGACCTGCGCGATGCCGACACCACGCTGCGCTTCAACGTCGAGGTGATGGACGACGCCGAAGAGCGGGCGCAGGGGCTGATGTTCCGCGAGAGCCTGCCGAAGTTCTCCGGGATGCTCTTCGTCTACGACACGCCGCAGCCGGTGGCGTTCTGGATGAAGAACACCCTGATCCCGCTCGACATGCTGTTCTTCGACGACGCCGGCCGGCTGGTCAACGTCAAGCGCGGCGCCCGCCCGCACGACGAGACCCCGGTGATCGGCGGCGAGAACATCCGCTACGTGCTCGAGATCAACGGCGGCCTCACCGACGCGCTCGGGATCGACCTCGGCGCCGAGATGCGCAACCCGGCGGTCGAGCACGGCGCCTGGGCCTGCGCCGAATAGGCACGGGTGGGCACGCGTGCCCAGATGGCTAAGCGACTGTAATCGCACGGCAATCCGGATCGGGTTAACCACCTGTCAGGCAAGGTTAACGAAGTGCGATGCGCGCCTTAAGCCGGAATCGTCTCGTCCCGCAGCAGCCCCAGACGGTCGCGGAAGACGAACCGGGCGGAGAGAAGGAGCGCCGCCGCCGCGAGCCCGGTGGCGAGCCCCGCCCAGACCCCCGGGCCGCCGAGACCGACCACGAAACCCAGCACCCAGGCCACCGGCAGGCCGACGGCCCAGTAGCTGAAGAGTGCGATGACGAGCGGCACCCGGGTGTCCTTCAGCCCGCGCAGGATGCCGCTAGCCACCGCCTGCAGCGAGTCGACGGTCTGGAAGGCGGCGGCGACCAGCACCAGCGGCACGGCGTAGGCGAGCAGCGCCCCGGCGTTGTCGTTCTGCGGATCGAGGTAGAAGCCGACCAGCCGCTCCGGAACCGCCCAGAACAACGTCGCTCCGAGGAGGGCGATGCCGGTCGCCAGCGCCAGCGCGGTGAACCCGGCGCGCCCGAGGTCCGCCTCATCACCGCGGCCGAATGCCACCCCCACCCTAACGGTGGCGGCGCTGGCGAGGCCGAGCGGAATCATGAAGGCGATCGAGGCGATCTGCAGCGCGATGCCGTGCGCGGCCAGCGGCACCGCCCCGAGCCAGCCCATCATCACCGAGGAGGCGGCGAAGAGCCCGACCTCGGCGATGATCGTCGCGCCGATCGGCCAGCCGAGGCGCAGGGTATCGACCAGCGCCCGCAGGTCCGGCCGCCAGAACCGCACGTAGAGCTCGTAGCGCCGCAGGCTGCGCGCCGCCGCCGAATAGCCGATCAGCATCGATGCCATCGCGAAGCTGGTCAGCGTCGTCGCCAGCGCCGCCCCGGCCACCTCCAGGCGCGGCGCGCCGAGATGCCCGAAGATCAGGATGTAGTTGAGCACCCCGTTCAGCACTGCCCCGGTGGCGATCACCGCCAGCACCACGTAGGCCCGCCCGACCACGGTGAGGTAGGAGCGCAGGCCCATCACCACCAGCGCCGGCAGCATCCCCCACTGTGCCACCCGTAGGTAGCGGCCGGCGATCGCGGCGATCTCCGGCTCCTGGCCGAGCGCCAGGAGAATCCGCTCGCCCTGCCAGAGCGGCAGCATCACCAGGGCGCTGTAGGCCGCGAGGATCCAGAGCCCCATGCGGATCGTCCGGCGCACGCCTGTGACGTCGCCCTGGCCCTCGGCCGCCGCGGCCATCGGCAGCATCGCCTGGGCGAAGCCGACGCCGAAGATGTAGGTGATGAAATAGCCCTGCACGCCGAGGACGCTGCCCGCCAGCGGCATGGCGCCCAGCCAGCCGATCATCACCGTGTCCGTGACTCCCATCGCCATCTGCGCGAGCTGTGCGCCGATCAGCGGCACGGCCAGCACCACCGTGTCCGCGACGTGGCGGGGCCACGGCTGCGGACCCGCGGCAGCGGGCATGGTGACGTTCTGATCGAAGGCTTGCATCGGTCTCCCCGGAGGCCCGTTCCACTAGGCGCGCGCGGGTCGGAAGTCCAGCCTCGGCAGCCCCCTCGGCGGCGGGATGCCGGCGGTCGGGCATACCCCGCCCGAGACTTGCCGGTCCGGATCTGCTATGCTCGTCCCGGTCGCAATTTCGCGACAGGGCCGCCTCTGCGAGGGCGCGGCGGCTCAGGCAACCCACGCGTTGCGAGCCTCGTTTTCATTCCGGCCCGCAACCAGACGCGAAGGTAACCACCATGCATCCCCTGGGCGAGAAGAACAAATACGTCGGCATGCTGTTCATGAAGATGAGCAAGGAATACTGGGCGCTCGGCCGGTCCGGCATCCACGAGATCTCGGTCAAGCACGCCAAGGACCTGGCGCGCTATTCGCCGATGCTGACCCATGTCGTCGCCACCGGAATGGACGCGCGCTACGATCAGGTGACGATGATCGAGTCCGACACGCTGGAAGGCATCCACGATGCCACCGCCGCCTTCCGGCTCGGCGCCAAGGGCCAGTACATCGACATCGTCGACGTGGTGGTCGGCATCAAGGCGCCGCCGCGCGGACAGGCCCGGCGCGCCGAGTGATCGGCTGATCCCGCGCTTGGTGCCTCCCGGCCGCCGTCTTGCCGGTGGCGGCCGGCTGTGGTTTATGCGGCGGATCGGAAGCGGGAGTCTCTCCATGGACAAGTTCAGCAAGCTGTCGGGCGTCGCGGCCCCCCTGCCGCTCATCAATGTCGATACCGACATGATCATTCCCAAGCAGTTCCTGAAGACCATCGCCCGCACCGGCCTCGGCAAGAACCTCTTCGACGAGATGCGCTATGACCAGGACGGCAACGAGGTCGAGGACTTCGTGCTGAACAAGCCCGCCTACCGCAGTGCGCAGATCCTCGTCTCCGGCGAGAACTTCGGCTGCGGGTCGAGCCGCGAGCACGCGCCCTGGGCGTTGCTCGATTTCGGCATCCGCTGCGTGATCGCACCGAGCTTCGCGGACATCTTCTTCAACAACTGCTTCAAGAATGGCATCCTGCCGATCGCGCTGCCGCAGGAGGACGTCGACAAGCTGATGGATGACGCCGAGCGCGGCTCGAACGCCGTCGTCACCATTGACCTCGAGAACCAAGTGATCACCGGCCCGGACGGTGGTTCGATCGCCTTCGAGGTCGACGCGTTCCGCAAGCACTGCCTGCTGAATGGCCTCGACGACATCGGCCTGACCATGGAGAAGGCCGAGGCCATCGACACGTTCGAGGCGGAGTTGCAGGCCCGCCAGCCCTGGCACGCCCCGGCCTGAGCCCTTAACCGAGTCTTAACCGGGCCGCCGAAGGCTGCGGCCCGTGGTCGGCTCCGCCCTTCGCCTTGCGCTCGCGCTTTGCCTCGCCGCCTCCGCGGTGGGGGCCGGGACCTTGAGGCTCGCCACCTGGGATGCCGGGCTCGAGCGCGATGGCGCCGGCGTGCTCCTGCGGGACCTCGGCCGCGACCCCGACCCGTCGCTGGCGGGTGTGCTTGCGGTCATCCGCGAGGTCCGCCCCGACGTCCTGCTCCTGACCGGCTTCGACGACGATGCCGGCGGGCGCGCCCTCGACGCACTGCGGGCCCGCCTGGCCGAAGGCCCCGACGGCATCGACTATCCCGAGCGCTTCCATGCCCCCGGCAATGCCGGCGAGCCCTCCGGGCGCGATCTCGACGGCGATGGGCGCCTCGACGGGTGGGGCGACGCGCAGGGCTGGGGCAAGTTTCCCGGCGCCGGCGGCATGGTGCTGCTCTCGCGTCTGCCGGTCGACGTTGGCGCCGCCCGCAGCTTTCGGCTGCTGCTCTGGCAGGACCTGCCGGGGGCGCTGCTGCCGGAACGCGCCGACGGCGCCGCGTTTCCCGATGCAGAAACCCGCGCCGCGCTGCGGCTGTCGTCGCACTCGCACTGGGACCTGCCGCTGATGCTGCCCGACGGCAGCCGACTTCACCTCCTGGCCTCGAACCCGACGCCGCCGGCCTTCGACGGGCCCGAGGGCCGCAACCGGCGCCGCAACCACGACGAGATCGCATTCTGGGCGGAGTACCTCGACGGCGCCCCCTTCGCCGACGACGCCGGCCGCACCGCCGGCCCGCCGGAGGGGCCGGTGGTGGTCCTCGGTAACCTCAACGCCGACCCCGAGGACGGGGATGGGCTGCACGACGGCATCGCCCGCCTCCTCGCGCACCCGCGCCTGCGGGATGCGACGCCGCGGAGCGCCGGCGGCGAGGCGGCCGCCGGGCAGGGCGGCGCCAACGCTCGCCAGCGCGGCGACCCCGGCCTCGACACCGCCGACTGGCGCGACGATGCCGGCGGCCCCGGCAACCTGAGGGTCGACTACGTGTTGCCCGCGGCCGAGCTGACGGTCACCGGCGCCGGCGTGTTCTGGCCTGCGGCCGGCGAACCGCTGGCGGCCGCCGCCGAGGCCGCGTCGCCGCATCGGCTGGTCTGGGTGGACATCGCGCTTCCCTGAGGCGGTAAGCGCCCGCGGCGATCTGCATTTCGTGCGATACCCCTTGACGCGTCGACCGCGGCGCACAGGGTAGAGGGCAGCAGAGGGGGACGCGCATGGCCAGAGTGACGTACGCCATAGTGGAGCACGACGGCGGCTGGGCCTATCGGGTGGACGGGACGTTCTCAGAGACCTTCCCGAGCCGTGAGGCGGCGCATGTCGCCGCCTGCCGGGCGGCGATCGAGCAGCAGCAACCGGGGACGACGGCGGGGATCACCTGGGAAGACGAGCGCGGCCACTGGCACGCGGAGATCTCGCCCGGCGGCGACCGGCCGGACGTGGATGTCGAGGACTGACGCGGTGCCCTGCTCGCATCTCGACACCATTCGCACCGTGACCCCGAGCGCCCGGGGGTGCGAGGACTGCCTGCGGACCGGAGACCGTTGGGTTCATTTGCGGATTTGCCGCACCTGCGGCCATGTCGGCTGCTGCGACAGCTCGCCCAACAAGCACGCCACCGCCCACTTCCACGCCACCGGCCACCCGATCGTCGAGGGCTACGACCCGCCGGAGCACTGGGGCTGGTGCTATGTCGACGAGGTGGCCTTCGACCTCTCCGACCGGCCGACGCCGCAGCTCGGTCCGATCCCTCGCTTCGTCTGACCGGCGCCGCCAAGGGTTGAATTGGCGCGGCGGTGCCGTATGAAGGTCTGGTGACGTCGCCGCAGGTGACGTCGCACGGCGGGGACAGTCGAGAATGACGGGAGGGGACCGACCTTGGCCGAGGCTGCCGGAGCGAGTGTCCTGACCCCCGCCGCCGGCGCCTGGCGTTTGCTGCCGGCCCTGGGTGCGGCGGTCGTCACCATCTGGTTCGCGCGGTTCGTACCGATGGTCGCTCATGGCGAGATCCCGGTCTGGAGCCTGCCTTGGGTCCCGGAGCTCGGCATCGAGTTCGCCTTCCGGCTCGACGGCCTAGCGCTCGCCTTCGCGCTCCTGATCTGCGGCATCGGCGCGATGGTCTTCCTCTACGCCGCCACGTATTTCCGCACCGATCGCCGCCTCGGGTCGCTGCTGCTGACGCTCATCGCCTTCGCGATCTCGATGCTCGGACTGGTGACGGCGGACGACGCCATTACCCTCTTCGTGTTCTGGGAAGGCACCACCGTCACCTCGTGGCTGCTGGTCGGCTTCGACCACGAACGTGCCTCGGCCCGTGCCGCAGCGCTGCAGGCGCTGCTGGTCACCGGGCTCGGCGGGCTCGCGTTGCTGGCCGGGCTGCTCATCATGGGCAATCTAGCGGGTACCTTCCGGCTTTCCGAGATGAACACCATGCGCGAGCTCTTCCACGCGAGCGCGCTCTACCCGGCGATCTTCTGGCTGGTCATCCTCGGCGCCTTCACCAAGTCGGCGCAGTGGCCGTTCCAGTTCTGGCTGCCGAACGCCATGGCTGCCCCCACCCCGGTCTCGGCCTACCTCCACTCCGCCACCATGGTGAAGGCCGGCGTCTACCTCCTCGCGCGCCTGACCCCGGCGCTGGCGGGCACCGACCTCTGGACCTGGGTGCTGGTGCCCGTAGGCGGCTTCACCATGATTCTCGCCTCGGTCTGGGCGATGCGGCAGACCGACCTCAAGCTGATGCTCGCTTTCACCACGGTCATGGGCCTGTCGCTGATGGTGATGCTCCTTGGCGTCGGTACCCCGGAAGCCATCCTCGCGGCGATGACCTTCCTTCTCATCCACGCCTTCTACAAGGCCGGGCTCTTCCTCTCCGTCGGGATGATCGAGAAGGGCGCCGGCTCGCGCGACTACCCGGCGGTCTCCGGCCTCGCCCGCGCCATGCCGCTGACCGCGAGCGTCGTCGCGCTGGCGGCGCTTTCCATGGGGGGCTTCCCGCCGCTCTTCGGCTTCGTCGGCAAGGAACTCATTTACGAATCCACTGACCACGCGCCACGGTGGCCCGAGATCGTCACCGTCGCGGCGATCGCCGCCAACGCACTGATGGTCGCCTGCGCCGGCATGGTGGCGTTGCGCCCGTTCTTCTTCCGCGCGCAGAAGAGCCCGAAGGACATCCCAGCGGATCCGGCCTGGGGACTCTGGCTCGGCCCGGTGATCCTCGCCGCTCTCGGCCTCTTCTGCGGCCTCCTGCCGGCCATCGTCGGCGAGGCGCTGATCGGACCGATGGCGAGCGCGGTCCAGGGCGAGGCGGTCCACCCGCATCTGGCGCTCTGGCACGGGATCGGCACGCCGCTGATCCTCAGCCTCGTCACCTTCGCGATCGGCTTTCTCCTCTATTTCCTCCTCGATAGCATCCGCGACGGGCTCGCCGCCGCCGAGCCGTCACTGCCGCGCACCGAGGGCTGGTATGACGGCGCGCTAAGCGGGCTCCTCACGTTCTCGGTCGGCCTGACCACACGGGTCCAGAACGGCCTGATGACGAGCTACCTGCGGAACACCTTCCTGATCTTCGCGGTGCTGATCTGGGGCGCCATCTTCTTCGGCACCGCCGTCTGGCCGGTCTTCGCGATCGACATCGAGCTGATCGACTGGGCGATCATCGCGATCATCGCCGCCTCGATCGTGGTCGTGCTGCGCACCCACTCGCGGCTGACCGCCATCGCCGCCCTGGGCGGCGTCGGCTCGGGGATCGCGATCATCTTCGTGGTCTACGGGGCCATCGACGTGGCGATGACCCAGCTCTTCGTCGAGATCCTCGTCGTCGTCTTCATCGCCATTGCCATGGTGCGGTTGCCGCCCTCGGGCGCGGTGCCGTTCCGCCTCGGCAACGCGGTGCTCGCCACCGTGCTCGGCGTCGGCGTCACCCTCGCGATGCTGACCGTGCTCGGCGCCCAGCTCGATCCGTATCTCACGTCCTACTTCGAGGCTCGCAGCTATCCCGAGGCCCACGGCCACAACATCGTCAACGTCATCCTGGTCGACTTCCGCGGCTTCGACACGCTGGGCGAGATCTCGGTGATCGTGATCGCCGGCGTCGCCGCGCTCGCGGTGCTCCGGGCGGGAAGGAAGGTACGCCGATGAACTCCGTTATCCTCTCCGCCGCGACCCGCGTGCTGATGCCGCTGATCCTTGCTGTCTCGGTCTTCGTGTTCTTCCGCGGCCACAACGAACCGGGCGGCGGCTTCATCGGCGGGCTGCTCGCTGCCACCGCGTTCGCGCTGCTCGAGAAGGCCGAGGGCCTCACGGCTGCGCGCAAGGCGCTGATCTTCGACCCGGAATCGATCGCCGCCGCCGGGCTCGGCTGCGCTCTGCTGTCGGGGATCTGGGGCGGGCTCGGCTACGGCACCTTCCTCAAGGGGGTCTGGCCGCGCCTCGCCGACGAGTACGGCCTGCCGGTGAGCTCGATCGCGCTCTTCGACTTCGGGGTCTACCTCGTGGTCCTGGGCACCGTCTGCGCCATTCTCTTCGCGCTCGAGGAGGTGGTGGCGGCCGAGGCGGACAAGGAGGGCTGACGCCATGGAGATCATGCTCTCGGTCCTCGCGGGCCTCCTCGTCGGCGCCGGCGCCTACCTGATGATGAGCGGCAAGACCCTGCCCTACATCTTCGGGCTGACGATGATCTCGAATGCCGCGAACCTGATCATCTTCGGTTCGGGCCGGCTCACCTTCGGCGCGCCGCCGCTGGTGCCCAAGGGGGCGCACACCGTCCACGGCGCCGCGAACGCGCTGCCGCAGGCGCTGATCCTGACCGCGATCGTGATCGGCTTCGGGCTGCTGGTCTTCGCGCTGGCGCTGGCCTGGCGCTCCTACTACGCGCTCGGCACGATCGAGATGGACGAGATGCACATTTCCGAACCGGCACCGGAGGGCAACTGAGTGCTGCTGTTCTGGCCCCTCGCCATACCGTTCTCGACGGCGGTGCTCTGCATTCTCACCCGCAACCAGCGGGGCATGCAGAAGGGCCTGTCGCTCGCCGGCGCCATCGCGCTGCTGCTGGTCGCGATCCGGATCATCGTGCAGGTCGCCGATACCGGCCCCTTCGCCGAGCAGGCGGGCGGCTGGGCGGCGCCGTTCGGGATCACGCTGGTCGCCGACTGGCTCTCGGCGATCATGGTGCTGCTCGTCGGCATCGTCGCGGTGGCGGTGCTGACCTTCAGCCTCGCCGATGTTACCGAAGGCGAGGAGCATTTCGGCCATCACCCGCTGACACACGCGATGCTCGCCGGCATCTGCGGGGCGTTCCTGACCGGCGACATCTTCAACATGTACGTCTGGTTCGAGGTCATGCTGATTTCGTCCTTCGGGCTGCTGGTTATCGGCGGCGACAACCGCCAGCTCGACGGGGCGATGAAGTACGCCGGCCTGAACCTGATCGCCACCGTCGCCTTCATCGCCGGCGTCGGCCTGCTCTACGGTGCGACCGGGGCGCTCAACATGGCCGACCTGCACAGCCGGCTGCAGGGGCGCGTCGGCGAGACGCCGATCATCGCCTCGGCGGCGTTCCTGATCTTCGCGTTCGGGTCGAAGGCGGCGCTGTTTCCGGTGTTCTTCTGGCTGCCCGCTTCCTACCACACCCCGTCCTTCACCACCTCGGCGCTGTTCTCGGCGCTGCTGACCAAGGTCGGAGTCTATGCGCTGATCCGGGTGTTCACCCTAGTCTACGACGTGAACGGCACGCCGATCCAGACGACGCTCCTCGTCGGCGCGGTGCTGACCATGGCGGTGGGCGCGTTCGGGGCGCTGGCGATGACCGGGGTGCGGCGGATCCTCGGCTTCACCGTGATCTCGTCGATCGGCTACATGATCCTCGGTCTCGCGGTGGCGACGCCGCTCGCCATCGTGGGGGCACTCTTCTATCTTTTTCAGGACGTGGTGGTGAAGGCGAACCTTTTCCTCGGCGCCGGCGCGGTGAAGAAGCTGACCGGCTCAGAGCAGTTCGGACGCGCCGGCGGCATCTGGCGCCAGCGGCCGTGGTTCGCGATCCTGTTCTTGATCCCAGCGCTGTCGCTCGCCGGGGTGCCGCCGTTCGCCGGGTTCTGGGCGAAGCTGCTGCTGGCCAAGGCCACCGTCGACGACGGCCGATATTTCCTCACCTTCATGATCCTTGCCGTCGGCCTTCTCACCCTCTTCGCCATGGCGCGGATCTGGGCGGAGGTCTTCTGGGCGGCGCATCCCGACGGCGACCAGGCGATCACCGAGCGGCTGCCGGCGGCGATGCTGGTGCCGCTCGTCGCGCTCGCGGTCCTCGTCGTCTATGTCGGCGTCAACGCCGGGCCGTTCGTCGCCACCGCCCAGGCGGTGGGCGCGCAGATCGTCGATCCGGCGGCTTATGTCGCCGCGGTGCTGGGGCCGACGCCATGAGTCTGATCCTCAAACCCTGGTACGGGCTGCTGCTGTTCCTCGCGTTCTTCCGCGACCTCGTCATCTCGAGCGTGCAGGTGGCGAAGGCCGTGCTCTGGCCCTCCGACATCACCCAGCCGCGGTTCGTCTCGGTGCCGCTCGCCGAAGCCGAGACCGGCGCGGAGATCACCCTGGTGGCGAACTACATCACGCTCACCCCCGGCACGCTGACCGTCGACGTCAGTCCCGACCGCTCGACGCTCCTCATCCACAGCCTGTTGGCCGGCGAGGACGGCGACGGGGTGCGCGACGATATCCGGCAGGGGATCGAGCCCCGGGTGACGAGGATGACGCGGGCATGATCATCGAATCCGTCCGCACCGGTCTCTTCGGCGGCGCGCTGGCGATCAGCATGCTGTTCCTGATCGTGGCGCTGCTTGCCGCTGCCTGGCGGCTGCTCACCGGGCCGAGCCTGGCGGACCGGGTGGTGGCGCTCGATCTCGTGTCGATGCTGCTGGTGGTCTTCCTGGTGGTCTTCAAGCTGGTCAGCGGCGTCGACGCCTACATCTATGTCGGGATCGCGCTGGCGCTCATCTCGTTTCTGGCCACCGTCGCCTTCGCCCATTACATCGACCGGACCGAGGGGGATTCCGATGAGTAGCCTCGGCGAGTGGATCGCCTCCCTGCTGATGGTCTCCGGCGCCTTCTTCTGCCTGGTCGCCGGGATCGGGGTGATCCGGCTCAACGACGTCTTCGCCCGGATGCACGCGGCCACCAAGGCGGGGACGCTGGGGCTTGCGCTCATCTGCATCGCGGTGATGGTCCAGGCGCAGACCTGGCTCGAGATTTTCGAGGCGCTGTTCGTCTTCCTGTTCATGATCGCCTCGGCGCCGGTCGGGGCCCACCTCATCGGCCGCGCCGCCTTCCGCACGCGGCTTCCGGTCGATCCCAAGACCAGGTTCGATCCCGGCTGCGACCAGTTCCGGCAGCGGCCGAACGCAGGCGGGGCTTCCCGGTAGGGATCAGGCCGAGCGGGGGGCGGTCTTCGCCGGCTTGGCCTTGGTGCCGGACAGGCGGTGGGCGCGCAGGGAATCGATCAGCACGGCGAGGAAGATGATCCCGGCCATCAGGATCGGCTGGAGGTAGAGGTTGACGCCGGTGAAGGCGAGGCCCGACTTCACCGTCTGGATCAGGGTGGCGCCGAGGACGGCGCCCAGCGCCGAGCCGATGCCGCCGAAGAGGCTGGCGCCGCCGAGGACGGCGGCGGCGATGACGTCGAACTCGCGGCCCTCGCCGAAGCCGGCGTCGAGGCGGCCGATCTGGGAGATGATGATGAAGCCGGCGAGCCCGGCGCAGGCGCCGGAGATCACGTAGACGCGGGCCTGGATCGAGGCGACCGGCAGGCCGGCCTTGCGCGCGGCCTCGGGGTCGTTGCCGATGGCGTAGACCTGGCGGCCGAAGGTGGTCCGGGTCAGGACGACGTGGGCGACGAGGGCGAGGACGAGGAAGAAGAGGATCGGCACGGGGACGCCGGCGACGGAGGACTGGCCGAAGGCGAGGACGGCGCGGTCGAAGTCGAACTGCTGCGAGCTGGTGAGGAAGGCGCCGAAGCCGCGAAAGGCGAAGAGCGTCGAGAGGGTGACGATGAAAGGGACGATGCGCAGGCCGACGATGAAGGCGGCGTTGATGGCGCCGAGGACGGCGCCGGCGAGGACGGTGACGGCGAGGCCGCCGGCGACGCCCAGGCCGAGGTCGCGCATGGCGAAGCCGGCGATCAGCGGGGCGAGGTACATGACGGATCCGACCGAGAGGTCGATGCCGGCGGTGAGGAGCACGAAGGTGATGCCGATGGCGGCGATGCCGATGAAGGCCGCCTGCTTGACGATGTTGGCGAGGCTCTCGGGGGAGAGGAATCCCGGGGCCTGGAGGCCGAACCAGAGCAGGACGGCGGCGAAGATGAAGAGGGTGGCGTAGCGGAGAAGGAGGGTCATGGCAGGCTGCTGCACAAGTTGTGCAGAGGGGTCAAGTCGTTGTTATGACTGGATTCGTGTCTCAAGATTCATGTTCCGTTAACGGGGCTGCACAAGGGGTCACGCGACCACCTCGCGGAAGGCGGCGGCGAGGATGCGCTCGCGGTCGAAGGGGGCGGCGAAGTCGGCGACGAGCTCGCCGCGGCTCATCACCAGGATGCGGTCGCACATGCCGATCAGCTCCTCGAGCTCGGAGGAGATGAAGAGCAGGCCGCTGCCGCCGGCGGCGAGGCGGTCGGCCAGCGCATAGATCTCGTACTTGGCGCCGACGTCGACCCCGCGGGTCGGCTCGTCGAGGATGAAGAAGCGCGGGTCGGTCATCAGCCACTTGCCGATCACCACCTTCTGCTGGTTGCCGCCGGAGAGCGCCTTGACCGGCTGGGCGGCGATGTTGCCGGCGCGGATGCCGAGTTCGGACTTGGCCCGCTCGGTGGCCTCGGCATGGGCCTCCCGATCGAGGAGCGCCAGCGCGCCGCGGCCGAAGTCGCGCACGGCCACGAGGCTGAGGTTGTCGGCGACGGAGGCCTCCATCAGCAGGCCCTCCTCGCGGCGGTTCTCGGTGACGAAGGCGAGACCGGCGGCGATCCGGTCGGCAGTGGTGCCGGCGAGGGGGGCGCCGTCGACGGAGAGGGTGCCGCGGTCGAGGTCGTCGAGGCCGAAGATGGCGCGGGCGAGCTCGCTGCGGCCGGAGCCCATCAGGCCGAAGAGGCCGAGGATTTCGCCGCCGCGGACTTCGAAGGAGACGTTCTCGAGGACGCCGGGCTGGGACAGGCCTTCGGCGCGGAAGACGACGTGCGGCGTGGCGGGTGCGCTGCGCTCGGGAAAGAGGCCGGAAAGCTCGCGGCCGATCATCGAGCGGATCATCCGGGCGACGGTGAAGTCGCCAGCGGCGCCTTCGTCGACAAGACGGCCGTCGCGCAGGACGGCGATGCGGTCGCAGAGCCGGACGACGTCCCCGAGGATATGGGAGATGTAGATGACGGTGCGGCCCTCGGCCTTGAGCCGGGCGATCACGTCGAAGAGCCGCGCGGTCTCGCGCGGGGTGAGCGAAGTGGTCGGCTCGTCGAAGATGATGAGGTCTGCGTCGCGGTGCAGAGCCTTAGCGATCTCGACGAGTTGGCGCTCGCCCGGGGCGAGGTCGCCGACGTTCGCGTCGGGGGAGTGCTCGAGGTCGAGCCGGTCGAGAAGCGCGCGGGTCGTCGCGGCGATGCCGGCGCGGTCGATCAGGCCGAAGCGGCGGGGAAAGCCGTCGATGAAGATGTTCTCGGCGATCGAGAGGTTGGTGAAGAGGTTGAGCTCCTGGTGGATGAACGCGATGCCGCGCACCGTGGCGTCCGCCGGCGTTGCCGGCGTGTAGGGCGCGCCGCGCCAGCTCATGGCGCCGGCCGAGGGGCGCACCACGCCGCCCACCATGTTCATCAGCGTCGACTTGCCGGCGCCGTTCTCGCCGATCAGCCCGAGGGTTTCGCCTTCTTCCACCTCGAGGGTGAAGCCGGACACGGCGGGGACACCGAACCAGTCCTTGGAGAGCCCGTCGAAGCCAAGGAGCGCCGTCATGTGGCGCCTCGCATCAGCCGGGTGCGGACCACGTCGAGGAAGGCGGCCAGGAGGATGACGCCGCCCTTGACCATGTCGATATGGAAGGCCGAGAGGTTCATCAGGTTGAGGGTGTTCGACAGCAGTACGAAGAACAGCACGCCGAAGAAGGTCCAGAGGATCTTGCCCTTGCCGCCGAAGAGCGAGGTGCCGCCGATCACCGTGGCGCCGATCACGTCGAGGAGGAAGTTGCCGGCGCCGAGGGTCGGCCGGCCGGTCTCGAGCCGGGCGGTGTAGAGGATCGAGGCGATGGCGGCACAGATGGCGGAGATCACGAAGACCGCGACGATGACGCGGGCGACCGGCACCCCGGAGATCTCGGCGGCCTTGCGGTTGATGCCGATGGCGAAGACGTAGCGCCCGAAGACGGTGCGGTTGAGCAGGAGATGGGCGAGGACCGCGACGGCGAGTGCGATCACCATCGGGTAGGTCACGAAGGAGTAGACCTCGCGGCGGGGGAGCTGGGACTCGAGCTTCGGCCCAAGGTAGACCGAGACGAGATCGCCCTTGCCGAGGGCGACGAAGCCTTCGGGCAGCTCGCGGATGTTGTTGGACTGGGTGAGCCAGACCGCGAAGGCGCCGACGGCGATCATGGTGACCAGGGTGACCATGAAGGGCGGCATCTGCAGTCTTGCGATGGCGAGGCCGTTGGCGAGGCCGATCAGCACGGCGGTGACGAGCATCGCCAGGATGCCGACCGGCAGGCCCCAGGGGTGGCCGGCGAGCCAGCCGCCTTGCTCGGTGAGGAGGCTCCCCCAGATCGGAGTGTTGGAGAGGACCGAGGCGGGGGCGGCCGTCGCCAGCAGCATGGCGACGATGACGCTGGTCAGCCCGGCGACCGCCCCTTGGCTGAGGTCGATGCCGGCGATGGTGAGCACGAACGTCTGGCCGACGGCGACCACCAGAAGCGGCCACATGTTCGACATCAGGTTCGAGATGTTGCCGGGGGTGGAGAGCGTCGGCAGGAACGGCACGAGGAGGAGAAAGTAGGCGAGCGACAGGTAGAGGACGAAGAAGTCGGAGAAAAAGACCGAGCGGATGCGCCGGCCGAGGGATCGGCCGGGCAGCGGAGCGGTCAAGCGGGTTTCCGGCCGGGGGGCGACCCCGGCCGGACGGACGGTCTGCATGCGTCAGGACTTCTTCAGGAAGCCCTGGGAGAGCAGGACGCAGCCCCACATGTCCATTTCGCGCTCCCCGAGGTTGTCGGTGGTGAGCGCGAAGCCCGGGTCCTCGATCACCTGGTTCGGCTGGGCCTCGCCGGCGTCGATGGCCGCGAGGATCGCCTGGAGGGACTGGTCGGCCTCGAAGTAGAGGTCCTGCACGCCGGTGGCGTCGACGAAGCCGTCCTTGATGAGCTGACAGGCGGTGGCGTCGCCGTCGAGGCCGGCCATCCAGACGTGGCCGTCCTCGCCGGTCTTCTTCCACAGGCCGCGCGGCTCGAAGACCGCGCGGATGGTCGGGAAGAGGAAGTCGGACGAGGTGAAGAGCAGGTCGACCTGGGGATTCGCGGTAACGGCGGCCTCGAGGTTGGAGAGCGCGGTGGCGGCGTCCCACTGCGAGGCGACCTCGGTCACCTTGAAGCGGTCCTTGTGCTTGTCGATCGAGGCGTAGAATCCGTCCTTGCGACCGACGGCGTTGGGGTCACCCAGGTCGCCGACGACGATGATCGCGTTGAGCTCGCCCTCGGGCTTGGCGGCGAGTGCCTTCTCGACGACCGAGTCGACCGCCTGGCCGGCGATGGAGGCGTTGTCGGCGACGACGACGATGCCCTTGGAGAGGTCGGACGGCGGGCGGTTGAAGACGGCGATCGGGGTGTCCGCGTCCTGGGCCTCGGCGACGATGGTGGTGGCCGTCTCGCCGTCCTGCGGGATGAGGATGATGCCCTCGACGTTCTGGGCGATGCAGTCGCGGACCTGCTCGAGCTGGCGGTTGGCGTCCTCGTTGGCATTGCGCTCGATGACGGTGTGGCCGGCGTCGGTGAGGGTCTTGGTGATCGCCTGGTGGCCGGCTACCCAGAACTGGCTCTCCAGATCGACGAATGAGAAGCAGATGGTGGCGGCGGAGGCGCCTCCCGCCCAGGCGGTGCCGGCGAGGATGGTTCCGGCGGCGAGTGCTTTCAGTCTGGTCATGGTTCTCTCCCTGTCAGTTTGTGAGTGGTCAGGCGGCTTCTTCGGGGTGGCAGATGTCCTGGACGGACTTCAGGACCGCTTCGGGCGCGAACACGCGTTCGAGCCAATCGTCGCGAAAGATCAGCGGCTTCGCCTTGGCGATGGCGTGCAGGGCGCCGTCGGAGAACTTGCCCTCGGGGAAGGCGCCGAAGGCGATGGCGAGCTCGATGGTGAGGTGGCCGAGCATGAAGTCGAAGGCGGCCTGGCTCGGCACGCCGCGGCGGATCGCCTCGTCGGCGGCGTCGCGCATGGCGAGGGCGAGGGTGGCGCCGACGGTCTCGGAGAGGGCGGGCTCGAGGATGGCGAGCTGCTCGACGGTGACGCGGTGCGAGCGCATCACCGGCTTGTAGATCTCGCGGGCGACCTCCTCGCAGAGGGCGTAGTGCGCCTCGGGGCCCTGCATCAGGGCGCAGACGATGTGCTGCTTGGCGTGGACGCCGCCGAAGAAGTCGGACTTGGCCTCCGGCGTCGTCTCGTCGTTGAAGAGCGGCGGGTGGCAGGGGTGGGTGACGAAGTAGGTGACGTCGTCGCGCTCGGGCATCTCGCCGGCGTGGGGGGCGGCGGCGTCGAGGACAATGACGGCGGTGCCGGGGTCGAGGGACGGGACGATCTGGTGGGCGACCTGGCCGATGGCGCGGTCGGGGACGGCGAGCAGGACGACGTCGGCGCGGGAGAGGGCCTGGCCCTGCTCGATGCAGTCGAGGCCGGTGGCGGCCTTGAGCCGGGCGCGGCCGGCTTCGGCGACCTCGACCGGGGCGATGTCGAAGCGGCTGCCCTGGAGATTGGTTGCGAGGCGGACGCCCATCTTGCCGCCGGCGCCCATCAGCGCGATCTTTGTCATGTGGTCCTCCTCATGCGGCGGCTGCTCCGCCTGCGGTTCCAAGGCCGTCCCTGACGCGGACGAAGAAGTCGGGGGGGCCCATCTGGCCGCCCTTGAGCGCGATCTCGAGGCTGCTGCCGTCGGCGCGGTGGCCGCGGAGCAGGGCGGCGCCGGGGGCAATGGGGGTCTCGGCGGTCAGCGCCACGAGGCCGAGGGCCCGGGCGGCGTGGCTCGAGGTGTCGCCGCCGGCGATGACGGCGCGGGTGAGGCCGGCCTCGCGCACCAGGCGGTCGAGGAGGCGGCCGAGGCCCTGGCCGATGCGGGCGCCGTCGGTGACGCCCGGGTCGCTCTGGCCGCGGGCGGTGGCGACGAGGGGCGAGCGGCCGTGGGCGAGGGCGGCGAGGGCGGCGTCGCCGGCGGCGGCCCAGTCGGGGGCGCTGGGGTCGAGGGCCACGATGACGTAGCCGGCGGCCTCGGCCGCGTCGATCTGGGTGGCGGTGACCGGCGAGCAAGAGCCGGAGACGATGGCGACCCGGTCGACGGCGGCGAGGGGCTTCGGCGGCGGTGGAGGGGCGAGGAGGCCCGCGGCCTGCCAGAAGGCGACGAGGGCGTACTCGATGCCCTGGGAGCCGAGGACGAAGCCCGGATTTTGCCACAGGAGCGCGCCGGCGGCGGCGAGGGTGTCGTCGTCGACGACGTCGAGGGCGACGATGCCGCCGCGGGCCTCGGCCTCGGCACGGCGGGCGGGGCCACGGCCGGCCTTGAGGTCGACGAGGTCGATCAGGCTCAGGGGCAGCGTCGTCTGGCTTGCGAGGTGGCGGAGCACGTCCGCCTCGTGCATCGGGGTGACCGGGTGGACCGACATCGTCGGGTGACGGTCGAGGCGGTGGATGCCGCCGTCGCCGGCGCGGGCGAAGAGGGTACCGAACGCCTGCCAGCGGCCGATCTGCGGCGCGGCGACCACGAGCAGCGCGAGCGCGCCGGGGGCGAGGCCTAGTTCGGCAGCGGTGCCGATGGACCCGATCTCGGGCGCGCTGTCGAGGGTCGAGCAGAGCTTGTAGTGCAGCATCGGCGCGCCGGTCGCGTGCAGAGCCGCGAAGGCGGCGGGGAGCTCGGCGCGCATCCAGTCCGGCGAGCGGGTCCGGGCGTCGCCGGCGAGGCCGACGGCGCGGACGCCGGGGAAGCGGGCGAGCATCCGAGGCGTCGGCGGCTCGAGAAAGAGCACGGCGGGCAGGCCGGCGAAGCTCAGCACCTCCATCACCGCCCCCGACCCGGTGAAGTCGTCGCCGTACCAGGCGAGAACCGGGCGGTCCGTGGGGAGGGGCGCGGGGGTCATGCGAATTTGCCCAGCGCCGCGGCGAGCTCGGGCGAGCGGGCGGCGCGGTCCGTCGCCGGTTCGCCGGCGAGGGCGGCGTCCCAGGCGTCGCGAAGTGCTGTGACGCCGGCCGACGGGCCGCCCGGGTGGCCCATGATGCCGCCGCCGGCGGCGTAGATGAGGTCTGGCGACCCGAGGGCCGCATAGGTGTCCCAGACCTGCGCCGCGGACTGCCCGGAGGAGAAGACCGGCAGCACCGTGCAGGGCTTCGTCTCGAACATCGGCGTGAGGCAGGCGCGGGCCGAGGCTATGACGCTTGCGTCGGGCTCGCAGAACTTGTTGCGCAGACCGTTGACGTGCATGTGGTCGGCACCGGCCAGCCGCCAGAGCTTCGCCCAAGCGACGTAGTCGAAGCCGAGTGCCGGGTGGCGCGACAGCGCGCCCCAGCCGTTGCGGTGGGCGTGGATCGGCAGGCCGGCGTGGCGGCGCAAGGCCAGCAGGCCGGTCAGGCCGACGGCGGTGAGGTTGACCATGACGCAGGTGCCACCGAGCGCGAGCACGAGATCGTGGCGGCGGCGCATCTCGTCGATCTCGCCGGTCAGGTTGAAGGCGAACATCAGCTTGCGGCCGGTGCGGTCGGCGGCGCGCTCGATCGCCGTCGTCACCGCGCGGGCCCGGTCGTCGAAGGGGCAGTTCGGCCCGTCGCCCTGCAGCTCGTCGTCCTTCACGAAGTCGAGGCCGGCGGCGCAGAGATCGGCCACCAGCGCCGCGGTGGCCGCGGCGTCGAGGCCGACCGAGGGCTTGACGATGGTGCCGATCAGCGGCCGGCCCTCGACGCGGGCAAGGCGACGGGTGCCGTCGATGCCGAAGGCCGGGCCGGGGTTCGCGGCCGCGAAGTCCTCCGGCAGGCGCAGGTCGAGGAGGCGCAGGCCGGAGAACTGCTTGAGCTCGAAGAGGTTGCCCGCGACCGCGGCCATCAGGTTGGGCAGCGACGGCCCCATATTGCCGAGTGGCCAGGAGAGGGTGACCCGTCCCTGCCGGTGCGGGTCGCCGGCGCGCCCGGCGCCGGGTAGCGATGGGGCCGCGACCGGGCCAAGGTCATGCAGGGCGATGACCTCGGCCGCGGCGCGGGCCTTTAGCTCGGGGGTCTCGCCCGGAATCGGAAGGAAGGTTCCGGACGACTGCTCCCCGGCCATCGCCGCCGCGGCCTCGGCCAAGGGGTACGCCGTCTCGATCCAGTAGTCGGCCTCGATCCGGCTCACCGCGTGCAGCCCCCGGCGATGAAGTCGGCGAGGGTCACCACCTCGTCGCGCGCTGCAGAGCGGTAGGCCGCGAGGGTGATCGCCAGGGTCTCGAGGTTGTGGCGCCCGGAGGGTTGCGGCGCGGCGCGGCCCGCCAGCACGTCGACCACATGCGCCTCGAAGGCCGCGACCGAGTCCTGCACCATGTGCCAGGGCCGCTCGCCCCAGGCCGGCACCGGCGGGTCGCCGTCGATCTCGCGCACCCTGCCGTCGCGATGCACCCGGATGAGGCCGCCCACGGTGATCTCGATGGTGCCTTCGGGACCTTCGATGCGGGCGAGGGTCTCCGGGAAGGGGTCCGGGGTGGTGCGGCTGAAGAAGCTGCATTCGATGCTGCTCACGCCGCCGTCGTCATGGCGGAGAAGGGCGGTGAAAGCGTCCTCGCCGCGCACGATCGGGTTGAGCCGCTGGGTCATGCAGGCGATCTTCGCCACGTCGCCCATCAGGTAGCGTGCAACGTCGAAGAGGTGCAGGCCCACGTCCATCAGGCCGAAGTCCTCGACCTCGGCGAGGTAGGGCTGGTTGGCGTAGACGTCGTAGGCGTGCCGGAACGACAGGCGGGCGAAGAACGGGCGGCCGATGCTGCCGGCGTCGATCTCGGCGCGGACCAGGCGGAAGGCGCGTTCCCAGCGGAAATTCTCGTGGACGATCAGCGGGCGGCCGGCACGCTCGGCCGCCTCGACCATGGCGAGGCCGTCGGCGTAGGTCTCGGCGAAGGGCTTCTGGCAGACGGTGAGCGCGCCGGCGGCCAGCGCCAGCTCCACCAGCGGGCGGTGGCTGGCGACGGTGGTGGCCACGTCGACGAAGTCGGGCTTCACCTCGGCGAGCATGGCCGCCGCGTCGGTGTAGACGGCGGGCACGTCGAAGGTGCGCGAGAAGTCCTCCGCCTTGGTCCGGTCAATGTCGCAGACGGCGACGATCCGGGCCCCCTCCGCGTCGGCCCAGCCGTGCATGTGATTGCGCGCGAAGAAGCCGCAGCCGATCAGGACCCCGCGAAACGACGCTGTGTCGACTGACCGTCCGATCGGCATCCTGCCTCCCCCGTGTCGTGTAGTCATTATACCAGTTGCGCCGGCAGGGCAACGGTGTTGCGGGGTCAGGAGCCGCTGCGGGTGAGGTTGGACTGGCGGTAGAGATCGTTGGCGCGCATCAGATGATCGCCCATCGCCGTTCCCGCGGCGGTCGGATCGCCGCGGGCGATGGCCGCGAGGATATCCTGGTGCTCGGCAAGGGTGAGTTGTTCGAGGCCGGGCACCGAAACCAGGTCGACGTGAAAGTCGTTGAGCCAGCGGAAGAGCGCGTCGATGAGGGCGGTGAAGATCGGATTGCCATTGATCGCGGCGATTTCGCGGTGGAACCGCCCGTCCAGGGCGCGGAACCGCGGAGGGTCCGCCGCGGCAAGGGATTGCTCCGCGAGAATGTCCGTCAGGCGTTCGAGGTCGGCGTCGGACCGGCGGCGCGCGGCGGTCCTGGCCATCTCGCGCTCGATGGTGGCGCGGGCTTCCTTGAGGTTCTCCAGCGAGGCGGGGGAGTGGGCGAGCAGGTGCTTCATGGTCTCGCTCACCTGGTCGACCATGCGCCCGACCGAGGGTTCCGCGACGCGCGCCCGGCCGCCGTGGCGGATTTCGATCAAGCCGATGGTCTCGAGCGATTGCATGGCTTCGCGGATCGCCGGGCGTCCGACGCCGAGCCGCTCCATCAGCTCCCGCTCCGACGGCAGTTGCTGGCCGAGCCCGATGGTGCCGCTGCCGATCAGGTCGAGCAGGCGCTTGCGGACCTCCTCCGACAGCTTTTGGCGGCGTATGGTCATGATACCAGTAAACGCCAGTCTGCGGCGGGGAGCAAGCTCCGCGGCGCGTGGTCAGCCACGGTCCCGGAAGCCGCTGCAGCGAACTTCGGCGACTGAATAGGCGGCGAGGGTCACGGTGTCGGCGGTGATGGGCCTGCGTTTCGTCGTGTGTCGCCAGGTGGCGTCGCGGCATGCGGCCTCGAAGCTGTCCTCGTCGAGGCTGAGGAGGTCGGCGGTGCCCTCCAGCCCGGAGAGGCGCACCGTCTTGGGTGCGCCCGTCAGGTTGGTGAGCCAGAGGCGGGCGCCCTCGGGGCTCGAGACCGCCAGGGCCAGCACGGCGCCGGGGTCGCTGATGTCGGTCTCGTGGACCGGAGCGCCCTGGGCGGCGGCGTGGCCGGCGATGACGTGGTAGTGGGGATGGACCTGCGCATCGCTGTCGTCGAACCAGGGCTGCTCGTGGTCCTGCCGGGTGACGACGATGCCGGACGGGCCGGCGACGGCGGCGAGGGTGACGGCGTCGAGGCCCGCCCGCGCGGCGCGGGCGAGGTAGCCGGCGTACCAGGCCGCGCCGATCAGGGCGCGCTCGCGCGGGTCGACGCGGTTCATCGCCTGCCGGATGTTGTTCGGGTTCTCCGCCGGGGCGGCGCCGTAGGGGTTGTCGCGCATCGAGATGGCGGTGGGAAAGATCCAGTAGGGCTTGCCACCGGCGAAGGCACGGACCGACCCGAAGATCGACGGGAGGGCCTCGAGGGTTTCGAGAAAGGAAATGTCGTCGCCGGCGTGAACGATCGGCAGGCCGGTATGGCAGATGAAGTCGATGGCGCCGGCCGGCGGGCGCTTGCGGTTCAGTTCGGTGAAGTAGCTGAACATGCCGCCGCCCACCGAGGCCGCGGGGAAGGCGTCGCGAGCCGCTGCGAAGAGCTGCTCCCAGGCCGGCGCGGGGGGGAACGTCGAGCCGGGCAGCGTGGACTTCAGGTCGCTGGCGGGGGAGACGGCGACGTGGGTGAAGGCGACGTCGCCGGCCGCTTCGCGGATCGCGGCGATGTCGCGCCTGAGGGTGGCGAGATCGGCGGTGGGAGCGCCGTCGGCGTCCTGGCAGGGGACGATGGCTTCGAGCACGAGCTCGGCGCCGAGGGCCGAGCCGAGCTTGCCGTGGGCCTTCATGACGGACGCGTCGTGGCCCCGGCGCGGATCGAAGTGGCAGACGAGGAAACCGGCGCCGATGGCCTTCAAGAGGTCGGTGTGCCGTAGGGCGGCGTCGAGGTGCTCGGCAGGCGCGGCGAGACCGAGGCGCGGCATGACGGTGCCGGTAGGTCCGCCGACGGAGACGGTGATCTCGGGGCGGCCCGAGGGAGCGGCGGCAGCGGGTGTGCCGCGGACGGCCATGGTGACGCGTTGGGTGGATTTCTCTTTCAGGCGGTAGGGCCAGGGGAGGGCCAGGGGGCGGATATACGTCTTGTAGGAGGCGTCCATCCAGTTGCGGTGGTCCTCCATCTCGAAGGCGTCGCCTTCCATGCGGGTGGTGACCTTTGCACCGGGGGCGAGCTGGTGGGTGAGGGCGCGGACGTCGTGGAAAGGGCAGGCGGGGTCGATGCGTTCCGGGAAGGTGCTCTCGACGAGCGAGCCGTCGGTGTGCTCAACGGTGACGGGCTGGCCGACCACGCCCGCGAGGGGATGCAGGACCACGAAGCCGGTGCGGTTGGTGACGAAGTCGGTGAGGGGCTCGCAGTCGGCCTCGAAGGTCAGGGTGCCGTCGGCGCGGCCTTCAATCCGCGCCCGGTACCGCAACGATTGGTCGGCGTCGCGGCAGACGGCGTCGTAGGACACGGTGAAGTGGTCCGCGGCCTGGTCCACGGAAAGATCAGAGATTTCCGGGTTGTAGGTTCCCCAGTTGCTGTCCCGGACCAGAAAGGCGATGGCGCGGAGCGCCTCCTTTCCGTCGATTCTGATGTAGCGGAGATTGCCGGCGTCGAGGCTCGCTTCCAGCGGTCCGGCCTTGAGAGTAATGGGTTCGGCGACCGGCTCCTCGGTTCCGAAGAGCTTGATGGATCGTGACGGACTCATGTGCGCGTCTCCCGTGTCTGCGTCCGGCGCCGCCGGTCCGGCGGCGTCATCCGGGTATGGTCTTGTCGGTCTCCGGATCGATCAGAACGATCCGGTTCATGTCCACGAGAAGGTCCATGGTGGTTCCAGGCCGCTCCACCGCGTGGGACGGCAGCTCCACGGTCATCTCGGTTTTGTTGAGGCGGAATTGCGCGTGGATTCGAGAGCCGGTCGGCTGGATCAGGTCGACGAGGACCCGGATCGGCGCCTCGGCGGCCTTGCGGGCCACGCCGTCCCCGCCTCGGCTCATGTGCTCCGGACGGACGCCGAAAATGACGTCTCGCCCGCACCAGGCCTCGAAGGCGCGCGCCCGCGCCGGGTCGAGGGGCAGCTTGCGGTCGTCGTCGAAGATCAATGTCGGCGTGCCGTCGAGCCTCTCTAGCCGGGTCGCCACGAGGTTCATGCGCGGTGATCCGAGAAATCCGGCCACGAAGCGCGTCGCCGGGCGCTCGAAGAGGTCGAGCGGCGAGCCCTGCTGCTCGATCTGTCCGTCCCGCAGGAGCACGATCCGATCTGCCAACGTCATCGCCTCGATCTGGTCGTGGGTGACATAGATGATCGTGGTGGCGATCTCCTGGTGCAGCCGCTTGATCTCGACCCGCATCTCGTCGCGCAACTGGGCGTCGAGGTTCGACAGCGGCTCGTCGAAAAGAAAAATCTGCGGGTTGCGCACGATGGCGCGACCGATGGCGACACGCTGGCGCTGGCCGCCGGACAATTGCCGGGGAAGCCGGTCTAGGAGCGGCGTGATCGAGAGCATCTCCGCGGCGTCCGCCACGCGCCGGGAGACCTCGCTTGGCGAGAATTTCCGCGCCTTCAGGCCGAAGCCGATGTTGTTGCGGACCGTCATGTGCGGATAGAGCGCGTAGTCCTGAAATACCATGGCGACGTCGCGGTCGCGCGGGCGCATGTCGTTGACGACAGCGCCGCCGATCTCGATCGTCCCCTCGTCGACGGCCTCGAGGCCGGCGATCATGCGCAGCAGCGTGCTCTTGCCGCAGCCCGACGGGCCGACCAACACGGTGAACTGCCTGTCCGGGATCGTGAGATCGATGCCGCGCACGGCATGGATGCCGCCGGCGTAGCGCTTGTGAAGCCCGTTGATCTTTACGTCTGCCATTCGGGCCCGTCCCTCGAAATCTCTGTCAGCCCCGGAGCGCGCCGAGGGTCAGTCCGCGCACGAGGTGCTTCTGCACCAGGACGCCGAGGACGATCGACGGCACCAGCGAGACGATGGCCAGCGCGCTCGCCTCGCCGTACTGCGCGCCCTGGAAGCTCAGGAACGCCCGGAACACCGTCGGCAACGTGAAGGCGTTGCGGCTGGTCAGCACCAGCGCGAAGAAGAACTCGGTCCAGCAGGCGATGAAGACGAAGACCGCCGCAGCGACGACGCCGGGTGCTGCGAGCGGCACGGCCACCCGCCAGAACGCCGTCCACCGCGTGCATCCGTCCACCAGCGCCGCCTCCTCGAGCGAGCGGGGCATCGAGCGGAAGTAGGCGAACATCATCCAGACCGACACCGGCAGAGTGAAGACCGTGTAGGCGAGAATGAGGCCGAGATGCGTGTCCTGCAGGCCAAACAGGCGATAGTTCAGGAACAACGGCAGGATGATCGCGATGGGCGGGAGAAAGCGCTGGGACAGCACCCAGAAGGACAGGTGCTGGCCGCCCGTGCCGAACCGCGCCAGGCTGTAGGCCATGAGCGTGCCGACGAGGCACGACAGGATGGTGGCGCACACCGAGACGATCACGCTGTTTATCAGGCCGGTGAGGCCATGATACGCGAAGAGCGCGGCGGTGTAGTGGACCGTGGTCGGCTCGGTCGGGAACCAGACCGGCGGCACCGCTAGATAGTCGTCGCTCGGCTTGATGGAGGTGACGAACACCCAGTAGAGTGGCGCCAACACGAAAGCCAGCCACAACCCGAGGAAGAGGATCCGTCCGATAGCTGGACGCCGGCGGAGCGTCTGGCGCCCCTGCTGCGCTGCCGGCATCACTCCGCCTCCGGTTTGAGGAGGCGCCGCACCAGTAGCACGACGACAAGAAGGGTCAGCATCAGGAAGATCCACGCGCCGGCCGTGGCCCGCGACAGGTGAAACTGGGTGAAGCCGATGGTGTAGAGGTAATAGGACGCGCTGTAGGTCTGCGTGCCCGGTCCGCCGCCGGTCATGATGAAGATCGTATCGAAGAGGCGGATCGAGTTGAGCAGGCGGAAGGTCAGCGCCAGCAGCATCATCGGGGTGATGTACGGGACGGTAATGTACCGGAAGACCTGCCACCGCCCGACGCCGTCGAGCTCCGCCGCCTCGTAGACGTGGGCGGGGATCGACGTGAGGCCGGCGAGCAGGATGACGAACATGAATGGCGTCCACTGCCAGACGTCGGCGAGGATCAGCGCCAGGAAGTTGTACGGCCACTGCGTGAGCCAGTTGATCGTGACCTCCTGTCCAAGGAGCAGGCCGAGGAGGTAGTTGGTCGGGCCGAAAGGTCGCTGCAGGAGCAGCGCCCAGGCCTGACCTACGATCACCGGACTGATGAACAGCGGCACGATCAGGATCGAGATCAGGAGCCCCCGACCGCGGAAGGTCCCGACCATCGCCATGGCCAAGGCGAGCCCGAGCAGAAACTCGATCGACACGCTGGTGACGGTCAGTCCGATCGTCACCCAGAGCGAGTATCGCGCCACCGGGTCCGCGATCACCTGCTTGAAGTTCTTCAGGCCGACAAAGGCATGTCCCGGGATCTGGAAGTCATAGTTCACGAAAAGCACCCAGATCGAGAAGAGCAGCGGATAGATCGACAGCGCCAGGATCAGCAGCGCCGCCGGGGTGACGAGCAGCCACTTGAACCAGGTATCGCTGCGACGCGCCGACACGGCCGCGCCCGTGCGCGCGGCATTTGCAGCGGTTGTTCCAGCGCTGTTCGCCATATTCGCTCGATCAGCCTCGACGCGGGGACTTCCAAGGGCCGGCTCCGAAGGGAGCCGGCCCGGTTGCGGGAACGGACGGGCCGGCAGGTGGCGGCTCGTCGCGCTAGCCTAGAGCTTCACCGACATGCCGAGGGCTTCGACCGTGTTGTCGATGCTGGAGCCCGGGAGCTTGAGGAACTCGGTATAGAAGGCCTTCTGCGACTCGACCCCGAGATTTTCGGTGGTCGCGTCCCACTCCGCCGCAGCGGTCTGGAGGGCCTCCGCCGGGTCCGTCCCTGCCCAGACCGACGTACACATGCGGTCGAGCGAAAGCTGGTAGTCCTGCGCGCCCGGCATGATCGGGTCGAGCAGGCCGACGTTGGCGGAATTGTTGAGGTTCCGCAGGTACTCCGGTGCGCTCGGGAACAGCTCGCCATAGAGCTCCGACTTGAAGTGCGATATCCGGTACGGATCGCGCAAGGCGTAGGGCAGCATGCAGCGCGCCAGCGACACGGGCGGCGAACACGCCCATTGCATGAAGAGGTAGGCCGCCTCGGGGTTGGCCGAATCCGCCGCAAGCCCCTTGTTGAAGCCGAAGGCATGTTCGGGGTGTCCGCCCGGAACGATGGCATAGCCGACCTTCCCGGCGATTGAGGATTGCGGGATGAAGCTGATGGCCTTGTCGCTCTGCGAGTAGCCGGCACTCATGCGCCCCGTCGGCGGCCACGAGTAGATCATGGCGACCTTGCCCTGCAGCCACGCGGCCCAGAGCGAGACGGCGTCGAGCTCCTCGTTGCCGGGGATCGAGGCGGCGTTCGCGGCCTTCATGTTCTCCAGCGTGCGCACCCCGACATCGCCCACGAGCTGCGCCTTCATGTTCTCGTCGAAGAAGACCCCGCCGTTGGAGCGGAACTGCTGCATGAAGTCGAACTGGTTACCTGGGGAATTGGCCTTGCGGAAGTGCCCGGCGCCGTAGACCGCCGGCGCCATCTGGTCGGTGATGAACTGCGCGACCTGCGCATAGTCCTCCCAGGTCTTCGGCACCTCGAGCGCCTTGCCGAACTTGGCCTGGTAGGCCTCGTTCAGCGTCGGGTCCTCGAAGATGTCCTTGCGGTAGTAGAGGGCGAACATGTCGCCGTCGTCGAAGAAGCCCCAGGTCTTGCCCTTGTAGGTGGGCAGCGATTTGTAAAGCGGGTGGTAGTCTTCCAGATCCGCTTCGTTCATGTACTTGGCGATGTACTCGTCGAGCGGCGCGATCACGCCGCCGTCGGCCAGCGCCGGTGTCCATTGCGGCTGAAGGTCGAGGACGTCGTAGGCGGCGGAGCCGGCGATGTGCTCGGCGATCGGCTTGGAGTACATGTCCGGCGGCGGCAGCTCGACGACCGTCGATTTGATGCCGGTGAGCTGCTCCCAGAGCGGGCCGGAGAAGTTCCGCGGGTCGAGCGCCTGGAGCCCGGCCTCGTAGGTCATGTTGAGGTTCACGCCGCTGAACGGCTTGGCGGCCTCGACCGCGCGATAGGCCGAGCCGTCGGTCGGGCCTTCGGTGGAGGCCGCGAGCGCAGCCGCCTGCGCCTTGCCGAGCGGCGTCGACGGGTCTTCGAGCTGCATCGCCGCCTGGGCCAGCGCCGAGGTCACGAAGGACGGTAGCGCCGCCCCGGACAGCGCCAGCATGCCGGTGGCCTGCCCGAACTTCCTGATGAAGTCGCGGCGCGTGGGCTCACCCCTCAGCCAGGCGTCGACCTCGGCGGCGAGCCCCGCCTGGAACTCTCGTCTCTCTCTGTCGCTCATTCAGATCCCCTCCCTGTTGTCCTCTGCGCCTCGGCTTTTCGGTTCAACACCGAACGGCGTGGGTATATTGGAGCCAAGTTAGCATGTCAGTATATCACTGCGCAACGCAGACGATCCGCCCTCCTGCGGCAGGTTTGGGTTTCCAAAGCCTGCCCGATCAAACGGCGTAAGCGGTCCAAGACGTAAGAGGGGCGGCCGCGCATTTGATCACGGCGCTCCATAGCAACTGGCCGTCTGGTATAATGACTGGATATGTCGGTCCGGGTGTGTTTCGATTGCGCTCCAGGGGGACGTACGTCTGCTTAAGAAGAAACTCCGGGAGTGGAACGGCCATGGCATCTTTCGTGGAATTGCTGGCGTCGAAACGGCTCAAGGTGGGCACCTATATCGGCGAGTTCGCCACGCCCGGAATCGGCCAGATGCTCAAGGTCGCGGGCTGCGAGTTCGCCTTCGTAGACATGGAACATTCCGGCTTCGGCTTCGAGACCGTCAAGGGACTGCTGAGACATCTCCACGACGCGGGGATTGCCACGGTCCTGCGCCCGCCGTCCAAGACCGAGCATCACATCGCCCGAGCCTGCGATGTAGGTGCCCAAGGCTTGATCCCGCCGATGCTGGAGACAGAAGCGCAGGCAAGGGCGCTGGTCCGGCAGATCAAGTATCCGCCGCGCGGCACGCGCGGCGCGGCGTTCGGCATCGCCCACGACGACTATCGGGTGCGGTCGGTGGCGGATGCAATTGCGCATGCAAATGCCAAGACGTCCGCAGTGGCGCTCCTCGAAACCGCCGAAGGCGCGCGCAACGCCGGCGACATCGCCGCGGTGGACGGCATCGATTGCCTCTGGATCGGACACTTCGACCTGAGCAACTCCCTCGGAATTCCCGGCGGATTCGACGACGATGCCTTCAAGGGCGCCGTCGCGACGATCATGGACGCAGGCGCAGGCAACGGCCTGAGCGTCGGCCGGCTGGCCGGGTCGCCCGACGAGGCGGCTTCCCTCTTCTCCCAGGGGTGTGACTTCATCGCCTATTCCGGCGACATCTGGCTCTACACCGGAGCCTTGGCGCAAGGCGTGGCCGCAGTGCGCGACCGGATCGGCGACGCGAATGCGGGAGGTCGCTGAGACATGGACAAGCTTCGTTTGGCGCTGAGCGCCGACTTCGTCCGTTCCGACGGCACGCCGGCATTTCCCTCCTTCGACCTTCGCCCGCTCGATGCCGATCCGCGCATCGAGTGGGCCTATGTCCCGGTCACCGACGGCCGCATCGCGGCCGCCGACATGGCTGGGTTCGACGCGCTGATCCTCCTCGCCGGACGGTTCGATGCCGGGAGCTTCCCCGGCGACGGCCAACTCGCCCTCGTCGCGCGGTTCGGGGTCGGCTACGACAACGTCGATGTCGGGGCGTGTACCGCCCATGACGTTGCGCTGGTCATCACGCCCAGCGGCGTGCGGCGGCCGGTAGCGGTCGCGATCATGACCTTCGTGCTCGCCCTCTCCGGCAAGCTCCTGATCAAGGACGGGCTGACACGTGCCGGCAGAGAAGGCTGGGACCGGCGCGGCGCGCATATGGGCATCGGGCTGGTCGGCAAGACCCTGGGCTCGATCGGACTCGGCAACATTGGTGCGGAGCTTTTCCGCCTCGCGGCGCCGTTCGGGATGTCGTTCGTTGCGCACGACCCCTTCGCCGATCCGACGATTGCGCGGGACCTCGGCGTCGAGCTCGTTTCGCTGGACGAGGTCTTCCGCCGCTCCGACTTCGTCTGCATCAACTGTCCCCTGTCGCAGGAGACGCGCGGTCTGGTCGATGCAACGCGGCTCTCGCTGATGAAGCCCACGGCGTTCCTGATCAACACCGCCCGCGGTCCCATCGTTGATCAGACCGCCCTGACAGAGGCGCTGACAGCGGGCCGCATCGCCGGCGCCGGCCTCGACGTCTTCGAGAGCGAGCCCTCCGACGCCTCGGACCCGCTGTTCGGCCTGGAGAATGTGATCGTCACCCCGCATTCCCTGTGCTGGACCGACCAGTGCTTCGCCGATATCGGCGCCGCCGACGTCCGCGCCGTCCAGGCCATGATCGAGGGAAGGGTTCCGGAGGGGATCGTCAACCGGGAGATCACCGCCAACGAGCGGTGGCTCGCAAAGCTGGCCGCATATCGGACCCGCCCGTAGCGCTTCGCCCTAGACCAGCGCCGTCTGGCCGCCGTCGACCGACAGAATAGCGCCGGTGATGAAGCCGGCCTCCGGCCCGGCCAGAAACATCGCGGCGCCGGCGAACTCCTCCGGCCGACCGAGCCTGCCTACCGGCAAAGACTGGCCGAAGGCGACTCGTTCGGACTCGCTCATCAGCCCGCGCAGCATCGGCGTGTCAGTCGGCCCCGGAGCGATGGCGTTGACGCGGATGCCTTCGGAGGCGTGGTCGACGGCCAGCGCCTTGGCCAGCATTGTCACGCCGCCCTTCGAGGCGACGTAGGCGACCGCCCCGGGGATCGCGTCATGCGCCCCCGTGGAGGAGGACAGGAGCACGATGGCGCCCCCGCCGGGCCGCATGCGCGGGATCGCCGCTCGGGCACAGAGAAAGCTGCCGGTGAGGTTGACAGAGACGATCCGATTCCAGTCGGCGAGACTCGTCGCCTCGGCATTGCCGCCGAAGAACAGGCCCGCCGCGCAGACGAGCACGTCGATGCGCGGCCCGGCTGCCTCGGCCATCGCGGCGACCGACGCCTCGTCCGCCACGTCGACCGACCGGGCCCGAGCGCGTCCCGATGCGCCGGCGGCCATCGCCCCTGCAGCTTCGCCCGCCCGCTCCGCCGACAGGTCGGCTATGAGCACATCGGCGCCGGCGCGGCAGAAACCCGTGGCGATGGCGGCACCAATGCCCGACCCCCCGCCGGTGACGACGACGCGCTTGCCCGCAAAATCATGCCCCATCGCCGGGCCCCGCCATCAGCGTTGCGCGCACGAAGGCGACCGCTTCTCGGGCTGCGGCGTCGCGGTCGCCTTCGGGCGCCAGCACCATCGACCCCGATCCGTGGAAACCGTAGCGCTCCATGGCCGCCCGGATGCGGTCCCAGTCGAGCCGCTTCGAGGCCACCCCCGGTGGCCAGTGGCCGGGATCGTAGAGATGGATATGCGTCGCGCGCCCCTCGGCGGCGGCGAAGCCTGCCTCGAAACTGGGCTCGACGATCTCGAGTTGGTGGGTGTCGAGCATGATCGAGAAGCCGGGACTCGCGACGAGCTTGGCCTGCTCCGCCGCCTCGTGGACCCTGAGGATCGCGGCGACATAGCCCGGATCGGCCGGCTCCAGCATGACCACCGTGCCGGCGCGTTCGGCGTGCGCGGCGATCTCGCCGAAGACGTCGCGCATGAGGCCCGGCAAACCCGGCCCCGCAAGGGCGACGGAGGTGTCGCCGCGTGCCATGCCAAGGCCCACGCGCGCCCCGAGCGCACCGGCGAGGTCGATGTAGCGCTTGTAGATCTCGATAAACTCGCGGCGGCGCGCGGCGTCCCGGTGGAGGAGCGCATAGCCGCGCGCCGCCATCCGTCCGGAATTCACCACCCCGAGCCCGACGCCGGCGGTATCGAGGGCGGTGCGCAGGCGCTCCGAATCGGGAATTTTGTCCGGGTTAGGCAGGAACTCGAGGCCATCGAAGCCGAGGTCGGCGGCCCGCGCCGCCAGCCGTTCGATCGGCTCCGCGAGGATCGGAACCACGAAGCCGTCTGCCGCGACGTCAGGCGTCGAGGAGAACACCAGGATCTGGTTGATCAGGCGCATGTCCGGTTCCTTCCGGCCTTGGGGCGTCGGCCGCATCCTTGCTGTCCCGCCGCTTGCCTGCAAGGCCGGTCCGGGCGGCTGCGAACTAGGCGGTCGATCTCGGCTCCGAGTCGCCGCGCGTCTGGCTCGCCTCGTCGCGAAAGGATAATCCAAGGTTGCCGTAGAGGTAGTTCTGCGCCGAGACGATGTGGTCGACCATCAGCGAGCGCGCGAGCTCGGAATCGCGGGCACGGATTGCCGAGTAGATACCGACGTGCTCGCCCAGAATGACGCGCGCACGATCCTGTTCGCCATCCGAGGTGCCGATCCGGAACTCGTATCCGACGTGCCCGATGGCGTTCGGCAGAAGCTCGACGGCCGTCTGATGGAACCGGTTGCCCGATGCGCGGGCGATGGCCCGATGAAAGGAGAAGTTGAGATCCGCGGCAAGCCGCAGGTTACCCGCGTCGATGGCCTGCTCTGAGCGCGACAGCGCCGCTTCGATCTCGCCGAGTTGGGCCAGCGTATGCCGTGCCGCGGCGAGCGCCGTCGTGCGGCCCTCCACGTCCATGCGGAACTCGTAGAACTGCTGGACGTCGGCAACGCTGTTCAGCGGAGGGAATCCGATCTGTAGGGCCAGTTGGCCGACCCGGACAATCGTGCCCGAGCCCTTTCGCGTTTCGATGACGCCCTCTTCGGCGAGCCGCCGCAGCGCCTGCCGGACCACCGGCCGGCTGACCCCGAAGCGCTGGCCCAGTTCCTGCTCGGGGGGAAGACGCGAATTGACCGGGTACTCGCCGCGCTGGATCAGCCTCTGGAGCTGCGCATAGACCTGGTCGGCAAAAGCAACGCGCCGGCCGGTCGACTTGGTCTGCGACATGGCGACCTCCTCTCCGGCAGCTGCGACCTCGGTGGACGCGCTTCTATACCAGCGAGAAGGCTTTGGGCAGTCCCGATTTTGGCAGGTCTGTCAGCAGACCCGCCGCCCGCCCTCAGTCCGATGGTCCCCCGACCCCTTCGGGCGGCGGCGCCCCTACCTGGGCGGCCGCCGCTACGATGTCGGCCCATGATTTCACATCGATCGGGACGCCATCCGCCGTCCGCCTCGCGCGGGTTTCGGCCTCGATATCCCCCGGCAGCAGGACGTCGCCGTTGGCCTCCGATTGCGCCCAGTCGGTAAATCGAGACACCTCTGCGAAGAAGGAGTCCTCTGTCCCGAGCCGCTCGGCGGAGATGATGATCGAAAGCATGGAATTGATCACCGCGTCGCGCCTCTTGGGCCCGGACTGCGTTTTTCCACCGACGAGGGCGGCGCCAAGGAGCTCGCAGGCCAGCCCCAGGCCCCAACCCTTGTGATCGCCGAACGGGAGAAGCACGCCGCGCGGGGAGCCGAAGAGTACGGCTGGATCGGTCGTGGGCCGCCCGTCCGGGGTCAACAGCACGCCGGACGGCAGCGCTTTGCCTTCGTTCAGGGCGATCCGGACCTTTCCGACCGCAAGCTTGCTCGTCGCGAAGTCGACGAGGATCGGACGTTGGCCGGATCGCGGAATGCCGACGGCGAACGGGTTGGTCCCGATCCGCGCCCCGGCCCCGCCAAAGGGCGCGACGGCAGGCGCACTGACCACGTTGACGAAGTGGATGGAGACGAGGCCCGACGACGCGCACTGCTCGGCCCAGTGGCCGATCCGGCCAAGATGATGGCTGTTGCGCAGGCCGAGAACGCAGGCGCCCTCTTCCTTCGCGCGCGCGATTCCCCGTTCCACCGCGTCGTGGCCCATCACCTGGCCGGCCCCGCCGTTGCCGTCGCAGAGCAGGAGCGGACCCGCGTCGAGGACGACGGAAAGCGGCTGGTTGAGCGGCAATTCGCCAGACCGCACGTTGCGGATGTAGACTGGTATCGACCCGACGCCGTGGGAATCGTGCCCCGCGAGGTTGGCTTCGACGAGTTGTTCGGCAATCAGACCGGCTTCCCGCGCGTCCGAACCCGCTCGAACGAAGACCGACGAAACGAAGCTGCGCAAAACCTCATGCCCGACGACCACATGCTCGGCCATTCCGCTCCCCGTTCATCGGCGCGTCTTCCCTGCGCTTCCTCTAGGCAGGTTGTAACATGGATGTCAAATGGCTATGGGAATTTGGCTGTCGTGGCCGCGGGTCACTGCTGAAGCGGATTGGAGGCCATGTGCTGGGAAAAGCCAAGGTGCTTCAGGTTGGCCCTCTGCCCGATGGGGCAGTGGCTCTGTTGCGGCAACATTTCTCCGTAGAAGCAGGAATCGCTTTGGAGGGCGCGTCCGCCGAGGGAGCCAGTATCCGCGGCATCGCGACGAACGGCAAGGTGGCGATTGCCGCGCCTCTGCTCGACAGGCTGCCGGATCTTGCGATCGTCTCGTGTCTCGGCGCCGGGACCGACGGCCTTGACATGGAGGAGCTGGCGCGGCGCCGCATCGCCGTCGCCACCACGGCGAGCGTGCTCGCCGAAGACGTGGCCGACGTTGCCATCGGTCTGGTCGTCGCGCTGGCGCGCGACTTCCGCCGCGCGGACCGGTTCGTCCGCCAGGGCGGATGGCAAGCCGGCAAGCACCCGCTCGGCCATTCGCTCTCTGGCGCGCGGCTCGGCATCCTCGGTCTCGGCACGATCGGAACGGCGGTGGCGCGGCGCGCGGCGGCGTTCGGAATGGAGGTCGGCTATCACAACCGCGCGCCACGTGGGGACACCGCAGCCAAATACTTCCCGAGCCTTCTCGGCCTGGCGAAGTGGTGCCGCTTCCTCGTGGTATGCTGTCCGGGCGGTCAGGCAACGCGCAACCTTGTGGACGTGCGGATCCTCGGCGCCGTCGGTTCCGGCGGGTGGCTCGTAAACGTGGCTCGCGGCTCGGTCGTGGACGAGATCGCGCTCGTCGGCGCGCTCGAGGGCGGCGGCCTTGCAGGCGCCGGGCTGGACGTCTTCGCGGCGGAGCCGATGCCCCATCCCGATCTTCTCGCAATGAACAACGTGATCCTCCTGCCGCATATCGGCAGCGCCACCGTGGAAACGCGGGACGCGATGGCCCGTGCTATGGTCGGCGCCCTCGTGGACGGCCTCGCGGCTGGATAGCGGTCAGGCCCGGTCGCCGACCGGGATGCGCTGGATGACGTAGTCGTAGGCGCTCTGGATGTGGTAGCGCATGCACTCGCGCGCATCGTCGGCGAGGCGGCGCTCGATAAGCCTCAGGATCTCCAGGTGTTCCTGGTTGACGCTGAGGCGCTGGCGTTCCGGGTCGCCCGCATGGGTCGCGCTGCGCAGCCGGAGGTACACCTGGAAGCCCGGCTGAGACACGATCAGGTCCATCGACCGTCCGAGAAACTCGTTGTCCGCGGCTTTGACGACGGCGCCGTGGAAGTTGAGGGTTTCTCCGGGCTGCGGCGTTGTCGACCAAAACGCGTGGCCCGAAGGGTAGACGCACTCGGCTATGCGCTTGAGCGAGGCCGGGTTGTGCCTGAGCGCCGCGAGATAGGCGGCTTCCGATTCGACGAGCAGGCGGAACTCGAAGCAGCGCTGCAGGTCACGCACGCTTCCCTGGCCCATGCCCTCGCTGCCCGCGAGCGCCGGCTCCCCGGCCTGGTAGATCACGACGGTGCCCGAACCCTGGATCGAACGCACCAACTCGTCCTTGCGCAGCCGCGCGAGCGCGCGACGGACGATCGGGCGGGAGACGCTGAAGTGCGCCGCGAGTTCGTTCTCGGTCGGCAGTCGCCCCTCGTATGGCACCTTGCCCTCGACGATCCAGCCGCGCAGCGCCCGGTAGACGGCGTCGCTCCGCGTCGCGTCCCTGGGCATGGGCACACCGTCCGGCGCGTCGGTCCAGGTTGCCGCGAAGGTCATCGCTCGGTCTCCTTCCCATAGCAGCCATATCACGCCGGTTGAAGATGTAGCAACGATCTTACATCTATCTGACAAATTCCTTGACGAGCTTGTTACAACATGTAGGTTGGCGCGGCGGGCGGAGGTCTTGGCTCGAGCTCGCCTGGGGGGTGCAATGGCCAAACTCAGCGTTGCGGATCTGCGCAGTCAGCGCTGGTACAACTCTCCGGCGATGCGGACCTTCAATCACCGCTCGCGGACGTTCCAGATCGGCTACTCGAAGGCCGATTTCGAGAACAAGCCGGTCATCGCCATCGTCAACACCTGGAGCGACCTCAACCAGTGCCACTCGCACTTCAAGCAGCGCGTGGAGGACGTGAAGCGAGGCGTATGGCAGGCGGGAGGCTTTCCGCTCGAAATCCCGGCGATCTCGCTCAGCGAGCCGATGATGAAGCCGACGACGATGCTCTATCGCAACCTGCTGGCGATGGAGACCGAGGAGGTGCTGCGCGCCCACCCGATCGACGGCGCCGTCCTCATGGGCGGCTGCGACAAGACCACCCCGGGGCTGCTGATGGGCGCGTTCAGCATGGGGCTGCCGTGCATCTTCGTGCCGGCCGGGCCGATGCTCAACGCCCACTGGCGCGGCAAGACCCTCGGCAGCGGCAGCGACAACTTCAAGTACTGGGACGAGCTGCGCGCCGGCAGGATCACGGAGGCACAGTGGCAGGACATGGCGGAGTCGATCGCCCGCTCCCCCGGCCACTGCATGACCATGGGCACCGCCTCGACGATGACCAGCGCCACTGAGGCGCTCGGAATGACCCTGCCCGGCGCCGCCTCGATCCCGGCGGCGGATTCCAACCACGTGCGGATGGCATCCAATTCCGGCCGCCGCATCGTGGAAATGGTCTGGGAGGACCAGCGGCCGCAGAGTTTCCTCGACTTCAGCTCGTTCGAGAACGCCGTGAGCGTGGTTATGGCGCTCGGCGGCTCGACCAACGCCGTCATTCACCTGATCGCGATGGCGCGGCGGCTCGGCATCCCGCTCGACCTCGGGACCTTCGACCGCATCTCGCGCTCGACGCCGGTGATCGCCAACCTCCGCCCCTCAGGCAAGTATCTGATGGAGGATTTCTACTACGCCGGCGGGCTCCGGGCGCTGATGCGCAACATGATCGGCCTGCTGCACGGCGACTGCCTCACTGTCAACGGCCGGCCGCTCGCCGAGAACGTCGCGGATGCCGACGTCTTCGACAGTGACGTCATCCGCTCTCTCGACAACGCTCTGTCGAGCGAAGGCGGGCTCCTCGTGCTGCACGGTACGCTGGCGCCCAACGGCGCGGTCATCAAGCATACCGCTGCCGATGCGCGACTGCTCCAGCACCGCGGCCGCGCGGTCACCTTCGCCGACCGGGACGATCTCGCCAGGCGCATCGACGACCCCGATCTCGATATCGAGGCGGACGACGTCATCGTTCTCAAGAGCGCCGGCCCGGTTGGGGCGCCGGGGATGCCGGAATGGGGGGCGCTGCCAATCCCGAAGAAGCTACTTCAGAAGGGCGTCCGCGACATGTTGCGCATCTCCGACGCGCGGATGAGCGGCACCAGCTTCGGCGCCTGCGTGCTGCACGTCTCGCCCGAGGCCGCCCGCGGCGGCCCACTCGGGCTCGTCGAGGACGGCGACCTCATCGAGATCGATGCGGCGGCGCGGCGCCTCGACCTCCTCGTTCCGGCGGAGGACCTGACGCGGCGGCGCGCCGCCTGGCGCGAGCCGCCGCCCTACTACTCCCGCGGCTACGGGGCGCTGTTCACGCGGCACGTGATGTCCGCGGACGAGGGCTGCGACTTCGACTTCCTGACCCCGGCGGGCGACACGCCCGAGCCGAAGATCTACTGAGGGGCAAGGCATGGCGTCCGACGACAGCGATCTGGTCGAGCGGTTCGGGCGGTGCTCGACGGCGACCCTCGCCACCGTGCTCAACAAGCGCGGGCTCAACCGCGTCTTCCTCTACGGCGTGGTGCCGCTGCCCAATACCCGGCCGCGGCTCGCCGGGCGCGCCTTCACCATGCGCTCGGTCGCCGTACGGGAGGACAAGCTCGCCGCCGACAAGGCGCTCGACCCGCGGGTGAACCTGCAGCGGCGCGCGACCGAGGAATGCCCACCGGGCGAGGTCCTCGTCATCGACTGCCGCGGCGACGCAACCGGCGCCAGCGGCGGAATGATGCTGTTCGAGCGGATGCGCCTGCGCGGCTGCGCCGGCGTGGTGACCGACGGCGGGGTGCGCGACGCGGCCGAGATCGCCGACACCGGCTTTCCGGTCTATGCCAAGGCCGTGTGTCCGCCCAACAGCCTGCGGGCGCACCGCTTCATCGAGCTCGGCGTGGCGGTGACCTGCGGCGGCGTCGCCGTCTATCCGGGCGACTTCGTCGTCGGCGACAGCGACGGCGTGATCCTGGTTCCCGCCGACATCGCCGACGAGGTGTCGCGCGAGGCGCTCGACTACGAGGACCAGGAAGCCTTCATCCTGCGCCGGCTGCGCGCCGGGGCGTCGATCTACGGGACCTACCCGCTGGAAGGCGAGGCCCTGGCCGCGTACGCGGCAGAAAAGGCGGCACGCTCGTGACCGGTGCACAAATCGATCCCAGGTCTGTAATTCGGTATTTACAGGCCTGTAATGATCTGATGAGCTTGCTCCCGAAGCGCAGGAGGCCGTCCTGCGCCCGGCCGGGGGGAACGAGATGACGGAAGTGGTGGTCGCCGGCGGCGGGACAGCAGGCTTTGCCGCGGCAATCGCGGCGGCAAGGACCGGCGCCACCGTGACGCTTGCCGAGCAGATGAGCTATCTCGGCGGCACCATGACCGGCGGCCTGGTGCCGGGGATCGTTTCGATGCGGCATCAGCCGTGGCGCGACGAAGAGACCCTGGTGCAACTCGAGTCGCTCTACTCGGGCAATCAGGTCGTTCGCGGCATCGCTCAGGAACTCGTCGACCGTCTGATCTCGGTGGGAGGGTCCTACAGCCAGCAGCAGGGCGAAGCGCCGGTGCGGGTGCTGTTCGACCCCGAACTGATGAAATGGGTCGTCGATCAGATGGTCCGTGAGGCCGGCGTGAAGATCCTCTACCAGACCAAGGTCACGGGTGTCCGCAAGTCCGGCCACACCGTCACCGGGATCGAGACCGACTACGGGCGCGTGCTTTCGGCCGACGTCGTCATCGACGCGACCGGCGACGGACACGTCGCCCATTTCGCCGGCGCCCCGTATGAGCAGGGCGAGAACAGCGACCGCACCTACGTGCAGCCGATCTCGCTCTATTTCCTCATGGGCGGGGTGCAACTCGACAAGACCATCGACTTCATCAACCGCTCCGAGGGCGACTTCACCGAGGCCTACGTCCGCAAGCTCAACGAGCTCTACGCCGCCAAAATGCCGTTCACGCTGCTGGCGATCAACTCGATCCGCGAAAGGGCGGCGAGTGAGGGCAAGTACCCGATCCCGGTCGGCACGACCACGGTCAACCCGCGCGCGCACACCAGCATTGCGCGCCCGGTGTTCCGTGGTGGCGCCATCCGCTACGACGTGACCATGCACAACGTCGACATGGCCTACCGGGTCGACGCCACCGACGTGGAATCGCTGAGCGCCGCGATCGGCTCGATGCGCGACTTCACCGTGCGCACCGCCAACTACTTCCGCGAATACGTGCCCGGGTACGAAACGTCCTACCTGCTGCAGGTCGCCGACATCGTCGGCGTGCGCGAGACCCGCCGCATCCTCGGCGACTACGTGCTGACCGGCGAGGACGTGCTCGACGCGCGCACCTTCGACGATGCGATCGGCTATTGCGGCGCCACCGTCGACGTCCACGACGTCGAGGGCGGCAAGGAACGAACCCGCATGAGCGCCATCCGCGAAGGCAAGTCCTATCAGGTCCCCTACCGGATGCTTCTGCCACGGGGCGTCGACAACCTGCTCGTGGCCGGCCGATGCGTATCGGCGGACCGGGTTGCCTGCGGCTCCATCCGGCAGCAGGCGGGGTGCCTCGTAACCGGGCAGGGTGCAGGCGTCGCGGCGGCCCTCGCCAGCCGCGAGAAGGTAACCCCGCGCGCGCTGCCGTTCGCTCGCATCCGGGCGGAACTCACCAACCAGGGCGTGCTCCTCTGAGGCGCCGCCGGGACCCCAAGTGTGCCTGCCCGGGAAGGCGCCCCGGAAGTCAGTAGCGTCGGGAAAAGATGCCGTCCCCAGGGGGCACGTGCCCCGGTAGCCGGCGGCCCTAACAGGAGGAAGACATGAACGCTCGGTTTCTCGGTTCGATCGCGACGGGGGCGCTCGTTGCGGCGAGCCTGACGCTCTCGACGGCGGGCGGCACGATGGCGCAGGACAAGACCGTCAGCGTCGGCACCTGGTACTGGAACCAACCCGTCCTCGGCGACTGGTGGCGGCTCGTCGGCGAGACGTTCGAGAAGAACAATCCGGGCGTGACGCTCGACGTCCGCAACCTTCCGGTCAACGACTACATGACCCAGGTCGTGGTCGAGGTCGCGTCGGGCAACCCCGCCGACGTCGTGAGCGCTTCGGTCAACCTCGCCGAGATCAAGGACTCCGGCGGCATCGTGCCCCTCAACGACCGCGTCGAGGCGTCGGGCATCCGCGACCGCATCGAGGAGTCCTGCTGGACCGCGACCACCTTCGACGGGCAGATCATGGCCGTCCCCATTTCCGGGCGGACGCTGGTGCTGCTCTACAACGAGCAGAAGCTCAAGGAGGCGGGCATCGACCATGCCCCGACCAGCCCCGAGGAGTTCCTCGACGCCGCGCGCAAGCTGACGGTGAAGGATGCGTCCGGCAAGGTAACCCAGTACGGCGCCTCGATGGTCCATATCAACGAGGAACCGACCTACGAAATGCTGATGATGTGGTCGATCGCCTTCGGCGGCAGACTCACCGACGGCACCAAGCCGACGGTCACCGATCCCGGCGTGGTCGAGGCGCTCACCTTCATGAAGACGCTCTATGACGAGGAGCTCATCCCCCGCGGCCGCAGCGAGGACGACCAGCGCGCCCTCTTCGCCGCCGGGACCACCGCAATGGAGATCGACGGCCCCTGGCAGGTCCCGTTCGTCGGCAAGGTCAGCCCCGACCTCGTCAGCTCGATCAAGGCGACGCACGTTCCCTGGGATGGCCCGGCGACCGGCGGCCCCAACCTGCTCCTGGCGGTGGGCAACACCGACAACCAGGACCTCGCCTGGAAGTTCATCGAAACCGTGGTGAGCCCGGAGGTGCAGACCGAGTTTCCGAAATACGCCGACACCGTGCCGTGTGCGAAAGGCGCGATCAACGACGAGACGCTCAAGAGCAAGCCCTACCTCGCGGCCGAGCTCGAGCAGTTCCAGGACAACCCGGTGCGCAACCTGCCAGCGGGCTTCGAGAACGTCGCGTCGGAATTCGAGTCGATCGTGCTGAAGGCGGTGACCAACGCGCTGCAGGGCGGCGGCGACCCGGCGACCGAACTCGCCGCGGCGCAAAAGGAACTCGAGGCGACCTTCCAGTAACGCTAGGCGCGGCCGGCGAGCGATCGCCGCCGGCCGCGCGCGTCCTTTGGGGCAGGAAACGGCAGGACATGGCGGCGCGCACGCGAGAACCGAGGTTGAGCTGGCAAACTCAGCAGCGGGTCTTTGCCGGCTTCCTTCTGACGCCGGCCCTGATCCTGATCCTGGCGACGCTGGGTCTGCCGATCCTCACCGGCATCGTCACCAGCCTGCAGCGCATCCGCATCAACATGCCCCAGCGAAACTCCAACTTCGTCGGGCTCGAGAACTACCGGCGGATGTTCGAGTCTCCCGACTTCTGGCATTCGCTGAAAGTGTCGGTGATCTACACGACCGGCTCGGTGCTGCTGACTTTCGTGCTCGGGTTCGGGGCGGCGCTTCTCCTCAGCCGCCAGTCCCGCTTCAACCCAATTGCCCGCGCCTTGACGCTGCTGCCCTGGGCGACGCCGGTCGTCGCCGGCACCCTCACCTGGGGCGTCATGCTCGACTACGATTCCGGCATCATCAACCAGATGCTGGCCTGGCTTCCGGGGAACATTCCCCCGGTTCCCTGGCTGATCGAGGCGGGAACCTCGATCTGGGCGGTGATCCTCGTTGACGCCTGGCACACCTTCCCGCTCGCCATGCTGCTCCTCCTGGCGGGTCTGCAGGGCATTCCGGGCGAGCTCTACGAGTCGGCATCGATCGACGGGGCGACGGCCTGGCAGAAGTTTCGCTACATCACCGTCCCCTGCCTGGCGCCGATCAGCAGCGTGGTGCTGCTCCTCCTCGCCGTATGGGCCTTCCGGCGCTTCGATGTCGTCTACCTCCTGACCCGCGGCGGACCGGGCGACGCCACCATGACGCTGATCATGCAGACCTTCGACCGCGCCTTCCGCTACTACGACCTGAGCTACTCGGCCACGCTCGGGGTGGCGACGCTGGCGATCTCGGCCCTGCTGGCGGCGATCTACCTGCGCACCCTCAGAAACGAGCCGCCGCCATGACGGAAGCGAAGGCTGCCAGCGGTGCCGAGGCGCGCCCTTCGAGACAGGCCTTTGCCTCGCGCCGTTCCATCCAGCGCGTCGCCGTCGGGCTGGCGACCGCCGCCATCGTGGTGTTCGCGGTGTTTCCGATCTACTGGATGATCGTGACGGCCTTGTCGCCGCTCGGCTCCAGCCGCGGGGCCAACCAGTCGCTGTTTCCGGCCAGCTTCACCTTGGACAACTTCGTCTATGTCTTCACCGAAGTGCCGCTGGCGCTGTGGCTGCTCAACAGCGCCATCATCGCCGCGGTCGTGGCCGCGGGGGCGACGATCGTCGGCGCCATGGGCGGATACAGCCTGGCCCGCTACCGCTTCCGCTGGACCGGGCTCTGCGTCCTGGTGATCCTGGCGACCCAGCTGATGCCGCCGACCTCGATCATCATTCCGCTCTACCGGCTGGCGCTCGCGGCGGGCCTCCTCAACACCTATACCGGCCTCGTCATCGCCAATCTGACGCACGTGCTGCCGATCTCGATCTTCCTCCTGCGCGGCTTCTTCCTGTCGATCCCGCGCGAGATCGAGGAGGCCGCGCTCGTCGATGGCTCGACCCAGATGGGCATGCTGATCCGTATCTCCATGCGCATGGCGGCGCCCGGGCTCGCCACCGTCTTCATCTATGCCTTCGTCTCCACCTGGAACGACCTGCTCTTCGCCCGCACCCTCTCCTCCTCGAGCAGGATGTGGACCGCGCCGGTCGGCCTCGCCTCGTTCAAGGGCGAATACTACACCCTGTTCGAACCGCTGATGGCCGCGGCGCTGGTCTTCGCACTGCCGGTGACGGTCGTCTTCCTGCTCTTGCAGCGGAACTTCGTCCACGGGCTGACGGTGGGCGGCGTCAAGGGATGACGTCGCGGTCGGGGGAATGCGACCGGCGCGTGGAAAGGGTTGCCGCATGACAAGCGTGACGATCACCGGGGCGGGCAAGCACTATGGCGGCTTCGAGGCCCTCAAGGGGATCTCCGTCGACATCGAGGACGGCGAGTTCGTCGTCCTGGTCGGGCCCTCCGGATGCGGAAAATCCACGCTCCTGCGCATGATCGCCGGCCTCGAGGAGATCACCTCGGGGAGAATCCAGATCGGCTCCAGGGTGGTGAACGATCTTCCCCCCAAGGACCGCGACATCGCGATGGTGTTCCAGAGCTATGCGCTTTACCCCCACATGACGGTGGCGGAGAACATGGGCTTCTCGCTCAAGCTCAGGGGAGAGCCCCGGCCGGCGATCACCAGCAAGGTGGACCGCGCGGCAGAGATCCTCGGTCTCGGAAGCCTGCTCGACCGCCTGCCGCGCCACCTTTCCGGCGGCCAGCGCCAGCGCGTCGCCATGGGCCGCGCCATCGTGCGCGACCCCCAGGTCTTCCTGTTCGACGAACCCCTCAGCAATCTCGACGCCAAGCTGCGCGTGCAGATGCGGGCCGAGATCAAGGAGCTGCACCAGCGGCTTCGGACCACCACCATCTATGTCACCCACGATCAGGTCGAAGCCATGACCATGGCCGACAAGATCGTCGTCATGCGCGATGGCCTCGTCGAGCAGATCGGCACGCCGCTCGAGCTCTACGACCGGCCGCGGAATGTCTTCGTGGCAGGGTTCATCGGCTCCCCGGCCATGAATTTCATCGAAGGCAGGCTCAGCCCGGACGGTTTCGTCACGGCAGACGGCATCCGCCTCCCGGCCGGAGCGGGTCTGGGCGACGCCGTCACCTACGGCATTCGTCCCGAGCACCTGCATCTCGATCCGGAGAACGGCGTCGAGGTCGAGGTGACGGTGCTGGAGCCGACCGGCTCGGAAACCCAGGTCATCGGCCGCATCGGGACGCAGCCGATCAATGCCGTGTTCCGGGAGCGCATCGAGGCGAAACCCGGGTCCAGGCTCAGGATGTCCCCCGACCTCTCGGCCGTCCACCTGTTCGGCCCCGCGGGCTCTCGGCTGAATTGAAGCCGGCCTGACCGTGATTTTTTCCGGCGCTCGTGGCCGGCGCACCGCCTTTTTCACCCCAAACAGTTTTACGCGATTCACGAACATTTAAAGAACACGGCGTTAGGTAAAGGCCGACCCCGCCGCCACCCCAACCGCAAGGCCCCGTTCACATGGACCAGTACCCCTCGTTCGATGCGTTCAAGCTCCTCAAGGCGCCGCTGGCGACCGAGTCGCTGGTGGCGTCCAGCCGGGTCGAGGCCAACGCCCGTCTCCGCTACCGGGTGGCGCAGGCGCTGGTCCAGGGCCGGATCGTCTTCCATTTCCAGCCGGTGGTGCGCGCCGACAATCCCCGGATGCCGGCCTTCTTCGAGATGCTGGTGCGGATGCGCACCCCCGACGGCCAGGTGCTGCCTGCCGGCGCTTTCATGCCCTCCGTCGAGGACGGGCCACTCGGCCGGGCCATCGACCGGCTGGCACTGGTCACGGCGCTGAAGGCGCTGGCGGCGAATCCCGGCCTGCGCCTCTCGGTCAACATGTCGCCGCTGACCATGGGCGACGAGGACTGGCTGGCGATCCTGGCGGCGGCCGCCCGCAGCGGCAGCGGCGTCTGCGGCCGGCTGATCCTCGAGATCACCGAGACCGCGGCGATGGTCGACGCCGGCCAGACCATCGACTTCATGGATCACGTGCGCACCAGCGGCTGCGCCTTCGCGCTCGACGACTTCGGAGCAGGGGCCACCGGCTTTCGCTACTTCCGCGACTTCCGCTTCGACATCGTCAAGATCGACGGCGCCTTCGCCCGCGACGTCGCCGCCTCGCCCGATTCCCAGGTGCTGGTGGAATGCCTCGCCGGCGTCGCCCGTCACTTCGAGATGATGACCGTCGCCGAGCACGTCGAGACCGAGGCCGACGCCGCCTGGCTGCGCGCCGCCGGCATCGATGCCCTGCAGGGCTACCTCTTCGGCCGCCCCTCGCCGGTCGCCGAACTCCCGCCGGTCGAGGACCGGAGCGCCGGGCGCCTCGTCGGCTGATCCCGAACCCGGGGGCCGCCCGCTCAGGCGGTCAGCCCGTCAACGGAAAATTATTGAAGATTAATCGCCTTAAGATCAACGACATACGGACCTTGCACACGTGCAAGATCCGCCTCAGCCCTCCTTCGAGAGCTTCGAGAGCTGCGCCTGCATCGACGCCAGCTGCTCCTTGAGCTCGTCGAGTTCCACGTCCTTCTTCGGCGCCTTCGCGCCCGTGGCGCCCTTCGGCGTCATCCCCGTGGCGAACGGCGCGAACATCCGAAGCGCATTCTCGAACCACTCCATGTTCGACCGCGCCAGCGCCTCGAAGTTCGCCAGCGCCGGATTGGCCTCGAACGCCTTCTGCACCTGCTCCCGCATCGCTTCCTGGTTGCGCGAGAACGTCTCCATCGACGCCTCGAGGTAGCCCGGCACGAACCCCTGCAGCGAGTCGCCGTAGAGCCGGATCAGCTGGCGCAGGAACGACGACGGCATCATCGTCTGGCCCTTTGGCCTCCTCCTCGAAGATGATCTGCGCCAGCACGCCGCGGGTGATATCGTCGCCGCTCTTGGCGTCGGTCACCACGAAGTCCTCGCCGTCGCGTACCATCTGCGCCAGGTGATCGAGCGTCACATAGGTCGATTTCGCCGTGTTGTAGAGCCGCCGGTTCGCGTACTTCTTGATGGTGATCGGTTCGCCGGCGTTTTCGGTCTTCTCGGCCACGCGCATCTCTCCTAGTGAATGTGCCTCCCGCGGGCGGTAAGCTTATCCCGCGGGCCGCGGTGCGAAAAGGACTTTTCGCACCTGCGAATGAGCCGCGCCGCAGGGGGCCGCGATGCAGACCACCACCGATCCCGTCCCGCCTGCCGCGCCGGAGGCCGACCCGTCTCCCCGACCGGACGAGCGGGCGCGCGCGAAGGCCTACCTCGATCGCTGGGAGCGCCACCTCGTCCGGGTCGCCCTCGACGGCCCGGCCCGCGCCGGCCGCCCGAAGGCGGGATGACCCCGGCCCCGCACCGCATCGGCGAGCCCTCGCCGCTCATCTTCCATCTCGGGGTGGCGCTGGGCGCCTATGGCCAGGCGCTCCTGGCCGCCCCCCGCGCCGACAGCCCCGACTTCCCCTGGGGTGAGCCTGAGCCCGACGACCCGGACTTCGCCGGCCTCGACCAGATCGAGGTCGCCCGCGAGATCGCCGCCCGCCTTGCCGCCACCGTCGCCGGCCTCGAAGCCTGGCAGGCGCACCCCTATCGCCGCACCCTGGCCGATCCGCCGGCGATCTGGCGCGCCGGCTGCTCGCGCCTCCTCGACTACGGCGCCGCGCCGGAAGCCGCCGACCCCGCCGGCCCGCCGGTACTGATCGTCCCGAGTCTCATCAACCGGCCCTATGTCCTCGACCTCGTGCCCGAGCGCTCGTTCCTGCGCTGGCTGGCAGGGCAGGGGCTCCGTCCGCTGCTGATGGACTGGGGCGCGCCCGGTCCCGCCGAGGCCGGCTTCGACCTCGACGCCTACGGCCGCCACCGCCTGCGCCCGGCGCTGGCCGAGGCCTGCCGCCTGGCCGGGCGGCCGGTGCCGGTCCTCGGCTACTGCATGGGCGGCACCCTCGCCGTCGGCCTCGCGGCCCGCGCCCCGGAGGACGTGGCCGCGCTCGTCACCGTCGGCGCTCCCTGGGACTTCGCCTCGACCGTGGGCTTCGCCGGCGGCCTGCGCGCGATGATCCGCGCCGAAGGCGCCCGGCACACCGAACGCCTTCTCGACAGCCTCGGCCTCGCCTTCGGCCAAGTGCCGGTCTCGGTCTTCCAGATGCTCTTTGCCCTCGTCAACCCGATCCAGGCCGCCCTGAAGTTCCAGCGCCTCGCCCGGCTCGACCCCGAGGGCCAGGCGGCCCGGCTCTTCGTGGCGCTCGAGGATTGGCTCGCCGACGGCGTGGCGATGCCTGTCGGCGCCGCCAAGGATCTCCTCCTCGCCTGGCAGATCCGCAATACCACCGCCGCCGGCCGCTGGCGCTTCCTCGGCGGCCCGGTGGATCCCGCCCGCATCACCGCCCCGGCGCTCGTCGTCTGCGGCGCCTCCGACACCATCGCCACCCCGCCGCTCGCCCACCCCCTCGGTCGCGCGCTTCCCCGCGCCCAAACTCTCGCGCCCCGCACCGGCCACGTCGGCATGGTGATCGGCAGCGCCGCCCGCACCCAGGTCTGGCGCCCGGTGGCCAATTTCCTGATGGCCCAGACAGATGGAGAATCGGCCTCCCGCCGAGCAGATTTACCGAATTTTATTGAAGATTAATCCCTGCGTTTTCAATGCGTTCACGCGTGAACACCTGACCGTTCACACCCAGCCGGCGCACCCGCGCCTCACCCATCCGGCGGCGGCCCCTCGATCAGCGCGCAGTATCGCGCCCCCGACCGCGCTACCATTCCCGGCCCGTCCCCCGGCACCTCCTGCCCGGCGAACGCTCCGTAGATTCGCTCGTACCGCCACGGCGCCAGCCGCCCCAGCAGCCGCCGCACCGAGGCCGCCGGCAACGGCATCATGTTGGGATAGCTCCACATGAACGACACCCCATGCCCTCCCGGTGTCACCTGCAGGATGTCCCCGGCCAGGATCGCGCCCCGGCCGTCCGCCCCGTCGGCCCAGTGCAGCACCGTGCCGCCGGCGAAATGCCCGCCCAGTCGTACTGCGGTCACCCCCGGCAGCAGCGCCAGGTCGTCCCCCTCCCAGAACCGGATCGCCGGATCCGGCCGCACCACCCACGCCCGGTCCGCCGCATGGAGATACACCGCCGCCCCGAACGCCGCCGCCCAGTCCTGCACCGCCGTGTAGTAGTGCGGGTGCGACACCGCGATCGCCGCGATCCCGCCGAGCCCTTGCACCACCGCCTCGGTCGCCGCGTCGAGAAGCGCGATGCAGTCCCAGAGCACGTTCCCCGCCGGCGTCCGGAGCAGGAACGCCCGCTGGTTGATCGCGAACGCCGGCACCGTCTGCACGCTCATCAACCCCGGCTCGTGAAGCGCCCAGGCATTGCGATGCCCGTCCGCCAGCGCCTCGCGGCTGAGTCCAGGCCTGGCCACCCCGGGGCACGTACTGCCGCTCGTCGTCGCAAATCCGGCACCGCGCCGGCGGCGTCTCCGCCTCCGGATAGGACGTGCCGCAGGCCCGGCAGAGGAAGATCGTCACCGCATCGCTCCCGGATTTGGGGTGGAAGGCGTCCCGCTCAGGGTTTAGATACCCGCCGGCGCAGCGCAAGAGCACCCGAATGGCCCGGATCACCTACATCGAGTACAACGGCACCCCCCACGAGGTGGACGTCCCGACCGGCCTCACGGTGATGGAAGGCGCCCGCGACAACAACATCCCCGGCATCGAGGCCGACTGCGGCGGCGCCTGCGCCTGCTCGACCTGCCACGTCTACGTCGACCCCGCCTGGGTCGACCGCCTGCCGCCGCGCGAGGCGATGGAGGAGGACATGCTCGACTTCGCCTGGGAGCCCGACCCGGAGCGAAGCCGCCTCACCTGCCAGCTCAAGGTCACCGACGACCTCGACGGCCTGGTCGTGCGCATGCCGGAAAAGCAGAATCTGAACCTCCGGCGCCTCGCCCTCGCGCTCGCGATCGCCACTCCCGCCGCGGCCGCCGAGCCCTGCGCCGAGCTCGCTGGCGCCCGCGCCTGCTTTTTCGGACCGACCGGTCGCTATCCCCACGGCGTCCTCGGCGACCGGCTCGAATGGGAAGGCCTGCGCCTCATCCTTCCCGACGGCCGCGAGGCCGTCGCGATCCTTCCCGAGTCCCGCGTCTTCGAGGACCTCACCCCAAGGCTCGCCGACATCGACGGCACCGATCCGCCCGAGATCGTCGTGGTCGAGAGCTCCGCCACGGGCGGTGCTCGCCTTGCCGTCTACGGCTTCGCCCGCGGCGATTTGCGCCCGGTCGCCGCAACCCCGGAGATCGGCCGGCCCTTCCGCTGGCTCGCCCCGGCCGCCATCGCCGATCTCGACGGCGACGGCGGAATCGAGATCGCCTACGTAGAGACCCCGCACCTTCGCGGCGTGCTCCGGATCTGGCACTTCTCACCCGGCGGACTGACCGAGCGTGCCGCCGCCGCGGGCTTCTCCAACCACCGCATCGGCGACGCCTTCATCAGCGGCGGCCTGCGCAACTGCGGCACCGGCCCGGAGATCGTCACCGCCAACTTCGACTGGACCCGGATCCGCGCCGCCCGCTTCGACGGCGCCCGCCTGACCGCCCGCGACCTCGGCCCGCTGACGCGCCGTGGCGATCTCGCGGCGGCGCTTGCCTGCCGCCGCTGATCCGCCGGCCGCACCTGAAATGTGCATCGCCGGGGCGCGATGTACGCCCCGGGGACTTTAAGAGAAAACGCGAAGGTGCTTCGCTCGCTGCGTGCTGGACAGAACGCGCGCCGGAACTCACGATTGGCGATCACTTAATCGGCATAGGGCCGACTGAAGCCCGCCATTACAAGACCGCCCGCCCCCAGCACTGGAGATCGACCGCATGGCGATAGCATCGGACCCCGTCGTCCATTCCGTGGACGAACTACTTCCCGCCCCGCAACTCTTCACCCTCGGCCTTCAGCATGTGCTCGTCATGTATGCCGGCGCCATCGCCGTGCCGCTCATCGTCGGCCGCGCCCTGCAGCTCTCGCCCGAGGACGTGGCCTTCCTGATCTCCGCCGACCTCTTCGTCTGCGGCATCGTCTCCATCATCCAGTCCGCCGGGCTCACCCCCTGGTTCGGGATCAAGATGCCGGTGATGATGGGCGTCACCTTCGCCAGCGTCGGCCCGATGGTCTCCATGGCGGTGAACAACCCAGGCCCGGATGGCGCGCGCATGATCTTCGGCGCGATCATCGGGGCAGGCATCATCGCGATCCTCCTCGCCCCGGTGATGAGCCGCCTCCTGCGGTTCTTCCCACCGGTGGTGACCGGCACCATCATCCTCATCATTGGCGTGACCCTGATGCGGGTCGGCATCAACTGGATCTTCGGAAATCCCTTCGGCCCGACCGCCCCCAAGATCGTCAGCCCCGAGCACCTGGCCTGGCTCGACGCGATGAAGGAAGCTGTGGCGTCCGGCGCAATCACCGGCGCCGCCGTGCCGCCCGAGGGCATCGCGCTCGCCCCGACCGTGGACAATCCCCTCTACGCGCCGGTCGCCAACATCACCCTCTCGCTGATCGTGCTCGCGATCGTCATCATCGTCGCCCGGTTCCTCAAGGGATTCCTCTCCAACATCGCGGTGCTCATCGGCATCGTCGCCGGCGCGCTCATCGCCGCCGGGCTCGGCATGATGCACTTCGACAAGGTCGCGGCGGCGAGCTGGTTCCGGGTGATCCCGCCGCTCCATTTCGGCGCGCCGATCTTCGACCCGATCCTCATCGTGACCATGACCCTGGTGATGATCGTGGTGATGATCGAGTCCACCGGCATGTTCCTCGCCCTCAGCGACATGACCGGCAAGAAGCTCGACCAGGGCCAGCTCTCCGCCGGCCTGCGCACCGACGGCCTCGGCACCGTCCTCGGCGGCCTCTTCAACACCTTCCCCTACACCTCGTTCTCCCAGAACGTCGGTCTCGTCGGCGTCACCGGCGTCCGCTCGCGCTGGGTCACCGTCGCCGCCGGGACGATCATGATCGTGCTCGGGCTCATCCCCAAGATGGGGGCCATCGTCGAGGCGCTGCCCACCGTCGTCCTCGGCGGCGCCGGCATCGTGATGTTCGGCATGGTGGCGGCCACCGGCATCCGCATCCTCGGCCGGGTCGACTTCACTTCCGACCGCAACAACCTCTTCATCGTGGCGATCGCCCTCGGCTTCGGGATGATCCCGCTGGTGGCGCCCAGCTTCCACATCTGGCTGCCCCACGGTATCGCGCCGCTGATCGACAGTGGCATCCTGCTCGGCGCTGTCGCCGCGGTGGTCCTCAACGTGATCTTCCACGGCACCCGCGGCGGCAGCGCCGAGGAACTCCGCCAAGCCGCGATGGCCGGCGGCGACCACTGACCCTGCCCGGGCGCGGGCCCTTCAAGTCCGCGCCCGGGAAATCCCAAGACTCCGGGCGCGGGCGCTTCAGTCTGCGCCCAGAAACTCCAGCACCGCCCGGTTGTACCCCGCCGGATCCTGGAACAGCGCGAAGTGGCTCACGTCCGTCAGCGTAATCCTGCGCGCCTGCGGGATCGTCCGCGCCAGGTACGCGGCATGCTCCGGCCGGATGATCTCGTCGTGGTCGCCCAGCACGATCGCCACCGGCACCCCGATCCCCGCCAGGTCCTCGCGCGAATACGCCGGCTCCCGCTTCCACATCTCCACCACCTCCCGCGAGAACGCCTCCCATCCGTCCGGCGTCGGCGACAGCCGCCGGTAGTCCGCGACCACGCTCGGCTGAAAGCTCTCGAAGATCGGCTTGCCGAGCCCCGAGAGGTCGACGCCGTCGGCCGTGGCGTTGACCGCGTCGAGGAACACCCGCGTCACCCGCTCCGGATGCCGGACCGCGAGCTCCAGCCCGATGATCGCCCCGTCGCTCCACCCCACGACCGCCGTCTTCTCGATCCCGAGATGGTCGAGCAGCGCCAGGTAGTCCGCCGCCAGCTGCCCGTACCCCAGCGGCGCCTCCCCCCGCGTCGAGCGCCCGTGCCCGCGCGTATCCGCAACGATCACCTGCCGCGTCTTCATCAACGCCCCGACCTGCCCGCCCCAGATGTCCGCATGATTGAGCCCGCCGTGGATCAGCAGCACCGGCTCGCCCGCCCCGTAGACCGCGTAGTACATCTCGATGCCGTTGACCGCCGCCATCCCGCTCGCCTCCGGGACCGGCATCGGCGCCGGCGGCGGCACCGTCTCCCAGCGCCTCGCCGGCGCGCCCAGCGCCCGCCACCCGATGTCGCGGCGATAGAACCCGCCCGGCCACTCCACCGCGCCGAGCGCCCCGTAGGCGAGGTCGCGGGCCTCCGCGAGGCTCCCCGCCCGCGCCGTCGCGTTCAGCACCCGACCGCCGTCGGACACCAGCCGCTCCTCGACGATGCGGGTGCCCGCATGGAACACCTTCACCCGCGGGTCGCCGGACTCCCTCAGCCCGATCGGCTCGCCGCGCGCATAGCTCCCGGGATAGCCCGCCGCCGCCATCACCACCGTCATCGCGTGGTCCGCCGCGAAGTTCACCCGTGCCCCCGCCAGGCCGCCCGTCGCGCAGGCGTGGCAGGCGTCGAGGAGCTGCGCCCCGAGCCGCATCGCCAGCACCTGCGCCTCCGGATCGCCGAAGCGGACGTTGTATTCGACGAGCCGCGGCCGGCCGCCCTCGATCATCAGCCCGACATAGAGCACGCCCTGGTACGGCGTCCCCCGTCGCGCCATCTCCCGGAGCGTCGGCCGCACGATCTCCTCGAGCGCCGCCTCGGTCACCGCCTCGCTCATCACCGGCGCCGGCGAGTACGCCCCCATCCCCCCGGTGTTCGGCCCCCGGTCGCCGTCGAAGGCGCGCTTGTGGTCCTGCGCGGTGCCGACCAGGCAGACCTCCTCGCCGTCCGCCAGCACGAAGAGGCTCGCCTCCTCGCCGGCCATGAACTCCTCGATCACCACCCGCGCCCCCGGCCCCTCCCGGAAGATCGCCTCCAGCGCCTCCTGCGCCTCCGCCACCGTCTCCGCCACCGTCACGCCCTTGCCGGCTGCCAGCCCGTCGGCCTTGACCACGATCGGCGCCCCTCGCGCCTCCACGTAGGCCATGGCCGCCGCCCGGTCGGTGAAGGTCTGGCTCTCGGCCGTCGGCGCCCCGCAGGCCGCGCAGATTTCCTTGGTGAACGCCTTGGACGCCTCGAGCCGCGCCGCCTCCCGCCCCGGCCCGAAGGTCGCCACGCCGCCCTCGCGCAGCACGTCCGCCACCCCCTCGGCCAGCGGCGCTTCCGGCCCGACCATCACGAAGTCGACGTCGTTCTCCCGGCAGAACGCCAGCACCTTGTCGCCGTCGAGGATGTCGAGCGCCACGCAAGTCGCCTCCTCGGCGATCCCGGCGTTGCCCGGCGCGCACCACAGCCGGTCGCATTTCGGGTTCTGCGCGAACGCCCAGGCCAGCGCATGCTCCCGCCCGCCGCCGCCGAGGATCAGGATGTTCATGGCGTCGCGCTCCCCTTCCGTCCCGGACCAGCGCGTTCTAGGAGTCCGGCCCCACGCGCGCAAGCAGCCGCCGCCGCGCTCGGCCGCGACCTCGATTGACTTCCCGCTTCAAACCGCGCATCGCCGTTCCGTGATGCGTGTGCGGCTCAGAAACTGGACGATGGGGCTGCTCGCTGGGCTCTTTGCCCTGGCGATCGTGCCTGCCCCCGCCGAGCACGCGCGCGCCGTCGTCGAGCGCGCCGCCTTCGCCGTCGCCTATGCCATGCCCGACGGCACGCTGCCTGATATCTGCGGCGAGCACGACGGATCGACCGGGCACGAGCAACACCTGCTGACCCCCGCATGCTATGCCTGCGTGATCATGGCGGCGCCGGGACTGGTAGCGCTGCCGTTAGCCGCCGCCACCCGCGTCGCCACGGCCCTAGAGACCGTTCGCCACGACCGCGATACCTCCTGGCTGCGGCAGTTCGCCGAGACATCGAGGCAGGCCCGCGCACCGCCCGTCGCCTTCATCGCCTGATCCTCCGCCCCTGCGCGCGTGCGCCGGGGGCGTTCTTTCCTGCCACGGCGCATGCGCCGCTGGCCGATCCAGGGATGAATCCATGTCGAAAGTCATTGTCGCCGCGGCGTTTGCCGTCGTGGCCGCGAGCGCCGCGCAGGCGCATGTCACCCTTGAGACCTCCGAGGCGCCGGTCGGCTCGACCTACAAGGCCGTGCTGCGGGTGCCGCACGGCTGCGAGGGCGAGGCGACCCGGAAGCTGCGGGTGCAGATCCCCGAAGGCATGATCGCGGTGAAGCCCATGCCCAAGGCCGGCTGGGCGCTCGAGACCGTCACCGGCGCTTATGCCCAGCCCTATGACTACTACGGATCCGAAATCGCCGAGGGCGTCAAAGAGATCGTCTGGACCGGCGAGCTGCCGGACGCCTACTACGACGAGTTCGTGTTCCGCGGCACGCTGGCGGCGGGCCTCGAACCCGGCTCGGAGTTGCACTTTCCCGTCGTGCAGGAGTGTGCCGACAAGGCCGAGCGCTGGATCGAGATCCCGGCCGCCGGTCAGGACCCGGACAGCCTCGAGGCCCCCGCACCGGGCCTCAAGCTGCTGCCGGCCACCGGCGGGCACTGACCCGGCGGGACGCCGGTGCGGGCGCTCGCGCTCCTCGGCCTGATCGGGGCGCTCCTCGCGGGCGGCCCGGTCTTCTCGCATGCCCAGCTCGTGGAGGCCGATCCGGCCGCGGGGGCGATCGTCGCTGCCGCGCCGGACGCGGTGACGCTGACCTTCAGCGAGCCGGTGCGGCCGCTCGTCGCCCGGTGGTTCCCATCGGGCGGCGACGCACCCGTCGACGCGCTGCCGCGGGCCGAGGACCGGCGCCTCGTGGTGCCGGTTCCGGCCGGGATCGGCCGGGGCACCCTGGTCCTGAGCTGGCGGGTGGTGTCCGCCGACGGCCACCCGGTCGGCGGCAGCCACGTCTTCTCGGTCGGCGCACCGACGGCCGCCGCCGATGCGCCGGTCGCGGGATCGGCCCGGGCGGCGGCGGTCGCTCGCGGCGTGCTGACCCTCACCCTGGTCTTCGGGGTCGGTGGTGCGGTCTTCCTCCGCCTCGTCGACCGATCCCCGGCCCCCCGAGCGCAGCGGCTTGCGCTGCTGTCGGCCTTGGGCGGCGGCGCCCGCGGCGGTTCTGGCGCTGGGGCTGCAGGGCCTCGACCTCCTCGGCGCGGCCCCCGGCGCACTGGCCCGGCCTGCGGCCTGGGGCGCGGCGCTGGCCAGTCCCTTCGCCGCCACCGCGGCGGCGAGCCTGCTCGCCGGGCTGGCGGCCGCGACGGCCCTGCTTCGCACCGGCCCCGGCGCCGCCGCCCTCGCCATCGTCGCCTGGGCGCTTGCGGCCGTCTCCTTCGCGCTCTTCGGCCACGCGGCGACAGCGCCGCCGCGGTGGCTCGCCGCGCCGGCCATCGCCCTGCACGCCGGCGCCTTCGTGTTCTGGATCGGCGCCCTGCCGGGGCTGGCCGAGCGGGCGACGGCGCCCGGCAACACCCTCGCGCCGACCCTTCACCGCTTCTCGGCGCTGGCCCTGCCGCTCGTCGCCCTGCTGGTCTTGAGCGGTGGCGTGCTCGCCGTGGTGCAGGTCCGCCATCCCGCGGCGCTCGTCGACACCGCCTATGGCCGCCTGCTCCTCGCCAAGCTCGCCGCCGTCGCCATCCTCCTGCTCCTGGCCGCGATCAACCGCCTCCGCCTCACCCCCGCGATCGCCCGGAACGCCCCCGGCGCCCGATCGCGGTTCCGCCGTTCGGTCGCCGCCGAGATCCTCCTCGGCCTGCTGATCCTCGCCCTCGCCAGCGGCTTCCGCCTGACCCCGCCGCCGCGCGCGCTGCAAGCGGTGCCGGCCGAGCTCTTCGTCCACCTGCACGGCCCCGCAATCATGGCCGATGTCACGCTGACCCCGGGCCGGGCCGGCGCCAACGCCGTCGAGATCGGCCTGCAATCCTCGACCGCCGAACCCATCGACCCGCTCGAGGTGCGCATCGCTTTCTCCGACCCGGTCCGCGGCCTGGAGCCGATCCGGCTCGCCGCCGCCCGCGACGGCGAGGTCTGGCGCGCCGGTCCGGTGCCGCTGCCCCACGGCGGCGACTGGACGATCCGGCTCGAGGTCCTGGTCACCGACTTCGCCCAGGAAACCCTCGAAACCACCGCGACCGTCCCACGTTAACGATTAATCCCGACGCTTTTACTTGGTACATGGATTGTACACGCGATGTACATGCGTTGTACATTCCACAAAACCCCGTAAACCATTGCCACCCCAGCCGATAAGGCCTTCCCCTCCACCCCCCTTATCTCGACCCCTTGGCCCCGCCTTCTCCCCGGACTAGAGTGCCGCCCCGACCAGAAGGCACCCGCGCATGGACCTCTTCGAGGAGCCGAAACCCGGCCAGAACGCCCCCGAGTTCACCGTCTCCGAACTCTCCGGCGCAGTAAAACGCGTCATCGAGGGCGAGTTCGGCCGCGTCCGCGTCCGCGGCGAAGTTGGCCGCGTCTCCCGCCCGTCCTCCGGCCACCTCTACCTCGACCTCAAGGACGACCGCGCCTGCCTCGGCGCCGTGATCTGGAAAGGCACCGCCCGCGCCCTGACCGTGAAGCCCGAGGAGGGCATGGAGGTCATCGCCACCGGCCGCCTCACCACCTTCCCCGGCGCCTCCAAGTATCAGATGATCATAGAGGAAATCGCCCCGGCCGGCGTCGGCGCCCTGATGGCGATGCTCGAGGCCCGCAAGCGCGCCCTGGCCGCCGAAGGCCTCTTCGACGCCGCCCGCAAGCGCCCGCTGCCGTTCCTGCCCGAGATCATCGGCGTCATCACCTCGCCCTCGGGCGCCGTCATCCGTGACATCCTCCACCGCCTCCGTGAGCGCTTCCCCCGCCCCGTCCTCCTCTGGCCCGTGACCGTCCAGGGCGAGCGCTGCGCCCCCGAGGTCGCCGCCGCCATCCGCGGCTTCAACGCCCTTCCCCCCGGCGGCCCGGTTCCCCGCCCCGACCTCCTCATCGTCGCCCGCGGCGGCGGCAGCATCGAGGATCTCTGGGGCTTCAACGAGGAAATCGTCGTCCGCGCCGCCGCCGAAAGCAGCATCCCCCTCATCTCCGCCGTCGGCCACGAGACCGACACCACCCTCATCGACCACGCCGCCGACCGCCGCGCCCCCACCCCCACCGCCGCCGCCGAGATGGCGGTGCCGGTCCGCCTCGATCTCGTCGCCGCCGTGGGCGCCCTCGAAGCCCGCCGCCGCACCGCGCTCGCCCGCGGCCTCGACCAGCGCCGCCAGCGCCTCCGCGACCTCGCCCGCGGCCTGCCGCGCCCCGACGCGCTGATCGCCGAGCGCGCCCAGCGCCTCGACGGCCTCGCCGTTCGCCTGCCGCTGGCGCTGATCGGCTTCACCCGCCACCTGCACCTCGCCCTCAACCGCGGCGCCCCTGGCCGCTTCGGCGCGCATCTCCTGGAAATCGGCCTGGAAAAGCACCGTCAGCGCCTACTCCGCGCCAGCCACGGCCTCCGCCCCGACCTCGTCGCCCAGCGCATCGCCCGCCTGCGCGAGCGCCTCGAGGCCCGCGACACCCGGCTCGTCCGCGCCGGTGACCGCCGCAGCCGCGAGGCCCGCGCCGCCCTCGACGCCCTCGGCCGCACCCTCGAGACCCTCGGGCCGCACCGGGTCCTCGAACGCGGCTTCGCCATCGTCCGCGACGGCGCCGGCGCCGTCGTCACCAGCGCAGAAGCCCGCCGCCCGGTCCACGGCTCTCGAGATCGAGTTCGCCGACGGCCGCGTCCGCGCCCGGACGGAGCGCCGACCCGGCGGCCGGACCCCGATCCGGTGCCGGAGCAGGGCCAACTCCTCTGAGCGATCGCCGCCCAGCCGCCACCGCATGCCTCCGTCCGTTAACGGGTATGAAGATACAGTTAGCATACCTTGGATAACAAAGTTTTTTCAATAACTTGATCTCCGTCGCACGCGTGCGACGACCGTGCGTTCCCGCGGTGGTCTCGTCCCGTTCACCTTGCCGCCGACCGCGGTTGCACCAGCGCCAGCCGATGCTACCCTCGCGCGCCTGAACGGCCCCGGGGCGGCGAGAATGGGCATTGAGGCGTATTGCGACGGCCGGGTACGGCGGATCCCGACCCGGACCATCGAGGACCACCGCGGCAGCCTCAGCCCGATCGATTTCGGTGGGCTGGCCTTCGCACCGGTCCGCGCCTTCGTCGTCGAAGGCCGCCCCGGCGCCGTGCGCGGCGGCCACGGCCACGCCGCCACCCGCCAGATCCTGATGCTGGCCTCGGGCGCCGTCGAGATCGAGGTCCGCTGGCATGGCCGGATCGATCAGTTCCGCCTCGAAGGCGACCGCCGCGCGGTGCTGATCGAGCCGCCGGTCTGGTGCGCCCAGACTTTCCTCCGCCCGGGCTCGACCATGGTCGTCTTCTGCGACGCCGCCTATGACCCGGCGGACTACATCTGCGATCCCGCGGCCGCCGGATGAGCCGGCGCATCGCCGTCCTCGGCGCCGGCATCATGGGCACGAGCCTCGCGCTCTTCCTCGCCCGTCGCGGCGCGCGGGTCGACCTCTTCGACAGCGCCCCGGCGCCGCTTTCCGGCGCCAGCCGCTGGAACGAGGGCAAGATCCACCTCGGCTTCCTCTACGGCGCCGACCCCTCGCTCGCCACCGCTCGCCGGCTCGTCCCTGGCGGCCTGCGCTTCGGGCCGCTGCTGCGCGAACTGATCGCCGCCGACCTCGCCCCGCACGTCACCGCCCGCGACGACGTCCTGCTCGTCCACCGCGACTCCGTCGTGCCGCCGGAGGCCATCGCCGCCACCTTCGACCGCGTCGGCGCCCTGGTTCGCGCCCATCCCGACGCCGCCCGCTACCTCGCCGACGCCTCCGCCGCCCGCTCCCGCCGCCTCGCCCCTGACGAGCTCGCCGGCCTCGCGGGCCCCGACATCGTCGCGGGCTTCGCCACGCCCGAGCGCTCCATCGACACCCGTTGGGTGGCCGACCGCCTGGGCGATGCCCTCGCGGCCGAGCCCGCCATCGCCCTCCGCCCCGGCGTCACCACTCACCGCCGCCGCTCCGGTGGACGCTGCCGATGGCCCCTGGCGGGTGACGGGGACCCCCGATCTCGCAGAGACCTACGACGTCGTCCTCAACGCCCTCTGGCACGGCCGCCTCGCCGTCGACCTCACCGCCGGCCTCGATGCCGGGCCGCCCTCGTCGAACCGCTACCGTCTCGCACTTTTTGGTCGCGGGCCGGATCTCGACCTGCCGAGCGCCATGGCCGGCATCGGCCCTTTCGGCGACGTCAAGTCATACCCTGGCGGGCGCTTCTACCTCTCCTGGTACCCCGCCGGCCTCCGCTCGGATTCCGACGAGATCGCGCCGCCGGCGCCGGCCCCGCTGTCCGCCGAAGAGCGGACCTGCCTGATCGCCCGGATGCGCGCCGGCCTCGCCGGCGTCATGCCGTGGACGGCCGGGATCTTCGACGCCGCCGCCGAGGTCCGTCTCGAAGGCGGCTTCGTCTTCGCCCAAGGCCAGGGCGCGCTCTCCGATCCCGGCTCGACGCTGCACCGGCGCGACCGCTTCGGGGTGCGCCGACGCGGCCGCTACTTCTCCATCGACACCGGCAAGTACTCCACCGCGCCGGCGCTTGCCCACGACCTTGCCAGGGAGATCGCCGGTGACTGAGAAGGGTAGGGACGTGGTCGAGCCCGACCGCCCGCGCGGCGGCCGCACCTGGCGCCCGAAGGTCACGGCCGTCGTGCCGTGCTACAATGCCGCGGCCTTCCTCGACCGCACCCTCTATTGCCTCTCGGCCCAGACCTGGACCGACCTCGAGATCCTGATCGGCGACGATTGCTCCACCGATGCCACCCTTGACGTGGTCCGCGCCTTCGCGGCCAGCCACCCCAACGTCCGGGTGGTCACCCGGGAGACCAACTTCGGCTGGCTGCGCAACACCAACGACCTGATGGCTCAGGCCGAAGGCGAGCTGATGTTCTTCGCCTTCCACGACGACGTGGTGGCGCCAACCTATGTCGAGAAGCTGGTCGAGGCGCTTCGCGACCGACCCGGCGCGATCCTAGCCTTCAGCGACATGGAGGTCGTCGGCTTCACCGCCGAGGAATCCGTCGACATCTGGACTTACGACGCCCTCTCCGGCGTCACCGGCAGTCTCGCCCGCGGCCTGGTCATGGCCCGGAATTCCTGGTGCTGGTGGGTTCCGAACCGTGGCCTCTTCCGTACCGAGGCATTCCGGCGGATCGGTGGCATCAAGCCCAACGACTGCGGCGAGTACTCCGCCGACTGGACCTGGCTCCTGCACATGGCGTTGCTCGGCGACTTCGTGCGCGTCCCCGAACGCCTCTGCCGCAAGTACTACATGAAGGGCAGCCTGAGCCGCCGCTGGGCCAACACCCCCGACCAGCGCGCCGCGCTCCTCCGCGCCGGCATTCGCGAGGTCCGCGAGAGCACACTGCCCCTCCACGAGAAGCTGCTCCTGATGGCCCACCTGAAGTGGCGACACCGCATCCCCAAGGCCCCCCGGTCCGCGGTCAAGCGCCTGCTCGGGATCAGGATTTGAGGGGCGGGTTGCGCCTGGTATACGAAAGGTAAATGTCCGAGTCTGTATTGTTTGAAATCAATGTCTTAGGTATGCTGCACACAGTGTGCAGAAGCCCCTTCAGGTCCCCAGATAAGGCCCCGCGCAACGCAGTGGCATTCTGTCCGCGCGGCTCATCTCGACTACGACGCCGGTCCGCACCCCGCCTTCGACCAGCTCCGCTGCGACCCCCTCAGGCCCTCGCGTGAACCGCCAGCACTGCGGCCCCGGCGCATCCTCGTAGCCAAAGCAGATCGCCTCGCCCTCGCCCCACCACGTCCCGCTCGAACAGCTTCCATCCTCGTACCGCCAGAGGCTCCGACGCCCCGGCAGGTACTGCTCCTCCCCATAGCGTGCCCCACCTTGGGTGAAGTACAGCGTCCGTCCCTCCGTCAGCGCCTCGAAGGCCTCCGGGGTCAGCACCTCTCCCGCCGCCGCCCCCGCCAGCGCGACGAGCAACCCCAACCCCGTCATCCACCTGCCCATGCCGACGGTCTAGCAGCCCTCCCGCCCCGGGGCCAAGCCGGCAGATCCCCGTGGCAGCCCCGCCCTTTCCTGTGCTAACGCCACCCCGGATCGGAGGAACGACGATGGATCTCTTCGCGGAAATGAAAGCCTTGGTGCGCGAGGCCATCGCGCATCTCACCGACGCCGGCCAACTCCCCCCGGGCCTCGATCTCACCGCCGTCACCGTCGAACCTCCCCGCGACCCCGCCCACGGCGACATGGCCACCAACGCCGCCATGGTCCTCGCTAAGCCTGCCCGCATGTCGCCCCGCGACATCGCCGCCCTGCTCGCCGAAGAGCTCGCCCAGGCCCCCGGCATCACCTCCGCCGAGGTCGCCGGCCCCGGCTTCCTCAACCTCCGCCTCACCCCCGGCCGCTGGTTCGGCGTCATCCCCGCCGCCCTGGCGGCCGGCACCGACTTCGGCCGCTCAGACCTCGGCGCCGGCCGCAAGGTCAACGTCGAGTTCGTCTCCGCCAACCCCACCGGTCCGATGCACGTCGGCCATGTCCGCGGCGCCGTCTTCGGAGACGCGCTCGCCGGCCTCCTCGACTTCGCTGGCCACGACGTCACCCGCGAGTACTACATCAACGACGGCGGCGCGCAGGTCGATGTGCTCGCGCGGTCCGCCTACGAGCGCTACCGCGAAGCCTGCGGTCGCGAGCCGGAGATCGCCGAGGGGCTCTATCCCGGCGATTACCTGATCCCGGTCGGCGAGGCGTTGAAGGCGAAGTACGGCGACAGCCTGCTGGAGAAGGGCGAGCAATACTGGCTCGCGGAGGTCCGCGAGCTCGCCACCGAGGCGATGATGGCGATGATCCGCGAGGACCTGGCGCTTCTGCACGTCCATATGGACCACTTCTTTTCGGAGAAGTCGCTCTACGGCACCGGCCGGATCGAGGCGGCGCTCGCGGCGCTGGAGGCGCGGGACCTCGTCTACGAGGGCGTGCTCGAGCCGCCGAAGGGCAAGCTGCCGGAGGACTGGGAACCGCGGGAGCAGACGCTGTTCCGCTCCACCGCCTATGGTGACGACACCGACCGGCCGGTGAAGAAGTCGGATGGCGGATGGACCTACTTCGCCCCGGACATCGCCTATCACTTCGACAAGATCGAGCGCGGCTACGACGAGCTGATCGACGTCCTGGGGGCCGACCACGGCGGCTACGTCAAGCGGATGAAGGCGGCGGTCGCGGCGCTGAGCGACGGGCGCGTGCCGCTCGACGTCAAGCTCTGCCAGCTCGTGAAGCTGACCAAGGGCGGCGAGCCGTTCAAGATGTCGAAGCGCGCCGGGACGTTCGTGACGCTGCGGGACGTGGTGGAGCAGGTCGGTGCCGGACGTGACCCGGTTCGTGATGCTGACGCGGAAGAACGACGCACCGCTGGACTTCGACTTCGACAAGGTCATGGAGCAGTCGAAGGACAACCCGGTCTTCTACGTCCAGTATGCCCATGCGCGGGCGCAGTCGGTGCTGGCGCGCGCCGCCGAGGCCGGGTTCGAGACCGACGACGGCGCCTTGGCGGCCGCGGACCTTGCCGGGCTCGGCGCCGCGGGCGAGCTCGCCGTCGTGCGCAAGGCGGCGGAGTGGCCGCGGCAGGTCGAGATCGCCGCAGCGAATCACGAGCCGCATCGGATCGCGTTCTATCTCTATGATCTGGCGTCGGATTTCCACGCACTGCAGCACCAGGGCAAGCTGGAGCCGTCGCAGCGCTTCATCCGCGAGGACGCGCCGGCGCTGACCCACGCCCGCCTGGCGCTGGTGCGCGCAACGCAGGTTGTTATTGCCGCGGGACTCGGTATTCTTGGGGTGACCCCGATGAAAGAGATGCGATAAAGGCATCCGTTAAGACATTATGGGGTTGGAGCAGAGGCACCTACAGGATATAGTGTGTCAAAACAGGCAAGAACCCCATGCGCGATCTCTACAGCGACGACTACGAGTCCGTTGCGGTCGGTGACGCCGACCGCCTAATCCCCGAAGGCGTCAAAAGGCTCGCCGGCGCGGCGATGTTCCTGGGGCTGGTGGCCGCGCTCGGCCTCTGGTCCTACCGCCTCGGGACCCGGGATGCAGCCGAGGTGCCGATCATCCGGGCGATGGAGGGCCCGGCGCGGGTCGAACCGGAGGATCCCGGCGGCCTGAAGGCGGCGCATCAGGGTCTCGAGGTGAATTCCGTCCTCGCCGGCCGGCCCGCCCCGATGCCGCGGGAGACCGCTTCGGCCCAGCCCGCTCCGGTGGCCCTTAACGCCGAGGACGCGCCGCAGGGTGAGCTAATTCTTTCGGCCCCGCAGGCCCTTGCGGAACGGGTGCTCGGCGAAGGCGGCGATCTGCCAATGCCTCCGCAGGAGGAGATCCTCGCGTCCGACGACGGCATCGACCTAGCGGCGCCCGACGCCGATGAGGAACTCGTCGCCGAGGCGGCGCCGGTCGATCCCGGCCCGCGGCCCCGCAACCGTCCTGCTAACCTCCGCGCCGTCGCGGCCATCAAAACGGCGCCGGTTGCGTCGACCGCCACCGCGGCCGTACCCCCGCCCGCGAAGCCTGCCGCGGCGACGCCCAAGCCTGAGCCCACCCAGGTTGCCGCGGCGGTGCCGGCGGCGACGAACGAGGTCTCCGGCGTACGCGCCGGCGCTCGGATGGTGCAGCTTGGCGCCTTCGATAGCGAGGCGATTACCCGTCAGGCCTGGCAGCAGCTCGTCGCCCGCAATGGCGATATTCTAGGGTCAAAAAGCCTTTATGTGGAGCGTGCCACCTCCAATGCTCGGGTGTTCTACCGCCTACGCGTCGCCGGCTTCGACACGGCCGACCAGACCCGGCAGATGTGCGAGGCGTTGCGCGCGCGCGGCGTGGCCTGCATCCCGGTGACCCTGCAGTAGATGAGCGCCCGCGCGGTCATTCTCGGCTGCGGTGGACCGGCGCTGGGCGAAGCGGAGCGTCGATTCTTCGCCGCGGCCGATCCCTGGGGCTTCATTCTTTTTGCCCGCAACATCGAGAGCCCAGCCCAGCTCCGCCACCTGACCGACGATCTGCGCGCCGCCGTCGGGCGGGACGCACCGGTCCTGATCGACCAAGAAGGCGGGCGCGTCGCAAGGCTCCGCGGCCCATACTGGCGCGAATGGGCGCCGGCACTCGAAGAATGCCAGCGCATTCCCAGCCGTGACGTGCGTACGCGAGCGATGTACCTGCGCTACCGGCTGATCGCCGGCGAACTCCGCGCCGTCGGCATCGACGTCAACTGCGCTCCGATCCTCGACCTCGTACACCCTGACACCCACCCGGTAATCCGCAACCGCTGCTACGGCGACGACCCCATCGAGGTCGCCGCAATCGGCCGCGCCGTGGGGGAAGGGCTGCTGGCGGGCGGCGTCCTGCCGATCATGAAGCACATCCCGGGCCACGGGCGGGGAACCCTCGACAGCCACAGGGAGCTACCGGTGGTGACCGCTGGACGCACCGCCCTTGCGGCCGACTTCGCGCCGTTTAGGGCGCTCGCCGACCTGCCGATGGCGATGACCGCCCACATGGTCTACGTCGCCGTCGACGACAGCGCCCCGGCTACCCAGTCACCGGCGACGATCAGGCTGATCCGCGACGAGATCGGCTTCGACGGCCTGCTGATGACCGACGATCTCTCGATGCATGCGCTGAAGGGCAGCTTCGCCGACCGCGCCTTACGCGCCCTCGCGGCCGGCTGCGATATGGTCCTCCACTGCAATGGCGATCCCACGGAGATGGCCGCAGTGGCCGAGGTGACGCCGCTTCTGGCCGGCCGTCCCGCCGAGCGTGCGGCGGCGGCGCTGGCCCTCCGCTCTCGCGACCTCGACGACGCGGCCCCGCTCGAGGCGGAGTTCGTGGCTTTGCGGGAGCGGGCGAGTGCCTGAGGACTTTTTCGACGCCGACTCTACCGCCGCTCGGCTCGCGGCCGAGGCGCTGGTCGTGGACGTCGGCGGCTTCGAGGGACCGCTGGACTTGCTGCTGACGTTGGCGCGCAGCCAGAAGGTCGACCTCCGCCGCGTCTCGATCCTGCGGCTGGCCGAGCAGTACCTGGGGTTCGTCGAGGCCGCCAAGCGCCTACGGATCGAACTCGCCGCCGACTACCTGGTGATGGCCGCCTGGCTGGCTTACCTCAAGTCCCGGCTCCTGCTCCCTCCCGACCCGAGCGAGGAGGGGCCTTCAGGGGACGAACTCGCCGAGCATCTGGCGTTCCAGCTCCAGCGGCTCGAGGCGATGCGTGAGGCGGCGGCCCAACTCATGGCCCGCGACCAGCTCGGCCGCGACGTCTTCGCCCGCGGCGAGACCGAGCGGACGACGAAGGCGCTGAAGATTGTCCACACCGCCTCGCTCGTCGACCTGATGCGCGCCTATGCGCGAATCAAAACACGAGAGGATTTCACCCCTTTGCATCTTGCGCGGGGGCCGATTTTCACCATGGAACAGGCGCTGGAGCGCATGCGCGGCATGCTCGGCACCGCTATCGACTGGACGCGGCTGCAGGCCTGGCTGCCGGCGGACTGGCGCAGGGAACCGGCCAAGCGGCGGTCGGCGACGGCAGCGAGCTTCGCCGCGGCGCTGGAACTGGTGAAGGAAGGCAGGCTCCAGCTCCGGCAGGAAGGCGCCTTCCAGCCGATTTGGATCCGGCAGTCAACAGTGGAGGACGTGCGATGAACGAGACGACGGCACGCGGGTTCTACGCGGACGGAGCCTTTGCGGTCCCGCCCATGCCCGAACAGGAACGCATGGTCGAGGCGGTGCTCTTCGCCAGCCGCGCGCCGTTGTCGGGCCGCGAGATCGCCGAGCGTTTGCCCGAGGGTTGCGACGTGGCCGAGGCGCTTGCGGCGCTTCGCCGGCGCTACGACGGCCGCGGCGTCCAGCTCGCCCGCATCGGCGACGGCTGGGCCTTCCGAACGGCCGCGGACCTCGGCTTCCTGATGAGCCGCGAGGTGGTGGAGACCCGCAAGCTCAGCCGCGCCGCTATCGAGACCCTGGCGATCGTCGCCTACCACCAGCCGGTGACCCGCGCCGAAATCGAGGAGATCCGCGGCGTCTCGGTCTCGGGGGGCACCCTGGACCAACTGATCGAGCTCGGTTGGGTTCGTCTCGGTCGCCGCAAAATGACGCCGGGCCGGCCGATGACCTTCGTCGTCACCCAGGACTTCCTCGACCATTTCGGCCTCGAGTTTGACGGCGACCTGCCCGGTGTCGCAGAGCTCCGCGCCGCCGGCCTCCTCGACAATCGCCCGTCTCCGGAGTCGCCTTCCGCAGCGGATAGCGACGACACGGAAGACGAGTTCGACGAACCCGTCGAGTCCGCCGATCTCTTCCAGTGACGCGGGCGATGAGGGCAAATTTAGACCAATTCGACCCGTAAATCTTGGCATCCGCCAGTAATTCCGGCCCGTCCACCGGGCCGGAATTGGCCCTCAGCGGCCTCCTCCGGCACTGAAATAGTCAGCCGTCACCTTGGCGATCACAGGCGACAGCAGCAGCAGTGAGACGAGGTTCGGGAAGGCCATGAATGCGTTGAGCGTGTCCGCCACCAGCCACACGAAGTCGAGTTGCGTCACGGCTCCGACCAGAACGAAGATTGTCCAGAGGACCCGATAGGGCTTCTCAACGCCGGTTCCCACCAGGAACTCCCAGCACTTCTCGCCGTAATAGGCCCAGCCGAGAATGGTGGTAAAGGCGAACACCGCCAATGCCAGAGCCAGGAAATATGCCCCGCCGGGAAAGCCCGCGCCGAAGGCGCTCGCGGTCAGCGTCGCGCCGGTCTCACCGCTCGTCCAGACGCCGGTGACGATGATCGCGAGGCCAGTCATCGTGCAGACCACGATGGTATCGATGAACGTCCCCATCATCCCGATCAGTCCGGACTGCGCCGCATTCTTGCTCTGTCCTGCCGCCTGCGCGATCCCGGCAGTACCCAGCCCCGCCTCATTGGAGAAAATCCCCCGCGCCACCCCGTAGCGCAAGGCCATCATGATCGTCGCCCCCGCAAATCCCCCGGTCGCCGCCGACGGCCTGAACGCCTCTGAGAAGATCCGAGCAAAGGCCCCCGGAATGTCCCCAGCGTGGACCACGAGCACAAACAAGGCCGCGGCGATGTAGGCGATGCACATGCCCGGCACCAGCCGCTCGGCCACGGCGCCGATGCGCTTGATGCCGCCGAGCAGCACGAAACCGGTCAGCACCGCCAGCACCACGCCGGTGAGCCAGTGCGGAATGGCGAAACTGGAATTCATCGCCTCGGCGATGGAGTTGGATTGAACCATGTTGCCGATGCCGAAGCCCGCTAACCCGCCGAAGAGCGCGAACAGAACGCCGAGCCATTTCCAGTGGGCGCCGAGCCCGTTCTTGATGGCATACATCGGGCCGCCGATCTGCTCGCCGTGGTCGTCGGTCTCGCGGTAATGCACCGCCAGCAGCACCTCCGAGTATTTGGTGGCCATGCCGACGAGGGCGGTCATCCACATCCAGAAGAGCGCCCCCGGCCCGCCGATGGCGATGGCGGTGGCGACGCCGGCGATGTTGCCGGTGCCGACCGTCGCCGCGAGGGCGGTCATCAGCGCGGCGTAGGGGCTGATCTCGCCCGGGGCGTCGGCGTCGGGCTTGCGCCCCCTCCAGACCATGCGGAAGCCGGTGGGTATGCGCAGGATCGGCATCAGTCCAAGCCGAAGCTGCAGGAACAAGCCGGTGCCGAGGATCAGCACCAGCATCGGAGGTCCCCAGACGAAGCTGTTTACGGCGCTGATTGCCGAGGTGAGGCCTTCCATAATCTGGTTCTCCTTCCGGTTTCACGAGCGACTAAGACGGACCCGGCCTGCGCCGGTGCGTCAGGGGGTGCGGAAGTGCTTCGACAGCTTGAGCCCTTGGCCCTGGTAGTTCGAGCCCATGTCACGGCCGTAGAGTATCTCAGGGCGCTCCGACATGCGCTCGTAGACGAGGCGGCCGACGATCTGGCCGTGATCGAGGGCGAAGGGTGCCTCGTGGCAGCGGACCTCGAGGACGCCGCGGGACCCGGTGCCGCCGGCGCCGGCGTGGCCGAAGCCGGGGTCGAAGAAGCCGGCGTAGTGGACGCGGAACTCGCCGACCATGGCGAGGTAGGGGGCCATCTCGGCGGCGTAGTCTGGCGGAACGTGGACGGCTTCTCGGCTCACCAGGATGTAGAAGGCGCCGGGATCGAGGATGATGCGGCGGTCACGGGTCTCGACCCTCTCCCAGTAGTCGGTGGGGTCGTAGTGGCCGATGCGGTCGAGGTCGATGAGGCCGGTATGGGGCTTGGCGCGGTAGCCGACGAGGCCGTCGGCGCGCGGCTCGAGATCGACCGAGAAGGCGAGGCCGCCGGCGATGTGGGCCTCGCCGTTCACAAGTTGGTCGGAGGCGTCGAGCGCGCGCAGGGCGGCGTCGTCGAGGGTGGCGGAACCGCGCCGGAAGCGGATCTGGTTGAGCCGCATGCCCGGGCGGACGAGGACCGAGAAGGAGCGGGGCGAGATCTCGGCGTAGAGGGGGCCGGTGTAGCCGGGCGCGATGCGGTCGAATTCGGTCGCGTGGTCGGTGATGAGGCGGGTGAAGAGATCGAGCCTGCCGGTGGAGCTCTTGGCGTTGGCGACGGCAGAGACGCCGGGCGGCAGCGCCAGGCCCTCGACGAGGGGGACGAGATAGACGCAGCCTTTCTCCAGAACGGCACCCGGGCCGAGGTCGATGCGGTGCATCTCGAATTCGGCCAGGCGCTCGGTGAGGCGTGCGGCGCCGGGGAGGAAGGAGGCGCGGACGCGGTAGGCCTGGGCGCCGAGGCGGAGGTCGAGGCTCGCCGGCTGGATCTGGCCCGGCGCAAAGGGAAGAGCTGCGGTGATCTGTCCCTCGGCGTGCATCCGGGTGATGCCCTGGGAGGCCACCACCCCGGAGGGACACGACGAGGCTGTCGGGGATTTGGTCGGGCTAGCGAGATTCGAACTCACGACCTTTCGACCCCCAGTCGAACGCGCTACCAGACTGCGCTATAGCCCGACACGACGGGCTTTATAGCCGGGCGCCTCGGGAGGGCAAGGGGAAAGCGCCGACGAACCCTGGCTCGGCGACCGTAAAGACGGGTGTGAACAGGAGGGTGTTCACGCGTGAACGCATTGATATTGTAGGGATTAATCTTCAATAAAATTCGGTTAAACTGTCCGCAGGTCATGCTCCGGCGAATTGCGCCTCGAAGTCCTCGCGGCGGGGGTCGTCGATCTTGGTGAAGAGCACGTCCGGCACCAAGAACGCATGTCCGGCGGACAACGCCACCAGGGCCGCGGCCACGTCGGTCGGCCATTCGAGGCGACCCAGCTTGAGCGCCGCGGCCATGCGGTCGGCACTGTCCGGCAGGAACGGCAGGCTCAGGGCCGCGTAGAGGCGGATCAGGTTGAAAGCGAACCGCGTCACCACGGCGGCGCGCTCGGGGTCGGTCTTGATCGCCGTCCAAGGTGCGGCGGCCTGCAGGTACTCGTTCCCCACGACCCAGATGGCGCGGAGTTCTTGCGCGGCCTTGCGAAGCTCGATCGCCTCCATGTGCGCCTCGTACGTCGCAAGCCTCCTGGCGATCTCTTCGGCAACCGTGGTTTCGGCCGCGCTCCATTCGCCCCCTGCCGGGAGGGTGTCGCCGAAGCGGGCGCGAGCGAACTTGGTGACGCGGCTGACGAAGTTGCCGAGGACGTCGGCGAGGTCCTTGTTCACCTGTGCCTGGAATCCCTCCCAGGTGAAGTTGGAGTCCGATCCTTCCGGCACGTTCGACATCAGCCACCAGCGCCAGTAGTCCGCCGGCAGGATGTCGAGCGCCTGGTCCATGAACACGCCGCGACCTTCGGAGGTGGAGAACTTGCCGCCCTCATAGTTGAGGTAGTTGAAGGACTTGATGTAGTCGACGAGCTTCCAGGGCTCGGCGCCGTCGAAGTTGGCGCCGAGGATGGTGGCGGGGAAGCTCAGGGTGTGGAAGGGGACGTTGTCCTTGCCCATGAACTCGATGTAGCGCACGTCGGCGGCGCCCATGTCCTCGCGCCACCAGCGCTCCCAGCCACCGGCCTGCGGGTTGGCGTCGGCCCATTCGGCGGTGGCGCCGATGTATTCGATCGGCGCGTCGAACCAGACGTAGAAGACCTTGCCCTCCATGCCGGGCCAGGGCTCCGTCCCGCGCTTGACCGGGATGCCCCAGTCTAGGTCGCGGGTGATGCCGCGGTCCTGGAGGCCGTCGCCGTCGTCGAGCCACTTGCGGGCGATCGAGGTGGTGAGCACCGGCCAGTCGGACTTGCTGTCGATCCAGGCGCGGATCTCGTCCTTGAGCTGGCTCTGGCGGAGATAGAGGTGCTTGGTCTCACGGACCTCGAGGTCGGTGGAGCCGGAGATCGCCGAGCGCGGGTCGATGAGGTCGGTCGGGTCGAGCTGCTTGGTGCAGTTCTCGCACTGGTCGCCCCGGGCGCGCTCGTAGCCGCAGTTCGGACAGGTGCCGACGATGTAGCGATCGGGCAGGAAGCGGCCGTCTGTGTTGGAATAGACTTGCTTTTCAGAGACTTCTGCAATGAGGCCGGCCTCGTAGAGACGCCCGGCGAAGTGCTGGGTGAGGCGGTGGTTCTGCGGGCTGGACGAGCGGCCGAAATGGTCGAAGCTGAGGCGGAAGCCGTCGGCGAGGTCCTTCTGCACCTTCCACAGCCGGGCGCAGTATTCCGCCACCGGCTCGTCCGCCGCGGCGGCGGCGAGCTCGGCCGGGGTGCCGTGTTCGTCGGTGGCGCAGATCAGCAGCACCTCGTGGCCGCGGGCGCGCATGTAGCGGGCGTAGACGTCGGCGGGGAGCTGGCTGCCCACCAGGTTGCCGAGGTGCTTGACCCCGTTGATGTAGGGGAGCGCGGAGGTGATCAGGATGCGGGCCAATGGCTTTCCCCGGGGTCGTTGGAACCGTCCAGATAGGCGATCCGTGGCGCGGTTGCCAGAGGTGGCGGTTCCCCTTGCGTCCCGCGCCGGGGCCATGTCAGCTACGAGGAGCTCCCGGGCCGCGGGTAGGCGGCCGCCAATTTCAGTCTGGACGCAGTTCATGTCGATCTCGCTTTACGACGTCACCGTGCCGGTGTTCCTGCGCGGCCTCGGCAACCTCGATGCGGTACTGGCCAAGGCCCGGGCCTTCGCCGAGGCGGAGGGGATCGACGCTGCGGCGCTGCTGGAGGCGCGGCTGGCACCGGACATGCTGACCCTGGTCGGCCAGGTGCAGCGGGCGAGCGACACCGCGAAGTTCGCGGCGGTGCGGGTCGGCGGGGTGGAGAACCAGAGCTTCGCCGACGAGGAGAAGGATTTCGGTGATCTCGCCGACCGGATCGCTCGGACGAGGGCGTTTCTCGAGGCGGTGCCGCGGGTAGCGATGGATGGCCGGGCCGGAGAGACCATCTCGGTCAATATCGGCCGAACGCCGATTACGATGCGCTCCGGTGACTATGCGCTGAAGTTCGCGCTGCCGAACTTCTTTTTCCATGTCACCACCGCCTATGACATCCTTCGGCACGAGGGGGTGCCGCTCGGCAAGATGGACTACATCGGCGGCCTCGACTGAACGGGTGGAGCAGGGGATGCGGACGCAGCCGGTCTTTCTCTTCGATCTCGACGGCACGCTGGTGGACAGTGTCTATCAGCATGTGCTGGCCTGGAAGGCGGCGCTCGATGCCGAGGGGATCGAGCTCTCGGTCTGGCGCATCCACCGCAAGATCGGGATGAGCGGCGGGCTCTTCACCAACCAGCTGCTGCGGGAGACCGGGCTCGACATCTCCGGCGAGCGGGTCGAGCGCTTGCGGCGCGCCCATGCGGAGGCCTACCGCGGCTATCGCGACGCCATCCGGCCGCTGCCGGGGGCGCGGGAGCTGCTCGACTGGCTGACGCAGGCGGAGATTCCCTGGGCGGTGGCCACCAGCGGACGGATGGAGACGGCCGCGGTCAATCTCGCGGCGCTGGGGGTCGATCCGGCGCGGACGCCGGTGGTGACGCGGGACCAGGTGCGCTACGCCAAGCCCGATCCGGATCTCTTCCTCGCCGCCGCCGCACGGCTGGGCGTGCCGATCGAGTCGGCGATCGTGGTCGGGGATGCGATCTGGGACATGCTGGCCGCGGTCCGGGCCCGGGCGCTGGGCGTCGGGCTCCTGAGCGGCGGCTACGGCGACGCGGAGCTGCGGCAGGCGGGGGCGATCCGGGTGTTCGAGGATCCCGCGGACCTTCTCGAGCACATCGACGAGGTGGGCGGGCGGCGCTAGGCCGGAAAGAGCGCGGCCCACCGCTCGAGGAAGCGCTGCCGGGTGGCCTCGGCCGCCATGGCGCGGAGCTGTCGGCCGGTCTCGTGGCGCTCCGGCTCGGACCGGGCGAGCGCGGCGGACATGGCGGCGGCGATCGCTGCGGGGTCGTCGGGGGGGATTTCGAGGCAGAGGCCACGGACCGCTTCGACGAGGGCGCTGTTTTCGGAGACGATGGGCAGGAGCCCGCGGCAGGCGGCTTCGAGCGCGGGCATGCCGAAGCCTTCGAGGCGGCTCGGCAGGACGAACGCCTCGGCGTTGTCGTAGAGCCAGCGGAGTTCGGCATCGGGCACGTAGCCGAGGAGGCGGACGCCGGGCGTGGCGGCAGCGCGGGTGGATACCGCGGTCCAGGCGTCGCCGCGGGCGCCGCAGAGGACGTAGTCGATGCCCTGCGCCGCGAAGCCGCCGCTGGCGTAGGCGTCGAGCGCGGCCAGATGGTTCTTGCGGGTCTCGAAGGCGCCGACGGTGAGGAAGAAGCGGCGCTCGAGGCCGGGGACCGGGGCGGTGGGGCCGTCCATGAGGTCGCTGCGGACGTAGAGCGGGATGGTGGTGAGGGCGCGAAAGCCGGTGCCGTGGAGGGCGACGAAGGCGGACCGGGACCAGTCGCTGACGAAGACCATGCCGGGGCCGACGCGGCGGATCCTGGCATAGGCGCGACGGTAGTTGGCGGCGGTTCGCCTGTCGTAGAGGTCCGGATGGGTGAGGGGGCCGACGTCGTGACAGAGCACGGTGTCGGCGGCGTCGAGGCGGGAGCGCAGGATGTAAAGGGGATCGAGGAAGAGCCGCGGGCCGCCGCCATCGCCGATGCGACAGCGCTCGCTGTCCCCGAGGAGGGCGTACTCGGCCATCATCAGGCGGGCGACGAGCTTGCGGGGCAGGCCCTCGGGCGCCCAGGCGCCGAGCCGCCAGTGCCGCAGCGTCGCGGCCGGGGCGAAGGCGGCGCAGAGGTCGCGGGCGATGTAGTAGGCGCCGGTGCGGTTGACGATGGAAAGGGAGTTGTCGACGAGCATCGGCCTCCGCGTCCGCGATGACCCCCTTGCTCCGGGAGCAGGATTGGCCGGGGAAGCGCGCGTTGTCCAGTCCGGACGGAAGCAAAACGAGAGACGCCGCCGGCGGGGGGCCGGCGGCGTCTCGTGTCATAGGGCCTTGAGGACGCTACTCGGCGTCGAAGATCACCGGCTCCGTTTCCGGCATCTCCTCGAGCGCCAGGGCAGCGGCGGCCTCGTCGCGGCGGTCGGCGATGATCTTGGCATCGCGCTCGGTGGCGATGTGCTTGATCGTGTGCGTGGCGCCGCCGGTGCCGGCCGGGATCAGCCGGCCGACGATGACGTTCTCCTTCAGGCCGACCAGCTTGTCGCGCTTGCCCTGGGTCGCCGCCTCGGTCAGCACCCGCGTCGTCTCCTGGAAGGAGGCGGCGGAGATGAAGCTGCGGGTCTGCAGGCTCGCCTTGGTGATGCCCAAGAGGATCGGGGCGCCCTTCGCCGGCTGGCGGCCGGCGGCGATCGCCTTCTCGTTCTCCTCGTCGAACTCGATCTTGTCGACCTGCTCGCCCTTCAGGAGCGTCGTGCCGCCGGACTCCGAGATCTCCCACTTCTGCAGCATCTGGCGAACGATCACCTCGATGTGCTTGTCGTTGATCTTCACGCCCTGCAGCCGGTAGACCTCCTGCACCTCGTCGATCAGGTAGTCGGCGAGTGCCTCGATCCCGAGGATGGCGAGGATGTCATGGGGCGCGGGATTGCCGTCCATGATGTACTCGCCCTTCGAGATGAAGTCGCCCTCCTGCACCGGGATGTGCTTGCCCTTCGGCACCATGTACTCGATCGTCTCGAGGCCTTCCTCGACCGGCTCGATGCTGATCCGGCGCTTGTTCTTGAAGTCCTTGCCGAAATGCACGTGGCCGGAGATCTCGGCGATGATCGCATGGTCCTTCGGACGCCGCGCCTCGAAGAGTTCGGCCACCCGCGGCAGACCGCCGGTGATGTCCTTGGTCTTCGCACCCTCGCGCGGGATACGCGCGATGACGTCGCCGGGCTTCAGCTCCTGGCCGTCCTCGACCGAGAGGATGGCGTCGACCGACATGGCGTGGACCTCGGGGTTGCCGTTGTCCAGCCGCACCGGATCGCCGGTCAGCGGGTCCATGACGATGACCTCGGGCTTGAGGTCGTTGCCACGGGGCGCCGCGCGCCAGTCCGACACGATCTTCTGGCTGATGCCGGTGGCGTCGTCCATTTCCTCGCGGACCGAGAAGCCGGCCACGAGATCGACGAACTTCGCCACGCCCGCCTTCTCGGCGAGGATCGGCAGGGTGTAGGGATCCCACTCGGCGAGCTTGTCGCCGCGCGAGACCTTCGCCCCTTCCTTGGCCAGGAGCTTGGTGCCGTAGCCGAGCTTGTGGACCGCCCGCTCGATGCCGTGCTCGTCGACGATGACGAGTTCCATGGTCCGCGCCATGGTGATCTCGTCGCCGTCGGCGTTGGTCAGGAAGTTGGCGCCGCGGAACTGCAGCGTGCCCTCCTGGCTGGCCTCGAGGAAGCTCTGCGAACCGCCCTGGGCGATGCCGCCGATGTGGAAGGTCCGCATCGTCAGCTGGGTGCCGGGCTCGCCGATCGACTGCGCGGCGATGATGCCGACCGCCTCGCCGGGGTTGACCCGGGTGCCGCGGGCGAGGTCGCGCCCGTAGCACTGGGCGCAGATGCCGTCCTCGGCCTCGCAGGTGAGCGGCGAGCGGATCTGCATCTCGAGAACGCCCGCCGCCTCGATGGCGTCGGCGTCGCGCTCGTCGATGAGATCGCCGCGCTTGAAGATCACCTCCTGGGTCTTCGGGTCGAGCACGTCCTCCGCCGCGACGCGGCCGAGGATCCGCTCGGAGAGCGACGCCACCACCTCGCCGTCGGCGATGGCCGCAC